>CAVSFS010000037.1:0-9096 GCA_963727115.1 uncultured beta proteobacterium | reverse complement strand
TATAGCAAGGTCTGAGTCTGGCCAAGCCTCACGGCAACAAAAGGGTGGCCGACTCAGCCGCCCTTTTGTTTTCCTGACCAGATGGGCTTGTCTGGTCTTCGTTGCGCATCCGCTAATTCATTGAGATCAGCCTGCTAAGCGTATTGCAACTTGCCGACAGATTCCAGCCAGCGTCCAGCGTCGTGTTCCAGCCATTCAATAGCAACCGGATCATTTTTTACGATGGCATCCAGAAAGCCCAAGCTCAGATGCTGCATGGCAACGGCATGTGGAATTTTAAGGGCTGGGCTACTTGGGCAGATGTCTTGGTTGGTGAGAGGGCAAATGGAAAACTGTAAAATTTTTTCCTCGTCACCGACTTTGAGTACGAATATTGCATGTCCTTCACAGGACGACACCTTGCCATCGCGACCTTCGGCGAATTTGCCTGCGTGAGGATCAAGGAGTATGAGAACTTGCGGCAAACCCTTCTCCGAGGCCGGACGAATGTCCGCTCGGTGGGCATCGGCAAGTGCCCGGGCGATGTCTGCACCAGAGCCGCAACCAACGAACACGGGGTTCTTGAGGTTGATTGAAGCAAAGGGAGCTGTTCCCCGGTTCACCAAGGCTGTGAGAAGCCGTCGGACCATTGGGACGTATTCGTTACGCAGCTTCGCTGAAAGTTCTTCATCGAGCACGGTGGCAGGCAGCTTGTTCCGAAGAACCATAACCGCATATCCAGCCTCGGCCCAGTACTTCTGCCATTCCTGTCCGGAAGCAATCGATTCATGTTGATCTTGCAGATAGACTATCAACGGATAGTTTCCGGGCTCTCGTGGCACGGCTATGGTGATGGATGTGTCGAAGGGCGCGACAGGCTCGCCGCAAAACGAGTTCAACTGCGAACGTTTCAACGCTGTGTTGTTGCGCAGGACGGTAAACGTAGATGGCAAGGGGGTTCGTAGCCGGTCGTTCGCTGGCAGTCAGTTGCCGTAATCTGACCCACGTAAATAGAACGAATATGGCAGTCAATGCAGCCAGGATAGGCAAGAGTCTGTAGGCTTCGGAAGAACCAGTGGGGAACATGATATGTGGGCTCATCTATTGAATTGATTGTTCATTGTTGAGCCCTGGGGATTGGCGGTCGAACGGGATGGAACGGCAGAAATGGGATTGCTTGCAGTTGGTCCGGCGATGGCCGGGGAAAGTATTTGGATGATCTCGGCTGGCAAACTGTCGTTTCCCGGTTCTGCCAAGAATGATCGTTTCTGCGGGGGTTAAACGCAGTTAACGGGATGCAAAATCTTGTAAAGGACGCAGCACTGGTAGTCCTGACACTCCACAAGCCCCTGCTTTCCGGCCTCCAGCCCGCGGCCTGCGCTGACAAAGCCTGAATAGAGGGCAGGCGCCGTCTGTGGCAGATTTTTCTCGGAGGAACTGCCGTAGGGGTAGGGCTCTCGATTTACGGGAATTTACAGCTCGCTAACCGCGCTTTACATGGCCCCGGGAGAGTATTCGTCCTGTCGCACGTCCCTGTCAGGGCAGCCAATCCGATTGAAAGGAAAAAACATGAAGGCTATTTCTCACGGCAACATCAAGCGTTTCCTCGTCGCAGCCAGCGTCGCGCTGGCTGTTCCGCTGACCGCCGTGGCGTTTCAGGGCCATCCCGGCGGGCACCACGGTTGCGGGGATTTTGCAATGCAAGGTGGTCCAGGCATGGGGGGCGAGATGATGCCGCCGCACCTGCGCGGACTGAACCTGACCGAAGCGCAGCGCGACAAGATTTTCGAGATCATGCATGCCCAGGCGCCGGTGATGCGCGACAAGGCCAAGGCCTTGCGCAAGGCGGAAGAAGACTTGCGCGCGCTGACGGCGGCAGCTGATTACAGCGATGCCAAGGCCAAGTCGCTGGCTGACGCCGGTGCGAAGGCGATGTCGGAAATGACGCTGGCGCGGGCCAAGGCCGAGCGTCAGGTGTTCGAGGTGCTGACTCCGGAGCAGCGCAAGCAGCTGGCCGAAATGATGGCGTCCGGCGAACCGGGCGCGGTCGCGGCGACGGGCCGCGCGGCATGGGCGGCGAAGGCCGCATGCCCCCAGCGGCACGCTGATCCGGACCGCTATCCAGATTATCTCCCCCTTGCCGGTGCCGTTCATTCGGTGCCGGCTTTTTTCCATTCCGGCGGCTCGGCTATGATCGGCGTATTGAAGCGAACTGGTGAATGATGACTGATCCCTGCACGTATCCTGCTGGTGGACGACGATGTCGAGCTGGCCGGCATGCTGCGCGACTATCTGGTGCGCGATGGTTTCGAGGTGCTGGCCGTGCCTGATGGCGAGTCCGGCGTTGCCGAGGCCTTGTCCGGAAATTTTGCGCTGGTCGTGCTCGACGTGATGATGCCGGGCATCGGCGGCATCGAGGCCCTGCGCCGGATTCGCGCGGCCAGCACGGTGCCGGTGCTGATGCTGACGGCGCGCGGCGACGATCTCGACCGCATCGTCGGCCTCGAGCTGGGCGCCGACGACTATGTGCCCAAACCCTGCCTGCCGCGCGAGCTGGCGGCGCGCTTGCGCGCCATCCTGCGCCGTAGCCAGCCGGCCGGCGAGCCGGCTGCGCAGGCGCCGCTGGTGGTTGGCCCGCTGAAGCTGATGCCGGCGCAGCGGCGGGTGGAATGGGAGGGCGCGCCCATCGAGCTGACCAGCACCGAATTCAATCTGCTGGAGGTTCTGGCGCGCAACGCCGGCCGTCCGGTGAGCAAGGCCGATCTGTCGGCGCAGGCGCTCGGCCGGCCGCTGGCGCGTTTCGACCGCAGCATCGACGTCCATCTGTCGAGCATCCGCCACAAGCTGGGGCTGCTGCCCGGCGGCCGCTCCTGCATCCAGACCGTCTATCGCCAGGGCTACCAGCTGATCCGGGAGTGACATGGGCCGCCTTTTCTGGAAGTTCTTCCTGTTCATCTGGCTGGCGCAACTCGTCGGCATGGTCGGCGTCGGCACCTATTTCTGGTACGAGCGCAATCAGGCGCCGCGCTTTGCCGAGGGGCCGCCATTTGATCACCCCGAAGCCGATCAGGAACACCCGCCGCCGCCACCGCCACGCTTTGGTGACGCACCGCAGTTGGATCGCCCTGAAAACGGTGAGATGTACCAAGCTCCGCTACACCGCAGTCATCCGCGTGACCGGGGTTTGCCAATGGCGCCGCTCCTCAGCGGGCTGATGGTCAGCCTGCTGAGCGCGTTGGCGCTAGCATGGTATTTCGCCAAGCCGATCCGCCAGCTGCGGCGCGCCTTCAATGCCGCTTCCGGGGGCGACCTCAGGATGCGCATCGGCGACGGTATGGGCGGCCGGCGCGACGAGTTGGCCGACCTCGGGCGCGATTTCGATCATATGACGGAACGCCTCGGCCATCTGGTCGAGGGGCAGAAGCAGCTGCTACACGACGTTTCGCACGAGATGCGCTCACCGCTGGCCCGGCTGCAGGCGGCAATCGGCCTCGCCCGCCAGCAACCCGAGCATTTCGACGAGACGCTGGCGCGCATCGAGCGCGAGGGCGAGCGGCTCGATGCGCTGGTGGACGAATTGCTGACGCTCTCTCGCCTTCAAGCCGGGGTGGCTGGCGAGCCGGAAGATGTCGACATGCAGGAACTGCTCGAAGGCATTGTCGAGGATGCCCGCTTCGAAGGTGCCGCAAGGCAGGTCGGCGTGGAATTGTCGGTGGCCGGATTGCCGGCGGTGCGTGCCAACCCGGCGCTGCTGCATCGCGCCATCGAGAATGTCGTGCGCAACGCGCTGCACCACTCGCCCCCGGGCAGCACGGTTCAAGTGACCGGCCACGCTGAGGGGACGCGCCTGCGCCTGAGCATCGGCGACCAAGGGCCGGGCGTTCCCGCCGAGGCGCTGGAAAAGATATTCCAGCCCTTCTACCGGGGCGGCGGCAAGACATCGGGCGGCGGCTACGGACTCGGGCTGGCGATTGCCGAACGGGTGATTGCTGCGGTTGACGGTCAAATTAGGGCAAAAAACGCGGACTCTGGCGGACTGGTGGTCGAGATCGATCTGCCCATCTGACGTACTTCATTCCGGGGTTTTACCCGGATTAACATTTCCCTGACACCGTCTTACATGGCGCCCCACGACAATGGCACCATGACTTCAAGACATACTGGCCGCGCCCGTTTTGCGGCGTTGAGTCTGGCGATCGCGCTGCTTGGCGGCTGTGGCGCTTTGCCCTCGGTGGGGCCGGACTACCAGACGCCCGAGACCCCGATGCCCGCCGCGTGGCAAGCAGGAACGCCGGCTGCCGGCAAGCCCCAAGACCTCTCCCGCTGGTGGCAACAGCTCGACGACCCCCTGCTGACGCATCTGATCGACGATGCACTGGCCAGCAGCCTCGACCTCAAGGCGGCACAAGCGCGTTTGCGGCAGGCGCGGGCCAGCCGGAACCAGGCTGCAGGTGGCTATTTCCCGACCATCGCCGCGTTGGCCGGGGCGAGCAGCAACCGACAGGCCGAGGTGATCAACCCGAATTATGTGGGTACGACCTATACCGCCGGTTTTGACGCCAGCTGGGAGATCGACCTGTTTGGCGGCACCCGGCGCAGCGTCGAGGCAGCAACCGCCGATCAGGCGGCAAGCGCAGCCAGCTTGAACAATGTTCGCGTGTCGCTGGTTGCCGAGGTGGCCTTGAATTACGTCGATTTGCGCGGCTATCAGCGGCGCCTGGCAATTGCCGCCGAAAATCTGGCCAGCCAGGGCGAGACCTTGCAGATTACCGAGTGGCGCAACCAGGCCGGTCTGGCCAACAGCGTTGATGTCGAACAGGCGCGGGCCAACTTCGAACAGACACGGGCGACGATCCCCGATCTGGAAATCGGGCGTTATCAGGCAGAAAACCGTCTGGCCGTGCTGCTTGGCCGCCACCCCGGCACGCTCCACGAGCAACTGGCCGCCTACAAACCGCTCCCTGCCGTGCAGGCCAGCATCGCCAGCGGCATTCCCGCCGACATCCTGCTGCAGCGCCCCGACCTGATCGCCGCCGAGCGCATCCTGGCGGCTGAAACGGCCAGAGTCGGCCAGAAAATGGCGTCCCGTTATCCGGCCCTGTCGCTATCCGGTTCGTTCGGCTGGGAAGCGTTTTCCTTTGGTGCGCTGAGCGGCGCCGGTGCGGTGGCGTCCGCGACGGCTGCAAGCCTGGCGGCGACGGTGTTCGACGGTGGCCGTCTGCGCAGCGCGGTCGATATCCAGAGCGCCGTGCAGGCGCAGGCCCTGATTGCCTACGAAAGCGGCATTCTGACGGCGCTGGAAGAGGTCGAAAACGCCCTCAAGGCGCACGCGGTCGCGCGTGAGCGACTGAATGCCAGACAGGCGGCAGCTGACGCTGCGCGCAATGCCGCGCAATTGGGTCAACTGCAGTATGAATCCGGCCTGACCGACTTTCAGAAGGTGCTGGATACCCAGCGCACCCGCCTGACGGCGGACGACAACCTGTTCAACAGCGCAGTCGACCATGCTGACCAGCCTGATCAAGCTCTACAAGGCACTTGGCGGTGGCTGGGAACAGCCGGTCGCGACGCAGGACACCGCAGAAGGCAAGCCATCATGACCCAGACCCCAGACAATGCATCCGCAGCACTGAATGACCTGCTTGACCCTGCCGAAAAAAGCGGCTTCCTTGACCCAAAGCGTAAATGGCTGCTGATTGCCGGCACGGTTGCCGCGTTGCTTGCCGGCCTCTTGTTGCTCGGCGGCGGCGGCAATGAAGCCGGGGGAAACTACATCACCGAGGAAGTGACGCTGGGCAATCTGCTGGTCACCGCATCGGCCAGCGGCACCCTGCAACCGACCAAGTCGGTCGATGTCGGCAGCGAACTTTCCGGCACCCTGACCAAGGTGCTGGTGCAGGAAAACGACCATGTTACCAAGGGCCAGTTGCTGGCCGAACTCGACACCGCCAAGCTCAAGGACACGGTCACGAAGTCGCGGGCGGCCGTGGCGGCGGCCGAGGCAGTCGTTGCACAAAAACGTGCCACGGTGGCCGAAGCCAGGGCATCGCTGTCGCGCATGCGGCAGGTTGCCGAACTCTCCGGCGGCAAGGTGCCGGCCAAGACCGAACTGGAAACCGCCGAGGCAACGCTGCAGCGCGCAATCGCCGACGAAGCGAGTGCCCAGGCCGATGTCGCGCAGGCCAAGGCGACCTTGAAAACCGACGAAACCAACCTGGGCAAGGCGATCATCCGTTCGCCGATCGACGGCGTGGTGCTGACGCGCAAGGTGGAGCCGGGGCAGACGGTGGCAGCGCAATGACGACGCCGGTGCTGTTTATGCTGGCCGAGGATCTGTCCAAGATGGAACTGCAGGTGAAGGTGGACGAAGCCGATGTCGGCAATGTCAAGACCGGCCAGAAAGCGACGCTTCACCGTATCCGCCTGGCCGGGGCGCAAGTTCCCGGCCTTCATCCAGCGCGTCGGCCTCGGCTCGACGACGACCGACAACGTGGTCACCTACAAGACCATCCTGCAGGTCGACAACGACGATCTGGCCTTGCGGCCGGGCATGACGGCAACGGCGACGCATCATCACCGCCAGCCGCGACGATGTGCTGCTGGTGCCCAATGCCGCGCTGCGCTTCACGCCGCCGACGGCCGACACGCAGGCGCAAAAGTCGCAGGCTGGTCAGCCCGGCTGATCCCGGGGCCGCCGCCGACGACAAAAACCCGCCCGGTAGCGGCAGCGGGTAGGCGCCGCCGCAGGTCTGGGTGCAAGGGCGAAAACGGGCCGCTGGCGGTAGCGGTCAAGACCGGCGTCAGCAACGGCCGCCAGACCGAGGTACTGGCTGGCGACTTGAAGGCCGGCATGGCGGTGATCACCGATTATCAGGAGGCGAAGAAGTGACTTCGCCGGCAGGCGCCGCTGATCGAGCTGCGCAGCATCACCAAGACCTACGGCCAGGGCCAGGCCGCATTCCAGGCGCTTGAGCGGCGTCGATCTCGAGATTCATCGAGGGCGAATTCGTCGCCGTCATGGGGCCGAGCGGTTCCGGCAAATCCACCGCGATGAACATCCTCGGCTGCCTCGACACGCCGACTTCCGGCGACTACCTGTTTCGCGGCATCCATGTCGAACGCCTCGACCGCAACCAGCGCGCCCTGCTGCGCCGCCACTACCTGGGCTTCGTCTTTCAGGGCTTCAACCTGCTGGCGCGCACCTCGGCGCTGGAGAATGTCGAACTGCCGCTGCTCTATCGCGGCGAAGAGGCGGCCGCCCGCCATGCCGCCGCCAAGGCCGGCGCTGGCACGCGTCGGGCTGGATGGCTGGGAACACCACACCCCGGCCGAGCTCTCCGGCGGCCAGCAGCAGCGCGTCGCCATCGCCCGCGCCATCGTCACCAAGCCGCCTGGTGTTGCTGGCCGACGAGCCGACCGGCAATCTGGACAGCAAGCGCAGCCACGAAATCATGGAGCTGCTGACCACGCTGAACCGCGACCAAGGCATCACCATCATCATGGTCACCCACGAGCCGGACATGGCCGCCTATGCGCAGCGCATCGTGCATTTCGTCGATGGCCTGGTGGCGCAACGACGAAACGCAAGGCGGCAACAATCATGCTCCTGGAACGCCCTGCTGCTCGCCCTGCGCGAAATCCGGCGCAACCTGATGCGCTCGTTCCTGACCATGCTCGGCATCGTCATCGGCGTCGCGCGCGGTGATCACCATGGTGACCCTCGGCAACGGCGCCACGCAGATGGTCGCCGACCAGATTTCCAGCCTCGGCAGCAACCTGCTGATGGTCAGCCGGGCCAGCGCCTTGGGCCGGGACGCGACAGCGCCGGCGCGCCGAACTTCAAGATCGCCGATGCCGAGGCCATCGCAGCAGCAGGTCAATGGCTTGCAGGCCGTGGCGCCGGTGGTCGGCAGTTCGGTGACGCTGGTCGCCGGCACGCAGAACTGGTCGACCACGGTCAACGGCACGCACCAACGACTATTTCATCGCCGGCAACTGGAAGCTGGCCGCCGGGCGCGCTGTTCAGCGACGCCGAGGAGCGCGCCGGCAAGGCCGTCTGCGTCATCGGCGACACCGTGCAGACGCGAGCTGTTCGGCAACCAGAACCCGCTCGGCAACGAGCATCCGCGTCAAGAACTTTCGCTGCGAAGTCATCGGCCTGCTCGGCCGCCAAGGGCCAGGGCGGCATGGGGCAGGATCAGGACGACACGGTGCTGATGCCGTGCGCACCGTCCAGCGCCGGCTGACCGGCAACGCAGGATGTCAGCATGCATCATGATCTCGCTGAAGGACGGCGTACCGACTCGCGCAGGTCGATGGAGCAGATTCGCAGCCTGATGCGCGAGCGGCGCAAGCTGGCCGACAACGAGGACGACAATTTCAACGTCATGGACACCAAGCAGATCGCCGAAACGCTGTCCGGCACCATCCGCACGATGACCGCGCTGCTCGGCGCGGTGGCGGCGGTCAGCCTGCTGGTCGGCGGCATCGGCATCATGAACATCATGCTGGTCTCGGTCACCGAGCGGACCCGCGAAATCGGCATCCGGCTGGCCATCGGCGCGCTGGAACGCGAGGTGCTGCTGCAATTCCTGATCGAGGCCGTGGTGCTCTCGGCCTTCGGCGGGCTGGTCGGCATCGCGCTCGCCTTCGTCGCCTGCCTTGGTCTGTCCAGCCTGATGCACATGCCTTTCCTGTTCAATCCAGGCATCAACCTCACGGCTTTCGGGTTCTCGGCGGCGATCGGCATGATCTTCGGCTACGTGCCGGCGCGCCGGGCGGCACAACTCGACCCGATCGAGGCGCTGCGCCATGAGTAGCGATGTTTTGGCGAGTGTCCGGTAAGAAATGGGATCATTCGGGCGACACCAAATTCCATGGCGTGGATCGTATGAGCTATACTATAAGCTCAATTGACCCATTTGGAGTTCGTCATGGCAAAAGCAGCCCTTGGCCGGACTGAAGCCACCAAACGAGCGGCTGCGGGCTCCGCACCGGCAACACTCGGCGTTGAGCAAGCGCAGGCGGCGTATGCCGTGGAGCCTGTTCCCCGGAGCGCGGGCGCGTGGGTAGCTTATCGCGACCGGTTTTTGAACAGTTCGGCGCAAACCCAAATTA
>CAVSFS010000036.1:0-14323 GCA_963727115.1 uncultured beta proteobacterium | reverse complement strand
CAAGAGAAGTAAGGTGGCGATCCTCGTTGTGTAGCCACCAGTCGAATACCAGCACATCGGTAGCCATATCGTCTGGAACGAGATCGCGGGTGGTGATGCTTAACTCCTGAACATGGGGCAATTCCCGCGAGGCAAAAACGATCCCGGCACCGAGTTGCCCAATACCGGGAAAAGCATCGGCCTCGACCAATTCAACCGGAACTTCGGCCAAGGCATATTCAGCGATAGGAAGACCAAAGGCGGTCGCCAACTGGGCGGCGACCCATTCGCAAATCTGGCTGCGCCGACCGGCGCCTCTACCCTTGACGTAATACAGCGCACCGTCATCACCCCGGCAGACAAAAGGCTGGGTAACGCCCTGTTCGGAGCGTCGCAGGATTTCCTCAATGACGACGGTAGGTTCGCTCACGTCAGGCCGCCTCCAAAGCCGTTTCGATCAGGGTGTCGGCCAACGTGGCTTGTCGCTGGCGGGCGGTGGTGAGGTCGGCCTTCAGGCGGTCGCAGAGGGCCATCAGTTCATCGACTTTGGCGACGATGCGGTGTTGTTCGGCGAGGGGCGGTATCGGCACTGGAATTTTTTTCAGTCGCGATGCTTTGATTTCGGTCGCCGTCATACCATGTTGCTTCACCTTCTATTTGTGGCGCACTTGCTTCGCATTCTTCGCCAAGTAGCAAGTAGGCCGCGACCTGGGGTTCGCTGAAACTGGAAGCATATAACGCGCTGTGCCAACGCAAATTTTTCATTTATGTCGACAATTGCGACGTTCCCAAGCGGCGCCCCTTTTGTAAAAAGTATATCGCCGAGTCGGGAAAAACCGCGTGTCATCCAATCGGTGTATTCTTTTTCCGATACAAACTCGTAGGGTTCGCGGCTGATGAAGCCGAAACGGACATTTCGCTGTAATGAGTGGGACTCCCGCGTTTATTTTGTCAGGCGTCTTGCCTCGATAGTCGATGAACTTGGCAAGATTTCCAAGTCGTTGGAACTCCCAACCGCTCGGGACCACCATGTATCGCTCGTGAGACTCCAATGTGTGGCTCGGCGGTGGTCCTCAACCTTCCGCCTCCGACAATGATCCTTCTCTGCCGCAATCCGCTTGAGCAGTTCGCTGGCCGGTTCGTCGTTGGGGTCTTGCGGCACCAGCTTGCCCATGACCGCGAGTTGGAGGATGGTTTGCTTGAGGGCGTCGAGGCTGGATTCGGTGGTGAACAGGGTGTCGAAGTGTTCGGCTAGGCGCTGCCAGTTGGCGGCGAGTTCGGCGGCGTCGGCGCTTTGGGTGAGCGTGCCGAGCAGGGTTTCGACGAGCCTGGCGTGGGCGCTCCCGCGTCTGCCTGCTCCGCCTCCAGCCGGTCGCACAGGGCCATCAGTTCATCGACTTTGGCGACGATGCGGTGTTGTTCGGCGAGGGGCGGGAAGTGCATACAACGGGCATTCAAGTCTGCCATTCGTTATGTTGCAGACCAGCGCCACCGTGCATGCTTGCGAATCATTTTGGCCAGCATGGCAATGAAATCGAAGCGCAGTGTAGCGTGCATCAAAGAAGCGAGGGAATGCGTCGCCGATAGTAGGCTGACTCGATATCGAACATCTGATCTTTGCAAGCACCTGTCCGTCGTCAGCGACCATGACCTCTGTCAAGAATACGCGCCGAATCGTTTATCGTAGAGACATCGTCCTTCGCTGAAAGTCGAGTCGAGATCGCTCCTGCTTGATCGACAAACCTGACTTTGTGATAGCATGACCGATGTGTCCATTCGAATGATCTCGAGGTCAGCAGTCAGTGGTGCTTGATTGCCATCCGTGATCTCGCTCAAAATGCGATCTCGCCAAGTCGTACCCATGCCCAACCGACTGGCAGCTCAAACGGCCGCTCATCTTCACCAACAGGCGGCAGGCTTCGACTTTTTGAAGTTCCTTCCGCCTCCAGCCGCGCCCTTCCTTGGCAATCCGCTTGAGCAGTTCGCTCGCCGGTTCGTCGTTCGGGTCTTGCGGTACCAGCTTGCCGCGCACCGCCAGTTCGAGAATCAGGCCGCGCAGTTTCTGGATGCCGTCCGGCGCGGTGGCGAGCAGCGGCAGGTGTTCGCTCAGTACCACGCTCACGCCTTGCCCTCCAGCGCGGCGGCGAGCACGGCCTTGAGCTGGTCGCGGGTGCTGGCGATGCGCTGTTGCAGGCGCGGCGTAGTCGGCGAGCAGCTGTCGGGGTCGTGCACCACGGCGTCCGGGCTGTGCGGGTTCTTGATGTCGAGGTTGTAGTTGCGCGCCTTGATCTCGTCGACGCTGACCTTCCAGGCGTGTTCGTTCTCCGACCCGGTTCGTTCCACCACGCCTTCTCCGGCGTCGAACTCCTCGATGCGCATCGGCTTGGTCTTGTTGTAGCTCTTCACGCCCGGCGGGTAGGGGTGCTCGTAGAACCAGATCTCCTTCGGTCGGCTCGCCCTTGGTGAAGAACAGCAGGTTGGTCTTGATGCCGGTGTAGGGAGCGAAGACGCCGTTGGGCAGGCGGACGATGGTGTGCAGGTTGCACTCGTTCGAGCAGTTTTTCCTTGATGCGGGTCTTGATGCCTTCGCCGAACAGCGTGCCGTCGGGCAGGACGATGGCGGCGCGGCCGCCGTCCTTCAGCAGGTGCATGATCAGCACCAGGAACAGGTCGGCGGTTTCCGTGGTGCGGAAGGTGGCGGGGAAGTTGTTTCGATGCCGTCCTCTTCCATGCCGCCGAAGGGCGGGTTGGTGACGATGACGTCGACCCGGTCCTTGGGGCCGTAGTCGCGCAGCGGGCGGGCCAGCGTGTTGTCGTGGCGGATGTTGGTCGGCACCTCGATGCCGTGCAGGATCATGTTGGTGATGCAGAGCAGGTGCGGCAGCGGCTTCTTCTCGACGCCGCGGATGCTGTGCTTGCAGCAGCTGCTTCGTCGCTCGGCGGTTTTGACCTGCTGCTTGCGCATGTGCTCGATGGCGCAGGTGAGAAAGCCGCCGGTGCCGCAGGCGGGGTCGAGGATCGTTTCGCCGAGCTGCGGATTGACCATGTCGACCATGAACTGGGTGACGGCGCGCGGCGTGTAGTACTCGCCGGCGTTGCCGGCGCTCTGCAGGTCGCGCAGGATTTGTTCGTAGATGTCGCCGAAGAGGTGGCGGTCCTGCGCGTTGTTGAAGTCGATGCCTTCGTTGATCTTGTTGATGACCTGGCGCATCAGCGTGCCGGACTTCATGTAGTTGTAGGCGTCCTCGAAGACGCTGCGGATGACGAAGCCGCGCTGGTCGCCGTGCCGCGGCTGCAGGTTCTTTGAGCGTCGGGAAGAGGTCGTTGTTGACGAAGTCGAGCAGCTCGTCGCCGGTCATGCCCTTCGGCGTCGGCGGCCCAGTTGCGCCAGCGCAGCGCTTCGGGAATGGGCGAGCGGTAGTCGTCGTTCGAGCAGTTCGTACTCGCTTTCCTGGTCGTCGAAGATCTTGAGGAAGAGCATCCAGACCAGCTGGCTGATGCGCTGGGCGTCGCCGTCGACGCCGACATCCTTGCGCATGATGTCCTGGATGGATTTGATCGATGCGATGACATGACGTTGACTCATGCGTGATGCTCCTGATTAACGCGTAGAGTTGCTGTTCCAGTTCGTGCACGGCTTGCGAGATAGGCTGGCTTTGCCGCCAAAGGACTGTTGATGATTTCGACGGGCGTGCCGATGATCGTGAAAGGGTCGAGGGTCAGGACCTTGATGTCTTCGATGTTGCTCGATGCCTTCGTCGGCGTACTTGTCGAGCAAGGCGCTCGAGCACGGCGCGGGCCTGTTCGCCGTACTTGGTGAAGTAGTCGCGCTTCTTGACCTTGTTCGGCCCGCTCCTTGCGGGTGAGCGGCGGCTGGTCGTAGGCGATGTGGCAGATGAGATCGAAGGGGTCGAAGTCCTTGCCGACTCTGCGTCGGCGCAAGGCTTCAAGAAGCACGCCGTGCTCCTCCAGCTCGTCGATGATGGCCTGCTTTTTGTCGGCGCTGTTCCAGCGCCGCAGGAAGTCATCGAGCGAGGCGAACTCCTTGCGCACCGTTTTGCGGGTGTAGTCCTTGAGCGACTCGGTGATCAGCTTGCCGTCCGGGCCGTAGTACTGAACGCGCTCGGCGACGACATAGACGGTCGACATCGCCGCCAAGCACGTACTTGATCGCGACCTGTCGCCGGCTCGCCTATCGGCAGCCGTCCAGGAGGTTCGGCTCGCCATCGTCATCGCCGGGTAGCCTTCGTCACTCGGTTCATCGGGCGGCACGGGCGATTCGTCCGTCGCTCGGGTTCATAGATCTGCACCGGGTCGCCATCGAAATCCGGGTCGGCGAAAAGCTCGGTCGCCTTCTTGAAGTCCATGATGGTGAAGAAGTACTTGTCGTAGTCCTCGTTGATGCGGGTGCCGCGGCCGATGATCTGCTTGAATTCGGTCATCGACTGGATGCGCTGGTCGAGCACGATCAGCTTGCAGGTCTGGGCATCGACGCCGGTGGTCATCAGCTTGGAGGTGGTGGCGATGACCGGGTAGCGGCTTTCCGGGATCGATGAAGTTGTCGAGTTCGGCCTTGCCTTCGTCGCTCGTCGCCGGTGATGCGCATGACGTACTTGCGGTTTTCGTGCGACGCAGTTCGGCGTTCAGCATTGACCAAGTGCCTGCCGCATGCGCTCGGCGTGGTCGATGTCTTCGCAGAAGACGATGGTCTTGGCGAAGCGGGTCGGTCGCCTTCAGGAATTCGGTGATCTTGCTGGGCAACCAGTTCGGTGCGCTTTTCGAGCACGAGCGTGCGGTCGAAATCCTTCTGGTTGTAGATGCGGTCTTCGATCACTTGCCCGTGCTTATCGACTTGCCCCTTGGTCGGGCCGCCAGCCGTGCAGGTCCTTGTCGATGTCGATGCGCACCACCTTGTAGGGGGCGAGGAAGCCGTCCTCGATGCCCTGCTTGAGCGAGTAGGTGTAGACCGGCTCGCCGAAGTAGTCGATGTTGGAGACATCCTTGGTTTCCTTGGGCGTGGCCGTCAGGCCGATCTGCGTGGCCGATGAAAAATATTCGAGGATCTCGCGCCAGGCCGAATCTTCGGCGGCGCTGCCGCGGTGGCACTCGTCGATGACGATCAGGTCGAAGAAATCCGGCGAGAACTGCTTGTAGATGTTCTTGTTCTTCTTCGGTGCCGGTGACGGCCTGATACAGCGACAGGTAGATTTCGTAGGCCTTGTCGACCTGGCGGTTCTCGATCTTGGTCATGGCCGACCGAACGGCTTGAAGTCGTTGGTCATGGTCTGATCGACGAGGATGTTGCGGTCGGCCAGGAACAGGATGCGTTTCTTGACCTTCGACTTCCACAGACGCCAGATGATCTGGAAGGCGGTGTAGGTCTTGCCGGTGCCGGTCGCCATGACCAGCAGGATGCGCTTCTGCCCCGTGCGATCGCTTCGATGGTGCGATTGATGGCAGTGGCTTGGTAGTAACGCGGCAGGCGGCCGGAACCATCGTCGTAGTAAGGCGTTTCGACCGTCGTGACCGCATCGCCAGACAGTCCTTTCCAAGTGCAATAGCGCTGCCAGAGTTCGGCCGGGGAGGGGAAGTCGGCTAGCGTCAGTTCCGTTTCGGTTGTTGCGGCATTGCCGGTCCGGTCATGAAACAGGAAACCATCGCCGTTGCTGGAAAACACGAAGGGGATGTCGAGCGTTTCTGCGTAGTCCAGCCCTTGCTGCATGCCGGCACCAAGGCTATACGTCTGATCCTTGGCTTCGATCAGGGCGATGGGCTGATTGGGGCGGAAGTACAGGACGTAGTCGGCACGCTTGCCTTTGCCCCGGCTATGCAGCTTGCCGCGAACGATGATTCGGCCCTTGGTGAAGCTGACCTCTTCACGAATTTGAGTATGCAGATCCCATCCGGCAGACACTAAGGCCGGGGTGATGAATTTGCTGCATACGTCGCGCTCGGAAAGCTTGGACATGGCCGCTTGTTCTGACTATTAGGCGAAGCGACCATGATAAAGGAATTGAATGCCCAAGACGTATTTAGAGTCATTAGTGTGTTGCATCGACCGGTTGAATCCAAGGTCGAACACAGACAGTTGATTGCCCCTCAACGGGATTTCCTGCCTGGCGCGGTCGACGGTGAAAAAGGGTGAAAAACCGTGAACAGCACAGGACCAGGCTTCTGCAGGATTGCGCGTCGTCCCTGCTGTCTAGGTTTGGGTCGGGGCAGGCCAGGTGACCGTGACCTTCAATCCTTGCGAGTTTTCTCCGGTCGCGAGATCAAGGTCGGCTCCGTGCAGTTCGGCGATGCGGGCGACGATGGCCAGGCCTAGCCCGCTGCCGGGCTGGGAACCCTGATCGAGGCGATGAAAACGGCGCAGCACCGCGTCGCGGTCGGCTGGCGGAATGCCGGGGCCGCTGTCGCTGACGCACAGCCGGCATTGGCCATGGGCGCTGGAAACGCGGACGCGGACCGTCCCGCCATTCGGGGTGTAACGGATGGCGTTGTCGACCAGGTTGCGGATCAGTACGCGCAGCCATTCCGCCTGGCCGGTGACCGTGCAGCCAGTCATCGCATCAAGTGCGAAATCAAGATTTCTGTCGAGTATCTGGGCGCCGAGATCGGCGCACACTGATTCGGCGAGCATCGCCAGATCGACCGGCTGCGGATTGGGCAGGCCGGATTCGGGGTCGAGACGGGCCAGTTGCAGCATCTGGTCGACGAGATGCGAGGCGCGGGTCAGTCCGCTTTGCAGTTGTGCCAGCGAGCGGTCGCGTTCGCCGCTGTCACGCGCACGCAGGGCAACCTGTACTTGCGCCTGCAGCGCCGCCAGCGGCGTCCGCAGTTCGTGGGCGGCGTCAGCGGTGAATCGCCGTTCGGCCTCAAGGGCGGTTTCGACCCGCTGAAACAGGCCGTTCAGCGCCTCCAGCATGGTGCGGATTTCTTCCGGGGCCGCGGCGGGATTCAGCGGCTGCAGTTGCTGTGGCGCGCGGCTGGCGATCTGCCGGGCGATGCCGTCCAGCGAGGACAGCGCCTG
Organism: uncultured beta proteobacterium; assembly: GCA_963727115.1. Classification (GTDB taxonomy): domain Bacteria; phylum Pseudomonadota; class Gammaproteobacteria; order Burkholderiales; family Rhodocyclaceae; genus Azonexus. Next base: position 7,314 of record CAVSFS010000036.1, on the reverse strand, counting down.
GCGGGTGGCCAGCCAGACCCAGAGACCGATCAGCGGCAGGCCGAAGAGGGCCGGCAGAAGCAGGCGCCAGGCGATGTGGCCGATCAGGTCGTCGCGGATGTGATGGTTTTCGCTGACCTGCACCTGCAGGCTGTGGTCGTCGTTCCACTGACTGAAATGGCGCCAGTGACCGTCATCACCACGCGCTTCCGAGAAACCGTCGGCTGCGGTCAACGGCGTTTCTGGGGCATTTTTCGAGCGCATCAGCAGTTTTCCGTCGCCACGCCAAATCTGGAAACGCAGGCGGCGCTGGTACTTGTGGGCGACATCGCCGAGATCCTCGATGTCGTCGCCGCCGTCGTGGCTGGCCAGGGCGAGCAGGGTTTGCGCGGCTTGGGCGAGCTGGGCGTCGAACAGTTCGTTGACCTCGTGGTGAGCGTCGATGTAGCTGAAGACCATGGTCACCAGCCAGGCGGCAGCGACGCCGCCGAGCAGCAGGCCGAGCAGGCGGCGACGCAGCGAGAACCAGACGGTCGTCACTTGGCTATCGTGTAGCCGACGCCGCGCAGCGTGCGGATCAGGTCGCTGCCCAGCTTCTTGCGCAGGTGGTGGATGTGCACCTCGAGCGCGTTGCTGTCCGGTTCGTCGCGCCAGCCATAGAGCGACTGTTCGAGCTGGGTGCGGGTCAGCACGCGGCCGGCGTTTTCCAGCAGCATCTGTAGCAGCGAGAACTCGCGGCTGGATAGTTCGACGGCCTGGCCGGCCAGGGTTACGCAATGGGCGGCGGGATCAAGCGCGATTTCGCCGTGCGTCAGCAGCGGCGCCGCACGGCCGGCGCTGCGCCGGGTCAGGGCGCGGATGCGGGCGGTCAGTTCGTCGAGGTCGATCGGCTTGACGAGGTAGTCGTCGGCCCCGGCATCAAGACCGACGACCTTGTCGCCGGTCGCATCGCGCGCGGTCAGGATGAGGATCGGCATGCTCTGGCCGCGGCTGCGGGCGCGGGTCAGGACCTCCATGCCGGAGAGGCGGGGCAGGCCGAGGTCGAGGACGACCAGATCGAATGTTTCCGATTGCAGCGCGTGGTCGGCGGAATTGCCGTCTTTCAGCCAGTCGACCGCAAAACCGGCCTGACGCAGGCCGATGGTCAGGCCGTCGCCAAGTTCCGGGTCGTCTTCGACAAGCAGGATGCGCATGGCGCGATTCTATCAGGTGGCAATCCACCAGCCGGTTGCCACGATCCAGGCCAGCAGGAGGGCAGCAGCCAGCGGCCGGGCCGAGCCGATGGCTTCTTCCGGCATTCCCTGCTTGCGGCCGTTGACCATGGCGCGCACCAGGTTTTCGCCGTGCATCAGGCTGCCGGAGAGTACGCCGGCAACGTGGATGAAGACGACGGTGAGCATCGCCGTGGCCAGCCCTTCGTGCAGTTCTTCGAGCAGATGGCCGCCGATGTCGTTGTAGATCGCCCAGCCAGAGACGCCGGTCAGGATGCCGAGGCCGAGCAGCAGCATGATGGCCCAGCCGCCGGCCGGATTGTGGCCGACGTGGTGTGCCGGTTCCAGCTTGAGCAGGCTGACCGCGTAATCCTTGACGGCGCCCGGCCCGCGCACGAAATCGACAAAGCGCGCATAGCGGCTGCCGATGAAGCCCCACGGCAGGCGGAAGGTGGCGACGGCGAGCACGGTGGCGCCGGATACGGCGTGCACCAGGCGGAAGGTTTCACTTTCCGAGGTCAGCCAGGCCAGAATGAAGCCGCCGACCATCAGCCAGTGGCCGAGGCGAACCGGCCAGTCCCAGACGAGTATCTTTTGCATGGTTTATCTCCGAAGTTCGCGAATCAGTATGTCGTGCTCGCTGTAATTGCCGTCGGCGGCGCCACGATGGCAGGCTTCGCAATTGGCCGCCGATTTGATGCGCGGGTCGTTCCAGTATTTGGGCGCAATCTCGCGATGCTTGCGAATGAAGCGCGCGGTCTGGGTGATGCGCGGCGGTTCGCCGGCGCTGCCCAGCTTGCCGGCGTCGCCGGCATTGCGTTCGAGGAAGGCTGGCGATTTCCTGCCCTGCGGGCCGTTAACCGTGGCATCCGTGCCGAAGTGATCCTTCAGGCCGGCCATCGTTCGCCGCCAGTCGTTCGCCGAGAGCAAGGCAGGCTGATAGGCCATGTGGCAACTGCTGCATTCGGCCGTGTAGCTGGCCGGCGTGTTCGCGGGGAGCGGCACGCGGTCAGCCAGGGCCGGCAGGGCGATGGCCAGCATCAGGGTAAAGGCAATTCTCTTCATGTCAGCGCACCTCGCTCATGTAGGCCACGAAGTCGGCCTTTTCGGCCGGCGTGCAGGCGCGACCGACGACTTCCTTGCAGTTGCGACCGAACCATTTTTCCACCTTGGCCGGGTCGGCAAAGCGTTCAGGGTTGGCGGCGACCGCCAGCGGACGGATGGCCTTGCCGGTGATCGCGTGCTGGCCGGCATTCAACGGGCTGTCGGTATGGCAACTGGTGCACGCCGGCATCTTGTCGTTGTTGCTAAAGCGCTGGCGGAAAAGGGTGTCGCCGCGTTTGGCGGAAGGCATGAAGCCGGCTTGCCGGGCGGCTGCCTCGGCGGCATAGGTTTGGCCGATCCGTTGCGCTGTTTCGGCGTGGACGGCGACGCTGGCGAGCAGCAGGCACAGGACGGGCAGGACTCTCATCGTGGTTCTCCTTGTTCTCATCATGGAGAAGGAGTCTACAGAGTCAGTCTTAACCGCGTCTTAGGCCAAACTTAAGGCCGCGTTAACGGCGAAATTACGCGCTCGTCGCGGATAGCCTATTTCGCTGGCCGCCACAGCGGATAAAGGCCGATCAGTCCGAGCAGCGGCCCGGGCAAGAGAAGCCAGGCGATTTGGCTGCCCCAGTCGCCAATCCAGGCCGTGCCGAGATGAATCGAAATCATCGTGATGGCGAAGCCAATGGAGTTCTGGATGGCCAGCGCGCTGCCGACGATCTCGGGTGGACAGGCGCGCGCCGAAAGTGCCGAGAAATGCGGTGAATCGGCTACCACGCTGGCCCCCCAAAACAACATCAGGCCGATCTTTGCCGCCGCCGGCCATGCCTCGCTGAGCGGGAAGAGCGCACAGCACAGGGCGGACAAGCCAAGCGCCGTTGCCGCAACCCGGGCGCTGCCGGCGCGCTGGCTCCACCAGCCGCCCAGCACGCAGCCGAGGGCGCCGATACCGATGATCGCAAAGGACAGGCCGGAGAGCGCGGCGGTTTGGGCGGCCGCCAATCCGCTGACGACCAGCAGCGACGGAACCAGCGTCCAGAAGGCGTAAAGCTCCCACTGGTGGCCAAAGTAACCCAGCGCGGATGCGCGAAATTCGCGCCCGGAAAATGCGTAGAACACCTGCCCCAGGCGCAAGGGCGGGGCATCGTGACGGCGCTTCAGATGCGGCCCGTCGCCGAGCCGGAAGATCATGGCCGCGGCAATCAGCGCCAGGCCCGATGAAACAAGGATCGTGGCCTGCCATGACCAGCCCGCGCCGGCCAGACGGATGCCATGCGGCAGGGCGGTGCCCAGCGTCAGCATGCCGACCAGTTGCGCCAGCGCCGCGCCGGCACGTTCCGGCACCCAACTGACCACCAGTTTCATGCCCAGCGGGTAAACGCCGGCCAGACAAAGGCCGACCGCGAAGCGCAGCGGGATTCCGCTCGCCAGGTCGGTGGCGAAAAGAGCGAAAGCCGCATTGCAGAGCGCGCCGAGCAGCGCGCAAAGCGCAAAGATCCGGCTCGCCGCGAAGCGATCCGCCAGTCCCGAAACGGCGAAACTCAGCGTGCCGAGGATGAAGCCGAGCTGGACGGCATTGGTCAGCGTGCCGATGGCGGCCGGTGCGATGCCCCAGGTACGAACCAGGTCATCGGCGGCGCTGTTGGCCGAGAACCACAGCGAGGTGCCGAAAAGTTGCGCCAGCACGATGGCAGGGACGGGGTTTTTCATGGGTGTGCCAGGGTTGCGTCTCTGGCAAGGATACAACAGCCAGCATTCCCGCCTTGCCTGTTGCCTGCCCCGGGACGGCGGCTGCTCAGGCGGGTGCGATTGTTCAGGGCAACGGCCTGTCGAGGCCTTGATCGACCATCGACACCGGATCTTCCATGGGTTCCAGGTGAGTGGTGATGTGCGCGCGAGGGATGGCCTTGCCAATTTCCAGCTCGATCCGGTCTGCCCAGTCGTGCCCCAGCTGGACGGTCCAGTGTCCCGGCACCAGAACGTGAAGGGTCACAAAGTTACGGTTGCCTGACTGACGGGTGCGCAAGGCATGGAAATCGAGCCCCTGCTCGCGATAGCCGGCCAATAGCGTCTCGATCCGCTTCAGCTGTTCCGCGGGCAACGATGCATCCATCAGGCCGCTGGCTGAACGGTACATGAGTTGCCAGGCGGTCCACAGGATATTCAGGGCAACCAGTATTGCAATGACCGGATCAAGCCAGAGCCAGTCGCTGAGCCAGACCAGCCCGACCCCGGCAATGACGCCGGCCGAGGTCCAGACATCGGTCATCAGGTGATGTGCATCGGCCTCCAGGGAGATGGAGTTTTGCTCACGGCCGACCTTCATCAATATTTTGGCAGTCGCCAGATTGATCACCGAAGCGACGACGGAAACCAGCAGACCAACGCCCACCGCTTCGAGCGGTCGGGGATTGATCAGGCGTTCAATCGAGGTATAGCCGATGGCGAGCGCGGCCAGCAGGATCAGAAAGCCTTCGAAAGCGCTGGAAAAATACTCGGCCTTGCTGTGTCCATGGGCATGATTGTCATCGGCGGGAAGCGCTGCCAGAGTGAGCATGGCGAGGGCCATCAGCGCGCCGGCGAGGTTAACGAATGATTCGATGGCATCGGACAGGAGGCCGACCGAACCGGTCAGCTTCCAGGCAATACCCTTTAGCAGGATGGTGGCAATTGCCGCAGCGATCGACAGCCAGGCGTAGTGCTTCAGAGGTCGAGCCAGCGGGGTGGCAGAATTCATGCGTTGGGGGGTCTATGAGCGGGGTTGGACTGGAGATACAGCGTCAGGCTGATTATCGCCCGGAATGAGCGAAGTGAAATGTGGTGCCGGAGACCGTTGGCGGCGAGTGGCGAACCATGAACCCTTTTCCCACAAGCTCAGGGCAATCGGATTTGGGGCAATGGAAAATCGGGATCAATCCAGATCCCACAGTTGATGCGCGTCGAGCAGCAGGCGGTAGCGTGATTCCAGCGCTTCGAGCTGGGCCAGCCGCGCCGCGAGCTGTGCTTCGTTGGCCAGGCGGCGGGCGGCAAGCAGGTCGTTGAGGCCGCCTTCGCCCAACTGGTAGGCGCGGGCCGTCATGTCGGCAGCGCGCTTCAGGCGTTCGGCGGCGCTGCCGCTCGCCTGCCAGGTGGTCAGCGCGCCGATTGCCGAATGATAGAGGGCGGCGGCTTCGGCGCTGATTTTCTGGGTGGCCGCCGCCTCGCGGCTGGTTGCGACACCGGCCTCGGCCAGGGCGCCACTGGCCACCGCCTGGCGGCCCCCGCCGGGCAGGGTGATCGCGATGTAGGCGCCGAGGATGTGTTCCTCGCCGCCGCGTTCGCGCGCCATCTGGACCCCCAGCGTCGGGTCGGGCACCCGTTCGCGTCCGGCGCGTCCGGCGGCAAGCTGCGCCTTCTGCGCCGCGCCCCGCGCGATGCCGAGCTCGTGGCTGTGTTCGCGGATCAGGTCCAGCCATTCGGCTTCGCTACCGGTAATCGCCGACGGTTCGGCAATGCTTCCTGGCGCGGTCAGTTCCAGGCCCGGGAAGCGCCGGCGCAGGTCTTCGGCGGCGCTGTTCCGGCGCGCCCTGGCCTGCGCCAGTTGGGCCTCGGCCTGAGCGAGGGCGGCTTCCGCCTGGACGGCTTCGAGGCGAGCAGCATCGCCGAGTTGCTGGCGGCGCTGGATCGATCTCGACTGCTTCTCGAGCAGCGCGAACTGCTCTGCCCATTGTTCCGCGCTGGCACTTTCCTTCAGCCAGACGAACCAGTATTTGAGCAGCGCGCGGCTCGCTTCGTGCAGCGCATCGCCTTGCGCTGTCTCGGCGATGGCGACGCCGATTGCCCCGAGTTCGGCATCGGCGGAAGCCTTTCCGGGCAGGCGCAGCGGACGTTCCAGTTGCGCATTCCATTCGTTGTAGCGCTCCTCCTGGCCGGTGGGTGGCGTGACCTTGCGCTGATGGGCGCCGAAGCGCAAATTCCATTCGTAGCTTCCGGCTTCGAGGCGGTCCTTGTTCGCCTCCTCGACCCGAACCTGGCCCCGCGCAGCGTTGACTGACGGATTGGCGCGCAATACGCGGGCGACGACTTCGGTCGGCGGCAGGTTGGGCGTCGGTTCGGCGGCGATGGCAGCGGTAGCGCCGAATGCTGCGGTCAACAGCAAAAAATGGCCAATTTTCATAGCCGCCCCATCTCGATCACCGGCACCAGCCAGAAAAAAACGTTGGCCTGTGGCAGTTCGGCCTTGATCAACGCCAGTACCGCGCGCATGTTTTCTTCCGGGCCGACCATGCGGATCTGGGTGCGCGGCGAGTGGCCGGCGACCAGTTCGCCGGGTTCGACCAGTTGCACGACCGAGCCGTGGCCTTCGGCGACGCTGGCGGTGAAGCCGCGGACCAGGTCGGGCCGCGACAGCAGCAAGTCCTCGACGTGCTGGGCGACGTCGTTGGGCAGGGTCAGTGAAAGCAGGACATCAGCCATGGTTTTCCTCGTTGAAACTGACGGTGGTTTTGACCCCGAAGCGGCGGAACAGGATGGGCAGCAGGACGAGGGTCAGCGCGGTTGACGTCAGCAAACCGCCAATAACGACGATGGCCAGCGGGCGCTGCACCTCGGAGCCGGGGCCGCTGGCGAAGAGCATCGGCACCAGGCCGAAGGCGGCGATGCTGGCGGTCATCAGCACCGGCCGCAGGCGGCGCTTGGCGCCTTCGACGACGACCTCGGCGACCGGCATGCCGCGCGCCAGCAACTGGTTGAAATAGGTGACCATCACCACGCCGTTGAGCACGGCGATGCCGAGCAGGGCGATGAAGCCGACCGAGGCCGGCACCGACAGGTATTCGCCGGCGAGCAGCAGGCCGAAGACGCCGCCGATCATGGCGAACGGGATGTTGGAGAGGACCAGCAGCGCCTGGCGCACCGAGCGGAAGGTCGAGAACAGCAGGAAGAAGATCAGCAGCAACGCCACCGGCACCACCACCATCAGGCGCGCCGCCGCCCGCTGCTGGTTCTCGAACTGGCCGCCCCAGGCCAGGCGGTAGCCTTCCGGCAGCTTGACGTCGCGGGCGACGGCGGCCCTGGCATCCTCGACGAAGCCGACCAGGTC
>CAVSFS010000035.1:0-49483 GCA_963727115.1 uncultured beta proteobacterium | reverse complement strand
CTGTCTTGGGAAGTGCTGCCCAGGCCGTGGACGCGGACGACGAAGATGCCCATCGCCGCCGGCTTCGGGTGGCCGAAGCGGACGTTGAGCGTGCGAAAGCCGTCGCCCCGGCCAGCGCTCGTCTCGCCGAGGGCCCGGCCGAGCCGGGCGCCATGGACGACGCGGCCGCTGACGCTGTAGGGACGGCCGAGGAGGCGGCCGCCGCGGCCATGTCGCCGGCCGCGAGGCCGCGCGCACCGCCGAGCTCGAGACGCGCAGGCCGTGCGCCTCGTAGCTCAGCATGCGGGCGACGTCGAAGCCGTGGCGCGCACCGGCGGCGTCGAGCATCGCGTAGTCGCCGGCGCGGCGGGCACCGTAGCGGAAGTCGTCGCCGACCAGGACGTAGCGCGCGCCGAGGCCGGCGACTAGACGTCGGCGACGAAGGCTTCGGGCGACTGCGCCGCGAAGGCGGCGTCGAAGCGCATCACCACCGCCTGGGCGACGCCGCAGCGCTCGAGCTCGCACAGCTTGTCGCGCAGCGTCGCGATGCGCGCCGGTGCCGTCTCGGGCTGGCCTCCAGGCGGCGAAGAAGTCGCGCGGATTCGGCTCGAAGGTCAGCACCGTCGCCGGCAGGCTGCGGTGCGCCGCCTCCGAGACGAGCAGCGCGAGCATCGCCTGGTGGCCGCGATGGACGCCGTCGAAATTGCCGATCGTCAGCGCGCAGTGGGCGGCGAGGCCGGGATGCCGCAGGCTGCGGAAGACGCGCATGGCGCGAGATTATGGGCGGCGAGGCTCCGCGGCCGGGCCTCTTGCGCGCAGCTCCTGATTCGCTCGGCGCGCTCGGTCGGCGTTCCGTAGCGCCGGCTTTGCTGATCGGGACGGCGCCGGAAGTGCTCGATCGCGGCGCGCAGATAGCGCTCGCCGTGCGGCGCGTTGGCGAGCTCGCCCGCCGCCCAGCAATCGGCGGCCGCTTCGTCGGATGTCTGCAGCGCGATGTGGCCGAACTCGTGCACGAAGTAGAAGTGCTCGGCGCCGGGGTCCTTCTGGCGCACCAGGCGAACGACGGTCTGGCAGAGGTACACCGTGGGCGGGTCGAGGCGCGAGACGGCGACGTCGCCGGCGGTCTGGGTGCAGTCCTGGACGACCAGGACCGCGGCCAGCGGCCCGCTCGGCACCCGTTGCGCACGCGCTGGCGCGCCCGCCAGGGCGACGGCGAAAAACAGGGCGACGGCGGCGATCCGGCGACGATTCAGCATGGTCCGATGATTGTTGCGGTCGATGCGCCGCGACCAAGCGTGGCATAGGTCACGGTCTGCAACGGCGCCGGCGCCTTCGGCACGAAAAATGGGACGACTTGCGCCGATACCTGACCGTCAAGGACCGACCATGCTGTTCACGATCTTCTGCTGCTTCTCGACCGGTCTGGTCGTCTACTGCATCCTCAAGCGGGTGCATAGCAAGGCCATCGAGATCGCCGTCAGCCTCGCCGTGCGCGACGTTGAAAAGGAATACGAAAGCCGCAACGACGCGATGATCGCCCAGCTGAACGCCAAGGAGGGCGAGCTGACCAAGGCGCGCAGCCTCGTCAAGCTGCACGAGGCGGTGCCGACGATGTCGCGCGTGACGCCCGGGCTTGCCGCCAGACCAGGGACGGCAAAACCGGTAGCCGCCCGGCCGACCGGCTCGCCGCCCGCGAAGTTGCCCGAGCGCAGGCTCAAGCAGGATCCCCTGAACGTCTTCGAGATGTCGCGCCCGTTCACCGACACGTCGTACGACGCGTTGTTGGCCACCTCGGACGTCGTCAAGATCGAGCCGGCCGGCGGCTAGACCGGCTGCCGCCTCGCGGCGGCCATGCAGAGGCCCCTCAGGGCGCCGGCAGTCCGAACAGCGCCGCGCCGTTGTCCCAGGCGATTCGCCGCGCGACCGCCGGCGGCAGGTCGGCAAGCCAGCGCCGCGCTTCGCCATCAGCCCTCGTAGTCGTCCCAGCGGGCATTGATCCAGGTGTCGGAGCCGACCAGGAAGCGCTCGGGCATGTCGGTGAGAAGCGCACGCCAGGCCGGGCTCAGTGCGCCGTCGCCGGCGGTCAGGCCGGGTCGGTACGACAGCTCGCCGAGCAGCGTCGGATGGCGCTGCAGCAGCGCCCGAACGCGCTCGATCGGCACACCGCCGATGCCGGTGTCAGCCCAGATCAGCCGCGTCTTCGGCGCATGCGCGAGCAGCTTCTCGATCGCGACATCATCGACATGGGCGAGCACGACGAGGCCGCGCTCCTCGGCCAGCTGCATCAGCCGGCGTGCGGTGGCGCCGTCGGCGTTGGCGCTGTCATACAGGTGGAACTCGCCGAGGCCGCGATACGGCCCGGCCGCAGTGCCGGCGGCGAACCCGCGCAGGACCATCTCGACGATGCTCGGATCGGCGTGCCAACCGGTGTAGTCGGCGCGGTTGCGGTACAGGCGGACGAACGGCACGACGGTGACGCCGGCACGGCGCGTGGCGTCTCGGGCGGCTGCGAGCGCGAGCGTGCCGTCGTTCGGCCGGCTGTTCGCGACCACCGCGCGCACGCCGCTCTTCTGCATCGGCCAAGCACGTCGTCGATCGGGAAGCGCGCGTTCGCCTCGTCGTTGTAGTGAAGGTGGGCGTCGAACAGCGGCCCTGCGTAACGCGCTGTTGTGGATCCGGGCGAAGCGGCCACCTGCGCGTCGGCCGAAAACGAGACCGCGGCCGTGACGGACGCGAACGCCAAGCCGAGAAGGCGTCGTGAAGCAGAGGCGAGCGACATCGTCCGGCGCGAGCGATGGTGGGACAGGCGCTAGGTTACCGCCTGGCGCCTGGCTCGCTCAGCGGAACGGCTCGGCGCGCACCAGCAGTTCGGCGAGTCCGGGCTCGTTCGGGTTCTGCGGCTTGCCCGGATGGATCACCGACACCTGGCAGCTCTCGGCCGCTTCGACGAGCTGCGCGTAGGTCCCTGCCTTCAGGTCGGCGATGTAGGCCTGCTTGTTGGCGTCGTAGGCGAACATCTTCGGGTTGATCTGCGTGCACTCGTTGCACGTCGAGCAGCGCACCGTCTCGATGTAGGCGTCGTCGCGCGAGGGCGCTGCGGCCTCGGGCTCCGGCACCGCTTCGGCGAGCAGCGACGTCGCGGCGGCCTGCGCCTCCATCGCCGCAGGCATCGGTGCCGGCACCGCGGCCGCCGCTGCATGCGACGCCTCCCACGCAGCACGCTCGCGTTCGAGCAGGCGATTCGCGTGCGAGTTGTGGACCCCGCCGAGCTCCTGGAGGCTGTGCCACATCTCGCGCGAGCGCCGCGCCTTGCGCATCATCTGCTCGTCGACGAGGACGGTATGCAGGCGTCGCGCTCGTCGATCATGCGCACGCAAGGGATGCGCTCCGGCAGCCGGCCCGCCTCGCGCAGCAGCATCTCGTCGATCGGCGCGAGATCGCTCTCGTCGGACCGCGAGGGCAGGCGCGCCAAATGCGGGGCGAAGCGCGCATCGCCGGCAGCGAAGTCGACGAAGGTGAACGCCAGGTCCACGCTCACGCGCTGATGGCGCGCGTCCTCGTACTCGAAGCGGTGGATCGGCCAGTCGAGCTCCGGCTGCGGGTTGTCGTCGAGGCGGAAGCGTGACGCCCAGTCGGGGCCGCCCGACGGGTCGTAGACGAACGCCGGAAACGCGCGCGACTCCATCGCTGCCGCCGCCGCCAGGTACGTCGACTGTCCGGCGCCAGCGCCGCTCGCGCCGGAATAGATGCAGAACAGCGCCGGCCCGGCAAATCGCATCGCGCTGGCGATGCGCCCGCCGCAGCGCGGAAGGTGCGACGCGGCCGCGTGCAGGACGTAGACCTGGTTCAGGCCCATCGCCATGTGCGCGATCTGGCGGCAGCGCAGCCCGGGGCTGGTCGGCGCCGACGCGTCGTCGGGCGCGGCGAGGAGGTCGTCGACGCGGTAGAGCACCTTGATCGGCAGCTCGCCGGCGAGGATCTCCATCAGCCGCGTCTGCTCGGCCGCGTCGAGCGACGTGCCGTCGAGGCAGACGAAGACGTCGGGGAAGCGGCTCAGCAGGTCGGGCTCGAGACCGTTCGCACCGTACGACGCGAACAGCGCGTCGTGTCGCTCGGGGTGGTAGCGGCCGTCGATCTCGAGCTCGGCCACCTCGATCGCGCGCGCGAGCTCGACCAGCTTCGGCAGCCGCTCGTGCCATGCGGCGAGCGCCGCCGCGCAGCTGTCGAACCGGTAGCCGTAGGCCGCGTTGCCGGCGGCGCGCGCGGCGTTCTCGTCGGGGAGGGCGACGAACGGCTGCGCGTCGAGCACGCCGAGCAGGCGACGGATGCGCTCGCGCCGCGCCTCGGGCATCGGCTCGCGCGGAGTCGCGCGCGCCAGCACGCGCGACATCGCATCGAAGTCGAACAGGTCGCCGTGGCCGCTGCCGACCGAGGCCTTCAGCCGCGTCGCGTTGCGGCCCGCGCCGGAACGCTCGAAGTCGGCGTGCAGGATGTCCGAGAGCTGCTGGATCAGCCGCACGAGCCGCTCGCGCAGCGCCGCAACCTTGCGTTGCTGCACCTGCTGCCAGACGTGCTGGAGCAAGCGCTCGGGCAGCGCCGCGTCGCAGCGCAGGAGCGGCCCGTCGACCGCGATCGCGGCGCGGGCACGGCGCGCTGCCTCCGCAAATGATGCGTCGCGCCCGGGGCGAGCCGCGCGACGGCGTCGCTCCAGAGCTTGCCGAGCGTGCCCTCGACGCCCTGCTGCAGCAGGACGCGAACTTCCTGCTCGACGCGCAGCACCTGGCGCCGCGTGCGCTCGGCGTCGGCGCCCTTGGCGATGCTCGCGAGCGCCGCATCGACGAGCGCCGTCAGCGACGGCGCGGCAACGTCGCCCGTGCTGCCTGGACGAGCGGGAAATCGTGGCGCAGCGAGCTCAGGTCGCGGTAGCGCGCCTGCAACGCGGGCCGCAACGCGCCGACCTCGCTCAGGCCTTCGGGCGCGGCGCCCCGTGAGATAGAAGGCGACTCGATCGGAATGGGTGGCGTTGGCGTCCATCTCATGCTGCCTGGTGCGTCAGGCGTCTTGGCCGCCTCCTCGGCGGCCTTCGGCCAGACGGTGAACTTGTCGAACTGCGCCTGCACCCCCGAGCGGATCAGTGCCGGCGTGCGCAGCAGGTGCTGCGCTTGAAGTCCTCGTAGCACGGCACCTCGGGGTCGTGGTAGAGGATGCCGACCGGAATGGCGTCGTTGCCGCCGGCGATCCGCCGCGCCGCGTCGAGGTCGAGCGGATCGTGCTCGAGCTGGTTGCGGTAGACGCGGCCGAGCGCGGCGCTCACCTGCAGGCCGCGCGCGTGGTGCAGCACCTGGACCCGGTTCGGGTCGTGGAGCCACGGGTCGTGCAGCTTCGGCATCCACTCGGGGCAGCGCTGGACGATGCGGACGAACGACAGGCCGCGGTGGTGGTATGCCGCCTTGACGATGTCGTAGAGCAGTTCGGGAACCCAGTCGACCGCCTGCGCGACGAACGAGACGTTCTGGACGCCGAGCGTCACGGTCAGCGGATTGAGCGCCTCGAGCACGCTGCCGCGCGGCGTCGTGTTGCTCTTGGTGCCGATCGGCGACGTCGGCGACGCCTGCATCTTGGTCAACCCGTAGATCTGGTTGTCGTGCAGGAACACCGTCAGGTTCATGTTGTAGCGAAGCGCGTGGATCCAGTGCGCCGCGCCGATGCTGCAGCAGTCGCCGTCGCCGGTGTTGACGAACACGTCGAGGTCGGGGCGCGACATCTTGACGCCCTCGGCGACCGGCAACGCGCGGCCGTGGATGCCGTGGAAGCCGTAGGTCTTCATGTAGTGCGGGAGCGGCTGAGCCGCCGATCCCCGAGACGAACACCGTCTTCTCCGGGCGCAGCCCCTCGTCGCGGCAGAGCCGCTGCACGGCGGCGAGGATGGCGTTGTTACCCTGCATTTCCGGGGTGTATCCCCAAACCCTGGAAAACGCTGCTGGATACGGCCTATTACGATTATATAGACGCTGATTCTGTGGTGCATGAGTACAACGGACGGATGTTCGCATTCGTCAAAAACGGGAATCTTTACCTCGGCTGTGGCAATGGATTTTTCAAAGTTGTCATCAAGGGGCCGTTTCAGTTTTCTACAAGGTTCTTAACTACTATGTATACCAGGCGAACTTCACCTTTTCTGAAGACAAGATCTTTATTGTTGATTTTATGACCGGCAGTGTTAAAAAGCTTACTCCGCCTAACCTGGAGAAGGTTCTTTCCCACGACCCGAAACTCTTTGACGAATTTATTGCCCTGACTTCAGGGAAGCAGAGGAAATATATGCTGGCATTTGTGAATAAGTACAATGAAAGGAATACGGTATACATGGAGGATGGCCGGGATGCAGGGATGACAGTTTTGAGTTTTAAGTTGTAGCTTTGACTTTTGAGTTTTCCAAGTGATGGATAAAAAGAGAATTTTCAAAACGATCGATGAGTACATCGCTACTCTGTCCGAACCCCATAACACCCGCTTGCAAAGCCTCCGTGAAGCCATAAAAAGCGCTGCTCCGGAAGCGGTGGAGATGATCAGCTACAACATGCCGGCGTTCAGGATCTACGGGAAGATCCTCGTATACTTTGCAGCGCACACGAACCACATCGGGTTCTACCCGGCAGAAACGGCGGTGATCGGGTTGTTCAAAGAGGAACTGGCCCGATACAACACTTCCAAAGGGACGATCCAGTTCCAGTTAGACAAACCAATTCCAGCAGGGCTCGGTGAAGAAGATCGTCAAGGTGAGGACGGAAAATATAAAGATGAAGAAGATCAGAAACACAAAGAACACAAAGTTATAAGAAGAATCTCTGAGACTCCACTCTTTAAACTTTGAGAACTCTGTGTTTCTGAAATGAGTTCGAAAAAAATATTACCACGGAATGAATTCCAAACAAAGCCTGATTCTCACGCTCATTTCTGCCTGTAGCCTTCCTTGCATCGTGCGAGTACAAGCCCGAAGGCGAGTACTACCGCGACCTGCAGCCAGTCCCGCCGGATTCGGATCCAGTAACCATCCAGGGGTATTCGGATACCCTGATCATAACTCATAACACCTCCTTCGATGTGAGGGTTGAGTGCCTGGGCCGTAAGGTGGTCTTCTACCGGATGTTCATCGACGGGGCGCTGAAGGAAGAACGAGGGACTTACGGCTCCCGGCTTTCATATAAATCCCCTGCAATACATCGATCACGATCAGGTATACAAGCTCACCCTCGAGGTAGGTATCAGCTCGGGTTCCGGCAGTATCGGAGATATGGTGGGAGCCGAAGGTTTTACATATACAAAGGACTTTGTCTTCACCGTGCTTCTGAACCAGTCGTCCTACTATCCCAACCTCATGATCGACCGGTCCGAGGGACGGATGCGGCTGTATGTAGACGTGCCTGCCTCCATACCGAACGTCAGGAAAATGATCTTCTCCAAGGCCGTGGCAGGTTCCGACCTGGAGACCTTCGCGTCTGTCATCGGGTGGGGTCATTTCGAGCTGATCGATTCGACCTACACGGGCGAATATGCCTACTACAAAGTCGACGTTTACCTGGGCGACCCATCCGGGACCATTTTCACATTTTATACCCAGGGAAGCTATTATGCTGGGCAGGATGCGCCTGAGATCACGGTAACCCCGTTGAAGAAAAGGGTTATCCATTACTCAGGTGGGGAAAATCCCATTATCCGAGACAATGTTGGCAGTTACCGGATTTATCGTCGCGCACCCGGGAATTACACCGTTCAGCTCCTTGGAACAAACACCAATGTCAACGACACGGTCTTTGAAGCTACCGGGACGGTTTTCCCCGGTTATTATACCTTCCACATCGCACCGATCCCACATCTTGTGCCGTCATTCCTGACCGACCTGGTGGCATGGGACAACTATTCGAATGAGGTCTACACATATGTCGGTAATCCTTCATTCTATTACTATTCATGCCGTGTCCCCGAAGGACCATTCATTTATTACAGTTCGGGTTTCGGCGAGATCAGCGAATACTTCGTTGAACAGGATACTGTGACGCATGTTTTTACTGCTCAGGGCAATTCGTTCTACACTTACTCTGTCTCTCCGAATGCAAAATACCTCCTGGCATCCACCGGATCGTATAATCTTCAGTACCTGATCAGTATCCTACAACCTACCAGGAGCAATGGATCCAGGGAAGCCAGGTGGTCGGTGCAGGCAATGACGCAGGGATCATTTCCATTTCTGACAACGGGGTCGCTGCAATTTCCTGCGAGAACAGGCTTGTGGTCTACGATTTCATTAACCAGGCAGAGATCACTGAAAAGACATTCACATCGAATGATTGACGCACTGTCATCAGCGCAAACGGACAGTATATTTTTGCGGAATCCAGCAAGCTTTATCTCTACCAGCTGGTTTCATCAAACCTGGAGGAGAAAATGGAACTCATCCGGAACCTCAGGGACCATCAAATATTATACTTTTTATCCCGGTTCGCCGGGATTGGCTGCACTTTTCATCGATCAGACCTTCAGCACCAGGAATTGTTCGAACTGGGGTTTGGTCAGCAGTTTCCAGGCTGACTTCACCGACCTTTCCAACATTGATTTCACTTCCGGCCGAAAAACTCTGGACTTAAGGATGAAACGATCAAAGCATACGGCCTGTACAACGGGAGTCTTCAGTTCCAGAACCCGGTAATTGAAGGATCCCACTGCCGGCAATTTCCGGATAAAGAACAATACGATCTACCACAACAGCGGAAAAAAACTGACCATATTCTGACATGAACTACATCCGCATTCTGATTATCACAGCTACTTGCCTGATCCCGTGGGGCGTGTTGAACGCCCAACAGATGGAACTGCTGTTCCAGGGCGGCATGGGGACCTATACTATGACAGATCTCCGAACTCTTAATACACAGGTCCAGGAGACTCTCCCTTTCGATACCAGGAAGACCGAAAGCTTCCCTATGACAATTCAATTCGCGTTTGAGTTTGCGGTATATCACCCCGAAATACAAGCTCGGCGTGAAATACGCATACAACTCAACAGGAAGCAGGCTGACTGTAAGCGACTATTCAGGGAGCTATTATTTCGACAATGTGGTCACAGGGTTATACCATCGGGATGGTTAACGGTTTCCTGATTAAAGACTGGGAAGTTGTTCAGTTGAACCTGGAGACGAACGCAGGGGTTGTGAGTTCCCTTATGAAAATATCTGAGAACTTTCAGGTCTACGATACAATTGCAATCACAACCGGCAGTTTCCACGCGCTGGGTTTCTTCGTTGAACCCAGGTTTGAAGCCGCATTCCAGTGGAAATACCTCAAGACCGGTGTCTATCTGGGTTACTTCATCAACCCCTGGGGACATCTGAAAACGGAGGATGACGAGAAAATGGAGACAAAGGTCTCCTGGAGCGGATTGCGATTCGGAATAGAGATCGGGATCGGCTCGCGAAACAAAGTTTCTCAAGGATCCCGGTAAATCTGCAAAACTGATTAAATTTATCATATGAAAAACCTCCTTATTGCATTGGTCCTGGTCGTGCTGGCCGCAACAGCCGTAACGCAGGAACTGAAACCCGTCACGCTCCTCCCACCCGACACCAACCGCGGACTCCCGGTGATGAAGGCGCTGGCGCAGCGGGCGTTGCCTTCGGCATTCGACAGCACACCGCTGTCGTTGCGCGACCTGTCGGACCTGGTGTGGGCCGCCAACGGCGTGAACCGCCCGGCCACCGGGAAACGCACCGCTCCTTCGGCCATGAACAGCCAGGAGATTACGTTCATGTGGTGATGAAAAAGAGGGGGCGTACTTTTAACAACGCCACCAAACACATCCTTGAACCTGTGGCTGCAGGTGATCACCGTGGACTGGTAGCCGGTCAGCAGGAGAACTTCAAAAACGCCCCGGTGTTCCTCGTCCTTGTTTCCGCGCGACATTTCGCGGTTCAAGCGGGGAGAGGATCAGCAAAAGATGGTCTGGGCGGCAGAGGATGCCGGGATCGTATCCCAGAACATCTGCATCTTCTGTGCAGGCACTGGGCTTGAATCCCGTACGCGCGCATCCATGGACCTCGCCAAACTGAAGGAGGTGATGAACCTGGGGCCGACACAATACCCGATGCTGAATAATCCGTGGGGAAAAAAGTGACAAAGTGACAAGGTGACAAGGTGACAAGAAATATCTTGAAATCATCAATTGAAATACTCAAAGAGGACATCACCAAACTCCATGTCGACGCTATCGTTAACGCAGCAACGATCCCTGATGGGAGGAGGCGGTGTTGACGGTGCGATCCATCGCGCAGGAGGCCCTGCAATACTGGAGGAATGCAAGGCGATCGTCGCGAAACAGGGAAGATGCGAAACGGGGCAGGCGGTGATGACAACCGCGGGGAACATGCCGGCAAAGTTCGTAGTTGATATTGTTGGACCTGTGTGGTGCGGAGGCGGCAACAATGAGGAGAAACTGTTCTCCGAATCGCTTACCGGAATTCGATGCAGCTGGCTGCTGACAACAAAGTTGAGAGCATCGCCTTCCCGAATATCAGCACTGGTATTTACGGATTTCCGAAGGAGAAAGCGGCAGAGATCGCGCTAAGGACCGTGAGGGAATTCCTCTCCGGGAATGACCGGGTAAAGAGAGTTACCTTTGTATGTTTTGACGATGACAATTATAGTTTGTATTTAAGAATTAATTCAAACCACGAAGACACAAAGACACGATCCTGATCTCCGGCAATACAGAATATATCAGCGAAAATCAGCATCGATCCGCGTCATCTGCGTGCAAAAAAAAACGAACATGAAAACCGGTCCCATCATTATAGAACATATCTTCGACTGCAAGGCAGAGGTCCTCTGGAAAGCCATCACCGACAAGAAGGAGATGGACAAATGGTACTTCCATATGAGCGATTTCAAACCGGAGGTCGGCTTTGAATTCCGGTTCGAAGGAAAATCGGAAAAAAGAACATATGTACATAATTGCCGGGTGATCGACCTGATACCCGGCAGGAAGCTCACCCACACCTGGAGTTATGAAGGCTACGAAGGGGCAATCGCGTGCTGGTTCGGTCATCCAGCTCTCCCCTGACGGGGCAAGCACATTTTTCAGCGAATGACGAAGGAGTAGAGACCTTTCTGTAGGATGATCCCGATTTTGCCCGCGCGAGTTTCGAGGCGGGGTGGAATTACATTATCGGGACATCGCTGAAGGAGTACCTGGAGAAGACAAGAAGAATATGAAGAATATGAGGAATATGAAGAATATGAGGGTAGTGGGCAGGGATGGTTGGTGAAATGATTGATATCAGGGGGCTTTCGAAAATTTCTACGGGAAGGCGAAGGGAATCGACGGACCTTTGCAAGTACAGGATGGGGAGATCTTCGGGTTCACTGGATCTGAACGGTGCAGGGAAATCGACCACACCATTCTCGGTTCCCGCTCACTCAGGCATCCCTTCGGGCGGAACGGCCAGGATCATGGGGATGGATGTGATCCGCGACACGAAAGCGATCAAACGCAGAGTCGGCTATGTGCCTTCCGATGCCAATGCCTATTCCTCCATGGATGTGATGGAATTCCTCACATACTGCATACGGTTCTACAGTGTGGAAAATGGCAAGGAACGGATTACGGAACTTTCGAAGTGGCTGGAGCTTGATCTGGACAGAAAGATCGCAGACCTTTCCATGGGAAACCGGAAGAAGGTTTCCATCGTGCAAAGCCTGCTACACAGTCCGAAACTGCTGCAGACCGGATGAACCAACTACGGGACTTGATCCGCTGATGCAGACGAAATTCTTCGAACTCCTGCGTTCCGAGAATGAAAAGGGGATGCACACTGTTTTTTTCCTCCCACGTTCTGAACGAAGTGCAGACACTCTGCAAACGGTTGGCGATCATCAGGGCGGGAAAGATCGTTGCGCTCGAAGAGATCGAATCCCTGAGGAAGAAACAGCTGAAAAAAGTGCACATTGAGCCTGGAGAACCCTTCAGTGGAGAGCTTCCCGGTTTGCGCGGAATAACACAGAAGACCAGTGATGCTGATGGGATGTCTTTCATGTATTCCGGCGATATCAATGAACTTACGGGATTTCTTGCGAACAGGAAGATCGTAAACCTGACAGTCGAAGAGCCATCTCTCGAGGAAATATTCATGCACTATTACCACTAACCCAGCAATACGTACCGTTGAAGGAACCAGGCACAGAAACATGAAACGTATTGCTAAGAATGGCTTTCTGGTCTTCGGCTCGCATCAGAAATCTCCTCTTTCAGGTCGGGAATATGGTTTGGCTATGGGGGAGTCTGCGATTGAGCAGTCCGGCCAATATGCTCAAGTCTCTTCGGAAAGGGCCCCGAAAGGGCCTGCTAAGCGCAGGCAGCGGCTGGCTGAATGGGCATCAGCGAGCGGGCAGAAACTATCAATCGCTTCCTGAGCCCGGATCCCAAGTGTCGCTCGACTTCCCACATGGGCAGCCCTTTGACTACGGCCACTTGCTCAATTGCAGTAACTACCTCACCGAACTTGACGTATATGTAGTTTGCACCTCGCTGGATTGAAGTCGTTACTTTCATTTTCCATAGCCTCCTGGGTCGTTGGTGAAGCGATCATCCTAGCGAAGTCGTGGGGTAAGTTTGTTCGAAGAAATATGAGCTGTGGTTCCTGTTTCTTCGAAGATCAAACCGCACTCAATCTATGCGTCGTGAGCTGATCCGCTTGGAGGCACGGAGTGCGAGTTTTGGGAGCGCCCGACGAACGATTGGTCGAGCTGAATTGCCATTCCTTTCCAGACGTTGTGCATGCTGCAGGTTGCCTACGGTACGGAGCAACAGGCACAGGCCATGGTTGACTGGCTTCGGCGAGACCTAGGCTCTTAAGCACGCCGGAACGCCGAACGTCGGATTACTGGCCCAAGCCAGCCATTCACGATCTGGTGACACAACCAGCTGTTGAACGCGACACCCGCCGTCCAATCAGTAGGAGGCTTCAGGCCTCCTCCTACTGCACCACGCCCCGAATCATGATCAATAGCATCTTGAACCCACCGATTGGGTTCACCGCATGCGGGACGTTGGCCGGCAGCAGCAGGCTATCTCCTTCGCTCAGGGTATGGCTGACGCCGGCGATCGGAATCTCGGCCCGGCCTTCGATCGCGACCACCAGCGCATCGAAAGGTGCAGTGTGTTCGCTGAGCCCCTCATTGCCGTCAAATGCAAACAGGGTCACGGTGCCAGCAGGGTTCTTGAGTAGCATCCGGCTGACGACGGCCTTCTCCTGATACTGCAGCATCTGTTTCAGGTTGCGCACTTCGGGCGCTGTGTTTTCGATACCCATTACGTTTGCCTCTTTGTCCGGGCCACACCGCTATACCGCGTGTGTCAGGTTGAATGCAGCCCCTTGATCGACCATGCGTACATGATGCTCGCCTCGTTGAACTCCTGCTTCGTTTCGGTATCCAGCCACCAAACCAGTCTTCGGCTATCCGGGCCAAGATACCGCCAGTAGCGAACCTCACCACTGCAGAGTTCGATCGCATACACGGCGTTTACGATCAGCTCGCTCCTTGTACTCTCGGCCGGCTGTTTGTAATCAGCCACGGGCGACTTTCCAATTGGGATGCTGGAAGTATTTTCCGTAGGACTGCAGCGCCTGCCTGACGCGCACGGCACCATCATGGCGCGTAGCACTGGTCTTGCCGTTCATGATCTCTGCCCCGGCCATCAGTTCAGCGATTACGAGATGAAGCATGGCGTCGGCCTTCGGCTCCAGTTTGCAGTTTTCGACGGCATAGCCGACCTTCTGATTGATGGTGGTGGCGAGGGCCGCGTAATCGGCGTCGCCGAAACGATCCTTATGAATCAGGGGAAGCGCTTTGGCCATGGCTTGGTTGATTTCATCCATCGACTGCCGCAGGGCGGCATCTGTCGCCCACTTTTTCCCGGCATTCAACTCGAGCTTTTGCGCCGCAGCGGCGCTCTCACCATGATGGTGGTGTTCCTCGGCGGCTAACGCCGCTTGTCCAGATGCAGCAGCAACCGTGAGAACAATGGCTGCCAATCGCAGCATGAGATTTCGTTTCATTCGCTTTATCCTGAGGAAGAGAAATACTTGACTACCATACTCAGGTAATAATCCGCTGGCTTTAATCGAAATCAATTGAAGTGGCAGAGTGAGCTCGAGCGACTGAAGCGGAGATACTGGTAGATTGATAGTCTTTTGAGTGCCACGCTCGGGCGTTCCCCAAGAGCAGCGATATCGATAATCCGAAACCCTCCATGAAACAAAGAGAAATCCCCATGTCCGCAGGTATGGCATCCCAAACTCAGGGTTTTGGCCGCACTTGGGTGACCGATGGTAAGTGTGTAGCCGGCATCGATGTCGGTGGCGAGCGAAAGGGATTTCACTTGGTCGTGCTGCGTGACAACCAGATTGTTTGCAGCACCCGAAGCCTGAGCCCTGAAGTATAGCCGAACGTTGTGTTGAACTCGGCGTTGTTGCTGTTGGAGTGGATGCACCCTGCCAATGGGGGCAAGCAGGGGCAGGGCGCTTGGCCGAGAAGCAACTGTCGCAGAAAAGGATATTTTGCTTCTCAACACCGACTAGGGCGCTGGCAGTTGGGAACAACTTCTATGGCTGGATGTTCAATGGCGAGCGTATGTACGACGCCCTATCAGCAACCCACCTACTGTTCGAGGGAGTATGCCCGCCCCAAGGAAAAGTTTATTTTGAGACCTTCCCGCATGCCGTCACTTGTGCGTTCCTTGGGACTGATGTGGCGTTTGCACCGCTAAAGCGAAAGCAGCGCAGCGAACTGCTCCAGCAGCATCAAATTGACTTAAGGATGTTAAGGTCGATAGATGCCATCGATGCAGGGCTTTGTGCCCTGACAGCTGGTTACGTGTTGGCCGGCAAGGCCTATCAATACGGAGATAAGGCCGGTGGGTATCTGCTTGTACCAAACGTCTGATAAAAACCTGGGCGAAGCTGTTCGTTCTCAGTGAATCGCGCTGGATTCGATAGGCACTTAGCGGCTGCTTCTCTCGATAACCAGCCGGCAGATGCCCGAATCGAAGGGCGTTCCAAAATAATTGGTACTAGCCCGCATAGGCGAAAGCCCCGCACCGGGGGGAGTGCGAGGCTTTCAGGACGGCCTGTTGGGGGAGGGAGGAGGTTTGGCCGTCAGGCTGATGTCTGGTCAGCGCATGGATGACAAGATACTGGCCGGACAGCGGCAACTCAAGTAACCGATTGCAACAGATGGTATCAACGGATTGCCCTTGCCATTGTCGTGGACTACTGAAATAGTTGTTTCCGTAGGAAAGAAAGCAAGAAGAGAGACTCCCCCTCAAGATACCGAAACGATGGGCTGAGCCCCATCAATCCCGATATACTGTGCATATGAACAGTGTTCGGCGTATAGCTCACCTCGACATGGATGCCTTCTTCGCCTCCGTGGAATTGCTTCGCTACCCGGAACTGCGTGGGCAGCCTGTGGTGGTCGGTGGGCGTAATGTCCATCAACCTGTTGTGCAGCCGGACGGCAACAAGCGGTTTGCCAGATTGCGTGACTATGTCGGGCGTGGCGTCATCACGACGTTCACCTATGAAGCGCGGGCACTTGGGGTGTTTTCCGGGATGGGGCTGATGAAGTCGGCACAACTGGCACCGGAGGCTATTCTGCTGCCAGCCAACTTCGACGCTTACCGTGAGTATTCGCGTCGCTTCAAAGCCGCAGTGGCAACCATCGCGCCGCAAATCGAGGATCGGGGAATCGATGAGATCTACATCGACCTCAGCGCGATCCCCGAAGAGTCGAGTGCATTGGCACGGCGCATCAAGCAGGCGGTCTTCGACGCCACCGGCCTGACCTGCTCAATCGGCATCACTCCCAATAAACTGCTCTCAAAAATCTGCTCCGACCTGGACAAGCCGAACGGAGTCACGATCCTCGGCATGGAAGAGATTGCCGCCCGGATCTGGCCGTTACCTGCCAAAAAAATAAACGGCATCGGCCCCAAGGCGAGCGAACGACTGACACAGTACGCTATCCACACCATAGGCGAATTGGCGGCGACGCCTGTCGAGTTTCTGGTCAGCAAGTTTGGTCGCACCACTGGTGCCTGGCTTCATCGGGTGGCACATGGCATCGATGACCGGCCCGTGGTTACCGAGTCAGAGCCCAAATCGATCAGTCGTGAAAGCACCTTCGAACGTGATCTGCATGCACGGCAGGATAGGGCGGCACTGTCGGAGATTTTTACTTCGCTGTGCCTGCGCGTAGCCGATGATCTGAAGCGGAAGGGCTACGCCAGCCGAACCATTGGCATCAAGCTGCGATATGCGGATTTCCATGCCGTGACGCGCGATGTCACATTGCCGGTCGGCGTGACCGATGCCCAGGAAATTCGAAAAGCCGCAGGGGAGTGCCTTAAGCGGGTGCCGTTAGAGCAGCGAATACGTTTGCTCGGGGTGCGGGCCAGCAGCCTGGTTGCGTTGTCGGATGTGGAAGGTGGCGTTGTTCAGGCAGAACTGCCGCTGTAGTGATCTGTACAAGTCGGGACTTGATCTGACAACCGGGAACGGCTATTCAGGCCAGTGGTACCTCGGGCAGTTCCCGGCCATCAGCCGCCCGTGGCGGTTACATCTAAATTTCTCGTGCTAAGTGGAATCGAATGGCTGGTTTTCGGCAATCAAGTTGATCGTGAGAATTTCAGGACCCGGCCACAACCAGCCGTAGCTGCCCTAAAAATTAAGAGCTGCGCTGAACGGCAGCTCACTCATCAGATACCGGCCGCTCGGCACCGTATTGCGTTGGCGCAAGTCCGAGCTCCAGGGTTGATTCAACGCTTGCCTAGCGCCTTCTTCCAGTCACGAAACACGTCAATGTCAAAGCCATCGGGGTAGAACAAGTAACCCGGTGTGTTGCCTTTGGTATCTGTTACACCATACTGCCAGATGATTTCTTTGGTCTTGCGGTCGATCACCATGACGCGATCACGCAGGTCGTCCACCACGAAGATGTCTCCGGTATCGGGCAGTTCGCGAGCGATGCTGGAATGGTCAAGCATCTTGTCGCCTTCCTTGACGAAGTATTCCCAACTGATCTTGCGTGTCGCAGGGTCGAAAATGACGATGCGCCCAGGCTTCCAGAAGTCGGCGACGATCACCTGCTTGCCGTTCACTGTCATGAAAGCATCTGACGGATAGCGGATATTGGGTGCCTTCACGCCCCACAATACATTGCCTTCGCGCGTAATGCGCGAAATCCAGGCGCCGGCAATCTCTGTCACCAGAATGTCCCCATTTTCTAGGGGCGTTGCCCCATTAGGATGCCCAAGCTCATGAGGTGGGTTGTGCCGGCATTTACCCGGCGTGCCCCACTGGGTGCTGATACTATTGTCCTTGGGATCAATGATGAGAATACGGCAATTGCGGATATCGGCCGTAATGAACTTGCCATCGGCCAGCAAATGCGCGTCATCCGGATAATTTAAAAAACCCGGCGCCTTACCACGAAAGTCGGGCGTCCCATAGGTCCAGGTGAGTGCTTTCTGTTCGTAATCAACGATGTGAACGTCAAAATTATCTTCCTCGCTGACCGCCAGCAGTTTGCCGTCGGGAGAAAAATTAACATCTTCATTGCCACGGGTAAACCTTCAGGTTTGGTGAGACAAATTCCCAGACAATGCTCTTGTCAGGCGCGATCTCGACGAGGCGATTGTTGCGCCGGTCGGCAATGACTACCGGGTAAGGAAGTGGCTTACCCCAAGAGTGAACCGGGGTTTTTCGGTTGCCGGTTACAGGCGGGATCGGCGGCAGGGTGACACCACTGGAGACGATGCCCGCACCCGTCATTTCAGCAGAGACCTTGACCTCAGTACCCGCCATCTTGCGAGTACCGGGTTGTGTCGCTTCCTGCGACTGTGCCGAAACGCTAAGTACGCCAATGGACAGCAACAATGCCGTCACAAGTGTGCGCGTTGACAATGAGGGGGGAGCGTCTGAATGCATGACTATTTCCATAGTGGCGGCTTGAATTGCTAACTCAGAATTGTCGCGCAGGCGCCATCGTTCCTTTTGACCTGACTCAAGTTCCGCCGCAATCAGTAAATTAGTTACATGCTTTCCTGAATGACCCGCCCCCACAAAGGTTGCGGCGGGCGAATGTTATCAGCGAAGTGCGTACGCCAAAGCCTCAGCTGCTCTGGCGACAGCTCGAGTGGTTGCTTCATCACCAGCCAGGTGACGCCCTCAGTACATGGCGACGCAGTAAGGGAGCCGACATAGCGGTAGTAGGCGTGCTTGGCCGGCAGTAACGCGCTGGCATCGGCCACGGCATCAGCGATCAGGTGGTCGCCGTCGGCGCCTGCGGGTATGTGGGGTAACAAGGCGGTCAGCGCCGGATTTTCCGCGCCAAGGCGAAAGAGAACCACCAGCGCCAGCAATTGCCCGGATTTGCTCTTGTGCAACAAGTGCGCAGACATCGGAAATTCCTCGCCAGCAAGGCGGTCACCCCCTGGTGTATGGAAATGAAACTGCTGCAAGGTGTAGGTTTCCTTGCCCATCCGTAGCTGGCTGCCATTGGCAAAGCGCACACGCGCAGTGTGCCCGTCATTGGCTATCTTCAATGGCGTGCGGCGGTAGAGAAACTCCAGTGACGCCAGTTTTTGCGGCACCGGTGCCACGATATCGACGGGCGACTGCCTGCGCCCGTGTTGGCATAAAGATGCTTCGGCACTGGCCGCACCAGATGCAACGAGCAGCAACACTGCCGTCCAAGTGTTCCAATGAACTCGGTCCAATATTTTGGCCAGATCAATGCGCTTCGACCGTAAGTCCCAATGAAACGAATGTGCGCTCATTGGCACCACCTTAAGCTTTCGCCATGAGATATGTCCATTCCACAACATGAATCTCAGTTAGCGTGTGCCAACTGCCTTTGCTCTGAATGAATGATGACTGGATGCCCGTCGTACATTTGGCAGTGCTGCCATCTATTTTTTCCGTCTTGACGCCTTCTCCGGGCGAAAGTCGAGTGACCTTACCATCAACCATCACGTTGCAACCAGGTCCAGCTAGGTGAAATTGTTTGAGGTTGGCAGGTTCGGCGCTTTGCGTTTGTCCCGACGTCCTCTTGAAATAGCCACGCGAGTTTCAATATCCGAGCGGCAGCTTTCTGTTCGCTAAGCTGCCAAAGGGTTTCTATTTGTCATCAGGCAGGAATGGTCGCGATGCGACCTTCCTCACTTCGGATGCATCGCCGAATAGCGGTCAGTGAAAATTCGCTTCCCGGAAGCGGCCGCTCCCAACGGGCAGGATCGTGCCCAAAACAGCCATAACGGTTTCCCGGTAGCGGCCGTTCAGCCAAACCCACGTTCTGCGAACTGGATGACTCTGAACCGGCCGTTGGCGATATTAAACCGCTATTACTCAATTGCTTGTCTCGGCCGAGAATTGCTGAGTGCTTTCTTCGTGATCTCAAAAAGAAACAGCATTCCGACACCGATACCCAGCGCCACCATGCCATGGGAAAGTGTTGGTACCTGAAAAGCAAAAGCTGCGGCAAGCACTGGGATACAAATGATGAGCAAGAGCCCAGACAGAGTGCCACCAAGCACCCACGGCACTACGGGGGTCAGCCCGGTAAACATCGGCCGCCACCCTGATTCCGGCGATCGACTCGGAAAAATCAATGCCGCATTTGCAACAACCAGAACGATGAACGCCAATGCCCGGGCCCCGTCAGTTGCAACTCCGTTCGACAAGGACCAAAAATAGAAAGTAGCAGCTGCCAGCGTAACCAGCCCCCCTTGAGCCAGGCTGAGTACAAGCTGCCGTGTTGACACCAGATGTTCGCTGACTGATCGCGGGGACTGTTCCATCAGTCCAAGGTTACCGGGTTCGGCTTCAAAGACGATTGAGCATGCCGGATCGATGATTAGTTCAAGGAAGGCAATGTGAATCGGCGCCAGAATTAACGGCATTCCGAACATCACCGGCAGAACAGACAAACCAATGATCGGGATATGGACTGCTAAGGTATAAACCATCGCCTGTCGGAGATTGGCAAAGATGCGTCGCCCCAACCGGATGGCCGCAACAATGGCGCCAAAGTCGTCTTCAAGCAATACCAGTGAGGCAGCTTCACGAGCGACATCAGTACCTCGTTTGCCCATGGCAATACCGATATGCGCTGCCTTCAGGGCCGGGGCATCATTGACACCATCACCCGTCATCGCCACGATCTCACCATTCGCTTTTAGTGCTTCGACAATGGCGAGTTTCTGCTGCGGTGTGACTCGGGCAAAAATACTGACTGAGGCGATACGTGCTGAAATTGCTTTTACGTCCATCGAATCAAGTTCCGTACCGGTAATGACCTCGCGACTGTCAATCCCCGCGCTGGCCGCGATGGCGCGAGCGGTGCGCGGATGATCGCCGGTAATCATGACCACGCGAATGCCTGCTCTCAGGCACTCAGCGACTGCGCTAGGTACTTCGGGGCGGAGCGGATCAGCCAGCCCGATCAGTCCGATAAACTTGAAATCGAAATCATGCTGAATCTCTGGAAAGCTATCCTGAACAAGGTGTCTGGCCTTGGCCACGCCCAGAACGCGTAAGCCACGATCAGCCATGATCTGCGCTTGCTGAGCTAAATTTTCCCTTTCGGCCGCCGACATGTGACAGAGATCTGCAATAGCTTCTGGTGCTCCTTTTGTGGCAACAACATTTTGTTTGCCCGTGTCGTTTTTCCATAGATGCGACATGGCGAGAAGTTCAGGGGAAAGCTCGTACTCCTTTGCCAAAAACCAATTCGGATGCAAGTGATCGGTATCAGCCAGTAAATCGCCAGCAAAACGGTGGAATGCTTGCTCCATCGGGTCATGCGGATCGATTTCGCTGGCCAGAACTGCGTATTCAAGCAACTCGTGATAGGGCTCAGGAAGCCCCGCTCCAGCAATATCCTTGATCTCCAGGAGGTTTCCATCCACCGACAGTGCGGTAACGGCCATGCGGTTCTGGGTCAGCGTTCCAGTTTTATCGACACAAAGAACCGTGGTTTCGCCTAGGGTTTCAATCGCGTTGAGGCGTCGCGTAAGTACCTTCTGGCTGGCAATTCGACGCGCTCCCATGGCCAGAAAAATAATCATGATGACTGGAAATTCTTGGGGCAGAATCCCCATCGCCAACGTAATACCAGCTAGCAAGGCATCGAGCCAGCCTCCTCGCAAAGTCCAGTAGAGAAGTGCCAGAGCCAGGCACAAGCCGATGCCAATGACTGCCAGGCGACGCGTCAATAACCCCATTTCATCGCGGAGCGGTGAGGATTCAATCGAGATATCTTGAAGAGACTTGCCAATGCGGCCAAGTTCGGTGGCACCACCAATGGCGCTGACTTTGATCATCCCCTGACCACGCACGACCAGCGTACCCGCGAAAACGATGCCTCCATCAGCAAACTTCACCACCGCTTCGGACTCGCCAGTCAGCATCGATTCATCGGTCGCCAGCTCATGCGCTTGAAGAACAACGCCATCGGCGGGAATACGGTCCCCTTCAGCCAGGATCAAAATATCCTCGCGAACTACCTCACGGCCGGGAATCCTCGTTGGAACGCTGTCCCGAATCGCCAGAGCCCGTGGGCTTGAAAGATCACGCAGGGCCTCCAGGGCATTCTCGGTGCGACGTTCCTGCAAAATGGTGATCATCATGATGATCACAACGAAGCCCAGCAGTATCAGCGCTTCGTGGGGATCGCCCATGGCAAAATAGATTGCGCCAGCGCCAAGCAACAAGAGGAACATCGGTTCCCGCGCCACCTCTCCCGCAATGGCGAACACCGTGCGTCGCTGGTTGGCTCCTAGTTCATTGGGGCCATCGGCTGCTAGCCGCGCCTTAGCCTCGTCCTGAGTTAGCCCTGAGGGGAGTTCTGTGGTCATGATCGATCAGTCATCGTGCTCCTTCTTGCCCCGGCCTTCTCCGCCTTCGCCGCCGCGGATGTCGTGTTTATTGCCGCTGCGATGACACTCGACACAATTGTCGAACTTGCGGATGCCTTCTTCAATGTGTTCCCGGCGAATGTTTTGCAGCGTGTGCTCATGGCATCCGTAGCAGGTGTAGCGACTGTAGTCGTTGCCCGTATGGCAGGTCACGCAGCGTGTGTTGTGGTCACGGTCGAGTTTGAAATGCTGGTCGTGGTCGAATGTGGCCGGCGTCCATTTATCTTGAGAATGGCATTGGCTGCAGTTGCCGGTGATCTGCTGGTGCAACGAGTCGTTGGGTGACTTGTGGCAGGACTGGCAGGCTTCGCGCATAGCTGGCTGCAACAAGGCGTGGTCGAAATGGCCCTGCTGGCGGAAACGTTTGACCCCGGCATGATCGCTATGGCAGGCGACACACTCCTGGGTGATCAGTTTCTGGTGAAATGCCACGGCGGTCAGCGGCTTGGCGATGGGAAGGCCGGTCGTCGTCAGGCGCCCGATCTCCTCTGGCTTGTGGCACGTCAGGCAGCGCCCGGAATCTGCGCCGAGGAACGCCGTATGGCAGGCAAAGCAGTCGAATTCCAGCTGCTTGTGGCCAGGAATCAACTTGCCCGGACCCACCATCAGGTGGGGATAAACGAATACCAGTACCGCCAGGACAATCAAATTGGCGGCCAGCAGGAACTTGAGAATTCTGCTCATGCCCAGCCCCAGAACAGGAAGACGCTGACGATATGACCGATGGCCAGCACGGCGAAGGCGATAAAAATCGGTATGTGAACCTTCCGCCATTGGGTCATGGCATCAAGACTGACCGCATCCCAGAAAACCGCCTGTTCCACCTCGGGGCGCGAAAGGCCGCGTAGTTGGTAGCTTTCGCGCTCGCCCTGAACATGACGACGTGAGCGATCGAGCAGCAGTTTGCCGACCATGCCCGCTGATCACGTTAACGCCCATGGCAATCGTCGCCAGCCAGGGAAGGATGGCATTGAAGTGAATGCCTGAATGGATCAAAACCATCAAGGAACCCAGCCAGGCGGTGAACTCATGGAAGGTCAGCAACGATCTGGGATTGCCCGAAGTGATGATCTTGCGCTTGCGCAGGGAATAGACCAGCGAGCCGATGATCAGGAGTGTTCCGGGAATGCCCAGATAGCGACCGACCCAGACCAGGTTCAGCCGATGCAGAAAAAAGTCACCGGCCAGCGCGGCAATGGCCAGCACGCCCAGCAGAAAGGTGAAGGGCAGAATATGTTGGCGCCAGAGAGAAGTCGTCATCTATGCCTCCAGAGTCACGTTGGCCTTGGGCGTACAGACACAAAGCAGGCAAGTTCCGGGCTCCGGATCGAATTCCGGCGGCTGACGGTAGGCCACCTCGCCTTGCCGGATAGTTGTCTGGCAATTGCCACAGCCGCCCGCGCGGCATCCGGAGCTGACCGAGATGCCGTTGGCTTCCGCGAAGTCGAGCAAACTGCCGGCCGAGGCTTGCCAGGGAATCTGTTTGCCGGACTGAGCGAAGGTAACGACGATACTGCCCTCTGCGCTTGAGCCTGGCGCTTCAGAATTTTGGATAGCGGAAGACTTCTTGCGCTTGATCGATGCGGGGCCGAAAGCTTCGAAATGGATGCGCGATTCAGGCACCCCCCAATCTTCCAGTCCGGGCACCAGACTTTCCAGCATTGGCGTCGGACCGCAAATATAGAAGTGATAAGGCTTGAGGGGTAACTCCTTGCGTAGCAGCGCCACATCAATCCGGCCGTGGTAATTGAAGGCACTGTCGGCCGAGTCTTGTGGCTGTGGGTTGCTGAAGCACAGGCGCAGATGGAAATTCGGATGGGCTGTGACCAGGCTTTCCAGATGCGTCTGCATGACCAGTTCCTGGCCATGACGCACGCCATAGAACAGCCAGATTTCGCGTTCCGGCTGTTCGGTCAGGCACCAGTTCACCATGCTCAACATCGGCGTAATGCCGATGCCGCCACCGATCAGGACTACTGGCGCAGTGCTCCGATCAATGTGGAAATGTCCGGCCGGGGCCCGTACCTGGAGAAGGTCGCCGACCCCCACCTGATCATGAAAATAGTTGGAAGAACGGCCTGGCGGAACGAGGCTGCCGCTTGGGGCCGGTACTCGCTTGATTGACACCCGGTAGCGGTCGCGGCCTGGTGCATCCGAGAGCGAATAACAGCGGATGATTTGTTCGCTACCGCCTGCCTGCGTCGGCAGATCAAGGCGAAAGGTCAGGAACTGCCCAGGAAGAAAGCTGGGCAAAGCCTGTCCATCTTCTGGTACGAGATAAAAGGAGCAAACTGACTGCGCTGCATCTTCAATCACGCGATGATCAACTCTGAATGCGCGGTAGCCTTGCCAGGCGGCAACGTACAAATCTTCGACATCTGCCTGACCAGCAACAGCATCCACTTGGGAGGCTCCCACTGTGCCGCTGGATAAAGCGAGGAACTTCTGCCAATGGCGCCAGAAGCCAATTCCAAGAAAGATGGCAACCTGGAACAGAATTCCAGCACAAATCCAGAGAAACAATGACAAAGCGGTCATGCAGTGATGCTTTCGCCCAGCAAGTTGGCAGCTTTGTCTGGGACATCTTTACGGGCTGAGCAGGGGGCTGTTTGCAATGACACGTTGCCTACCTTGGATATTTTGTTCATCGATAGTGCGCTTCCCTGCTTAAGTAAGGCTTAACTGCTCACCGGCAAACGCTTCGGAGAAGCGAGTGATGTCGCTGCGGGAGTTGGAAACGTTATTGCACTCGTTCAGACGGGGAATCTTCCTCTTCTGCGCAGTAATGTCTGTAAGTTAGCCAACGCACTCGAATGGAGAGATTAAAGTACGGAGCCCTGTTCTGTAGCCGAATAGCAGTCATCCTGTTGGGTCAATTGATGCCTTTACTACCAAAATTGGATGGTCGCCTCGACCGGCGGCTCCTGGCCGACTGCTGAAGTAGGCGTTCCCGCCGTCAATGTCCGCAGCCGCTGCGTAGGAGCCGGTCAAGGGTGCGAACCCACCGGCCACGGTTCAACGTCAGCTTTCCCAATCCCGACCTTCGCCGCGAACGGCAGCTTCCATTTTCCTCCACTGGCCGGATTGGGTCGGGGGCACTCAGTGGCGACAGGCCGCTTTCAGGAACTGGAACTTCACTGACCACTTTCCGGCGATGAATCCGAAGGGAGGACAGTGGTGTCGCGACCCACACCCGCCCTTCGCCTACACGGCAGTGTTCATGATCACCCTGCTGGCGGCGGCAATGTCAACGATGAACTCGCAGTTCCACACGATGGGCTCGACGATCAGGCATGACATCATGGAGAAGGGCATGGGCCTCAAGGCCGAGAAGCCCGTGCGCGTGATTCGTCTGGCGATACTCGCGGGAATCCAGATCACGACGCTGACGGCTTACTACCTGCCGAGCTTTTTCAAGGACGGCGCGATGATCGTCGCCAACGGCACCTCGCTGTTCTTCGGCCTGTGCGCACGCCGGTTTCCTCAGTGGCTTGGCGGTCAGCGTCGTCATCCTCTTTTTCATCTTCGAGAAAGTCTCCAAACCGCTGGGGCTGTGCGAAGCCTTCTTCGGTGTGCCGTCGCTCGGCGCGGGAACGCCGTTCAAGGATGTCGATCCGCTCGTTTTCGCGGTGCCGGTCTCCTTGCTCTTTACGCTGGTTGCCAGTCTTCTCTCGACGAAGCCGTCTGCCGGGCATCTGGCGGCGTGCTTTCCCGACAGGAAATAGGCCAAGGACGATTTGCCCGGACTGCATCGCTTATCTGCAGTCGATGCAGTCCGCGCGATACGCCGGGTTTATACTCGTGCCCCATTGCCTAAATCCAATCTTCATTGACGATCTATGTACTGGGAAAAGGAACTCGAGCAACTCGAGCGCAAGAACCTGGAGGCGTTGCAGGTCAAACGCCTGAACGCCACGCTCCGGCAGGCGCTCAATTCGACGCACTACCGGAAGAAGTCGGAAATCAGTCGTGCCGCTGCCTCCGGCCTGAAGTCGATCGAACAGATATGGGAACTTCCCTTTACAACGAAGGAGGAACTGCGCAGCGACTTTCCGTGGGGATTCCTGGCTGCCGACAAGCGCGACGTCGTGCGTTTGCACAGTTCGAGCGGCACTACTGGCAACCCGACGGTGGTTTACCACAACCGGCACGACCTCGGCAGCTGGGCCAACCTGATGGCGCGCTCGCTGTTCGCCGCCGGCGTGCGCGATACCGACGTCTTTCAGAACATCTGCGGCTATGGCCTGTTTACCGGCGGCCTCGGCTTCCAGTACGGCGTCGAGAAGCTTGGCTGCCTGAGCATTCCGGCCGGGGCCGGCAACAGCCTGCGCCAGATCAAGCTGATGCGCGATTTTGGCACCACCGTCGCGCACGCGATTCCGAGCTACCTCGGTCGCCTGTACGACGTCTTCAAGGAAGAAGGGCTCGATCCGCGCAAGAACACGCAGCTGCATACGCTGGTGATCGGCGCCGAGCCGCACACCGACGCGCATCGGCGGCGCATCGAGGAGATGTTCGGCGTCAAGGCCTACAACTCGTTCGGCCTCTCCGAAATGAACGGGCCTGGCGTCGCCTTTGAATGCACCGAGCAGAACGGCCTGCACATCTGGGAAGACGCCTACGTCGTCGAGATCATGGACCCGAAGACGCAGCAGCCGGTCGCCGATGGCGAAGTCGGCGAATTGGTGATGACCACCCTCGACCGTCAGGCGATGCCAATCATCCGCTACCGCACGCGCGACCTGACCCGCTTCCTCCCCGGCGAATGCAAATGTGGCCGCACGCACCGCCGCATCGACCGCATTTCCGGCCGTTCGGACGACATGTTCATCGTCAAGGGCTGCAATGTCTTCCCGATGCAGGTCGAAGGCATCCTGATGCGTCTGCCCGAGGTCGGCGACGACTACCGGATTCTGCTCGACACGATTGACGAGCAGGACGAGATGATCGTCGAGGTCGAGGTCAAGAAGGAATGGTTCAAGGGCGATCTGGCTTTCCTCGACCGCCTGCAGAAGCACATTACGCGCCTGCATTCGCGACGAAGTGCTGGTGCGTCCGCTGATCAAGCTCGTCGAGCCGGGGTCGATTCCGAAGGCGGAAGGCAAGGCCGTGCGCGTGATCGACAAGCGCAAGCCGTATGGAAGAAGACGTCGATCGATAGCATACTCCCCGTGCCTAGTAGATATTGCGCTTCCAGAAGCCACATGAAAAGACCGCTATTGGCCACCGACTGCCGGAGCTCACGAACGACTATAAAGGGGACTTCCCACATTCCGCTGGTGGCATAAGCCAACCGGCATCGATGTGCCAAGATTGAATTTCTTACAGTCAATCTGAAGTGCAGAAAGGGGAAGTCCAAATGAATACTACGACAGTCGGAATTGACTTGGCAAAATCCGTTTTTGCCGTTTGCGAAGGGGATTACCGTGGCCATGGCAGCCGATCATCGATACTGAAAAGCGGTGAATTTTTGAAGTGGTTGCGCACCTTGCCAACGGGCACGGTCGTGGCGATGGAAGCGTGCAGTTCTGCCCACAGTTGGGGTCGGACGATGCAAGCGCTCGGTCTCGAACCCCGGCTCATTGCCGCCGAGTTCGTTCGACCATACCGAAAAAACCAACGCATCAAGAACGACACCCGTGATGCCGAAGCGGTACTCACGGCATTGCACGCCCCGGGAATGCGCTTTGTCACCATCAAGACGGAAGACCAGCAGCAACGCCTGGCCTGGCACCGCCTGCGTGAAGGGTGGAAGGCGGAGAGAACCGCGTTGTTCAACCGCATTCGCGGATTGCTCACGGAGTTTGGCATCGTCGTGGAACTCGGTGCTGCCAAGATCCGGCGCAAATTAGCGGAATTGGAAAGTGATGCCGCCTATCCGCAGAGCATCCAATTGATGGCGCAAAGCGTCCGCGCACAAATCGGCATACTGGATCAACGCCTGGCCGAATGCGAACGACAAATCGCTCGGCAAAGCAAGAGTGATCCAGCGGTAGCTCGCCTACGAAGTCGCCCCGGAATTGGGCCGCTTACTGCCGATGCGATTGTTGCCACAGTCGGCAACGCGCGTCAGTTCAAGAATGGTCGTCAGTTTGCCGCCAGTCTGGGGATTACGCCGCGCCAACACGGGAGCGGCGGCAAGACGCATTTGGGGGCCATCACCCGGCGCGGTGATTCCTATCTGCGCTGTCTTCTTGTACAAGGGGCACGCTGTGTCCTGCAAGCCGCGCTGCGTCTGCACAAGAACAAGCCCAATACGCTAAACCGCCTCCAACTATGGATGATCACGCTTCATGAAAGGGTTGGCTATCACAAGGCGGCGGTTGCTATCGCCAACAAACATGCGCGACAGGTGTGGGCGATGATCACCCGCGGTGAGGCTTATAACGCGGAAGCCTACAAGGACTGGGAAGCCGCCCACGCGACTGTCCGCCCAGGCGATATTCAGGAGGCCAGTGATTAAGACTTATCCACCGCCGCGCTCACCGCCGCCAGCGTATGAGGCGCGCTTTGGCGAGCGCACCCGTGGATAAGTCTGCCGCGGAGCGTTTTTAACCGAACAACTGAACCCAATCACCCATTTCTGAGACGGAGCGCGAACGACTGCATAAGTGCAGTGCAAGACACCACAGGTCAGACCGGCCGGTGGAGAGCCTGAGAAGCAGCCTGCGCCGACCATTTACGGGAAAGGATTGATCCTCCGAACCCGGGTCGTGACGACGAATGACTGAGGCCCACCGGAGCGGTTTATTGCATGGCCCAGCGCATGCGTGCGCTGAACAAGGCCGGTTAGAGGGATGACAGTCTGCTCTGTTCCTTTCCAGCACAACACTAACGCCAGAAACGCGATCCAGAAACAGAATGAGAACGACCATGTACATCGATACTTCTTGATCAACGAAAACGAACCGGCCTAACGGCCGGACTTAAAACCAGGCCGGGTTGACAGGAAGTCCCTTAGAGACTGCTTCGTAGAAGCGAAACACGAAAATGTCGTAGCTGAGCGTCGGACCGCTTCAGAGAAACTCGACAGACGGGTTTGGGTCGGAAGTTAGAGTTCGTTCTCGCGGAACTACTCGTACAGTGAGGCAGAGGGGGCAAGCCCCCCAGGCTACCCTCAGAACGCTACGTCGATGGGTCGATCCCACGTTATGTGGTTAGGCGTCGCACGATGTTGTCGTGTGAGTACGGATTTTCCTTTCCTCTTTTGCCTTCCTGCCTCGCAGCTGCTCCTTCGGCATATCCCCGGTGGTAGGCGTCGATCTCTTCTTCAAGGGACGGAATACCACGTCCGGTTTTTCCTCGGGGTACCTGTAGGTAGCCCGGTAGTTCTGCGGACGCCAGCCTGTTGCCGCTATACCAGCCGTTCTTCTTGTGGAGGCGGATGATCCGTTCGTAATCTGATTCTACAAGTTCGATTTGTGGCATGTGCTACTCCTTGGGGTGGTTAGAAAGAAGGTTCGGATCCGCGGGCGAATCCAGGATTTGTTTGAACGCGTGCGGGACGCGGGCGACGCACGCGAGACGGACGCTGTGTCGGCATGAAGGCGGGAGCAGTGGTGGGTGATTCCGTCTCCAGAGGTTTGGCAAGTTCCGCCGCCTTTTTCTGTTCCCGCTTCTGTTGCAAGAGGTCGCGCTGCATCAGGATGAGTTTGTTTTCCATGCTCACATCGGCGACTTTCTGACCGTTCCACGGCGTCTCCCTTCCGACGTGTTTTGTTGGAGTCAGATCGAGACCTTGCCGCTTGAAGCTTCGGTGATCAATCCGGATGTCCAGTCCAGCCTTATCGAGATATCGATTGACGATCTCCGCCCAGGAGGCGCGCCATGATTCGACGAGGCTGAGGGCGTTCCAGCTTCGGTTCTTCTTGCCAAACCCCTGGGCGTCGATGTCTCGTAACGTCAGCAGAATGTGGGCATGCGGGTTGCCTCGCTTCGCGTGGTAGCAGACGTCCGCGACCATCCCGGCGGCAATGAAAGTTTCACTGACCCACTCGCGCAGCAGATTGCAGTGGTCGGTCGGACTCAGTGCCAAGGGGAGGGCGACCTCTACCTCGCGAGCCAGCTGAGCGTCGCAACGGTGCTCGACCCGGTCAACCGCGCTCCACAACGCTTGCCGGTCCTTTGCCCAAGCGGGTGCATTCTCCGGAGCCAAAATGTGAGACCAAAGCACTTCCTTCTTGCGTGTGTAGTTGTGAATTCGACCCGTCGTCTCGGCCTTCAGGCGGGCACCGGCCCGATAGGCAGCCAGTTTCACGGCATTGGAGCCATCGCTTCGGCCGTGCACTTTGCAGCTGAAGTGATAAATCGCACCTGGTTTTGCCTTGGTTTGTTTTTCTATATTCATTTCTGTCTCCTCGGTTCTCTTGTTTTTGGGGTCCAGGGGGATACCCCCTGGCGCGGCATTCACGAAGTGAATGTATAAGTCGCGCTTTGAACACCAAAAAATTTTTCTCCCCCTCCAGATAATCATCCCGTACCCACGAATATATTTCAAATAAAAACACCGGTTTTAATTTGAATATAAATAATGGATATGCCAGGCTATTTACTCCTATTGCAAAATGGAGGGGTAAATGAGAATATTCAACAAAATAGGGTATGGAAAATCCGATCCCGGCGGTCTCCAAAATTGACCGCCTTCAGCAACGGGCCCAGAGGCTTCAGCAAGAAGCGCAGCAAGCTCGAGAGCGAGTCAGGGAGGAGGTGGCTCTACTGGAAAAGCTTGAGCGTCTTACGGCACGCCGCAAGGCCGATTTGGAGGTACGTCGGCTGGGTGCGGCCGCGTGGATTGCCGGGTTGCGTGAATTGAGGTTGCAGCCGCCGGGTTCGGTTGATGGCCTGGAACATCCACTCGATATTGATCTTCTGATCGGATCAATGGCGCTGTTGCACGAGCAAATGTCGGGAATTGCCAATACCCCAGAAATTGCAGATCTACGGGTGCGGGGTGAAGCAATGCGGAAGGATTATTTTGCCGACAAAAATAATCAAAAGTTAGGTGTAATTATTAACAATACCAGTCATGAATAACGAAGGAGAAAATCATGAATTTCAATAATCAATTTGGTAGCAATCCATTCACAATAAACAGCACCCCAGCGCCAAAGAAAAGAAATAAAAAGCGTCATCCGGAAAATCCGCCTGGGCGCATGCGGCGTGAGATCGACCGTTTTCGTCGCATGGTCCGTCCTGAGTATTCGATCGAAGATATGGATACCATGATGTGCGAGGCTGAACGATGGGTAGGCAAGATCAACTATCGCCAGCGGATGGCAGCACAGAAGAGACTCGATGGATTGATCCGCGCTTGTGACTTTCCCGGAATCGATTCTGTCGCAGACATTGTTGCAGCTACGCGTGGTGCGGATGATGAAGCGATCCGCGAGTACCAACTGGCAGCCGTCAACATTGCGCTTGAGTGTTTCGGGGCTTTCATGCGGGTTGTGCCATGCACGGGGTTCCACCAGGATAAACTCTTCGATCAGTTATATTGGTGCAACTGGTTTGCATCAATATGGCAAGAGCTGATGCGGGAGCACGGGGATCAGTCGCCGTTCTTTTTCATATAAGCGCGTCGTGAATTCGGAAGAGGGCGGGGTGAAAACACCACCGCCCCTTTTTTGGACTACCGGCGATCCTTGAGAACCTCTTTCAAACATCGGGCCCATGGTCTTCGGGTCGTGCAGCAGCGCCTTTGAACACCAGAAATTAAGACACTCCTCGAATTCGTGCTCGCTCCGGATTGAGTGATCCCATGGCTCTTTGCGAGCCAGGGAACCGATCCAGGAAGTGACCAGCTGATAGGTTCTGGAATGCTGCTTTCTCGCAATCAGAACCAGTTTATGGGTCTCCTGTCCCACGGTTACTTCGTTGGTCACCCGGCTTGGCAAATATCGACCTTTGCGCAAGGCGAACTGCATTGGGGTCGAGGGATTCGCCACCGACATATCCACGAGGTTTGTGCGGCCGATAATCCGACCCATATCGACTTTGATTTCAGGGATTGGGCTTCGCGTCGAACTGCGTCTTCCGGATATGGCCGCAACAGCAGATTCGAACTTCGGCATAAGTAATACGGCCAATGGTGCAGCACGCACGGTAGGTGACGCGACGGTTGGCGAGCAATAGTAAGTGATGCGGGCTTGTGTTTGGCAAGCCCGCAACCTTGCTGTGCAAAATTATTTGGCGTGCTTTACACCCATCCACTGGGCATTCTTCTTGTCGGCAGTCGCTTCGCAGATCAGAGCCACTCCAGAAATCGAGGCCTTCTCGCCAACTTTATAGAACTTCCCATCATCACCGTTGTAGCACTGCGGGGCTTGAGTCGCCTGATCCTGCGTGGTTGATGGCGTGGCATCGGCGGCAAATGCGTTGATGGAAACTGCAGCAATAAGACTAAATTGAATGCGCATAGCTATTCCTTGATTAACACTCCCTGAAATTGAGCCAGGGTCGCTCACGACAGCGCTAATCGCTTGTAACAAAACTGTCGTTGAGCAATTTATACAATTCTATTATTATGGAAACATGACTATCAAAGAAGCCGTTGCTGCGCTGGGTGCGCTGGCGCAAGAAACCCGTTTGCAGATATTCCGGTTGCTCGTTCAAGAGGGGGCCGAAGGACTT
This sequence comes from uncultured beta proteobacterium, assembly GCA_963727115.1. Taxonomy (GTDB): domain Bacteria; phylum Pseudomonadota; class Gammaproteobacteria; order Burkholderiales; family Rhodocyclaceae; genus Azonexus. The sequence continues at coordinate 16,848 of CAVSFS010000035.1, read as the reverse complement.
GCCGTGGGCGCTATTGCTGAACGCCTTGGCACTGAGGCCAACGGACGCCTTTCGTTTCATTTGAAGGAGTTGGCCATTGCCGGTTTGGTGCACTCCAGCCAGTCCGGGCGTTTTGTCTACTACTCGGCCAATTATCCGGCGATGAATGACCTCCTGGCCTACCTGACAGAGCACTGCTGCAGCGGCACCTCCTGCGGGATCGAAGTTGTTCCCTGTGATCTTGAAAATCTCTCTAAATAACTCGATAGCGTTCAATCCCATGTCCAAAACAACCTCCAACGTACTCGTTCTTTGTACCGGGAATTCGGCACGCTCCATTCTCGGTGAAGCTTTGTTCAACCACCTTGGTCAAGGCCGGATTCGTGCCTACTCTGCGGGTAGCCAACCGTCGGGAAAAGTGAATCCGGTCGCCTTGGAAACGCTTGAAAAGCATGGCGTTCCCTTGCCGGAAGCGCGGAGCAAGTCGTGGGATGAATTTGCCGCACCAGGGGCTCCCGAGATTGACTACATCTTTACGGTCTGTGCGAGTGCCGCTGGCGAAACCTGTCCGGTCTGGATCGGTCATCCGACGACCGCGCACTGGGGTATTCCAGATCCCGCTCATGTAGAGCCGATGTCGGCTCGCGTTGAGGCCTTTGAGGTTGCCTATCAGCAGTTGGAACGCCGCATCAAGGCCTTCCTTGCGTTGCCGCTTGAAACAATGTCTGCGGCAGACATCAAGGCAGCAGCAAAGCGGATTCACGAGAAAGCGGCCGCTCAGGAATAAGGGCCTGTGTCGTGGATTTCATTGCCTCGAAGGGGGTACGTGAGACTAGTGAGCCCATCGCTGTGAGCGTGTTGTTCGTTGATTGGTGCAACTCCTGTCGGTCCATCATGGCGGAGGCGATATTCAACCATTTGGCACCGCAGGGCTGGCTCGCTTCCAGTGCTGGACTCCAGCCAGCAAAAGATGTGCATCTACGGGTGATTTCATTGCTGAGCCGGTATGCCATTCCGACGCATCTGCTCAAACCCAAGCCGATTGAACACGTATTTATCAAACCGCAAAAAGTCATAACGTTTTGCGAAGATTCAGCACTGCTCAATAGTGTCCGATCGATCAGTGGGCAAGATGCCGTGTGCTGGCCGATTTCAGATCCTGAGGAGGCAATGGGCATACATGACGAACTGGATCTGGCATTTTTGAAGTTCTTCCGCCAGTTGGAGCTTGCGATCGGAGAGTTGATTGACGGTTTGAGGCCGGCGTCTCAAACAGCTAAGTGAAACGGAATTTTTAGGGCTGGTGCATTCAATAGCGCCAGTGGATTCGGCATACATTTTCAAGGAGTAATCTCATGTCAGTGATTCAAGTTTTCGATCCCGCCCTGTGTTGCAGCACCGGCGTCTGCGGCGTCGAGGTCGATCAGCCCTTGGTCACCTTCTCGGCCGATGTCGATTGGGCGAAGCAAAACGGCGCGCAAATCGAGCGCTTCAATCTCGCCCAGCAACCCATGGCCTTTGCCGAAAACGCCGTCGTGAAAGGCTTTCTGGAGCGTTCGGGTCAAGAAGCGCTGCCGCTGATCCTGGTCGATGGCGATATCGCCTTGGCCGGACGCTATCCGAACCGCGACCGAGCTGGCGCGCTGGGCGGGCATTAACGCAGCTGCGGTCGAAGCGAAAGCACGACGCAAGCTGTTGCAGCGGCTCCAAATGCTGCTGAACCATGAAAAGGATGCGACATGAAATTTCTTGAACAGCCGCCGCGCTTCCTCTTCTTCACCGGCAAAGGCGGCGTCGGCAAAACCTCGATTGCCTGCGCCACGGCGATCCAGCTCGCGGAAGCCGGACGCCGCGTGCTGCTGGTCAGCACCGATCCGGCCTCCAATGTCGGCCAGGTGTTCGGGATCGGCATCGGCAACCAAATCACCGGCATCGAGGCCGTGCCGGGTCTGTTCGCGCTGGAAATCGACCCGCAGGCGGCGGCCCAGGCCTATCGCGACCGCATCGTCGGCCCGGTGCGCGGCATGTTGCCGGAAGCCGTGGTGAAGGGCATCGAGGAACAGCTTTCCGGAGCCTGCACGACGGAAATCGCCGCCTTCGACGAATTCACCGCGCTGCTGACCGACTCGGCCCTGACCGCCGGCTACGACCACATTGTTTTCGATACGGCGCCGACCGGCCACACCATTCGCCTGCTGCAACTGCCCGGCGCCTGGAGCGGCTTCCTTGAAGAGGGCAAAGGCGACGCCTCCTGTCTCGGCCCGCTGGCCGGACTGGAAAAGCAGCGCACGCAATACAAGGCGGCCGTGGATGCGTTGGCCGATGCCGTGCGCACCCGGCTGATTCTGGTCGCCCGCGCCCAGCAAGCCACCTTGCGCGAAGCCGCGCGCACGCATGAAGAACTGGCGGCGATCGGCCTCAAGCAGCAATATCTGGTCATCAATGGCGTCCTGCCCGAAGCAGAGGCGGCAGCGATCCTCTGGCCGCCGCCATTTACGAGCGCGAGCAGCTGCCTTGCTCGATATCCCGACAGTATTGAAGAGCCTTGCCCTGCGATCATGTCGGCTTGAAGCCGTTCAATCTGGTCGGTCTGGATGCGCTTGCGCCAGCTGCTCGTTGACACAGCGCCATTGCAAGCGGCATCGGATGATTCCAGCTGCGACGGTGCTCGACTGCAGCCCAAGCCTGTCCGAGCTGGTGGATGGCATCGCCGCCGATGGTCATGGGCTGGTCATGCTGATGGGCAAGGGCGGCGTCGGCAAAACGACGCTGGCGGCGGCGGTCGCCGTCGAGCTGGCGCAGTCGCGGTCTGCCGGTTCATCTCACCACCTCCGACCCGGCCGCGCATTTGGCGGAAACGCTGGCCGGCAGCTCTCGAACAACTGACCGTCAGCCGCATCGACCCGCACGCCGAAACCGAGCGCTACCGGCAGCATGTTCTGGAGACCAAAGGCGCGAAGCTCGACGCCCAAGGCCGCGCGCTGCTGGAAGAAGATCTGCGCTCGCCCTGCACCGAGGAAATCGCCGTCTTCCAGGCTTTCTCGCGCATCATCCGCGAAGCGGGCAAGAAATTCGTCGTGATGGATACCGCGCCGACCGGCCACACCCTGCTGCTGCTGGATGCGACCGGCGCCTATCACCGCGAGATTGCCCGCCAGATGAGCGGCAAGGGCATGCACTACACCACGCCGATGATGCAGTTGCAGGACGCCAAACAGACCAAGGTGCTGCTTGTGACCCTGGCCGAAACGACGCCGGTGCTCGAAGCCGCCAATCTGCAAGTCGGATTTGCGCCGCGCCGGCATCGAGCCCTGGGCCTGGGTCATCAATAACAGCGTCGCGGCGGTACAGTCATCTTCGCCCTTACTGCGCCAGCGCGCCACAATGAACTGCGCGAGATCGACCTGGTGGCGCATACCCATGCCGTCCGTTACGCAGTTGTTCCGCTGCTTAGGAAGAGCCGGTTGGCGTTGAACGCTTGCGCGCCCTGGCCAATTGCCACCCTGTGACAGCCTGATCGAGATAAATCATGAGTGAAGTTACCAAAAAACTCTCTTTTCTCGACCGCTACCTGACGGTCTGGATCTTCGCCGCCATGGCGCTGGGCGTCGGCCTCGGCTATTTCGTGCCGGGCACTCGAAGCCTTTATCAACCGTTTCCAGGTCGGCACGACCAACATCCCGATCGCCATCGGCCTGATCCTGATGATGTACCCGCCGCTTGCCAAGGTGCATTACGAAGAATTGCCCGATGTCTTCAAAGACAAGAAGGTGCTCGGCCTGTCGCTGGTGCAGAACTGGATCATCGGGCCGATCCTGATGTTCGCGCTGGCCATTATCTTCCTGCCGGACAAGCCGGAATACATGGTCGGCCTGATCCTGATCGGTCTGGCCCGCTGCATTGCCATGGTCATCGTCTGGAACGAACTGGCCAAGGGCTGACCGAATACGCCGCCGGCCTGGTCGCCTTCAACTCGATCTTCCAGGTGCTGTTTTTCAGCGTCTATGCCTGGTTCTTCATCACGGTGCTGCCGCCGCTGTTCGGGCTGCAGCGGCATGGTGGTCGATATCACCATCGGCCAGATCGCCGAGAGCGTTTTCATCTATCTGGGCATCCCGTTCATTGCCGGCTTCCTGACCCGCGTCATCATGCTGCGCTACGTGACGCAAGGAGTGGTATCACACGCAGCTTCGTGCCGAAGATCAGCCCGATCACGCTGGTCGCACTGCTGTTCACCATCGTCGTCATGTTCAGCCTCAAGGGCGATCTGATCGTCAGCATTCCCCTCGATGTCGTGCGCATCGCCATCCCGCTGCTGATCTACTTCGTGGTCATGTTCCTGTTCTCGTTCTACATGAGCAAGCGGGTTGGGCGCGAACTACGAAAAAAGCACCACGCTGTCCTTCACCGCCGCCAGCAACAACTTCGAGCTGGCCATTGCCGTGGCGGTCGCCGTGTTTGGCATCAACTCCGGCGCCGCTTTCGCCGCAGTCATTGGTCCGTTGGTCGAAGTGCCGGTCATGATTGCGCTGGTCAGTCTTTCGCTGTGGTTCCAGAAACGGTTTTTTCCGACCGAAACTGCTTGATAATTGACGCGTCCTTCCAATCGAGGGGGGTTGATCATGCTTGAGTACGAAGTCTTCGCCCAGCGGCTATCGGCACAAGGCAGCGTGGCGACCACCAAGTGTGCCGAAGTGGCGCTCGATACCAATCTCGACGGTCGGGAGGATGCGTTCAATCCGGCCGAATTGCTGCTCGCCGCGCTATCGGCCTGCATGCTGAAGGGTATCGAGCGGGTCACGCCGATGCTCAAATTCGAATTCCGGGGTGTGGCGGTGCGCATCCATGGCTGGCGGCAGGATGCGCCGCCGAAGATGGCGCGTATCGAATATACCGTCTGGGTCGATAGCGATGAACCTGATCGGCGGCTTGAGTTGTTGCATGAGAACCTCAAGAAATACGGGACGGTTTTCAATACGGTTTCGGCTGGCTGCGAGCTGACCGGCACCCTCCGCCGTGGTCAGCCCGACTAGCATGGGCGTGCCCTGCCTGCTCACCGCCTGGGCGGCCCATGAGGCTGAATTGCACGGTTTTTTGCGCCACCGTTCCGGTTTGGTCGAAGAAGCTGACGACCTGTTGCAGGAAGTCTTCATCCGGGCGCTGCGCCAGGATTCACAGTTTTGCATCATCGAAAACCCCAGGGCATGGCTCTTCCAGGTCGCCCGAAATATCCTGGCCGATCGATTCCGGCATGCCCACGAGCATGTACCGCTGCCCGACGACGTGCCCGAGGTAGTGCTCGATGAAGCGCCCACGGTTGACGCTCTTAGAGCCTATGCCTGCCGAGGGTACTCACCGAGTTGTCGGCCGATGATCGACTGGCGATCACCTTCTGCGACATTGAAGGAAACTCCCAGCAGGCCCTGGCGGAACATCTCGGCATTTCCCTGCCGGGGGCAAAATCCAGAATCCAGCGAGCCCGGCAGCGGCTGCGCGAGCAACTGGTCTGCGCTTGCCAGGTCACGTTCGACGACAACGGCGATGTCTGCTGCTTCGTTCCGCGGCCGCCTCTGACGGACTCGCCGGACAAGTAGCGTCGGCAAAATTCGGTTTTTTGCCCAAAATCCGGGTTAACCGTAGCAATCATCGTCTCCGGCAGAAAAACCCCATTTGCTGCATCTTTTTCGCGTAGCCGCCGTCTTCACAAGTGAGCGGCAGTTCGGCTAGGCTCGGCTTGCCAGACGAATGATTCATCCTTGTGGAGGTTCTCATCATGAGCGTAATCGACGTTGTCCTGTGCAATCCCGTTCGCACGCCCATCGGTACCTATGCCGGCAGTCTGAAAGCGACGCCGGCGACTGAACTCGGGGCGACGGTCATCCGCGAAACCCTGAAGCGTTCCGGACTGGCTGTGGAGAAAATTGAAACGCTGGTCATGGGCCAGGTGATCCAGGCCGGTAGCAAGATGAATCCCGCCCGGCAGGCCGGCATCCAGGCCGGGTTGCCGGTCGAGGTTCCAGCGCTGACCGTCAATCGGGTCTGCGGCTCCGGCGCCCAGGGGATTGTCAGTGCGGCCCAGGAAGTCTGGGCGGGTTTCCTCAAGTGCGCTATCGCCGGCGGCATGGAAAACATGGACATGGCTCCCTACCTTCTGCCGCAGGGTCGCTGGGGCGCCCGCATGGGTGATGTGCCGCTGATCGACAGCATGTTGCTGGATGGTTTGAACGACGCCTTTTCCGGACAGCACTCGGGTTGGCATACCGAAGATCTGGTCAGTAAGTACGGCATCAGCCGGGCCGATCAGGATGCCTGGGCGCTCCGTTCGCAACTGAGTTTTTCGGCAGCGCAGGCTGCGGGGAAATTCGCGGCGGAAATCGTCCCGGTGGAGATCAAAGGTCGCAAAGGGCCTGAACAGTTTGGCAAAGACGAACACAACCGACCGGAAACCACGGCGGACTCCCTGGCCAAGCTCAAATCAGCCTTCCGCAAGGAGGGTACCATCACTGCCGGCAATGCGCCGGGACTGAATAGTGGGGCCGCCGCGATGATCATTGCCGAGCGTGCTTTTGCCGAGGCCAACGGTTTGCAGCCGATGGCAAGGTTGGTCGCCTATGGTGTGGCAGCCGTTGAGCCGGGGTTTTTCGGGATCGGCCCGGTGCCGGCCGTGCGCCAGGCGCTGGCGCGGGCCGGTTGGCAAGTCAATGACGTGGATCGCGCCGAAATCAATGAAGCCTTTGCTGCGATTGCCATTGCCTGCACCCGCGAACTTGGGCTGGCGCCCGAGGTGGTCAACGTCGAGGGCGGCGCCATCGCCCATGGTCATCCCATCGGCGCTTCGGGGGCCGTGCTGACGACGCGTTTGCTGCACTCGATGCAACGCGATGGCCTGAAGCGTGGCATCGTGACGCTATGCATCGGTGGTGGCCAAGGCATCGCCCTAGCGCTGGAAATGCTTTGAGGAGTCCGGTCATGGAAGCACCTGTACATCAACTGAGCGAATTTTTTCGCCAACTGGGATTGCCGGACGAAGCCCCGGCCATTGAGCAATTCATTGCCAGCCATCGCCCGTTGGATGGCGCGATTCGACTGGCGGATGCCTCGTTCTGGAATACGGCTCATGCGCAATTCCTGCGCGAAGAAATTGCCGATGATGCCGACTGGGCGGAACTGGTCGATACCTTTGATAACCGTCTGCGTGCCTGAGATATGCAGGCATTGAGGAGGGCGTCGTGACGTTGCTGATTGCCGCTGTGGTCACGCTGGTCTTGACGACGATCCTGTCGATGGCCGGGGTTGGCGCCGCATTCGTGCTGATCCCGGTGTTTCTAGCACTTGGCGTGGAACTGCATTCAGCCATGGCCACGGCCTTGCTCCTCAATACGATCGGGATGAGCATTGCCTCGTTCACCTTCGTGCGCAAAGGCCTGGTCGCCTGGAAACTGGTCGTGCCGATGTTACTTGTTGCGGTGCTGGCCTCGCCGATCGGGGTTCGCGTCGGGCAGGGGATGGATCGCGCCATGCTCTTGTGGCTGTTTGTCGGCTTCCTGTTGTTTGCCAGCAGCATGATGTGGTTCTACCGTCCTAAACCCCGGTCGGTGCCGCATTCCGCGCATTCCGGCTTGCTTCTCGGTACACCAGTCGGCGCCGTTGCCGGCTTTGTCGGCGGGCTGCTCGGGGTAGGTGGCGGCAACATCATCGTGCCGGCCTTGGTCGCCTCCGGCCTGGAGCCGAAGCGGGCCTCCGCCAGCGCCTCGTTCGTGGTGATCTTTGCCTCGCTGTCCGGCTTTCTGGCGCACGTGCAAGTCGCCGAAATCAGTCCTGCCCTATTGGCCACAACAGCCGTCGCCACCGCTATCGGCGCCGGGCTGGGTGCGTGGCTGGCGAGCGAGAAACTGCAGGCTGAGCAACTCAAGCGCGTCATTGCACTTGTTCTGGTCGCTGTTGCCATCAAAACTGCCTGGAGTCTCCTGTAATGGCAATAGCCCCGGTTGAGCATGACCACGATCATGAACATGCCCATACTCATCGCGCCGTTGGCCGAACCTTGGTGATCGCGCTGGTACTGACGCTGGGCTATGCCGTTGTCGAGTTGCTGGCGGGATGGCGGTCCGGTTCTCTGGCCCTGCTGGCCGATGCCGGTCACATGGTGACCGATGGCGCGGCGCTGGGGTTGTCGGCGCTGGCCGCTTGGCTTGCCTCATTGCCGCCGAGCCGGCGCCATAGCTACGGGCTGGGCAAGGCCGAACTGCTGGCCGCGCTGGTCAATGCGCTCTCCATGCTGGCCGTGGTATTCGGCATTGGTGTCGAAGCCTGGCAGCGCCTGCAATCACCGGGCAGTATCGATGGGGCCACCGTCGGGATCGTGGCGATCATCGGCTTGCTGGTGAACTTGCTGGTTGCCTGGATTCTTTCCCGGGTGCAACAGAATCTCAATGTCCGTGGCGCACTGCTGCATGTCATGGGGGACGTGCTGGGTTCGGTGGCGGCGATTGTTGCCGGTGCCGTCATCTACTTCACGAACTGGACGCCGATCGATCCGCTGCTTTCGCTGCTGATTGGCGGCCTTATCCTTTCATCGAGCGTGCGCCTGCTGAAGGAAGCCTTGCACGGCACGCTGGACGGTGTGCCGTTCCATATCGATCTCGACGAATTGGGGCGGGAGTTGGCAGGGGTCCAAGGCGTCAAGGAAATCCACGATCTCCATGTCTGGCCGATTGCCTCGGAAAAGATGGCGCTTTCCGCGCATGTCCGTATCACGAATCTGGTCGACTGGCCCGGAATACTGCTCGGCTTAACCGAGATCGCCGAGCATGACGGGATTCAACATGTCACCTTTCAGGCTGAACTGCACAGCGACGAGCCACAAGCCATCCGGTTTTCTCCCCGCGCATAGCGATGATGAAATGTTTGTGCGCGCACCCGTTTCTCGTTAGGGATAATCTTCCTCCTTGAACGTCAAGTTTTGGGGAATTGATATGGCTGATTGCTGCGCCGTGCCGAATGGCATGGCAGCCAATCCGAAGAAGCATTGTTGCCCGCGAAACGGCATGGAGTATGCCGAAGTTTCCGCCCGCACCGTGACGCTCCATATTCAGCACCCCTGGGCATGGTCGAGCCAGGGGCGTCGTTACTTCTTTTGTGAAGACCCCGATTGCGAGGTGGCCTATTTTGCTGATGACGATAGCGTGATCCTGGTTTCCCAATTGCGCACCCGCGTTGGTCTCAAGGACCAGTCTGACGATGCGCCGATCTGCTATTGCTATGGCGTGACAAGGGGGGAAGCCAGAACCGTCCCGGAGGCCAAGGCCTATGTCATAGCCCAGACAAAGCAAGGACTTTGCGCTTGCGCCTCGGCCAATCCTTCGGGACGCTGTTGCCTGAAGGACTTTCCCGATGTCTTGGCATGAGCAAACAGAAGTACAGGCAGTCGATCAGGAGCTTTTGAAGTGACTATGTTCGATTTCATCAAAGTAGCCATGTTGTTCGGACTGACCGCCGTTGCGGAGATAATCGGTTGCTATCTCCCCTGGCTGGTCCTGAAACAGGGCAAGCCGGTGTGGCTGTTAATGCCAGCCGCTGTTTCCCTTGCCTTGTTTGCCTGGCTTTTGACGCTGCATCCAACGGCCGCCGGGCGAACCTATGCTGCTTATGGCGGTGTCTATATCGCCGTTGCGCTGGCGTGGCTCTATTGGGTTGACGGTGTCGTGCTGACAAAATGGGACGTTGCTGGTGCTGCCGTCGCACTGATCGGCATGTCCATTATCGTGCTGCAGCCGATTTACGAAAGCTGAATCAGCCTGCATCTTTTCCTGGGTAGTGTCGTCTCCACAAGTAGGAACACCTTTTCAAGGAGACAATCATGACAACCCCCTTCATTCCTCCCGAATGGGCTTTTGAATTTCACGGTCATCAATGTCCGTTCATGCCGCTCGGCTACCGGATGGCACGGCTGGCCATGGAAAAACTTGGCGTCGAGCGCGAGAAGGACCACGGATTCTTTGTCTTCCCGGAACTCGGCGAAGGTCACCCGCAAACCTGCCTGATGGACGGTCTCCAGGTGGCGACCGGGGCGACTTATGGCAAGGTGATGATCGCCAAAACCTTCTATGGCAAGTTGGCGGCCGTTTTCTATCACCCGGCCAAAGGCGCTGTGCGTTTCTCGCTAAAACCGGAATTCATCGATGCCATGGGCAAATTCCCGTTCTTTGCATTCCGTAAGCAGGGGATAGAACCCTCAAAGATTCCTGCCGAGGCGCGTGACGAAATCCTGAACTGGGTCTATGAGCAGGCTGATGACTTCATTTTCAAGATCGAAGACAAGCCCGATTTCAAATTCACGCCAGTGAAAGGCTCCTTCAATAAAACCAAATGCAGTGCCTGTGGCGAGTATGTGTTCGAGCGCTATGTGCGGACCAAGGACGGTCAGCCCGTTTGCATTCCTTGTTCGGGTTATTAAGCGCATCATGATGGTGCTGGCCAATCACAAGAGGAGACTGAAATGGAACTGATCAAACAGATTCTGGCGTCCTTCGAGGGAACGCTACCCAATGACAGCAAGACCGCCGCTGCGATCGCCCGCGGGGCGTCAGTGGAAGAAATTTCTACCTGTGCCACCGAGGAAGGTTTGCATGCCTTGGCCGGGGCTTTGTTCGAGGCTTGTGAGGAACGCTCTGAAGACGGCCACCTCGACAATTCGGCGCGAGTCACCGGTGCGCTCGCCGAGCGCCTCAAGGAATTCCGTCAAGGGCTGCCGCCGGCCTGTGAAACGGCACGCCTGATCGATGCGGGCGCCAGTCTGGAAGAAATATCCGAAGCGGCCGAGAAGGAAGGGCTGAACGCCTTGGCGACCATGCTCTTCGAGGCCGAGCAGGAGCAAGGCAAGGACTCGGCCTGAAATACCGATAACGCTGGCGCAGGGAGGCTGCCCATGAGACCGCATTGGCTGTTGATGATATTGTCCGGGTCGATGTTGCTGGCCGCGGCATCTGCCGCCGAGGCGCGCGGACCTTGGCGGGCCAGTGAAGACAATACCCGTGGTTGGCAACTCATGACCCCGGAGGAGCGCGTCGAACACCAGGCGCGTGTTCGTGGCTTCAAGACGCTCGATGAATGCCGGGCCTACCAGCTGAAACATCACCATCTGATGGAGCAACGGGCCAAAGAGAAGGGTTCGACAATACCATCCGGTGGGCGCGATATCTGCGAGCATCTAAAGCCGGCAAACTGAAGCATCGAAGCCATGGCGGAATCCTAAATGTCTCGCCTGCGTACCCTATCGCTACCGACCCTGCTTTTGCTCTTCGTGGGCATGCCTGTCTTTTGGGCGTTCCCTGAAGCGCTGCCTTTCTGGCGTGCGGTCGGAATCATTCTCGGCTGGGCGGGGGCAGGTCTGCTTTTGTTCAATTTGCTGCTGATGGTGCGCGAGGTTGAACTGGCCAGTCGTCTGGGGGGACTGGAGCGAATTACCGTCTGGCATCACCAGACAGGTATGGCTGCTTACCTGTTGCTGCTGTTGCACCCACTGGCCCTTGCCGCCGCCGGCTGGGCCGAGTCGCCTGAACTGGCATGGCAGGTCATCTCGCCGTTTTCGGAAAACTGGCCGGTCTGGCTGGGCTGGGCTGGATTGATCTTCCTGATGCTGGGCTTGGCTACTACCTTCATGAGTCGTCTTGCCTACAGCACTTGGCGATGGCTGCACAGCTTGCTCGGACTCGGCGTGTTGATCGGCTTTATTCATGTCCTGCAACTCGGGATCAGTGCTGGGGGCTTGCTTGCCTTGGCTACCGCAGTCCTGATCCTGCTCTGGCGCCTGCTGCGTGTCGACCTCGGCACTGCCGCAAAACCCTATATCGTGACTTCGGTGCGCTCGGTGGCGCAGTCAATGGTGGAGGTTTCACTCAAACCCTTGGCCATGCCGGTCGACGCCGTGCCGGGGCAATTCGTCCTGACGGCATTCTTCAGGGGGCCAAGCTATCAAGGCTGTGGCGAATTTCATCCATTTACCATCAGTGGTATTGGGCTTGAGCACGAGCTGCGTATCGGGGTGAAGGCTCTGGGCGACTGTACTCGACGCATGCAGCGTCTGGAGCCCGGCGTTTCCGCCCGGGTACATGGTCCCTTTGGCGAATTCCTGAAGGCTTTGCCATCTCGCCCGCTGTTGTGGGTGGCGGGGGGTATCGGGATTACGCCATTTATCGGCTTTCTGCGGCAGCAACCGGTCGAGACGCCAACGACCCTGATCTATTTGTATCGTGACGAGCAGGATGCGGCTTATCTCGACGAACTGACCACATTGTCGGTAAACAGCCCCGGACTTGTCCTGCAGGCGGAGGCTACGGGAACGGGAGTGCCGAATCTGACCCGGTTATTGCCAAGGGCTGAAGCACTGGCAAACCACGAGTGCTACGTCTGCGGTCCACCGGGATTGATCGACGCTGTTTCCCGGACTCTGCTTGACCGTAGTGTCCCCATTGAACGAATCCATTTTGAGCATTTCGACTTTCGATGACACGCAAACTTTATATTGTTTCGACGACAGCCTTCTGGCTGGTCGTTTTCGGGCTGGGCATGACTTCCGCACTTTGGAATCCTGTCGAACAGGGCGATGCGCAGGCTCAGGGAAAAGCCATCACGCTGGCAGAACTAGCCAAGCATGCCGCGCCGGGAAATTGCTGGATGGCGATTCGCGGATCGGTCTATGACCTTAGTGCCTACCTGCCGGCCCATCCATCGCCGCCGGACATCGTCCTGCCATGGTGCGGCAAGGAGGCGACGGAAGCCTACAACACGAAAACCAAAGGTCGCCCGCACGCGTCTTATGCTGACGAACTGCTGGCAAAATACCGTATCGGGACATTGGCAAAAACGCCCTGACCATGAACGCATGTGGACCATCGGCTTGCTATCAGGAACTGGTGCCGGGTTGCCCGGCGCCGGATGGCCCGCCCTTGGGTGTTATCGAGGAAGTGCAGGGGCCTGTCGTCGATATTCGCTGTTCCCGCCTGCCACCTTTGCACCGGGCGATTTACGTCTGTCTGAACGGGGAGCGTTTCACCTTCGAAGTGCATCGCCATCTCGATGAACATCGGGTGCGGGCCATTGCCCTGCATCGCACCAGCGGCCTGAAGCGGCAAATGCCGGTGTTCGATGGCGGCGCTGGTTTGCAGATACCGGTCACCCCGGATTGCCTCGGGCGCTTGCTGGATATTTTCGGTCGGCCGCTTGATGGTGGCCCACCGCTCGTTCCCGAAGCCATGCGCCCGATTGTGGCTGCACCAGTGCCGTTGTCGGAAGTCACCGGGGCCGGTGACGTGCTGCTCACCGGGATCAAGGTCATCGATCTGCTGTGCCCCTTCGTGCGCGGCGGCAAGACCGGCTTGTTCGGCGGCGCCGGCGTGGGCAAGACGGTGCTGATCATGGAGTTCATGCATGCCATCGTGCGCCTGCACCAGCGGCGTTTCGGTGTTTGCCGGCGTCGGCGAGCGCATCCGCGAAGGCCACGAGCTGTGGCACGACATGCAGGATGCCGGCGTGATGCCCCACACGCTGATGGTGTTCGGGCAGATGGACGAATCGCCCGGCGTGCGCTTTCGCGTCGGCCTGTCGGCGTTGACCTACGCCGAGTACCTGCGCGATACGCTCGGCAAGGAGGTGCTGTTCCTGATGGACAACGTGTTCCGCTTCGTGCAGGCCGGCAGCGAATTGTCCGGCCTGCTCGGGCGCATGCCGGCCACCGTCGGCTACCAGCCGACCCTGCTTTCCGAAGTGGCGGAACTGCGAGGAACGCATCCTGTCCACCCAGCGCGGCAGCATCACCGCGGTGCAGGCGGTCTATGTGCCCGCCGACGACATGACCGACCCGGCCGTCGGCGCCATCCTCGCGCATCTCGACACGACGGTGATCCTGTCGCGCGCCCAGGCGGCCAAGGGCATCTACCCGGCGGTCGATCCGCTCGCCTCGGGCAGCAGGCTGATGGATCGCGGCTTCTTCGGCGACCGCCATTACCGCGTCGCACAGACGGTGCGCGAGCACCTGGCGCGCTACCAGCGAGCTCGAGGACATCATCGCCATGCTCGGCATCGAGGCGCTGTCCGAGGACGACCGGCGCATCGTGCAGCGCGCGCGCCGGCTGCAGCGCTATCTCACCCAGCCGTTCCATGTCGTGGCCGCCAGACGCGGCATTGCCGGGCGTATCGCGTGCCGCTGGCGCAGACGCTCACCGATTGCGAGGCCTTCCTGCGCGGCGATTACGACGACATGCCCGAAGAGCGCTGCTACATGCGCGGCGCCATGGGAGAGCCGGCCCATGAACACCTTCACCGTGCATCTGCAGAGCGCGGCGACTGTTACGAGCGCATCGACGACGTCAGCAGCTTTGTCGGCGAGGACGACAGCGGCAGTTTCGGCTTGCTTGCACGGCACGACCGTTTCATGACCGTGCTCGACTTCGGTCTCGCGCGCCTGCCGCTTGCCGGACGGTAGCTGGGAATACCTGGCTTTCCCGGCGGCGTGCTGTATTTCGCGACGACGAACTGCGCCTCACCACCCGGCGCTATCTGCGCGACGACCGGACCATCGGCGCGTCGCGAGGCGCTGACCGGGAACTGCTGGAAGAGGCAGACGCTGCAGCCGTGACGCGACGAACCTGCATCGCCTCGAGGCCGAGATGTTCAGGCGCCTGGCGCAGCTGGACGGGGCCGCGTCATGACACGATCGCAAATGGCGTGCGCCAGAACATCGAGAAACAGGCGAACGGCGCAGAGCAGCCGAGAGCGAACGGCCCACGCTGCTCGCCCAGACGCGTCTTCCTCGGCACGCTGGCGCTGCTGTTCGTGCTGCCGGTGATCGGCGGCGCCTATCTCGGCCACTGGCTCGACAGCCTGCAGCCGGCTATTCGGTGCGCTGGACGATGAGCCTGCTGATCATCGGCCTGGCGGTCGGCGTGATGAATGTCTATCTCTTCATCCGGAGGCATTGAATGATGGAACGGCGCATCGATCGTCGTTTTCACTCTCGGACCCTTCGGCATCTCGACGACACGGTGGTGACGACCTGGGGCTGATGGCGGTGCTGACGGTGTCGGCTGCTGGCTCGGCGACGCGCCGCCTGAGCATCGGACCGCCGGCCGCGTGCTGCAGACCGCGCTGGAAGGCGTCGTCGCTGGCCATGCAGGCGGCCATCGAGAGCGTCGCTGCCGGGCCGCGTCGCACGCTGTTGCTGCCCTTCATCGGCACGCTGTGGCTGTTCATCGTCGTGCGCCAATCTCGTCGGCCTGGTGCCGGGCCTGCGCTCGCCGACCGGCGACCTGTCGGTCGACCGCGGCGCTCGCGCCATGCTGGTGTTTCTGTCGGTGCACTGGTTCGGCATCCGCATCGACGGCCTGCGCGGGCTATCTGCGCCACTATCTCAGCCCAACCCGATCCTGCTGCCCGTTCCACCTGCTCGGCGAAATCACGCGCACCGCTGGCGCTGGCGGTTCGCCTGTTCGGCAACATGATGAGCCTGGAGATGGCGGCGCTGCTGGTGCTGCTGGTCGCGGGCCTGCTGGCGCCGGTGCCGCTGCTGATGCTGCACATCGTCGAGGCGCTGGTGCAGGCCTACATTTTCGGCATGCTGGCGCTGGTCTATATCGCCGGCGGCATGCAAGTCACAAGCCGCGAATCCTGAAAACGAGAAGGAAACACATCATGAACGACATGACCTGGTTCACCCTGCTGTCCACCGTCGGCGGCGCTGCTGGCCATCGCCCTCGGCGTGATGTTTCCGGCGCTGCCATGGGCGCGCGCGATCGCCCAGGCGCTGGATGCGCTGGCGCGGCAGCCCGAAGCCGAGAAGTCGATCACCCGCACGCTGTTCATCGGCCTGGCGATGATCGAGTCGCTGGCGATCTACGTGCTGGTGATCGTGCTGATCGTGCTGTTCCGCAATCCGCTGCTCGAATACCTGCTGAAGTAGGGCCGCTCGATGAACTTCGACTGGACCACTTTCGCCCTGGAAGCATCAACTTCCTGGTCCTGGTGTGGATGCTCAAGCGCTTTCTCTACAAGCCGGTGCTGGAGACGCTGAACCAGCGTCGCGCCGGTATCGAGAAAACCTTGAGCGAAGCGCGTGAAGCCGAAGTCCGGGCGCAAGGCCTGCAGGCGCAGTACGAAGGTCGGCTGGCTGATTGGGGCAAGGAAAGAGCCAAAGCCAGAAGCGAACTGGAAACCGAGATGGCGCTTGAGCGCTCACGGCAGATGCAATCTCTGGCGCAGGATCTGGCCGAGGAGCGGGCGCGCAATGCTGCGGTTGACGCCCATCGGCGGCAGGAAATGCAGCGCGAGATGGAAACCGCCGCGCTGGCCCAGGCGCAGCATTTCGCCACGACCTTGCTCGGTCGCTTGGCGACACCCGCGCTTGAATCGCGCATGCTCGATCTGCTGCTGGAGGATTGGGCCAAACTACCCGATCAACAGCTTTTCGGTTTGCGGGCGGCTGCCGAAGATCCGGCGCTCAGTGCCAAAGTAAGCAGCGCATTTCGGCTGGATGAGGCGCAGCGCGGCCGGATTGTCGAGGCCTTGGGCCAGCGTTTGGGCAGGCCGCTGGCCGTGGTTTTTGAGGAAGCACCGGGTCTGTTGGCTGGCTTGCGCATCTCCTTGGGCGCCTGGCAAGTCCATTTGAATTTCACCGATGAACTGGCCAGCTTTGCGGCAGGCGCCAATCATGTCGATGGATAAGCTGCTGACTTCACCGCTGCGCCGTCAGGCCAACTGGCTTGAATGTTACGACTTGCAACTGCGGGTGGCCGAGCAGGGGCGGGTCATCTCGGTCGGCGATGGCATCGCCTGGATCGACGGCTTGCCGTCGGCCGCGATGGATGAGGTTTTGCG
>CAVSFS010000034.1:0-19840 GCA_963727115.1 uncultured beta proteobacterium | reverse complement strand
GGCCGAGGCGGCATCGCACAGCCCCCAAAGCACGATGCGTTCGAGCTGCGGGCAATGAGCCTGAAATGCATTGATTGCAGCCCCGATGTCTTCATTGACCCCCTCAAAATCGCGCAATTCGCCGGTGCTGTCACCCATGCCACGAAAATCGAAGCGCATTGCCGGGTAACCCGCTTCGGCCAGCGCACGGGAAAGCAACAAGAATTGACGATGGCTGCCGACGCGGTATTGTGGCCCGCCGACCACGATCAGAACCCCGATTGTCCTGCGGCAGTTCGGGTGCGGCGACGATGCCAAGCAAGCTGTTCACCGGCGCACGGAAAAGTAACGGCATGTTCAGTGAACGTCATCGCCCGACTCCACTGCCGCCAAGGTTGCCGCGATCAGTTCCGGTGCATCTTCAATTTCGGTCGTTTGCCAGAACCCCGGGCCACGAACGACCGTAGCGTCAACCTTGAATCCGGCAGCCCGCCACTGCTCAATGCGTTGTTGCGAAGACGGGAGCGAGCGTTGCCTCCTCGCGTGACGACAGTTCAAACCAGGCGACACGCCCGGGCGAAATGGCCGGTGGCTGCAACTCGGCCTTCTCAAGGCCATCGGCAAGCCCTGGCGCAACAGCGTAGCCGGCAATTTCAACCGCCTGACCAGCAGCAAGTTGCTGCCTGAGTTGCTCAACGCCCCCTTTGGCCTGCCCTGAGGCCAGTTCTCCAGCCATTTTGAGACGCATGAACTGTTGCCAGTGTTGCTTGCCGGAAACGACGGGTTGCCAGAAGATGAAATTCGGGCAGTTTTTCAGGTTGACCGCAGCATCCACTGCCAGAAGGCAACCAGCACGCAACCCCCAGAGCCAGAGCGGCGCTTCGCTGCGGCCACTCAGCCAGTGGCAGGCATTGACGACATCTTCGACCCAGGTTTGCCAGTTGGCATCGCCAAAATCGCCGCTGCTGTCGCCACAACCGCGCAGGTCAATTTGCAGAACACCATAGCCTGCCGCCGCCAAGGCGCGTGATTGCAGGGCAGCCATGCGCCGCGACTTGTTCATTTCTTCGGCGAATGGATGGATGTACAACACCGCCCCCTTCTCTTCCGAGCCCTTGTGGCTGGGTGTAGAGACAGAAGCACTGGCCGGCGCCAGACCGGAAGAAAGAAGGCCTCGCGCCGCGACCATGGCGCTCAGGCAGCCAGCTTGCCTTCGACAAATTCGGTCAGCGAGCCAACCGTGGCAAAGGTGCTTCCTTCGATTTCGTCATCATCGACCGTGAAGCCGAAACGTTCCTCGAGAGTCGTGATCAGCGCAACGACCGCCATCGAGTCCAGCTCCGGAATCGCTCCCAATAGTGGCGTTTTCTCGCTGAAGCTGGCAGCGCGCCCCTTGAGACTGAGTATCTCGTCCAGAATGGCAAGAATTTCCTGTTTGATTTCCAAGCGTTAACTCCACGGACAATGAGCCAAGAGCGATTCATTATAGGCGGAGAGCAGAAAATCGGACTGTGAGATACTACACATCGTCATACCTTGTTCCGACCCGCTTAGTGCCCTGCCTCATCTAACTTGCCCGTGTGACCCATGCGATGACGCCACCCTTCTACCCGACCTGATCTCCCGCGCCGCCCAACGTACGCCAGAGGCTCCGCCCTGACCTACGGCAAGAGCCACCTTGAATTACGGCGAACTGCAGGACGCCATCAATCGTTTTGCCAGCGGCCTGATCGGCCTTGGCCTGCAGCGCGGCGAGCGCGTCGCCATCTACCTGGAAAAGCGCTTCGAGACCGTGATCGCCAGCTTTGGCGCACCGGCCGCCGGCGGCGTCTTTGTGCCGCTGAACCCGCTGCTCAAGCCCGAGCAGGTGGCCTACATCTGCGCGACTGCAATGTGCGCGTGCTGGTCACCTCGCCGGAGCGCCTGGCCCTGCTGCACCGATACCCTGACGCAGTGCCATGACCTGCGCCATGTCGTTGTTCTCGATTCGCCCGAGCCGCTGCCGACAGCTCGGCCCGATTTCGTATTTGCGCTGGAGCGACCTGCTCGACCATGCCGCCGCGGCCGGGCCACCGCGTCATCGACACCGACATTGTCGGCATTCTCTACACCTCGGGCAGCACCGGCAAGCCGAAGGGCGTCGTGCTCTCGCACCGCAACATGGTGGCCGGCGCGAAGAGCGTGGCCAGCTACCTGGAAAACCACGCCGGACGACACCCTGCTGGCCGCCCTGCCGCTGTCCTTCGATGCCGGTTTCAGCCAGCTGACCACCGCCTTCCATGTCGGCGCGCGCGTGGTGCTGCTGAACTACCTGCTGCCGCGCGATGTGCTCAAGGCCATCGAGCGCGAAAAAGTCACCGGGCTGACCGCGGTGCCGCCGCTGTACATCCAGCTGACGCAACTGGAGTGGCCGGCAGCGATCAGCGAGCACCTGCGCTACTTCGCCAACACCGGCGGGCGCATGCCGCGCGAGACGCTGGACGCCTTGCGCCGGCATCTGCCGAAGGCCAAGCCCTTCCTGATGTACGGCCTGACCGAGGCCTTCCGCTCGACCTACCTGCCGCCGGAAGAAGTCGACCGCCGGCCCGACTCGATCGGCAAGGCGATCCCCAATGCCGAGATTCTGGTGCTGCGCGAGGACGGCACGCCCTGCGCGCCGAACGAGCCGGGCGAACTGGTGCATCGCGGCGCGCTGGTCGGCATGGGCTACTGGAACGACCCGGAGAAGACCGCCGAGCGCTACAAGCCGCTGCCGGTCACTGCGCCGGGCCGCGAGGCCGGACTGGTGCTGCCGGAAATCGCCGTTTTCTCCGGCGACACCGTGCGCATGGACGAAGAAGGCTTCTCTACTTCATCGGCCGCCGCGACGAGATGATGAAGACTTCGGGCTACCGCGTCAGCCCGACCGAAGTCGAGGAAATTCTTTACGCGACCAGGCTGGTCGGCGAATGCGTCGCCTTCGGCGTGGACCATGAGCGGCTGGGTCAGGCCATCCAGGTGATCGCCACGCCGCCGGCTGCCGGTGACGTCGATCTCGCTGCCCTGCTCGCCGAGTGCCGCGCCCGTATGCCGGCCTACATGGTGCCGGCGGGAATCGAGGTGCAGCCCGGCCCGTTGCCGCGCAACCCCAACGGAAAAATCGACCGAAAATTGCTGTCGACCGCATGGGTCGAAAAACACGCCGGCTGATGCCGGCAATTTCTGCAGGATCCATTACCGATGTCGCTTTCTGACCGACCGCTTCCCGTTCACGCCGCGATGAACCAGTTTGCCGTCGCCGATGGCCAGCTTGCTGGTTGGCGGCATGCCGCTGGAGCGCCTTGCCGCCCGCGTCGGCCAGACGCCGTTCTATGCCTATGACCGGGGTTTGCTCAGGGCGCGTGTTGGCGAGCTGCGCGCCGCGCTCCCAGCTTCCATCAAACTGCACTATGCGATGAAGGCCAACCCGTTGCCGGCGCTGGTCGGGGTGATGGCGGGCCTGGTCGATGGCATCGACGTCGCTTCGGGCGGCGAACTGAAAGTTGCGCTCGACGCCGGCGCCGATCCGGCCGAGATCAGCTTTGCCGGCCCCGGCAAGCGGCGCGGCGAACTGACCCAGGCTGTTGCAGCCGGCGTCTTGATCAACATCGAATCGTTCCGTGAAGTCGGCGAACTGGCCAGGATTTCCGCTGAACTCGGGCTACCGGCGCGGGTAGCGGTGCGTATCAACCCGGACTTCGAGCTCAAGGGCTCCGGAATGAAGATGGGCGGCGGGCCGAAACAGTTCGGGGTCGATGCGGAACAGGTTCCCGAACTGCTGGCCGAGATCGGGCGTACAGGACTGGCTTTCGAGGGCTTTCATCTTTTTGCCGGTTCGCAGAACCTGCGTGCCGAATCGATCTGCGAGGCACAGCAGAAATCGTATGAGCTGGCGCTCCGGCTTGCCGCCGACGCGCCTGCCCCAGTACGCTTCCTGAATCTGGGCGGCGGCTTCGGAATTCCCTACTTCCCAGGCGAAACCAGACTCGACCTGGCTCCGATCAACGAGAATCTCGACCATCTGGCGCAACGCGCCGCACGGGAAATGCCGGAAGCGCGACTGGTCATCGAACTCGGCCGCTATCTGGTCGGCGAGGCTGGAATTTATGTCGCCCGGGTCGTCGACCGCAAGATTTCACGGGGGCAGACCTTCCTGGTCGTCGATGGCGGACTGAATCACCATCTGTCGGCATCCGGCAACTTCGGGCAAGTCATTCGCAAGAATTACCCGGTCGCCATCGGCAACCGAATGACATCCGGGGAGCGTGAAACCGCCACCGTGGTCGGCCCCTTGTGTACTCCGCTCGATCTGCTTGCCGACCGGATGGAACTGGCGATTGCCCAGCCGGGCGATCTGGTGGTAATTTTCCAGTCCGGCGCCTATGGGGCCAGCGCCAGCCCGCATGGCTTTCTCGGTCACCCGGCGCCGATCGAAGTACTGGTCTAGACGGCAAGCCGTTCGACGGCGGATACTTGAGGTGCTAGCAGATGCGCATTTTCTCCGTTGCCATCGCGGTCGCCCGCTTTTCAGGCTGACTCGCGCTCGGCTTGCGCCATCCGCTCCCGCCAACCGTTAAAGCCTCTGTCGGGCAACCGGATGGAAAGCCAACGATTGATTGTTCATGACCGTGAAATACAACACAGGCAGTATCCGGCTACCTGACTAGAATCATTTCTGAGGTTTTAACAGTTCGCTTCTCCTGTTATTCGGCAACCTCCGAATTTTTTTATCGAGCGGCTGTCATATTTGGTCCTTTGTCACGATTTCAGACAGGGGTGAGATTTTAGAGTCTGTGCCGCAAATTGCGCACGGGAGAACAACAATGATCCGTCTCTTCCATCACTGGTTCCACTGGCGGCCTCTGGCGCAGGCGCTGCTGGATTCCTCCTTCGTCATTGTCGGCGTTGTCATCGCCCTCATGTGGAATCGTCACGGCTTGCCGATCGATCACAAGCAAGTCGTTCTGTTCGGCCTAATTCTTGTCGCCAGCGCCATGTCGATCAGCACACTGCTGGGTTTTTACCAGCGCATTCACAAGCGTACGATCATCGACGCGCGTACTCAGGCACTTCTCTCACTCTATCTTTCATTCCCGATTGCCTACGCTATCTATGTTCTCCTGCCACTGGCATCGGCCAGCCGGGAATTGGCTCAGCTCTCCGCAATGTCGGCCGTTTTTGGCATCCTCGTATCCCGCATCAGCGCTTCGAAACCGTCAACATCCAGACTCGCCAAGCGCCGGATTTTGGTGTTTGGCACCGGCGTCAAGGCTTATGAAGTCAAGTGTGCACTCAACAAATCGGATCCGACCGCCGAAATCGTCGGCTTTTTTGCCGGGCCCAACGAAAATGATGCGATCATCCCGGGGAACCAGAAACTTTCACTCGGCAGGACGCTGAGCGAAACTGCATTGGCAATGAACGTCCAGGAAATTGTCGTTGCATTGTCCGAGCGCCGTGGCGGATCGATGCCCCTGCGCGAACTACTCGACTGCAAATTGAGCGGCATCGGAGTTCTCGATCTCGCAAGCTACTTTGAGAGGACCCTCGGACAGATCCGCCTCGACTCGCTTTACGCCGGATGGCTAATTTTTGGGGACGGCTTCAACCAAGGTTACCTCCGCTCGCTTATCAAGCGTCTTTCCGACATTGTCTTTTCCATGATCCTGCTGATCCTTGCGTTGCCAGTCATGGCCATCACCGCGCTACTGATTGCGCTTGAAAGCGGCTTCCCCTTGCTCTATCGGCAGGAGCGCGTTGGTCTCAATGGTCGACTGTTCGATGTGATCAAATTCCGCAGCATGCGCAGCGATGCCGAGAAAGATGGCAAACCGGTCTGGGCCAAATCAGGCGATGATCGCGTGACCAAGATTGGGCACATCATCCGCAAGTTGCGCATCGACGAACTACCACAGCTCTTTTGCGTCCTCAAAGGCGACATGAGCCTGGTCGGCCCCCGCCCTGAACGCCCATTCTTTGTTGACCAACTGACCCGAGAAATCCCGTTCTACGCCGTGAGGCACAGCGTCAAGCCCGGCGTCACTGGCTGGGCACAGGTTTGTTATCACTATGGCGCCACCGTCGAGGATGCCGCGGAAAAACTGCAGTACGATCTGTACTATGTCAAAAACCATTCTCTCTTCCTTGACTTGGTCATCCTCTTTGAAACGGTCGGCGTCGTGATTACCGGCAAGGGGGCTCATTGAGCCGGGCATTGGGTTCCGCCCTCTGTGCCTCGGCTACTTAGAAACCTATGGATCGCCAAACGGCATTGCTGATCGCCTGGAGCATGGGCACTGCTGCTGCAAGTTACGGACTGCTCGCAGCCTACCTAGTATCTCTCGGCCAGGCGTGGCATAGCAGCAAGCGCGCCCGGGCCATGCTGGCCGCTGTCGTTCTGGCTGCTCTTTGGGCGTTAGTTGGCACCCTGTTCGCACTGTCCGGGAAAACCATTCTTTTTGTTTCTGGTTCGGTCCTGGATATCCTGCGCTATGGCGCATGGTACGTTTTCCTGATTCTTTTGTTATCGCCAGCCGAAGCCGGCCAGCGCAACGAACGGGTGTTCCCGGCGTGGCTGATCCCGCTTTGCTGGGCAATGATTGTCGGTGGCGTTGGCCTGCATCTGGCGATCTCGTTGCAAATGCTGTCAGCAGAGCAATGGGCGCGTGCCCAACTCCTCCAGGCGCTGGGGATGATCGTCCTGGCGCTCATTTTGCTAGAGCAGCTTTTCCGGAATGTCACCGACGACGCACGTTGGAATGTCAAACCGCTCTGTCTGGCTTTGCTCGGACAATTCGGGTTCGATCTCTATCTTTACTCGGATGCACTTCTGTTCAACCAGATCGATGCCGATGCCTATGCGATACGCGGCTTCGTCCACGCACTGGTTATCCCGCTCCTTCTGGTTGCCACCGTGCGCAGCCGCGACTGGACAGCAAAAATTCGCCTTTCGCAGAAAGCGGCATTCCACACCGCGACGCTTCTGATCGCAGCGATTTACCTGCTGTTCATGGCCGCTGTCGGCTATTACGTCCGCTTCTTCGGCGGCGACTGGGGACGTGCGCTGCAGCTTTCGCTCCTCTTCGCCTCGCTCCTTTTCCTCGGTGTTCTCGGTTTTTCGAGCTCGATGCGCGCCAAACTGCGCGTTCTGGTGGGCAAGCATTTTTTCAGCTACCGTTACGACTACCGAGAGGAATGGTTACGCTTCACACAAACCCTGTCAGCGCAGAACTCTCCGCAGGCCATGGGGGAACAGGTGATCCGCGGCCTCGCAAACATGGCCGAGAGCCCGGCTGGTGGGTTGTGGCTCAAGGAGCCCGGGCATAATGGATTCAGGATGGTGGGGCGCTGGAACATTCCGGCCAATGAAATTGCGGAAGATGGCGATTCATCCCTCTGCCGCTTTCTGGTCAGTAGCGGCTGGGTTATTAATCTCGAGGAGTATCGGGCTTCTCCGGGGCGCTACGTAGATCTGGAGATTCCTGAGTGGGTATATCGCATTCCGAACGCCTGGCTGATTGTTCCGCTGATGGTCAGTCACGAAATGACTGGTTTCGTTATTCTGACAAGTGCCCGGACACGTATCGATATCAATTGGGAGGTGAATGATTTGCTACGCACCGCCGGCTGTCAGGCAGCCGGCTTCCTGGCGCGCATGCAGGCCACGGAGGCACTTCTCGAAGCCAGAAAATTCGATGCCTTCAACAGGATGTCGGCTTTTGTGGTTCATGACCTGAAGAACATCGTCACCCAACTCGCACTGATGTTGCGCAATGCCGAGCGCCACCGGGACAACCCCGAGTTTCAGCAGGACATGCTGATGACGGTAGAGCATTCAGTTGAGCGCATGCGCCAGTTGATGATGCAACTCCGCGAGGGGGCGACCCCCCCGGGAGCCGCTTGCGGCGTTCTGCTTCCCGATGTCATCGAACGCATCCGGCGGAGTAAGATGGAAGAGGGTCGGACGGTTGATACGACGATTGGTGCGCGTTTGGCGACCAGAGGCCATGAGGAACGGCTGGAGCGCGTCATCGGCCATCTGATTCAGAATGCGCTGGATGCAACACCGCCGAACGGAAAAGTCTGGGTTTCACTCGAAAGGCGAGGTGATCGGGCAGTCGTTGAAATCGGGGATACCGGGCACGGAATGACTAAGGAATTCATCCGTGAAAGGCTGTTCAGACCCTTCCAAAGCACCAAGCAGGCGGGAATGGGCATCGGGGCCTACGAAAGCGCGCAGTACATTCGTGAACTGGGCGGTGAATTACAGGTTGAGAGTCAGGAAAATGTGGGAACGCGAGTGACGATGATTCTGCCTTTGTTTGATATACGAACCGAATCCGATCTACACGAAATGGAGAGAACTTGACAGGCGAAAAGCTGCGTCCTTTGCTGATTGTCGAAGATGACCCTGCCCTGCAGAAGCAGTTGCGCTGGTCTTTCGACAAGTTCGAGGCGTTGACCGCAAGTGATCGGGAAAGCGCTCTGGCCCAGCTTCATCGTCACAATCCGGCTGTTGTGACCATGGATCTTGGACTGCCGCCCGACGCCGACTCCGTTTCCGAGGGTTTTCTGCTGCTCGAACAGATTCTTGCCGCCGCCCCCGATGCGAAAGTCATCGTCCTTACCGGCCAGAATGACCAGGCCAACGCCCTGCGTGCAATAGCGCTGGGGGCCTACGACTTCTTCGCCAAGCCGTTCGAGCCAGAGTTGCTGACCTTGACGATAGACCGCGCCTTCAGGCTATTCGACTTGCAGCAGGAAAACCGGCGTCTTCAGGCCTTGCAGCATCCAGCCGCACTGTCCGGCCTGCTGACCCGGGATGGTGAAATGCTGCGCACCTGCCGGATAATCGAAAAGGTCGCCAACACCAACGCAACAGTTTTGCTGCTTGGCGAGAGCGGCACGGGCAAGGAAGTTCTGGCGCGCGGACTTCACGAAGCGTCGTCGCGCAAAGGCGAGCGCTTTATCGCCATCAACTGCGCGGCAATTCCCGAGAACCTGCTCGAAAGCGAACTGTTCGGCTACGAAAAAGGCGCCTTCACCGGCGCCGCCAAGACTACCCTCGGCAAAATCGAGACCGCCAACGGCGGGACGCTGATGCTGGACGAAATTGGCGATCTGCCTCACTCCTTGCAGGCCAAGCTGCTACGCTTCCTGCAGGAGCGTGTCGTGGAGCGCCTTGGTGGTCGCAATGAGATTCCCGTCGATGTGCGCATCGTCTGCGCAACGCATCAGGACCTGAAAGCCCTGATCAAGGAAAACCGGTTCCGGGAAGATCTTTTTTATCGTCTGGCGGAAATCGTCGTCACGATTCCCCCGCTCCGTGATCGGGCAGGCGATCCCGCTCTCCTCGCCCATGCCTTCGTGCATCGTTTCGCAACGGAGCACAACCGCGGCAACATGATTCTGTCCGATGACGCGATTCGCTCCATAGAAGCGCATAGCTGGCCTGGCAATGTCCGTGAGCTAGAGAACTGCATCAAGCGCGCAGTTATCATGGCCGATGGCGCGCAGATCACGCAAGACGACATCGGTCTTGCCTCCCCGACAGACAACGAGAACGATTTCATTGACTTGCGGCAGGTGCGCGATGCCGCTGAACGAACCGCGGTGGTTACCGCACTCGGTCGCGCCAACGGCAATCTGGCGCGAGCTGCGGAAATCCTAGGCATCAGCCGCCCCACTCTTTACGACATCATGCATCGCCTTGGATTGCGATGACCCTCCGGTAAACAGGAAAAAACCATGAAAACACCATCTGTATTTCGCTCTGCCACCATTGCCACTGCCCTGAT
This sequence comes from uncultured beta proteobacterium, assembly GCA_963727115.1. Taxonomy (GTDB): domain Bacteria; phylum Pseudomonadota; class Gammaproteobacteria; order Burkholderiales; family Rhodocyclaceae; genus Azonexus. Next base: position 10,046 of record CAVSFS010000034.1, on the reverse strand, counting down.
CGCTGGACTGCTGGCCGGTTGTGGCGGCGACAAGCCGGACGCGCTGATTGCTTCCGGCAAGGATTTCCTTGCCAAGAATGACAGCAAGGCAGCGGTCATCCAGTTCAAGAATGCCCTGCAACAGAACCCGAATCTGGGCGAAGCTCGTTATCTTCTGGGCAAGGCAATACTTGAGGGCGGTGACCCCCGGGGTGCGGAGGTCGAACTGCGCAAGGCGTTCGATCTCAAATACGCACCTGAACTGACCGTCCCATTGCTTGCCAAAACCATGTTGGTCGAGGGTCAGGCCAAGAAGGTCGTCGACGAGTTTGCCAAGACCGAGTTGTCCGGCGAAGCTGCCGCCAATCTGCAGACTTCATTGAGCCAGGCTTATCGAGCCATGGGTAATCGCGACGCTGCGCAGGCAGCACTCGTTGCCGCCCTGGCAGCCAAACCTGACTACGTACCCGCATTGATTGTCCAGGCACGCGCAAAGGCGGCACAGGAAGACATACCTGGCGCCCTTTCGATTGTTGATGGGATCCTCGGCAAGACCCCTGGAGATCCAGAAGCTCTCATGCTGAAAGCTTCCCTGCTGGCTTTCAAGGGCGATCAGGCCGGTGCCATGGAACTTTACAACAGTGCTCTCCAAAGCAAACCTGATTACCTTCCAGCCCATATTGCGATCATCTCATCCCTAATGCAAAAGGGGTCTCTGGACGATGCCGCCAAGCAACTGGAGGCGATGAAGAAGGTCGCCCCCAAGAATTTGCAGACCCTTTATCTTGATGCGCAGCTTGCCTATCAACGCAAGGACTTCAAGAGCGCCCGCGACATATCGCAGCAATTGGTCAAGGCTGCACCAAACAGTCCGCTGTTTCTCCAGTTGGCGGGCGCCGCAGAATATCAACTTGGTTCCTACATCCAGGCTGAGTCTTTCCTCAACAAGGCCCTGCAGCAAGCGCCTGAACTGAGGCTCGCACGTAGTCTTCTGATAACCAACTACCTGCGCGGCGGCCAGCCCGCCAAGGCGCTGAGTACCCTGCAGCCAGTGCTGGACAAGATCGACAAGGATCCGGTGCTTCTCGCTCTAGCCGGGGAAGCCCATTTGCAATCCGGTGAGCCGAAAAAGGCTGAGGAGTACTTTGCCAAGGCGAGCAAACTTGATCCGGAAAACCCTTCCCGGCGCACCTCACTCGCACTGGCGCACATGGCACAGGGAGACGTGGCGACTGCCACCACCGAACTGGAGCGGGTATCCAGCGAAGACAAGGGCATCACGGCTGACCGTGCACTGATTGCCTCCTACCTACGCCGCAACGAACTGGACAAGGCACTCGCCGCAATTGACGTCCTTCAGAAGAAACAGCCCAGTAACCCGGCAACCTACACCCTCCGCGCCCGCATATTACTCTCCAAGAAAGACTCCACCGGCGCGCGCAAGAGCCTTGAACAGGCCCTGGCTCTCAATCCTGCGTATATCCCGGCAGTCGCCGGCCTCGCCGCCATGGATCTGGCCGAAAAAAGGCCTGCCGATGCCCGCAAGCGTTTCGAATCAGTGCTCGTCACGGACCCGAAAAATAGCCCGGCGCTACTCTCGCTGGCTAAACTGACGTTGGCGACTGGCGGCAAGCCTGAGGAAGCACTTGTGCTGATCAACAGGGCAGTGAGTGAAAACCCGGCGGAAGTTGGCCCGCGACTTGCATTGATCGAGTTCTCATCTGGTTAACAAGGAACCCAAGAAAGCCGCCTCTGCCGCCCAGGAAGCGCTCGCAGCCATTCCAGACAAGCCGGAACTGGTGAATGCTGCGGGTGCAGCGCAGTACCTGTCCGGCGATGTCAATCAGGCACTTGCCACCTACGCCAAACTGGCGTCCCTGCAGCCGACCTCACCGCTGGCACCGATGCGTATCGCTGAAATTCAGTTGGCTCAGAAGAATACCGACGAGGCGATCAAGAGTTTGCGCAAGGCGCTGGAACTAAAGCCAGACCTGCTTGAGGCGCAACGCAACCTGATCGTAGCGTCTCTAGCGGCCGGAAAGACCAAAGATGCGCTGACCGTTGCCCGCGATGTTCAAAAGCAGCGCCCCAAGGAGGCGGTTGGCTACATACTCGAAGGCGATATTCAGGGTTCTGAAAAACACTGGCCCGAGGCCATTGCATCCTACCGCGCCGGATTGAAGCAGGTTCCTTCCACGGAATTGGCCATCAGAGCCCACAAAGCAATGCTGGCGTCCAATAACACTGCCGAGGCTGACAAGACTGCCAATGAATGGCTCAAGACACATCCGAAAGATGTCACCTTCCGACTGTATCTGGGTGACATAGCGACGGCACGTAAGGACTATCCCGTAGCTGCCCAGTATTACCGCTCGGTGGTCGAGCAACAACCGGAAAACGCTCTGGCGCTCAATAACCTGGCCTGGGTATCCGGCCAGATGAAATCCCCGAAAGCCCTCGAGTACGCCGAAAAAGCAAACAAGCTGGCACCCAACCAGCCAGCGCTGATGGATACGCTGGCCATGCTGATGGCTGACAAGGGCGACACTGCCGGTGCGATCGCATTGCTGCGCAAGGCACTCGAGATATCCCCGCAGGCTGCACCACTCCGCCTGAACCTGGCGCGGGTGCTGATCAGTGCCGGCCGCAAGGATGAAGCACGCGCCGAACTGGACACCTTGGCCAAACTGGGCGACAAGTACCCAGCGCAGGCTGAAGTCACGCGCTTGCAAAAGTCGCTTTAAAGTCTAGCTTCAATACAAGAAGAGAAAGATGATGAAAACAATTGCTGTTGTCGGACTGGGTTATGTGGGGCTCCCCTTGGCTGTGGAGTTTGGCAAGAAATTCCGCACGATCGGAGTCGATTTATCTGCTGAAAAAATCGCCTGCTACAAGCAGCATTTCGATCCGACCGGCGAAGTTAGCCCGGAAGACCTGAAGGCAGCCACCCTGCTCGAAGTCGGTACCGATCCCGCAGCGCTGAGAGAGGCCGATTTCGTGATCATTGCCGTGCCAACTCCGGTTGACGATGCGCACCAGCCCGATTTCAGCCCATTGGTCAGTTCCTCCCGTGCCGTTGGCCAGAACCTCAAGCAGGGCGCCATCGTCGTGTACGAATCGACGGTTTATCCCGGTGCCACGGAAGAGACCTGTATCCCCATTCTCGAGCAGCACTCCGGCAAGAAATGGAAGACCGACTTCTTTGTCGGCTACTCCCCGGAACGCATCAATCCCGGCGACAAGGAACGTACCGTCACCAAGATCGTCAAGGTCGTCTCCGGCGACACACCCGAGACCTTGGCAACCGTCACCGAGATCTACGGCAGCGTGATCAAGGCGGGGGTTTTCCCGGCTTCCAGCATCAAGGTGGCGGAAGCAGCCAAGGTCATCGAAAACACGCAGCGCGACCTGAACATCGCCCTGATGAACGAACTGGCAATCATCTTCGACAAGATCGGCATCGACACGCTCGAAGTACTCAAGGCAGCCGGGACCAAATGGAATTTCCTGCCCTTCCGTCCCGGCCTTGTCGGCGGCCATTGCATCGGTGTCGATCCCTACTATCTGACACACAAGGCGCAGAAGCTCGGTTACCACCCCGAGGTCATTCTCGCCGGTCGCCGGATCAATGACGGCATGGGCAAGTTCATCGCCGAGCAAACCATCAAGCAGTTGGTGCGGAACGGGCATCCGGTCAAGGATTGCCCGATCATCGTGCTCGGGCTGACCTTCAAGGAGGACTGCCCTGACCTGCGCAACTCGAAGGTCATCGATGTCGTGCGCGAACTCGAGTCGTATGGCGCCCGTGTCGTTGTGCATGACCCGATTGCCGATGTGGCCGAAGCACATCACGAATACGGCGTCGACCTCGTTTCCTGGGAAGATTTGCCGAGTGCCGCCGCGATCGTGGCCGCAGTCGGCCATCGTCAGTTCAAGGAACGACCGACTGCGGACTTTGTCAAAAAGCTGCTGCCCGGCGGCGTAGTGACCGATGTCAAGTGTATGCTTGACGATGCCAGCCCTCGCCGATCAGGGAATAAGCGTCTGGCGCTTGTAATCGAGGATAGACACGATGGCCCGTTTGCGTTTCCATTTTCCATGGTTTGCCCGAACAGCCTTGTAGTTCCGCGCTGCTGATCGGCAGCATGGGGGGTTACGCCATGGCCGATCAGGTGAGCGGGTCCTCGGAAAAGGCATTGGCGCTGCGCAATGAAGCGCGCACCTACGAGCACGGCGAAGGCGTCAAGCGGGAGCCCGCAAGAGCTGTTCAACTTTACTGTGAAGCGGCGCGCCTTGGTGATGCCGAAGCCCAGTACAGCCTAGGCTGGATGTATGCCAATGGACGCGGCATGCAACGCGACGATGCGACGGCGGCTTACTTTTTCGACATGGCCGCAAAGAAGGGACATAGTCAGGCGCAACGCATGCTGAAACAGGTTGGCGATCCGGTCAGCAAGCCTCCAGAATGCCTATTCGACAGCGATGGGCGCGACATGGTCGCACAGGCGACGCCCGATCGGCGCAAGGTCATGGAATTGGTGCTCAAGCTGGCGCCGGAATATGGCATATCCCCACGGCTGGCCATGGCAGTCATCCGCGCCGAATCCAATTTCAATCCCGGCGCCGTGTCCCCAAAAAATGCGCAGGGCCTGATGCAGCTTATCCCGGAGACTGCCGAACGCTTCAACGTCAAGAAGCCCTTCGATCCCGAACAGAACATCCGTGGCGGATTGGCCTACCTGCGCTGGTTGCTGGCCTATTTCAAGGGCGACGTCATCCTGGTTGCCGCCGCCTATAATGCCGGCGAGCGAGCAGTAGACCGGCATGCCGGCATTCCGCCATACGCGGAAACACAGGGCTACGTGAAGCGCATCCGCGAAACATTCAAACGCGACGAGCACCCTTATGATCCAGCGGTGACCAAACCTTCGCCGGATCTCCAAAAAATTGCCTCGCGCAGGCTGATGTGACCCTGCTCAGACTCCATCTCGGGTTTCTGCTGGCACTCCTGTCCTGCTTGCTGACCGGGATGGCGTCCGCCGAGATGTCCGAAACCATACAGCGAATAAAGCCGTCGATCGTCGTCGTCGGCACTTACAAAAAGACCGATAGCCCCCAATTTGTCATGCGCGGTACGGGCTTCGTGATCGGTAACGGTAATCGCATTGCAACGAATGCGCATGTCGTGCCGGAAAAATCGGATCCCGATGGCCCTGCGCTTGTAGTTCTGGTGCGAAATACCCAGGGAGAAACACAGGTGCGGCGTGCCACCCTTGCCGACAAGGATGGCGCGCACGATCTTGCAGTCCTGCAAATTGAAGGCCCCGCCCTCCCCGCCCTCAAACTTCGCAACTCGGATTCGGTTCGGGAGGGCCAACCAGTCGGATTTACCGGCTTTCCGATCGGCGGAGCGCTCGGATTCTCCCCAGTCACCCATCGCGGCATGGTGTCTTCAATCACCCCGATCGCCCTGCCCGCTGGAAACACGAGACAAATCAACGAAAAGCTGGTGCGCCAGTTGAAGAGTGGGACATTCAACATCTTTCAGCTCGATGCTACCGCCTACCCCGGAAATAGCGGCAGCCCGGTTTTTGATGCGGACTCCGGCGAAGTGATCGGCGTCGTCAACATGGTATTCATCAAGGGGAGCAAGGAGGCTGCGCTGAGCCAGCCGTCCGGAATCACCTACGCGATACCAGCGAATTACCTTGCCAGCCTGATCGATCGAAAATCGCCGCAAGCGCCAGAATGAGCTGGCCGGAAGGCGCGTGGAAGGTGTGCTGGCAAGCAGGCCTTGCTGACTACTGCTGTTTGAGGTCGAGCTGCGCCAGGTTGACCCGTTTCCGGAAGCCGCGAAACCGCAGCCATGCCTTGTGCGACAGGTGTTTGGCGAGCAGGCCGGGCGGCATCCGCAACCAGTGGGCACGCACATAGATCAGCCAGCGGGCGACAGCCGCCCACCGGGAGCGATGATCCGGATGTCCGGGCAGGAGCGCGAGGGGAATCAGACGATTCATCAGCTTGCCGATCAGCCAGGCAGGCGCGGCATCTTCCAGTCCGCGCAGCACATCCGGGGGAATCGGCGTGCCGAAAAGTCGTTGCGCATGATGCAGCCCATAGAACAGCGGACGCTCGAAACCCAAAGCGCGTGCCCGTGGCCCCAGGCCCGACCAGAAACCAGGTTCCTGACCATGAAGGCAAAGCAGATCGTGGACATCGAGCAGATCCCGCAAGCGCAGACCCTCGTCGGGATCGCCCTCGAGAAACAGGTGCACCAGGGCGTGCAGCACCATGTCGGCAGGTGCAAGAACCTTTAGCCGTGGATCGGCCAGCGGCCGGGCTGCGGTGAACAGCGAGGCAGGGTCCGATTTCAGGTGGCTGGTTTTCGGCAGCAGCCGGTGGTGGATGTCGATTTCGGTGCCGCGTTCGCGGTGACGGAGCGGCGGAATTTCATGCATCCAGACGCGGTAGTAACGGTCGTCGTAAGGGTCGATCTGCGTCTTGAACCAGCCGCGCTCGACGAGTCTTTCCTCGATCTCCCCGATGCGTTCTTCCGGCACCAGCAGATCGACATCGGCGAAGATCCGGCCCCGCGCTGGCGGAAGCCCGGCCAGGAGATAGGCGCTGCCCTTGAGCAGGATCAGCGGCACGTCGATACCCTTGAGCGCCCAGAGCAGGCGGTTCACCTCCCAGGAAATTAGGGTATTCCGGTGCGCGATGACGTTGCGGGCTGCCCTCAGATGGGCGGCGGCGCGCGGCGGGATGTCTCCAAGCAGGCCAGCTCGCGCAAGGTCGGACTCCAATCGTCCGAGCACTCTGGCACGCCGGGCCACGCGCAGGAGCAATTCCCAGTCGGCAGGCGGCAGGCCCGGCAGTCTTTCGGGAGCCTTCAGTGCCTCGAGCAGCAGTCGCTGCGCCCGCCGGGTTTCGCTGGCCGCCTTAGTCATCGCCGACGCGGGAAAGCTCATCGAGCGCGTTGACCGCTTCGGCGAGGTTGGAATAGATCAGTGAATAGGAGTCACAGGAGCGAATCATCTCGCTGACCAGTCGGAAGGCGGTTTCGTCGAGAACCTCGTAGTTGAACGCGTTGGTGGCCACCATCAGGAACGCCTGGCTCTTCGGCATCGGTTCGAGCGTCAGCGGCGCATCGGCGACCCAGCGCGGGAAGACGAACCAGCGCGGCCGGGCCGGCTCCTGCGCCCGCCGGATGCTGTCGACCGGCGGCCGTACATGCGCGACCGTGCCTTTGCGCGTTTCCAGGAAGGATGGGCCGATGATCGCCTCCGGCCGGAATTTTCTGATCACCTCGATCGACTCGTTCTTCAGCGGGATCAGGCGGGGCAGCGGGAGCAACAGGCCATCCTCGGGCCGCACCACGCCGAATTCGTCGGAGAGAAGGCGCCATCCGGAGTGGATCAGCGCGGCACAGAGCGTCGATTTGCCGTCGCCGGGCGAGGCGGGAAACAGGATGGCCCGGCCATTGCGCTCGACGCCCGCTGAATGCAGCAGCAGCAGATGATGCGCACGCGTCGCCACGCACCAGTTGATTCCCCATTCGAGGGCGGGAAAGGCGTGTTCGACGGTATAGGGCGCAAAGGGGAATTGCCCATCGACGCCAAAACACGCCTGGCGGCGCACCCATCGGCGCAGCCCGCGCGGCGCGCTGATCTGGACGTGAAAGTCGCTGATCGCTGTCGGCTCCGGCAAGGGATAAGGCTCGTAAAGCTGATGCGCGAGCGATGCGAAAGAATCGAGGTTGGAACGAATCGTGAGGTTGAAGGGGCCGAACTGGAGCGCCAGGCCGTCGCCTGCCAAGCGCTCTCCCAGTTCCCGGCGACTCAGGTCACCGACAATCATTGAACGGCGCTGGCGTCGTCCAGGCAGCTCGATGAGGCCCAGTTCCTCCAGCCTCATCGTGGCGAAAGCGAAATCGTCGGCTGGCCAAGTTCACCCTGACCAACACCAAGGGCAGCTTCGGTCCGTTCCTTCACTTCGTCCGCCGACAGCGGACCGTGTTCCAGACATTTCAGGATCAAAGCGGTGGTTTCGTTGAAAACATGCGTTTCGGCGGAAGAAGGCTGATAGACGATGTAGACATCGTCCCACTCCTGCCAGATCAACTCGCGACCGGCAACGAAACTCAAGACCATCGAATGCGCTATCAGGCCAGAGACGCTGCACGAAGGAATTCGGGAACGCAGCGCTCTGCACGAACTGAGAATCAGCAACTGTCTTGTATTGACTGCCGTTGCCACAAGTTAAACTCATGCAGCCACTGTCCGGTTCCGTTGAACCGTGGCCACAGTTAGTATCCGCCAGCTGATTTGTCGAGGTGCCGGCTCGCTACCTTGTCTAATCATGCACGCGGCGTTCGACACGTCGAATTTAGCACATACGTCTGTCGTCACTTGCTGTGCATCGGCAAGGCAGTTATTCAGTTGTGCGCCGCCTTGAATCTAGCTGACGCTGACAGACTCTCAGCCCCGTACACGAAGCCGCCGCCAGCGCCCCACTGCGCAAGGTCAGCACCAATGGCGCCAAAGCCACCGCACCGCGGACCAAGCGTCGCCGCCCACTTGCTTTCTCAGCCATCTCGGTTTGGTCTGTGCCGACCGATTGGATTGATCATTCATTCTTTTCACCTCAATAAACTCGAGAGCAGCCATGCTTAGCACTTAAGCAATATTCACGCCACTAAAATTTATTTTTTATATTAATCATAATATTATGCGAGAACACACGCAGGAAAAACATCCAGCAACTCGATCAGAAGTGTAAAGAAATTCCGACACCCTTGGCAAGCACTCTGACAAGGTCAATTCTATCCATCGCACAAGGCTTGACAAGGAACTATTTCACGGAAGACCAAAAACGACTTGCGCGACTCTCGAAACCCATGCCATCAACTCGTGAACCCCAACGGGTTGGCCGCCTGCCAGCGCCACGAATCTTCGCACATCGCCGCGAGATCCTTGCCGGCCGACCAGCCGAGCAGTTCCTTCGCCAGTGATGCATCGGCGTAACAGGCGGCCACGTCACCCGGCCTGCGGTCGACGATGCGAAACGGCACTTTTTGCCCGCTCGCCTGCTCGAAGGCGCTGACCACATCCAGCACGCTGTAGCCCTTGCCGGTGCCCAGATTGATCGGCACGGCGCCGGCCAGCCTGTCCGAGCGCGTCGAGCGCAGCGAGGTGTCCGCGCGCCAGATCCACCACATGGATATAGTCGCGTACCCCGGTGCCGTCGGGCGTCGGGTAGTCGCCGCCGAAAACCGACAGTTCGGGACGCCTGCCGACGGCCACCTGCGCCACATAGGGCATCAGGTTGTTCGGGATGCCCTGCGGGTCTTCGCCGATCATTCCGCTATGGTGCGCCCCGACCGGGTTGAAATAGCGCAGCAGGGCCACCCGCCAGCGCGTATCGGCGTGCGCCATATCGCGCAGCATGTCCTCGATGATCAGTTTCGAACGGCCGTAGGGGTTGGTCGCCTGCAGCGGAAAATCCTCGCGAATCGGCACGCTGTGCGGATCACCATAGACGGTTGCCGAGGAACTGAAGACCAGCCGAAACACTCCGGCCTCGGCCATCGCCTGAAACAGCGCCAGAGACCCCGCGCACATTGTTCTCGTAGTAGCGCATCGGCTGCTCGACCGACTCGCCGACGGCCTTGAGGCCTGCAAAATGGATAACGCCATCAATCGGATAATCATCGAATATCCGATGCAACAGGGCATTGTCACGCACATCGCCTTCGACAACGAGCGGACGCTTGCCGGCGATCCGCTCGATCGCATCGATTACCTTGGGCGAACTATTGGAAAAATTATCGAGTATTACCAGATCAAGGTTAGCAGCCAGCATTTCGACCACGGTATGCGAACCGATATACCCGGCGCCGCCTGTGACAAGAATCATCGTTGTTCCCGCATTTATTGTTACGGCTGACAAGAAAAGCTGTTTCGGAACTGGCGTGCCCGGAGGGACTCGAACCCCCGACCTGCTGCTTAGAAGGCAGCTGCTCTATCCAGTTGAGCTACGGGCACCTGAGGGCAGAACAGGAAGTAATT
>CAVSFS010000033.1:0-50740 GCA_963727115.1 uncultured beta proteobacterium | reverse complement strand
GATCTCGCCGAGATCGACAAATGCGTGCAGGATGGAGGCTGTCAAAAAACCGAGGGAAAAGCATGCTGATCAATTGCGTCGCCTACCAGGACGGCACCAAGCTGGCCGACCTGCCGATCGAAGAGATCAGCGACTATCTGGAGCTGCCCGGATTGTTTCGTCTGGGTCGCGCTGCACGACGCGGGTCCCGCGGACCTTCGCTGATGCAGGAAGAATTCGGCCTGCACGAATTGGCCGTGGAGGACGCGCCGCATGGGCACCAGCGGCCGAAGATCGAGGAGTACGGCAACAGTCTGTTCGTCGTGATGCAGATGATCGAAGTGGTCGACGGTGTACTGAACGTCGGCGAAGTCGACGTGTTCGTCGGGCCGAACTACGTGTTGTCGGTGCGCAAGAACAGCGAACAGGGCTTCATGAGCGTGCGCGAGCGCTGCGAATCCGAACCCGAACATTTGCAACAGGGATCCGGCTTCGTGCTCTACGCGTTGATGGACGCGGTCGTCGATCGCTACTTTCCGATCATCGACACGCTCGAATCGGAACTGGAAGCAATCGAGGCGAGGATTTTCTCGCGAGGAGCGCGGCGCCGCGCAGCAACATCGAAGCGCTGTATCAACTGAAGAGCAAGGTGACGGTGCTCAAACACGCGGTGGCGCCGCTCTTCGACGCGGCCGGACGCCTGCACGGCGGCCGCACGCCGGCGGTCTGCGCGAATACGCAGGAGTATTTTCGCGACGTCAGCGATCACCTGGCGCGGGTGAACGCATCGATCGACACCATGCGCGACACGATCAGCACTGCAATGGCGGTGAACCTATCGATGGTGACCATCGAAGAGAACGAGGTGACCAAGCGCCTGGCCGCGTGGGCGGGGATCTTCGCGGTGATCACCGCCTTTGCCGGCATCTGGGGAATGAACTTCGAGCACATGCCGGAACTGAAATGGGCATGGGGTTATCCGATGGCGCTGCGTGGTCATCAGCGCGGCCTGTGTTGCGCTTTATGCCAACTTCAAACGCGTCGGCTGGCTATAAGGATGAATTGATGGCTGATCAAAGCCCCGACCCCGACCAATTGCTTGACCGCTCAATGCGGAAGAGGCCAGAGCCAAGGCGGCAAGCTGAAGATCTTCTTCGGCGCCTCGGCCGGGTGTCGGCAAGACCTACGCGATGCTCGGGGCCGCCCAACAGCAGTTTCTGGATCAGGGTGTCGATGTCGTCATTGGCGTTGTCGAAACGCACGGCCGCAAGGAAACCGAGGTCATGGCCGACGGTCTGGAACGGCTACCCCTGCGGAATTCCCTATCGCGACCGGGTGCTCAAGGAGTTCGATCTCGACGCCGCACTGGCGCGCCAGCCGGCGCTGATCCTGATGGACGAACTGGCCCATTCCAACGTCGCGGGCTCGCGCCATCCGAAACGCTGGCAGGACGTGGAGGAATTGCTCGCCGCCGGCATCGACGTCTTCACCACGGTCAATGTCCAGCATCTGGAAAGCCTCAACGACGTTGTCAGCGGCATCACCGGCATCCGCGTCTGGGAAACCCTTCCCGACCATGTTCGATGAGGCCGACGAAGTCGTGCTGGTCGACCTGCCGCCCGACGAGCTGCTGCAGCGCCTGAGGGAGGGCAAGGTCTACCTGCCGCAACAGGCGGAACGGGCAATCAGCAACTTCTTCCGCAAGGGCAACCTGATCGCCCTGCGCGAACTGGCCCTGCGCCGCACTGCCGACCGCGTCGACGACCAGATGCGGCACTACCGGCGGGACCAGTTCGTCGAGACGTATGGCAAACCCGCGAGTCCCTGCTCGTCTGCGTCGGCCCGGGCGCGGGCGCCGAGAAGATCGTGCGCACCTGCTCGCGTCTGGCCGCCCAGCTCGATGCGCCTTGGCATGCCGTCTATGTCGAAACCCCGACCGGGCGCGGCTGCCGAGGAGAGTCGCCAGCGCATCCTGCGCGCGCTCGATCTGGCCCAGGATCTTGGCGCCGAGACGCGACGCTGTCGGGTGACGATGCGCTGGGCTGACGGTCTATGCGCGCGAGCACAATTTCGCGCGGTCTTGGTCGGGCGGACATCCGGGCCAATGGCGACCCTGGCACGCTCGCTTGCCGACCGCGATCGACAGCCGCAGCCCGACCTCGATGTGATGCAGGTCGCACTACGAAACCGACGGGAGCCCGGAGAATGCCAAGAGCGGCGGCGCCAGCATGTCGTCAGTGGCCGGCCTATGCTGGCAGCCGATGTGTGCGCCGGCCGGATCTGTTGCTCGCGACGCCGCTGCAGGGTATGTTCGAACTCACCAATATCGTCATGCTGTTCCTGCTCGCGGTGGTCCTGGTCCCGTGGGTTTGGTCGAGGCCCGGCCGTGTGGCCGCCTTCTCGTGTCGCGCTCTTCGATTTTTTCTTTGTTCCGCCGCGCTTCTCATTTGCCGTCAGCGACGTGCAATACCTGGTCACCTTCGCCGTGATGCTGGCCGTCGCGCTGATCAGCGGCCAACTCACCGCCGGCTGCATATCCAGGCCGAGGTGGCGACCGTCGCGAACGCGCGTCAGCGCGCTCTACGAAATGGCGCGCGATCTTTCGGCAGCGTTGCTGCCGGAGCAGATCGCCGAGACCAGCGACGCTTCATCTGTCCGTCAATGCGGCCCAAGTCGCAATGCTGATGGCCGACGACAAGGATCAGCTGCCGGCACCGAGCCACAGGCACCGCCAATTCAGACGTCGACAGGGCATGGCCCACTGGGCCTTCGACCACGGCGAGCCGGCCGGTCTGTCCACGGATACCTTGCCGGGCAGCCCGCTACTCTATCTGCCGCTGAGGGCGCCGATGCGTACGCGCGGGGTCCTGCGCTGTGGGCGCCCGACCGTGCGCGTGCTGGGCCCGGAACAACGGCGGCAACTGAGACTTTTGCCAGGCTGGTCGCCACTGCTCTGGAGCGGGTTCACTACGTTGAAGTCGCGCAGGCAACGCGGTGAAGATGGAATCGGAGCGCCTGCGCAACTCGCGTGCTGTCCGCTATCTCGCACGATTTGCGCACTCCGCTGAGCTTACTGGTGGGTCTGGCCGAATCGATGAAGCTTACGCGGCCGGAGCCCACCGGCGCGCTGGCCGCATTGCCCAATCGCTGAAGGAGGAAGCGCTGCGCATGAGCAGCCAGGTCAACAACCTGCTCGATATGGCCAGCTGCATCAGGCCGGGTGGAGTTGAACCGACAATGGCAGCCGCTGGAGGAAGTTGTCGGCAGCGCGCTGAAAACGCTGGACGTGCCCCTGCCGAGCATCGGAGCAAGGTTTGCCCGATGAAAATCTGCCGCCGGTTAAAATAGACGCCGTGCTGATGGAGCGGGTCATGTACAATCTGCTGGAAAATACGGCGAAATACACGCCGCCGGGCAGCCACGTCGAAATGGTGCCAAGGTTGCGGAAAGGATGATCGAGGTCTGGGTTGACGACAACGGCCCCGGCCTGCCGAAGGGAAAGAGGAAGCCATTTTCAAGAAATTCGAACGTGGCAGCCGGAAAGCGCGACCCGGGGCGTCGGTCTGGGACTGGCCATTTGCCGGGCCATCGTCGAAGCGCATGGCGGGGAAATTCACGCGGAAAATCGGCCGCAAGGCGGCGCGCGTTTCATGTTCTCGTTGCCTAGGGGCAACCCGCCAACGCTTTATGCCGAGGAAGGCCACTAGGAGGCTCGCTCAATGTTGACCGCCACACCGACCGTGATCGTTGTCGAGGACGAAGCCAAGATTCGCCGCTTCATCAAACTGGCCCTGGAAGCGGAGCAACTGGAGGTTTTCGAGGCCGACGTGGCCCGTGGCCTGATCGAGGTCGGCACCGGCAACCCGATCTGGTGGTGCTCGATCTCGGCCTGCCCGATGGCGACGGCATCGACCTGATCCGCGATCTGCGAACCTGGTCGGAGATCCCCATCATCGTTCTTTCCGCCCGCATGGCCGAAGCCGACAAGGTGGCCGCACTTGATGCCGGCGCCGATGATTACCTGATCAAGCCGTTTGGCGCCGCCGAACTGCTGGCCCGTGTCCGGGCGCATCTGCGGCGGCGTTTCCGGGCCGGAACGACCGGCATGACGGTCTTCGAGTTCGGCAATGTTCGCGTCGATCTCGGCAAGCATATTGTCGAAAAGAATGGGCAGCAGATTCACCTGACGCCGATCGAATTCCGGCTGCTCGCCTACCTGATCGCCAATCCGGATTCCGTCCTGACCCATCGCCAGCTCTTGAAGGCGGTCTGGGGGCCGTCCCATATCGAGGACAGCCACTACGTTCGCGTCTATATGGGACATGTCCGGAAAAAAATCGAGGATGACCCGACACGGCCGAAGTTCATTCTTACCGAATCCGGCATTGGCTACCGGTTTGTGAGCTGACGCGATAAGGCCCTGTCAGCCCGGCATCAAAGCGTCGAGCACCGAAACAATTTCGGCGAACAGAGGTTCTGCTGAAACATTGTCCTGCGCGCAGTCGGCCTGCAAGGATTTCAATTTTTCGACTTTTTTCCGGTTGACCGTGGAATCAGTGTTGGACGCGGAAAACACCAGCAATTCTTCGAGCAAACACGAAAACGCCCGCACCTCGATGCGCTGCAGGGCCTTGGCGACGAGCGGATCATCCGCCGGCACAATGAAGCCGCGCCGAAGTCGCCGAGCAGGGCCTGCCCGTCGGCGCCATGCAGGATATTGTGGCCATACAGATCGCCATGCGTGATGCCCTGGGCGTGCAGGTATTCGGCCGCCGAGGCGATGCCGAGGGCGATGCGAATGGCGTCGTCGAGATCGAAACGCGTTTCCGCCGGATAAACGTCGCGCGTGCACGAATCCAGACTCGGCGGCCCGGCCAGGTTGCGGAACTTGCTGTCGATCAGCGCCATGACCAGCCCGTGGGCCGCCTCCGGGTGAGCCGCCAGCTTGCCGAGCACGGGAATCAGATGCGGATGCGCGCCGGCGGTGATACAGGCATTCATTTCATTGAGTGGCAAGCCATCGCTCGTCACTGCGCCCTTGAACAGCTTGAGCGCTACCGGCTGACACTTCGCCACCGAGCGCCATTCGGCGTGATGAATGACGCCGGAAGCCCCCTCACCCAGTTGATGGCTGACCTGCAGATCGTCCCAATGAATAGGCGAAACGCCACTTGAACCGGCGCATCCTGGCAAAACGGATTTCCGGCGAAAGCCAGCCAGGAAAGGCGCGGCAAGGACAGCAGCCATTCCGGCAAGGCTGACAGGCGATTGGCGGCGATACGCAGCAATTCCAGCCCGGTGCAATTGGCCATCTCTGCCGGCAAGGATTGCAACTGGTTGCCAGCCAGCATGAGCTTCTGCAAGCGCGTGCAGCGGCCGATCTCCGGCGGCAGTTCGCTCAACTGGTTGTCGGTCAGAATCAGCCAGCGCAGCCTGGGCGGCAATGCCGCAGCCGGCACACGCCGAATCCGGTTCGCCTTGAAGCCGACCATTTCCAGCTCGGCGCATTGCCCGATCACCGCCGGCAATTCGGCGAACTGGTTGTTCGAACAGAAAAGAATGCGTAGCCGATGCAACCGAGGCAGATCGTCGGGCAATGTCGCCAGCGCATTGCTGGACAAATCAGATTTCCAGCGTGTCCGCCAAAGCGAATATCTCGCGCGGGAATTCCGTCAGCCCGCACGCCAGCTTTAGGCGACGGCTCCCGGCCAGTTTGCCGGCGCGCAGGTCTTCGAGGGTGTTCAGTGGCATTCAGGTCATACCGCCGGGCGGGCGTGATAAGGTGTGGCAGGATAACAAAAGATGGTGACAAATGACTTGTGAGAAGGCTGCCAGCCCGTCGATGACCGAACGCGGCATGCGCATCGCGCTGATTTTTGCGCTAGCCGCCGAGCGCCTGACCGCGTTCTACGAATACGGCCAGTGGCTGACCGAAGCCCAGGGCGTCAGCCTGGCCGCCGATTGGCTGTCGCGCTCGAAAAACAAGCTGCCGCTCGCCGAACGCCGACAACTCTCCACCCTCAGCGACCAGTTCGCCCGGCAGATCGCCGGGACGCTGTCGCGCGAGGCGGGCATGTACACCGCCCACGAAATGATGGAATCACTCGACCCCAACTATCACTCCGAAATCGCCGACTTGCTGATGATCGAATGCGAGCGGCTACTGGATAGCATGTCTTTGCCGCCAACCCCGGTACCCAGCTGATTGAGCTGCAACAGGTTGGCGAAATCCGGCCCGGTTGCGGTCGACCCTGATAAATCGGCCATTTTTGTCGCAGAATATCTTCTTCGCTTCCCCGACCGCGCGAGGCCCCATGACCGATTACGACGATTTCGCCAGCAAGCTGCTCCGCAACCGCCTGAGCCGCCGCCAGGTGCTCGCCCTGTTCGGGGCGGCGGCGCTTTCCGGCTGCGCTTCGTCGCCGGTCGGCGGTGGTTCGATCCTGGTCGGCATGTCGGAGGATGAAGAGAAGGACGTCAACCGGAAGGTGGCGCCCGAGCAGTTTTCTCAGGATCTGGGTGCGGTGCAGGATTCTCAGCTCAACGGCTATCTGTCCGAGGTCGGCCACCGGTTGGATGCCAGGACGCATCGCCCGTAGATGCCTTATTCGTATCGCGTGCTTAACGCCAATTACATCAATGCCTACACTTTTCCCGGCGGCGCGATGGGCGTCACGCGCTGCATCCTAGTCGATCTCGACAACGAGGCCGAGCTGGCGGCCTTGCTTGGGCCCGAACTTGGCCACGTCAACGCCCGCCACGCGGCGCAGCAGCAGGGCCAGGCGATGGTGGCGCAGGTGGCCGTGACCGGCGTCAACATCATCGGCAGCGCTGCCGGCTTCGGCGGGCTGACCGATCTCGGCACCCAGCTGGGCGCCAGTGCGCTACTTTCCAGCTATTCGCGCGACAACGATGCGAGGCGGATGCGCTGGGCCAGGAATACATGGTGCGCGCCGGCTACCCGGCGAGCGGCATGTTGCAGACGATGTTTTCGACGCACCCGATGAGCAAGGCGCGGCTGAGTATTCGGTTAGCCGGCTGAAAAGCTGGGGCTATCTGAAATAGCCCGACTTTTTCGAGGCGGAGGCTTTCTGCCACTGGCCGGTGCCCGCTTGCCTGCGGCGCGACGGGCTACCGCGCGGCCAGTCTGAATTGCCCCTGACCGCCGACCACTGCACCGGGAACTTCTAGTAACATCGCGCCCAGCATGCAAAGCGCCACCCTAGGTGCAGCGTTACCGGAACACCGATCCATGACCGACCAGCTCAATCTCTTCGACCCGAACGCTAAATCGGCAACTCCCGAACCGGCAGCACCTTGCCGCCCGAACAGCCCCCGAAGTCTCGGCCGCTCTGCCGCCGGATCTGCCGCCCGCGGCCAGCCGCCCCGCCGCGACATCCCCTCGCCGGCCGACTACGCCGCCCGCCGCTACCTCGAATACGCGATGAGCGTCGTCACCGGCCGCGCCCTGCCCTCGGCCGCCGACGGCCAGAAGCCGGTGCAGCGCCGCATTCTCTACGCCATGCACCGCATGGGCCTGTACAAGAGCCCGCGCCATGTGAAGTCGGCGCGTGTCGTCGGCGACGTGATCGGCAAATACCACCCGCACGGCGATTCGTCGGTTTACGACGCGATGGTCCGCATGGCGCAGGACTGGAGCCTGCGTTACCCGATCGTCGATGGCCAGGGCAATTTCGGCTCGCGCGACGGCGACAACGCCGCCGCCATGCGCTACACCGAAGCCCGCCTGACGCCGATCGCCGAACTGCTGCTGGCCGAACTCGACGAAGGCACGGTTGACTGGAAGCCGAACTACGACGGCGCCAACGACGAACCCGCCCTGCTCCCGGCCCGCCTGCCGTTTTGCCTGCTCAATGGCGCCTCCGGCATCGCCGTCGGCATGGCGACCGAAATTCCCGGCCCACAACCTGCGCGAAGTGGCGAATGCTGCGGTCAACCTGATAAAAGACCCGAATTTCAGCGAAGACCAAGTGCTGGCGCTGATCCCCGGCCCGGATTACCCGGGCGGCGCGCAGATCATTTCGACGGCCGAAGAAATCGCCGCCACCTACCGCAGCGGCCGCGGCAGCCTGCGCGTGCGCGCCAAGTGGAAAATCGAAAATCTCGCCCGTGGCCAATGGAAGCTGGTCATCACCGAACTGCCGCCGGGCGTCTCCACCGCCACGGTGCTGTCGGAAATCGAAGCCTGCTCCAACCCGGTCGCCAAGGAAAAGGCCGGCAAGAAGGTGTTCACGCCGGAACAGCTCAACCTGAAGGCGGCCTTCCTGTCGTCGATTTCGGAAAGCGGCGTGCGTGACGAATCGGGCAAGGAACACGCCGTCCGCCTGGTCATCGAACCGGCCTCGTCGCGCCAGGGCCAGGACGATCTGGTCCGCATGCTGCTCGCCCACACCAGCCTCGAAACCAATGCCTCGATCAACCTGACCGTGCTCGGCGTCAATGGCACGCCGCGCCAGGCCTCGCTGTACAGCATGATCGCCGAATGGTGCCGCTTCCGGCTGGCCACCGTCGAGCGGCGCACCCGCCACCGCCTGACCGCCGCCGAAAAGCGCATCCACATCCTCGAAGGCCGGCTGGCCGTCCTGCTCGACATCGACAAGGTGATCAAGGTCATCCGCGAATCGGACGACCCCAAGGTCGATCTGATGGCGCACTTCAAGCTGTCCGAGATCCAGGCCGAAGACATCCTCGAAATCCGCCTGCGCCAGTTGGCGCGGCTGGAAGGCATCAAGATCGGCGAGGAACTGGCCAAGCTGCGCGAAGAAGCGGCCGGCCTCAACAAGCTGCTCGAGTTCCGAAGAAGCCCTGCGCGCCTGCGTCGCGGCCGAAATCGAGGCCGACGCGAAGAAATACGGCGACGACCGCCGCACCTTCATCGAAGCCGCCGACAAGGTCACGATGTCGGATGCCAAGACGGTTTCCATCGTCGATGAACCGACCACGCTGATCGTCTCCAAACACGGCTGGCTGCGCTCGCGCACCGGCCACAACATCGACCCGACGCAACTGACTTTCCGCTCCGGCGACAGCCTGCTGGCCTGCCTGCCCTGCCGCACGGTCGATAGCCTGATCCTGCTCGATACCAAGGGACGCGCCTATTCGATTCCCGGCGTCCGACATTCCCGGCGGCAAGGGCGACGGCATTCCCGGCCACCTCGCTGGCCGATTTTCGTCGCCGGCGCCAAGCCCTGCCTGGCGCTCGCCGTGCAGGGCGAGAAGCTCTATCTGGTCGCCGCCAGCGGCGGCTACGGCTTCCGTTGCAAGGGCGAGGATCTGCTGTCGCGCGGCAAGGCCGGCAAGGCCTTCATGACGCTTCCGGAAGGAGAAGCGCCGGTCGTCTTCACACCGGCGCCAGCTGGCGATGTCGCCTGCATCACCCGGGATGGCCGGGCGCTGGTCTTCAGCAGCGAGGAAATCCGCCTGCTGCCCAAGGGGCGCGGCCTCAAACTGATCGACGCCGATCCTGGCAAGACGGCACTGGAGGATATTCTGCCGGTCGTGGATGGTATTGCCGGCAAGCTCAAGGGCGAACGCCTGGAAGTCTGTCGCGGCATTCGCGGCGGCAAGGGCAAGCCATGAAGGCCAGCCGGAAATAACTACCGTTTTCCGCAATGGATATGGCCCAAGGCCACGCCGCCGTCACCGGCCAAGCCGGTGACATAAAAAAGCCGGAGAAATTCTCCGGCTTTTTTGCTGCGAGAAGCGATTAACGCTTAGGCAGCCTTCTTGGCAGCAGCCTTCGGGGCGGCGACGTTGGCAGCCTTCATGGTCGCCTGGGTTGCGGCGGCAACGTTGGCTTCGGCAACTTCGACAGCCTGCTTGGCAGCCTTGTTCAGGCCTTCGTAGGCTTCGTTGGCGGACTTGATCGCGGTCTTGACGGCAGCCACGGCAACTTCCGAACCAGCCGGTGCGGAGGCCAGGGCCTTCTCGACGAGACCGGAAACGTTGGCATTGACAGCAGCAACCTGGGTTTCGACTTCCTTGGCGATCTTGTCCTTGGTCTCGCTGGTGATGGCGATGACGTTGCGCGAGTACTCCATGCCCTTCTCGAGGACCGGCGCGGCAAGCTTCTGCTGCAGATTGACAAAGGACTGGACATCGGTCACGCCGAACAGCGCGCTGACGTTGGCGAAGGAAGCTTCGACGAAGGAACGGCCGGCGCTCAGATTCAGGGCGGCGAGACGCTCGATGCCGTCGATGGTGGCGTTGGCCAGAAGGGAAATGGAACCGATACCGGCGTTGGCGAGATCCTGGGGCTTGAAGTTCATGGTGTTTTCTCCGAAAGGGTGGTGCAGGTTTGAATAGCTTCGTTGCCCGCCGCACAAAATTGCTGCGCTGCAACATAACTTCATTCTACCTTGCCTATTCGCAATGTCAACAACTTTGTTGCACTGCACCATTTCACCAAATAACAAGGTCCTGGGATACTTGCCCGCTCCCTATTCAAGGCCGGGAAACAGTTCGTCGGTGAAGCCGAATCGGGTGAAATCGCGCACGCGCATTGGGTAGAGCATCCCCTGGAGGTGATCGCACTCGTGCTGCACGACCCGCGCATGGAAGCCGCTGACCGTGCGGTCGATCAGGTGGCCACGCTCGTCGAAGCCGCGATAGCGGATGTGGCTGTGGCGCGGGACGATGCCACGCATTCCCGGAACGGACAGACAGCCTTCCCAGCCATCCTCGATCTCCTCGTCCAGCGACGTGATCAACGGATTGATGAGGATTGTTTCCGGAACCGCCTCGGCATTCGGATAGCGTGGACTGCTTTCAAAACCGAAAACGACCACCTGCAAACCGACACCAATTTGTGGCGCGGCTAGTCCGGCGCCATCGGCGGCGCGCATGGTGTCCTGAAGATCCTCGATCAGCGCCTGCAGTTCCGGACTTGAAAAATCGCTTACCGGCGCGGCGGGTTCCAGCAGGCGCGGATCGCCCATGCGAAGAATGCTTCGAACAGCCATGTGAATTGCTTCCTCAGTTCATGAAATGACGGGATCGGGGAATTTTCTCATCCTTTCTTCCGGATTGCCGCTCGTGAATGCGCCCGCACAGGGGCCGAGACCCCAATGAGGGAGGACAAGTCTGTTGCGGTTGACCGCCTGAAACCGGCTATTTCCGGACGATGACCCCGCACGCCTGACGTGCCCCGGAATTGCCGGTCGGCTGGGTCTTGAAATCATCCGCTGAGGCATGGACGATGACGCTGCGCCCGATGATCCCGTTCGCCCCGTCATCCAGTGTCACGCCTTCGATATAGGCCCCTTGGCGGGCGTTGCCATTGGCGTCAGCCACCAGTTGCATCATGTCGCCGGCATGATGATCGTCATGCTCGGGGCTTCCGTGCACCTTGCCCGAGGGATTGAAGTGACCGCCGGCGCTGGTGCCGTCAGGCGCGCTGCAATCGCCTTTTTCATGGATATGGAAGCCATGCAGGCCCGGCGTCAGGCCACTGATTTCCGCGAGCACGAGGAGCTTGTCGCCGGACTGGGTAAAGGTGACGACACCATTCACCCGGTTGCCCTGCGTCGCCGCCAGCTGGGCTGTTGCGCTCTCCGCCTTGCCCCCCGGTATGCCACCGGCACAAGCTGACAGCAGACCAGCCGATACCAGCGCCCCAACCAGAATGAACTTTTGCATTTTTGATGCCTCCACTTGTTTGTGAGTCATTGAATACTCATAATCGGCGGCGTGACTCGACAGCCGTTTTTCATTCTGAGTCCCATCACCTTACTTGGCAAGCGATGCAAAACGAAACACTGCGGCCCGAATCCACCCCGAGCGGACTGGCTAATTTCAGGCCACTCATCGATACCAGTCAGCTGGCCCATGCGCCCGACACGCTGGTCGACAAGTATGGACGCCACGTTACCTATGTCCGCCTGTCGATCACCGATCGTTGCGACTTCCGCTGCACCTACTGCATGGCGGAGGAAATGACCTTCCTGCCGCGCCACGAAGTGATGAGTCTCGAAGAGTGTCTGCAGCTTGCTACGGTGTTTGTCAGCCTTGGCGTCAATAAGTTGCGTATTACCGGTGGCGAACCGCTAGTGCGCAAGGATGCGATGTGGCTGATCGAGCGCCTGGGCGCCCTCCCCGGCCTCGATAATCTGGTCATCACGACCAACGGCTCGCAACTCGACCGTTTTGCCGGCGCGCTGAAAACCGCCGGGGTCAAGCGCATCAACATCAGCCTCGACACCCTCAAGGCAGAGCGCTTCAAGTCCATCACGCGGATTGGCGATCTCGCCAAGGTGCTCAACGGCATCAAGGCGGCGCAGGCGGCGGGCTTCAGGCGCACCAAGCTGAATGCGGTAATGATGCGGGGTACCAATGACGATGAATTCGGCGACCTCGTCCAGTTCGCCCTCGACCACGAGCTTGATCTTTCCTTCATCGAGGAGATGCCGCTCGGTGAAATTCACGGGCGCAGCAATACCTATATCTCATCCGAGGAAACGCGGGAGCTTCTGGCCAGGCGCTTCGAACTGATTCCGTTCAACCGAATCCTCCGGCGGCCCGGCGCGCTACTGGCGCATTCCCGGCTCGGAATCGCGGATCGGCTTTATTTCGCCGCACAGCCACAATTTCTGCGACACCTGCAACCGCGTGCGGATTACCGCCAAGGGCGAACTTTACCCGTGCCTCGGGCAGAACGATGCCCTGCACCTGATGCCCATCCTGCGCGAACATCCGGGTGAAGATGCACCGCTGCGGCAGGCGATCATGGACAGCATGGGCATCAAGCCCTTCGGCCACGACTTCACGAAGCAGATGGATGCGCCGCAGGTGGTACGCTTCATGTCGATGACCGGCGGCTGAATTTGCCGCTTTTTTAGTAGTTAACCGCAGCAAAAAGGCAACCCGGAGGTTGCCTTTTTTGACACCATGCCCGCCACTTACGCGGCCGGCAAGAATTACCGGTCAGGCACGAAGTGCACGCTTGCGCTCGATTTCGGTCAGGTAACGCTTGCGAAGACGAATCGACTTCGGCGTCAGTTCGACCAGTTCATCTTCCTCGATGAACTCGACCGCCGCTTCCAGGCTCAGCTGGACAGCCGGTACCAGGCGAACCGCTTCGTCGGTACCGGAAGCACGGACGTTGGTCAGCTGCTTGCCCTTGATCGGGTTAACCACGAGGTCATTCTCGCGGCTGTGGATGCCGATGATCATGCCTTCGTACAACTTGTCGCCCGGCACGACGAACATGCGGCCGCGATCCTGCAGTTTCCACAAGGCGTAGGCGACAGCTTCGCCGTTATCTTGGGAAATCAGCACGCCATTGCGGCGCTCCGCGACATTGCCTTCCTTGACCGGGGCGTATTCGTCGAAGACGTGGCTCATCAGGCCGTTGCCACGCGTCAGGTTCATGAATTCGCCCTGGAAACCGATCAGGCCACGCGCCGGGATGCGATATTCGATACGGACGCGACCGCGACCGTCCGGCACCATGTCCTGCAGGTCGCCCTTGCGCTGACCGAGGCTTTCCATGACGCCGCCCTGAGTATCTTCTTCGACGTCGACCGTCAGCATTTCGTACGGTTCGCACTCGACACCGTTGATCGTCTTCTTGACGACGCGCGGACGGCCAACGGCCAATTCAAAACCTTCACGGCGCATGTTCTCGAGCAGGATGCCCAGGTGCAGTTCGCCGCGACCGGCAACATCGAACACATCGCCGTTAGGCGTGTCATGCACGCGCAGTGCCATATTGGTCAGCAGTTCCTTGTGCAGACGATCACGGATCTGGCGGCTGGTGACGAATTTGCCTTCGGTACCGGCCAGCGGGCTGGTGTTGACCATGAACTGCATGACTCAAGCGTCGGCTCGTCGATCTTGAGCAGCGGCAGGGATTCCGGTTGCTCCGGATCGGTAACGGTACAACCCAGCACCAGGTCTTCGATGCCGGTGATCTGGACGATGTCGCCAGCGAGGCCCTCTTCCAGTTCGACCTTGTTCAGGCCCCGGTAACCAAGAACCTGACCAATTTTGGCCTTGATCGGCGTGCGCTCGTGTTCGACCGCCTCTTCTTCGGTACCGAACATGACCAGCACCTGCTGGCCGGTCTTGACCTTGCCGCGATTGATCTTGCCGACGCCGATGCGACCGACGTAAGAGGAGTAATCGAGGGCAGTAATCTGGAGTTGCAGCGGCGCGTTGATATCGGTATCCGGCGCCGGCACATGCTTGAGCACGGTGTCGAACAACGGCTTCATGTTTTCGCGCGGCTGATCCAGTTCCATGGCCGCCCAGCCATTGAGACCGGAGGCGTAAACGATGGGGAAATCGAGTTGTTCGTCGGTGGCGCCCAGCTTGTCGAACAGGTCGAAGGTGTGATTGACCGCCATGTCGGGATCGGCACCGTCGCGGTCGACCTTGTTGACCAGCACGATCGGGCGCAAGCCGAGGGCCAGTGCCTTCTTGGTCACGAAACGGGTCTGCGGCATCGGGCCTTCGGCAGCATCGACCAGCAGCACCACCCCATCGACCATGCCCAGCACACGTTCGACCTCGCCGCCGAAATCGGCGTGGCCCGGGGTGTCGACGATGTTGATGTGAACGCCTTCGTACTCGACCGAGGTGTTCTTGGAAAGAATCGTGATGCCACGCTCTTTTTCGAGGTCATTGGAATCCATGACGCACTCGACCAGCTGTTGGTGAGCGGCGAAGGTGCCGGACTGGCGGAGCAACTGGTCAACCAGCGTGGTTTTGCCATGGTCAACGTGGGCGATGATGGCGATATTGCGAATCGGACGAGCGGACATGGAGAAGGCCTGAAAAATCAAAGGCGTAATTCTACCACTCCATGCTGCTATGCAGCATCCTTTCCCGGCCGATTTCCGTGTTTATTGCACATAAATCAGCGCCTGAATACATCAATTCCGGCGCATCAATTTCGGAATTGACCGCGCGGCCACCAGCATACATACTTCGAAAACTTTTGATTTACCGATCCCTTGGGAGCATTCACGATGCGTTTGGCCTTTCTTTCCATGCTTCTGGTTTTCGTCTCGGCTATTGCCCAGGCAGCCCCATTAACTCTCGGGGTGGTACTCGATCAGAACGAGTCCTTTGCCAATGTAGATACCGATCGGCGCTACCGCAGTTTTGCCGATGAAATCGAGAAGGCGGTCGGCCAACCGGTGCGTCTGCAATATTTCAAGCGCGGTTTTTCCGCCATCAAGCAAGCCAGGGAAGGCACGCTGGATATTGTGTTCGGGCCCGCCCACGTGATCGCCAACATCAGCAAGTTCAAATTTGAACCCATCCTCAAGACTGACGAAGTCATTTCCGCTTCTTTCGTAGCCGGCCCGAATTACAAGGGTACGCTGGCTGCCAAGTCGAACGCCAAGCTGGGTGTTCCGGAATACGAGTCACTGATGGGCGGCATGGCGCGCAGCGAAATCAACAGCCGCGGACTATCCAAGAGCGACTTCGCTGAAATCAAGTTCCATCGCATACCCGAAGCACCACTCTACGGCGTGGAGATCGGCCGTTACGACATGGCGGTCGCATCGTCCGACGAAGCCAAAACCTGGGCCGCCAGCAAAGGCGGACGTATCGTTTTCACCAGCGTCGCCGTGCCGCTGCGCGCCCTGTCGGTACAGCCTGAAACCGTTTCCGCGAGCGCCCAGCAAAAGCTCGTCACCAGCCTGAAAAAAGGCAACGCGCTGAATCTCGCCATGAGTGCCGCGACCCCGGCTGACTTCAAGGGCATCGCCTCGATGCTGAACACCACGCCGACCAGCCTGCCGGGCGCCAAGATCGTCTCCGTTGCCGAAGCCAAGGCGCTCATCGCCGACGGCATCAAGAACTATGACGTTCGAGCGGAAGAAGAATACAACCACGGACATGTCCCGGGCGCCATCTTCGTGCCTTATAACGAAGTCAGTGCCAAGGAAGTCGGCTTCGATTCCGGCGAGGACAAGTTTGATCTCTCAAAACTGCCGGCGGACAAAAACACGCCTTTCATGATGTATTGCGATGGCACGATCTGCTGGAAGAGCTACAAGTCAGCCACCATGGCGATTCAGAATGGCTGGAAGAACGTGATCTGGTTCCGTGGCGGCTTCCCGGAATGGAAAGCTGCCGGCATGCCGGTTGATACGAAGAAAAAGTGATTTCAGTTCCAGTTTGCTGCTGTACGGTCAATCCGCCGCCTTCAGGGCGTGATCCGGTAGCGCCGTTGAACTTGCGCTCCTGGTCGGTAAGCCCATGAGAAATTTTCTCGAGTTGATCAAGGATTGTCTTACCGAGGTGCGCGAGATCATGCCATGGGATATGGCCACGCGCCTCGCGGCGAACCCGGATCTATTGATCGTCGATGTGCGCGAACCGTACGAATACGATGCCATGCACATCGCGGGGTCGATCAACGTCCCGCGCGGCATCCTGGAGTCCGCGTGCGAATGGGACTACGAGGAGACTATCCGGGAACTTGTCGAGGCCCGTGAGCGGGAGATCGTGCTGGTTTGCCGGTCAGGATACCGAAGCATACTGGCGGCCCACTCGATGCAGGTGCTGGGCTACAGTAACGTGGTTTCTCTCAAGACCGGCATTCGCGGCTGGAAGGACAATGAACAGCCCCTGTGTGACAAAGAGGGGGCCTCGGTCGATCTGGACGACGCGGATGTCTATTTCACGCCCGCACTGCGTCCCGACCAGATGCGCCCGAAAGGCAAAAGCCCGGCTTAATTTTCGGGCGCCGTGCCTGACCGTCACCGTGCCTACCCGTGCTTGTTGCGCATGAAATCGGCAGTTTTGAAGAAGTTTTCCAGCAATTTGGCACGAATACCCTCTTCGAGGCCGGCGTCTTCCATCGCCAGAACCATGCAGGCAATCCACTGGTCGCGTTCCTTTGTGCCGATCTCGAACGGCGAGTGACGGGCGCGCAGGCGGGGATGGCCGAATTTCTCGACAAACAGGTCGGGGCCGCCCAACCAGCCGGAAAGAAACATGTAGAGCTTGTCGCGCGAGCCCTCGAGGTCCGCCGGGTGCATGGCGCGCAACTCGCTGAACTGGGGAACGCTATCCATCAGTTCGTAGAAACGGTCGCAGAGTTTGCGGACGACGGCATCGCCGCCGATTTTTTCGTAGGTGGTGGAGGTGTTTTCCATAAGCGCTATCGTATGAGCGGATTTCAGCCCTTGCGTGCTGTAACTCGGCCACGGGGTCCGACCGGTTTGACTGGCTGGTGGCCGGGCCGCTGGCCATTGAGCCGAGCTGGTATCGGTTTTTGAATTTGCCCGGTTTTTGGCGGTTAACCGCAGGTACCGGCCGGTTGCCAGGCGGGAATCAGTTGCTTTTTGCCGTTGCCGATCAAGTCGGAACGGCCCATGGCCTTCAGGGCCTCGCGCAACAGCGGCCAGTTGTTGGCATCGTGGTAGCGCAGGAAAGCCTTGTGCAGCTTGCGCTGGCGGCCGTTGCGAATCGCCCCGACGTGCTCGCTGTCGCGCGTGACCTTGCGCAGCGGATTGCTGCTCGGTGTGGTACATGGTCGTCGCCAGCGCCATCGGCGTCGGCAGGAAGGTCTGCACCTGGTCGAGGCGGAAGTTGTTGCTTCTTCAGCCACAGCGCGAGGTTGAGCATGTCCTCGTCGGTGGTGCCCGGGTGGGCGGCGATGAAGTACGGGATCAGGTACTGCTCCTTGCCGGCTTCGCTGCGAGAAGCGGTCGAACAGCTGCCTTGAAGCGGTCGTAGGCGCCCATGCCCGGCTTCATCATCTTCGACAGCGGGCCTTCCTCGGTGTGTTCCGGGGCGATCTTCAGGTAGCCGCCGACGTGGTGGGTGACCAGTTCCTTGACGTATTCGGGCGAGCGCACCGCGAGGTCGTAGCGCAGGCCGGAGCCGATCAGCACCTTCTTGACGCCGGGCAGCGCGCGCGCCTTGCGGTAGAGCTGAGATCAGCGGCGCGTGGTCGGTGCCGAGGTTTTCGCAGATGTCCGGGATAGACGCAGGACAGGCGGCGGCAGGCCGACTCGATCTTCGCGTCCTTGCACGTCAGGCGGTACATGTTGGCGGTCGGGCCGCCGAGGTCGGAGATGATGCCGGTGAAGCCCGGCGTCTTGTCGCGGATTTCCTCGATTTCGCGCAGGATCGAGTCTTCCGAGCGGCTCTGGATGATGCGCCCTTCGTGCTCGGTGATCGAGCAGAAGGTGCAGCCGCCGAAGCAGCCGCGCATGATGTTGACCGAGAAGCGGATCATCTCCCAGGCCGGAATCTTCGCCTCGCCGTAGGCCGGATGCGGGCGCGCGGGCGTAGGGCAGGTCGTAGACGCTGGTCCATTTCCTCGGTGGTCAGCGGAATCGGCGGCGGATTGAGCCAGACGTCGCGTTCGCCGTGCGCCTGCACCAGCGCGCGGGCGTTGCCGGGGTTGGATTCGAGGTGGAAGGTACGCGAGGCGTGGGCGTAGAGCACCGGGTCGTCCTTGACCTGCTCGTAGGACGGCAGGCGGACGACGGTGTGGGCGCGCTTGTCCTTGAGCGCGCGCCAGCCGCTCGGCGCGCGAGACGATGCGCACGGCGTGTTCGCCAGCCGGTGCTGCGGTCGACTGCGCCGGAACTGCCCGTTTCCATGGCGTAGGGATCGGCATGCTTGACCAGCGGCCCCGGCGTGTCGACCGAGGTCGAATCCACCGCGCTCCCATTCGTCGGAAGGCAGCCAGCCGGTGGGCACCATGAAGGCGGTGCCGCGCAGGTCGCGGATTTCGCCGATCTTTTCGCCCTTGGCCAGGCGGTGCGCCAGTTCGACCATGGCGCGCTCGGCGTTGCCGAACACCAGCAGGTCGGCCTTGGAATCGGGCAGCACCGAGCGCCGCACCTTGTCCGACCAGTAGTCGTAGTGGGCGATGCGGCGCAGGCTGGCCTCGATCGAGCCGATGACCACGTTGCAGCCGGGAAAGGCCTCGCGGCAGCGCTGCGCATAGACGATAACCGCGCGGTCCGGGCGCTTGTCCGGCTCGGCGTTCGGGGTGTAGGCATCGTCCGAGCGGATCTTGCGGTCCGAGGTGTAGCGGTTGACCATCGAATCCATGTTGCCGGCGGTGACGCCGAAGAACAGGTTGGGCTTGCCGAGGCGCCGAAAGTCGCTCGCCGAATTCCAGTCAGGCTGGCTGATGATGCCGACGCGGAAGCCCTGCGCCTCGAGCAGGCGGCCGATCAGCGCCATGCCGAAACTGGGATGGTCGATGTAGGCGTCGCCAGTCACCAGAACGATGTCGCAGGAATCCCAGCCAAGCGCATCCATTTCCGCACGAGACATCGGCAGGAAAGGCGCCGGGCCGAAACGCTGCGCCCAGAACTTGCGATGGCCGAACAGCGGCCGGGTGACTTGCTGAAGCGAATTCATGGCGTATTTTACCTGAGCCGCCAGCCGCACCATGCATGGCATAATCGCCAGCGATTGCAGCGACGGCGGAGATTCCGCCCGAGACTGAGCGGAGCGCCAGATTCTGACCTATTTTAGATCCATCATACTCGCCGTGCTCCAGACCGGCCGCGGCCGCGCCCTGCCCCTGTTTTTCCTGACGCTGGCTGCCCTTGCGCTCGCCAATTTCGATTCGACACCGCTGGCCAGCCTGCGCAATGCCGAGTTCGATCGCTATCAGCGCCAGATGCCGCGTGCACGCGACGCGGAGCCGGTCATCGTCGTCGGGATCGACAGCCAGAGTCTGGTCAAATACGGACAGTGGCCTTGGCCACGCGACATCATTGCCGATCTGGTGCGCAAGGTACTGGCTGGCGAACCGCATGCACTGGGCATCGACATTGTTTTTGCCGAAGCCGACCGTTTCGCCCCGCAGGCGCTCGCCGAAAGATTCCCGGCGCTGCCCCGCGCCAAACTCGAACTCTTGCCCGGGCCTGACGAAAAACTTGCTCAGGCGCTGGCCGGCGGCCCGACGGTGCTGGCGGTGATTGGTGTCGCCAACAAGCTGCCGGGCTCGCGCCAGCCGCACAAACCACTGCCGGCACTGAGCGATGACGACCCGACAATCCTGCATGCCCTGACCCGTTTCCCGACCGCCATCGCCAGCCTTCCCCTGCTTGAACGAAGTGCAGCCGGCGAGGGGCTGATCAACGCCACGCTGGATGGCCAGCATTCGTCCACCGAGCGCGGTGTGCTGCGGCGCATTCCGACACTGGCACTGGTCGCCGACCAGCCCTTCCTTTCCCTGCCGCTGGAAATGGTACGGGTCGCGCTCGGTGAAGCCGGGCGGGTCGCCGTCGAATCCGGCACACACGGCATGGAGCGCATCCGGGTCGGCGACTACAGTCTGCCGACCCAGCCCAACGGTGAATTGCTCCTCCACTATGGCCGTTCCAAGTCCAGCTATTACCTGTCAGCGACCGACGTGCTGGCCGGCACTTACCCGCCGGCGCTGTTCAAGTCGCGGTTTGTGCTGATCGGCTTCAACAGCACCGGCCTGCAGGACAGTACCGTCACCCCGCTCGGTGAATTGCTCCCGGGCGTCGATATTCACGCCCAGATACTCGAAAGCCTGTTGAGCAGCTCCGCCCTCAAGCGTCCGCCGTGGATGCCACTGCTTGAGCTGGCAACGCTGCTGATTGGCGGACTGCTGCTGATTGCCGTCGTACCAGCCCTGCGCCCGCGCTACGCGACCGTGACCTTCGTCGGCCTCGCGCTCCTGCTAATCGCTTCCGGTTATGCGGCTTTCGCCGCCGGCCACTGGTTGTTCAGCAGTCTGTCGATTGTCCTGTTGCTGGCGCCGGTGTTCATGGCCTTGCTGAGCGTGACGCTGATCGCTGCCGATACCCGGCGCCACCAGACCGAAGCACAGTTGCACCTGAGCCGTGAAGCAGCCGCCCGCATGGATGGCGAACTCGATGTCGCCCGGCGCATCCAGATCGGCCTGTTGCCCGATCCGGCCCGGCGCTTTGCCGGCGAAACGCGTTTTGCCGTCGCCGCGCTGCTCGAACCGGCGCGCGCCATCGGCGGCGACTATTACGACTGCTTCATGCTCGACGAACGGCGCCTTTGCCTGGCCATCGGCGATGTTTCCGGCAAGGGAATTCCGGCCAGCCTGTTCATGGCCGTCTCGAAAACCCTGGCCGGCACCCTGATCCGCCGCCATGACGATCTCGGCCAGGCCGCCTGCGAGCTGCAACGCGAACTGAACCGCGAGAACCCTGAGCACCAGTTCGTGACGACCTTCATCGGCATTCTCGATGCCGACAGTGGCCTGCTGGAGTACGTTTGCGCCGGCCACGACGCGCCTCTGCTGCTGCACCGCCGCGAAGTACTGCCGATCGACACCAGCAGTATTTCCGGGCCGCCGCTGTGTGCGCTGGGCGACTATCCGTTCACCAGCGCACGCCAGCAACTGGCGCCGGGCGATCTGCTCTGCCTATTTACGGATGGGGTCAGCGAGGCCAGCGACGGACAGCGCATGTTCGGCACCGAGCGCCTTGCCGCGACGCTGCTGGCTGCCGCCGCGGATACCCCGCTGGCAGCCCGGGCGGCGGCGATCCGCGATGCAGTTCGCCACTTCGAGGCCGGCCAGCCACCATTCGACGACCTGACCGTGCTGCTGGCCGGCTGGTACGGTTGACCGCCTAGCGAACGCTGATTTCAACCCGCCGGTTCTGGGGTTCGGCAACCTCGTCGCCGGTTTTCACCAGCGGCTCGCGCTCGCCGCGCCCCGCCGTTTCGATCTTTTCCCCGGGCACACCGGCGGCGATCAGGATTTCGCGCACCGCCGTCGCGCGCTTGAGCGACAGTTTGTCGTTGGCCTCCAGGCCACCCACGGTATCGGTATGGCCGATGACCATGACCTCGGAGGCCGGCCGGCCGGCAATCTCGCGCTTGATCGTTGCCAGTTCGGCTTCAGATTCCGGCGTCAGCATCTCCGCCCCACCCGCGAAATACAGCGTGAAGCTGCGCGGCTTCAGCGGTTGTGCCGCCAGCGCGGCGCCGAACCATTTGTCCACTTCCGCAGGCGACGACTGCACCGGGCTGATTTCACCGGCCCGCCGCTGCACGCCGGCGT
The DNA here is from genome assembly GCA_963727115.1 of uncultured beta proteobacterium. Taxonomy (GTDB): domain Bacteria; phylum Pseudomonadota; class Gammaproteobacteria; order Burkholderiales; family Rhodocyclaceae; genus Azonexus. Next base: position 28,737 of record CAVSFS010000033.1, on the reverse strand, counting down.
AAGGCTTGTCCAAAACCACCTCGCCCCGCGCATCGCGGACGACAACCGCGGTCGGGCGGTCATCCGGCGAAGGTAGCAGGACCACGCGTTCGCTGACGCAGCCGCCAAGCAACAAGCCGGCAACGATTATCAGGGGCCAATCAATCCTCATTGCCGCTCCCCGCCTCGATGGCAAACTCGGTTCCGCGCACGCCGATCACCGAAGTTGGCGTATGGAAATCGATTGACTCCGGCGTCTGTTTGGCGATCTTGCCGGTGGCCACCGCCAGCGTGCCCTTCCTGACGCCGACCGATACCGCACCGGCATTCGTGGTGCTGTCGAACTCGAACTTGTCCAGCACGAACAGTGAATTCGGGCCGGCGGAAAGCAGCGTGTTGTCGCGCAAGGTCACCCCGACCGAACCATCGGTCCCGGTACGCACCCTGTCGGCGCTGAAGACCGGTGTCCCAACGACACCCGGAATGCGCGCACCTGCACGCTCGATGCTCACGTCGCCCTTGCTGTTCTTGATCATTCCGGCCGCATCACCTTCGGTCGCCATGACATTGACGGACAGACAGACAAGCGTAACGGCGATCCAACGGATATTGTTTTTCATTGGCTTACTCCAGGACGATCGATTTTACATGCTTCAAGGCATCAGGCGCCGGCCCGTAGCGCCATCAATGGTGGCGTACTCAACAACTGGCGCACCGCCAGCCAGCCAATGCCGACCGACAGCACAACGCCGCAAAGCGTCGCCAGCGGAAAGAGCCAAAGGCTGAACGGCAAGTCGAGCTGGAAAACATTCCGCGCCAGCAACTGCCCGACCAGTGCCGCGCCGGCGCCGGCGATCAGACCGGCAATCGCACCGACCACCGCGAGTTCGGTCAGCAACGATTGACGTAACTGGACACGCCCCGCCCCGAGCGCCCGCATCACCGACAGCTCGTAGCGCCGCTCATCGAATGCCGTGAGCAGGGCCGAACTGAGCACGATCGTGCCGGCCAACAGCGAAAACAGAAAAATGAGTTGTACCGCCCGCGCCACTTGCCCCATGACCATCTGGATCTGCGCAAGAATGGCGCCGACATCGATCAGCGTCAGGTTGGGAAAGCGCGCGACCAGCGTCCGCACCAGCGTCACCTGGTTCTCTGACTGGTGAAAACTGGTGATATAGCTGGCCGGCGCCGTATCGAGCACGCCGGGCGGGGTCAGCACGAAGAAATTGACGCGCATCGAATCCCAGTCCAGCTTGCGCAGGCTGCTGACGCGCACCCGTGTTTCCTGGCCGCCAATGACAAAGAGCAATTCATCGCCGATCTTGATCCCCAGCGTCCTGGCCAGACCCTCCTCGACCGAGGCAAGCCCCTTCCCGGCGTCTTCAGGCGCAAACCAGCTACCCGCGCTGACCCGGTTGCCGGGCGGCAGCACGGCGCGCCAGGAAAGGTTGAATTCGCGCTCGATCAGGCGCTGGGCTCGCTCGTCATCTGGATAGCTGGCCGCGCTGACGGCCTGCTCGCCGATCCGCAGCAAGCGTCCTCGAACCATCGGCGAAAGCTCGGCCGCTATCCCGCTGGCCGCAAGCGTGTCGCCGACCGCCTGGCGTTGATCGGGCTGGATATTGATGATGAAGCGATTCGGCGCGTCCGCGGGCGTCGCCTTTTGCCAGACCTCGACCAGTTCACCGCGCGTCACAGTCAGCAGGAGCATGGCCATCAGTCCAAGCGCCAGCGCGACAATCTGCAAGGTGCTCGCTGCCGCATGCCGCTCGAGATTGGCCAGTCCCTGGCGCCAGCCGAAGCCGCCGCCCCCACGCAGACGCGACACCGCCCGCACACTCAACCGGGCAAGCAGCCAGAAGGCGACGAGTGCACCGGAGAACCCGCCGATGGCATAAGCGCCAAGCCGCAAGTCGCCCGCGACCAACAGCAAAAGAGCGGCCAGCAGAAGAACGCCGAGCGCATAGCCGCCCAGCAGGAAGGGGCGTGGCGGACCCAGCTCGCGGCGAAAAACGCGCAAGGTCGGCACCTTGCTCAACTGGAGCAGCGGCGGAAAGGCGAAACCGAACAACAGGACGGCGGCGACCGCCGCGCCCTGGAACAATGGCAGCCATCCCGGCAGCGGTAGACGCAAGTCCAGCAATTCCGCCAGCCATGAAACGAGGACAAAATGGACGGCGAAACCGGCAAGGCAACCGAGTGCAGCAGCCAGCAGCGCCAGCCAGACAAAGAGCGCCGAATGGAGGCGAATCAAGCCCGACTGCGTGATCCCCAGGCAACGCATCACGGCGCAGGCGTCGAGATGACGCTGCATGTAGCGGCGCGCCGCCAGCGCCACGGCAACCGCGGCCAGGATCACGGTCAACAGCGTGGCGAGGCCCAAAAAGCGCTGCGCCCGATCAAGAACGCTGCGGATTTCCGGGCGCGCATTTCGGGTATCCTCGAGGCGCTCGCCACGCCCAAGACGCGGCTCGATCCAGTTCCGGAACCCGGCAACCGCGCCTGCGTCGCCGGCAACAATGAAGCGATAGGTCAGGCGTGACCCGGTCTGCACCAGGCCAGTTCCCGGCAGATCGTCGAGATGCATCATCAGGCGCGGGGCCAGGGCGAAAAAATTGACGCCGCGATCGGGTTCGAGTGTCAGGATGGCGGAAACCGGCAGACTGCGTTGCCCAAGCTGCAAGGTTTGTCCCGGCCCGGACTCGAGCGCGCTGGCCAGCCGTTCATCGAGCCACACCGTGCCGGGCGGCGGCCCGCCCTGCGTCACCTCGCCCGCCTCGCCGGCGCGATTCGCCCGGCGCAGACTCCCGCGCAAGGGATAGGCGCTGCTCACCGCCTTGATGTCCGCCAGTTGCGCCTGCCCGCCGGCCAGTACCATGCTCGGAAAACCGACGGTTTCGGCCGTTTTCAGGTCCCGCCTGACTGCCTCGTCACGGATGATCGCCGGCCACGGATGATCGGAAATCAGCAGCAGGTCGCCGCCCAGCAGTTGTTGAGCTTCCTGTTCCAGCGCCAGACGAACCCGGTCAGTGAAAAAGCCGACTGCCGTGACCGCCGCCACGGCGACCACCAGCGCGGCCAGAAGCAGGCGGAGTTCGCCTGAACGCAGTTCCCGGCCGAGCAGGCGCCAGGCGAGTCCGCTCATCGCAGGGCGGACCAGCGTGCCCGAAATTCGGCGGGCGCCACGGCCGACCCGTGCAGAAAGCCCTGCAACTGATGACACCCGGATTCACTGAGAAAGGCGGCCTGTTCGGCGGTTTCGACCCCCTCGGCCACCACTTCGAAGTTGAGACTCCTGGCCAGCGCCATGACCGAGCGGATGATCGCTTCATCCTCCGGATTCTGGCCGATGCCGATCACGAAGGAACGATCGATCTTGAGTTGCTGGACCGGGAGCATCTTCAGATAGCTGAGTGAGGAATAGCCGATCCCGAAGTCGTCGAGCGCCAGGCTGATGCCGATCTTGCGCAGTCGATCGAGGAGCGTGAAGGCATCATCGACCACCATGACCACCGATTCGGTAATCTCCAGCTTGAGCCGGCTCGGCTCGATGCCGGTCTCTTCCAGAATCGCCAGGAGAGTCTCGACAAAATCCGGGCGCTCGAGTTGCTTGACCGACAGATTCACCGAAACCTGCGGCAATTCGAAGCCGCTCGCCGTCCATTTCATGACCTGACGACAAGTTTCGCGGAGCACCCAGGTGCCGAGCGCGATGATGGTTCCCGACTCCTCGGCCAGCGGAATGAAACGCGCCGGGGGTACGCTGCCAAGTTCCGGGCTGTTCCAGCGGATCAATGCCTCGGCGCCGACCAGCCGCCCGCTCTTCGTTTCGACCTGCGGCTGCAAATGGACGGAAAGTTCGCCGTTTTCCAGTGCACGGCGCAACAGTGACTCGATCTGTATCTTTTCCTGCGCGTCACGGGTCATCTCCGGCGTGTAGAAATGAAATTGCCCACGTCCCAGCGATTTGGCGCGATACATCGCGGTATCGGCATTGCGCAGCAGATCGCCGACCGAGGCGCCGTCATTCGGGAACACGCTGATGCCGACCGAGGCCGACAGGTAAAGTTCGTGCGCGCCAATGCGGAAAGGCGAATCGAAAGCGGCAATCACCTCGCGGGCCAGCATCGCCACCTCTTCATCGGTGCGCACCGCTTCCATGACGCAGATGAACTCGTCACCCCCCAAGCGAGCCAGCATGTCGATCAGCGGCACATGCTCGCACAGGCCGGCGGCCACCGAGACCAGCAATTCGTCGCCAATTCCGTGGCCAAGCGAATCGTTGACCTGCTTGAACTGGTCAAGATCGATGAACAGAACCGCGACCCGACTATTCTTGCGCGCCGCATCGACGAGGCTCGTTTCGAGGCGCTCGAGGAAATAGCGGCGGTTGGCCAGTCCGGTCAGCGGGTCATGGTAGGCGAGGTAATTCAGCTTGCTCTCGGCCTGCCGGCGTTCGATTACTTCGCCTTCGAGCAGCAGGTTGGCACGCTTCAGTTGCTCGGTCCGCGCATCGACCTGAATTTCCAGCGTGCTGCGCGCCGCCTCGATACGCTCCGCCTGTTCGTAGAGAATTCCCTGGGCTCGCCGCACCACCAGAAACTGCATGAAGAACAGCATGGCGAACACGGCGATGACGATCGCCGTGATCACCCATAGCGTATGCCGGAACGAGGTAATGAACGGCGTCACGTCCTGATAGAGTTCGAGCACGCCCTCGACCGCCTTGCCCTCGCTGGAAATCGGGACGTAGCTGGCCAGCAGGTCGATGTTCGAACGGGCGCCCTCGAAGGTGTCCATGCTGTCGCGATGGGTCAGGTCGCTGAGCACCGTTCCGCCAAGGGCCGACTTGAAACCTGGGTTGTCGAGCCGGTTCTCGCCGATCTGGGCCGGATCGGTCGAGAAGATGGTGACACCGAGGCGATTGTAGATCTTGACCTTGACCACCGCCGTGCCGTGCATCAGGGCCGAAACGCTGGCCTGCATCGCCTGCGATTCGTCCGCCTCCTTGAGCATCGAGGCATCCTTGCCGACCGATGCCGCCATCAGTCCGGCCAGCGGCACGCCAAGCGCATTCTCGAAAACCTGCGCCATGGCGACATTGCGATCTTCGGCGAGCATCGTCATCTGGCGCACCGAGACCTCGCGGTACATCAGACCGAGCAGACCGGCCGCCAATCCGATCAGGATCAGGCTGAGGGTCGAAAAGTAGCGTGAAAGGTTGAACATGTTCAGGTTTCAGGGCTTGCGCAAAGCTTATTCGATGTCGCGAATCCGTGCCACCGCGTCTTCCACCCGCCGGACAGCGATGACTTCCATGCCGGCGATCGCCTGTTTCGGGCGATTCGCTTCAGGAATCAGCGCCCGGGTGAAGCCGAGCTTGGCAGCCTCCTTGAGGCGCTCCTGTCCGCGTGGCGCCGGACGGATCTCACCCGCCAGACCAACTTCACCAAATACAATAAGTTTCGCTGGCAACGGTTTGTTTTTTAACGATGATGTTATTGACAACAACACCGCAAGGTCGGCGGCCGGCTCGCCGATCTTGACCCCGCCGACAGCATTCACAAAGACATCCTGATCGAAGCAGACAATCCCGGCATGGCGATGGAGAACGGCCAGCAGCATGGCCAGGCGCTGTGCATCGAGGCCGACCGTCAGCCGGCGCGGGTTGCCGTGCGCCGCATCGACCAGCGCCTGGATCTCGACCAGCAGTGGACGCGTACCTTCCTGCGTAACCATCACGCACGAACCGGCGACGTCCTGACCATGTTGCGACAGGAATAGCGCCGACGGGTTGTTCACGCCCTTCAAACCCTTGTCGGTCATGGCGAAGACGCCAAGCTCGTTGACCGCGCCGAAGCGGTTCTTGACCGCACGCACCAGCCGGAAGCTGGAATGCGTGTCGCCCTCGAAGTAGAGCACCGTATCGACGATATGCTCGAGTACGCGCGGGCCGGCCAGCGCCCCGTCCTTGGTCACATGGCCGACGAGAATGATGGTGATACCCGACTGCTTGGCCAGCCGGGTCAGTTGGGCGGCGCATTCACGGACCTGCGCGACCGACCCGGGGGCGCTCGATAGCTGGTCCGACCACAGCGTCTGGATCGAGTCGATGACCGCGACCTGGGGCTGCTCGGCCTGCAGGGTGGCCAGGATGCGCTCAAGATTGATTTCCGCCATCAATTGCAGCGAGCGGGTGTCGAGCCCAAGCCGGCGCGCACGCAAAGCGACCTGTTCGCCCGATTCCTCGCCAGTAACATAGAGCACCTTGTTGGCTGACGACAGCAATGACAAGCGCCTGCAGCAACAGCGTGCTCTTGCCGATGCCCGGATCGCCGCCGATCAGTACCACCCCGCCCGCAACAAGGCCGCCGCCGAGCGCCCGATCGAACTCGCTGATGCCGGTCGCGATGCGCTCGGTCTCGCGCGCCTCTATTTCGGAGAGATTCAGCAGGCGGGCGACCGGTGCAAGCGACTCGAAGCGATGGCCGCTGGCCTTTTCGGCGACGCTCTCGACCAGCGTATTCCATTCCGCGCAGCCGGGGCATTGCCCCTGCCATTTCGGGCTCGTTGCGCCGCACTCGGTGCAACTGTAGATCGACTTGCTTTTTGCCATGATGGGCCGAGGATACACCACACGTGAATGGGCGACGCGTTGGGCCGGCCCTTGAACAGCCTAGCGGACGACCGTTACCGGAACCCGTGGCGCCAGCGCGCAGAACAGTTCGTAGGCGATCGTGCCGGCTGCGCGGGCCACCGCGTCGGCCGGCACATGCCCGGCCACCCCGCTCCCCCACAAGGTGACCGGCGCGCCGATGCCGGCGTCGGGAATAGCGCTCAGATCGCAGGCCAGCATGTCCATCGAGACCCGCCCCACCGTCTGCGTCATCCGTCCCATCACGGCGAGCGGCGTGCCACTGGGGGCATGGCGCGGATAGCCATCGGCGTAACCGCAGGCCACCACGCCGATGCGCATTGCGCGCCCGGCGACGAAGGTGCCGCCATAGCCGACCCGGTCGCCCGCTACGAGTTGTTGCACGCCGATGATCTCGCTCTCGAGCGCCATCACCGCTTGCAGCCCGAGATCTTCGGCGCTGCGGTCATCGAAGGGGCTGGAGCCGTAGAGCATGATCCCCGGCCGCACCCAGTCTGCGTATGTCTGCGGGTAGCGCAGCAAGGCCGCCGAATTGGCCAGGCTCACCGGCCCCGTCCAGTCACCGCGCAGCGCGGAGAAACGCACCATCTGTTCGTCTATGCCCCGGCCGCCATCCGCCTCGGCAAAATGGGTCATCAGGGTCAGGGCGGCATTCCTGGCCCCGGAGAGCATTTCACGCGCCCTGGGCAGGTTAACCGCATTCAAGCCGAGCCGGTTCATGCCGGTATTGAGCTTGAGATAGATTGCCAGCGGCGCATCGCTGGCCACCGAGGCAAGCAGCAGTTCGAGCTGTTCCAGACAATGAATGACCGTGGTCAGGCGATATTCCGCGACGGCCCGTGCGTCACGTGCGCTGAAAATGCCTTCGAGGAGCAGGATCGGCTGGGTGACGCCCGCTTCGCGCAGGGCAACGGCGTTTTCGCACTCGAGCACGGCAAAGCCGTCGGCTTCCGCGCGTAGCGCCTCGACTGCCCGCCACTGCCCGTGTCCGTAGGCATTGGCCTTGATCACCGCCCAGGCCCGGGCGCCCGGCGCCAGCCCCTTGGCCAGCCGGTAGTTGTGCAGCAGCGCGGCGCCGGCAATGCGCGCACGGATCGGTCGCGAAGTCGTCATGCCACCATGTCTTTAAGTTGCTGCCGGGCGAATTGAACGAAGGTCGTGACCAGGCGCGAGCGGAAACGCTCCTCCAGCTGGATCAGGTAGATGCTGCGCCTGAGCGGCGGATCGAGCGGTATGGCCAGCAACATGCCAAGTTGCACCTCCCTTTCGACGGCGGCGCGCGACACGATGGCGAACCCGAGGCCGGTCGCGACGACCGCCTTGAGCGTCTCCGGGCTACCGAGCTCCATCTGTGTCTTCAGCTCCTCGACGGCTACCTGGTTGGAGCGGAAGTAGTTATCGACGACTTCCCGCGTTCCCGATCCAGGCTCACGCGAAAGGTACTCGTAGTCCGCCAGCGCACGTGGGCCGACACTCTCCAGACCCGCCAACGGATAACCGGGCGCGCAGATAACCGCAAGTTCGTCGTCGCAACAGACGTCGCAGCTCAGACCGGGCATCTTGGCCGGGGCGTCGATCAGTCCGACCTCCAGGCCGTGGTGGCCGACGCGGCTGGCGATTCCTTCCGAATTCGCAACGATCAGCCGTGGCCTGACCTGCGGGTAGCGCGCGTTGAACTCGGCCAGAACCCCGGGCAGCAGGCTCTCGGCGATCGTCGTGCTGGCGCCCAGCAACAATGGCCCGCGCATCTCGCCGTTCATTTCGGCAAGGCGGGTATCCATTTCATCGGACAACCCGAGAATCCGTTCCGCATAGGACAGCGCCAGCTCGCCGGTCGGCGTCAGCGAGATGCTGCCATGCCGGCGTTCGAACAGGCGCGTGTTGTATTGCTCCTCGAGTTGCCGCACCTGGAACGTGACCGCTGGCTGGGTCATGAACAAGGCATCGGCAGCCCGGGTGAAGCTGAGATGTTTCGCTACGGCGAGAAAGACCTGCAAACGCCGATCTGCCATTGTGTTTCTCCTTTTGGATCGCGCCAGCTATTCAATCACAATCCACGGCCCGCTGGCCACCCGGTTGCGCTGCAAATAGCTGAAAATGGCCTGTTTTTGGGCGTTGACCGCGACCAAGGGAAGCGCCCGGGTGCGACCGTCCCCGGTTTGCCTCGTGACGATTCGGTGGTATAACCTGCGACCAAAGTCATATAACCAGACCAGAGATCAAGTGCCTTTCGGCTTCTACATCATCATGGCCGCGCAATTCTTTTCCGCGCTGGCCGACAACGCACTGCTGATCGCCGCTATCGCCGCCCTGCGCGAGATGCATGCGCCGTCCGAGTACGAGCCGCTGCTCAAGACCTTCTTTACCCTCTCCTACGTCATCCTGGCCGCGTTTGTCGGCGCCTTTGCCGACTCGATGCCGAAGTGGCGGGTAATGTTCATCAGCAACGCGATCAAGATTTTCGGCTGCGGCATGATGTTCTTCGGCGCCCACCCGCTGGTCGCCTATGCCGTGGTGGGCCTCGGCGCCGCCGCCTATTCCCCGGCCAAGTACGGCATCCTGACCGAGTATCTGCCGCACCGCCTGCTGGTCGTTGCCAATGGCTGGATCGAAGGGCTGACGGTCGGCGCCATCATCCTTGGCGTCGTCATTGGCGGCATGCTGATCACGCCGGAAATTTCCGGGACCCTGCTCGCCTTCGATTTTCCAGTGATCGACACCGGCATCAACACCACCGGCGAAATGGCGATTGCCATCGTCGGCGTTTTCTACGTGATTGCCTCGATCTTCAATCTCTACGTGCCGGATACCGGGGTCGACCACAAGCCACTGAAGAAAAATCCGTTCTATCTGGCTCACGAGTTCCATCACTGCATCGCGCTGCTCTGGCGCGACAAGCTGGGGCAAATTTCGCTGGCCGTAACCACCCTGTTCTGGGGCGCCGGGGCGACGCTGCAATTCATCGTCATCAAGTGGTCAGAGGTCGCGCTCGGCCTCGACCTGTCCAAATCCTCGATGCTCCAGGGTGTCGTTGCAGTCGGCGTGGCGATCGGCGCCATCGCCGCAGCAAAGTTCATCACCCTGCGCAAATCGGTTCGCGTCATTCCGCTGGGCATCGCGATGGGCCTGATCGTCCTGATCATGAATTTCGTACAGCATGTCTGGCTGGCCGTGCCGCTACTGATTCTTATCGGCGCCCTCTCCGGCTTTTTCGTAGTTCCGATGAACGCCCTGCTCCAGCACCGCGGACACATCCTGATGGGCGCCGGACACTCGATCGCCGTCCAGAACTTCAACGAGAACCTGTCCATCCTGATCATGACCGGGCTCTACTACGTCATGATCCGCATGGATGTCTCGATCTACCTCGTGGTCACCCTGTTCGGCCTATGCGTCAGCGGTCTCATGTACCTGATCCGCCAGCGCCACCTCGCCAACCAGCACGAGAACGACGACGTCCGCCATCTCGACGACAGCGCCCATTACTAGTGCCAGCCTTTGGGTCCGTGGTACTAGAACGGCAGTTCCCCGCCCCCCGTAGCAATGGTCTCGTGCAGGCAACGCCGCGCGAACAGCAGATCTTCCCAGGCCTTGGCCTTCTCCGGCAGATTGCGCAGAAGATAGGCGGGGTGATAGGTGACCACCACCGGGATGCCCTGGTACTCGAAGCGCCGACCGCGCAGCGAACCAAGCGAACTGTCGTCATGCAGCACCGAATGCACCGCCGCCTTGCCGAGCAGGACGATGACCTTCGGCTTCAGCAAGGCAATCTGTCGTTCCAGCCAGGGACGGCAGGCCGCCATTTCCGCTGCCTCCGGCGTGCGGTTACCCGGCGGGCGGCACTTGACGGCGTTGCCGATATAAACCTTGTTGCCGTACCCCAAGGGTACTTGAGCCACAGGCCCCTTAGCCTGCGGGGCGCGTGCAATGCCAAGCGCGGCGAGCATGTTGTCGAGGAGCTTGCCGGCCTGTCCGACAAAGGGCTCGCCCTTGAGGTCCTCCTCGGCGCCCGGCCCCTCGCCGACGAAGAGCCAGTCCGGATCGAGGTCACCGACGCCAAGTACCGCCTGCTTGCGCTGCCCGCACAACGGACAGGCTTTGCAGTCAGCCACCGCAGCGCCCAATTCCGGCCAATTCATGGCGTTGACCGCACCGCGTCCGGACGGGATCCCGTCCCCGCTGCCGGGGACATAAAGCAAGTCCCCCGGCGGGACGCCCTGCAAAAAGTACCCTTGGGGTGCAACCGGCACCGCAGCAGGTTCGCGCACGACCGGCATACCTTGCGCAGGGACATCCTGTTCCACCTGGGCTTTATCGACCTGTGGCTCGCGCAAGCGCCAGATCGGCGTAATGCCCATCTCGGCCAGCATCTGTTCGCGGGTCAGGTTCATTGCAGTTCCTTGTCAAACACCAGCGCATCCTCGCGCCCGGCAGCCGCCGGATAATAAGCCCGTCGTGCGCCGATCTGCTTGAAACCAAATCGCTGATAGAAATCGATCGACTGCCGGTTCGACGGTCGGACCTCGAGCAGCAGGCGCAGCGCGCCCGCTGAACGCGCATCGTCCATCATCTGCCGCAGCATCCGCGCGCCGTGGCCCTGACCCTGATAACGCCGGTCAACCCCGATATTGAGCAGATGCGCCTCGTCGACCACCATCATGACCACCGAGAAACCGACGAGATCGTCGCCCAGATGGAGAACCCGGGCATCGTGGCCGGCGGTCAGCGAATCGGCAAAGTTGCCGCGCGACCACGGAAACGCCTGCAGCGATGCTTCGAGCGCCGTTACCGCATCGAGATCGTCCGCTGTCATCGCAATTGAGGACACCGTGGACATGATCACGCCTTGCCCCCCGCGTCGAGTCGCTCGCGGATGGTCTTGGCGACCTTGTCCCGGACGTAAAGCGGCGCCGCCAGCGCCGGATCGATGCCGGCGCCATGTTGCAGGCGGCGCGCTGCCAGTCGCGCCACCGCATCGGCCTGCGGCAGAATCTCCGGGTGCACCGTGAAGCCGGCGTCACGCAGGCGCTCCGCGAGTTCCGGATAGGCCGTCAGCGCATTGCCGCAGGCGATCCAGGTTCCGCTCGCCGGCAGGTCGAGTGTTGCAGGTGACCCGACGCGAATCCCACCTTGCAGTTCAAAGCCGGCGTCGCGCCGCTCGTAAGCCGCCGCATAAATCTCGCCCATGCGCGCATCGAGCAGGCACAGCACCCGGGATTCGCCCATCGTCGCCGCCATGGCTTCAAGCCCACAGACCGGCACCACCGGCAGTTCGGCGCCGACCGCCAGCCCCTGGGCCACGCCGCAGGCCACGCGCAGGCCGGTGAAGGCACCCGGTCCGGCGCCGAAGGCAATCGCATCGAGTTGTGTTAAGCCAATTCCGTTGTCGGCCATCAACTCGCGCACCAGCGGCAGCAGCGTTTCCGAATGCGGGCGACCGGGCGGGCAGATTCGCTGGTCGATCACGCCGTCCTGCCACAACGCGCAAGTACCGAAATTGGTGGATGTTTCTATGGCCAGTATCTTCATCCCCGTTATTTTACCGGAGCACCGCCAGCGCCGCTCAGCGCCACCCGCCACGCGACCCGCGACCACCTTCTTCGCCGCCATGCGGCGGACCATGGCCGCGCATTTCGTCGCGCATCCGCTGTCGATCTTCCTGCGGCATCTGCTGCACGCGCTCGCGGTGCTCCTCACGCATCCGCTGCCGATCTTCCTGCGGCGCCTGCCGCCATTGTTCGCGCATTTCCTGACGCATCTGGCGGCGCTGGTCGGGCGGCAACTGCGCATGCACGGCCCCCGCGGCAGCCGAAAAGGCTGTCAGCACGAGCAGCAAACGCGCCATCCTTCGCCAGGTGAGCATCTTCAATACCTTCCTTTTTGTACTGCTCAAATTGTCGCATCGCTTTGCCGGGCCATCGCGTGGCTTGGCCTCGGGCTTTGTAACAACTTGTTTCCGTCATCACCGCTGAAAAAGCTTGTTACCATTGACCGCATGCCAACCGTGACCGCCGGATTATCCTTCGCCCCATGAACGATCGACAACACCGCCTTCTCGTCGTCGATGACGACAGCCGCCTGCGCGATCTGCTGGTCCGCTACCTCGGCGAACAGGGACTGGAAGTAAAAGCCGTCGGCGATGCGCCGCAGATGGACAAGGCGCGGACGCGCGAGCATTTCGACCTCATCGTCCTCGACCTGATGCTGCCCGGCGAGGATGGCCTGACGATCTGCCGCCGCCTGCGCGGCACCGGCGACAAGACGCCGATCATCATGCTGACCGCCAAGGGCGAGGAGGTTGACCGCATTGTCGGCCTCGAAATGGGCGCCGACGACTACCTGCCCAAGCCGTTCAACCCGCGCGAACTGCTGGCCCGCATCCATGCCGTCCTGCGCCGCCAGTCGACGACACCGCCCGGCGCGCCGGAAGCGGATGAGCCGGCGATCCGTTTCGGCAATGTCGAGGTCGATTTCGCGGCGCGCGCCCTGAAACGCGGCGACGAACTGCTGGCCCTGACCACCGGTGAATTCGCCGTACTCAAGGTGCTGCTGCAGCACCCACGCCAGCCACTGTCGCGCGACAAGTTGATGGCCCTCGCTCGCGGCCGCGAGCAGGGGCCGTTCGATCGCGCCATCGACGTCCAGATTTCCCGCCTGCGCAAGCTGATCGAGAGCGACCCGGCGCAGCCGCGCTATCTGCAGACAGTCTGGGGTTTCGGCTATGTCTTCGTGCCGGACGGCGCCGAACGGCAATGATTCCGCGCACGCTGCTGGCGCGCACCTTCCTGCTGCTGGCAGCCCTCGTCATCCTGACGACCACGGCGTGGCTCAGCCTGTTCCGCTACATCGAAGCCGAACCGCGGGCTCGTGAAACGGCACAGCTCGCGGCTTCCGCGGTCAACCTGATCCGGGCGGCACTTTTTGCCGCCGCCCCGGAGAAGCGCCCCGAACTGTTCAACGAATTATCGACCCGCGAGGGCATCCGGCTCCTGCCGGCCGAAGCCGACGACCGCATCGAGCCGATGCCGGATTCGCGCTTCCACCACCTGATCCAGCGCGAACTGTCCACCCGCCTCGGACCGCACACGCGGACCGCCGCCGAAGTCGATGGCGTCGCCGGCTTCTGGGTCAGCTTTCGCCTCGATGACCATGACGAAGAAGAATACTGGCTGATCCTGCCGCGCGAGCGCGCCATGCGCAGCGTCGCCGGTCACTGGCTACTCTGGGGCCTGCTGGCGCTGGCGCTGGCGCTGGCCGTCGCCTGGCTGATCGCCTCGCGCATCAGCCGCCCGCTCAAGGCGATGGCCGAGTCCGCCAAGGCCGTCGGTCGCGGCCTCAGCCCGACGCCGCTGCCGGAATCCGGCGCCGAGGAAATGCGGCTGCTGGCCGGCGCCTTCAATGCCATGGCCAGCGATCTCGAACGGCATGAGAAAGACCGCTCGGAAGTCCTCGCCGGAATTTCGCACGACCTGCGCACTCCGCTCACCCGCCTGCGTCTCGAAGCCGAAATGAGCGTCGCCGACGACGCGGCGCGCCAGGCCGTCGTCGGCGATATCGAGCAGATGGAAGCCGTCATTTCCCAGTTCATGGATTACGCGCGCACCGATCTCGGCGAAGAACCGGCGGCGACCGACCTCGCCGCCCTGCTCGCCAGCATGGTCGAGCGCCAGCGGCAGCGCGGGCAAGCGATCCGGTTCACTGCGGTCGAGCTGCCCGAGCTGCGGGTACGTCCCCGTGCCCTGACCCGGGCGATCGGCAACCTGATCGACAACGCCACGAAATACGGCGGCGGCGAAATATCCGTGAGCGCCTCGCGGCAGGCAAACGAAATCTGGATCGAGGTCCGCGACCAGGGCGCCGGCATTCCGGCGGCGGAAACCGAACGCCTGAAACGCCCGTTCACGCGGCTCGACAACGCGCGCAGCAACGCCACCGGCACCGGCCTCGGCCTCGCCATCGTCGACCGCATCGCCCGCCTGCACGACGGACGCCTCGAACTGCTGGCGAACCCGGGCGGCGGCCTGCTGGCAAGGCTGGTGTTGGCGGCCGTGACTGGCTGAATCACGCCGACCCCTGTTGCGTAAGTCGTACCCACCAGCTCCCTGAAGATTCTGAACATCCTCCCGGTCAAGGTGTCCACTGAATACTGGTCGCCAGTTTCCGTAAGTACCCTTGCTTCAAAGGAGAACCAAAATGCGAATGCTCGTTCAGGTAAAAATCCCCCACAAGGAATTCAACGCAGCAGTAAAGGACGGAAGCGTGGGGGGAAAGATCAAACGCATTCTTGAAGAAACAAAGCCCGAGGCAGTGTACTTTACGGAGTACAACGGCCAGCGAGGAGCGATCATGATCGTCGATCTGGCTGACCCCTCAAAGGTTCCAAGTGTTTCCGAGCCATGGTTCCTGTCGTTCAATGCGGACGTGGAGTTTCACATTGCCATGACACCGGAAGACCTCGGGCAAGCCGGGCTCGACGAGCTCGGCAAGAAATGGGCTTGATACGCAAAGGAGATGTGAAATGAAAAATGCAGAACTGAAATGTTTTGGGGAACCCGACGAGGTTCGGGAGTTCCCCAAGGGACGGCTGGAACTCGTCACGGTCGGCGGCGCAACGGTCGGTCGCGCCATCTTCGAGCCTGGCTGGAAATGGTCGACGTCGCTCCAGCCCATTGCCAAAACAAATAGCTGCAAGGCGCCGCACTTCCAGTATCACGTGTCAGGCGTGCTGAAGGTGGTGATGGACGACGGAACGGAGTTTGTGTGCCAGCCTGGTGATGTTTCGCTCCTTCCCTCGGGCCATGATGCCTGGGTAGTCGGAGACGAGCCTGCCGTCGTCGTCGACTTTCAAGGAATGATCGACTACGCGAAGTCTATGTAAGCAAGGCGTAGTTTCAAAATCAGCGGATAACTGAACCCTCGCTACCCGCAAGCGGAAACTCCGCAACGGTCTGATAGGACGAACCGTCCGCTGACAGCGTCGAGCGAACCAGGACAAACTTCTCACAGCGCCACGCAACCGGTTTGCACACTGGCAATATGGCATCAAGCACCGCTACCTTGCGCACCAGCGTGAAATGCGGCGTGAAGGTCCGCTGGGCATTCGCCACGCTGAAGTCGGCAGCAAGTAATGCTGTTTTGAGGGAGGTTGACAGCACCGCCAGCGCCGGGGGCAAAACGCTGCAGCCTGCCCAGAAAATGCGGTTGTGGCGCCAGATACCGAACTGATCCAGCGTCAACTCGAAAGTTTCGGCGCTTACATCCCGGGCCGCGCGCTGCAGATCGGGCAGGCGTTCGAGCGGCACGTCGCCGATGAAGGCCAGGGTCAGATGGATCGTCTCTTGGCGCGTCGCCCGCCCGCCGGCACTGTTGGCGAACGAATCGGCTACGGCAGAAAGTTGTCGCGCGGCTTCCGGCGCGGGCCACAGGGCGAAGAAGACGCGGGCCCGTGCTGGCCGTTCGTTGTGCTGCTTGCCGCCCTCAGGCCGCACGTTCGACGAGCACCACCGCCTGCGCCTCGATTGCTTCCTGCCGTCCCAGGTAGCCCAGCTTTTCGTTGGTCTTGCCCTTGATATTCACGGAATCTGGCGAAATTCCGAGGTTGACCGCAACATTGGTCACCATCGCCGCCGCATGCGGGGCGAGCTTCGGCTGCTGGGCGATGATCGTCGCATCGACGTTCACCGGCCGCCATCCTTTTTCGGCCAGCAGGGCGACGGCAGCACGCAGCAGCACCCGGCTGTCGGCGCCCTTGTAACGCGGATCGGTGTCCGGGAAATGGCGGCCGATGTCACCCAGCGCGACGGCGCCGAGCAGGGCATCGGTAATCGCATGGAGCAGCGCATCGGCATCGGAATGGCCGAGCAAGCCGGTTTCGTGGGGAATCTCGACGCCGCCGAGAATCAGCTTGCGGCCCGCGACCAGTTGGTGAACGTCGTAGCCCTGTCCGACCCGAAAATTCATTTCCGCCCCCTGAGTATCATCGCCGCCAAGGCCAGATCGGCCGGATAAGTCACTTTCAAATTGGTCGCGTCGGCACGCACCAGCCGTGGCTTGAGACCGAGCGCCTCGATCGCGCCGGCTTCGTCGGTCACTTCGCGGCATTTTTCGAGTGCCTCGTGCAGCAGGCCATAACGGAACATCTGCGGCGTCTGCGCCTGCCACAGGCCGTCGCGCGGTTCGGTCGCGGCGACGCGCTGTTCGCCATCGGCGCGCTTCAGGGTGTCGGCCACCGGCACGGCAAGAATACCGCCGACCGGGTCATCCGCCAGCTCGTCAAACAGCGCGGCGAGCATTTCCTTGCTCAAGCACGGGCGTGCGGCATCGTGCACCAGAATCCAATCGTCGTCAGCCGCCACCATGGCGGCAGCCTTCAGTCCATTGCTGACGCTGTCCGCCCGCGTCGCGCCGCCGCAGCGCAGCGTTTCCAGTTTGGGGCCGAGTTCAGACCAGTTGTAACGTTCCCATTCGCTGTCCTCCGGTGACAGCACAACCCAGACGCGATCGATGTCGGGACAGGCCACGAGCGCCGCCAGCGTGTGATGGATCAGGGGGTGGCCGAGCAGGTTGAGGTACTGTTTCGGTCTCCCGGAACCGAAGCGCGATCCACTGCCGGCAGCGGGAACGATTGCGTAATATCGTGGCATGGCTTAATTTTACTGAATATCGCGAAGTCGAGAGGAAAACCATGAGCTTTGTCGCTCCGGAACTGGCCGCGCCCGTCGAGGCTTTTGCCACGGCGCTGGGCATCGGCCTGCTGGTCGGCATGGAACGCGAGCGGCGGCCAGACTCGGCGGCCGGCCTGCGTACCTTCGCCCTGGTCGCCATGCTCGGCTGCCTGTTCGCCCTGCTCACCGAAAAAACCGGCGGCCCATGGGTTCTCATTGCCGGCCTGGTGGCCATTTCCGGCTCCATGATCGCCTCCAATTTCTCGTCCCGACACGGGGAGGAGTATCGCGGCTTCACCTCCGAAGCGGCGATCATCGTCATTTACGCGCTGGGCGCCGCAGTCTGGTTCGGCTACTCGACGCTGGCGGTCATGCTGGCCATCGCGACGACGGTGCTGCTTTACTTCAAGGCCGAACTGCGCCGGATCAGCGAGCGGCTGACGCCCAAGGACATTAACTCCATCCTGCAGTTCGCCGTCCTGTCGCTGGTCATCCTGCCGATTCTGCCGAGCGACGATTTCGGTCCGTACAAGGCCATCAATCCACGCCAGGTCTGGTGGATGGTGGTCCTGATCTCGGGTCTGGCGCTCGGCGGCTACATGGCCCTGCGCATCATCGGCGCCCGGCATGGCGCCGCGGTGCTCGGCATTTTCGGCGGTCTCGCGTCGAGCACGGCAACGACCATGATGTTCTCGCGTCACGCGCAGACACACGGCAATCTGGTGCGCATGTCGGCGATCGTCATCCTGATCGCCAACGTCATGGTGATGATCCGGCTCGGACTGGTTGCCGGCGTCGTCGCGCCGCATCTGGTGACGCAGATCGGCATCGTCTTCGCCTGCGGCATCGTGCCGGGCGTGGCTATGTCGCTTTATGGCTGGAAGATTCTGAACGCGGCCGGCGACCTGCCGATGCCCGAGGTCAAGAACCCGACCGAACTCAAGACCGCGATTTCCTTCGGCCTGCTCTATGCCCTGGTGCTGCTCGCTTCCGCGTGGCTGCAGGACATCGCCGGCAACAAGGGCCTCTACATCGTCGCCGTGGCCTCCGGACTGACCGACGCCGATGCCAGCGTGCTGTCCACGCTGCGCCTGTTCAACCTCGAAAAAATCCCGGCCGGCGAAGCCGTGATTGCCGTCACCCTGGCGCTGATGGCCAACCTGGTGTTCAAGATCGGCCTGGTCATCAGCATCGGCGGCAGCAAACTGGCCCGCCACGCCCTGCCCGGCCTGATCGCCATCGGCACCGGCATGGCGCTCGGATTATTGCTCGTTTGAGGAGTCGACCATGACATTGACCCGTCCTCCTGCCGTCGCCGGCATGTTCTACCCGGGCAGCCCGATTGATCTTTCGGCGACCGTCGACCAGTTGCTGGCCGAGGCGCCGGCTGCCACCACGCTCCAACCCAAGGCGCTGATCGTCCCGCACGCCGGCTACATCTACTCCGGCTCGACCGCGGCCATGGCCTATGCGACGCTCGCGCCGTGGCACGCGACGATCCGCCGCGTCATTCTGCTCGGCCCGACGCACCGGGTTGCGGTTGACGGCCTCGCGGCGCCAAAATCCGGCGCCTTCGCCACGCCGCTCGGCAACATCGCGCTCGATGCGGCGGCGATTGCCCAACTCGCCGAACTGCCGCAAATCGTCTTCAGCGACCACGCGCATGCCCAGGAACATTCGCTGGAAGTTCACCTGCCCTTCCTCCAGCGCGTGCTCGACGACTTCACCCTCGTCCCGCTCGCCGTCGGCCACGCCACGCCGCGCGATGTCGCCGAAGTCCTCGACCTGCTGTGGGGCGGGCCGGAAACGCTGATCGTCATCAGCTCCGACCTCTCGCATTTCCTGCCCTACGCCGCCGCCAACCAGGTCGACCGCGACACCTGTCAGCACATCCTGCAACTCGATACCGACATCCGCCCCGAGCAGGCCTGCGGCGCCTACCCGATCAACGGCCTGCTGCTCGCCGCCCGCCGGCGCGGCCTGGCGCCGCAGCTGATCCACCGCTGCAATTCCGGCGATACCGCCGGCGACAAGCAGCGCGTCGTCGGCTACGCCGCCTTCAGCTTCACGGAGGCCGCGCATGGCTGAACTTGGCAACGCCCTGCTGACGCTGGCGCGCAATGCCATCGCCGCCCGTTTCGGCCTGCCGACGGCGGCTGCCGGTCGACCTGCCGGAACTGCACAAAAACGGCGCCACCTTCGTCACGCTGACCCAGCGCGGTGAACTGCGCGGCTGCATCGGCAGCCTCGAAGCCTGGCGTCCGCTGCTCGCCGACGTTCAGGAAAACGCCTGCAACGCCGCCTTCCGCGACCCGCGCTTCGAGCCGCTGAGCGCCGATGAATTGCCCGTCACCCGCGTCGAAGTCTCGCTGCTGACACCGCCCGAGCCGCTGACCTTCACCGGCGAAGCCGACGCGCTCGCCCAGCTGCGCCCGGACATCGACGGGGTCATCTTCACCGCCGGCCACCACCGTTCGACGTTTCTGCCGCAAGTCTGGGAGCAATTGCCCGAGCCGGGCGAATTCATGGCACATCTGAAACAGAAAGCCGGACTCCCGGCCGATTACTGGGGGCCGGACGTCCGCTTGCAACGCTACGCCGTCAGAAAATGGAAGGAGCACACATCATGAACGCCACGGAAACCCTCCACCCCGGCCGCTGGTGGCACGCCCTGCCCGACGGCCGCGTGCAATGCGACCTCTGCCCGCGCGACTGCCAGTTGCACGAAGGCCAGCGCGGCGCCTGTTTCGTGCGCCAGATGGTCAATGGCGCCATGCAACTCACCACCTACGGCCGCTCGTCCGGCTTCTGCATCGACCCCATCGAGAAGAAGCCGCTCAACCACTTCTACCCCGGCAGCAGCATCCTCTCCTTCGGCACCGCCGGCTGCAACCTCGCCTGCAGCTTCTGCCAGAACTGGGACATCTCCAAGTCGAAGGACATGGACCGCCTGATGGACGAAGCCAGCCCGCAAGCCATCGCCGCCGCCGCCAAACGCTACGGCGCCGATGCCGTCGCCTACACCTACAACGACCCGGTGATCTTCGCCGAATACGCCATCGACACCGCGCTCGCCTGCCGCGAACTGGGCATCCGCAACGTCGCCGTCACCGCCGGCTACATCCACCCGGAACCGGCGCGCGAACTCTTCGCCGTCATGGATGCCGCCAACGTTGACCTCAAGGCCTTTACCGACGAGTTCTACCACAAGCTCTGCGTCGGCCACCTGCAACCGGTGCTCGACACCCTCGCCTACATCCACCACGAAACCGACTGCTGGCTGGAAATCACCACGCTGCTGATCCCCGGCCAGAACGACAG
Organism: uncultured beta proteobacterium; assembly: GCA_963727115.1. Classification (GTDB taxonomy): domain Bacteria; phylum Pseudomonadota; class Gammaproteobacteria; order Burkholderiales; family Rhodocyclaceae; genus Azonexus. The sequence goes on along the minus strand of CAVSFS010000033.1, from coordinate 8,115 downwards.
CGCCGACGAAATCAACCAGCTCGCCACCTGGGTCGCCCGCGAACTCGGGCCGGACGTGCCGCTGCACTTCACCGCCTTCCACCCCGACTGGAAGATGGACGACCTCCCGCCGACACCGCCCGCCACCCTGATCCAGGCCCGCCGCATCGCCCTCGACGCCGGCCTGCACCACGTCTTCACCGGCAACGTCCACGACAGCGAAGGCGGCACCACCTTCTGCCCAAGCTGCCACGCCGCGCTGATCGTCCGCGACTGGTACGACATCCGCCGCTACGACCTGACCCCCGAAGGCCATTGCCCGCACTGCCAGACCGCCATCGCCGGCCGCTTCGGCCGCTGTTTTAGGCCACGACGGCCACGCCTTCGGGCCACGGAGGATTCCGGTTCATTTGGGCGGGTAATGCGCGGATTTGGTTTTTTGGCTTTATTTGGCGATACCCTATCAAGAACCATCCAACCACCATCAAAATGACCAAGCTCTACGGAATAAAAAACTAGGGATTATCTGAACAAGCCATGATTTCTGGGCGGCCTGTCATAAAACTTCTGAAAAATGAGCGAATTTTGCCTGTTGACCGTAAGAATATCGGGTTTCCCCCCTCATTTTCCGCATCACGGGCGCACCTCGCCTGTCGTAGGCATCAAACGATGACGTGCCATCCACAGATTGGAGAGCGCGAACAGCGTGACGATTTGCCCGGTGTTCTTCTTGAGTCCGCGATAACGAACCTTGGTAAAACCGAATTGCTGTTTGATCACCCGGAACGGATGCTCAACGACGGCGCGGATGGCCGAGAGAATCCGGTTGGATTTCTTCTGTTGCTCAGTCAGTTCGCCACCTTTGGGTTTCTTGGTCGGGACCAGAATGGCCAAGCCGTCTTCGCTGGCAAGGTGCTCGATGGTGCGGTTGTTCTGGTGATCGCCGCGATCAGCGAAGACAATGCTTTCTTCACCGTGCAGGCAGTCTTTGAGCATGACGTTGTCGGCCACCTTGGCAGTCGTGCATTCGACGGTATGGATCAGACCGCTCTCGGCATCGACGCCGATATGGGCTTGTCATCCCGAAGTACCACTGGTTGCCTTTCTTGGTCTGGCTCATCTCGGGATCGCGCTGCTTGTCCTGGTTCTTGGTGGAACTCGGGGCAGCGATCAGCGTGGCATCGACCACCGAGCCACGCTTCATGCTCAGCCCTTTCTCGCTCAGAACAGTATTGACCTCGGCAAAGATGGCAACCGCCAACTCGTGCTGTTCCAACAGATGACGGAAACGAAGAATGGTGCTTTCGTCCGGCATCACGTCTTCGAAAGCATCCAGCCCGGCAAACTGGCGCAGCAAGGGAACATCGTGCAAGGCTTCTTCCATCGCCGGATCGGCGTAGCCAAACCACTGTTGCATGAAGTGAATGCGCAACATCGTGCCCAGCGGCATCGGCGGACGGCCGTTTCCTTTCTTCGGGTAGAACGGCTCGATCAGTGTCTTCAAGGCGAGACCACGGCACGACCGTTTCCATCTCCGACAGGAAGACGGCTTTCCGGGTTTGCTTGCCGGCTTTGGGCAAGAAACCTGTCTCGGCCAGACTCAGTTGCTTCATCGCTTTCATCGGTTTCGTGGGCGCTATGACAATGGCGCTATTTTCTCAAATTACGCTGCATGACGGTTACTTATGCAGAGTTTCCCTAGTCAGTTCTCCGGTCAGTCTGCGATATGGCGGAATGCAGCCGGCAAATATGGGACGAGTTGGCATGTTCGACTTGAATGCGCCGATCTGGCCATTCCTCCAGCGCTTCGGCGGCCCTACTAACCCCCTCGCGCCGACCAACCATATCGACGTATTTGAAACCTACCCAGTGCTCACCATCATTGCGCTAGGTTGGACCCTTCCGGATAGGCGTCCGAAGGGGCGTTTGCCAAAATACAACCCGGCCCGACGGAAAACCTTCCAGCAGGACGACTGGTGGCATCTCAGTACCGAGACAGCCAAGCAGTTCGAAAAACCAGGCTTGGACAAAACCAAACGTGCCTCTAAACCATTTTCAGTTTGACCTGAGTGTGTGTCAGGCAAGCGTTAAGCAGGCGCAAAGGAAGTACGGGTTCCCAGGCGCGGCGATTGAAGCGATAGCAGAACTCGTTGAGATACTCCTGGAGATGCTTGGACGATACGCCGTGATAGGTTCCCAGCAGAAAGGCCTTCAGATTGCCGATGGCAACATGCACCCAGGGCAACCATTCACCAGCCTTGTCGGGCGGTGTCACCCGGGCGGCGTGGTGCTGGGTTTTGCCGATCGCTCCGACAAGGCGGCCAACTTGTCGCTACGCACCAACTGGCTGGGTGGCAAGTGGCCCTTCACAAATCCGGCAACCGTCTCCTTGGTGACGGCCGGTACCTGTTGCATGGCAATGAACCCGGCGCCGGTATCCCGGTTCTCGACGGCGACCAGAACCGGCACCTTGCCTTCGGCACCCCGCCCACGCTTCCCAGGCCTACGGCCACCCACCAAGGCATCGTCAATCTCGACCAGGTCATGCAAGCGGTAGACACTGTCCCGGTGCCCCATGGCGATGCGAATCTTGCGCAGCATCCGGTGGGCCGTGATCCACGACACGCCTATCTGTTTGGCCAGGCGCAGCGCCGAGACCCCGCCCTTGTCCGAGGCCATCAGGTAAATGGCCCAGAACCACTTGGCCAGGGGAAAATTGGTCGAGTGAAACAACGTGCCCGCTGTCAGCGAGGCTTGGTAATGACAACTCGAACACTCGTAGCTCTTCCGCGTGCTGATCGCGTAGCCATGGTCGTGTCCGCAACGCGGACAGCGAAATCCTTCCGGCCAGCGCTGTCGAGCCAAGGCCTCACCACACGCCTCTTCCGTGCCAAACCGTTTCTGCCATTCCAGCAAATCAATCGCCAAAGCTTCCATGATTCAACTCCGCATCCCATTGATCACAAAGCGTTTGGCAGAAAATACTGAAAATGGTTCATAGGCATAAAATCAAAAGCTGGATCGATTCGCGGATTGATCTGAAGCCATCGAAGGAAGACCAGGATTGTCTGGATGCCTGCCTGTGTCTTGTGGTTGCCATGCAGTTCGCCGAAGGAAAGCCTTGCCTTTTGGTGGGTCAACAGCAATCCGGCGCCATTGTTGTACCTCACTCCGAACCCCTTGCCGATGAACTTCGTACCCGCTGTGGAAAAACCGGGCTAGCCCGAATCAATGGGTCAAGAAAATTCCAGTAAGCAGTTAAAGCGATGCCCTTCAACGACCTTGAGAAAAAGCGGATCGAGAACGCCCTGGACAAGTTCCTGGCCAAGCGACGCCCGCCGCCCCATATCCGCAAGGAACTCGATATCGGCTATCGCCTGTCCGGGCAGAGTATTGAACTCCTCGAAATCCGGCCGCAATGGGACGACCCATCGATCATCCATCAGCGCCCGTTTGCCAAGGCGACCTACGTCCGCGCCCAAGAATGCTGGAAAGTGTTCTGGATGCGCGCTAGTCTGAAGTGGCAGGGGTATGAGCCGAATGCCACGGTCGCATCGATCGACGAGTTTCTCGCCGTGGTTGACCGGGACCAGTACGGGTGTTTCTGGGGATAAGGGGTCACCGCAGTGCGTCTCGATAAATGGCTTTGGGCTGCCCGCTTCTTCAAGACTCGCAGCCTGGCAAGCGACGCCGTAGACGGTGGCAAAGTAAAGCTGAATGGCGCCTCCACAAAACCGGCCAAGGACGTGAAAGTCGGTGACCGGCTGCAACTCCGTGCCGGCGAGCAGGACTGGGAGGTCGTCGTGCAGGGACTGAATGAGCAACGTCGTCCTGCACCCGAGGCCCAACTGCTCTATCAGGAAACCCCGGACAGTGTTCAGCAACGCACCCAAGTGGCAGAGCTACGCAAACTAGCACCCGTCCCCGCCCCGGATCAGAGTGGCCGTCCTACAAAGCGCAACAGGCGTCAATTGAGCCGGTTTCGCGAAAGCTAGGTTTCGGCTGCATATGATTCCTAGGCTGACCGCTACCCCGCCTGAAGCCAACGCTCAGAGACTGTTCAACGGCAAATCAGCTGCGGCGAAACAGCGCGTGCAGCATCTAATGGAAGGCTTCGTGCTGGCGAAGAACCAGCCGATGCTGAGGCTCGCCGCCCGCCTCGGCTTCAGCATCTCGCCCGACCCGGACGATCCCGCCGTCCGCATCTGCCGATTGCAACTTGCTGATTGCTGACGCTGTGTTAGCGTTAACTCAACTTTCACGAGCGGTCCTGAACCCATGATCGACACGCCCCCCTCCACGCCCCCGCCGCAACCAGGCCGTGTCGCGCCCGCAGAAAGCCTCCGACCAGATCCGGCTGGATACGCTGGATGCCGGGGCTGCAGACCTTGCGCAGCTACGAGTCGGCCTGGCTGCGCCACGACATCGTGGCCGGACTGGTGCTGACGACGATGCTGGTGCCCGTAGGCATCGCTTACGCGGTGGCGTCGGGCGTACCGGGCATCTATGGCCTCTACGCAACGATCGTTCCCCTGCTCGCTTATGCGCTGTTCGGCCCCAGCCGCATCCTGGTGCTCGGACCCGACTCCTCGCTGGCCGCGGTCATCCTCGCCGTGGTCCTGCCGCTGTCTGGCGGCGACCCGCATGCGGGCCGTCGCCCTGGCAAGCATGATGGCGGTCGTGTCGGGGATGGTGTGCATCCTGGCCGGCCTGGCGCGCCTGGGCTTCATCACTGAGCTGCTTTCCAAGCCGATCCGCTACGGGTACATGAACGGCATTGCGCTGACGGTATTGATCAGCCAGCTGCCCAAGCTTTTCGGCTTCTCGATCGAGAGCGCCGGCCCGCTGAGAGACTTATGGGCCATCGCGACCGCGGTGCTGGATGGCAAGGCCAACTGGGCCGCGTTCCCGGTCGGCGCAGGCACCCTGGCGGTGATCCTGCTGCTCAAGGGCAGCAAGCGCGTGCCGGGCATCCTGATCGCCGTGGTCGGGGCGACGGTGGCCGTTGGCGCGCTGGACCTTGCCGCGGGCGCTGACGTGTCGGTCCTCGGTCCCTCCCCCAGGGCCTGCCTGCGTTCGCCATCCCGTGGATCACCTATGCCGATATCGTCCCCGTGCTGATCGGCGGTCTGCGCCGTTGCCCTCGTTTCCTTCGCCGACACCAGCGTGCTCTCGCGTGTCTATGCGGCGCGGACCCGCACCTATGTCGATCCCGAACCAGGAGATGGTGGGGCTCGGCGCAGCCAACCTGGCCGCCGGATTTTTTCAGGGCTTTCCGATCAGCAGCAGCTCGTCGCGCACCCCCGTGGCCGAGGCAGCAGGCGCCAGAACCCAGCTGACCGGCGTCGTCGGGGCGCTCAGCGTTGCCCTGCTGTTGCTGGTTGCGCCGGACCTGCTGCGGAATCTGCCCACCAGCGCGCTGGCGGCGGTCGTGATCGCGTCCGCCATCGGGCTGTTCGAATTCGCCGACCTGCGCCGGATCTATCGCATCCAGCGCTGGGAGTTCTGGCTGTCGATCGTCTGTACCGTCGGCGTGGCCGTGCTGGGCGCGATTCCAGGCATCGGCCTGGCGATCGTGATCGCCGTCATCGAATTCCTGTGGGATGGCTGGCGCCCGTATTCCGCGGTTCTGGGCCGCGCCGAGGGCGTCAAGGGCTACCACGACATCACGCGCTATCCGGACGCCCGCCTGATCCCCGGCCTGGTCCTGTTTCGCTGGGATGCGCCCCTGTTCTTTGCCAACGCCGAGCTGTTCCATGACCGCGTGCTGGACGCGGTGGCCGCATCGCCCACGCCGGTGCGCTGGCTGGTCGTTGCGGCGGAGCCGGTCACCAGCGTGGACGTCACCTCCGCCGACATGCTGGCCGAACTGGACGAGACCTTGCACGCGGCCGGCATCGAGCTGTGCTTTGCCGAGATGAAGGATCCCGTCAAGGACAAGCTGAAGCGGTTCGGGCTGTTTGCGCGGCTGGGCGAGGAGATCTTCTTTCCGACCGTTGATGAGGCCGTCAGCAGCTATCTCAAGACCCACGCGGTCGATTGGGTGGACTGGGAGGACCGCAGGTCGTGAGATATCGAGACGATGGGCACGTTAAGAATGGTCGGCCTGAATCGATCGTCAACTTTCGGGAGGGTGGAACGGTAGGCAATTTCCGATCTGGTTCGATCTGCGCAAACCGAATAGTTCCCGAAAGTCATCGGATGGCGTCCGGCAGTCGGCGACTAGTCGGGAACTTTCGCCAACATGGGCGGCCTCAGATCATAGATTTCGGCATAGCGATCTTTGCACCTATCCGTCGATTTTCACGATGGGCGTTTGTCATCACTTGTCGATTCCACATCGGAGAATAGTCATGGCAAGGGCTGTGAGTCTTGTCCGCTTTGTCGCGGGTTTGAGGCTCAGCTGACCATGCCGGGTGCGAACGCTGTGGATGAACTTCCTGCGATGCAGGTCAGAGATCACATCGGCAGCAATTGTATTTGCGGACGGCCACGAGTTGCCGGGCATCATACCGCGGTCTTGATCGGGACTGAACCCATCCCGGCCCCTTCGTCTACCGAATCAGATTCCCCCCAAATCGCGCATCTCAGGCTCCTTCACATGGGGGGGTGCTGGCTCCAGAACACAGAACCTACACCATCATTTCAGGCACTTGGTACGTGGGTTACGGAGATAATTCGATACCGCAAAACTGAAAGCGTTGCCGGCAGGGAGTTTCTTCACCGAAACTGCGAATGTTAACCATTTTTCCGTTACCAAGGAAGACGGCTTGGTCGTCCAGGTCACCGGGGTCGGGCCCAGTGAAACGCGTTTCGTCGATCCGGAGCACGCGCCAAAAAAATAGTCGAGGTCGAGGACGGAATCCACGAGCAGTACTTCGCTTGCTCACTTTTACCGTTGATCTCGGAATTTGAACGTCCGCATCATCAAAACCGGAGGCCCGGGTGGTCGTGGCTTTGTCCTCTCGCTGCGCCCCTCACCGTGATCGTTGAATGGCCGCTCACGACATGCTCGACAGGCCGCTCAGGGCGATGCTGTTGAAAACCTCGCTTTCTGGCGAAAATGGTGGTCAGGCTGAAAATATCGATCTTCACAGTCGCGCCATAGTTCTACGATCACAGCTCGGGAAAGGTCTTGTCATACCTTGGAAAAATATGGTTTTGAGTTTTTTAACAGAATCGGTCGCAGGCTGCCGGCCAACCGTTAGGAAGCCGTACTAGGACTAAATGTGGGCTGACCGGAAGGCGAATCAGGCAACTGCCGACCATGAACGGGCGCTAAAAACATCTGCCCAAACCAGTCATTGGGGCGGGGTAGGTGTAAGCTGAAGTTCTGTGTCTTAAAATGCCACTTTTGGCGTTTATTTTGTTGTGCGGGAGTGAATGATGAACCGTTTATTTGTAACTTCAGTGCTGGCTTTGGGCCTAGGTTGCGCCGCCATACCCGCGAGCGCCGTCGTTTATTGCAAGACCGTTGGCGTACCCCAGGGATGTGTTGCGCGCCCAGTAGCAGCCCCCGGTGTCGGCGCTCCGGGTGTGGGAGTTGCGCCCGGCGTTGGCGTTGGCGCACCCGGTGTGGGCGTGCGTGACCCCGGTATCAACCAACCCGGAGCTGCTGGGAATGTTGGCGCGGCAGGGGTTAGTGCAACCGACCGGAACGGGGGAGCTAACCGCGTGGGCGTTCGACGCTGAATGGTGGGTGACGTACGCCTGTAGCGCGCTAGAACGAGTAGAGAGAAGTTAAGACTGGGTGTCTCCCCACTCTGCTATGCGGGGCCGGTGAGCGAGTCCGTTGAAGGTCTGCTTATAGATGGCGAACTGAGCCCATCTACTCCCCTTCCCGATACCCTCAGCTAGAAGTCCGGCGCTCCCACCCACCCGAGTTCGGCAAAAGTTCGGCGCAATACCACCCTACTCCGTTGATCCGATTCGACTTCCGAATCAGGAGCGAAGATAGCGACCCAACCAAGTTCGGCATAGGTTCGGCGCCAAGAAGCGAGCAACGGGGCGGCCAAAAAATGCCTTACACATCTTCGACTTTATCGCCATCAAGCGAACTGAGCGCCGGACTGTTAATCCGTAGGTCCCTGGTTCGAGCCCAGGTCGGGGAGCCAAAGAATTTGTTTTGGTTCTTGC
>CAVSFS010000032.1:0-22554 GCA_963727115.1 uncultured beta proteobacterium | reverse complement strand
CCCACTGGCCTTCTTCCGGCGAATCCGAGGTCAACATCAGCCAGACTGAGCGTCTTGTATTTTCGTTCCAAGCCGCGCAAGTCGGGCAGCGGATGCGGTAACGGAGAGCGAGTGATGCCCGGGCCATCCAGCCCGGACGAGAACTTGTTGGCGCGTCGTTGTCCTTGACACAGGGCCAAGGTTTCCTGCGCCCGGGTCATCCCGACATAGTACAAACGTCGTTCGTTGGCTGTTGATTGCATCCAGTTCCCGCCATCGAGAATGATCACGTGGCGGAATTCCCGGCCTTTGGCGGCATGCACGGTTGACAGGTTCAAGCGGCCCTTTTCGCTTCGGGCAATATCGGCCGAGAAATCGTAAATCTCATCGAGGATCAGGCTGGCCGGGACGCGCAGTTCGCCCCAGACGGCTTCAAGTTCCTCGCAGAAGATGCCAAGTTGCGCGAGATGCGGATTGTCCTGGGTCAAGTTGCCAAAGTGATGGCAAAACCAGCGGAGCAGCGCAGCCGGGTGCAGGCTGCGGCCGCGTTTGGCCTTTAGTAGGTCGAGCAGCCAGTGCCCTTCACGGGTCTGGTGAAATTTCGGGTGGCCAGAGTTTTCGCGATCGCTCAGACGATAAGCCATATTTTCTCGGTGGCACCAAGCGCGGATCGGGTCGAGCGTCGCCCGGTTGCGGGCGAGGATGGCGAAGTCCGACCAGTCGGCGCCGGGGGCTAGGGACTTCAGGCGGCTGACTTCGGTCATTGCAACCGCAGCTTGGCCGAGCGTATCGTCGGGAACGGCCAGAATCTGGACCCGGCCCTGCGCCAGCGGGTCATGTTTTTGCCAGCGACCGCCGGCGGCGTCGTTTTGCCGGGCATGATTGATGCGGATCGGATACTTGGTTTTCAGTCGCTCGGGATTGGCTGCGATTAGGCGATTGGCTACTTCGATGATGTGGTGTGACGAGCGATAGTTTTCGACCAGATAGTCCAGCTTGGCCTGGTAGTCGGCCTGAAAGCGCTGAATGAAATCGTTGCTGGTCTGGCGGAAGCTGTAGATGTTCTGGTCGTCGTCGCCGACCGCCATCAGCGTCAGGCGGGCATCCTTGTCTTGGGTCTGCCGGCCGGCAAGGGCGCTGATCAGATCGTATTGGCGCTGGTCGATGTCCTGATATTCGTTGACCAGAATGTAGCGGTAGCCGGCGAGCAGGCGTTCGCGCAGTTCATCGGCAGTATCGGCCTCATCATTGGCGCCGGTTTTTCCCTGGAGTAGGGTGATGGCCTGGTCGAGAATACCTTCCAGTGCGATTTTTGCTTGAGCCTCATGGTGTTGCTCGGTCAAGCCGGCCAGGCTGCTACCGGTCAGGCGTAGCGCCAATGCGTGATAGGTCAGCACGGTGACGCCAAGCGCGTCGTTGCCGATCAACTGGCGCAGGCGTTGGCGAATCTCCCAAGCGGCGCCGCGATTGAAAGTGAGCACGATGATGCTGCCCGGTGCTTCGCGCATGCACCGAAGCAGATAGGCGACGCGATGGACGATGACCCGCGTTTTGCCCGAGCCAGGGCCGGCCAGAATCAGGCGGTTGGTGTCGGCCTTCTCGGCGACAAGGCGTTGCTGCAACGGGTGGCGCAGGCTTTCGACAATTCGCCGCCAGGATTCCTCGGTGGTCGCGCGTTCAAGAATTTCCTTGCGCCCGGCGAAATAGCGGCGGATAAATTCGACTTTGGGCAGCGTGAAATAGGCGAGGACGAAACTGAGCGCTTCCGAGAACTTCTTCAGGCCCAACTTGGCGTATTCGTGGATGACGTGGATCTGGAAATTTTTCTCGTTGTAGTGCTCTTTCAGCGGCTCGAAGTCGACATTGACGAAACCGCGTTTTTCCTCCGGGTAAATTTTGATCGTCATTGCCGAGCGGAAAACCGTTTTGCCGCGATCGAGAATCAGCACGCCGTTGTCGTGCAGGTAGAGCAGGCCGGCATCGATGGCGGTGAGATCATCCTTCAGTTGTGGGCCGATTTCCAGGTCGGATTTCAGGGCGTGGGCCAGATCGCCGATCTTGCACTCGACACGTAGGTTGAACGCCACGCAGTTTGTCGTCGAGGCGGGCGAGCAGAGTGTGGAGCAGCACTGCGGCCACAGCCCGGCGTTTCTCGGCGATGTCGCGGATGTTCGACCACGGACGCAGCAGGCGGACCTTCAGAATTTCCCGACGCAGCAGACGGACATCGAACAGGGCGCGCCGGCTTTTTTCTTCGTTGCCAAAGGGGCGGGCCAGCGAATGCAGTAGCTTCATCAGATCTTCGGGCAGAAAATCGAGGCCGTTGCGAGTTTTCAGTTCCTGACACAGGCCACGCAAGTTGACATCCTGCCACTCGCCATCATCGGCCTGCGGCGCCAGTTCCGGCAGCAGTGCAAGGAGGCCGGACTCCATCACGGCCAGCCGCGTGAGGCGATCCGCCGAGGCATCCTTGACGCCCCGGCGCAGGAGTACGGTCAACGCCAGATCGTTGCTTAAAATACCCATCTGTTCCAGTTGATGCAGCATGCGGATGACCTCGTTGCTGCTTACACCGAGGTACATCATCAACTCGTCGGTGCTGATTCCTTTATCGTCACGGGCGTTGATCAGTAGCGAGATCAGATTGAGAAAGCGGCGCCGGATGTCTTCGGAGAAATTGCCTTTGGCGAGATGTTTTTCCGCCTCTTCCATCGATGGCACTTTGAGACAGCCGGGGAAGACCCGCGTATGATTTTCGTTGCGCTCAAGAAAACGGGCGCGCTCGAGCCAGGAAATGGCGGTGCGAATCTTGGTGTCGGCGTCGGGATTGTCGGCATCAATGCTGCTTTCGAGTTCATCATCGGCGAGAATTTCGCCCGGCGTGACGACGATTTCGCTGCTTTTGGTCTTGGCCGAATAGCGGCGCAGGGTGCGCAGGATGCCGGCGATGTCCTGGCGTGAAAGGCGCGAGCGAGCTGAGAGACTGAATTGCGCCTCGACGTCTTCCTCGTCGTAAAGCAGCACGCAGCGCGAATTTTGCAGGTCGCGCCCGGCCCGCCCGGCTTCCTGCAGGTAGTTTTCCAGCGAGCCGGGGATGTCGGCATGGATGACGAGGCGCACATCGGGCTTGTCCACGCCCATGCCGAAGGCGTTGGTGGCGACGATGACCTTCAGATTCGCCGGCGATGAACGACGCTGGATGTCCTTTTTCAATCCGGCTCCAGCCCGGCGTGGATAGTGGGCAGCGGCCCAGCCCATGTCCTTGAGAAAGCCGGAAATTTCCTCGGTACTTCCGCGCTTGCGCTGCAAAAATGATGGCGCCACCGATTTGCGATGTGCTGCCGGGACGGGCCGAACTCCTTCTCCAAGAAGGCGGTGGATCAGCGGATTTTTCTCCGACTTGCTGACAGCAACGACTTCATAGTGGAGGTTTTCCCGTTCGTGGCCGCCGTCGAGAATACGCAAAGTCGAGCCCCAGCGATTCCCGAAAATGGGCGGTAATGTCTTCGACGACTTCCTGTTTGGCGGTGGCGGTAAAGCAGCTAACCGGCGCGCATTCCCCTGTCGAGCGGACATGACGTTCGCGAATGAAACGCGAGACATAAAGGTAGTCAGGGCGGAAATCGTTGCCCCACTTGGACAGACAATGCGCCTCGTCGAAGACCCAGGCGCCGATTTGTCGACAGGCGGATGGCTTCTATAAAGGCGCGGTTGCGGAACTGCTCGGGCGAAACTAGCAAAATGCCGATATCGCCGAGGCGTACCTTGTCCAGCACGTCGCGCCGCTCGGGCATGGTTAACATGCCGTTCAAGGTGGCCGAATTGTAGATACCGACCTTGATCAGATTGTCCACCTGATCCTTCATCAGCGATTGCAGCGGTGAAATGATGATGCTCAGGCTGCCATTGCGCCAATGCCGCGACAGGGCAGGTAGCTGGTAGCAGATCGACTTGCCGCCGCCGGTCGGCAGAATGGCGAGCAGGCTTTCGCCGATATAACCGGCGCGGACGATATCTTCCTGAAGCGAACCACCAGCCGGGTTTTTCGGCTCGGCCCGGAAGGCGGCGTAGCCGAAGTAGCGTTCCAGTTCCTTGCATGGATCGAGATAGACCGAGCAATAGGGGCAGTTGGTATCACCGCATGGGCTTTCGCGCAGTTGGCGAATTTGCCGGCTGGTATTCGGGAATTGCAGGCGAACCCAGGGCGGTAGAACCGAGTTGCCACCACTGACGCGCAGCCAGGCGATGACGTAGGAAAACGCCCAGCCAGCATCGATATCGGCCAAGACTTCATCCAGTACCTGTTGCAAGCGGTTCGGACAAACCTTGTCGACGACCAGCGCGGGAACAAGGCGACGAATCTCGTCAGCCTTGGGCGGCATGCTCTCCCTGATATTGGCGAAAAAACTACCCAGGCCGCTGTGCTCAGTCCGGCTGAGGAAAAAATGATGGCAGGCCAGTTCATCGGGGCTGGTTTCGCGCAGGGCAGTGAATGCTTCGTGTTGATCCGCCCACAGCCTGAACGACAGTTGTGCATCCTTGAGTGGATCGCTGCGCGAATTGCGCACCAGTTTGTAATCCTTGACCAAGCTGTGATACGGGTTGGCCGGGAAGGCAAGGGGCGATAACTCCAGCGTATCGACGGTGGGCAGACAATTCAGATGGAGGTCGGGGAAGAGCTTGGCCAGCGTAGGCAGGTCGTGCCGAACAATATTGTGTCCGACGACGAAGGCCGCGCCTTCAGTCAGGGCATCAATTTGCGCCAGAGCTGGGCCAATTTGGCCACTGGCCAGGACAACGTTTTTCTGGGTATCCGGTCGCCAGGCAGCAAATTTATGCAGTGCCAAGACGTCGTTTGCAGCGGTTTCAATGTCGAGACAAAGACATCGCGGGGCGAACGTTCGAAGCATTGGGTGACTGGAGCTTATGCAAAAGAAGTGATTTGACCATGCGGCGAGCCCGGGAACAACAGGAGCAGCCTCGGAACGGCTCATTTGTTACGGTTAACCGCAATAAATGAGCAAAATACCTATCTCGCTGTTATTGCCCCCTCGATGAAATTCTTCGACACCCGCGTTTTCGGCGCTCAGATCGAAAACCGGATCGAGCAAAGAAGGCGCCAGGCCGGGTGATAGGCGCGCCGAGCGTCGAGGGTGCTGTAATCCATTCCGATATGGATGATGGTGTCGCTGTAGCGTGCCACCATCCTGTCATGTGTGAGCAGATGCATCGGTTCAACAAGCGCCTGTGTCACGAGGATGAGGTCAAACGGATCCTGATGGTGCGGTGGCAATTCTTCGACTGCCACGGCATGCGCCGCCTCAACAGGGAGGAAACGGTATCCCGATGCCTGAAAAAAGCGCATGGCATCCTGGCCCGAAACGGGCATGTCACTACGCGCCAATGTATGCTTGATGGCAATTTCCCAGAGGTTGGCGGCGTTGACCCAAACGGTTGTCTTGGGCGATTGAATCAGCTCACGTGCCTAGATGGCACCTCGACCGACTGCGAAGCGGGTGATTTCGATTGCAGGAAGTTCTCAGTCCCGGCTCTGCAACGCCTTCGCAATGAAATGCCTCCCGACGCGCGGTTTCGGCACACGTTCGGCGAACCAACTGCGCACGTCCTCGTCGAGGCCGATGCCGTGCATGTAGTTGTAGAGCGCCTTGTTCAGCGCGATGCCCAGCGCGTCGTGGTCGACGCCGGTGGGGTCGATGAATTCGACGTCGTTGGTGGCGAAGCTGATCGGCGGCAGCGGCTTCAGCTTGATGCCGTATTCGGCCGGGTTGAGGCCGACCGGCGAATGCACGGTGCACGCGAAGCGGTGGAAGAAGCCGGACTGGATGCAGCCTTCGGCGAACAGCTGGCGGACATACTCCAGCGCATCGACCGTGTCCTGCACGGTTTGCGTCGGGAAGCCGTACATCAGATAGGCGTGGACGAGAACGCCGGCATCGGAGAAGGCGCGGGTGACGCGGGCGACCTGCTCGACCGTGACGCCTTTTTTCATCAGCGTCAGCAGGCGGTCGGAGGCGACTTCGAGCCCGCCGGAGACGGCGATGCAGCCGCTGTCGGCCAGCTGGTTGCACAGTTCCGGCGTGAAGGATTTTTCGAAGCGGATGTTGCCCCACCAGGAAATCGCCCGGTTGCGCTTTTGCAATTCGTCGGCCAGCGCCTTGAGGGCCTTCGGCGGCGCGGCTTCGTCGACGAAATGGAAGCCGGTCTGGCCGGTTTCGGCGATGATCTCTTCGATGCGGTCGACCAGCAGTTCGGCCGGCGCGCCGTCGTAGCGGCCGATGTAGTCGAGGCTGACGTCGCAGAAGCTGCACTTCTTCCAGTAGCAGCCGTGCGCCACGGTCAGCTTGTTCCAGCGCCCGTCCGACCACAGCCGGTGCATGGGGTTGAGCATGTCGAGCAGCGACAAGTAGCGGTCGAGCGGCAGGCCGTCCCAGGTCGGCGTGCCGACTTCGGCGAAGGGGATGTCGGGTTCGCTGCTGTTGAAGTAGCGCACGGCGCCATCAACGCGGGCATAGGTGCGGACCAGATTGAGGCGCGGCCGCTTGCCTTCGAGATGTTCGAGCAGGGCCAGAATCGGCCGCTCGCCGTCGTCGAGCGTGACGTAGTCGAAATAATCGAAGACGCGCGGCTCCTTCAGTTCGCGCAACTCGGTATTGACCCAGCCGCCGCCGAGCACGGTGACGATGGCCGGGTCGTCGCGCCTTGATCGCCTGCGCCATGCGGAAGGCGGCATAGACCGAGCCGGGGAAGGGCACGGAAAGCAGCACGACATCGGGCGTGCTGCGGTTGACGGCCTGCAGGGTCAGTTTTTCAAGGGTGCTGTCGACCAGCGTTGGCGGCGCGGCCAGCGCCCGGGCCAGCGGCTCGAAGGTCGGCTGGCTACGCGCCAGCGATTCGGCGTAGCGGACGAACTCGAAGCGCGGATCGACCGCCTCGCGCAGGACGTCGGCCAGATCGTCCAGATACAGCGTCGCCAGATGCCTTGCCTGGTCCTGGATGCCGAGTGCCCCGAACGCCCAGGCCAGCGGGTCGCCGCCATCGTCGTCGATATAGACATCGAGTGCGGCGAAGCGCGGTCCTTCAGGCAGGAAGTTGCGGCCGGCGATGCGAAAGGCCAGCGACGGGTCGCGTCCCTGCAGGAAAGCCACGGCCGGCGTGACGGTGGCCAGATAACGGTCGAACTGATCGGCAAAGCAGTGCAGCGAGGCCGAACGTTTTTTCGGCGGAACCGCCTTCACCTGCTCGTGAATCTCGTGCAAACCGTCTGGCGAGAACAATTCAAGCACCAGCGTGAGGGCGATATCCGCCTGCACGGCAGCGATCCCTCGCGAGCGCAGAAAGCCTGTCAGATAGGCCGTCGACGGGTAAGGGACGTTCAACTGCGTCATCGGCGGAATCAGCGAGAGGACGCGGGCAGCTCCGGACATGGCCTGATCTGCCGAGTTTCTGGCGGATCTGTGGCAGGGCAGCCTGCGCCGCCCGTTCGCCTTCCAGCATGGCATCGTGGCGGGCGGTGAAGTCCCAGGACTTGACGTAGGGCAGCTTCGGGCGGATGACGATGTCGGCGCCGCGCAGTTCGTTGCTGCCGATGACCCCGCCCATGATCGTGGTGGTCTGCCACAGGATCGCGGTCAGACTGTCCACCGGCTGGCCTTCAGGGCGGTCCGAGATGTCCACGGCGATGACGATGTCGGCACCCATTTCACGCGCGGCCTGTACCGGGATCGGACTGGTCAGGCCGCCATCGACGTAGGTTTTTCCGCGGAACCGGGTTGGCTGGAAAACACCGGGTACCGCCGCCGATGCGCGTACCGCCATGCCGCTGTCGCCGGTACGGAAGACCACCCGCTCGCCGCTGTTGAGGTCGGTGGCGACGGTGGCAAAGGGCTTGTTGAGCTTTTCCAGCGGGCGATTGCGCAATTGCTGGTTGACGAAATCCTGCAGTGCCTCGCCCTTGAGGAAACCGCGGCCACCCAGCGTCCAGTCGGCGAAGATTTTCTCGTCGAGTTGCTGGGCGATCTTCTGCATGGCGAAAGCGTCGTAGCCGGCCGCATAGAGCGAACCGACCACCGCGCCGGCGCTGGTCCCGACCACGTAATCGGGAACGATGCCGTGCGACTCCAGCACCTTGATGACGCCGATATGGGCAAAGCCGCGTGCCGCGCCGCCGCCAAGGGCCAGGCCGATCTTCGGTTTGGGCGGCGGGGCGGCTGTCGTTGCCGGCGGTGGTTCCGGTGCCTTACCCGGCAGTATGGAGCAGCCGGCAAGCAGAACAAGGATTGCCGCCACCCAGGGTGACTTCCTGCGGGGCGCGGTCAACCAAGGCCGGCGGCCGGAAATGGGCTTAGACATCGGCTTCCACCAACCCGCCGTCCTTTTCCATCCACGCCCGGCGGCCGGCGGCTTCGCCCTTGCCCATCAGCAGCGTGAAGGTGGCGGTCATTTCCTTGATCGTTTCGCGGCTGGCCTGGAAGGGCACCAGGCGGCGGGTGTCCGGGCAGAGCGTGGTTTCCCACAGCTGGTCGGGGTTCATTTCGCCGAGGCCCTTGAAGCGGGAGACGGTGATCTTGTTTTCCGAGACGCCTTCGTCGCGCAGCTTGGTCAGCGTCTGTTCCTTCTCGGCTTCGTCGAGGCAATAAACCTTGCGCGTATGGCCGCGCGCTTCGACGTCGACGCGGAACAGCGGCGGCTGGGCGACGTGGATGTGGCCGCGCTCGACCAGGGCCGGGAAGTGCTTGAGGAAGAGCGTGAACAGCAGCACCTGGATGTGGCAGCCATCGACGTCGGCGTCGGACATCACGATGATCCGGCCGTAGCGCAGGCCGGAGACATCGACGCGTGTCGATCTGCTCGATGCCGTGCGGGTTGACGCCGACCGCCACGGAAATGTCGTGCACTTCGTTGTTCTTGAACAGCTGGTCGCGGTCGACTTCCCAGGTGTTCAGCACCTTGCCGCGCAGGGGCAACACCGCCTGGGTTTCCTTGTCGCGGCCCTGCTTGGCCGAGCCGCCGGCCGAGTCGCCCTCGACCAGGAAGACTTCGTTGCGGGCGATGTCGTCGGATTCGCAGTCGGTCAGCTTGCCGGGCAGGGTGGCGATGCCGGACGATTTCTTCTTCTCGACCTTCTGCGTCGATTTCATGCGGTTCTGCGCCGCCTTGACGGCCAGTTCGGCGATCTTCTTGCCGTAATCGGCGTGGCTGTTCAGCCACAGCTCGAACGGATCGCGCACCATCTGCGAGACCAGCTTGTAGGCGTCGCGGCTGGTCAGTTTTTCCTTGGTCTGGCCCTGGAATTGCGGGTCGAGCACCTTGGCCGAGAGCAGGTAGGTCATGCGGCCGCAGACGTCTTCCTGCGCCAGCTTGACCTTGGCCGGCAGGATGGCGTGGTGGTCGGCGAAAGTCTTGACCGCCTCGAAGACGCCGGCCTTCAGGCCGGCCTCGTGGGTGCCGCCGTCGAGCGTCGGGATCAGGTTGACGTAGCTTTCCGGCTTGCCGCCGCCTTCCTCGAACCAGGCCAGCGCCCAGGTGGCGCCTTCGCCGACGGCGAAGCCGTTGGCGCTTTCAACATATTTCTCGCTGACGAAAATCGGCGCCACCGGCGAGCCGACCATCATTTCGTTGAGGTAATCGGCCATGCCGTTCTGGTAGCACCAGGTCTTTCTTGGTTTCGCCTTCGATGTCCAGTTCGACCGTGACATTCGGCATCAGCACGGCTTTTGAGCGCAGCAGGTGCTCCAGTTGCGCCGAGATTGATCTTCGGCGAATCGAAATACTTGGGGTCGGGCTGGATGCGTACCGTGGTGCCGGTGTTGCGCTGGCCGCAGTCGCCGATGCGGCTCAGTGGCTCGGTGACGAAGCCGGCGCCGAAAGCGATGTGGTGAATCCCGCCGCCGCGCCTGATTTCGACTTCCAGGCGGATCGACAGCGCGTTGGTCACCGAAACGCCGACGCCGTGCAGGCCGCCCGAGAAACGGTAGGCGTTGCCAGCCTCCGTCTTGTTGAACTTGCCGCCGGCGTGCAGCTTGCAGAAGACCAGCTCGACCGCCGGCCGGCCTTCTTCCGGGTGAATTTCGACCGGGATGCCGCGGCCGTTGTCGCTGACTTCGATGACGCCATCGGCGCGGACCAGCACGGCGATTTTCTTGGCGTAACCAGCCAGCGCTTCGTCGGCGGCGTTGTCGATGACTTCCTGAATGATGTGGGTCGGGCAGGTCGTCCGGGTGTACATGCCCGGGCGTTCCTTGACAGGTTCGAGGTCCTTGAGGACGCGGATGGAAGAAGCTGAGTAGTTGGTCATGCGCTATGAAAATGAGGCAAAAAGATAGTTGACCGCGGCAATCAGCGGTCTGTGCTGCCGGATTGTACCGGTTGCGGCGGCATTCCCAATGCGCCGATCATCGCGCGGACGGCGCGCATCTGGGCGCCGTCGCGGGTGTGGTAGTTCGGCGCCGGTATAACCCCACCAGTCCCAGCAGCCTTTGGGGTTGAGCAGCCAGCGGAAGGAACCGAAGGCGAGGCCGTAGCGCCGCACGGTTTGCGGATAGAGCACGACGATCCGGTTGCTGGCGGCCCAGCCGTTGTAGCCGGCGCCGTTGACAAAACGGCGGCCGATTTCTCCGGCGTTCTGCAGGCAGCCGTGGAAAGCCACATGGATTTTGCAGCCGCCGCCGCGGCAGCTCACCGGGACGAAGGCATAACCCTCGTTGGCCAGGCTGGCATCGATGACCCGGCCGCTGACGAAGGGACGCTGGTCGAAGACGATCATTTCGCCAGCCGGCGCGGCCGCAGGCGCTTGCAGTGGGCCGAGCAGGTGCGTCAGCAGCTTGCCGGCGGCGTCGATGTCCTGGCAACGATTGATGAACGGCGATTCGGTGGTGGAGCAGGCGTTGGCCTGCGGGTCGGCGACCGAGAGCATGGCGTGCCCGGCCTCCGGCACCTTGACGAAGCTGATGGCGTCGGCGGGCAGGGTGGCGCGGTAGAAGGCATCGAGCGCGTCCATCACGGGCGGCAGGACAGTCTTGTCCTTGCCGCCGGCCAGCAGCCAGACGCGGTCGTCTCGCAGGTTCCTGACTGGGTCGATGCGGCCCGCTTCGGCCAGTTGACTGACCGTTTTCATTGTCTCGTCAGCGGTCGGCGGCATGGCATTGCCTGAGGGCGTCATGCAATTGCCCAGCGCGCGGCGGACCGAACCTTCGGCACAGTAATACGGACCGCCAGCCACGATGCCGGCGCCGCGCACGATGCCCGAATAGGCGACCTGGAACTGCACGGCCATGTAGGCGCCGGAAGAAATGCCGGAAACCGTCACGTCGTCGGTGCTCGCGGCTAGCCCCGGCAACGGCTGGGCAGCGCCCGCGCCGGCCGAGACGAGCAGAAGGGAAAGGGCGCAGGCGAGTCGCAGGCGTGAAGGGATGTTCATGTCACCAGGATTCAGGTTGGTTGTCAGGCGAGCGCCATGAAAATGGGACAAAAACGATGGTTGACCGCGCCCCGAAGGAATTCGCAGCGGCGCGCCAGCTTTGCTGGCCGTCTTGCTGCGCAGGAGCTTCATCAATGCCCTTGGGGTGCAACAGTCGGCGCTGGCAGGATTCTACCGGTTTCGGAGAGCTACAACTGAAAAGGGCCGGCGAAACCGACCCTTTCGAGCACACCGTTGACAACGCGGGTTCTATTTGCTCTTGATCGCCTTGCCAGCCGGTGTCGAGCCGCCCTGGACGCCAAGCTGGCCGCCGGTGCCGAGGCCGCCTTGCACTTCCTGCGCCCTGTAATTGCGCACTGCCTTCACGATGTTGTTGTAGGAGTCGGTGAAGGCGGCGACGATCACCTTGCCTTCCGCAGTGTTGCTGTAGCCGCCGCCAACGCCGCCAACGCCACCGCCGAAGAGTCCGCCCAGCGCGCCGAAGTTTACGTTGCGGGCACTGCCTTCGGCGGCCGCAAGTTGCACGCTGGAGCGATTGTCGATCAGCGTCAGGATCGTGCTGGCTTCCTTGCTGTTCATGCTGCCGCCGAGCAGCGCGCCGACCGCGCCGAAACGCCCGCCGATTGCGGCACCGGCGCCACCGGCGTTGTTATTGCTGAAGGTGATCGACGGACTCATCGAATAGTCGGCGGCGACCATCTGGCCCTTGCCGAAATTGGAACCCTTGCGCATCTCGCCGGATTGTTCGAGCGCCCGCTCGCCCATGATGTTGTTCATTGCTCGGCCACGTTCGACGATCACAAAACAGTTGGACTGCTGCACCAGCAGTTTTAATACCGGCACGGTCGAGCCCAGCCGCAACTGGCCGGTCAGGATGCCGTACCAGGAGGCGTGCGTATCTTCGACGATCGCCAGCGTACCCATGGTGGCTGAGCATTTTTCCAGTTGTGAATTGGCATTCTGCGCGTTGGCGCCGCCCGCCGAACCGGTGGCGGTGGTTTTCGCAGCCGGCGAACCCATCTCCATGTTGGAGCAGGCAGTCAGCGTTACACACAGCAAGCCACCCAGCAGCAAGCGATGTTTGAAAAATTTGGGCGTTGTCATGACGATCTCCTGATCAAGGGTAACGATAAAATATGCCGCTGATGTATACCTGCATGAACGCCACTATACCCAAAGCAGGACATACATGCCCATTTGACTATGCGCTGGTGATTTGGGTCCGACAAATTGAAGTCGTTGGCGCCTGGTTCAGCAACTGACTGCCGACCAGCCGAAAAAATTTACGTCGAACGGATTATTCCCATGGCCGGAGCCAGCCTGCTTGCCCTGATTGACGACATCGCGTCGATCCTCGACGACGTTGCCGTGATGACCAAGGTCGCCGCCAAGAAAACCGCCGGGGTTCTCGGCGACGACCTGGCGCTGAATGCACAGCAGGTTTCCGGCGTGCGCCCCGAGCGGGAACTGCCGGTTGTCTGGGCGGTGGCAGTCGGATCGATCAAAAACAAGTTGATTCTGGTGCCGGCGGCGCTGGCGATCAGCGCCTTCATGCCCTGGGCGGTGACGCCGCTGTTGATGCTCGGCGGTCTTTATCTCTGCTTCGAGGGCGTCGAGAAGCTCACCCACAAGTGGCTGCTCAGCGCCGAAGAGGATGAGGCGAACCACGCGGAGGAGGTTGCCGCGGTGGCCGATGAAAATGTCGATCTGGCGGTTTACGAGGCCGACAAGATCAAGGGCGCCATCCGCACCGACTTCGTTCTCTCCGCCGAGATCATCGTCATTGCGCTGGGCACCGTGGCCGACAAGCCTTTTGGCACGCAGGTTGCCGTTCTGTCAGGGATCGGCCTGATCATGACCGTCGGTGTCTATGGCATCGTCGCCGGCATCGTCAAGATGGACGACCTCGGTATCTATCTGCTGGAAAAACCTGGCGCGCTGGCCAGGACAATCGGCAAGGGCCTGCTGCTGGCGGCGCCGAAACTGATGAAGGCGCTGGCGGTAATCGGTACGGCGGCGATGTTCATGGTCGGCGGCGGCATCCTGACCCATGGCATCCCGCCCGTGCATCACGCCATCGCGCAGGCCGCCGCAGCGTCGGGGATGCTGGGCGGCGTGGTTTCACTGGG
The DNA here is from genome assembly GCA_963727115.1 of uncultured beta proteobacterium. GTDB lineage: Bacteria > Pseudomonadota > Gammaproteobacteria > Burkholderiales > Rhodocyclaceae > Azonexus. The sequence goes on along the minus strand of CAVSFS010000032.1, from coordinate 9,009 downwards.
GCTGGATGTGCTGTTCGGGATTGCCGGCGGGATTCTGGCGCTGGTCGGCGTCAAAATTTTCGACAAGGTACGTGGCAAGGCAGCTTGATGACGACCAGGAATTGCGGATCGCTCACGGGCGGCGCGCTGGCTGATACGTGATACGGTAGATCGCTCCCGCGTCGTCGTCGGAAACCAGCAGCGACCCGTCCGGCAGTACCAGCACATCCACCGGCCGCCCCCAGGCGGATTCGCCTTGCAGCCAGCCCGTCGCAAAAGGCTCATACGACACGGCGCGATCGCCGTTCAGCCGCACCAGCGTCACCCGGTAGCCGGATTTCTTCGAACGGTTCCACGAGCCGTGTTCGGCAATGAATATCTGGCCGCGATAAGCCGCCGGGAACTGCCGCCCGTCGTAGAAGCGCATCCCCAGCGCGGCGACATGGGCACCGAGATTTTGGGCAGGGGGGACGAATTCGCTACATGCGCGCTCGCCACCGAATTCCGGATCGGCGATCGTTCCGCCGTGGCAGTAGGGATAACCGAAGTGCAATCCGGCCCGCGGGGCATGGTTCAGTTCGTCGGGCGGCAGGTCGTCGCCCATGAGATCGCGGCCGTTGTCGGTAAACCAGAGCTCGCGGGTGCCGGGATGCCAGTCGAAACCGACGCTATTGCGAACACCGCGGGCGAATGTCTGGAGATCGGTACCATCCGGCTTCATGCTCGCAATCAGCGCAAAGCGTTCTGGATCCGGTTTGCAGATGTTGCACGGGGCGCCGATCGGCACATAGAGGCGGCCATCGGGACCGAAGGCGATGAACTTCCAGCCATGGTGGCGCTCCTTGGGAAGATCGTCACGAACCGTTACCGGTACCGGAGGATTGGCGAGACGCTTGCTGATGCCGTCAAAGCGCAGGATGCGGTTGACGGCCGAAACATAGAGATTTCCGTCGCGGAAGGCGACGCCAACCGGCATGGTCAGGTCACTGGCGACGACGGTGGTGCGTGTTGCACGGTACCGGCTGTCCAGTTGAACCGCGTGCACCTTGCCTTCCCGAGAGGAACCGACATAGAGCACGTTGCCGTCGCCCAGTGCCATCTGCCGCGCATTGGGGACACGCGCCAGCACCTCGATCGAGAACCCTTCGGGCAGGCGGATTTTGTTGACCGGCAGTTCGCCGGCAACGGCCGGCAGGGTCGACAAAAACAGCGCCAGGGAGGCGCCAATGCGGTGGAATATCATCCGGGATTCGCCTGTGCCAGAGTTGCTCAGGCGTTCAGTATAACGGTCCCGGCCAGCCGAATGCCGGGTCGAAAGCCGGCTTCCCGGTCATGCGAAACGCTTGCCCGAGTTTTCGAGGGCGGCGCGGAATTCGGCGAACGAGAGTTCGCGCACGACAGTCGCGGTCAGCGTATCGCGCAGATCGAAGCCGCCGGGGACCTCGTCGCCAAGGTAGGCGCCATTGGCAACCGGTTTGGGGCGCTGGCGCATCGGAGACTGCATATCGTGGCTGGGTGGCATGGTTTTTCTCCGTTTTTGTTGGTGTGTCGTCATGATGCCAAGGCACGCTGAAAGCACCCGTGATTGAATTCACGAAACGGAGACAATTGGAATCCTGCCTTCCTTATATCTTCACGTAAGCGGCAGTCCGGCGGCATTGAGCCGCGCCTTGAGGCGTTCCACTTCCTCGATCAAGTCCGCCACCAAGGCGGCAAGTTCGGGGTTGGCGTCGAAATCACGCTCCACGGCGACCAACCTGCGGGCACGCACCAACTCGGGGCTGGTGAATTGCCAGCGGGTGATCTGCTCTATAGCCATGCCGCCGAGAAAACCGGCTTGGACACGCTCGACGATCCAGTTCGGCTCGACCGCGCAGGCGCAGGCCAGCTCGTCAAGGCTCAGGGCCACTTCATCCAGCAGGACGCCGGTCAGAATGTCATCTTGCGTCATGGCTCAGACTCCCATTCCCTGGCGCGGATTGAAGTCCATTTCACGCGCCATGGTTTCATAAAGTTGTCGCGCCTTGTTCGTATCGGCGGGCGGCAGCACGATTTCCAGCACCAGATACAGGTCGCCGGGTGGATTGCCTGGAATGCCGCGCTCTTTCAAGCGCAGCTTGCGCCCGGATTGCGAACCTGCGGGAACGTTTACCCGTACCGAACCCGCTGGCGTGGGCACTTCGATCGCCGCGCCCAAGGCGGCTTCCCATGGCGTCACCGGGACCGACTCATGCACGTCCCGCCCTTCCACGCGATAGCGCGAATCGGGCTTGAAATGTACTTCCAGATACAAGTCGCCCGCCGTTCCGCCGCCGAAACCGGGGCTGCCTTGCCCGGCGAGGCGAATGTGCTGGCCTTCCTTGACGCCCTTGGGAATTTGCACCTTGAGTGTGCGCTCTTCAGTGACGACGTGGCCTGCGGGATCGAGACGGGCCGCGCGCAACGTGATCGTCTGTGCCGCGCCATGATAGGCGTCGGCAAGCTCGATCATTACCTTGGCATGGTGGTCGCCACCGCGCGCTCGATGCTCTCCCGCGCCCCGGCTGCTTCCCGCTTGACCGAAAAGGCTGGAGAAGAAATCGCTGAACTCCGCCGACTCCCCGTACGAGCCATGGGCGCCGTCACCGGAAAATTCGAAGCCCGTACCCCAGTCCGGTGGTGGCTGAAATTCCTGGCCCGGACGGTAGCGGCTGCCCGCCTGATCATAGGCCGCGCGCTTTTCCGGATCGGACAGCACGGCATTGGCTTCGTTAACCTCCTTCATGCGTGCTTCAGCATCCGGTTCCTTGCTGACATCCGGATGGTATTTACGCGCCTGCTTGCGGTAGGCCTTCTTGATTTCATCCGCAGTCGCGGTCTTTGCTACATCAAGAATCTGGTAGTAATCCCTGAATTCCACTTGGCAGCTCTCCTCGGTTCTTATGGGTAATCGACGGCGTGGTTCAGTCAGATCTCCACGTCAATCCGGGACGGTAATCCACCAGCGAGCATCACTTGCCATTGATTATGACAGCAGGAGCGTGGTAAGGGCTATCCAGCAAATGAGTTGGTCGTGTTTCGCGCCTAACCTGACGTTTTGCAACACCGTCTTGACGATTTCGGGATGAGAGACTAATTTGGCCTACCGCAAATTTTACAAGAGGGTTCCAATGTCGGCCAGATTTTGGATTGGGCTAAACATGGAAAATCCGGAGTGCAATACTGATGATCGAATACATTCTTTTTGATGAAAGCTTGCGTGATCGCTTCCTGAAAATTGTTGCCGGGCAGGGTATTGCCAGCGAAGTTCGGGCTGATCAGATAGAAGGCTTTGTGGTGGCATTGTCCGATGATCTGGCGGACGAAGTCGTCGATCTACTCGAGGATGAGTACGATGCCTTGATGGTGGAGCAGCGCTGTCTCGTCGAATCATTGGATGGGAATAAGGCACGCACGCTGATGGGGGTCAATATAACCCTGCCCGATGGGCAGCAGCGGATGGTGCCGCTGCCCGCCATCTATGCGCGCCGCCTGTACGAACACTTCACTATCGAGGAAATTCAGCAATGCGTTTCCGGTATCGCGGAAAGCGTGCTGAAGCCAGATGCAGGATCGCTTTGCCGCAATGTTTAGTGTCTTGTCTGGGTGGGGTAACGGTCGAGTTTGGATGCATGCGGAAGTTTGGTCACCCCAGGCGAGACAGAAATCAACCCCAGAAGCACCCATACTGATCCCGATCGACTACGGCCAGGAATTCATCGATCGAGGACACGGTAGGTGTCGCCTCATACCCCTGCCACTTCAAGCTGGCTCGCATCCAGAAAATCTTCCAGCAATCCTGAGCCTTGACGTAAGTGGCCTTGGCGAAAGGGCGCCTATGAATGATCGCCGGATCGTCCCATTGAGGACGGATTTCGAGAAGCTCGACACTCTGGCCAGTTAGGGCAAAGCCGATGTCGAGTTCCTTGCGGATGTGCGATGGGGGACGCCGCTTGGCCAGGAATTTGTCCAGGGCGTTCTCGATTCGTTTTTTCTCAAGGTCGTTGAAGGGCATCACTTTAGCCAGCCGACTACTTGGCAATCTTGACCGGAAGCGCCGCCGATGAAAAGCGGACAGGCGTGCCGACACCACAAGCGCTACCAGGGTGATGGCGATCTGAATCGCCCTGAACAATTCACCTAGTCCCGAAGCGTGAGGCGGGCGAGGCTGATTTGATTGGGAAACAGGCTGGTTTTTGCTGTCCAGTACCTGTTTTTGCGCGGCGTTTTGCTCATTTCCCGTTTTCAGGACGCACCTTGGGTGTTAGCCTCGAGTAGCCATCGACGCGCCAGCACCAGATTGGCGAAGCCGAACAGCGTAAACAATTGGGCCGTATTCTTGGCCAACCCTCTGTAGCGCGTCTTGCGATGACGAAACAAGTTCTTCACCACATGAAACGGATGCTCGACCTTGGCACGAATGCTGGCCTTGGTATGTTCGATCCACTCCTGCAATTCGCCCTCGGTCGTTTCGGGCAATGCCTTGCGTTTCCCCGGTCGCATCGCGACATGCCAGGTTACCGGTAATGCCAGATTCTCTTCGCGCTTCTCGACTCCTTGGTAACCCGCATCGCCAAAGACATCGGTTTCATCGCCGTGCAGGAGCGCCTGGGCCTGGGTGATGTCGTTAACATTTGCAGCAGTACCGATGACGGTATGGACCAGTCCTGACTGGGCATCCACACCAATATGCGCTTTCATGCCGAAATACCACTGGTTGCCTTTCCTGGTCTGGTGCATCTCGCCGTCGCGTTTTCCTTCCTTGTTCTTGGTCGAGGGTGCCGCTGCGATCAGCGTGGCATCGACGATGGTGCCCTCGCGCAGAAACAGGCCTTTCTCGGCCAGATGGGCGTTGATGGTATTGAAGATCGATTCGGTCAGTTGGTGCGCTTCCAGCAAGTGGCGGAAATTAAGGAGGGTGGTGGCATCCGGTACGGTTTCTCGGCCCAGGTCAATACCGACAAAGCGACGAATGGCCTGACTGTCGTAAAGTGCATCTTCCGCTCCTTCATCCGACAAGCCAAAACATTGCTGCGCAACATACATGCGCAGCATCCGCTCCAGACCAATAGGCGGGCGGCCACGTCCGCCGAGCTCGGGTAAAAGGGAGCAATGTCCGCTTCACCAGCGATGCCCAAGGCGTGACCGCTTCAATTTCGCTCAGAAATCGATCCCGGCGCGTCTGCTTCTTCTTCGCGGCATATTCCAGTTCAGAAAAACTCGATTGCTTCGTCATCTCGCCTATCCGCTGTCACTCTTCCCATATTTTTCATCCTGCCACCATCGCCGCTCAAACCGCTTCTCTAGACACTCCACAGACCTAGTATTGCGATACTTCAGTTGGCTGATTTGGTTGTCAGCGGCGCCCCGGACGGTCTACGGGTTCACCTCGATTGTAAGGCTCAGCGCCAACACCGGGAGCGCCTACCCCTACGCCAGGAGCAATACCTACCCCGGGCGCCCCTACGCCAGCATGGGGAGCTATGCCCACGCCCGGGGCACCAACCCCAACACCGGGTGCAACACCGACTCCCGGCGCACCGACACCGGGGGTCGCTACGGCAGCGGCAGGCCGCGCTACACAGCCTTTCGGCACGCCGACCGTTTTGCAATAGACAACCGCACTGGCCGGCGACGCCAAGAGCGTTGAACTCAGGGCCACTAGCGACAAGAACCGAATCATGCTTCTCTCCTGTATGGCGTCACCGGACGAAGGTGACTACTGTAGAAAATAGCACCAAATGGTCCGATCTGGTTAGACATCGACTAACCTTCTGGTCTGGCTTCACACGACCAGTACTCGATGTCCCCCGCACCAGGGAGGAGTGCGAGGCTTTCAGGACGGCCCGTTGGGGAGGGAGGGGGTTGGCCGTCAGGCTGATGTCTGGTCAGCGCATGTGTGCAAAATACCGGCGCAACTACACCAGCTCAAGTAACGGCTTGCAACAGCGTGTATCGGGGTTTGGCGGTGCCGCCTTAGCGGAGGTTCTCTGCTGAGTGCAGGATTACGGCATCACCTGCGAAACGGACGGTGACATGGCTGTTGGCATCACCCCAATTACAGGATTTGAAGCCTAAGGCATCATCGCAGCTCGTTGGATTGCCAAGGATGCCAGAGACCTCGTTGTATGACATGCCTGCCTTTATCTTGGCGTAATTCTCGGCGGTAACCTTGCTGCAGGCAGCGAGAACGCAGATGGAGACAAGGAGAGCCATTCGCCGCAGTGTGGGGGGTACGGTAATCATTTCTTTGAACTCCTGTAATTGTCGTTTCATCCTGTCCTCCTCACTTTCGTCAAACCGAGGCACTGACTGTCCCGGCGCGATGTGGTGAGATACAAGGCCTGAGCAACCTGCCGCAACTTTCGTTCGATGATACAGGAAGGTGTAGGGGCGCTGCTGCGATAACGGTCTGAGGCCCCGCACCGGGAGAGCGAGTGCGAGGAACCTTGGAAAACGAAATTTCGTGGGAACCTCAAACAACCTTCGATCGTTCTTCGTTCGCTTTCTGAAGTAAGACCCCAATCTGTTTCCAGTGGTCGTCACTCATTGCGGTCTTGTGATGAAATAGCGTAAAGGCCATGTTGCGCATATCAGGCTGTTCGGTGCAATGATCATTACCCAACGTGGCTTCAGGTACATTTCTGTTAACGATATCCGTCCTTGACTCGCCATGACAGTTCCTCCTCGAGATATGTAGCTTATCGCCATGCACATCAGAGTCCCCGTGGTGCATTTCACACTTTTTGAGAAATTGCAGCTCCATTCGGGCCGGCTTGGCGCAATCGAGAGGCCTTGGGCAACTTATGGTGCATCAGCGAGGCAGTTCATCCGGCCCAATAAGGCGAAAGCCCCGCACCGGGGGAGGGAGTGCGAGGCTTTCAAGACGGCCGGTTGGGGAGAGGGGGAGGGTTGGCCGTCTAGGCTGTTGGAGCTTGCTCGATTTGCAACTCTACGACTTTGCAACCGACCAGTGTGTATCCAGACTTGGCAGTTATTGAACCAAGCGTAGAGGCATAGCGAATCAGGCTACACCGAGCTCTGCATAATATTGAGCGATCGCTGGAATGTTGCCGATGCGCTGCATGTGCGTTTTGAGCTTCGGTGCTACGGTTTCTATCAAATTGATCGGAATATACTCCAACTGACCTGAGCTAGTCCGCGCACTACGACGAATACTTTCAGGTCGGCAATGGTGAGGCGGTCGTCTGCAAAATACTCGCCGCCGTGGCTTTCAAGTTGATGCTGCAGCCATCGCAAGTACTGTGGCAACGCTCCGGCCACCAAATTCTCGCGAGCATTCTTCAGGGCCTCGCCGTTCATGCCGAGCGTGGCCACCAATTTGATATTCATATCCACTACTGTCCGGTTAATTGATGGATGAATCGCTGAAAGCCATGACTGAAGCGGGTTTCCGAGCGATCGAGGGGTGTCTTCGATTTGAATTTGGTCGGCGACATTTCGCCAGACTTCCGGGCTTTGGCTCGGAGGCTGCCATGAACACTGGCAAGACGCTGTTCGCCCAGCTCATGGATTTTCTGCCGTGGACAGACCTTTCATCGAATCGTCGCAGCGGCTATGGCGGCGACCATGGCGTGCGGACGCTGACCTGCGCCGAGCAATTCCGGGTCATGGCCTTTGCGCAACTGACCTACCGCGAGAGTCTGCGCGACATCGAGGCCTGCCTGGCGGCTCAGGCCGCGAAGCTCTATCACATGGGCTTTCGCGAGCCGGTGAGCACGCTCGACGCTGGCCGATGCCAACGAGTCGCGCGACTGGCGCATCTACGCCGACTTCGCGCAGCGTCCTGATTGCGCAGGCCCGCGAGCTCTACGCCAGCGAGGACCTTGGGCTCGATCTGACGAACACGCGTCTATGCTCTGGACTCGACGACCATCGACCTGTGCCTGTCGCTGTTTCCGTGGGCGCACTTTCGCACGACCAAAGCGGCGGTGAAGATGCACACGCTGCTCGATCTGCGCGGCAACATCCCGAGCTTCATCCACATCTCCGACGGCAAAATGCACGATGTGCATGCCCTCGACCTGCTGGTGCCGGAGCCGGGCGCCATCTACGTCATGGATCGCGGCTACGTCGACTTCGCACGCCTGCATGCGTTGCATCAGGCAGGCGCCTTCTTCGTCACCCGCGCCAAGTCGAACACTGATGTTTCATCGCGTCTATTCGGCGCCGACGGATCGCGCGACCGGCATCATCTGCGATCAGACCATCGCGCTCGACGGCTTCTACACCCGACAGGACTATCCCGAGCATCTGCGCCGCATCCGCTTCAAGGATCCCGAGACCGGCAAGACGCTGGTCTTCCTGACCAACCATTTGACGCTTGCCGGCAGCCACCATCTGCGCGCTCTACAAGAGCCGCTGGCAGGTCGAACTGTTCTTCAAATGGATCAAGCAGCATCTGCGGATCAAGCAGTTCTACGGCACGTCGGAGAACGCGGTGAAGACGCAAATCTGGATCGCCGTGTCGGTCTATGTGCTCGTCGCCATCGTCAAAAAGACGCCTCAATCTCGACGCCTCGCTCTACACTTTGCTACAGATTTTTTCCGTCACCCTTTTCGAGAAAATGCCCTTGCAGCAAGCCTTTCCGGCCAGCGACTACAATTCCCAACGGGTATGACATCGCAACCAATTGAATTTATTCACGTTTTAACCGGACACTAGTGACTTCGGGATACAAACCAGTCAGTTTCCCGACGTAGCGGGTGATTGCATCACTTTGTGTGATCTGCAGATCATTAATGTGCAGGGTCGGCACCTGATTCAGGGGTGTCGTCTTACGGACTTCCGGAAAGTCACTCGACGCAAAACGATAATCTTTTAACTCGACCCTGCCGATGTGCAGCGCGAGCCGTGCCGGTTCCGCACGTCCTCCTGGAAAATCGAAATAAGTGATTTTCAGTTTATCCATGATTCGATTCCATTCTTAACGAGTAGTATTCAACAGCCGTGAAGCGCCTATCGGCAGAGACAAAGCGAGACACCTTTAG
>CAVSFS010000031.1:0-9089 GCA_963727115.1 uncultured beta proteobacterium | reverse complement strand
TTTCATTTTCGAGCAAATTTTCCCGTCTACCGTACCCATCCACACCACCCACGCCCTGCCGCCGCAGGCCGTGCTGCAGGTCTATCGCCAGATGGAAGGCACGGAACCGCCGCCTTCCTTCGTGCTGTGCGTGCGCGGGGAAGGCTTCGAGCTGGGTGCGGAAATGACGCCCGCAGCGCTGGGCGGGATCGAAGCGGCGATGGCCTTGCTGGAGCGGCTGGTCAGGAAACCGAACTTGGCGGATTGGGGTGCGTAGCGTCTTTTTTGCAGGAGTCGGTGGTTGTTCAGGGTCTGGCGTGCGTGCTATTCGGCCACTGCGGTCATTGGCGGAATGCGCCTTGAGAGTCCGCACCCCTTCGCATTGCCGACTGGTCGGTTACATCGCCGTCGCGGCTGCGGTGCTCAGCATGTGGCTGGCGGGGCGGGTAAGGGTCAGGGACGCGCGCTAGGCGTTGGGCGGCGGACCGTCCGTGAGTGGCAACGGTTTCGATTGCCGGGATGAACGGTGGGAAATCCGTACCTGCTGCTGTCACGAAACGGCAAGAGAGCGGATATGGGTGGCAACCACCAGCAGTTGTGTCTGGTCCATGCGGATGATGAATTTGCGACTGACCGAACTGACGAGCTTGACCGCCCCCGATATGCCAAGCCGGGCCGACTGCTCGGCGACAAAGCCGACTTCGGCCTGTTTGAGGGGCTTCAGGAAGTAGTAATCCATCCCCGCTTCGATCAGATGCGTGACCAGGTCGGCGATGGCCTCGCCGTGATGGGGGTGACCTGGCTGTGACTCCAGTGCCGACAAGACCGTGTTGGTTTTCTCGCGCAGCACCTCCGAGTGATAGAAGCGCAGTGACGGCCCGGTGGAAGTGGTGGCCCTGGCTTTGGCCGTGCGCGGTGTCTTGGCCGGTACGGGAGCGACGTCCTTGGCTGACGTCCTGACGACGGCAGTGGCGGCTGACCTGGTCGATGACTTTGCCGGGGTAACCATGATTTCTCCTTTGCTCTACGGGGGTGACGCGATGGCCGTCACCCATCCTGACCCTGAATCACGCGAACGCGAAATTCCCGTTGTCCATCTCCATCAGCGAATGCGTCGGTGCCAGTGCGCTCGTGCGATGCGCGTCGGCACGGGGCAAAATGCGGTCGAAGTAGAACGCGGCAGTCTGGATCTTGGCGCGATAGAAATCCGCAGACTCGCTTCCCTTGCCGCTGAGCAACAGCGTTTGCGCTTTCTCCGCTTGCAAGGCGAGGAAATACCCCATCATGACGTAGCCTGAATACATCAGGTAGTTGACGCTGGCCGACCCCACAAGATCGCGATCCTTGCCCGCCCGCAGCATGATGCGCAAAGTGAGCATGTTCCACTCCATGGCGCGTTTCATGGTCGAGCGCGCCATGGTGCCGATGGGCCCCCGCGCAAGCAGGTTCGGCCTTGCCTGGCGCAGCATGATGCGCGTGAATTCGCGCACGCACTTTCCCTTGGTGCCGATCAATACCTTGCGGCCAAGCAGGTCGAGCGCCTGGATGCCGGTGGTGCCTTCGTACAGGGTGGAGATGCGTGCATCACGGGCGATCTGCTCCATGCCGTGCTCGTGAATATAGCCGTGCCCGCCGAACACTTGCATGCCGATATTGGCGGCTTCGAGGCCCATTTCGGTAAGAAAGCCCTTGAGGATGGGGGTGTAGAAGCCGAGCTCGTTGTCGTAGTGTTCGTAGCTGGCCTGGTCGTTTTCGAGCGTGGCGTTGAACATCAGGTCGGCGGTCTGGGCGGCAGCATAGATCATCGCCCGACCACCTTCCGCGATGGCCTTCTGGGTCAGCAGCATGCGTCGCACATCGGCGTGCCAGATCAGCGAGTCGGCATTGGCCTCGGGTTCCTTCTTTCCCGAGAGGGCGCGCATTGATCGTCTGTCTTTGGCATAGGCCAGCGCGCCCTGAAACGACGCTTCGGCGTGGGCGACGCCCTGGATCGCGATTCCGAGTCGGGCGGTGTTCATGTAGGTGAACATGGCTTCCAGGCCCTTGTTGGGTTCGAAAATCAGGTGCCCGGTTGCCTCGTCGAAATTCAGTACGGCGGTTGCCGAGCCGCGAATTCCCATCTTGTGTTCGATGGAGCCGCAACTGACGGTGTTGCGTTGGCCGGCAGAGCCGTTTTCGGCGACAAGAAACTTCGGCACGACGAACAGCGAAATTCCGCGTGTGCCGGCCGGTGCGCCCGGCAAGCGGGCGAGGACGATGTGCACGATATTCCCGGCCAGATCGTGCTCGCCGGCCGAGATGAACATCTTGGTGCCGGTGAGCTTGTAGCTGCCGTCGGGTTGCGGCTCGGCCCTGGTGTTGATCTGCGCCAGATCGGTGCCGCACTGCGGCTCGGTCAGGCACATGGTGCCGGTCCACTCGCCGCTGACGAGTGATGGCAGATAGAGCGATTTCTGTGCCTCGGTGCCGTAGCGCAAAAGGGTATTGATGCAGCCCAGGCTCAGTCCCGGATACATGTTGAACGACCAGTTGGCGGCGCCCATCATCTCGGTCTTGAACAGGCTGAGCGATGTCGGCAGCCCCTGGCCGCCGTATTCCGTCGGAAATGAAAGCCCCTGCCAGCCGCCGTCGACGAACTGGCGGTAGGCTTCCTTGAAGCCAGCCGGGGTCGTGACTTCGCCGGCCTCGAAGTGGCAGCCCTCCTGGTCGCCGGAAAGATTGATCGGCGCGAGGACCTCCTCGCACAAGGTGGCAGCGCCTTCAAGGATGGCATCCACCATGTCGGGCGTGGCTTCGCCGCCGTTCGCCAACGCGGCGTAGTGCGCGGGGTAGTCGAGTACCTCGTTGATCAGGAAGCGCATGTCGCGCAGGGGAGCTTTATAGGTCGGCATGGTGCGGCCTTTCGAGAATGTGACAGAGTGGCCTGGCGCTGCGCGCTGCGTGCGAGCTGCGCCGTGCGGCCGGTTTCGTCAGGTTACGACAAGTTGTGTACAAGCGTACACCAAAATATTAGAATGGCAACTCAATTTTTCTAGTAGCCGTGTATTCATCTGATTGTTAAATATATTTTTTGCAACCAAACGTATTTATTCAGATACGAGTGTTTCAATATATGGAAGCAGGAGCGCTGCCATGCCACCCAGAAAAGCTGCATCGAAGGATCCCGAGCCCCTGCCACGCAGCGCGCGTAAGGACTTGACTCGCGCCAGGCTCCTGCAGGCCGCGCTGACCCTGATGGGCGAGGGGCGCAGTTTCACCAGTCTTGGATTGCGTGAAATCGCCCGCGAAGCCGGCGTGGTTCCCAATGCCTTCTACCGCCACTTTCGCAATACCGACGAGTTGGGCCTGGTGCTGGTTGAAGACGTGGGGATTACGCTGCGTCGGCTGTTGCGTGAGGCACGCAAGATGGATGTGGCGCCGAGCGACATGCTGCGGCGTTCGGTCAGCGTCTATCTCGAGTACGTGAAGCTGAACCGCTTGCAGTTCCTGTTCATCTCGAGCGAGCGTTCCGGGGGCAGCCGCATACTGCGCCTGGCGATTCGCAATGACGTCACCCATTTCACCAATGAAATGGCGCAGGATTTCCGGATGCGCGGCCTTTACGCGCAACTGCCGACGGCAAGTTTGCAGATGGTTTGCGGAATGATCGTGATGACCATGCTCGCGGCGGCAACCGACGTTCTCGACCTGCCCCCCGACCAGGCCCTGCTCGAAGCCGAAATGTCGGAAAACTTCGTTCAACAGCTCAAGATCATTCTGTTTGGCGCGACCCGGTTGAACGACGCATTGACCAGAAGCTGACGCAGAAAGGAAACGCAAAGCCCTGCGGGGCGATTTTCAGGAAGGACGCTGACGGCCGCTTGACTTCTACCGCTGCATTCCGGCCGGTGGGGCCCAAAACCCGAACGACAGTTGAGGGTCGGGTGCGGCTATAGGCTGAAGAAAGGAGCGGTCATTCGGGCCACTTACCTGACCTACGGCCGCTGACCGTTCCATTGCGGCCGATGGGGGCGAAGAAGCCAAATGGCCGCTGAGGCCGAATAGCTACCCGCCGCCAAATCCTCATCAAACGAAACGGCAGAAATGGCCTGCGAACGACAGCCGGATCAACTCCCCAGAAAATTGATCTACGGCAAGCCTTGTCGTCTTCCCCGGCCTATAATTCATCTGAATAATGACCAAATGGTCAGTAACTGATCGGGTGACTTATGGAACGCGGGCGCTTCGGGAAGGTTTTCATTTTTGGCCTGTTTTTGGCGTTGACCGCAACAGGTGGCTATTTCCTCTATCAGCAGCGTCCGGCGGGCCTGCCGGCGGGGTTTGCGTCCGGGAACGGGCGGCTGGAGGCGGTTGAGGTTGATATTGCGACCAAGATTGCCGGGCGCCTTGGCAGAGTTGGGGCCGCGCGAGGGCGATATGGTCGAGGCGGGGGCGGTGGTGGCGCGGCTGGATGCCGACGATCTGCGCGCCCAGTTGCGGGCGGCCGAGGCGCAGGTAGCGCAGGCGCAGAAGGCGGTGGAAGAGTCGCAGGCCGGGGTGCGCAAGTCGCGTACCGATGTGTCGCTGGCCGGCAAGACCTTGAAGCGTTCCGAGAGCCTGGTCGACAAGGGCTTTATCAGCCGCAGCAAGCTGGATACGGATCAGACCGCTATGGAAGGCGCGATGGCCGGCATGGATCAGGCGCAGAGCCGGGTGGCCGAGGCCGATGCGGCGGTGGCTGCTGCAGTGGCCAAGGTGGAGAGCCTGCAGGCGACGCTGAACGATACCTCGCTGAAGGCGCCGATCAGCGGCCGCGTGCTGTATCGGCTGGCGGAGCCGGGCGAGGTGCTGGCGGCGGGCGGCAAGGCGCTGACGCTGCTCGATCTTTCCGACATGTACATGACCATCTACCTGCCGACCGACAAGGCCGGCCAGGTGGCGCTGAACAGCGAGGCGCGCATCGTGCTCGATGCCTTGCCGGGGCAGCCGATTCCGGCCGTCGTCAGCTTCGTGGCGCCGAAGGCGCAATTCACGCCGCGTGAAGTCGAAACCCGCACCGAACGTGAAAAGCTGATGTTCCGCATCAAGGTCAAGCCCGACCCGGCCTGGCTGGCGGCGCATCGCGATCTGGCCAAGGGCGGCATGCCTGGCGTCGCCTATGTGCGGCTCGACGCCAACACGCCGTGGCCGGCCAACCTGCGGCTCGACGGAAAGTAGGACGGCATGGACCGCGTGCCGGTCGCCAGTCTTGCCGGCGTCAGCCATCGTTACGGTGCCGTGACGGCGCTGGAGGCGGTTGATGTTGTTTTGCCGGCCGGCTGCATGGTCGGTATGATCGGGCCGGATGGCGTCGGCAAGTCGACGCTGCTGGCGCTCGTTTCGCGGGCGCGCGCAGATTCAGGCGGGCACGGTTGAAGTGCTGGGCGGCGATATCGGCGACGCGCCGTTTTCGCGCCTCAAGTCGCGCCGCGCATCGCCTACATGCCGCAGGGGCTGGGCAGGCAATCTGTACCCGACGCTGTCGGTATTCGAGAATGTCGATTTTTTTGGCCGGCTGTTCGGGCAGGGGCAAGCGCGAGCGCGACGCAGCGCATCGCCGAATCTGCTCGACAGCACCGGTTTGGCGCCGTTCAGCGATCGGCCGGCGGGCAAGCTGTCCGGCGGCATGAAGCAAAAGCTCGGCCTGTGCTGCGCGCTGATCCACGATCCGGACCTGTTGATTCTCGACGAGCCGACCACCGGCGTCGATCCGCTGTCGCGCCGCCAGTTCTGGGAACTGATCGAGCGCATCCGCGCCCGCCGGCCCGGCATGAGCGTGCTGGTGGCGACGGCCTACATGGAGGAAGCCGAGCGCTTCGACTGGCTGGTGGCGATGGACGGCGGCAAGGTGCTCGGCACCGGCACGCCGGCCGAACTGCAAGGCACAGACCGGGACAGACGACGCTCGAAGAGCGCATTCATCCAGCCTGCTGCCGGAGGAACGCCGGCACGGCCACAATGACACTGGTGATTCCGCCGCGCGTCGGCGATGGCGGCGACGTCGGCCATCGAAGCGCGATGGGCTTGACGCAGCGTTTCGGCGCTTTCACGGCGGTCGACCATGTCACCTTCAAGATCGAGCGCGGCGAAATCTTCGGCTTTCTCGGTTCCAACGGCTGCGGCAAGACGACGACGATGAAAATGCTGACCGGCCTGCTGCCGCCGACCGAGGGCGCGGCGCAAGCTGTTCGGCAAGGCCGTCGATGCGCGGCGATCTCGAAACGCGCAAGCAGGTCGGCTACATGTCGCAGTCCTTTTCGCTCTACGGCGAACTGACGGTGCGGCAGAACCTTGATCTGCACGCCCGGCTGTTTCACTTCTGCCGGAGACCGGCGCGGCCCGCGCATCGCCGAGCTGATGCAGCGATTTCGGGTTGGCGACCTATGCCGACAGCCTGCCGGACGCGCTGCCGCTTGGCATCCGCCAGCGTCTGTCCCTGGCCGTGGCGGTGGTGCATCGAGCCGGAAATGCTGATCCTTGACGAGCCGACCTCCGGCGTCGATCCGGTCGCGCGCGACGAATTCTGGGCGCTGCTGATCGACCTGTCGCGCCAGCAGGGCGTGACGATCTTCATCTCGACGCATTTCATGAACGAAGGCGAGCGCTGCGACCGCATCTCGCTGATGCACGCCGGCCAGGTGCTGGCCAGCGATACCCCGGCAGGCCTGATGCGCGGCCGCGGCGCAGCCAACCTGGAGGAGGCTTTCATCAGCTATCTGGAAGAAGCGACGGGGGTCGAGAAACTGCACCGGCACTTCCGCAAGGCACATACGTGCGGGGCGCGGTCGACCCCGAAAAACAGGCAAAAATGCCGACGGTCGACCTGCAACAGGCCGGACAACAGTCCGCAATGCCAGGTCCGAGCGCCTTCAGCCCGCGCCGCCTGCTCGGCTACGCCTACCGCGAAGCGCTGGAACTCCGCCGCGACCCGATCCGCCTGACCTTTGCCTTGCTCGGTTCGGTGCTGCTGATGTTCGTGCTCGGCTTCGGCATTTCGCTCGATGTCGAAGACCTGCGCTTTGCCGCGCTCGACCGCGACCAGTCGCCGGAAAGCCGCGACTACATCCAGAACATCGCCGGTTCGCGCTATTTCATCGAGCGCCCGCCGCATCCTCGACGATGCCGATCTCGACCGGCGCATGCGCAACGGCGAACTGGCGCTGGCCATCGACATTCCCGCCGATTTCGGCCGCGATCTGCGAGCGCGGCCACTGGCCGGAAATCGGCGTCTGGGTCGATGGCGCCATGCCGTTTCGCGGCGAAACGATGAGCGGCTACATGCAGGGCATGCACCTGCAATACGTGCAGCAGATCATTCGCGAAGCGACCGGCGTCGAGACGGCCTGACGCCGGTCAATATCGTTTCCCGCTACCGCTACAATCAAGATTTCAAGAGCATCTACGCCATGGTGCCGGCGGTGATTCCGATGCTGCTGATCTTCATCCCGGCCATCCTCATGGCGCTCGGCGTGGTGCGCGAGAAAGAACTCGGCTCGATCACCAACCTCTACGTCACGCCGGTGACGCGCCTCGAATTCCTGCTCGGCAAACAGCTGCCTTACATCGTCGTGGCGCTGATCAGCTTCGTGCTGCTGGTCGTCCAGTCGCAGCTGATGTTCCAGCGTGCCGATCAAGGGCAGCCTGCTGGCGCTGAGCTTCGGCGCCTTGCTCTATGTGATCGCCACCACCGGCTTCGGCCTGCTGATCTCGACCTTCACCAGCACGCAGATCGCCGCGCTGTTCGGCACGGCGATCCTGACCATCCTGCCCACCGTCAGTTCTCCGGGCTGACGACGCCGGTGGCGGCGCTGGAAGGGGCGAGCTACTGGATCGGCCAGTTCTTCCCGGCCAGCTATTTCCTGATCGTCAGCCGCGGCACCTTCACCAAGGCGCTCGGCTTCGCCGATCTGTGGCCGCAGTTCATCGCGCTGGCCTGCTTCATCCCGGTGCTGACGCTGCTTTCGGTGGCGCTGCTCAGGAAGCAGGAGAAATAGCCATGCGCTTCGTCACGCTAGTCCAACATCTACCGCCTGGGCTTGAAGGAGCTGCAAAGCCTGCGCGCCGACAAGGTGCTGCTGATCCTGATCTGCTGGGCGTTTTCGGGCGCCATCTACACGGCGGCGACCGGCGCCTCGCAGGAATTGCGCAATGCGCCGATCGCGGTGGTGGACGAAGACCAGTCGCCGTTGTCGCGGCGCATCGTCGGCGCGTTTTACCCGCCGTATTTCCGTCCACCGCAACAGACGACGCTGGCCGAACTGGACAAGGGCATGGATTCCGGGCGCTACAATTTCACGCTGGTCATCCCGCCCAATTTCCAGCACGACGTGGAAACCGGGCGCAAACCCGACATCCAGCTCAATATCGACGCGACGCTCATGAGCCAGGCCTTCATCGGCGCCACCTACATCAAGACCATCGCGCTCGGCGAAGTGAATGAATACCTGACCGGCACCCGCGACGCGAGCCGAATCGCCGATCAAGCTGACCACCCGCGTGCGCTTCAACCCCAACCTGATCGGCGTCTGGTTCGGCGGCGTCATGGAGGTCATCAACAACGTCACCATGCTGACCATCATCCTGGTCGGCGCCGCCTTCATCCGCGAGCGCGAGCACGGCACCATCGAACACCTGCTGGTCATGCCGCTGACGCCCTTCGAGATCATGATGGCCAAGATCTGGGCCAACGGGCTGGCGGTGCTGGTCGGCGTAACGCTTTGCGCTGCTGGTGATGGTGCAGCAGGTGCTGAAGGTGCCGATTGCCGGCTCGGTGCCGCTGTTCCTGGCGGCGGCCGCCTGCTACCTGTTCTCGGCGGCATCCATCGGCATTTTTCTCGGCACGCTGGCCCGCTCGATGCCGCAGTTCGGCCTGCTGGTCATTCTCAGCATCATCCCGCTGCTGCTGCTGTCCGGCGGCGTCACGCCGCGCGAGAGCATGCCGCAGCTGGTGCAGAACATCATGCTCGGCGCGCCGACCACTTACTTCGTCCGCCTGGCGCAGGCCATCCTCTACCGGGGCGCGGGCTTCGACGTGATCTGGCGCGATCTGCTGGCCATGACCGGCGTCGGCGCCTGCTTCTTTACGGTGGCGC
>CAVSFS010000030.1:0-149109 GCA_963727115.1 uncultured beta proteobacterium | reverse complement strand
CCCGAGCAGCGACCACAGCGCCATCTCCACCGCGCCCGTGTCCGAAGCCGGCACGACCGCAACCCGGTAGCCCTCGGGCAGACCCAGAATGCGCGCCGTCTCGGAACACGCCAGGCCGAGCGCCTTCTTGCCCAGTGCTGAGCGGTGCGAACGACCCAGGGTATCGAGTTGCAGGGTCGCGACGTTGTAGCCCGGACGCTTGCTGCACGGACCAGAGGAGAAATTGGGATTCTTGGGTTTGACCGTAGGTTGCATCTTGATCTCGAATGTAGGAACAAAGGAAACGGCCAATCATCCCGTGGGTATCTGGCCGACGCTGGAGGAATCTTAAGCGGAGCATTGTAACAATCGGCATGCCAAAATACACTCTCCCCGTCGGCCATGCGCGGCCAAGGATCAAACCGCAGGAGACCCAGGAATGAAAAATTATCTGTTCGCCGCACTTGCTGTTGCCGTGTTGTCGATTACCGCCCTCCTGCCGGCGCCAGCACTTGCACAGGCGGCCGGAAGTCCGGATGCGGTCGATCTGCCGCCCTTTTTTGCCGAGACCTTCCTCAATTTTCCCGAAGATGCCGCCACTGCCAAAAAGAGCGGCAAGCGCCTCTTGGTGTATTTTGGTCAGGATGGCTGCCCTTACTGCAAGACATTGCTGGAGACCAACTTCACGCAAAAGGCGATCGTCGACAAGACCAAGGCGAAATTCGTCGCCATCGGCCTCAATATCTGGGGCGACCGCGAAACCGTCTGGTTCGACGGCGTGACGCGCAAGGAGAAGGATCTCGCCAAGCATCTCAAGGTGCAGTTCACGCCCACCATCCTGCTGCTCGACGAGAAGGGCGCGACCATCGCGCGGATCAACGGTTATTACCCGCCGCATCGCTTTTCCGCCGCGCTCGATTATTCGGCGCAACGACTGGAGGGCAAGATCGGCTTTGCCGAGCACATGCAGGCCGTGCCGGCCACGGGCGCGCGGACGACGCTAACCGATGAGCCTTTCTTTCTCAAGGCCACCGCCGGCCAGCCCCTCGATTTGCGCCGCAAACCGGGCGGCAAGCCGCTTGCCGTGCTGTTCGAAACCCCCCACTGCGCCCCCTGCGACGAACTGCACGACGAAGGTTTCAAGCGCGAAAACACGCTGGCTGCGCTCAAACAATTCGATGTCGCACGCTTCTCGCTATCCGACCGCGAAGCCATCGTGACGCCGGACGGCAAACAGAGCAGCGCCAAAGCCTGGGCCAAGTCGCTCAAGATCGCCTACACACCGAGCGTGGTGTTTTTCGACAATGCGGGCAAGGAGGTATTCCGCCTCGAAACCTATCTGCGCCCCTTCCACTTTGCATCGTCGTTCGAGTATGTCGGTAGCGGTGCTTACCGCAAGGAACCGGAATTCCAGCGATTCCTGCAGAACAAGGCCGAGCACATGAAGGGGCAGGGCGAGAAACCGGAGCTCTGGAAATAGACGAGCCGCGTCATGTCACGGCGAACCCGACACAAGCCCAAACCACAAGCACATTGAGCAGCGCGACCAGCACCGCCGCGCTGCCGATGTCCTTGGCACGTTTGGCGAGGCGGTGATTCTCCAGGCTGACACGGTTGACGACCGCCTCGATCGCTGAATTGAGCAGTTCGACGACCAGCACCAGCAAGACACTGGCGATCATCAGGGCACGCCCCAGCCACGGCACCGGCAACAGAAAGCTTGACGGTATCAGCAGCAGCGCCAGCCACACTTCCTGGCGGAAGGCGTCCTCGCAGAGATACGCGGCCTTGAGGCCGGCCAGCGAATAGCCAAAGGCATTCAGGACACGGCGCAAGCCGGTCTTGCCCTTGAATGGAGACTCATTGGCCGGATCAAGGCCAAATTCTGGCGGCGAACGATCGCGCATGACAGCTCCGGAAATATGCTTACGCTAATCAGCCCGCGCTACGCCGTGATGACAGTTACTGTCACATCCCAGTAAGAATTGCCGATGATCATTCCTTGAAACGGTTTATCGACGCCACGGCTGTAACAATTCTGTAAAGAAAAAAGTCCGGGCACTATGCTAAAACAAATTTTTCAGCCCCCAGGAAAGCGCCGGACATGATTTTCTTCGAACTCTTTTCGCACAACCCGACGATCGTCCCGGTTCCCGCCGGTCAATCCCTGTTCAGCGCCGGCGACGAAGGGCACCTGATGTTCGTCCTGAGCAAGGGCACTGCTGACGTCATGGTCAATGGCCAGGTCGTCGAGTCCCTGCAACATGGAAGCATCGTTGGCGAAATGGGGATCGTCTCGCCAGGGCCACGTTCAGCGACCGTGGTCGCCACCAGCGACTGCGAGTTCGTCGCGGTGGACGAAAAGCGCTTCCAGTTTCTGGTTCAGCAGACGCCTTTCTTTGCCACCCAGGTCATGCGCGTCATGGCCGAGCGCCTGCGCGCCGTCAATCAACTGGTCGGTAGCGCGGCCGGCCACTGATCCGGGCGCGCCGGGTCAGGCTGTTGCCCCCCAAGGGGACTTGCTTCGCGGCGCGGTCAACGGTTGATCAGGGGCAAATTTCACGCCCGCCACCTGGCGATAGAGTGCCACCATGCGGCCGGCCATGGCAACGTCCGACCATTCGTGCGCAAAGCGTGCCGCATCATCGCCCAGATGTTGCCAGGCTGCAGGGTGATTCAGGACGTGCGCCAGCGTTTCGCCGAAGACCTGCGGAATGGCGGGCGGTGAAATTGAGCCACGCCCGGAATCGAGGATATCCGTCGTCCCCATTTCGGACAACGCGACCACAGGCAACCCCGCGGCCATCGCTTCGAGCAGGACCAGTCCCTGGGTCTCGGTGCACGAGGCGAAGGCAAAGACATCGGCCGCCGCATAACAATCCGGCAAGGCCTCACGGCGATCGAGATAGCCGATGAAGCTGACGGCATCCTGTAGCCCGAGCATCTTGACCTGCGCCTGCAGGTCGGCCAGCGCCGGACCCTCGCCAGCTACCACCAGCAGTACGTCCGGACGCAGGCGGCGCGTATGCGCCAGCGCTTCGAGCAGGAAGCCGATATTTTTTTCATGCGCCACCCGCCCGACGAACAGCACCACCGGCCGCCCCGGCGGAATGCCATGGCGCTGCCGGAAGTCTGCCCCGTCGCCGCGGGCAAATTGCGCGGTCGGGATTCCGGTTGGCAGCACGTGCAGCGGAGTCGTCACGCCATAGGATTCCAGACGTTGCCGCATCGCCGTCGATGGTACGACCACGGTATCCAGCGCATTGCACTGGCGCCGCGAAAAGGCGCGCGCCTGACCCCTGAGCCAGCCGGCGGGCAGGAACGCGGCATAGTGCTGCAGGTATTCCTCGAACAGCGTGTGATATGTTGCCATCACCGGCAACCCAAGCGTTCGGGCCGCCTTGAGTCCGGCGTAATGGGCGACGAACGGGGTCTGAACATGGATCAGGTCGCAGTCGCGGGCCGCCGCCAGCACTTCGCGCTGCATGGCCCGCCAGCCGACCAGCCGGTCCTCCGGGTCGCCCGGAACGGGCCGCCCGGGAACACGGACGACGCCGGGTTCGTCCGCTTCGTCGGCGTAGCGCGGCACGACCAGGCGCACCTCGATGCCAAGTTCGCATCGAGCGTGCGCCGGAACGTTTCGATCGAGGTCGAACACGCCATTGACCCGCGGAAAATACACATCGGACACCATCAGAACGCGCATTCAAACCTCCGCATGTTCGGGCTGCCGGAACAGCCAGCGCCGGGATCATGCTGCGCATTCCCCAGGCAACCAGTTCCAGGCGGCCGTCGAAATGCTCGACAATGGCCGTGCAGGTATCGACCCAGTCGCCGCAATTGATATAGCTGAGGCCGTCGATCTCGCGCATCGTCGCCCAGTGGATGTGGCCGCAGATGACGCCATCGCAGGCCGCGCTCGCGGGCGTGATGGACGGCCGATTCCTCGAAATCGAAAATGAAGCTGAGCGCCGTCTTGACCTTGCGCTTGGCGTAGCCGGCCAGCGACCAGTAGCCGGACGACGCCGAGTCGTGCGCCGCACCCACGACAGCCAGTGTTGAGCCGCACCAGCAAGTTGTAGGCCATGTCGCCGAGCACCGCGACCCAGCGGTGATGGCGCGTCACCTGGTCGAATTCGTCGCCGTGGATCAGCAGGAAGCGCCGGCCGTCGGCAGTCGTCGTGCACCATGTTCGTCGGCCACCTCGATGTCACCGAAGACGATGCCGCAGTATTCGCGCAGCGCCTCGTCGTGATTGCCCGGGATGAACACCACGCGCTCGCCGTGGCGCGCGCGGCGCAGCAATTTCTGCACCACGGTGTTCTGCGCATGCGTCCAGTGGATGCTGCGGCTCATCGCCCAGAAGTCGACGATGTCGCCGATCAGGACAGGTCTGTTCGGCGGAGTGTTCGCGCAGAAAATCGAGAGTCGATCCGCCTGGCACGCCCGCGTGCCGAGGTGAATGTCGGAGAGGAATACGGATCTGACCTGGGCATGGCGCCACGATAGTCAGCTTCGATGAAAGGACCGTGACGCCGCGATGACAAATCCGTGACAGCCGGGCGCGAGGCTGGCGCGGTCGACGCGGAAAATCGGGCAAAACCCGATAAGCAGCCCGTGGATGCCGGAAGCCCTGCCAATTTGCCGAGACACAACCGGCTAACGCCGAAGCCGGATCGGGCGGCTATCGGTCAGAAACGGCGGCCTGTCCTCGCCAGATATCTGAGGACCCTGGCATCGTCAGCGATGCAACAGATCAACGTTCGAGTTGATCGAATTTGTCAGCCACCCCATTCCACTTGTCGGCATCGGCCAGGGGCTCACGGCGGGCGGAAATCACGGGCCAGGCTTTCGCGAGTACGGCATTCAGCTCGACAAATTTACGCTGACTGGCCGGCACATCGCGTTCGGCGAAGATCGCCTCGGCGGGGCACTCAGGTACGCAAAGCGCGCAATCGATACACTCTTCCGGGTCAATCGCCAGAAAGTTGTTGCCCTCGTGGAAGCAATCGACGGGACAGACCACCACGCAGTCCGTGTATTTGCACTTGATGCAGTTCTCGGTAACGACAAAGGTCATTTTGTGCTTTGGTTGGTTGAATAGATAACTACAGCGTATTTGAATAACGGAGAGGGTTTGCGGCATGGGGACAGCAGGGCCGACTATTCACATCAAGAAAACACCATCTACAAGATATTATTGAATAGTGACATTCACCCTGTCTCCCCCAATAGGAGATCTAACCAACGACAGGCGCAAGCTCAAATTCCAGGGTTTTTGGCACGGACTTCATTGGTGCGGAATTCGATTTTGCCTCAGTCGCCTTGGCGATACGCAGGGTGAACACGAGAGCTTGGTGATGCTCACGCGAAAGTTTCAGTAAAGCGTTACGCCACTTCATGGCGCCTCCTGGAAGACCATTGATAGAGGCGGCACTTCTCCAGAGTCCTGCAGCTACAGACTCCGGTCGAGCAGCGCACGTCGAATCTGCTCAATAGCATGCGATGGACTCAGTCCCTTCGGACAGACTTCGGTACAGTTCATGATGGTGCGGCAACGGTATAACTTGTAGACATCGTCAAGGTAGTCAAGACGTTCACCGGTCGCTGTATCGCGGCTGTCGGCGATAAACCGATAGGCCTGCAAGAGTCCCGCTGGACCGATGAACTTGCTTGGATTCCACCAGAAGGAAGGGCAGAAGGTGCTGCAGCAAGCACAGAGGATGCATTCGTACAGGCCATCCAACCGTTCGCGTTGTTCCGGGGTCTGCAGGCGCTCGCGTTCCGGCAGCGCTGTGTCGTTGATCAGGTAGGGCTTAATCGCGTGGTAATGGGCGAAAAACTGGGTCATGTTGACAACGAGATCGCGTATGACTGGTAATCCCGGCAGTGGACGGATAAGGACTGGTTCGCGTAACCCTTCAATCGGCGTCAGGCAGGCGAGCCCATTCCGCCCGTTGATGTTGAGAGCGTCGGAACCGCAAACACCTTCGCGGCACGAACGGCGAAAGGAGAGGCTGTCGTCGATAGTCTTGATTCGGATCAGCACGTCAAGGAGTTTCCTGTCGGTAGGATCCGGTGTGATTCGGTAATCCTGCATGCGCGGCGGCTGACCGTCTTCCGGTGAGTATCGATAGATCTGCAGGTGCATGGTGGATATCCTCTTATCGTGAAACCTGGGCGGCAATCACCAGGCCCAGACGGATCGTACTGGCGACAAGGAGTACTGCGATGAGTGACAGTAGCGCGAGGCGAGGTATGCGCTGCGGGACATAGTCGAGAATGACGTCGCGTACGCCGATCCAGCCATGCAAGCAAGTTGCGGCAAAGCAGAGAAGGGTGAACGTCGCCCCGTGCCCGCCGGCGAAGAAGCCCTTCCATTGTGCGTAGCTGATCGGTCCTGAAAAAAGCAGCAGCGCCGACCCCCAAATCAGGCCGGCGATCAGTATTAGGGCGGTGACGCGCTGCAGGACCCATGCACGCTGGCCGGAGAACAGCCTCATAACAGCCCTTTCAGCAGAATCGCGACAGCCGCAAGGAGACCAAGCAAGATGACAGCCCGCGCGCTTCTCCGAGCTTGCGGAAGGGCCGTGCCGATCCCGGCATCCATTAGGAGATGTCGCACTCCTGCAGCCAAATGATGTACCAGACCCCACGCTGCGATTGCCAGAATGGTGGTTGCCCACGGCGAAGCTAGCCACGCACGCAGCGTCAGGAAGTTCGACTCGCTCTGTAGCGAATAGTCGAGTCCATTTACCAATGCCGGAAGGCTTACCAGCAACAGAAGTCCGGATATGCGATGCGCTATCGAAGCGATGGCCCCGATCGGGTAGCTGATCCTGAACAGATTCAGGAATCTGGGTCGCGAAGCAACTGGTGGGCGCATGCGTTTGCTTTCAGTTGTTAGGACGGTGCCACTTCGCAGGTGCTCATCGCGGAACCAGCGACCGTCTGGCAAGGCTGATTACGCCCGGCATGATCGGTGTCCACCGCGACACCGCGCGTTGAAGGAAGCAATCATTCCATCACAATCTAGTACCTTAGGCTGGAAGTCAGCCATTTACAATTAAAATTCGAATGCTGGAGAGTATTTCCTGCATACGCTTGATCGGAGATGCTTGCGTCTCCTGTTTCCACGGATAGTGACAATGAAACTGAAAAAATTTCTGAGCTACGAATGGGACGCGATCGCCGGCATTGTCACGGCGGTAACGGCATCGGTGCTGCATCTGCTGCACATGTTGGATGAGGAGGTCATGCTGTCGGTCGTGCTGGCGTTGATCGCATTGCTGTTTATCAACTTCATGCGCCATACGCGGAACAATGAGATCACCGCCGAACAGGTGGACCGCACCGAAGCGGAGGTCCGCAAGATTCACGCCGGGCTTGAATTGCCGGAAGTGGTGCTGGTGGGCCCGCGCCATCTGCGGACCACTCACGAACAATTCTTGAAGCACATGAAGGGTGATTCGATCTGGTTCAACGTCTGCTTGTCGATGTACCGGACGCAGGCGCTGTTTGACGCACTGCTCCGACCGGCAATCGAAAACCCAACGGTCCTGTCAATCCAGTTCATCCTTGATGGTGGCCAGAAAGATGTCTGGCGCGAGACGATTCTGCCGAAAATTAGTACTTGCACTGGACACGAAAAAGTTCACGAACCCCGCTGGTGCAGCCTGGAAAAGAACATCTCATTCATTCTCGCCGACAGCCACGCTAGCGAAGGCACCGAGGCCTTGCTCAGCTTCTGGGGAGAGCCGTTCATGGCCGAGGCATCCGAGCGTCAGGCTCCACGATTTATCTTCCATGTACAGAAGCATTCCGAGCTTCTTCCACATCTGGTCGAACTCGATCGCTGCTACCGACACAGCCCGGTTACCGGCGAGTAACACGCCGCCAGCTTTTGCCTGCCGCTCCCGGCGGAAAAACGTGCCGCATGTCCGCTACGCGCTGCCGGCGCCCTGCTCCTACCCCGCACCGCGAATCATGATCAGCAGCATCTTGAACCCACCCATCGGGTTGACCGCATGCGGGACGTTGGCCGGCAGCAGCAGGCTATCCCCTTCGCCCAAGGTATGGCTGACGCCAGCGATCGGAATCTCGGCACGGCCTTCGACCGCGATCACCAGCGCATCGTAGGGGGCGGTGTGTTCGCTGAGCCCTTCATTGCCGTCAAAGGCAAACAGGGTCACATTGCCGGCGGGGTTCTTGAGCAGCATCCGGCTGACGACGGCCTTCTCCTGGTACTGCAGCATCTGTTTCAGATTGCGCACTTCAGGTGTGCCGCTTTCAGCACTCATCACTGTTATCTCCTTGTACGATTTGTGGCACTGCGTCGCGCACGGGTCAGCTTGAATGCCGCCCCTTGATCGACCATGCGTACATGATGCTCGCCTCGTTGAACTCCTGCTTCGTTTCGGTATCCAGCCACCAGATCAGCCTGCGGCTATCCGAGCCGAGGTACTGCCAGTAGCGAACCTCGCCACTGCAGAGTTCAATCGCATACACGGCGTTTACGATCAGGTCGCTCCGCGCACCCACGGGCTGATGTATGGATTCAACCACGGGCGACTTTCCAGTTCGGATGCTGGAAGTATTTTCCGTAGGATTCCAGCGCCTGCCTGACGCGCACGGCACCATCGTGGCGCGCGGTGGCGGTCTTGCCTTCCATGATATTTGCCCCAGCCGTCAGTTCGCCGATGACGAGATGGAGCATGGTGTCTGCTTTGGCATCGAGCTTGCAATGCTCGATCGCATAGCCGACCTTCTGATTGATGGTGGTGGCGAGCGCCGCGTAATCGGTATCGCCAAATCGATCCTTGTGGATCAGGGGCAGCGCCTTGCCCATGGCCTGGTTGATTTCATCCATCGATTGCCGCAGGGCGGCATCTGTCGCCCATTTCTTCCCGGCATTCAACTCCAGCTTGTGTACCGCAGCGCTGCCCTCGCCATGATGGTGGTGTTCCTCGGCGGCCGACACCGCTTGTCCGGACGTGGCCGTAACAACGAGAACGACGGCTGCCAATGGTAGCAAGAGATTCCTTTTCATCCGGTTCCTCCCGAGCAAAGTGTCAAATACCCAACAAACATACTCAGGTAATGTCCGCCTGACTTTAACCGAAATCAATTGCACCCGCAGGATGACCGCGGGCAACTGCTCAACCCGGATACCCGCAGCGGAAGTGCATGGCGCATCGCCTGGCCGGTGGTTCCACGGTGCCGTTCACTCGTCTGCGGTCAACGCCGAAATTCGGGCAAATTCCAAATAGCCCTGACATTGTGGAATGCTCAGTCTAATTGCCGAAACCAGACCAGCCGAAACTCAAGCTGGATCGGATCAGGACTGGCAGAGATCACCTGTAGTGCATAGCCCCCGTACCAAACAGTCCGAGCAAGCCAATGATAATTAGATAAATCGCCACAATATAATTGAGCAGGCGAGGTATCAGCAGAATCAGTATGCCGGCAATTAGTGAAACCAAAGGGCCGATGGTCAAATTCAGGTTCATGGGGACTCCGAAAGCATCAGGTCTTTAATTGGAGCGGGAGGCGAGTCTCGAACACGCGTCTCAACCTTGGAAGGCTGCACTCTACCAACTGAGCTACCCCCGCACTATGACATGGCAAAAAACTGTAATTCGGGAGCCGGTAGCACCATCGACAATGTAGCACAACGCTACAAAAGGTGATTTCGGTCAGAGAGAGTACGTCCCGCGCCAAAGCGAACACTGTTGCCATGAGCTATCTTGAAGTGTTCCAAAGCCCGAACCACTCACTCAATGGGCGGATCTTGCCCAGGGACGCGAGTCCTTGGTCAATGGCATCGTGGTTGCCCCACACCACATTTGCCAGGGAGCCATCTGCCACACGAGATGCGATGTCGTGGCAATACAGTCCCAGATCACGCTGAACATAGAAACCGTAGGTGCGGCAGGCCACTGGTCGATGGATATAGACTTGGCAGGTATTGGTTGATTGATCCAGTAGCGGACAGACGACAGGACGTGAACACTGGCTGGCTAGAGCTGCCATATCCTGGCTGATTTTTCGAAGCCTGTCTGGCGCCAAGGTCGCCATGCCCTCGCGCAACAAGTCCCATTCTGCAGGCGTTAGTTGAGGTATTTCGGCAAGCCGCCGACAACAGCCATCGCAGCCTTTACTGCACAGCCAGTCGGAGTGATCCGCACGAATGGCGTGAACGCGGGCTTCAATATCAGCATGAAGCTGAGTAAGGGACGTCATCGCGTCGTACAAATCATTATCAGCTTGAACATGCGGCAAGGTTACATTGGTTGTCGGTCTATCCCGAGGCTATCGCATCAGCGTTTGAGAAGGCGCGGATAACCGTGGTCTTAGGCAGCGCCGGTTTCAGACATCGGGTGTCAAACAGTGCGCGACCTTGGCCGCCTCGTATGTTTGCTCGATGAGCTTCGGGTTGGTGACCGGCGGCGCGAGCCTCTGCTTGTAAACCTTGCAATCTGATCGATCGGAGATCAACTCCACGGTGAACCTGGCTTTTTCTTCGAGGGTCAGCAAGGGCTTTTCCGTACAGGCCGCCAGAGTCAGCGGGATCATGCAGATGAGGATGAATTTGTGGCGCACGTAACACTCCAGAATGACTCAAGTTTCCACCTTAACAGAGTTGTCTCTGATACCCGTGCTGGTTAGCTGCAGGAAAATGTAGGCTACATCGAGGAGAAATCATGCTGAATATCGTTCGCACCATTCAAGACTTCAATGCTGGACGCGATCCCGAGCGGCTTGCCATGAAGTACGCCAACATGCGGAGCAGTCCGTTCGTATTCCTCCGGGCGACCTGCCATCTCTTCTACGATCGTCTTCCGGGTGGCCGCTTGTTCGAGCGAGCTCCGCTCACCTGGAACTGCGGCGATCTGCATCTTGAGAACTTCGGAAGTTACAAGGGGGACAATCGCCTCGTCTATTTCGATGTCAATGATTTTGACGAAGCTGCGTTAGCACCAGCAACCTGGGAACTTGTGCGCCTCCTGACCAGCATGCTGATTGGGGCGAAAAGCTTGAAGGTCACGCGACCGCAGGCAATGGGCCTTTGTAAAAGCTTTCTTGATGCCTACGCGACAGCCTTGACTGATGGCAAGGCACGCTGGGCCGAGCGTGAGACCGCCGACGGGATGGTCCTGGAGCTCCTCAAGAGTGTGCAGAACAGACCGCGTGCCGAGTTTCTCGATAGCCGGACTGAACGCCTGGGAAAGAAACGCTCGATCCGACTGGATGGAAGGAAGGCGCTTCCGGCGAGCGACAAGCAGCGCAAGAAGATTTCAGGCTTTATGCAGGAATTCGCCAATACCCAGCCCAACCCAAGGTTCTACAAGACAATTGATATTGCCCGGCGCATCGCCGGAAATGGCAGTCTCGGTGTCGATCGCTACATGATTCTGGTCGAGGGAAAGGGCTCGCCTGATGGCAATTACTTGCTCGATTTGAAGGAATCCCTCCCTTCAGCCCTCGCGCCCCACCTGAAAGCCAAACAGCCCCGCTGGGCCACCGAAGCTCACCGCATCGTGGCCATACAGCGACGTGTGCAGGCAACCCCGATGGCATTCCTGCAACCCGTAAGTATTGGGCGAGTACCTTATGTTCTGCGCGGATTGCAACCCTCGGAGAATCGCGTCGCCTTGGATCGTTGGAACAAACAACTTGATCGTCTCGAAGGGGTTTTGAGAACGATGGGGGAAGTTGTGGCTTGGGGGCAACTGCGCAGTAGTGGCCGTGACGGATCAGCCATCGCCGACGAACTGATTGATTTCGGCGAGCGACAAAAGTGGAAAAGCGAACTGCTGGAAACTGCCGAGCATTGTGCCGAACTCGTAGGCAAAGACTGGAATACCTATGTGACCGCTTTCGATGAGGGGGCATTCAAAGGCTGACTGCCTGATTCAATGGCAAGGGGTTGGTTCGACGATGATGGGCGCTGTTCCGTACCCAAACCCTCAAAGGTCAAGTTGCCGCGCTGCCAACCAGCGCGGCATACAGGACGAAGGATGCAAGTTGGCCGCCACTCAGGGTGCGCCAAGGCCCCAACCGAGGTGTTGGGGCGAGGCAAAAAAGTGACTTTTCTAAAAATTGTTGCACTGCACAATATTATCTGGCAGAGTGAACTCGTCTCCTCCACTTCCTCCTCCAAGGATTGGAATTTGCCCGCCCCAGTGCGGGCTTCTTTTTGACCTGTCGATTATGGTGGATCCACGACAAGCCGACCGCATCGGGGCTTAACCATGGGAATTTATTGATGTCGAAAGAACTCACTTACGGAAAACTTGACCTGGGCGATGCGCATAGCATTGCTGGCGGTGCAAATTCGCTGCTTATGGCTTTACAGGAATTCGCAGAAGCCGGCATGAAGTCGGGCGATGAAGCCGCCAAGTACGCCAGCAAGGGGGTCGATCTGGGCGATGGCTTGCTGGACACGGCGCGCCTACTGGTTGCGCGCGGCGTCTTTTCGAATGAGCGGCATCTGAGCGAAATCCTCATCTACAGCGCCGCCATCGTTGACGGCTGCGAGGTGTGCGCGCTGACCCATATCGACGGGGCGATTCGCGCCAAGGCCCCGGAAGCCGTCATCGACACCGTGCAGGCCATCGCCCTTTATGTTCGCGCCCAAGCCAACGACGATACCTATCTGCTATTTGATGCCTACACCAAACATTGGCAGCGTTTCGCGGAGTGGCCGCATCTGACCGGCGGTCGGGTCTCGAATCTGAAGTTCTACAACCTCATCGCTTTGCTGATGAGCCTGGTCGTCCGCAAGCGGCGACTGGTGCGCCTGCATACCTATGAGTTATTGACCCGCAGCGATGTAACGCCGGAGGAGATCCTTGAAATCATCGGTATCGCCCAGGTAATGGGTGGTTTCCCGGCACGCTGGGAGGCCGTCCACATCCACAATGTGACGATTGAATTGCGCAAGCTCGGCCTGCTGCCAGAAGCGTTTGTTGCTGTGCTCGACAGCATTCCGACACCGCGCACCAAGGCTTAGCAAACTGTTGAAAATTGTTTGGGGATGGTTCAAAGGCGGGTTTTCCCGCCAAGCAAAAATCTGAAAAGTCAAACAAGGCCAAGCCAAGAAACCACAAAGACGCGAGAGCGCCCGGAATTTCGCTTTCCTGTGGAATATCTCTAATGGCCGTGTATTTGCCGATTAGCTCGCGTCTCCGAATGGCTGCTCTCCGCCAGGAAGCTGACGGGTGGCAATCCGAAAGCCGAACGTCTGTACGGGGTCGGGTTGAGACGGTAAGTTAAGCCAGCAAAGAAGCCTCAAAGGTCGCCTCATCATTACTGGAGAAGCGAAATTTGGCAAACAAGCGCCTCAACTGACTTGAACGAATGTTCGCCGTCGCAACGAACCAAATGCCAATTCTTCTACCTTGCTTTACGAGCGTGCTGAAGGCGTAGTGCCATTCACGAGCTTCTGCAAGACGCTCAAGCACTTCCCTCTCGTTGTTGATTGCAATGCCGACCTTTTTCAACGATTGGATAAACAGCGTTGATTCCGTTTGATTTACGAACATTCTGGACTCCGTTAATGATGTTTCTATGTCCAATTAACGGGAGACAAGGGAATCCGCCTACCTCTATTTGTTGTGTTCTTGTAACGGGAACCTGTCGCGTATCTGGATAGCTCCCAATCGCCTGGACGGCCGTTGACTCGGCTGCGGTTGACGCCTAAATTCGGCCAGATTCCAAACTGCACAACAACCGGAGAACGCCATGCAGATCGGCACCCCGCTTTCCCCCAGCGCCTTGCGCGTCATGCTCCTTGGCGCCGGCGAACTCGGCAAGGAAGTGATCATCGCGCTGCAGCGCCTGGGCGTTGAAGTCATCGCCGTCGACCGTTACGAAAACGCCCCCGGCCATCAGGTTGCCCATCGCGCCCACGTCATTTCGATGACCGACGGCGCGGCGCTGCGCCGCCTGGTCGAACTGGAAAAGCCCCATCTCATCGTTCCGGAAATCGAGGCGATCGCCACCGACACCCTGGTCGACATCGAAGCCGCCGGGCTGGCCGAGGTCATCCCCACCGCGCGCGCCGCCCGCCTGACGATGAACCGAGAAGGCATCCGCCGCCTGGCCGCCGAGGAACTCGGCCTGCCGACCTCGCCGTATCGCTTCGCCGACTCGCTGGCCGAGCTACAGGCTGCTATCGATGCCGGCATCGGCTACCCGTGCATCGTCAAGCCGGTGATGTCGTCGTCCGGCAAGGGCCAGTCGCTGCTGCGCGGCCCGGCCGATGTGCAAACGGCCTGGGACTACGCGGCCAGCGGCGGCCGGGTCAATGCGGGCCGCGTCATCGTCGAGGGCTTCGTCGATTTTGACTACGAGATCACCCTGCTCACGGTACGCGCCCGCGATGCTTCAGGCGAAGTGCAGACTTTCTTCTGCGAGCCGATCGGCCACATCCAGGTGGCCGGCGATTATGTCGAATCCTGGCAGCCGCAGCCGATGACGCCGGCCGCGCTGAACCGGGCGCAGGAAATCGCCGCCGCCGTCACCGGCAACCTCGGCGGGCGCGGCCTGTTCGGCGTCGAGTTGTTCGTCAAGGGCGACATGGTGTGGTTCTCCGAAGTCAGCCCGCGCCCGCACGACACCGGGCTGGTCACGCTCTGTTCGCAGCGTTTCTCGGAATTCGAACTGCACGCCCGCGCCATCCTCGGCCTGCCGGTCGACACCGCGCTGCGCGAACCCGGCGCCTCCGCCGTCATCTATGGCGGCATGGAAGAAAAAGGCATCGCCTTCGCGGGTATCGCGGAGGCGCTGGCCGTCCCGCGCAGTGACCTGCGCCTGTTCGGCAAGCCGGAGTCGTTCAAGAAACGCCGCATGGGCGTCGCCGTCGCCAACGGCGACAACATCGAACAGGCGCGGGAGCGGGCAAAACTCGCGGCCAGCCGGGTCAAACCGGTGGCGATGTGACCTGAATCCCGACCGGGCAGCCGGAAAATTCAGGCTGCTGCGGTCAACCGTTCAAAAGGCCCGAAAACCGCTCAGGCGAGCGGCGGCCCTTACTTCGCTTCAGCGAGTGCGCTGGTGATCAGTTCGGCCATGAAAACATTGATACCGCCTTCATGGGCCGCACCACGCTCCTGAAGCTGCTTCACCAGCTCGGCCGGCAGTTTGCAGGCAAAGGGAATCTGTCCCGAAGCCCTATCCAGCCGGCGCTGCTCGCGCTTGTCCACGACGCTGGCCGCGCCAGCCGCGAAACGACTGGGAATACCCGCCGCGCCCAACTTGCCATTGATCTTGAGACCACGGTTTTTTTCGAGATCGGTCCGCTTCATGCTCATGGGGTTTCCTTGATTCAAAATGATCGATGACATCGATTATCCCCCAGGAAGGGCGCAGCCAAGCCTTCACTCAGGCCGATCCGGGGAATTCAGACCAGATCGGCGGCGCCTTTCGATCCGCCGACGCGCAGCGCGGTGAAGATTGCGAGCACCTGCAGCACGGCGATGCCGATGAGGACTTCGGCAAAGCGGCCATGATCCATGAAAACGCCGAAAGCGAGCGGGGCCAACGCCAGGCCGGCGTCGAGGCCGGAATAGACGAAACCATAGACCCGCCCGTAAGCGGCTTGCCCGAAGCGCGAGGTGGCCACGCGGCGGACCAGCAGATCCCGCGAAGGGCCCGCGACACCCGTGCAATAGCCGATGCCGGCCATCAGCGGCAGGATGCTCCATTGGGGGAGTGGCATGGTCGCCAGCGCGCTGGCCAGCATTGCCGCGGCACCAAGGGCCAGCGCGATCAGCCGTTCATGCTCGCCCTTGCGGGCGAGAAAGCCGCCGGTGAGAATACCGGCCGCCCCGCCCAGCAGGTAGGCTGAAAGGGCGCTGGCGGCAACCGCCAGCGAAAGCCCGTAGAGATTCTGCAGAATCGGCGAGGCGAAATTCTGGATGGCCCCGAAGGCAGTGGTAATCAGGAAAAAGAAGGCGAAACACATCCATACCGCCGGCGAACCGAGGAAGGCAAAGACGGAAATGCCTTCGCCGATCTTGGCGTCGTACGCGAGTGCTGGTGGATCGGTCAGCGCATGCCGCCGCCAAAACAACAGCGCCAGCGCGGCAGCCGCCACCAGTGCCGCACTCAGCGCGGCTACACGCCAGCCGGCCGCGGCGGCAATCGAAGTCAGGAACACCGGCGCCAGCGCCCAGCCGAGGTTGCCGGACAGCCCGTGCATGGCAAACGCGTGACCGAGGCGCGGCGGCGAGACATGGCGGTTCAGCACCGTGAAATCGGCCGGATGGAAGACGCTGTTGCCTAACCCGGCCAGCGCGGCGACAAGCACCAGCATGGCATAGCCGTCGGCGAGCGAGAGCAGCACAGCGGCCAGGAAAAAGCAGCCGATCCCGGCGCCCAGAACACGCGCCGCACCCAGTCGATCGACCAGAAAACCGGACATGGCCTGGCCGATGCCGGAAATGACGAAGAAGATCGTCATGGTGGCGCCGATCCCGGTAAAGCTGAGCCCGAAATCCTTCATCAACCAAGGAAATAGCGGCGGCAGCAACAAATGAAAGAAATGCGAAACGCCGTGCACGAAGCCGATCACGGCGATCGTTTCGACATCGTTCTCTTGCTGCGGCGAAAAGGTGACGCTGGTCATGGTCTGGTACCGGGATAACGGACGGAATGGAGTCTACCGGCTTCCTGCCTGACCGGGTCCAAGCTTCGTCAAAACAGTTTGCAAACCACCGACACGGCGGCAGATCGAGCGCCAGGCGCTCGCGATCAGTCGGTGGCTCCCGGGGCATGAAACACGCCTGTCACACAAGAACCATATAGTGCGGAAATGACCATTGCCCTAAGTCCTCCTGACTGCCGGCGCCTACCCTTCACGGGAGATTCGTTGAAAGATCACCACGCCATGAGTACGCCGGTTCCCGCCTCCAGAAAGCGAGCGCCGGTCAAGCCGGGCGCCGCCAGGAAGGCTTCCGCCCCTGCGCGAGCTTCGGGCAAGCAGGCTGCAGACATTTGGGATGAAGGCGCCTGCAAGGCTGTCATCGAGCAGCTGTGGAGCCTGCGCGGGAAAATGCTCGCCTATGAGGCAAGCCTGGCGCCGTTCCTGGCAAAAGTTGACCCGAGCTATCAGGCGAGCGCCCGCAATTTCGTCCACTACCTGAAGTTGCGAAAGAGCGACCGACGCCCCCTGCAGGAATGGCTGGCACAGATTGGCCTGTCATCGCTCGGACGCGCCGAGTCTGACGTTCTGGCCAACCTCGACAAGGTTCTGGGCATCCTGCACCGATTGACCGGCCAGCCTTGGCAACCTCACTCCGAGGATGAACCGGTGGGTATCAATAGCAGCCGGAAACTCCTCGAACGACATACCACCGAACTCCTTGGCGTTCAGCCGACGGAAAGAGCTGTGCGCATCATGGTCACGCTGCCTTCGGAAGCTGCTGGCGACTATAGCCTCACAAAACGACTCGTGCACTCGGGAATGGACATTGCCCGTATCAATTGCGCTCACGATGAGCCTGACGAATGGCGGGCCATGGCCGCCAACGTTCGTCGCGCGGCGCGCGCAGAGCGGCGCGCGGTACGCATACTCATGGATCTTGGCGGTCCGAAGTTGCGCACGGGACCAATTGCTCCGGTCACCCCCGTCCTCAAGCTACGCCCCCTGCGGGATGTATTCGGCCAGGTCGTGACACCGGCCCGTCTTGGTTTGCGTGCCAGCGGCGTAACCATGCCGGTGCTCGGCTCGACGGTTCATATCGGCGTCGACGCGCTCTGGCTCAACCAACTGGCGGTTGGCGACCACCTGGACCTGGTCAACGCCAGAGGCGCCAATCGTCGCCTACTGGTAGTTCAGCGGGATGACGCAGGGGCCGTGGTTGAGTGCAACCAGACCACCTACCTGGTCCCTGACACTCGCATGAAACTCTCGGGCAAGGAGCAGGAGCCGCGCACCAGCGTCCTGTCAGACTTTCCGTGCCAGGAGGGATTTTTGCATCTGACACGTGGTGGCGCGATTCGCCTGACCCGCGGGATGATTGACCTGCCAAAGCCAAAGCGGAGGGGAACACGGCATCAACCGGTTCCTGCCATCGCCTGTACCTTGCCCGAGATATTCGAGCAGGTCTCGGTCGGCGAACGCATCTGGTTCGACGACGGACGCATTGGTGGAGTGATCCGCGGCATCGAACCGGAATGGCTGGAGGTCGAAATCACCCATGCCCGGGACAGCGGGGAAAAACTGGCGGGTGACAAGGGTATCAACCTGCCGGATAGCCAGTTGAACCTGCCAGCATTGACCGAGAAGGACATCAAGGATCTGGTCGTTGTAGCTCAGGAGGCCGATCTGGTTGGACTGTCGTTTGTCCAGCACGCAACCGACATAGAGACCTTGCGGCACTGTCTAAGCGACCTCGGCAAACCGAACCTCGGTATTGTTCTCAAGATCGAGACCAGACGCGCCTTCGAAAACCTTCCGGAACTCTTGTTCTCGGCGATGGCGAGCAAGGCTGCAGGGATCATGATCGCGCGCGGCGACCTCGCCGTGGAATGCGGCTACGAACGTCTGGCGGAGGTCCAGGAGGAAATCCTCTGGGCAGCAGAGGCGGCACATATGCCCGTAATCTGGGCCACGCAGGTTCTGGAGACCCTGGCCAAGACAGGTCTACCCTCGCGCGCCGAAATCACCGACGCAGCCATGGGCGAGCGGGCGGAATGCGTGATGCTCAACAAAGGGCCGCATATCACCGAGGCGATGCGAACCCTGGACGATATTCTGCGCCGCATGCAGACACATCAAACCAAGAAGCGGTCGCTTTTGCGCGCGCTGCGCGGGTGGGTCATGCCGGAAGAAGCCAAGAGTCAGCAAGCTTGAAGGAACAGCCAAACCGGGACCGGTCCGCAACCCGAAGAACCCATTTCTTTACGGCTTCGCCATTCACCCAGCAAAGACCCGCATGAATCAAGTCCATCATGAAGTGCCAACGCTTGAAGGGGAACACTTCGTCTATCGCCTGCCCCGGTGGCTCGTGCATCTGCTGCGCGCTTTTTCCGGGATCGCCGGCATCACGACAGCGCTTATTGCCATCCAGCACTGGGGCGACATGCCAGTCCAGTTTCGGGCGCTGACCTGCCTTCTTGTTCCCGCCTTTTTCTATTTTGCGACCACCCGGCGAACCGGTTATCGACATGTTCATTTGCTGGCCGATGAACAAGGCATGTTCTTCCCGGGCGGAGACAAGTGGCTTTTCGTTCCGTGGACCAACATCTCGAATATCCGCGTAGTAAAGATCATGGATGGCAATGCCTCCACAGGCGTCGCCTTCAATTTGCGGCTGTCGCCTCAGGAAGAATTTGAATTTTTCCAGAATCACCTGAAACCAGCCGACCACCTGAATTCTCGTGGACGGCTCCTGGCCGTCGGGTATGTCAATTGGCCGCCATCTCCAGGAAAACTGGCTGCAATATTGCTCGGCCTGAAGAACAAA
Organism: uncultured beta proteobacterium; assembly: GCA_963727115.1. GTDB lineage: Bacteria > Pseudomonadota > Gammaproteobacteria > Burkholderiales > Rhodocyclaceae > Azonexus. The sequence goes on along the minus strand of CAVSFS010000030.1, from coordinate 129,655 downwards.
AGGCGACAGGAGCGCGATATTCCCGCTACGCTAGTGGACGCTTAGCCAAATGGCGATTCCCTCGCGCGTTGAACAAAACGCGGGCGATCACCGACCGACAACCGTTTCCGCCGGCCAAGAGGCCGCTTAACCCGCTCGTAATCCGCTTGCCCAAGTGGCGGGCAACCAATCACATGCAGATATTCATCGACACCGAATTCACCTTGCTCGCGCGAGAAGCAAGCATGATCTCCTTCGGTGCGGTGAGCGAAGACGGCCGCGAATTTTATTGCGAACTGGCGCCATTGCCGCGGAAGGAGTGTTCTGCCTTCGTCCGCGAAATCGTGCTTCCGCTGCTCGAGGGCGGCGCGGCGGTTTGCCCGCGTGCCCGTTTTGGCGAACGGCTTGGTGCCTGGATAAGCCAGTTCGACAACCCGATGCTGCTCTCGGACAGCGACTGGGACATCTATGTCGTGCGCCACGCCCTGAGTGGCGAGCGCAACCAGCGCCCGGGGCTGGTCACGCTTCCCGGCCCCGCAGGGCCGCTGGAGATCATGCTGCTGACGATTGCTCCGCTGCCGGATGCGGAACTGGCGATCTTCGAACGCGAGTTGCAACAGCACTTCGCCCGCGACAACCGGCAACATCACGCGCTGGTCGATGCGCGGGCCATGCGGGAAGGCCTGCTCGCTGTCCGCTCTGCCGGAGGCAAACGGTAAATTTCCGCCGTCCGCCCGGCTGCACTAGACGCCGGCCACGCGAGCAGCCGGGAAGCGGGCGGCGAAACGACTGCCGACACCCGGCGTGCTGGTGATGTCGAGTTGCGCCTGATGCCGGTTCAGCGAGTGCTTGACGATGGCCAGGCCGAGGCCGGTACCGCCGGCATCGCGCGAGCGCCCGCGGTCGACGCGATAGAAACGTTCGGTCAGACGCGGGAGGTGCTTGGCGTCGATGCCGATGCCGGTATCCTCGACCGCAAATTCGGCGCCTTGCGGCGTCGCCTTCCATGACACGCGGACCGTGCCGCCAGCGGGTGTATAGCGCACTGCATTGGCGACCAGGTTACCGAGCGCACTGGTCAGTTCCAGTTCCGAACCGCGCAGGTCGCCGTGCCCGTCAGTGTCAACGACGATGGTGTGCTTGCCGGCCGAAAGCGCCTCGGCATCGCGACGCAATTTGTCGATCAGGCTGGCCATGTCGACCTGCTCATTTTCCGGGGGCGGCGCCGATTCGATCGCGGACAGCGTCAGGAGGTCCTGGACAATGGCCTGCATGCGCTGCGACTGCTCGGCCATCAGCGCCAGGTAGCGCTGCCGTTCGTCGCGGTCGACCTCGATTTCCTGCAAGGTTTCGAGAAAGCCGGCGAGTACGGTAAGCGGCGTGCGTAGCTCGTGCGAGACATTGGCGACGAAATCGCGGCGCATGCGGTCGAGGCGGTCGGTCTGCGTCACATCCTTGATCTGCAGCAGGCGCTGGTGGCTCGCATACGGGATGACATGGATGGACAGGACCCGGTCTTCTACGCGATCCGAGCGCAGGGTCAATGGCCGCGAGAAATCGCCGTCCTTGAGATAGGCGACGAACTCCGGCTGGCGGACAAGGTTGACGATGGGCTGGCCACGATCGGTGGAAACCGCCAGACCCAGTTGAATCTCGGCTGTCGTGTTGCAGAACTCGATGGCATCGTGGCGGTCGAGCAGGACGACCCCATCGGTCAGCGCCTGGCCGGCGGCGATCAGCATGTCGATCTGCGCAACCCGCCGGTCGATCTTCCCGCGCAGATCCTTTTCGTGACGATAGATGCGGCCGAAAACCCCATCCCAAGCACCCAGCGCCTCAAGACCGGGATCGGCCACCGGTGCCCGCGACCAGCGATCGAGACGGGCAAAATTGCGAAGCTGAAAGACCAGTTGCAGTCCGAGTCCCAAGCAGAATGCCGTCCAGCCAACCCAGGGCGCGACAAGATGACCGAGCGGCCAGGAAACGATGGCCGCCAGCAGAACCAGCAGCAGCGACCGGATCAGGTGGGTGGACACCCGGATCACGCGCCCCGGAAGCGGTAGCCGGTGCCACGCACGGTTTCGACACGCTCGTGATGGCCGGAAGTCTCCAGCGCCGCGCGCAGACGACGGATATGCACATCGACCGTGCGCTCCTCGATGAACACGTGGTCACCCCACACCTCGTCGAGCAACTGTGCCCGGCTATAGACGCGCTCGGCATGGGTCATGAAGAAGAACAGCAGGCGGAACTCGGTCGGTCCCAGTTCGATCGGCTGGCTGCCGGCCAGCACGCGATGGGTCGCCGGATTGAGCGTCAGATCGCCAACCTCGACCGCCTCGCCGGCGAGATGCGGCGCCCGCCGGCGCAGCACGGCCCGGACGCGGGCAACCAGTTCCTTGGGCGAAAACGGCTTGGTGACGTAATCGTCGGCGCCCGCCTCGAGTCCCTGCACCTTGTCTTCCTCGTGTGCGCGGGCGGTCAGCATGATGATGGGCATCTCGCGCGTGCGTTCGTCGGCGCGAATCTTCTTGGCCAAGGCGACTCCGGACTGGCCGGGCAGCATCCAGTCGAGCACGACAAGGTCGGGCAAGGCGGCACGAATCGCCGATTCGGCCTCTTCCGCACTGCCAGCCCGCACCACCAGAAAGCCGGCGTGCTTGAGATTGATGACAACAAGTTCCTGGATGGCCGGCTCGTCCTCGACGACCAGAATCGTCGGGGTCACGCCTTGCGCTCCTTTGGCGGATGACGAATGTCCCGTCCCTCGACGATGAAGACCACATGCTCGGCGACGTTTTTCGCATGGTCGCCGATACGCTCGATGGCTCGGGCGATCCAGATGATGTCGATCGCCGTCGTGATGGTGCGCGGGTCTTCCATCATGTGCGTGATCAACTGCCGCATGATGGATTTGAACTCGGTATCGACATCGACATCGGCGAGGATGACTTTCTGCGCCTGTTCTGTATCAAGGCGAGCAAAGGCATCGAGTGCCTGACGCAACATGCCGAGGGCGGCCTCGGCGATGTGGCGAACGCCAATTCCGTATTGCGACGGCATCTGACCCGCCTCGTAAATGCGGCGCACGCCCTTGGCGATTTTCTTGGCCTCATCGCCCGCCCTTTCGAGGTCGGTGACGATCTTGGAGATGCCGAACACCAGGCGCAGATCCGAGGCAGCCGGCTGACGCTTGGCGATCAGGTGTGCGCAGTCGTCATCGATGGCCTTCTCGAGGTCATTGACCATGCGGTCGGTCTCGACGATCTGCTTGACGCTGCCTACCTCACCGGAGCTGTAGGCATCAATGGCGGCGGCTATCTGGGTTTCGACCAGGCCACCCATCTGCAACACGGAGGTGCGCAGGCGACCGAGATCGTCATCGAACTGGCTGGAAAGATGCTGGCTTTCATTCATTTCGCTATCCTCATTAGCCCATACGGCCGGTGATGTAGTCTTCGGTGCGCTTGTCCTGCGGCTTGATGAATATTTCATCGGTCTTGCCGAATTCGATCATCTCGCCAAGATACATATAGGCGGTGTAATCGGAAACGCGAGCGGCCTGCTGCATGTTGTGGGTCACGATCAGGATCGTGACGCGCTTTTTCAGTTCGTGGATCAACTCCTCGATAGCGCCGGTCGCGATCGGATCGAGCGCCGAGGTCGGCTCGTCGAAGAGCAGCAGTTCAGGATCGGTGGCCAAGGCACGGGCAATGCACAGACGTTGTTGCTGGCCGCCGGAGAGATTGGGCGCATTCTCCTGCAGGCGATCCTTCACCTCATCCCAGATCGCAGCGCCCTTCAGCGCATGCTCGACCTTGTCGTCCAGCACACGTTTGTTGTTCTCCCCGCGCACACGCAGGCCGAAGGCGACGTTTTCAAAAATCGTCTTCGGGAACGGATTGGGCTTCTGGAAGACCATGCCGATGCGCATGCGGACTTCGATCGGATCGACATCTGAAGCCAGCAGATTGGTGTTGTCGGGGAAGAAGCGGATTTCACCTTCGTAGCGATTACCGGGGTAGAGATCGTGCATCCGGTTGAAGCTGCGCAGGTAGGTCGAACTTGCCACAACCGGACGGCCCGATCAGCGCGGTGACCTTCTTGTCGTAGATCGGCATGTTGATCTTCTTGAGCGCCTGGGCTTGCCCATAAAAGAAGTTGAGGTTGCGAGCTTCGGCCTTGAGCGGGGGCTTTTCATGAATTTGCATGTTGGATCCTTTTACCACTTGATATTCTTGCGCATCTTGTAGCGCAGATAGATGGCGACGGCGTTCATCGACAGCACCATGACCATCAGCACGAAACCGGCGGCAGCAGCATTGACTTCAAAGGCCGGGTCAGGGCGCGATGTCCAGTTGAAGATCTGGATCGGCATCACGGTGAAAGGCGCCATCACCCAATCGAACAGACCGGCGGCCGGGTCACCCGTAAACGGTACCGGCGGCAGGAAGGCGATGAAGGTCAGCGCGCCAATGGTAATGATCGGCGCGGTTTCGCCAATCGCTCGGGCGAGGCCGATGATGACGCCGGTCAGGATGCCAGGCATGGCGTAGGGAACGATGTGGTAACGGCAGGTCTGCCAGCGGGTCGCGCCCACTGCCATCGAACCTTCGCGAATCATCGCCGGAATGGCGCGAATCGCTTCGCGGGTCGCCACGATGATGATCGGCAGGATCAGCAGCGCCAGGGTCAGACCGGCGGACAGGATGCTTTGCCCGAAACCGAACTGGTAAACAAAGATACCGAGTGCCAGCAGGCCATAGACAATCGACGGCACCGCTGCCAGGTTGGTGATGTTGATCTCGATGATGTGAGTGATCCAGTTGCGCTTGGCGTATTCCTCGAGATAGAGGCCGGCGGCCACGCCGAGCGGCACGGCAGCCAGCGCGGTAACCAGCATGACCAGCAGCGAACCGACCCAGGCCGACAGGATGCCGGCCTGGGTAGCGTGGCGTGAGGCGAAGTTGAAAAAGAAATCGAGCGTGAAGCGGTCCGAGCCCTTGATCACCATGTCGGCGATCAGCGCAACAATCACGAGCAATGCCAGGGCCAGACAGAAGATGCCCGTGGCCTTGAAAATGTTGTCGTGCAGCTCGCCGCGCCTGATGACGGAGCGGATCTGTTCGGTAGTCAGCGGTTTCATTAATAATTCTCCCGATACTTGGCGCGCAGCCACTGGCCGAGGATGTTGAAGAGCAGCGTGATCAGCAGCAAGGTGAGGCCGGCAGCAAAGATGGTCTGGTAACCGATCGAGCCGTGCGGCAAATCGCCCAGTGCCACTTGAACGATGTAGGACGTGATGGTTGCCGCCGGTTCCATCGGGTTCCAGGTCAGGTTGGGCTGCATGCCGGCGGCAACGGCCAGAATCATGGTTTCGCCCACTGCGCGTGAGATACCGAGAATGTAGGAAGCCGCAAGGCCGGAGATCGCCGCCGGCACGACGACGTGGATGGCGGTGTAGAGCTTGGTCGCCCCCACGGCGTAAGCCCCTTCACGCATGCTCATCGGTACCGCCCGCATGGCATCTTCGGACAGCGAGGCAACGTAGGGCACGATCATGATGCCCATTACCAGACCGGCGGAAAGCAGCGAGAAGCCGGGCAGCCCGGGGAGAATGACCTGCAGGATCGGCGTAACCACGAGCAGGGCGAAGTAACCAAAAACGATGGTCGGGATGCCGCCGAGCAGTTCAAGGATCGGTTTGGCAACCTCACGCACTTTCGAATTTGAAAATTCGGATAGATAGATGGCGATGATCGTCCCCATCGGGATCGCCACTGCGAGCGCGACAAAGGAGGAAACCAGCGTGCCGGAAACCAGCACCATGATGCCGAAATGCGCATCATCGAAAAGCGGGGTCCATTGCGTGTCGGTCAGAAAATCGACAATGCTGACGTGCTGGAAAAACTGGATGGACTCGGAAACCAGAACGTAGACGATGCCGAGCGTCGTCAGGACCGAAACGGCCGCCGCCGCCAGCAGAATCGCCTCGATGAGTCGTTCCTTCCAGTTGCGCATGGCGTTGTAAGCCAGACGATCACTGAGCTGATGCAGATCAGAAGCGTTATTTGCAGACATGGCGTATGAATTCACTTGAAGAATTCCATAAATGAGAAAGCCGGCCCCGTCCGGGGCCGGGCTTTGACAGCAGGCGGAAGACTCCGCCAGCACGAAGATTAGTTCTTTGCTTCGCGCTTCATAACGTCGTCGATGGTAATCCCGATTTCGTTATGACCACCAAACACGGTGCCGAGCTTTTTCTTGTTCATGTGCTCGACATTGCCGGTGTAAGCAGAAGCCGGCAGCGGCACGTACTTGACTTCCTTGGTCAGCTTGGCGCCGTTCTTCATGTAGAACTCGACGAATTCCTTGACTTCCGGCTTCTCGAGCGACTTGGCCTTGACGTAGATGAAGATCGGCCGCGACAACGGCGCATAGGTACCGTTTTCGACGTTGGCGGCAGACGGTTCGACCGCCTTGCCGGTCTTCGGATTGACGATCGGCAGCGCCTTCAGCTTGCCGGTGTTCTCGGCGTAATAGGCATAGCCGAAGTAACCGATGGCATTGACGTCGCGGGAGACGCCCTGTACCAGCACGTTGTCGTCTTCGGAAGCGGTGTAGTCGCCGCGCGAGGACTTCGGCTTGCCAACCATGGCTTCGGTAAAGTACTCGAAGGTGCCGGAGTCAGCACCGGCGCCGAACAGCTTGACCGGCGCATCGGGCCAGGCCGGGTTGACCTGGTTCCACTTCATGATTTTGCCCTGGGCAGCGGGTTCCCACAGGGTCTTCATTTCCTCGATGGTGGCCTGCTTCAGGAAAGTATTCTTCGGATTTACGACGACAGTCAGTGCGTCGAAGGCAACCGGCATTTCGATGTACTCGACGCCAGCGGCCTTGCAGTCGGCCATTTCCTTCTCGGTGATCGGGCGCGAGGCATCGGAAATATCGAGCTCGTCACGGCAGAACTTCTTGAAACCGCCACCCGTACCGGAAATACCGACGGTTACCTTGATGGCGTTCTTCTTGGCTTTCTGGAATTCCTCGGCAACGGCTTCGGTGATCGGATAAACCGTCGAAGAACCGTCGATCTTGATTACCTGGGCCTGGACAGCCTGGGCGCCGAACAGGGCCACCCCGACGACAGCCAGGGCGGACACGATCTTGGATTGCTTGAACATGGGGTAACTCCTGCACATGATTGGTTGAACAACGATGTGCAGGTTACCCGCGCTTTGTTACAACCAAATGACAGGCCGTAACAAATCTCAGGGGGAATGATTCAGTCTTATTTTGCCGGTTGACCAGTCTTGATGCGATCGACGCGCGCCATCACGGCGGTCAGTTCGACATTATCAAGGACCGCCAGCAGCGCCAGCCCGGCGCGCAGCAACTCGCTGCGCTTGACATTGCCGCCGAGCGAAGCAATGCGCTTCTTGAGCATGGCGACCTGGGCGTACTCGACTTCCGGCATCGAGAAGGCGTGGCGCACCAGTTTTAGCTTTTTGCCTTTTGCTGGCTTCGCAACCTTGGCGCTGGCGGCCGGCCCCAAGACTGGCGGCCGCGCAAGCTTTACGGCCTGAGCCTTGGCCAGGGCATCGGCAAGCGCCTTTTTGTTCTTCGCCTTGGTTTCTTCCAGTCTGCTCGGCTTCGCTGCCGGCTTCGCTGCTACCGGCTTGGCTGCTACCGGCTTGGAGACTGCGGGCTTGGCGGGTTCCGTTTTCGTTGCTACCGGCTTTGCTGCTACCGGCGTATTGGCATCAGTCGGAGCGGCAGTCTTGGCAAGCTTTTCTTCGGACATCGATGTTTCCTTCAATACAAAGCATACAGTTTAGTGAATTACGCAAGTTGCAAGGTTAAACTTTTTTGACAGGTAAAATATCGGCTCTCAAAACAAGCGAGACACACCATGACCCAGGACGAACTCAAACAGGCGGTTGCCCAGGCGGCAGCCGACTACGTGGCCGCGAATGCCCCGGAAGGCAGCATCATCGGCGTCGGCACCGGCTCGACGGCGAACTGTTTCATCGACGCACTGGCGCCGTTCCGCGCCCGCTACAAGGGCGCCGTCGCCAGCTCGGAAGCGACGCGCAAGCGCCTTGAGGGCCACGGCTTTACCGTATTCGATCTCAACGATATCGATGAACTTCCGTTCTACGTGGACGGCGCCGATGAAATCGATGCCGGCCTGAACATGATCAAGGGCGGCGGTGGCGCGCTGACGCGGGAAAAGATCGTCGCGGCGGTCGCGCGGAAATTCATCTGCATCGCCGACGGCTCCAAGCTGGTCGAGATAATGGGCCGCTTCCCGCTGCCGGTCGAAGTCATTCCGATGGCACGCGCCCACGTTGCCCGCGAACTGGCGAAACTCGGCGGAACGCCCGTCCTGCGCGAGGGTTTCGTCACCGACAACGGCAACGTGATCCTTGACGTCAAGGGCCTCGAGATCATCGACCCGAAGGCCCTGGAGGCGCAGATCAACCACATTACCGGCGTCGTCACCAACGGCCTGTTCGCCATCCGCCCGGCCAACCTTCTGCTGCTCGGCACCGCCGAAGGCGTCAAGACCATTTTCTGATTCACGGTCCTGTCACATTGAGGCGCTAAGGTGGGGTGCATCCATCGCCACCCACCGGGAGCGCCCCATGTATTTTCCCCAGAATGAAACTGCCCAAGCGCGCGAACACAGGCTGAACAACCTGCTTGGAATATCCTCCGCCTGCTTCGAAGCAGGCCGGCGCCTTTCCGGCCTTGTCGCGGCGACCGGTCGTGATGCCCTGCACGACGGCAGCAAGCAGTTTGCACAATTCAGTCACGGCCAGATCGATTCTCTGGTCAGTCTCCCGGCAATTCTGTGGCTGAACAACAGCGCCCGCGCGCTCAAGCTGCTTGACGCGACTTGGGAAACGCTCGGCGAAGCACACAGATCGCTGATTCAGTCAGCGGAAGCACAGGTTGACGCCTTCGACGAAATCTTTTTTGCGGCGATCAATCAGTCTGCGAAAAACAACCCGCGGGAAATCGAAATCGCCCACTCGGCGATGCGCGCCACGCTCGAATCCGCCGAGAACGAAGGGCGCCAGATCACCGAAAAACTGACGGAGAACAGCCCGGGGAAAAGGCCAAATACGCGGGGCCGCACGACAACCAGATAAACATCCCGCACGCGGGAATGCGAGTCTCTCCTTTGGCCCGGTGCTGCGCCGGGCTTTTTTTCGCCCCGCCAACCGAATGCTGGTAGCCTGTTGCGGTCGACCATCCGGGAAGCCCGATTTTCATGCCACGCATCAACCCGCCTCGTCGCGCCATCGTCAACCTTGCCCTGCAAGGGGGCGGTGCGCACGGTGCATTCACCTGGGGTGTGCTCGATGCGCTGCTCGAAGACGGCCGCCTCGACTTCGAGGGTGTCAGCGGCACCAGCGCCGGCGCGATGAATGCCATCTGCCTGGCGCAGGGCCTGATGAGTGGTGGACGCGACGGCGCCCGTGCCGCGCTGAGCGATTTCTGGACGGCGGTTGCCGAAAGCTCCCCGTTTCCCGACAACTCGGGCAATGCCAGCGGCGAGCCACCGGCCATCCCGGCGGCGCTCAAGTTGATGCTGCAATGGACCGAGTATCTTTCACCCGAGCAGTTGAACCCGTTCGATCTCAACCCGCTACGCGACATCGTGACGGCGCAGATCGATTTCGAACGCCTGCGCGCGCACAGCCCGGTCAAGCTGTTCATCGCCGCCACCAACGCCAACTCGGGCAAGCTGCGGATATTTCACAACACCGAGCTTTCGGTCGAAGCCATGCTCGCCTCGGCCTGCCTGCCCAACATCCACCGAACCGTGATGATAGCCGGCGAACCCTACTGGGATGGTGGCTACAGCGCCAACCCGGCGGTTTTTCCGCTCTACTATGACTGCGCGGCGGCCGACATCCTGCTCGTCCTGCTGGCGCCGCTGCATTTTGGCGAGACGCCGGATTCGGCCCAGGATATCCGCATGCGCCTGCGCGAACTGGGCTTCAGCGCGACCTTCCTGCGCGAGATGCGGATGTTCGCCCACCTGCGCGAACGGGTCGGCGAATCGCGGCTACCGGGCTGGCTGCAGGCGTGGATACCGGTCGGCCATCTCGAACAGCGCATACGCCAGGTCCGCTTCCATGCCATCAGTGCCGATGCGCTGATGAGCGAGTTGTCGCCCGACAGCAAACTCACCGCCAGCCTGTCATTTTTCCAGCGCCTGCGCGACGACGGGCGCGAACACGCCCTTGCCTGGCTGGCGGCCAACCACGCCGCGATCGGCCGGCAATCAACGCTCGACCTGGCGAAAATCTACTACTGACGCCGCCCGGCAATCCGGTTTTCGGCCATTTTTGACCGTCGACCGCAGCAATCATCGTGCGCGCCCTGCCGCAACCAGCGCTGTGAGCACCACCGGAAAGCGCAAGTTTCATCATCCTGTAATCCACCAACCGCATGCTCGCCCCTGTGTAAATCCATCACAGGCTGGAGATTGCGATGTCGGACACGCTGTTTTGTTACTGCTGCAGGACGCACCACCCCAAGGAGCAGATGCGCCGCTTCACCACCAGCAGCGGCCAGCGCTGGCGCTGCCTGCGCAGCATTGAGGCCGCCCGCTCCAACCCCGGTGAACGGGAAGCCTTCGGGCGCCGCCAGTCCGAACTGAACCGCCTGGCGGCGAGCCAGATGGCCGAACGGGTGGCCATGCTGCACCTGAACCTCTGCCAGCCATGAGCAAACTACTGATCCGGGCGCTAGACGTGCACGATCCGTGGCAACTTGAAGCCAGTATCGACCTGGTCGAACAGGCCTTTGCCGACCCCGACCGCTATGACGGCGAACGCATTGCGCGGGAGATGCTTGGCAACCATCCGGTGTTTTACCGCCAGTTTTTCGTTGCCATCAAAGGTGGCCGGATCGTTGGCGTTGGTGGCGTCAAGGCGGCCGACTGGTCTGCGAAGACGCACCTGTTGTACCTCTCGGCGGTCACCCCGGAAATGCGCGGGCAAGGCATCGGTCGGGCACTCATCGAGGTACGCATGGAGTGGGTGGAACGACAGTTTTCCACCGGGCGGATTCTGGTTTCTACCGCCAGGACGAAGCGTTTCCGGGAGTTCGGCTTCGTCGAGATTAAAGGCAGCGAAATCAACGACCGTCACCTGATGCTCTACCGCTTTTAGAAAACACGGTAGCCGGCGGTCGTCCACTTCGGCCGAATCGCCAGGCGGCTTCGATGGTCATGCTCCTGAAACATGGTTTAGCGATAGTTGCGGAAATTGATTCATCGAGAACTGCCATGGCCAATTCCTGTTTTGATCCAAACGCCGACGAAGCCGACCATAACACCGCATTCGACATGCTGGCGGACCCGTTCCGCCGCCGCCTCCTTTCTGCTGCCATACTGACCGTGAGCGGTGGTGCCCTGGCCGCCGCAGGCGTACCGCTTCCCAACCTGGCCGCCAGCGCCGGTCGCGCCAGCGGGGCAATCCACGGCTTCACCGGCATCCCGGCATCCACCGCCGATACCGTCATGCTGCCCGACGGCTACACGGCCAGCCTGCTCTACGCCTGGGGCGACCCGATTTCCGACGGGCCGCGCGCCCGCGCCGATGCCGGCGACGATGCGGCCGCCCAGAGGCAGCAGGCCGGGATGCACCACGACGGCATGCACTTCTTCCCCTTCGTCGAGAACGGCAAGCCATCGTCCACCCACGGCCTGCTTTGCATCAACCACGAATACACCGACGACGGCCTGTTGCACCGCGGCGGCATGCAGGACTGGAGCGCCGAAAAAGTGGCGAAATCGAAGGCCGCCCATGGCGTATCGGTCATCGAGATACGGCGCGAGAAAAATAGCTGGCAGGTCATCCGTCCGTCCCGCCTGGCCCGCCGCATCACCGCCGATACGCCGTGCCGGATCAGTGGCCCGGCCCGCACCCACCCGGCCATGATCACCGCGACCGACCGCCGCGGCGAAGTCGTGCTTGGCACCGTGAACAACTGCGCCATGGGCGTCACCCCGTGGGGAACCTACCTGACCTGCGAAGAAAATTTCAACGGCTACTTCAAGGGCCCGCCGGCACCGAGCGCCGACCAGAAGCGTTACGGCCTGACCGAGAATGGCTTCGGTTTCCGCTGGCACGAACACGACGAACGCTTCGATGCAACGCGCCACCCCAACGAACTCAACCGCTTCGGCTGGGTGGTCGAAATCGACCCGTGGCGCCCCGACTTGCCACCCGTCAAGCGCACCGCGCTCGGTCGCTTCAAGCATGAGGGGGCCACCGTCACATTGGCCCGCGATGGCCGTGCAGTGGTTTACATGGGCGACGATGAGCGCTTCGAGTACATCTATAAATTCGTGTCGCGCGACCGCTTCCGGGCCGGCAACCCCGCCAACGCCAACCTGCTCGACGAGGGCACACTCTACGTCGCGCGTTTCGACAATGACGGCAAGGGCCACTGGCTGCCGCTACGCCATGGCGAATACCACCAAAATGGCGCGTTGACCGCAGCCAACGGCTTTACCAGCCAGGGCGAAGTGGTGATTCGCTGCCGGCAGGCCGCCGACCTCGCCGGGGCGACCAAAATGGACCGCCCCGAGTGGATTGCGGTGCACCCGCAAAACGGCGAGGTTTACGTCACGCTGACCAACAACGGCAAGCGCGGCACACCCGAGGCGCCCGGCCTGAACGCCGCCAACCCGCGGCCGGAAAACAATTTCGGGCACATCGTCCGCTGGCGCGAGAACAACCATGACGCGGCGTCGACCGCATTCGAGTGGGACATTTTCGCGCTGGCCGGCGATCCGCAGAATCCTGATCCGAACAAGCAGGGCAACATCAGGGGCGATGCCTACGGCAGCCCGGACGGCCTGTGGTTCGACCCGAGCGGCCGACTGTGGATCCAGACCGACGTGTCGACCAGCGTGCTGAACAAGGGCGACTACGCCAACCTGGGCAACAACCAGATGCTGGTCGCCGACGTCAAAAGCGGCGAAACCCGCCGCTTCCTGACCGGCCCCAGGGGTTGCGAATTGACCGGCATCACCGCCACGCCAGACGGCAAGACGCTGTTCGTCAATATCCAGCATCCCGGCGAGACGGCCAGCGAGCGTTCCGATCCGTCCAGACCGACCGCAGTTTCCGCCTGGCCGGCCAGCCAGTTTCCTGAAGCAGTCGGCGGCCGTCCGCGCTCGGCCACGATCGCCATTAACCGTAACGACGAAAAACCGTTCGCCAATTGAAGATCGGGGGCCCTATCCTTCAGCACAGGGTAAAGGCTGGATCAAAAAACCCCGCATCTGCGGGGTTTCTCGTGGGTCGAACCAACTTCAGGCCGGGGGCGGCGGGACGTAACCCTGAACCTGATCGGCGCCCTCGCCAAAAAAATGCTTCTCGACCTGCTCGGCCAGGTACTTGCGGTGACGAGCATCGACCAGGTTGAGGCGGTTCTCGTTGATGAGCATGGTCTGCATCTTGATCCACTGCTGCCACGCCTCCTTCGAGACGTTCTCGAAAATTCGCTGGCCGAGTGCGCCCGGATAGGGCGGAAAATCCAGACCCTCTGCCTCGCGGCCCAGTTTGACGCAATTAACAGTACGTGCCATGTAAAACTCCGTGGGATTGATGCGGCTGATTATAAAGCCTTGGCGAGAACCTTGGAACGCCTCTGATAGTTGTACATGTCGCGCTTCTTGGCCGGCAGATCTTCGACCGAGACAAGCTTGAAGCCGCGCTCGACGAACCAGTGCTCGGTACGCGTGGTCAGCACGAACAGGCGCTTGACGCCGGCTTTCCTGGCACGCTTCTCGATGCGTTTCATCAGTTGCTCGCCATAGCCCCACTCGCGATGCTCCGGGCTGACCGCCAGGCAGGCGAGTTCGGCCTCATCGTCGGAATGACGATAGAGCGCCGCGCAGCCGACAATGATGCCGTCGTGTTCCATGATCGAGAAATACTCGATCTCGCGTTCGAGGAGTTCGCGCGGCCGGTGGACCAGTATCCCCTCCGCCTCCATCGGCTCGATCAGCGCGATCAGCGCAGCGATGTCATCCGGCTTGGCCTCCCGGATATTTTCCAGCGACTCGCGCGTGACGACCGTACCGACACCATCATGGGTGAATAACTCGCGCAGCAGTGCGCCATCATGTTCGAAGCTGATCAGGTGCACCCGGCTGACCCCGGAACGGCTGGCCCGCACGACGCAGGGCAAATAGCGGCGCATGTCCGAAGACAGCCAGTCGCCGGATTTCATGATCTCGGCCACCTCGTCGGCGGTCATCTCGTCGAGCAACGCGCCGGAAGGATCGGTCACCCCTTTGCTATCGGTCAGATAAACCAGCTTGTCGGCCCGGATCGCAGTGGCGACTGCCTCGGCAGCCTCCTCCATCTGCAGGTTGAAGATTTCACCGGTCGAGGATGGCCCCTCGCAGTTGAGCAGCACGATGTTGCCGAGGCCGAGCTGCGCGTTGATGCCTTCGGCGTCGACCTTGCGCACCTTGCCGGCGTAATGCATATCGATGCCGTCGAGCACCCCGATCGGCTGGCCGGTAATAAAGTTGCCACCGATGACGCGGATGCGGCTGTTGGCCATCGGCGTGTTGGGCAGCCCCTGTGACAGCATGGCTTCGATTTCGAGGTAAACGCTTCCCACCGCGTCGAGCACGCAGTCCAGCGCCTCGGCATCCGTTACCCGATAGCCACGATGGTATTTCGACTCCAGGTTCTTCTCGCGCAGCTCTTCCTCGATCTGCGGTCGCGCCCCGTGCACCATCACCAGGCGAATGCCGAGGCTGACCAGCAGATTCACGTCATAGGCCAGCGTCTTGGCAAATTCACTGGCCACCGCCTTGCCGCCGAAGGCGATGACGAAGGTCTTGCCGCGGAAGGCATTGATGTAGGGCGTAACCGCCCGGAACCAGGAGACGAAATGCTCGTCGTAAGGGGTTTCGCTCATTTTTCTTTACTGTTTCCTGTTGTGTCGTCATTGAGCGCCGCCTCAAGTCGCTCACAGACTGTCTGCAGCACCTTGACCCGGGCGTAGCTCTTGTCGTTCGCCTCGACCAGCGTCCATGGCGCGAGGCCGGTCGAAGTGCGGTCGACCATGTCGCAGACGGCAGCATCGTAAGCATCCCATTTTTCCCGGTTGCGCCAGTCCTCATCGGTAATCTTGAAGCGCTTGAAGTCGGTCGCCTCGCGCTCCTTGAAGCGGCGCAACTGCTCTTCGGCACTGATCTGCAGCCAGAACTTGATGACGACCACACCAGCGGCAGTCAGCTGATGCTCGAAATCATTGATCTCGGCATAGGCCCGCAGCCAGTCCGCCTCGGTGCAGAAACCCTCGACCCGTTCGACCAGCACGCGCCCGTACCAGGAACGATCGAATATCGCCAGGCGCCCGGTACGCGGGATATGCCGCCAGAAGCGCCAGAGATAGGGCTGAACGCGCTCCTCTTCGGTAGGCGCCGCGACCGGAATGATCTGGTACTGCCGGGCGTCGATCGAGGCTGCGATGCGCCGGATGCTGCCGCCCTTGCCCGCCGCATCCGAGCCCTCGAAAACCACCACCAGCGAGCGCTTGTCAACGAAACGCGGGTCGCGCATCAGTTCGGAGAGCTTGGACTGGTATTTGGCGAGGTCCCGCTCGTAGTCCTTCTTGGCCAGCCTCCTCGTCAGGTCGAGTTCGCTAAGGACGGTCTTCTGGTCTATGGTCTGGATGATCGGCGGCGCCACCGGCACTTGCTGACGCCCCTGCAGCAGTCGGCGTTGTATTGCATCGAGCACGATGCGCCCGACGGTCAGCGAGCGATAATTGTCATCTGTGCCTTCGACAATGATCCACGGCGCCTTGGCCGTATTGGTCACGCGCAGCACATGGCCGGCCACCTGCTGCAGCTTGCCGTAGGTCTTGAGCCTCTCGTAGCTGGCCTTGGTCACCCGCCAGGCGGTGTGCGGGTTGCTTTCCAGCGCTTTAAGGCGCTGCTTCTGCCCGTCCTTGGACAGGTGGAACCAGAACTTCAGGACCAGCGCGCCCTCATTGACCAGCATGGACTCGAAGCGGTTGATGTCGTCAAGCTGATCATCCATCTCGGAACGCCGCATCTTGCCGACGATGCGGTCGGCAATCGGCTGCGAATACCAGGAGCCAGCGAAGATGCCGACCTTTCCTTGCGGTGGCAGCGCGCGCCAGTAACGCCACATGTAGGGGCGCGAACGTTCCTCGTCGGTGGGCGCCGAAAAAGCCAAGGTCGAGATGTGCCGCGGATCCATCCACGAATACAACAGGTTGATGGTTTCACCCTTGCCGCTGCCGTCCACCCCGCTGACCAGGATGACCACCTGAAATTCCTTCTTCTGCAGCATGTCGTACTGTGCGTCGAGCAATGCCGCGCGCAACTTCGGGACATCCTTCCTGAAGGTCTCCCTGTCTATGGTGTGTCCGAGTTCTGCCGATTCAAACATGATTCACCCTCCCCTGAAGTCACCCCATAAGGCCTGCATTGCCGCCAGCGCCGCAAGCCCTGCCGTTTCCGTCCGCAGAATCCGCGGCCCCATTCTTACCGCCTTGAATCCGACCTGCTTTGCGGCGACGATTTCCTGCGGGTCGAGCCCGCCCTCGGCGCCGATCAGCATCTGCACATTTGTCACTGGCGGCAGATCGACCAGAGCCTGCTCGGCATCAGGCGCCAGAATCAGCCGCAACACCCCGCTGGCAGGCCGGGCCAGCCAGTTTTCCAGCTTCTCCAGCGGCGCGAGCTGCGGTACCTGATTGCGCCCGCACTGCTCGCAGGCCGCCGCCGCGACGCCCTGCCAGTGCGCCACCCGCCTGGCCGCCCGCTCGCCAGCCAGGCGCGTGACGCTACGCCGGCTGTCGACCGGAACAATATGCGACACGCCAAGTTCCACCGCCTTCTGCACCGTGTAATCCATTTTTTCGCCAGCCTGCACCGCCTGGATCAGGGTCACTGCCAGCCCGGACTCGCGCTCGACGTCGCGCCACGCACCCAGCGCCGCGACCACGCGGTCCCGCTCAATGCGTTCGATGCGGGCATCATACTCGCCGCCGCGCCCGTCGAAGAGAACGACAGCCGCCCCCGGCGGCAGCCGCAGGACACGCACGGCATGGCGCGCCACCGGCTCCGGCAGGTCGATATGGGCGCCCGGCGAAAGGGCCTCCCGGCAGTAAAAACGGGGCTGATTCATCGGTGCTATTATGGGCGAAATCAAAGCTCAGGTGAAAAACATGGTGTCATTGAACCCGCCGGTCTGCGACTTCGGTTTGCCGGCCGCAGACTTCGACCTGCCCGGGACCGACGGGCAACGCCACACACTGGCCAGTTGCCGGGGACCGAATGGGCTCCTGGTGATGTTCATCTGCAACCACTGCCCCTATGTCAAGGCAGTGATCGACCGCATCGTCCGCGACACGCGCGAACTCGCCACGCTTGGCATCGGTAGCGTGGCGATCATGAGCAACGACCCCGCCGCCTACCCGGAAGACTCGTTCGAGCACATGGCGCAACTGGCCAGGCAGCTCGATTTTCCCTTTCCCTACCTGCTTGATGAAACCCAGGCTGTGGCGCAGGCTTATGGCGCAGTGTGCACGCCGGATTTCTTTGGCTACAACAGTCGGCTGGAACTTCAGTATCGCGGCCGCCTCGATGCCTCGGGCCGCAACCCGGACCCGCCTGACGCGCCGCGCGAACTTTTTGCCGCCATGCGCCAGATCGCCGAAAGCGGACTCGGGCCCCGCGACCAGACCGCATCGATCGGTTGCTCGATCAAATGGCGATCCGCCTGAAGCAGCGCCCCCCTGCTAGGAGCGCCCTTTTCGTTGCGCGTGAGCATCAAGCTGATCCAGCATGAACCCGGCCACGTTGCCAACGAGGCGATTGCCGACACGAATCGAGAAGTAGAACGCTGTCGGCGATTTTCAGGTGCACCTGCTCGATGGCCTGAACCGGCGCCGCAATCGGCTCGATCCGGGCAAGCAGTGCATAGGGCATGCGCGTCATCGTCCGCTGCACCTCATTGATGGCAAGCGCGGCCGCGTCTATCGTCTCTTCGACGAGGTCCTTGGCGCCACGAATCTGGCGCAGGGTCTTGGGTTCCATGAAAATTCCTTTCAGGCGCTCGCGCACCATTGCTTGATCTGGTCATAGACCGCTTCGTCGTGCGCCAACTGCATATGTCCGACACCCGGGAACAACCTGACATGTTCCCCTGCTTGCGGCGGCTGCACCATGCCGTCGCCAAATAACTTCGAGGCCAGATGTTCGGGGTCATCCGTTACCGAGCCGGCGATCAGATAGTGCCGCGCGCTGGGCAGCCAGGGCACGCTGCCGGTGAAGTCAACACCATCAAGCAGGGTGCCGTGGCGCAAATCCTTGATCCCCTGACTGCGCTGGTTGGCGATGTCGCCGACCAAGGCGGTCACGGGATGAGGCACCGCATGCAATACTGTCGTCACCAGATGCGCCATTCGTTCAAGTCCCGCGCCCTCGTGCGGGGTGCCGAGGTAGAAGATCCGGCTGGTTTTGCTCACCCAGGCGGCATTGCGACCGGCACCGTAATGGCAGGCACCGCGCAGCACCAGCCCACCCATGCTGTGGCCGATCAGGATCAGGTCGTCGACCGGCGCCGGGTAGGAAGCCAGCAACTGTTCGAGTAACGTATCGAGCACCTGGCCGTTGTACGGAATTGGCAGGCCGGTGTTGTAGCGTAGCGAGAACGGCGTGTAACCGAGATCGCGCTGCAAGGCACTACCGTAGGAGCGGTCGGGGGCGCCGGGAAAACCCCAGACGCCTTCGTGACAACACAGGCCATGAACCAGCACGCACAATTTGCCCGTCGGTGCCGGACAGGCTGCGCGGAGCGCTTCCGCCGTCAACGCCAGCGGGCGATTGTTCTGGTAGAAGGCCATGTCGATGGCCAGTCCGTTGTCGCGGTCGTTCAGATAGTCCCCGAAACAGCCGTTGAGGATGCTGGCCGCCGTGGCGCCCCACGCCGGCAAGTTGGCGGAATTCTTTTTTTCATTGGCCACCTTGACTCTCCTGCCCAAGCAAACGGTCGAGCGCTTTTAGCCTACGCCGAAAACCAGCACTTGAGTAGTGGAAACCCCTAAATCCGGATGATCTTTCGCTGCACGGCAATGAAACCAAGCCAATCAAAATTCCGGAAAAGGCGCGTTATAAAGCCCTGCGATAAATATCACATGGATTGACCATTAGGCTTTTCAAATACACATGTTTTGCGGGATAATTTGACTTCTCTCTGGACGCTCTCCGCGACCAGCGGACAGCCAAAAGGGGACAATCCACATGAACTCAAATATTTCACAGCATTCAAAAATCTTCAATCCCATTACCGGCGCCATCCGCGCCCTGGCGATGGATGCAGTACAGCAGGCCAATTCCGGCCACCCCGGCGCCCCGATGGGCATGGCCGAAATCGCCGAGGTACTCTGGCGTCGCCACCTGCGCCACAACCCGACAAACCCGCACTGGCCCGACCGCGACCGCTTCGTGATGTCCAATGGCCACGGCTCGATGCTGGTCTACGCCCTCCTGCACCTGACCGGCTACGATCTCTCGATCGACGACCTGAAGAATTTCCGCCAGTTGCATTCGAAGACAGCCGGCCATCCGGAATACAGCATCACCGTCGGCGTTGAAACGACTACCGGCCCGCTCGGCCAGGGCATTACGAACGCCGTCGGCTTCGCGCTGGCCGAAAAGGTGCTGGCCGCCGAGTTCAACAAGCCCGGCCATGAAATCGTCGATCACCATACCTACGTTTTCCTCGGCGACGGCTGCCTGATGGAAGGCGTATCGCACGAAGCCTGCTCGCTGGCCGGCACCCTTGGCCTCAGCAAGCTGATCGCGTTCTGGGACGACAACGGCATCTCCATCGACGGCCACGTCGAAGGCTGGTTCACCGACGACACCCCGAAGCGTTTCGAGGCCTACGGCTGGCACGTCATCGCCAACGTAGACGGCCATGACAGCGACGCCGTCGAAAAGGCCCTGCTCGCCGCCAAGGCATTTACCGACAAGCCCAGCCTGATCTGCTGCAAAACAACCATTGGCATGGGCTCGCCCGGCAAGCAAGGATCGCACGACTGTCACGGTGCACCGCTCGGAAAGGACGAAATTGCCGCCGCCCGCGAATACATCGGCTGGAAGCACGCCCCCTTCGAAATCCCCGACGACGTTTACGCAGCCTGGGACAGCAAGCAACGCGGCGCCACTTTCGAAGGAAACTGGAACACGCGTTTTGCTGCCTACCGTGCTGCCTTCCCGGCCGAAGCCGCCGAATTCGAGCGGCGCGTCATGAAGCGCGAACTGCCGGCCAACTGGGCAGCGACCAAGGCGGCCTATATCGCCTCCTGCCGCGAAAAGGCGGAAAACATCGCCACCCGCAAGGCTTCGCAGAACGCTCTCGCCGCGCTGGTTCCGGCAGTACCGGAAATCTTCGGCGGCTCGGCTGATCTGGCCGGCTCCAACCTGACCTTCGTCAAGGGCAGCAAGAGCGTCAGCAAGACCGAGGGCGGCAACTACTGCAACTATGGCGTTCGCGAATTCGGCATGACCGCAATCGCCAACGGTCTGGCGTTGCACGGCGGTCTGGTGCCGTACACCGCGACCTTCCTGGTCTTCTCCGACTACGCCCGCAACGGCATCCGCATGGCGGCGCTGATGAAGCAGCGTCAAATCATGGTCTATACCCATGATTCCATCGGCCTCGGCGAAGACGGCCCGACGCACCAGCCGGTCGAGCACATCCCCAGCCTGCGCATCATCCCGAATCTTGATGTCTGGCGCCCGGCCGATGCGACCGAAACGGCAATTGCCTGGACGTTTGCGGTTGACCGCGCCGATGGCCCGAGTTTGCTCGCCCTGTCACGCCAGAACCTGCCGACTGTAACCGCCAAGGTGTCCGACGCAGATATCGCCAAGGGTGGCTACGTGCTGTCTGATTGCGCCGGCGAAGCAAAGATCACCTTCATTGCCACCGGTTCCGAAATCAAGCTGGCGCTCGATGCCCAAGCCGCACTAGCGGCTGAAGGCATCGCCACCCGTGTCGTTTCGATGCCCTGCACCAATGTTTTTGACCGCCAGGATGCCGCCTACAAGAAGACCGTTCTCGGCCAGGCCAAACGTGTTGCCATCGAAGCTACCCATCCCGACTTCTGGCACAAATACGTCGGTACCGAAGGCGCGGTGGTCGGCATCAGCACCTTCGGGGAATCCGCCCCGGCTGACAAACTGTTCAAGCTGTTCGGCTTCACCGTCGAAAATGTCGCGAAAACGGCAAAGGCGCTGTTGTCCTGATCCGCAAAAAACGACCCTCTGGTGTCTTTCGACTTGAATAGCGATTCTGCATCCTTGAACCTTGTTGCCATCCAGACCAGTGTCATGGATGGCAATCTGGCCGAGGCGCTGATCTGGTACGACACCGAACCGGGTTGTCCTTGCCGCACGCTGGGCATTGCGCATACCTGGATACACATGAAGTAAAACATAAAATGCTGCCTGCCTCGCCCCGCTCCTGCGGGGCGAGTCATATCAGAGGCCGAAGTCCAAGTCGGTCATGCCAGTATGCCGGGAGATCTGGTGGCAAAACGGAGCCAAATCGCGTTGACCTCAAATTGTCACGGTTAACGTGTTAAAAATATAGAAAAAGCATCCTCACACCAAAGGAAATCGATGTTACGTCACACCAAGATCGTCGCAACACTAGGCCCCGCCTCATCAACACAGGAAATTCTCGAACGCCTGGTCCAGGCGGGAATCGACGTCGTGCGCATGAATTTCTCGCACGGTACCGTCGAAGATCACCTTGCGCGCGCCGCCGGCATTCGCGCAGCCGCCGCCAAGTTTGGCCGGACGATTGGTATTCTTGGCGACCTTCAGGGCCCGAAAATTCGCGTCAGCAAGTTCGAGAACGACAAGATCACACTGGTTGACGGTGAAAACTTCATCCTCGACGCACAATGCACACTCGGCAATCAGGAACGCGCCGGCCTTGATTACAAGGAACTTCCAAAAGACGTTCGACCCGATGACGTCCTGCTACTCGACGATGGCCGCCTCAAACTGATTGTCACCAGTGTGCGCGGCACCGAGATACATACCCGCGTGCTGGTCGGCGGTGAACTTTCCAACAACAAGGGAATCAACCGCCAGGGTGGCGGTCTGTCTGCGCCGGCCCTCACCGGCAAGGACATGGATGACATCAAGACCGCCGCTTTGATCGGTGTCGATTTCGTCGCCGTTTCCTTCCCCAAAGGCGCCGCCGACATGTACATGGCACGCCAGTTATTGCGTGCCGCCGGCAGTAATGCGCTGCTGATCGCCAAGATCGAACGGGTCGAAGCAGTTGCCCACCTCGAGGAAATCCTCGATTCCTCCGATGGCGTGATGGTCGCGCGCGGCGATCTCGCCGTCGAAGTTGGCGATGCCGCGGTTCCGGCGCTGCAGAAGCGGATGATCCGCATGGCGCGCGACCGCAACAAGCTCACCATCATCGCCACACAGATGATGGAGTCGATGATCCTGTCGCCGGTGCCTACCCGCGCCGAGGTGTCAGACGTCGCCAATGCGGTACTCGACGGCACCGACGCGGTGATGCTCTCGGCTGAAACCGCCGCCGGCAAATACCCGGTGGAAACCGTCGAATCGATGGCCCGCATCTGTGTCGAAGCCGAGCGCTCGGCCGAAGTCACCCTGGAGCGTGAATTCCTCGACCGCATCTTCACCCGGATCGACCAATCAATTGCCCTGGCGGCGATCTGGACGTCGCATCACCTTAATGTCAAGGCCATTGCCGCACTCACCCAGTCAGGCTCGACCGCACTATGGATGAGTCGACTGAACTGCGGCGTGCCAATCTACGCATTGACCCCGGATGCGGTATCCGTGGGCCGCATGGCCCTCTATCGCGGGGTTTGCCCACTTGCCATCAGCCCTCCGCAGAACAGCGACCGTGACCTGCTGCTGGCTCAAGCAGAGCAATTGCTGATTGACCGCGAGGTCGTCCAAAAGGGCGACCTGATCGTCCTCACCATCGGCGAACCAATCGGCAGTACCGGCGGAACGAATACGCTGAAGATCGTCCGCGTTGGTGAGCATTAGATCAGCGAGCCGAGTAGAATGTTTGTGTTAACCAACATCGTTTAGAACAGGAGTTTCCATGCCACTCGTTTCCCTTCGCCAGCTTCTCGACCACGCCGCCGAAAACAACTACGGTCTTCCGGCTTTCAACGTCAACAACATGGAGCAGGTCTGGGCCATCTGCGAAGCAGCCAGCCAGATGGATGCGCCGGTCATCATGCAAGCCTCGGCCGGTGCCCGCAAATATGCCGGCGAACCCTTCCTGCGCCACCAGATTCTCGCCGCCCTCGAAGCCTATCCGCACCTGCCCATCGTCATGCACCAGGATCACGGGCAGAGTCCGGCCGTCTGCATGAGCGCGATCCGCTCCGGCTTTACCTCGGTGATGATGGACGGCTCGCTGGAAGCCGACGGCAAGACTACATCCTCATACGAATACAACGTCGCCGTATCGCGTGAAGTCGTCAAGTTCTCACACTCGATCGGCGTTTCCGTCGAAGCCGAACTCGGCGTTCTCGGCTCACTGGAAACCATGAAGGGCGACAAGGAAGACGGCCACGGTGCCGAAGGCCACATGACCCGTGAACAACTGCTGACCGACCCGGATCAGGCCGCCGACTTCGTCAAGCAGACCAACTGCGATGCGCTGGCCATTGCCATCGGCACCAGCCACGGCGCCTACAAGTTCACCAAGAAGCCGACCGGCGACATTCTGGCCATCGACCGTATCAAGGAAATTCACGCCCGCATTCCGAATACCCACCTGGTGATGCACGGTTCGTCCAGTCGGTGCCGCAGGAACTGCTGGCCGAGATCCGCGAGTTCGGTGGCGACATGAAGGAAACCTACGGCGTGCCGGTCGAGGAAATCGTCAAGGGCATCGCCCACGGCGTGCGCAAGGTCAATATCGACACCGACATCCGCCTCGCCATGACCGGCGCCGTCCGCCGTTATATGGCAACGAACCCCGGCAAGTTCGACCCGCGCGACTACCTTAAGCCAGCCCGTGAAGCAGCCATGAAAATCTGCCTGGCCCGCTTCGAAGCCTTCGGTTGCGCTGGCCGGGCCAGCCAGATCAAGGCCATTCCGCTGGAAAAGATGGCCGAGCGTTACGCCAAGGGCGAACTGAACCAGATCGTCAAGTAAGCCTCGTCACCAACGCCCATTAAACTGCCGCCCTCGGGCGGCAGTTTGCGTTCAATCGAGATGGATCAGGTAGCTGCCAGCGCCGCCTCGATCTCGGCAAAGGTCTTGGCGACTTCAAAGGTCTGAATCGGTACGCCGAGGTGACGGCCGATGGCCGTAGCGGAGAACATACCGCGGATTTCATCGCGCTTCAAAACCGGATCATGTTCGACCACCACCGCGTGCTGCCGGCCAAAGTGTTCCAGGGTCCGCAAAATATGCCCTACTTCGGCGCGGAGCACGTCGCTGGCCGCCAAAGTGTCGATCATGTCGCGCGGTGTCATGACGTCGGCAACGGCTAGATCGCTGTGCTTGCAGCCACGTTCCCGAACCATCTTGATCGGTCGCTCGCCCATGGTATCGCGCGCCGTAATGACACCGATAATGACATCATCAAGCTCTGCAACAAACAACAAGCGCACCCCGCGCGAGATCATGATCTTGTTGGCCTCGCTCAACGTAGCATCAGGGCGAACTGTGGCCGGGGTCACTCGTCTGAAGTCAGTCATGACGCAGATTGCCGGACTTTGTAGTGTAACCGTCGTGAAGTTGCTGAGTTGCCGGCAGACTGCCCCGGGATTCAGGCGAGTCGACTGCAGCGGATTGTATATTGCTCGTTCCATTTAGTTCTTCCTCTGTTCCAAAAGCACTGGCATCCCTTAAGGGACATGAAATTCAACGGCACATTGGGGCAGTATCCCAGAGTCCGCCAGCCACAGTCAATCTCAGCCAGCCCTGACCAGATTGAAGGCCGCCAGCAGGTCTGGGACCAGCGCATCGCAATCAGCCGCGCTCACCGGCTGGCCTTCGTTGTAGCCATAAGGAACACAGTAAGCCTGGCTACCGGCGGCATGTGCCGCATGAATGTCATGTTTCGAATCGCCGATATGCAGGTTGCGGTCTGGCCGCACACCGAAAATTTCGCAGGCATGCAGGATGGGTTCCGGATGAGGCTTCTTGTTGGCGGTAGTGTCGCCGGAGACGATGACATCGAAGTAGTCAATCATGCCCATGCGCTCGAGCAGCGCTTCGGTGAACATGCCCGGCTTGTTGGTGACGACCCCCATTTTGACACCGCTCGCTTTCCAGGCCTTGAGTCCGTCCAGCACGCCAGGGTAAATCTGGGCAAAACGACCGTTGGTCTCGCTGTAGTGGTGCTTGAAGGATTCGATCGCCGCGTGCATCTGTTCAGCGGTCGGCGGATGTTCGCGGGTCAGGCAGCGTTCGACGAGTATGGCCATCCCCTTGCCGACGAAGCTGTGAATTTCCGCCAGCGAGCGGGGCGGCGCCCCGACGTCTTCGAGCATCAGGCGACAGGCCTCCGCGAGGTCAGCCACCGTGTCGAGCATCGTGCCGTCGAGGTCGAAGGTGACCGAATCGAAGCGCATCACACTTTCCCCAGTTCGGCACGCAGGGCGCCGATGATCGAGTTGTAGCGCTGCGGGTCGCTGTCCTTGCCCGCACCGTAGACGGCCGAGCCGGCAACGAAGGCATCGACGCCGGCGCGGGCGATTTCAGCGATGTTGGCGGTATTGACGCCGCCGTCGATCTCCAGACGGATGCGCCGGCCGGTCTGCTGCTCGTAGGCGTCAATCTTGGCGCGGGCCTGCCGGGCCTTGTCCAGTGTGCCGGGAATGAACTTCTGACCACCGAAACCGGGGTTAACGCTCATCAGCAGCACGACGTCGAGCTTGTCCATGACGTAATCCATGTAATCGAGCGGCGTGGCCGGATTGAAGACAAGGCCGCCCTTGCAGCCGGCTTCGCGGATCAGCGACAGGCTACGGTTGACGTGTTCGGAGGCTTCCGGATGAAAGGTAATGATATTGGCCCCGGCCTTGGCAAAGTCGGGAATGATCCGGTCCACCGGCTTGACCATCAGGTGAACGTCGATGGGTGCCGTGGTGCACGGGCGGATGGCCTCGCAAACCAGTGGCCCGATGGTCAGGTTCGGAACGTAATGATTGTCCATTACGTCGAAATGTATCCAGTCTGCTCCGGAGGCAATGACATTGGCCACTTCTTCGCCCAGCTTGGCGAAGTTGGCGGAAAGAATGCTCGGGGCGATGACGAAATCGGTAGCGGCCATTTTGAACTCCTAGTGAAAGAAAAAAAGGCCCCGCGAACGGGGCCAAAGACGACGAATCGTCGCAGAGTGATCTGGTACGGGCTAGAGTTTAGCGACGGTAGCCGGCCGCGATTTTCTCCAGCGAAACCGGCTTGATACGCGCGGCCTGACCGGCCGAGCCAAAAGCCTGGAAACGCAGGACGCAGATATCCTTGGCGGCGGCCGTGGCTGCCTTGAGGAAGAAACGCGGATCGAACTCCTCCGGCTTCTTTGCCATCGCCTGACGCATTGCGCCGGTCATCGCCAGACGAATGTCGGTATCGATATTGACCTTGCGCACGCCGTTCTTGATGCCCTCGACAATTTCCTCGACCGGCACGCCATAGGTTTCCTTGATCTGGCCGCCGTATTGGCGAACGATCGCCAGCCATTCCTGGGGCACGCTGGAAGAACCATGCATGACCAGGTGGGTGTTCGGGATGCGGGTGTGAATCGCCTTGATGCGGTCGATGGCGAGAATGTCGCCGGTCGGCGGACGGCTGAACTTGTAAGCGCCATGGCTGGTGCCGATGGCAATGGCCAGTGCGTTGACACCGGTCTTGGCGACAAAATCGGCAGCCTCGTCGGGATCGGTCAGCATTTGCGAGTGATCCAGCTTGCCGGCGGCGCCGATGCCGTCTTCCTCACCCGCTTCGCCGGTTTCCAGCGAGCCCAGGCAACCCAGTTCGCCTTCGACCGAAACACCGATGGCGTGCGCCATTTCGACAACCTTGGCGGTAACCGCGACGTTGTACTCATAGCTAGTCGGCGTCTTGCCGTCTTCACCGAGCGAGCCATCCATCATCACGCTGGAAAAACCGCTGCGCATCGATGCTTGGCAGACAGCCGGCGACGTGCCGTGGTCCTGGTGCATACAGACCGGAATATCCGGATATTGCTCGATAGCGGCTTCGACCAGCTTGCGCAGGAAAGGCTCGCCGGCATACTTGCGGGCGCCGGCCGAGGCCTGCAGGATGACCGGGCTGTCACAGGCTTCGGCGGCCTGCATGATGGCCTGGATCTGCTCCATGTTATTGACGTTGAATGCCGGTAGACCGTAGCTGTGCTCGGCTGCGTGATCAAGCAGCTGGCGGAGGGAAATCAGTGCCATGAAAAGTCCTTTGAGATTTACTTGGAAGCAGCACGTTCCTGCAGGATGGCAACCGCCGGGAGCGTCTTGCCCTCGAGGAATTCGAGAAAGGCGCCGCCACCGGTCGAAATATAGCCAACGTCGTTGCTGATCTTGAACTGGGAAATAGCCGCCAGCGTGTCGCCACCACCAGCAACCGAGAAGCCTTTCGAACGGGCGATGGCGCGCGACAATGATTCGGTGCCGGCGGCAAAAGCCGGGAACTCGAAAACGCCGAGCGGGCCGTTCCAGACGATGGTGGCAGACGATTCGACGATTTCCGCGATGACTTTCGCGGTATCCGGACCGACGTCGAAGATCATCTCGTCAGGCTGGACGGCATCGGCGGCGCGCAGCGTGGCGGCGGCGTTCGGCGAGAACTCAGTGGCTACCACGACATCAGTCGGAATCGGCACCGTGGCGCCACGATCAGCCATCATCTTCATGATAGCGCGGGCTTCGTCGACCAGATCGGGTTCGGCCAGCGACTTGCCGATCGGCAAACCAGCGGCGAGCATAAAGGTGTTGGCGATACCACCACCGACGATCAGGCGATCGACCCGCTCGGCCAGCGAACGCAGGATGGAGAGCTTCGTGGATACCTTGGAGCCGCCGACGATGGCGAGCAGCGGGCGTTTCGGCTCACTGAAGGCGCGACCGAGCGCATCGAGCTCGGCGGCAAGTAGCGGCCCGGCACAAGCGATCGGCGCGAAGCGGGCGATGCCGTGCGTGGTCGCCTCGGCACGGTGAGCAGTGCCGAAAGCGTCGTTGACATAGACATCGCAGAGGGCAGCCATGCGCTTGGAAAGCGCCTCGTCGTTGGCCTTTTCGCCGACGTTGCCGCGGCAGTTTTCGAGCAGCACGATCTCACCGGGCGCCACGGTCAACCCGCTTTCCAGCCAGTTTTTGGCCAGCGGCACGGGACGACCGAGATGCACGGCAATCCGTTCGGCGACCTTGATCAGCGAATCTTCCGGCTTCAGATTACCTTCCTTCGGGCGACCGAAGTGCGAGGTGACCATCACCGCAGCGCCAGCGGCGAGCGCGGTGCGCATCGACTCCAGCGAAGCGGTGATACGAGTTTCGTCGGTGATCTCGCCATTGTCGTCGGTCGGCACATTGAGGTCGGCGCGGATAAAAACGCGCTTTCCCTTCAGGTCGAGATCGGTCATGCGAATGAAGTTGGCCACGAAGTCTCTCCCTTTTTTGCTTACTTGGCGACGTGCTGGACGAAGCGCATCATGTTGCAGGTGTAGCCGTACTCGTTGTCGTACCAGGAAACCACCTTGACGAAGGTCGCGTCGAGCGCGATACCGGCATCGGCATCGAAGATCGAAGGCATCGCACAGCCACGGAAGTCGGTCGACACCACTTTTTCGGTGGTGTAGCCAAGCACACCCTTGAGCGGACCTGACGTGGAGGCGGCTTTCATGGCATTGCAGACATCCTCGTAAGAAGCGCCCTTTTCCAGTTCGACGGTAAGGTCGACCACGGAGACATCGGAGGTCGGCACGCGGAAAGCCATGCCGGTCAGCTTCTTGTTCAGTTCGGGCAAGACCACGCCAACGGCCTTGGCGGCACCGGTGGAGGACGGGATGATGTTTTCCAGAATGCCACGGCCACCGCGCCAGTCCTTGGTCGAAGGGCCATCCACCGTCTTCTGGGTGGCGGTTGCGGCATGCACCGTGGTCATCAGGCCACGCTTGATGCCGAAATTGTCATGCAGGACCTTGGCCACCGGGGCCAGGCAGTTGGTGGTGCACGACGCCGCCGAAACAATGGCCTCGCCGGCGTATTTCTGGTGATTGACGCCATAGACGAACATCGGCGTATCGTCCTTCGAGGGCGCGGACTGGACAACTTTCTTTGCACCGGCAGTGATGTGCTTGGCGCAGCTTTCTTTCGTCAGGAACAGGCCCGTACAATCGATAACTACATCCGCACCCACTTCATTCCACTTCAACTCGGCCGGATCCCTGACAGCGCTAAGGCGGATTTTGCGGCCATTGACGACCAGGCTCCCGCCGTCGACTGACACTTCGCCCGGGAAATTGCCATGCACGGAGTCATATTTGAGCATGTAAGCCAGATAATCCGGCTCAAGAAGGTCATTGATGCCGACAATCTCGATATCCGAGAATTCAGCTTCCTTGACAACAGCGCGGAACACCATCCGCCCGATACGTCCAAACCCGTTAATGCCAACTCGAACAGCCATGACTATCTCCTTGCAATCAATTAAAAAGGATAAACGCCGCCCTCAAAACCAAGAAGGCGCGCTTTTCTCTGATGTCGCGCTTAGGCGCGGCGCTTGGCATCCATCATGCGCATGATCATCGGCGTCAAAATCATTTGCATGGCCAAGCCCATTTTACCACCGGGCACGACGATGCTGTTTGGTCGCGTCATGATTGCATCATGGAGAACGGAAAGCAGATAGGGGAAATCGATGCCCTTGGGGTCAGCAAAACGAATCACCACCATGCTTTCATCGGCGGTCGGGATGTCGCCGGCGATGAAGGGATTGGAGGTATCGACGGTCGGCACGCGCTGGAAATTGATGTGGGTGCGGGAAAATTGCGGACACAGGTGATTGATGTAGTCCGGCATCCGGCGCAGCATGGTATCAACCACTGCCTCTTGGGAATAGCCACGCATTTTCTGATCGCGGTGCAGCTTCTGTATCCACTCCAGGTTGATGATAGGCACGACACCGATCAGCAGGTCAACCTGGCCGGCAACATTGATCTTGTCGTCGGCATAGGCGCCATGCAAACCCTCGTAGAAAAGCATATCGGAATCTGCCGGCAGATCGGTCCACGGCGTGAAAGTGCCTGGCTCCTGCCCGTAGGGTTGCGCTTCACCGGCATCATGGAGGTACTTGCGCGAACGACCGCTACCTTTCTGGCCATAGCTGACAAAAAGCTGCTCCAACTCCTCGAGCATATTGGCGTCCGGGCCGAAGTGACTGAAGTGCCGGTTACCGAGCGCCTCCTGCTCCTTCATCATGGCGCGCATGGCGACCCGGTCGTAGCGGTGGAAGGAATCGCCCTCGATAATCTGCGCAGTGAGTTTTTCGCGCCGGAAAATATGCTTGAAACTCTGCAATACGGTGCTGGTGCCTGCCCCGGAGGAACCCGTGACAGCGATGATGGGATGCTTGATTGACATGGCTATCTACCCTTGAACGTTGAAATCAGGTACGGGGTACATCACGAAACAGGGAACGGTCGCTGAACAGCGGCGAGGCAAACGGAACGTCGGTACCCGCCTCGTATTCCCGGTAATAGCGTTCGACACGCTCGACTTCGTTTTTCGAACCGAGAATGACCGGCACGCGCTGGTGCAGACTCTCCGGCATCACATCGAGAATGCGGGCGCGACCGGTGCTGGCCGCCCCGCCGGCCTGCTCGATCAGCATGCCCATCGGGTTGGCTTCGTACATCAGGCGCAAACGCCCGGACTTGCCCGGCTCCTTGCTGTCCTTGGGGTACATGAAAATGCCGCCACGCAACAGGATGCGATGAACCTCCGCCACCATCGAGGCAATCCAGCGCATGTTGAAGTCCGCAGTGCGCACACCGGTCTTTCCGGCTTTGCACTCGGAAACATAGCGCACGACTGGCGGCTCCCAGAAACGCTCATTGGAGGTATTGATGGCGTATTCGCAGGTGTCTTCCGGAATGCGGATTTCCGGGTGGGTCAGGATGAAGTTGCCGCTTTCGCGATCGAGCGTGAAACCGTAGGTGCCCTGACCCATGGTCAGCACCATCATGGTCGACGGGCCGTAGATGGCATAGCCGGCGGCAACCTGTTCGTTGCCCGGGCGCAGGAAATCGGCCATTTCGGCGTCTCCCGCGGTTGACCGCATCAAAACCGAGAAAATGGTGCCGACCGAAACATTGACGTCGCTATTGGAAGAACCATCGAGCGGATCGAAAATGAGAACATAGCGGCCGCGCGGATAGTCATCGGGAATCGGCCACGGCTCGTCCATTTCCTCGGACGCCATGCCAGCCAGTTGGCCGCCCCATTCGCAATGGTACAACATGGCCTCGTTGGTCAGCACATCCAGCTTCTTCTGAACTTCGCCCTGCACGTTGGTCAACTTCAGATCGCCAAGATTACCGCCCAGTGCGCCCTTGGCAACCATCCCGGAGATGGTCTTGACGGCCGCCGCGATGTCGATCAGCAAAGCAGCAAG
Organism: uncultured beta proteobacterium; assembly: GCA_963727115.1. Taxonomy (GTDB): domain Bacteria; phylum Pseudomonadota; class Gammaproteobacteria; order Burkholderiales; family Rhodocyclaceae; genus Azonexus. Next base: position 97,926 of record CAVSFS010000030.1, on the reverse strand, counting down.
ATCATTTTGATCAGGCTTGCTGCGCAGTTGTTCAATGACGAACTTGGAGAGTGTGGTGCGTCCGAGCTGCATGATGTCTCCCATCAAATTTTTGTTACCACGATGGACGTCACAATAAGCCTATTATTAATTAAGCCAAAGTCACTTATTCTTAACACAAGAATAATGCATGACTTAAGCACGCACAAATCAGCCCGCCTTATTGCTACCTTCAGTATTCGTGACTTTAGCTTGCGCGGCGGCGAGGGTATCTTTCACCGCCATGAAAACACTACACGCACTGATCTTCGACGTTGATGGCACGCTGGCCGATACTGAACGCGACGGCCACCGCATCGCCTTCAATCTTGCCTTTGCCGAACATGGGCTGGACTGGGACTGGGACGAAGACCTCTACGGGGAGCTTCTGACGGTGACCGGCGGCAAGGAACGCATCCGCTATTTTGCCGAGCGCCAAGCTGCCGACGTGGCCAGTAGCCCGGATTTTAACGCGCTGGTTGCCGCCCTGCACGCGACCAAAACCAGGCACTACGTCGAACTTGTTGACAACGGCCAACTCCCGCTTCGCCCCGGGGTCGCCCGACTGATCGACGAAGCCCGGGCAAGCGGTCTGCGCCTGGCTATCGCCACCACCACCACCCCGGAAAACGTAGCGGCGCTGTTGCGCGCGACCATGGCGCCCGATGCAATGACATGGTTCGAGGTGATCGGTGCCGGCGACGTGGTACCTGCCAAAAAGCCCGCCCCCGACATCTACAACTGGGTCCTCGAGCGACTCGGTCTGCCGCCCGACGCCTGCCTGGCGCTCGAGGATTCCGAAAATGGCCTCGCCGCCAGTCTGGGGGCTGGCATCCCTACGCTAATCACGGAAAACAAATACACCCACGGCCAGAACTTCGCCGGCGCCCTCGCGGTACTACCCGATCTCGGCGAAGTGACTTTGGCTGACATACAAAACCACATAAGCAATCAGTTACCAGACAAATAAAATTTTGTGACTTTTATTTACGTATTCACTGCTCTAACATTCAAATCAGCGCAACAGAAGTAACCGACAACCCAATGAAGGAGATGGAACCATGGATCAATCAAATCGTTATGCCGACCTGAGCCTGAAAGAAGAAGACCTGATCAAGGGCGACAAGCACATGCTCGTCGCTTATCACATGCAGCCAGCCACCGGCTACGGTTACCTGGAAGTGGCGGCACACATTGCCGCCGAGTCCTCCACCGGCACCAACGTCGAAGTTTCCACCACCGACGACTTCACCAAGGGTGTAGACGCACTGGTGTATTTCATCGACGAAGCCAAGGGCGTGATGAAGGTCGCTTACCCGAATGACCTGTTCGACCGCAACGTGACCGATGGCCGCGCCATGCTGGTGTCGTTCCTGACGCTGGCAATCGGTAACAACCAGGGCATGGGCGATGTGAAGAACCTGCAAATGCAGGATTTCTATGTGCCATGGTCCATGCTGCGCATGTATCGACGGCCCGGCCAAGGACATCACCGACCTGTGGGACATTCTGGGTCGCCCCCGCGTCAACGGCGGCTACATCGCCGGCACCATCATCAAGCCCAAGCTGGGTCTGCGTCCCGAGCCGTTTGCCAAGGCTGCTTACCAGTTCTGGCTGGGTGGCGATTTCATCAAGAACGACGAGCCGCAAGGCAACCAGGTTTTCTGCCCGACCAAGAAAGTGATCCCGCTGGTGTATGACGCGATGAAGCGCGCCATGGACGAAACCGGCCAGGCCAAACTGTTCTCCGCCAACATCACCGCTGACGACCATTACGAAATGCTCGCCCGCGCCGATTACATTCTGGAAACCTTTGGCCCGGATGCCAACAAGGTCGCCTTCCTGGTTGACGGCTATGTCGGCGGCCCCGGCATGATCACCACCGCCCGTCGTCAGTACCCCGGACAATACCTGCACTATCACCGTGCCGGTCACGGCGCGGTCACCTCGCCCTCCGCCAAGCGCGGCTACACCGCGTTCGTGCTGGCCAAGATGTCGCGTCTGCAAGGTGCTTCCGGCATCCACGTCGGCACCATGGGCTACGGCAAGATGGAAGGCGGCAAGGATGACCGCAACATCGCCTACATGATCGAGCGTGATTCCGCTGATGGCCCCTACTACCATCAGGAATGGCATGGCATGAAGCCGACCACCCCGATCATCTCCGGCGGCATGAACGCGCTGCGTCTGCCCGGCTTCTTCGAGAACCTTGGCCACGGCAACGTGATCAACACCTCCGGCGGCGGCGCCTACGGCCACATCGACAGCCCGGCGGCCGGCGCGATCTCCCTGCGTCAGTCGTACGAGTGCTGGAAGGCTGGTGCCGACCCGATCGAATTCGCCAAGGAGCACAAGGAATTCGCCCGCGCCTTCGAATCTTTCCCGGGCGATGCCGACAAGATTTTCCCGGGCTGGCGCGAAAAACTGGGCGTCCACAAGTAAGCCGCAAGGGTTATGTCCGTCAGAGGCCCGGCGCTTTGCGCCGACCTGGCGCCATACTCTGGGCGCTGATAAAAAACCCCGCTACGGCGGGGTTTTTTGCCGACCATCCCTGAACGTTTTCATCGGAAAATAGCCATGACTACCGACAAAGATCAATACAAGGTTCACAAAGAACCCTTCTACCAGGCTCAGGGCAACGAAGTCGCGCTTTACGAAGCCGCCTATGCTGCCCGCCTGCCGGTGATGGTGAAAGGCCCGACCGGCTGCGGCAAGTCGCGCTTTATCGAATACATGGCCTGGAAGCTGGGCAAGCCGCTGATCACCGTGGCCTGCAACGAGGACATGACAGCCAGCGACCTGGTCGGCCGCTACCTGCTCGAAGCCAACGGCACGCGCTGGCTGGACGGCCCGCTGACCACTGCCGCGCGCATTGGCGCGATCTGTTATCTCGACGAAATCGTCGAAGCGCGCCAGGACACCACCGTCGTGATCCACCCGCTCACCGACCACCGCCGCACCCTGCCGCTGGACAAGAAGGGCGAATTGATCGAGGCGCACCCAGATTTTCAGTTGGTGATCTCCTACAACCCAGGCTACCAGAGCCTGATGAAGGACCTGAAGCAATCGACCAAGCAGCGTTTTACCGCCTTCGATTTCGACTATCCGGCAGCCGCGCTGGAAACCGGAATTGTCGCCAGGGAAACCGGGCTGGACGAAGCCACCGCCGGCCAAACTGGTAAAAATTGGCCAAATTGCACGCAACCTCAAAGGGCATGGCCTGGATGAGGGCATTTCGACCCGTCTGCTGGTCTACGCCGCCATGCTGATCAAGGGCGGCGTAGAACCCACGGATGCCTGCCGCATGGCGATGGTGCGCCCGATCACCGACGACGCCGACATCCGCGCGACGCTTGACCACGCGATCGACGCAACCTTCGCGTAGGAAATCATGCAAAGCAGTATCCTCCGGGGCGGTGTACGCACAATCCTGAAACCTGACACTACTGCCGACACAGCGAGAATGTGATGGCGACCATTCCCGTTACGGATGTCCGCAAGCGAGCCATGCTCCACCCTCAGGTGCAGGCATACTGGCACGAGGTTGATTGCGGCTTCCCGCAGGTGGCAGATGTCTTCGAGGAATGCCTCAACGAAGCGCTGTCAACTTTTTCGAAGGCACAGATCGAGGCTTATCTGGAAGCGGCGCGCTACCTCGGCAAACTAGGCCGCGGTCCAGAGCCGATGCTGGCCTTCCTCGAAGAGTGGCCGAGCGTCGTCAGCACCCTCGGCAGCGACGTCTTGCCACCGGTGATCGACCTTGCCCGCGCACTGCAAAAATCGCCCAACGGCAAAGCCATTGCCCCCTTCCTGCAAACGTTGGCAGCCGTGGCACGCCGCCTGCAGTCGCCTGAACAGTTGCAGTTCTACCTCGACCTTGCACGCGACCTGATGATCCGCACCAGCGGCTCCATCCACGGCCACCACACCACCTTCCCCAGTCCCGGCTTGCCGGAATTCTTTGCGCAGGCGCCATTCCTGCGTCAAGCTGCTGTCGCTGGCGGGCCTGAAGAATTGGGTGGAATACGGTATCCGCAACTACGGCAATCACCCGGAACGGCAGATCGATTATTTCAAACTTCAATCAGCCGACAGCCGTGCCGTGCTCCAACGCGAACGCCACGGCACGCTGTTCGCCGACGTCGAAAGGCAACTTGATCTCTATCTGCGCGCCCTGTGGCGTGACAACGACCTGCTGGTGCCCTATTCCACCGCCTTCGACGAGTTGCGCAAGCCGATCCCTTATTACGACAAGCTCGGCATGCGCGTGCCGGACGTATTCGACGATGCCAATGGCGTCGCGGGTCTCGACCGCTACCGCGCCGTGCTCGCCCATATGGTCGGCCACCGGCGCTGGAGCAAGCCGCAGATCGCCGACAACTGGAGCCCCTTCCAGCGCATGGCAGTCGAATTTTTCGAGGACTGCCGCGTCGAAACACTGCTGATGCGCGAATACCCGGGGCTGCGCCGTATTTTCCTTGCCCTGCATCCCAAGCCCGTCGAGAACGCCTGCGACCCCGAGACCACGTCCTGCCTGCGCCACCGCCTGGCGATGTTGTCGCGCGCGCTGCTCGACCCCGCTCACGGTTACGCCGACCAGGATCTGCTCGATTACGTCAGGCGTTTCCATGAACTGCTGGCCGAGGGCGAATCCAGCACAAGCGAAATTGCCGGCCTGGCACTCGCCTACGTCACCCGGACGCGACGCCAGAGCGACCAGTTGGCCAAGGTACATTTCGCTGACACCGTCATTGACTACCGCGACGACAATCGCCAGATGTGGCAATTCATCGAGGAAGGCGATGAAGAGGATGCCTTCGACGAGGAGCGCAAGCTCGATCAAAAGGATCAGGTAAAGGGCCTGCCGCCGCGCCACTATCCCGAATGGGACTACCAGACCCAGACCTACCGGCCCGACTGGGTCAGTCTCTACGAAGCGCTGCATCCAAGCGGCAACCCGGCGATCATCGACGACCTTCTTTCCAAGCACGCTGCGCTGGCCAAACGGCTCAAGCGCCTGCTCGACCTGCTCAAGCCGCAGGACAAGGTACGTATCCGCTACCAGGAGGACGGCAGCGAGCTTGATCTCGATGTCGCCATCCGCTCGCTGATCGACTTCAAGGGTGGCGCCACGCCCGACCCGCGCATCAACATGAGCCACCGTACCGACGGCCGCGACATCACAGTCATGGTGCTGCTCGATCTGTCCCAGTCGCTCAATGAAAAGGTCGCCGGCAGCCAGCAAACCATCCTCGAACTCAGCCAGGAGGCGGTCTCGCTGCTGGCTTGGGCGATCGAGGCCTTGGGCGATCCCTTCGCCATCGCCGGTTTTCATTCCGACACCCGCCACGAAGTGCGCTACCACCACATCAAGGGCTTCAGCGAGCGCTGGGACGACGCTGTCAAGGCACGACTGGCGGCGATGGAGGCCGGCTGGTCCACCCGCATGGGCGCGGCCATTCGCCACGCCGGGCACTATCTGTCAAATCGCCAGTCCGACAAGAAGATCCTGTTGCTGTTCACCGATGGCGAACCGTCCGACATCGACGTGACCGACGGCGACTACCTGCGCAATGACGCGAAGAAGGCAGTGGGCGAACTGGCGACCCAGGGCATCACGGTGTTCTGCCTCAGCCTCGACCCCAAGGCCGACGAATACGTCAGTGATATTTTCGGCAGCCGCTGGCAAGTGCTGGACCGCATCGAGCGTTTGCCGGAACAACTTCCCTTGCTCTATCTCAGCCTTACCCGCTGAAGTATCCGGCGCCCCGCCACAAGGCGTGTGTCCAATGTTGACAGCACTTGACCTGCACCCTAAAGTTAAGCTCGCCATTAACCCAGCAAGGCGCCAGTTACGCGATCGCTAACAATGAATTTTGTCCGCACTCTCACCCTGCGCCAGTTGCAAATCTTCGTCGTCGCCGCGCGCAACCTCAGCTACGCGCGCGCCGCCGAGGAGTTGCATCTCAGTCCGCCTGCCGTTTCCATGCAATTGCGCCAACTGGAAGACAATATAGGCCTCCCCCTGTTCGAGCGCATTGGCCGTGGCGTGACCCTGACCGATGCGGGGGAGATGCTGGTGCACCACGCCCTGCGCATCCTCGGCGAGATCAAGGATGCCGAAAGCAACCTGCAAGCCCTGCTTGGCGCTGAAGTCGGGCATATTTCGGTCGGCCTGGTCAGCACCGCCAAATATTTCATGCCCAAGCTTCTCGCCCAGTTTTCGCAGGAACATCCGGGCGTCGAAGTACATTTTACCGAGGGCAACCGCGAGATCCTGCTGCAAAAATTGCAGGACAATGCCATCGACCTGGCGGTAATGGGACGTACGCCGGTCGAGATCGACGCCCGTGCCGACCCCTTGGCCAGCCATCCCTATGTCGTGATCGGTCCGGCCGATCATCCCTTGCGTGATGCCCGGCGCTTCGACCTGCACGAATTGCGCAACGAAACCTTCCTGTTGCGGGAGGAGGGCTCAGGCTCACGCCGCGTGGCAGAGGAAATGTTCAAGAATCATCTCTTCCAGCCGGCGCGCTCGATCAGCCTGGGCAGCAACGAAACGATCAAGCAGGCCGTGATGGCCGGCATGGGGATCAGCCTGCTCTCGATGCACACCTTGCCACTCGAACTGAAGACCGGCGACATCTGCATCCTCGACGTCGTCGGCACGCCCATCGAACGTACCTGGTATGTGGTGCACATGAACAGCAAGCGGCTGCTGCCGGCTGGACAGCAGTTCCGCCAGTTCCTGATGGAACATACCGCCCTGAATCTGACCCGGGATTACAGCGAATTCCTGCCTGGTGACGGCGCCCGGCAGGACGCCGGAGATATCAGGAATGCGCCGCTCCCCGGGAAGCGCGCATAGCATTGTCGCTCTCCCGCCCAAGGCCATTGATGAACCCCCGATTTCAATTTGCCGAACTCGAAGAACATCCGCTACGTCAGCGGCTCAACAACGAATTCCACGCCCGCCCGCCACTGCCGATTGTCGGGCCGGTACTCGTCTCGCATCTGGTATTCAAGAACGCGGGATCGACCACCGAACAGGAGCGCGAAAACCTGACACGCCTCTGCCAGGCCCAGGTCTGCAACTCGATCGAAAGCTCCGACACGCATCTTATGGTCAACGCCTGCAGTTTCCGGATGCGCTGGGAACTGCATACCGAATTCTCGAGTTATACCTTTTTCCGGCCGCTAGTTGCCGGTGAGCCGCTGCACCCGGACACCACCGCATTCGATGCGGTTCTCCCCGAGTGGCTGGCCGCCATACCCGGCAAGCTGATGGTCGCCACCCATGTCGAGATGCACTCGGTAGAAGAGATAAAGCCGGAGTCCGTACTCACCGAGCGCTCGGCGAGTGGTCGCCAGATGGTCGGCTCGAAGGTTTCCGACGGGGCTGCCTGGATATTCGCCGACTTCAAGATCGACAACGGCTTTTCGCGCTTCCTGGTCCTCGATGTTGCGCTGACCCAGCGCCAGGCAGGCCGGACGATACAGCGTCTGGTCGAGATCGAGACCTACCGCATGATGGCGCTGCTCGGCCTGCCGGTCGCCAAGGACGTCGGCCGCTGGCTTCACGCCGCGGAAACCGGGCTGGCGGAACTGATGGACCATATCGGCCAGGCAAAATCACCGGAAGACGAGCGCAATATCCTGGCCAGCCTGTCCAAACTGGCCGCTGAAGTCGAACACTCGGTGGCCCGGACGACCTTCCGTTTTGGCGCCTCCAGCGCCTATCACGGGCTCGTCAGGCAGCGTATCGAGGAACTCCGGGAATCCCGGATCCCCGGTCTGTCAACCGTTAACGAATTCATGCATCGCCGCCTGCTGCCGGCGATGAACACCTGCGCCGCGATGAGTCGCCGCCAGGAAGACCTATCCGGCCGCGTTGCGCGCAACAGCCAGTTGCTGCGCACTCGCGTCGAACATCGAACTCGAACGCCAGAATCAGGAACTGCTCTCGCAGATGAACCGCCGCGCCAGGCTTCAATTGCGTCTGCAAGAAACGGTTGAAAGCCTGTCTGTCGTCGTGCTGACCTATTATGGTTCGCAACTGGTGCAGTATCTGGCCAAAGGGACCAAGGAACTGCACCACCTTAACATTGACGTCATCACCGCCATATCTATCCCGGTGATTGCCGGCGTCGTCGCCTGGGGAACTCACCGGATGCGCAAGAAGCTCGCTGCCGAAGAGAACGAAACCACCGTCCGGTAAGTGCTTTAACATTGACACTTGAGCCCGCACACGTGGGGCAAGTCAGCTCCGCTGAGCAGCAGGCATATCAAAAGCACTGAAGGAACACCATTGGACCTCTTCCCCCGGCACTGGCTCACCAATACCTTGCTTGACGATGGCTTTATTGCCCAAAAGTTGAGCGAACTGGCCGGCAAGGCGCCAGCTTACGATTTGCCAGCCTGGCTAAACGAAAACTTCGATCCCCCCGTCCTGGCTGCCCGCAGCGAGCCGCAACTCGAAGAAAAATTCATCGGCCCCCTGCTGGCGCAATTGGGCTGGACCAAAGTTCCGCAAGAAGTCATCACCGTGCAGGGCAAACAGGCCAAGCCCGACTGGTGCCTGCTGCTCCATCCCGAGCAGGAAAATGCCCTCATCGGCGGCAAGGACCACACCCTCATCAGCGCCATTTGCGAATCCAAAGCCTGGGACAAAGTGCTCGACACCGGCAAGGCGGATCGCGACAAGAACCCCCACCACCAGTTGCAAGACTACCTCAGCACCTTGCGCGTGCGCTTCGGCTTTTTGACCAATGGCCGCATCTGGCGGATGTACGACACCGACAAGATCACCGCTAAAAAGACCTTCATCGAATTCGACCTGGAACGCCTGTGGACGCTCGAAGATGCCGCCGAAAAGGCCCAGGGACTGGCCCTGTTCGCCTTTTTCTTTGGCCGGGACACCTATCTCCAGCCCGCCGGGGCCGGTCAAGTCAGCGCCATCCAGCAGGCCATTGCGGCCTCTGCCGACTTCACGCTGGAAGTCGAAGAAAACCTCAAGGCCGTGATCTACGGCTACGCCGGGGAGGATTCGCTGTTTGAAATCATGGGTCGCGCCATCCATCGGGCCAACCCCAAGGCCAGCCTTGCCAGCGTCTATGAAAACAGTGTGGTGCTGCTCTTCCGCCTGCTTTTCGTCGTTTACTTCGAGGACAAAAACCACGTCCTGTTGAGCAAGCACCCGTTCTACGAACGCTACAGCCTGAGCCATATTTTTGCTGAAATACGCCAGCCCTCGGCGCGCGATACGCTGCATGACGGCATCTATGCCCTCAAGCAGCTCTTTGAAATGCTCGACGAAGGCGCCGAGGACATCGACATTCCCCTCTTCAACGGCGGCCTGTTTGACCCGGCGCGCGCACCTTTGCTGCTAACGCCCAAAATTTTCGATAACGCCACCCTGCGCCAGTTGCTCGAAAAACTGCTCTACAAAACCAACCGCGGCACCACCCTGTTCGACACCAGGCGCGACTTCAAAAACATGAGCGTCACCCACCTGGGGCGCATCTACGAAGGCTTGCTGGAATTTCGTTTCGAGCGCGCCAGCGAAACCACCGTCTACCTTGAATACGAAAGCAGCGCCACCAAGGGCAAGACCGTCGAAGCCTATTTCGACGCCTACGACCAGGCCAATCTGCGCAAGGAAAAAGGCTTCCGCGCCCTGCGTGAAGTCAGCATCAAGAAAGGTGCGGTCTACCTCAAAAGTGCCAGCAATTCCCGCAAGACAACGGCCAGCTACTACACGCCGCCGTCCTTGTCGCAGCCGCTGGTCAAAGCCGCCGTGGACCACGCCATCGCCAATGGCAAAACCTTCATGGACCTCAAAATCCTCGACAACGCCTGCGGCAGCGGACATTTTCTCGTCGAGGCGCTGGGCTATTTGACCGATCTGGCGCTGGCACAACTGGATCAGGATGCCGCCCTGCAGCAACTGGTGACGGAAGAAAGCGCCAAAATTGCCGAGCAACTGCGCTTTCTCAATCTCGACTACGCGCCGGAAGACGCCCAGATTCTCAAGCGCGCCCTGCTCAAGCGCTGCATCTTCGGCGTCGACCTGAATCCCTTTGCCGTCGAGCTGGCGCGCCTCTCGCTGTGGATGGACAGCTTCATCTTCGGCACGCCGCTATCGTTCATCGAGCATCACGTCCAGCACGGCAACGCCTTGATGGGGGCCAGCGTGCAGGACTTCATCGATTACAACGCCAGCGAAGCCAAACAACACGACTTGTTTGTCGAAAACCTGGGCGCCCGCTTTGACGAGTTGCGCAATGTCATGCAAGAGCTGGACGCCATGCGCGATACCACGGCAGCCGAAATCGAGCAGTCCAAGGCGCTGTGGAAAAACAGCATTGCGCCCAAACTCAACCTCCTTTCCCGCGCCTTGAGCTTTGTTTGCACCCGCCGCGCCCTGCTCGCCGAGGGCGACAGCAAAGCCCGTCAGGCGCTCGACAAGACACCTGACCTCGTGACCCAGCTATTTGACGAAGGCAAAAGCAAAACCCTTGCGCTCAGGCAGGTGGAGGCCTACGCGCAGCGCTACCATTTCTTCCATTACGAAGTCGCTTTCCCCGAAGCCTTTGCCGGCGATAAAAAAGGTTTCGACATCATTGTCGGCAACCCGCCGTGGGACAGAACCAAGTTCGCCGATACCGACTTCTTTCCGCAGTACCACAGCAATTACCGCAGCCTGAAAAATACCGAGAAGGCCGCCGTGCAAAAAAGGCTACTGGAAAGCGAGCACATCGCCACCGCCTACCGGGACACCCTGCGCAGCATGGACGTGGCCAACGAGTACTACAAAGACAAGGCCACCTTTCCGCTCAACAAAGGGGCTGGCGACGGCAACCTGTTCCGCCTTTTTGTCGAACGCAATCTGGGCCTGCTCGCCCCCGGCGGCAGCCTCAACTACGTCCTACCCAGCGCACTGCTGTTTGAAGAAGGCTCCACGGCCTTGCGCAAGCACATTTTCACGCACTGCCACATGCCGTTTTTCTACAGTTTCGAGAACAACAAGGGCGTATTCCCGGACGTTGCACCGCAGTTACAAATTTGCGTTGATGCAGGTGGTGAACAGCGCGCCCGATGGCGAACAAGGCAAGGTCATCGATTCGGCCTTTTACGTGCTTGACCCCGCCGAGTTGAACATCGCCACCCGCCACGTTCCTTACCCACTGGAAACGCTAAAAACGCTTTCACCAGAGCAATGGGCGCTAATGGAACTGCGCAACGGCAGCGATTTGCCGATCTTGCAAAAATGCTACGGCGCGTATCCCGCACTCGCACCCGAGTGGCTGGATTTTCGGCGCGAGTTGCACATGACCGACGACAAAGACCTGTTCATTGAAAAAGATGCACCGGGCCTGTTGCCGCTCTATCAAGGCAAGATGATTTGGCAATACACGCCTTGTCACGAGCAAGCCGAATACTGGCTAGACCCAACCGCCTTTGATGAGCGCACGCACAGCAAAGAGCTGTATCGCATGGCGCAAGACTTGGGCGTACCCAAAGGTGAAGCCAGCAAATACGAAACGGCCATTCGCTACGACCGCGAATTTGTGCGGCTGGGGGTTCGCGAAATTGCCCGTGACACCGATGAACGCACCCTGATTTTTTCGCTACTGCCAAAAAACGTGGGCGTTGGGCATAAGGTGAATTTCGTCATTCCGAAAATCTACGCGCTGGATGCCAACGGGCAAGTCAGCGCCCGTGTTGTGTCGCCGCTGCGTTTGTTGTTTGCCTTGGCTTGGTTCAACAGTGTGCCGGTGGATTGGATTGCGCGCTTCATGATCCAGATATCGGTGAGTAAAACCTATCTTCACCGCCTGCCCATGCCGCAACCCAGCGACGACGAAATCCGCAGCAACCCCGACTACGCCCAACTCGCCAAAAATGCGCTGCTGCTCAGTCTGGCCGCCAGTTGGGACGACTTCGCCGAATTTGCCCCGCTTTTTGCCGTCAACCGCAACGATCTGCCGCTCACCGCCAAGGCACAAGACGGCCTGCGCGCGCAAAACGACAGGCTGGTCGCCAAGCTCTACGGCCTCACCGACACCGAATTGGCGCATCTGCTGCGCAGTTTCAAGGTGATGGCAGCCAAGCGCCCGGAGTATTTGACCCTGCTCCAGTGAACCACGCACGGGCAAACTCCCGGCGTTCGCGAGGAGCGCAGTTTATTAATTTATAATTGCCGTTTTGCTTTCGGGAACATGACCGTGACCGCACCTCTCTTTCAGTCGTCCATCACCAGCCTGCCACTGCTCTCCAAGGGTAAAGTTCGCGATATTTACGCGGTTGACGCCGACAAACTGCTGATTATCACCACCGACCGCCTGTCGGCCTTCGACGTCATCCTGCCCGACCCGATTCCGCGCAAGGGCGAAGTGCTGCAGGCCGTCGCCAATTTCTGGTTCGAGAAACTCGGCCACATCGTGCCGAACCAGCTGACCGGCATCGATCCGGAATCCGTCGTCGCTGACAATGAGCGCGAGCAGGTGCGCGGCCGTGCCGTCGTCGTCAAGCGCCTCAAGCCGCTGCCGATCGAGGCAGTGGTGCGCGGCTACGTGATCGGCTCCGGCTGGAAGGATTATCAGCAGACCGGCGCCATTTGCGGTATCGCCCTGCCGCCCGGCCTGAAAATGGCGGCCAAGCTGCCCAGCCCGATCTTCACCCCGGCGACCAAGGCCGACGTCGGCGACCACGACGAGAACGTTTCCTACGAGCAGGCCGCCGCCAACTGCGACACCACGCTGGCCGACGCCCTCGCAGGCACCGGCAAGACCGGCGCCCAACTCTGCGCCGAAGCGCGCGACGCGGCCATCCGCCTCTACGAGGAAGCCGCGGTCTATGCCGCCACCCGCGGCATCATCATCGCCGACACCAAGTTCGAGTTCGGCATCGACGCCGCCGGCACGCTGCACCTGATCGACGAAGCCCTGACCCCGGATTCCTCGCGCTTCTGGCCGGCCGATCAGTATCAGGAAGGCAGCAACCCGCCATCCTACGACAAGCAATATGTCCGCGATTATCTGGAAACGCTGGACTGGGGCAAGAAAGCTCCTGGCCCCAAGTTGCCGGCCGAGGTCATCGCGCGGACCAGTGCCAAATACATCGAGGCTTACGAGCGACTGACCGGCCAAACTTTATAAGCCGGCGTCACGAACCTGACCAGCCCGGCGCGGTCGAACGAAAATAATATTTTGGGAGGGCGCTTCTGTGAACACCTCGTTTGACCCGGTCAGCCAGTCCGACATGGCGCCTGACATCCGCCGGGTTCCGCCGAGCCGGATCGTATCGTGGCTTCAGGCTGGCTGGCGTGACGTTCTGGCCAATCCGATTCCCAGCCTCGCCTATGGACTACTGTTCGGCATCGGTGGCGACCTGATCCTGCTCGCCAGTCTCGGTCGCCCGCACCTGTTCACGGCCGCCCTGTCCGGATTTTTCCTGCTCGCCCCGCTACTCGCGGTCGGTCTTTATGAATTGAGCCGCCAGCATGCGGCGGGAGCCAAACCAACGTTTATAGATTCGCTACGGGCATTTCGCGGCAATGGCCGATCGATTGCCCTGTTCGGACTGGTGCTGGGAACGATCACCCTGATCTGGGAACGCGCCTCGTCGATCGGCTTCGGCTTGCTCGGCGGCACTTCAGGTATCAACGTCAAACAGTTCATTTCCCAGGCCATCGCCAATAGCGACAATTCGCTATTCCTGATCCTCTGGTTCGTTCTGGGTGGCATGCTGGCCCTCGCCACCTATGCACTGGGCGTCGTCTCTGTCCCACTGATGCTCGACCGCAATGCGCACTTCGTCACCGCGATTCTGACCAGCTTGAAGGCATTTGCCGCCAACACCATGACGCTGCTGCTCTGGGCGGCAACTATCGTCGTTCTGACACTTCTCGGGTTTGCGACACTTCTTTTCGGGCTTGTCGTCATCATGCCCGTTCTTGGCCATGCCTCATGGCATGCCTATCGCGACCTTGTGGAATAAACGCATCCAGCCAACCCGACGGGCGGCCCGACCGCCCGTTTCTCATGTCTGAAAAAATGAACGTCAATAACCCCCTGCTCGATTTCTCCGACCTCCCCCGCTTCGACCTCGTTCAGCCGGAACACGTGAAACCGGCCATCGAATCGTTGTTGACCGCGGGACGCGCACTGGTCACCCGCCTGACCGATGAACAGACACCCGCCACCTGGCCGGACTTCGCCGGCGCCCTGGCCGAGGGCCTGGAGCCCTTTGGCCGCGCCTGGGGCATTGTCGGCCACCTGCATTCAGTCAATGACGTGCCGGTCTGGCGCGAAGCCTACAACGAGATGTTGCCCGAGGTTTCGCGTTTCTACGCCGAACTCGGCCAGAACCTGAAGCTGTTCGAGAAATACAAGGCCCTGCGCGCCAGCGCCGAATACGCGACCCTCTCAGTCGAACAGAAGAAGGTCGTCGACAACGAAATCCGCGATTTCCGCCTGTCCGGTGCCGAACTGCCGGAAGACCAGAAGCCGCGCTTCCAGGCGATCATGGAAGAGATGTCGCAGCTCTCTGCAAAATTCTCGGAAAACGTGCTCGACGCCACCAACGCCTTCGCCGAAATCGTCACCGATGAAACGCAACTGGCCGGCCTGCCGGACGACGCGAAAGATGCCGCCCGCAACGCCGCCGAAAAAGCCGGCGTCGAAGGCTGGCGCTTCAGCCTGCAGGCACCCTCCTACGGCCCGGTCATGCAGTACGCCGACAACCGCGAACTGCGCGCCCGCCTGTACCGCGCCTATGCTACCCGCGCCGCCGAATTCCATGACGGCAGCAGCAAGCCGGAATGGGACAACGCCCCCGTCATGCAGCGCATGCTCGAACTGCGTCGCGAAGAGGCGAAGATGCTAGGTTTCAACAACTTCGCCGAAGTCTCGCTGGCCCCCAAGATGGCCGACAGTCCGGCTCAGGTGCTGACTTTCCTGCGCGAACTGGCGGCCAAGGCCAAACCGTTCGCCGCCAGAGATATCGCTGAACTGCGCGCCTTCGCCAAAGACGAACTCGGCCTGCAAGACTTCCAGCCGTGGGATGCCGCCTACGTTTCCGAAAAATTGCTGCAGGCCCGGTATGCTTTCTCCGAGCAGGAGGTGAAGCAGTATTTCACCGAACCCAAGGTCTTGGCCGGGCTGTTCAAGGCCATCGAGAGCCTGTTCAACGTCAAGGTGACACAGGACACCGCCCCGGTCTGGCACGAGGACGTCCGCTTCTACCGCCTGGAAACGCCGGCCGGCGATCTGGTCGGCCAGTTCTATCTCGACCTCTATGCCCGCGAGACCAAGCGCGGCGGCGCCTGGATGGACGAAGCCCGCGCGCGACGGCGCACCGCCGGCGGCATCCAGAAGCCGATCGCCTACCTGAACTGCAATTTCGCGCGCCCGGTCGGCCAGCGTGACGGCAAACCCTTACCGGCCACTTTCACGCATGACGAAGTGATCACCCTGTTCCACGAAACCGGCCACGGCCTGCACCACCTGCTGACGCGCGGCGAGGAACTGGGCGTCTCCGGCATCCACGGCGTCGAATGGGATGCCGTCGAACTGCCGTCGCAGTTCATGGAAAACTACTGCTGGGAATGGAATGTGCTACAAGGCATGACAGCCCATGTCGATACCGGCGCCACGTTGCCGCGCGAATTGTTCGACAAGATGCTGGCCGCCAGGAATTTCCAGAGCGGCATGATGGCGGTGCGCCAGATCGAGTTCTCGTTGTTCGACATGCTGCTGCATTCGGAATTTGACCCGAAAGGGCCGTCGACCGTGATGGACCTGCTCGACGAAGTCCGGCGCGAAGTGGCGGTGCTTTTCCCGCCCGCATGGCACCGTTTCCCGAACAGCTTCTCGCACATTTTCGGTGGCGGCTATGGTGCCGGTTACTTCAGCTACAAGTGGGCGGAAGTTCTGTCGGCGGATGCCTACGCCGCCTTCGAGGAAGCTGGCGACCCGTTTGATGCCGCGGTCGGCAAGCGCTTCCTCGACGAAATCCTGTCAGTCGGCGGCTCGCGTCCGGCCATCGAATCCTTCAAGGCTTTCCGTGGCCGCGAACCAAGTGTCGATGCATTACTGCGCCATAGCGGTATGATTACAGCGTAAGCAATTATTCGGGGAGAATGAAGATGCGTTATCTGCTCATCCTGTGCTTGGCGCTGTCCAGCACCTTTGCATCCGCCCAGGCCTATCGCTGGGTCGACCCGCAGGGTCGAACCATAATTTCCGACACCCCGCCGCCGGGCAGGGCCAGGGATGTCTCCAAGGCAGGCGCTGGAAACGAAAATGCCGATGGCTTACCCTATGAAATGCGCAGAGCGGTCGAAAACTTTCCGGTGACGCTATACACGTCGGCCGATTGCGCCAGCGAATGCAAGCAGGCGCGTGAGTTGCTGAATGCGCGCGGCGTGCCATTTACCGAAAAAATGCTGCAGAAGCAGGAAGATGTGGACGAACTCAAGCAACTGATTGGCAACGCCTTCGTTCCCGCGCTCAAGGTGGGCAAGCAGAGCTTCCGCGGCTTCGAGCCCGCCGCCTACAACAACTTGCTCGACCTCGCCGGTTACCCGAAGAGCGCAGCATACGGCAGCAAGCCGTCCGGCGGCTTGGCCAAGTGAAGATTGCCAGCTGGAACGTCAATTCCCTCAAGGTGCGCCTGCCGCACCTGCTGGACTGGCTGACCGAACAGCAACCCGATGCGCTGTGCCTGCAGGAAACCAAGCTTGAGGATCACAACTTCCCACGTGCCGAGATCGAGGCGGCGGGTTATCAGGTCGCGTTCTCCGGCCAGAAAACCTACAACGGCGTCGCCCTGCTCGCCCGCCAGCCGATCAGGGATGTCATCTGCGGCAACCCGCACTTCCCCGACGAGCAGAAGCGGCTGATCGCCGGCACCGTCGGCGACACCCGCGTCATCTGCGCCTACATCCCGAACGGCCAGGCCGTCGGCAGCGACAAATACGACTACAAGTTGCGCTGGCTCGACGCGCTCACCAGATGGCTGGCGGAAGAGGCGGCCGCGCACCCGAATCTGGCGCTCTGCGGCGATTACAACATCGCGCCCGATGACCGCGACGTACATGACCCGAAAGCCTGGGCCGGCCAGATCCTCTGTTCCGAACCGGAGCGCAGCGCCTTCCAGCGCCTGCTCGGTCTCGGCCTCGAGGACAGTTTCCGTCTCTTCACACAGCCGGAGAAGACCTATTCATGGTGGGACTACCGCATGCTCGGCTTCCAGAAAAATCTCGGCCTGCGCATCGACCATGTGCTGCTTTCATCGCCGCTGGCAAGGCGCTGCACGGCAGCCGGTATCGACCGCGCGCCGCGCAAGCGCGAACGCCCTTCGGATCACGCCCCGGTCTGGGCAAGCATCGCCTGAATCCATGCCGGCTGCGGTCAACCACGAAAATCTCCTGAATTTGTACCCCGCTCTGGCCAGCTTGCCGGCGGAGCGACTGGAAGCAATTGCTGCAACCGGCGGCGCTACAACTCGCGGCGGGCACCCATGTCTTTGCCGAGCATCAGCCCTGCCAGGGGTTTCCGCTATTGCTCGCCGGCAGCATCAAGGTAGTGAAACAGTCGGCCAGCGGCCGCGAATTGATGCTCTACCGCGTCGCTCCCGGCGGCTCCTGCATCATCACGTCAAGTTGCCTGCTCGGACACAGCGACTACAACGCGCGCGGCATCGCCGAATCGCCGCTTCGCCTGCTGCTCCTGCCGGCCCCGGTATTCGCGCAATTGATGCTCGAACACCCGCCGTTTCGCGATTTCGTCTTTCACCTTTTTGCCGAGCGCATCGGCGAACTGATGCAACTGGTCGAGGAAGTCGCCTTCGCCCGTCTCGACCAGCGCCTGGCCAGACTGCTGCTGGCCCGTAACGAAAGCGTGCTCAACATCACCCACCAGCAGTTGGCCGACGAACTGGGTAGCGTGCGCGAAATCGTCAGCCGCCTGCTCAAGGGTTTCGCCGAACAGGGGCTGGTGTCGCTCGGGCGCGAGCACTTGACAATCACCGACCGCAGCCGCCTGCAGGAAATTGTGGCTGTGTGACACAGGTTACATACGTCGCCCCGATGCGCGACTAGAATGATCGTTCAACTACAACCTGACGGAGAACTGATCATGAAAAGCAATGTTGGCGGAATCGACAAAATCCTGCGTATCGCGGTAGGACTCGGGCTGGTCGCCTGGGCCTGGTTGGCGGCGGTCCGGTGTGGGCATGGGTCGGCGTCGTCTTCCTGGCGACCGGCCTGATCGGCTGGTGTCCGGCTTACCCGCTGCTCGGCATGAACACCTGCCCGACCAAGAAGTAATTCAGCACGGTCAAACGAAAAACCCGCCGCGGCGGGTTTTTTTATGTCAGGTAGTTGGCGATGCGGACGTAGTCTGCGACCGAAACATCTTCGGCCCGACAGGTCGGATCGATGCCGAGTTCGGCAAAGCCGGCATCGCTCAAGGTGCTTTTGAGCGTATTGCGCAGCATCTTGCGCCGTTGCGAAAAGGCCGTCTGGACGACTTGCGAAACTTTTCCTGACTCTTCGCGTTCAGTTCGGCGACATCCTTGGGGATCAAGCGCACCACGGCAGATTGCACCTTGGGCGGCGGGTCGAAGCTTTCGGGCGGCACATCGATCAGCCATTCGAGGTGGAAGCGGTATTGCAGCATCACCGAGATGCGGCTGAAGTCCGAATTGCCGGGCACCGCGACCATGCGCTCGACGACTTCCTTTTGCAGCATGAAGTGCATGTCGCGCACGATGCCGACGTAAGTCGGCCAGATGAAAGAGCAGCGGCGTCGAAATGTTGTACGGCAGGTTGCCGACCAAGCGCAGATCATTGCCAATGCTGGCGAAATCGAAGGCCAGCGCATCGCCTTCGTGGATGGTCATGCGCGCCGGCGGATGCTGTTTTTTCAGGCGGGCGATCAGGTCGCGGTCGATTTCGACGACATGCAGATGATCGAGGCGAGCCAGCAACGGCTCGGTAATCGCCCCCAGGCCGGGGCCGATTTCAACAACGGTATCGCCGCGTTGCGGGTCGATGGCCGAAACGATGGCATTGATGATGCCGCCATCTACCAGGAAATTTTGACCGAAGCGCTTGCGGGCGACGTGGCCTTTCACTGGACTTGAATCCTTCTTGCAGCCATGCGTGCCGCTTCGGCCATTGCCTCGAACAGGCTTCCCGGATCGGCGCGTCCCGTTCCCGCCAGTTCCAGCGCCGTACCGTGATCCACTGAGGTGCGGATGATCGGCAGGCCCAGCGTAACGTTGATGCCATGGCCGAAGGTAGCGTACTTGAGCGCGGTCAGACCCTGATCGTGGTACATGGCCAGCACGGCATCGCCACGGGCCAGCATTGGCGGTGTAAACATGGTATCGGCCGGATGCGGGCCGGAAAGCTGCATGCCCTCGGCGCGCAGTTTTTCCAGCACCGGGCTGATGACCTCGATTTCCTCCATGCCCAGATAGCCCCCCTCGCCGGCATGCGGGTTGAGGCCGGCAACCAGGATGCGCGGGTCGGGCAATCCGTATTTTTCCCGCAGATCGGCGTGCAGGATGCGCAGCGTCTGTTCCAGCAAATCCTGCGTGATCGCTGCAGGCACGTCCTTCAAGGGCAGATGCGTTGTTGCCAGCGCAACGCGCAGCGGGCCGCGCTCGGTGCTGCCGGCCAACATCATGACGACCAGCGGCGTGCCGGTCTTCTCGGCGAGGTATTCGGTATGGCCGGTGAAATGAACGCCGGCGTCGTTGATCACGCCCTTGTGCACCGGCGCCGTGACCATCGCCGCGAACTCGCCTGAACGACAGCCAGCCAGCGCGCGGTCGAGCAGCGCCAGAACGTAGGCGCCGTTGGCCGGATTCAATTGGCCGGCGACGGAAGGAATCGCCAGAGGAATATGCAACACGTCGAGGCTGTCGCGGTCGACCTTGTTTTCCGGCCGAAAATCACGGAAAGCGACGTTCAGGCCAATAGCCTCCGCACGCTCGGCAAGCAGGTCACGGTCGCCAAGAATGACCGGCTGCGCCGGCCCGTCGTAATCCGACCAGCCGCAAGCAAAGTTCCGGGCCGATACCGGCCGGTTCGCCGCTGGTGACGGCGATGCGGGGCAGCATCATTTCTCGTCGAGACGGATTTCGACGTAGGCGCGGTCGCGCGTCTGGCGCAGCCAGTCTTGATAGCTCTCCTCGAGCTTGCGCTCACGCAGTGCCTGACGGGCAACCGCACGCTTGCGATCTTCCGAAACATCGCGCGAGCGACGTTCGACAACCTGGATCAGGTGCATGCCGAACGGGGTCTGGACCACCGGACTGACTTCGTTGTCCTTCAGGGCATCCATCGCGCGCTCGAATTCGGGAACGGTATCGCCCGGACTGACCCAGCCCAGATCGCCGCCCTTTCCGGCTGACCCATCCTGCGAATAGAGCCGCGCCAGCTCGGCAAAATCGCCGCCATTCACCAGGCGTTCGCGCAAGTTTTCCATCTTGCGCCGCGCCTCGGTTTCGGAGACCACCTCATTCACGCGGATCAGGATGTGCCGGGCATGCGTCTGCTGTATCGAAACCTGACCACCACTGCCGCCCCGTTTTGCAACCAGTTTCAGGATATGGAAGCCGGCCGAGGAGCGTAGCAGTTCACTGACCTCACCGGGCTGCATGCGCGCTGCGGTTTCCGCATACAGTTGTGGCAGGCGGTCCAACTGGCGCCAACCGAGATTGCCACCCTGCAACGCATCCGGCGCATCGGAGAAAGTAGCCGTCAGTTCGGCAAAACTCGCACCCTCCTTTGCCCGCTTGAGCGCCTGCTCGCCGCGCAGACGCAGTTTCTGCAGCTGTTCCGGACTTGCGGATTCCGGCGCGCGCAACAGGATGTGCGCGATCTCATACTCCTCGCCACTGCCGGTACTCGCCTGATTGGCCAGGTACATGTCGATCTCGCCATCCGAGATGATGATCTTGCTTTCCACCTCGCGTTCGCGCAACCGGACCATCGTCAGTTCGCCGCGAATCTCTTCGCGGAAAGCAGCGTAGTTGACGCCGTCCTTTTCCAGCGCGGCCTTGAACTGCTGTAGCGTCAACTTGTTATTGGCGGCAATCTTGTTGATCGCCTGATCAAGCTGGGCATCATCCACCTTGAGACCGGTCTCGCGGGCAAACTGCATCTGGACACGATCCATGACCATTCGCTCGAGCAACTGGCGCTCGAGCACGTCCTGCGGCGGCAGGGTCGTTTTCTGCTTCTCGAGTTGCTTGAGTGCGGTTGCCAGGCGCTGCCGCAAGTCGTATTGCGTGATGACCTCGTCGCCGACGACCGCAACGATGCGGTCCGCCTCGACCGGATCGGCTGGCGCCGCGCCGGCTGGCGCCCCGAAGAAACAGTTAATCAAGAAGGCAAGAGCAATAAGGCTGCGAATAGATGGGTGCATGGCGGTCATTGTGTCGTAAGCAGGCTGCTGGAAGTGTTCAACTCGTTGGTCTTGCCGTAGCCGGGTATGGAGCGGCGCAGGAGACTGATCGGATTCGACCCGACGCTGCCGAAATCGGTAAGCTCGAGTTGCAGGAAAAGCGTGGTATTCGGCGAGCCGGAGAGCGCCGCCAGGCGCTGGCCGACCACCCTGGCCGCCCAGCAACCGGCATTGTATTCGAAGCCGGCGATGGCTTCGAGCAACTGCCCCCCGGGGACGGATCGCTGAGCGTCTGCTTGCCGAGGAACGACCAGTTGTAGCGGCCGACTGCGTACAGGCGGCTGGTCAGCGGCCACTGCCCGGTGATGTCGATCTGATTGACTTGAGCCACATCGAAGTTCGGATCGCGCGTGTAGCGATAGCCGGCGCTGATCACCTTGGCCAGCTCTGGCTGATAACGGACGCCGGCGGCTATCCGGTCGCTGTAACCATCGCGGTAGTTGTAGTCCCAGGCGACGTCGGCATAGGTTTTGGGCAGGATGAGACCGGTGGCGGCCGCCAGCAGATTGGAGTAGCCCTGCGGCTGGTTGCCGACCGGGACGATGGCCGCCCCCGCCGGCGTGTAGTTGAGGCTCACCCGGCTTGGACTGAAGTAATAACGCTGGCCGATCATGGCCTTGAAGCGCTCGGTCCCGGTCGCGCCGTCAAGAAAGCGGGTCGCCACAGCGGCGGTCAACTGGTTGGCGTCATTGATGCGGTCATAGCCGCTGAAGCGATTCTCGGAAAATATCTGGGCAAAGTTGAAGTCCGCCTGCGCCGAATCGAAGAGCGGGATGTTGCTCTGATCCTTGTAGGGAATATTGACATAGTAAAGGCGCGGCTCCAGGGTCTGGATGAAGGCCTTGTCGAGCAGGCTGGTCTCGCGTTCGAAGATCAGGCTGGAGTCGACGGTAAACGTCGGAATCACCCGCGAAATGCTTGAGGGCTGCGCTGTATTGATCTGATCCGTCAACCCGTACTGGGTCGCGCTGACGCCGATCTTGGGTATCAAAAAGAACGCCGGGTGCACGATGGGCAGCGAAAGCTGCGGGTAGAGCACCATGCGGTCACCCTGAACCCGCGTCGCGCTACTGAAGTGCGAATACTGGCCGATCACGGTGAGATCGGTGCCCAGAAGATCGGGCTTGAAGCCCACCAGATTGATTTGTGGTTCGAGAAAGTACGGCACCGCCACCGGGTTCTGCGGATCGGTCTGCAGGGTCTGGTAAGCGCAGAACCTGCATGTTGGTCTGTAGCCAGGGAACCGGCGTGTAGCCCAGCACAAACTGTTGTGGCAACTGCACCTGCGAGGTCTGCAACAGGCGTGACGACATATCCTGCCAATAGAAACTGTCCGACACTCGATTGTAGTTAACGATTGCCGAAACCCCTTGCCCGAGGTTCTGCGTGTGCTGAACCAGATAGGCGTAGCGCTCGCGCTTCTCCTGCTCGTCGTAGGGCAGGTACTCCAGTTTGGAGATGCCCGAATAGTTGAAGTCAAGGTAGCGCGCCTCGGCACCGATTTGCACGCCGCGCTTGCTCATGTAACGCGGGTAGAGGGTCAAATCGTAGTTGGGGGCAATGTTCCAGTAATAGGGCGCCGTCAGGTCCAGCCCGTTGCGCGTCGAGGTCGCGAAGAAGGGGTGCATGAACCCCGATCGCGGCTGGCTGTTCAGCGGGAACGTGGCGACCGGCGAATAGAAAAGCGGAACATCCTTGAACCACAGGCTGGCATTCTTCGCGTCGCCGACATCCCGGTCGTAATCGAGGTGCATTTCGGAGGCACGCAGATACCAGTCCCTCTCGCCCGGCTTGCAGGTCGAATAGGTGGTATCGAACAGGCTGACCTGATTCTCGCCCTCGAACTCGGCCCGCTCGGCCGTCCCGCTGGCCACTGACGGCCGGGTGGGCGGCGCGGTGGTCGGCAGGCCATAGCTGTTGGGCACATTGACCATCATCGGCGCCCCGGAAGTGGTGACATTCGAAGTCGCCGCAGTAACCGGTATCACCGTCGGCCGATAGAACTTGCTGGTGACTTCCCTGACGAAAACATAATCGGGCTGTTCGGCAAAACCGATCTGCTCGGACATCTTCATGCGCACCCGTGGCGCATTGACCTCCATGCCGTCCTGCAGCATGCGCACATTGCCGGTCGCATCGATTTCGTCATCGAGCGGCCAGTAGGTCATCTTGTCGCCATAGACCCGGGAGTCGATCTTGCGCAACTCGACCTCGCCGCTCGCCACGGCCACATCGTCGGTCCGCCCTTCGACCTGCTCCGCGATGAGGAACAACGGATAGACATCATCGTTCTTCAGATCGACCGGATACGGAATCCCGATTTCGGCGACGAGCGGCGCCTTCTTGCGGCCCAGCACATTGAACCGGCGCTCGCTACGCAAGCGCAACGGAGCCTCGTCATCCATCAGATTGGCGCCTTCCGCCAACGTCCCGCCCTGACGCGGCGTCGCCATCCGCACCCCGGATGCGGCCAAAATCAGGCTATCGGCGTCCTCCGCGGCATGGGCAGCCGGCACGGCGCCAAACATGCAACAAACGAAAACGGCCAAGGGGCGACGGGCAAAACCAGTCATCAAGACAATCTGGAAAGGGCCACGGCCTGAACGGCTGCTACCCGAGTGTTAAAATCGCGCCATTTTACAACGAACCGAACCCTGCCCGCTTATGGAAGCCACGACGCGCGATCAACTTGTTACCGACTGGGTTGCCGGTCGCTTTCCCGATCAGGCCGTGCGCATCACGCCAGCCTCGGCCGATGCCAGCTTTCGCCGCTACTTTCGCCTGACCTGGCCGGACGGCGGCACGCGCATCCTGATGGATGCACCGCCGGAAAAAGAGGACTGCAAGCCCTTCATCCATGTCGCCGGCCTGCTTGCCACAGCCAAACTCGCTGCGCCGCGCGTGCTCGATCAGGATCTTGAAAACGGTTTTCTGCTCCTCACCGACCTCGGCCGCGTCGGCTACCTCGACGCGCTGAACGCTGACCTCGGCCTCGCCGACACGTTGATGCGCCCGGTCCTCGACGTTCTGGTCGCGTGGCAGCTTTCAACCCGGGCGAGCACCCTGCCGCCCTACGACGCGACGCTGCTGCGCCGCGAACTCGATCTCTTTCCCGAATGGTTCGTCGGGCGCCACCTCGGCTATCAGCTCAGCGCTGATGAAACCGCCATGCTCGACCGGACTTTCAAGTTCCTGATCAACAGCGCGCTGGCCCAGCCCAAGGTGTTCACGCATCGCGACTTCATGCCGCGCAACCTGATGGTCGTCGAAAGCGCCGAGACACTGACCCCGGGCATCATCGACTTTCAGGATGCGGTGATGGGGCCGATCGCCTACGACG
This sequence comes from uncultured beta proteobacterium, assembly GCA_963727115.1. Classification (GTDB taxonomy): domain Bacteria; phylum Pseudomonadota; class Gammaproteobacteria; order Burkholderiales; family Rhodocyclaceae; genus Azonexus. The sequence continues at coordinate 73,083 of CAVSFS010000030.1, read as the reverse complement.
TCGTCTCGCTGTTCCGCGACGCATTCATCTCCTGGGACGAAGAGCAGGAAATCGACTGGGTCGTCCGCTACTGGGAAAAAGCCCGCGCCGCCGGCTTGCCGTTGCGCCCCGACTTCGGCGACTTCTGGCGCGATTACGAATTGATGGGCCTGCAACGCCACCTTAAAGTGCTCGGCATCTTCTGCCGCCTGAAATACCGCGACGGCAAGGACAAATACAGTGAGGACCTGCCGCGCTTCATGAATTACGCCCGCAAGACCGCGGCCCGCTACATCCCGCTCAAGCCGCTGCTCAACCTGCTCGACACGCTGGAAGGCAACACCGAGCAGATCGGCTACCGGCGCTGAATGAAAGCCTTCATCCTCGCCGCCGGGCGCGGCGAACGCATGCGTCCGCTGACCGACCACACGCCGAAGCCGCTGCTGCTGGCCGGCGGCAAACCGTTGATCGTCTGGCACCTGGAACGACTGGCGGCGGCTGGGTTCAGGGAAGCCGTCATCAATCACGCGCATCTTGGCGAACAGATCGAGGCGGCGCTTGGCGATGGATCACAATGGGGCCTGAGCATCGAGTACTCGCCCGAACCGCCGGGTGCGCTGGAAACCGCCGGCGGCATCGCCAACGCCCTGCCGCTGCTCGGCGACCAGCCGTTTCTGGTGGTCAATGGCGACATTTGGTGCGATTTCGATTTTGGCCGTTTTTGCCGGTTGACCGCGCCCGGCACGAAGCCCCCTTGGGGGGCAGCAGGCACGCAAGCACTGGCCCACCTGGTCATGGTCGCCAACCCGGCCCACCACGGCGGCGGCGACTTCAGCCTGGATGGCGAGCGCGTCATTTTTGCCAACGGTGAGCAAACACTCACCTACGCCGGCATAGGCGTTTTCTCTCCAGCCTTCTTCGCTGGCTTAAAGCCAGGCGCAGTCATGAAACTGCGCCCCTTGCTCGACGCCGCCATCGCCGCCGGCAACTTGACCGGGGAACGTCACGCCGGCCGCTGGGTCGATGTAGGTACGCCGCAACGCCTTGCGGAACTGGATCAGGAACTGAGAAACGCATGAGCCACGCCCACTTTCTCGCCCGCCGCAAGCGCCTGCTGAAAATCATCGGCGACGGCGTCGCCATCGTGCCGACCGCGCCGGAAGTCATCCGCAACCGCGACGCGCACCACCTCTACCGCTTCGACAGCTACTTCTGGTACCTGACCGGCTTCCCGGAACCGGAAGCGGTCGTCGTGCTGATCGGCGGCAAGAAACCGAAATCCATCCTGTTCTGCCGCGAAAAGCACGAAGAGCGCGAAATCTGGGACGGCTACCGCTACGGCCCGAAAGCGGCGAAAACCGCCTTCGGCTTCGACGCCGCCTACCCGATCGAGCAACTCGACAAAAAACTGGCCGAATTCCTCGTTGACCGCGACACGCTGTGGCACGCCATCGGCCACGACGCCGCGTGGGACACCCGCATCGCCAAGGCGCTCAACGAAGTCCGCGCCCAGACCCGGGCCGGCAAACGGGCGCCGCGCGCCATCCACGACCTGCGCTTCGAACTCGACCGCATGCGCCTGGTCAAGGACGCCGCCGAAGCCGACATCCAGCAACGCTCGGCCGACATCGCCAGCGCCGGCCACGCCCGCGCCATGCGCGCCTGCCGCCCCGGCGTCGCCGAGTACGAACTCGAAGCCGAACTGACCTACGAATTCCGCAAGCGCGGCGCCGATGCCCACGCCTACACGCCCATCGTCGCCGGCGGCGCCAACGCCTGCGTGCTGCACTACGTCTCCAACGACAAGATCCTCAACGACCACACCCTGGTCCTGATCGACGCCGGCTGCGAAGTCGACGGCTACGCCGCCGACATCACCCGCACTTTCCCGGTCAATGGCCGCTTCAATGCCGCGCAGAAGGACGTTTACGAAATCGTCCTCGCCGCCCAAGCCGCCGCCATCGCCGCCACCGCCCCCGGCCGCCATTTCATGGAAGGCCACGACGCCGCCGTGCGCGTGCTGACCCAAGGCCTGGTCGATCTCAAGCTGCTCACCGGCGACCTCGACAACCTGATCGAAAAAGGCGACTACAAGCGCTTCTACATGCACCGCACCGGCCACTGGCTCGGCCTCGACGTGCACGACGCCGGCGAATACAAGGTCGGCGACGAATGGACCCGAGCTCGTGCCCGGCATGACGCTGACCGTCGAACCCGGCCTCTACATCCGCCCGGCCGACGACATTCCGCCAGCGCTGGCCGGCATCGGCATCCGCATCGAGGACGACGTGCGCGTCACCGAAAGCGGCTGCCACGTTTACACCACGGCGCCAAAAACGGTGGCCGAAATCGAGGAAGTGATGCGCCATGACTGAAACCCGTCGTTGAACAAGTTGACATCCTGATCATCGGCGCCGGCCCGGTCGGCATGACGCTGCATCTGGCGCTGGCCGCCGGCGGCCAGAAATCGCTGCTTCTGGACCGTTGACCGCGCCCCGCAGGAAGTACCCTTGGGGTGCGCGAAGCGCAACAAACCGACCCGCGCGCCCTCGCCCTGTCGCACGGCGCCCGCCAGTTGCTGGAACAGGTCAATGCCTGGCCGACGCGCGCCGCGACAGCGATCGAAACCATCCACGTCTCGCAGAAAGGCGGCTTCGGCCGCACCGTGATCGACCGCGCCGACTACGATCTGCCCGCGCTCGGCTACGTCGTCCGCTACCGCGACCTCGCCGCCGCGCTGGCCGCCAATTGCCGGCCGACGCGCTGCTCGACGGCGTCGAGATCCTCGACATCACGCCCGCCGACGATCACGTCACCGTCGCGCTCCGCCACGCCGGCCAGCAGCGCACGATTCAGACCAAGCTGCTGATCCATGCCGAAGGCACGCCCGACGACGACCCGGACGTCAAGGTCAGCGACTACGGCCAGCATGCCGTCGATCTGCGAAGTCACGCCACACACCCGGCCACAGCAAGCGCGCCTGGGAACGCTTCACGCCCGACGGCCCGCTCGCCCTGCTGCCGCTCGGCAACGACTATTCGGTCGTGTTCACCCTGCCGCCGGCCAAGGCCGACGCCGTGATGGCGATGGACGATGCCGCCTTCACCGCCGCCCTGCAAAGCCAGTTCGGCCAGCCGCATGACCTTCAGCAAACCCGGCCCGCGCAGCCGTTTCCCGCTGGCGCTACGGATGCGCGACACGCTGGTCAAGGGCAACGAAGTCTGGATCGGCAACACCGCGCAAACCCTGCACCCGGTCTCCGGCCAGGGCTTCAACCTCGGCATCCGCGACGCCTGGCAACTGGCTGAAATTTTGCTCAAAAACGGCGTTGACCGCGACCATCAGGGAGTCCCCCGGTGGGACGAGAGCCTGAGCAGCTACGCCGCCAGCCGCCGCCTCGACCGCCAGGGCAGCGCCTTGTTCACCGACCAGATCGTCCGCACCTTCTCCAACGATTTCGGCCCGCTTAAACTGGCCCGCGGCCTCGGCCTGCTGGCCATCGACCTTTTCCCGCCAGCCCGCCATTTCGTCGCCAAACGCATGATCTGGGGAGCCCGCGCTTGGCCGTGAGTCCCGGACGGCTACAGGCCTGGTTCCTCGCCTGCCGCCCGAAAACGCTGTCGGTCTCGCTGTCGCCGGTCCTCGTCGGCACCGCCGTCGCCTGGCACGACAGCGGCCGCATCCTCTGGCTGCCGCTTGCTTGCCGCTGCATTCGGCGCCGCCTTCATCCAGATCGGCACCAACCTGTTCAACGACGTCGGCGATTACCTGCGCGGTACCGACACGCCGGATCGCCTCGGCCCCCGGCGCGCCACGGCCGAGGGCTGGCTCGGCGCCGGGGCGGTCAAGGCTCGGCGCCTGGCTGTCCTTTGCGCTCGCCTTCCTGTGCGGCATCTACCTCGTCCGGCACGGCGGCTGGCCGATCGTCGCCATCGGCCTCGCCTCGCTGGCCGCCGGCTGGGCCTACACCGGCGGCCCGAAGCCGATCGCCTACGGTCCGACTCGGCGAAGTCTTCGTTTTCGTCTTCTTCGGCCTGGTCGCCGTCGGCGGCAGCTATTACCTGCAAACGCTGACCCTGACGCCGGTGGCGCTGATCGCCGCGGCGCTGGTCGGCATCCATGCGGCGGCGGTGATCACCGTCAACAACTATCGCGACCGCGACGGCGATGCGCGCAACGGCAAGAACACGCTGGCCGTGCTGCTCGGCCGCCCGGCGACGCGCAAGGTTTACACGGCCGAGATGCTCGCGCCCTACCTGCTGCTGCCGCTTCTCGCGCCCGGACTCGGCTGGCTGGCCGCGCTGCCGCTATTTTCGCTACCATTGGCCATCCGCCTGATCCGGCGCTTTCACCGGGAAGCCCCGGGTCCGGTCTTCAACAACATTCTGGCCGCCACTGCAGGACTCCAGCTGGCTTTCGCCCTGCTGCTGGCGCTGGCCTTCAGCCGCTGAACCGAGATTGCCCGCCATGATGACCACCGACCCGCTGTTCGACACCGCCTTTCTGCGCCAGCGCATCCGTACCGTTCCCGACTGGCCCAGCCCCGGCATCCAGTTTCGCGACATCACGCCGCTGCTCCTCGACCCGCGCGCTTTCCGCCTGCTCGTCGAGGCTTTCGTGCTGCGTTACATGAATGCCGAGATCGACCTCGTGGCCGGCATCGACGCCCGCGGCTTCATTCTCGGCAGCGTCGTCGCCCACCAGTTGAACCGGGGCTTCATTCCGGTGCGCAAGAAGGGCAAGCTGCCCTTTACCACCGTCGCCGAGGAATACGAGCTCGAATACGGCAATGCCACGGTCGAAATCCATACCGACGCCGCCGCCCCGGGCCAGCGCGTGCTGCTGATCGACGACCTGATCGCCACCGGCGGCACGATGCTGGCGGCGGCCCGCCTGCTCCAGCGCCTCGACGCCACCGTCGTCGAAGCGGCGGCGATCGTCGATCTGCCCGAACTGGGCGGCTCGGCGCTGCTCAAGGCGGCCGGACTCCCGGTCTTTACCGTTTGTGATTTTTCGGGGCACTGAAAGATGAGCGCCGATCTCGAAGAAATCCGCCGCGCCATGGCCGAAGCCGACTGTCTGGCCAGCCCCGAGCAGGTCAGCGCCGCGCTGGACCGCATGGCGCTGGCCATCAGCGCCGAGCTGGCCGGGCAGAATCCGCTGGTCTATTGCGTGATGAACGGCGGCCTGGTGGTCGCCGGCCGCCTGCTGGCGCGCCTCGACTTTCCCGCTCGAACTGGCCTACCTGCACGCCACCCGCTACGGCCACGAACTTCAGGGCGGCAAGCTGCTCGACTGGCGTGCGCGTCCGTCTCAGGATCCGCGCGGCCGCACCGTCCTGGTCGTCGACGACATCCTCGACGAAGGCCACACGCTGCAGGCCATCTGCCAGTACCTTGCCGAACAGGGCGCCACCCGCGTGCTCAGTGCCGTTCTGGTGCACAAGGACCATCAGCGCAAGGCCCGCCCCGGCATGCGCGCCGACTTTACCGGCCTCGACATCGCCGACCGCTTCCTCTTCGGCTGCGGCATGGACTACCAGGGCTACTGGCGCAACGCCCCCGGCATCCATGCGCTGAAAGGCAGCTAATCGATCAGCGAAGTCGATTCTGGCGACACTTTTTTCAAGCCAGATTGACTATTTTTTAAGCGGTCTCTGCGGTACAATCGCTCCCTTCCCCAGCATCATCCAGGTCACTTTTTTCTGCGCGCTCATGGAATTTGTCGGCTTCACCCTGCGTAACAACCTGTTCGTCGCCCCCATGGCCGGCGTGACGGATCGCCCTTTCCGCCAGCTGTGCAAGAAGATGGGCGCCGGACTGGCGGTTTCCGAAATGGTGACCAGCAATTCCCTGCTCTACGGCAGCGCCAAGACCCTGCGCCGCGCCAACCACGAAGGCGAGGTCGAGCCGATCTCGGTGCAGATCGCCGGCGCCGACCCCGAGATGATGGCCGAAGCCGCCCGCTACAACGTGGACCACGGCGCGCAGATCATCGACATCAACATGGGCTGCCCGGCCAAGAAAATCTGCAACGTGATGGCCGGCTCGGCGCTGATGCAGGACGAGGCGCTGGTCGGCAAGATCCTCGAAGCGGTGGTTGCAGCCGTCCCGAATACGCCGGTCACGCTGAAGATTCCGCACCGGCTGGAACCTGGCCAACCGCAACGCGCTGACCATCGCGCGCATCGCCGAAGCAGCCGGCATCCGCGCTGTCGCCATCCATGGCCGCACGCGCTGCCTGCGACTACACCGGCGAAGCCGAGTACGACACCATCGCCGCGGTCAAGACGCTGATCAGGATTCCGGTCATCGCCAACGGCGACATCACCACGCCGGAAAAAGCCAAGTTCGTGCTCGACACACCGGCGCCGACGGCATCATGATCGGCCGCGCCGCGCAGGGCCGCCCCTGGCTGTTCCGCGAAATCGAGCATTACCTGAAAACCGGCGAGACATCTGCCGCCAGCCCAGGTCGCCGAGATCCACGGCATCCTGCTGGCCCATCTGGATGACCTGTACGCTTTCTACGGTGCGGACACCGGCGTCGCATGGCGCGCAAGCACATCTCCTGGTACACCAAGGGACTGGTCGGCTCGGCGGCTTCCGCCAGGCCATGAACCACCTTGCCCAGCATCGAACAACAGATGCAGGCAGTGAATGACTTCTTTCCGACCGTCAGGCGGCGGAACAGCTGAACATCTAAAATACAACTCAGAGGAGGCGTTGGCAGCATGAGCCAACAAGACATTTCTGCTTGCGTGCTGCGGGGCGCTGGAGCAGTATTTCCGCGATCTCGATGGCGAAAAGCCCTGCGCAATCTACGACATGGTGTTGAAAAGCGTCGAAAGACCCATGCTTGAAGTCGTCCTCGCCAAAGCGCGGCGGCAACCAGACACTGGCCGCCGACATGCTCGGCATCAACCGCAACACCCTGCGCAAGAAAACTCACCGAACATCAACTATCTGTAGATCGCCATGACCATCAAGCAAGCGCTGATCAGCGTCTCCGACAAGCGCGGCGTCCTCGAATTCGCGCAGGGCCTCGTTGCCCAGGGCGTCAATATTCTTTCCACCGGCGGCACCGCCAAACTGCTGCGCGAAGCCGGCGTTGACCGTCACCGAAGTCGGCGATTACACCGGCTTCCCGGAAATGCTCGACGGCCGCGTCAAGACCCTGCACCCGAAAGTGCACGGCGGCATCCTGGCCCGGCGCGACCTGCCGGAGCATCTGGCGACCATTGCCGCGCACGGCATTCCGACCATCGACCTGGTGGTGCGTCAATCTCTACCCGTTCCGCGAAACCGTCGCCAAGCCCGGCTGCACGCTGGAAGACGCGATCGAGAACATCGACATCGGCGGCCCGACCATGGTCGCGCTCGCGGCCAAGAACTACGCGCGCTGTCGCCATCGTCACCGACCCGGCCGACTACGCCGCCGCTGCTCGCCGAAATGCAGGCCAATGCCGGCGCGCTCAGCTGGAAACCCGCTTCGACCTGGCGAAGAAGGCTTTCTCGCATACCGCCGCGTTACGATTCGGCGATCACCAACTACCTGACCGCGCTCGAATCGACCGCCGAGGAGGCGCCGAAGCTGTCGCCGTTCCCGACCGCCTTCCAGACCGCCTTCGACCAGGTCGAAACCCTGCGCTACGGCGAAAACCCGCACCAGCAGGCCGCCTTCTACCGTGACCCGGTCGTCACGCCGGGCACCATCGCCACCTACACGCCAGTTGCAGGGCAAGGAACTGTCCTACAACAACATCGGCGACGCCGACGCCGCCTGGGAATGCGTCAAGACCTTCGACGCGGCCCGGCCTGCGTCATCGTCAAGCACGCCAACCCCTGCGGCGTCGCCGTTGACGGCAAGCTGCTCGGAAGCCTATGAAAACGCCTTCCAGACCGATCCCGACCTCGGCCTTCGGCGGCATCATCGCCTTCAACGGCACCGTCGATGCCGACGTCGCGCCGCCATGATCGAGCGCAAGCAGTTCGTCGAAGTGCATCATCGCCCCGGCCTTCACGCCGGCCGCCAGGGAAATGCTGGCGGCCAAGCAGAACGTGCGCGTCCTCGAAGTGCCGCTGTCGAACAACTACCACGCCTTCGACTTGAAGCGCGTCGGCGGCGGCCTGCTGGTGCAGACGCCGGACATGTTCAACGTCCAGGCATCCGACCTCAAGGTGGTCACCAAGATCGCGCCCGACCGCGGCAGCAGATGCGCAGACCTGCTGTTCGCCTGGCGCGTCGCCAAGTTCGTCAAGTCCAACGCCATCGTCTTCTGCGGCAACGGCATGACCCTCGGCGTCGGCGCCGGCCAGATGAGCCGCGTCGATTCGACGCGCGCATCGCCGCATCAAGGCCGAACAGGCCGGCCTGACGTTGACCGGTTCGGTCGTGGCCTCCGACGCCTTCTTCCCGTTCCGCGACGGCATCGACGTGCTGGCCGCAGCCGGCGCCAAGGCGGTGATCCAGCCCGGCGGCTCGATGCGCGACGAGGAAGTCATCGCCGCCGCCGACGAACATGGCCTGGCCATGGTGTTCACCGGCATGCGTCACTTCCGGCACTGAGCAATCCAAGCGAAATGACTCAGCGAGGAGGCTACCTGGTTTCTCAGGAACTGCCCCGGCACGACATGGATGCAACAATGATGGCACTCCGTGCGAGCATGTCAATGAAGTCCGAAAAAGGATTTAATGAAAATTCTGGTAATCGGTTCCGGCGGCCGCGAACATGCGCTGGCCTGGCGCCTGGCCAAGTCGGCAGGCGTGCAGAAGGTCTACGTCGCGCCCGGCAACGCCGGCACGGCGCGCGAGCCGGAGCTGGAGAACGTCGACCATCACCGACCCTGTCGCCGCTCGCTGACCTTCGCCGAGCGCGAAGGCGTCTACCTCACCGTGGTCGGCCCGGAAGCGCCGCTGGCCGCCGGCATGGTCGACGCCTTCCGCGCCGCGCGGCCTGAAGATCTTCGGCCCGACCCAGGAAGCCGCGCAGCTCGAATGCTCCAAGGATTTTGCCAAGCGCTTCATGGCGCGCCACAGCATCCCGACCGCGGCATTCGCGACCTTCACCGACGTCGCCGCAGCACATGCCTACATCGACCAGCAAGGCGCGCCGATCGTCATCAAGGCCGACGGCCTGGCGGCCGGCAAGGGCGTGGTCGTTGCGATGACGCTGGACGAAGCGCACGCCGCGATCGACGTCATGCTGTCCGGCAACAAGCTGGGCGACGCCGGCGCCCGCGTCGTCATCGAGGAATTCCTCGACGGCGAGGAAGCCAGCTTCATCGTCATGGTCGACGGCAAGAACGTGCTGGCGCTGGCCACCAGCCAGGACCACAAGCGCCTCGGCGACGGCGACACCGGCCCCAACACCGGCGGCATGGGCGCCTACTCGCCCGCCCCGGTGGTCACGCCCGAAGTGCACGCGCGGGCAATGCGCGAAATCATCCTGCCGACCGTGCGCGGCATGGCCGCCGATGGCATTCCCTTCACCGGCTTCCTCTACGCCGGCCTGATGATCGACAAGGACGGCACTGTCAAGACGCTGGAATTCAACTGCCGCATGGGCGACCCGGAAACCCAGCCGATCATGATGCGCCTGAAGTCCGATTTCGTCGACCTGCTCGAGCACGCGCATCGACGGCACGCTCGACCAGGTCGAAGCCGAATGGGATCGCCGCGTCGCGCTCGGCGTGGTGCTGGCCGCCGCCAACTACCCGGACACGCCGCGCAAGGGCGATGTGATCAACGGCCTGCCCAAGGGCAACAGCTTCGGTGAGGATGCGCACGTCTTCCATGCCGGCACGGCCAGCCAGGACGGCGAGGTCGTCACCAGCGGCGGCCGCGTGCTCTGCGTCACCGCGCTGGGCGACAACGTCAAGATCGCCCAGAAACTCGCCTACGAAGCCGCCGACCAGATCCATTTCGACGGCATGCAGTTCCGCCGCGACATCGGCCATCGCGCCATCAGCCGCTAATCCGTTCGCATGCATAATCAATCCGGGCGGCACTGACCGCCCGCTTTTTTTCGCGGAGACGCAATGGACACCACCCGCCTCAAGGATTTTTTCACCGGCCTGCAAAGCCGCATCGTCGCCGAACTGGAGGCCTTCGACGGCCAGCCTTTCCGCACCGACTCCTGGGATCGCCCGGAAGGTGGCGGCGGCATTTCGCGGCTGATCGAGGACGGTAATTTCTTCGAGCGCGGCGGCGTCAATTTCTCGCACGTCACCGGCAAGTCGCTGCCGGCTTCGGCCACCGCCGTCCGCCCGCAACTTGCCGGCCGCGCCTGGGAGGCGATGGGCGTTTCGCTGGTCCTGCATCCGCGCAACCCGTACTGCCCGACCGCGCACATGAACGTGCGCTGCTTCGTCGCCAGCAAGGAAGGCGAAGAAGCCGTCTGGTGGTTCGGCGGCGGCATGGACCTGACGCCCTACTACGGTCAACGCGAGGATGTGGCCCATTTTCACCAGACCTGCAAGGACGCGCTGGCGCCCTTCGGCGACGATGTCTATCCGCAGTACAAGAAGTGGTGCGACGAGTATTTTTTCCTGAAACACCGCAACGAGCCGCGCGGCGTCGGCGGCATCTTCTTCGACGATCTCAACGAAGGCGGTTTCGAGCGCTGCTTCGGCTTGACGCAGTCCGTCGGCAACGCCTTCACCGAAGCCTACCTGCCGGTGCTGGCCAAGCGCCGCGCCACGCCCTACGGCGAACGCGAGCGCGACTTCCAGGCCTACCGGCGCGGCCGCTACGTCGAGTTCAATCTGGTCTGGGATCGCGGCACGCTGTTCGGCCTGCAGTCGGGCGGGCGCACCGAATCGATCCTGATGTCGCTGCCGCCGATCGTCAAATGGCGCTACGACTGGAAGCCGGAACCCGGCACGCCGGAAGCCGAGTTGTACGAGGTCTTCCTGCAACCCGGCGACTGGGCCTGAGCTTCAACGACACTGCGTTTGCCAGCGCTGGCGGCGAACTGGCTCAGTTCGTTTCGAACCGCACCGCCGCCCGGAAATGGCGGTTGGCCTCTTCGCTCCGCTCAAGCTGGTCGCAAAGGTCGGCCAGCGCCAGATGCGCGTCGCGCGTCTCCTCGACCGCCAGCGACGCTTCGAGATAGCTCTGCGCCTTGCCCCACAGGCGCTGATTCATGCACATGCGCCCGAGCGCCAGCAACAGCGCCGCTTCGTCGGGATACTGGCGCAGCCAGTTCTCGGCCCTGGCGATGCGCGCAGTCAGCCCCGGCCCCGTCAGCCCGCCGTACAACGCCACCAGTTCGGGCTGCCAGCCCGCCTCGGAATAACCATCGAGGGCGCTTTCGATCAACTTTTGCGCGGCATCCATCGCATCCAGCTCGACCAGCGCCTTGGCCCCGGCCAGCACCAGCCGCCGCCCGTATTCGGCGGCCGGCACCGCGCGCAGGTAATCCTGAAGCTGGCCGGCATCGGCACGCCGCCGTGCGATATTTTCCAGATGGGCGAGCGTCTTCACTTCACGCGCCACCTCGGGCGGCACGGCATCGCGCTTTTCGAGCTGGCGGGCGAGCTTCAACACGCCATCCCAGTCGCCGTTACCCTGACGCGCGCGCAACTCGAGGCGCAGCGCGGCAATATGCCGCCCCTGCTTGCCCTGCAGCCGGTCAAGCGCAGCCAGCGCCTCATCGAAGCGGCGCGACTCGTTCATCATCTCGGCTTCCAGCATCAGCGTCGCCGCTTCGTTGCGCGGATCGTCGGACATCGCACGACGCATCCAGTCCTGCTGCTTTTCCAGCTCGCGCATGCGCTGCGCGGCGCGCGCCGCGATCAACGCTGAAAGTCCCGGCGCGGTGCCGGCCTCGTAGGCCTCACCGGCCTTTTTCATGGCCTGCCCGAAGCGTCCTTCGAACAGCAAGCGCACGGCATCCTGGAATACCTGACCAGCCCGTTCGCGCTGACGACGTTCACGGTACTCCCGAACCCGCTTCGGCAGGCCGAAGGTGACCGCCAGCGCCCGCATCGTTCCGTAAAGCGCCAGAACGAGGGCGACCAGCGCCAGAACGAACAGGTTCAGGCTGACTTCAGCCCGGTAGGGCGGAAAGACGAGCAGGACATAGCCGTCGTTGACGTGCGCACCGAGGGCGACCGCAACTGCAAGCCCGAACAGGGCAAGAACCCAGAACAGGCCCTTCACTTCTTGTCCTTGCCGCCGCGCAGGCTGGTCAATGCGGCCTGGGTTTCATTCAGGTTGGGCACGTCAACGACAACTTCGGTCGCCAGCAGTTGGCCCAGCGTCTCCTGCGCGGCCTGGACCCCCTTGTCGCGCCCATCGAAATGGCGGGCCAAGCCGTCACGGGTCGCCTTGATCTCGCTGCGGAAAGTACTCTGGTCTCGCGAGAGCAGCGCCAGACGGGCGTTCAGCAGGCGCAGTTTCAGATTCTCGCGCAGGAAGAGGCTTTGTCCGGGCGCCAGCAGCACGACCTCCTCGCGATCGAAGCGCTGGATGCGAACCAGCCCCTTCAATTCCTGCCAGATCTCGCTGCCGGTACGCTGCCACCAAGGCAACCGCTGGGCCTCGGCAGGGTTTTCACTGGTTTCCCGCGGCCGGATGTCCATCGCCAGCGGCAGCTTGTCGATGGCGATCAGCACCTGTTCGATACGCAGGCTCGTCCCGGCCAGATCGACCGTGGGCAGCGCCGTCAGGCGCTCCAGATCGTGCGCCAGCGCCTTGCGCAAGGGCAGCGCCTGCGGGCGATCGACGCTCGCCAGGCGGGCTTCCGCGTTGCGCAGTGCCAGAATGGCCGCCGGCACATTGCCCGCCAGTTGCAGTTGTTGCCCGGCCAGCACGATTGCCTGCTCCGCCTCGAGCAGGCCCGAATCTTCACGGCTGCGCGCAAGGTCCTGATAGAGAGCCTGCAGTGCGTCCGACTGCGACTGGAATTCGCTTAGTTTGGCATCGGCGGCGCCCAGCTTGCCCTGCAAGCCTTCGATCTGCTCGCGCATCTGCTTCAAGGCGCCGCGATCCTCCTTGCTGCTGGCGTCCGCCTCGGCCAGACGACGCGCGACCTGCTCCTGCGTATCAACCAGCTTGTGGCGGGTCTCGAACCATTGCCAGCCAGCCAGCGCGAACGCCGCAATGGCCACCAGCAGCCATGGGCTGAGGCGCGACGGTGGATTCCGTGGTGTCTGAGAGGAAGTTGGTGTCATGTCGTCAGGTGTCATACCGGCCAATTATAAGCACGCAAGCCAGCAAGGATGCCGGCATCCGCTGCATCTGTAAGGATAATGTTGCTTAAACCCAAAGCCCGGGCATTTTCGGCGATGCGGGCATGCGGCACGAAAACCGGGGTATTTGCCAGAAAAGCATGGCCTTCGGCATCGAGCAGATCGAGCAGATAGCGCAAGCCTTCGCTGCTCGAAACCGTCAGCGCGTCGAGCCTGCCGGCTTGCCAGGCGGCGAGCAGGGGGCGGACGCCATCCGGGGGGCCGGAACGGCGGTAGCTGGCAATGCAATCGACCAGCGCTCCACGTTCGCGCAGGGTATCGGCCAGCAGTTCGCGCCCGCCATCGCCGCGAAAAATCGCCACGCGCTTGCCGGCAACGCGGTTGGCCTGCATTTCAGGCAGCGCCAGCAGCGCTTCGGAATCGAACCGTTCGCTCGGCGCCACGCAACCGGCGACACCGCACGCCGCCAGCGCCTTGACCGTGCCCGGGCCAACCGCCGCCGCGAGCAAGCCCGCCGGCCACGGGCCACGCGCCAGAATGGCCGGCAAACTGTAGTCGACCGCATTCGGGCTGATGAAAATGGCAAGCGCGTATTGATCGAGTCTGGCAACTGCATCCATCAGAGGCTGCGGGTCGTCCGGCGGCGAAATCTCGAGCAGCGGAAAAACCAGCGGGACGCCGCCCGCGGCAGCGATGGCATCGGCCAGCGGCCCGGCTTGCGCCAGCGGCCGGGTAACGACGATGGTTCGGCCGGCGAGCGAGACGCTCGGGTTCATTGGCAGTGCGCGAGCTTTTCCAGAATGGCGTTGGCGCCCTGCGCCCGCAACTGGTCGGCAAGCTGGCGGCCGAGCGCCTCGTCATCGCTTGGATTGCCACGCAATTCGCCGGCCACCATTTCCTTGCCGTCGGCCGTGGCGACAAAGCCGCGCAGCCAGAGCTGGCCGTTGTCGATGATCGCGTAGCCGCCCAGCGGCACCTGGCAACTGCCGCCCAGGGCGCGCGAGAAGGCGCGTTCGGCCTTGACGCAGTGAGCGGTCTCCGGATCATTCAGCGGCGCGACGACGTCGACCATATCGGCGGCACCGTCGATCAGTTCGATACCGAGCGCGCCCTGGCCGGGGGCCGGCAGCGACTGTTCGGCGGTCAACACGGATTTGATGCGATTTTCCATGCCGAGGCGAATGAGGCCGGCTGCAGCCAGGATGATCGCATCGTACTCGCCGGCATCGAGCTTCTTCAGGCGGGTGTCGAGGTTGCCACGCAGGCTCTTGATGACCAGTTGCGGATACTTGGCGCGCAGTATGGATTCGCGGCGCAGGCTGGAAGTACCGACGACAGCCCCGGCCGGCAGGTCATCCAGCCTGTTGTACGTGTTCGAAACGAAGGCATCGCGCGGATTTTCGCGAGCCGAGATGGCGGCCAGCACGAAGCCTTCCGGCATTACCATCGGCACGTCCTTCATCGAATGCACGGCGAGGTGCGCCTTGCCTTCCTGCATCGCCACTTCAAGTTCCTTGATAAACAGGCCCTTGCCGCCGATTTCCGAAAGCGGGCGGTCGAGAATCTGGTCGCCCTTGGTCGTCATGCCGAGAATGACAACTTCCGCCCCCGGATTTAGACTCGCCAGACGGCCTTGAACATGCACTGCCTGCCACATGGCAAGGCGGGATTCGCGGGAGGCGATGACGATCTTGGAGGGAGCGGACATGAGGCGGCAGGCGGCAGAGTTTTCAAGGGGGCAATCTTAACATGAGCGACCAGACGCCCTCTGCGACCCAGATCAAGCCAGCGGAGCAGCGCCCCGAGCATCCGGACTTCTGGTGCAAGCGCTTCGGCGAAGGCATCACACCATGGGATGCCGGACAGGTGCCGGCTGCCTTTGCCGACTTCATCGCCCGCCAATCGGCACCGCTGAACACGCTGATTCCCGGCTGCGGCAGCGCCTGGGAGGCGGCTCATCTCGCAGAGATCGGCTGGCCGGTCACGGCGCTCGACTTCTCGCCGCTAGCCGTCGCCACCGCGCGCAAGGTATTGGGCAACGCTGTCCCCCAAGGGGACTTGAGCCACAGGCCCCTTCGCCTCCGGGGCGCGGTCGACCTCGTCTGCGACGACTTTTTCACCTTCACGCCCGCCGCGCCCTACACCATGATCTACGAGCGCGCCTTCCTCTGCGCCCTGCCGCGCAAGCTGTGGGCCGACTGGGGCCAGCGCGTTGCCGAACTGCTGCCGCCCGGCGGCCTGCTCGCCGGCTTCTTCTTCCTTTGCGAACAGCCCAAAGGCCCACCCTTCGGCATCCTGCCCGAGCAACTGGACGAGTTGCTGACGCCGAATTTCGCGCGGATCGAGGATGCTGCGGTTGACGACTCGATTCCGGTGTTTTCGGGGCGCGAACGCTGGCAGGTATGGCGGCGCCGCGCAGCCTCCGACCGTGCTGCCTAGGGCCCCGAGGATATGACATGAAGAACGCCGACCGCCATCTCTGGAAGCGTTTCTGGAATCTCGCCTCACCCTACTGGAAGCAGGACGAGAAGTGGAAAGCCTGGGGGCTGCTGGCCCTGCTGGTGGTCCTGTTGCTCGGCCAGACCCAGTTCGCCGTGCTCTTCAACGAACAGACCGGCGAATTCACCTCGGCCCTCGCTGCTCACGAAGAGGAACGCTTCTGGGATTCCATCCGCTTCTGCCTGACCCTGCTCATCGTCGCGGTGCCGATTTATGCCTCTTACTACTTCGTCCGGGACACGCTCGGCATCCACTGGCGGCGCTGGCTAACCAACCGTTTTCTAGGCAGTTACTTCAGCCACCGTCATTTCTACGAACTGAACAGCAACGCCGGCATCGACAACCCCGACCAGCGCGTCGCCGAGGACATCGCCACCTTTACCCAGCGCTCCCTCTACTTTCTGCTGGTCATCATCAGTTCGACCCTGCAACTGGTCGCCTTCAGCAATGTTTTATGGTCCATTTCACATGAACTGGTCTATTTTCTGATTTTTTACGCCCTCGCCGGAACACTCGTCGTGGTGTTCGTTTTCGGCCAGCGGCTGATGAAACTCAATTTCAACCAGTTGCGGCGCGAAGCGGATTTCCGCTTCAGCCTGGTTCGGGTGCGCGAAAACGCCGAATCCATCGCCTTCTATCGCGGCGAGGCGCAGGAACTGGAGCAGGTAACGCGGCGCTTTACCCAGGCCTTCAACAACTTCAAGCGCCTGATCCGCAACCAGCTCTCACTGAACTTCTTCCAGCATGCCTACTACCTGCTGACCCTGGTCATCCCCAGCATCATCATCGCCTCACGCGTACTCTCGGGAGAACTGGAGGTCGGTCGGGCCGTCCAGGCGGCAGGGGCCTTTGCCGCGGTACTCAGCGCCATTTCGCTGATCGTCGAGAATTTTGAGGGCTTGAGCCGCTTCGCCGCCGGCATCGATCGTCTGGATTCCCTGGCCAAGGTTCTTCCTGGCCAAGCAAGCGGCCAATCAGCGCGGGGGGAGATCATCCAGTCGGTGGAAGCCACCCACCTCGCCCTGGCCGGCGTTACCCTGCACACCCCCGGTTACGACCGCATCCTGATCAGGAATCTGTCGCTCAACATCAAGTCCGGCGAAGGTCTGATGATTGTCGGCGAGAGCGGCAGTGGCAAGAGTTCCCTGCTGCGCGCCATTGCCGGCTTGTGGTACGCGGGCAGCGGTACCATTTTCCGTCCCGTGCCCGCCGACATCCTCTTTCTGCCCCAGCAGCCCTACATGTTGCTGGGCAGCTTGCGTACCCAGTTGCTCTACCCGAACCCGGAGCGCGCCGTCACCGATGACGAGCTCCTGGATCTGCTGGCGAAGGTTAACCTGCCCGACCTTGCCGAGCGCTTCGGCGGCCTGGAAGTCGAAATGGATTGGCAGAAGGTGCTTTCCATTGGCGAGCAGCAACGCCTTGCGTTCGCCCGCTTGTTGCTGACCCGGCCGCGCTTCGCCATTCTCGACGAAGCAACCAGCGCGCTCGACATCGCCAACGAGGCCCAGCTTTACCAGCAACTTGCCGCGACCGAGACAACCCTGGTCAGCGTCGGCCACCGCTCCACCATCCTGAAATTCCACACCCAGGTGCTTGAACTCACCGGCGACAGCCACTGGAAGTCACACCCCGCCGCCAGCTATCGCTTCGATCATTAGCGGCTGAATCCATAAGGAACCGCTATCAAGGATTACACCCCGCCCGCCTTCATGGTCGATATCCGTCACTTCACCATTGACGACAATCCACTCCATCGTGGTCCAACCATGCTTCCGGAGACCGAGCGACGAAGGCCATCACCCTGGCTCGACAATTCACCCCAACCCGCTTTGACGTATCATCGAACGATCCAACCCCGATGCCACGTCCAACAATGAAAACCGATACCCCCCTGACGATCTACCTCAAGGATTACACCCCGCCCGCTTTCCTGGTCGATACCGTCAACCTCGATTTCGTCATCGAAAGCGGCGGCACCACGGTCAGTGCGACGCTGGCGCTGCGCCGCAACCCGGCCCGCCCGGCGCAGGCGCTAGTGCTCGACGGCGACGAACTGGAAACCCTGAGTGTTGCGGTCAACGGCCAAAAAGTGCCATTTTCCGTGACGCCGAATACGCTGACCATCGCCGACGTTCCCGACGCCTTCACGCTGCAGACGGTCGTCCGCATCGACCCGGACAAGAATACCCGCCTCTCCGGCCTCTACCGTTCCAGGGACGGCTACTTCACGCAGTGCGAGGCGCAGGGCTTCCGCCGCATCACCTGGTTCCTCGACCGCCCCGACGTGATGGCGACGCTACACCGTCACCCTGCACGCCGACAAGACCGCCTTCCCAGTGCTGCTCGCCAACGGCAACCCGGTCGCCGCCGGCGACGAGCCGAACGGCCGCCACTGGGCGAAGTGGGACGACCCGTTCACGAAGCCGGCCTACCTGTTCGCCGTCGTCGCCGGCAAGCTCGACGTGCTGCAGGACAGCTTCCAGACCGCCTCCGGCCGCAGCGTGCAGCTCGCCATCTACGTCGAGCCGGGCAAGCTCGACCAGTGCCCGCACGCGATGGCGGCGCTGAAGAAATCGATGAACTGGGACGAGGAACGCTTCGGCCTCGAATGCGATCTCGACCACTACATGATCGTCGCCGTCGGCGACTTCAACATGGGCGCGATGGAGAACAAGGGCCTCAACATCTTCAACACCAAGTACGTGCTGGCGCGCAGCGATGTCGCGACCGACGTCGATTTCGAGAACATCGACCGCGTCGTCGCGCACGAATATTTCCACAACTGGACCGGCAACCGCGTCACCTGCCGCGACTGGTTCCAGCTCTCGCTCAAGGAAGGCCTGACCGTCTTCCGCGACCAGGAATTCGGCGCCGACCTGCACAACCGCGCGATCGCCCGCATCCGCGAAGTGCGCGGCCTGCGCGCCGGCGCAGTTCCCGGAAGACGCCGGCCCGATGGCGCACCCGGTGCGCCCGTCGTCCTTCATCGAGATCAACAATTTCTACACCGCGACCGTCTATGAAAAGGGCGCCGAAGTCGTGCGCATGATCCAGACCCTGATCGGCCGCGACGGCTTCCGCCAGGGCATGGACGTATACTTCCGCCGCCACGACGGCCAGGCCGTGACCTGCGACGATTTCGTCGCGGCGATGGCCGCCGCCTCGCGGCTTCGACTTCACGCAGTTCATGCGCTGGTACGACCAGCCCGGCACGCCGCATGTTGCGGTCGACGGCTATTTCGATGCCGAAACCAGAACCTACACGCTGACCTGCACGCAAGCCAACCCGCGCGCCAGCGATGAAGCGCCCTACCTGATCCCGCTCCGCGTCGCGCTGTTCACCGACGCCAGGCGCAACTGCTCGCCGGGCAGCGAGCGCACGCTGCTGCTCACCGCCGACGACGCAGTCCTTCGTCTTCAACGACATCGCCGCCGAGCCGATCCCCTCGCTGCTGCGCGACTTCTCGGCGCCGGTCATCCTCGACTTCGCCTACACGCCGAAGCAGCTCACCGTGCTGCTGGCCCACGAAAGCGACCCGTTCAACGCCTGGGAAGCCGGACAGCGCCTGGCCTCGACGCTGATCCTCGACGCCACGGCCGCCATTGCCGCGCGGCCGGGCGCCGGTCTGGCCGGCCAGCTTCGTCGACGCCGCCCGCCGCCTGCTGCAGACCCAAGCCGAGCGCGGCGCCGCCTTCGTCGCCGAAGCGCTGACCCTGCCCGGCGAAGCGACGCTGGCCGAAGCGCATGGACGAAGTCGAATCCGGACGCCCTGCACGCCGCGCGCAACGCCCTGCGCCGCCATCTTGCCGAGCAGCTTGCAGGCGAGTTCGCCGGCCTCTACGCCGCGCTGGCCCCGAACGCGCCCTACGCCCCGACCAGCGAGCAGGCCGGCCGCCGCGCCCTGCGCAACGTGTGCCTCGGCTACCTGCTCGAACTCGACACGCCGGCCACCCGCCAACTGGCGCTGCAGCAATTCGAGCAGCGCCGACAACATGACCGACCAGTTCGCCGCGCTCGCCGCGCTGGCCAACGTCAATGCCGCCGACTGCCCGGAACGCGAGACGGCGCTCGGCCGATTTCTACGCCCGCTGGCAGCACGAGGCGCTGGTCGTGGACAAATGGCTGGCCGCGCAATCGACCAGCCGCCGGCCGGACACGCTGGCCACGGTCAAGGCGCTGACCGCCCACCCGGCCTTCGACATCGGCAACCCGAACAAGGTGTATGCGCTGATCCGCGCCTTCGGCGCCAACCTGCCGCGCTTCAACGCCGCCGACGGCAGCGGCTACGCCTTCATCGCCGACCGCGTCCTCGACCTGCACGACCAGCAACCCGCAAGTCGCCTCGCGCCTCGCCCGCTGTTTCGACCGCTGGACGAAGTTCGACGCCGCCCGCCAGGCGCACGCCCGCGCCGCGCTGGAACGCATCCGCGACCATGAAGGGTTGTCGCGCGACGTGCTGGAAATCGTTTCTCGCGCGCCCTCGGCAGCGCATGAAGATCATCCAGCTCAGCGACCTGCATCTGACTGCCGGAGGGGATCGCGTTATTCGGCAGCTCCCCGCGGGAACGCCTCGAGCTGGCGATCGACAGCATCCTGAAAGACCATGCCGACGCCGACTTCTGCCTGCTCACCGGTGATCTCGCCGATGCCGGCAGCGACGACGCCTATGCCGCGCTGGCCGCCGCCCTGCGCCGACTGCCGATGCCGGCCCACCTGCTGCCCGGCAACCACGACAGCCGTGCGGCGCTACGCCGCCATTTTCCGCAACTGCCCGCCGACGACGGTGGCTTCATGCAGACCGTGCTTGCCACGCCGGCCGGGCGCTTCCTGCTGCTCGACACGGTCGAGGCCGGCGCCCCGTGGGGCAGCTATTGCGCCGGACGCCAGTCCTGGCTGGCGCAACAACTCGCCGCCAGCGGCGACGATGCCGCTGTATGATCGCCATGCACCACCCACCGCTGGCGCTCGGCATCCCGTCGATGGACCAGTTCGCCCTGCGCGATGCCGAAGCCTTGTGGTCGGTCATCGCGCCGCACAAAACACGCATCCGCCATCTCTTTTTCGGTCATGTGCACCGGCCGATCGGCGGCAGCTGGCGCGGCATTCCGTTCTCGTGCACCAGTTCGCCGAACCACCAGGTCGCGCTCGACCTGGTGACGCTGCGTGGCGACGAGGTACCCGGCTGCCGCGAGCCGGCCGGCTACGCGGTGATCCTGATCGACACCGACAGCGTCGTCGTGCACCACCAGCAATTGTTCGGCGCCGAAACCGTTTTCTGGCTGTGACAGCCTCTCAGCCGGTCAGCGCCGCCTTGGCCGGCGCCCATTGCCGGCGGCTGACCGGCAGCTTGTCCGGCACGCCGCGCAAGAGTGCCCAGCCGTAGGCGTCGACATCGTCGCCCGCCGCCTTCTCGAACCCGGCCAGTGCCGACTTGGCGACCAGCACCGCGCGATGCAGGCGCATGAAGCGGTCGGCATATTCGCTTTCGAGATGGGTAAACGCCTCGTCGAGCAGGTATTCGCGCTCAACCGTTCGGGCGGTGACATATTTTAGGTCGGCCTTGAAATACAGCACTTCGGCCACCGGCACCAGCAACAGGCGGCCACGCTCATGGCAGGAAAGATGGGTGCGCCCGCCACCGCGCACCGCCTGGCCGATGCCGGCGAGCACCGCGGGATCGGGGTGCGGCGCCGCTGCGACCTTTTGCAGCGCCGTCAGCAGGCGCTGGGTGCGCACCGGTTTCAGCAGGTAATCGACGGCGTTGAGGTCGAAGGCCTGCACCGCGTAGTTATCGTAGGCCGTCGTGAAAATGACCGCCGGCGGCTTCTCGCAAGCACCGAGATGGCCGGCCAGTTCGATGCCGTCCATGCCCGGCATGCGGATGTCGGCAAGCACGACATCGACCGGATGTTGGCGCAGGAAGTCGAGCGCCGCCAGCCCGTTGCCCGCCTCGCCGACCACCTCGGTGGCGAACTGGATGGCGATGTCGCCGAGCAGCTCGCGCAGGCGGGTGCGCGCCAGCGGCTCGTCGTCGACCAGGAGGATTTTCAGCGGCTTGTCTTGCGGCATGGCAGGATGATGCGGACCTCGTAGGTTTGTTTGCCGGCGTCGATTTCCAGCCGCGCTTCCAGATCGTAATACAGCGCCAGCCGTTCGCGGATGTTCGCCACGGCAATGTGGTTGCCAGCAGCGTGCCGTGCATGAGCGACGGTCGGGTTGGCGATGGCGATATGCAGTTCGTCGCCGCGTTGCGTGATCGAGACCCGCAGCGTCCCGCCCTCGGGCGCCGGTTCGATGCCGTGATAGACGGCGTTCTCGAGCAAGGGCTGCAGCATCAGCGGCGGAATCGGCAGGCTCATGGAAATCGCCCCGATTTGCCAGTCGACCGCAAGGCGCTCGCCAAGGCGCAGTTTTTCCAGTTCGAGGTACTGCTTGCCAAGGGCGATCTCGTCGGCCAGGCTGACCAGTTCACCGGGATCGCGCATCGCGGCGCGGAACAGGTCGGACAACGACTCGAGCGCCGCTTCGGCCTGCTGCGGCCGGGCGCGGATCAGCGACAGTACGGCGTTAAGCGAGTTGAACAGGAAGTGCGGGCGGATTCGGGCATTCAAAGCCGCCAGCCGCGCCTCGGCCTGGGCCGGTGAAAAGGCGCGGGCGCGCAGCTCGAAATACCCGAGCAGCAGACACGCTCGCCGCCGAGCGCCAGTAGCATCGGGCGCAGCGCATTGCCGCCGTCGCCGAAACCGAGAGACTGCCAGAACGAATTTTGCGCGAAGGCCAGTCCGGCAACCAGCATGACCACGACCAGTTGCCCGAGCCTTAGCGGCAATTTGCGCAGGACATCACGCAACGCCGCCAGCAGCCCGAGCGCCAGCAGCAGCAAGGGTTCGACGAGCGCCGCCATCTCGACGTAGCGCGCCACCCAGCCAGCCGGCTCGGGTGCCTGGATCAGCGCGGCGGCGAGCGCCATCGCATTCACCCCGAGCAGCACACGCAACATGACGCCGAAATTGCGCCAGTCGGGTAGCGGATGCGTTGCGGGAAAGTGCCGTATACTTGTCATTCCTGATGCGTTCTCGCCTTGACAGCCCCATTTTATGACATCCAACGCCACACAATACACTTGGGCCGGACGATTCTCCGAGCCGGTTTCCGATCTGGTCAAACGCTATACCGCTTCGGTCGACTTCGACCAGCGCATGTGGCGCCAGGATATTCGCGGCTCGCTGGCGCACGCCCGGATGCTGGCGAAGCAGGGCATCATCGCCGCCGCCGACCTGGCCGACATCGAGCGCGGCATGGCAGATCGTCAGCCGCGAGATCGAAGCCGGCCAGTTCGACTGGTCGCTCGACCTGGAAGACGTGCACCTCAATATCGAAAAGCGCCTGACCGCACTGGTCGGCGATGCCGGCAAGCGCCTGCACACCGGCCGCTCGCGCAACGACCAGGTGGCCACCGACATCCGCCTCTACCTGCGCGACGCGATCGACGACATCGCTGGCTGCTGATCAAGGCCTTCCAGATCGGCGCTGCTCGATCTGGCCGAGCAGCACGCCGACACCGTCATGCCCGGCTTCACCCACCTGCAGGTCGCCCAGCCGGTCACTTTCGGCCATCACCTGCTGGCCTATTTCGAAATGCTCGGCCGCGATGCCGAGCGCTTCGCCGACTGCCGCAAGCGCGTCAACCGCCTGCCGCTCGGCGCCGCCGCGCTGGCCGGCACCACCTACCCGATCGACCGCGAATTCGTGGCCGCACGAACTGGGCTTCGACGGCGTCTGCGAAAACTCGCTCGATGCCGTTTCCGACCGCGACTTCGCCATCGAATTCACCGCCGCCTGCCGCGCTGCTCATGACGCACATCTGTCGCGCCTGTCGGAAGAACTGATCCTGTGGATGAGCCCGCGCGTCGGCTTCATCGACATCGCCGACCGCTTCTGCACCGGCTCGTCGATCATGCCGCAGAAGAAGAATCCCGACGTGCCGGAACTGGTGCGCGGCAAGACCGGCCGCGTCAACGGCCACCTGATGGCGCTGCTGACCCTGATGAAAGGCCAGCCGCTGGCCTACAACAAGGACAACCAGGAAGACAAGGAACCGCTGTTCGACACCGTCGACACCGCTCACCGACACGCTGCGCATCTTCGCCGACATGGTCGGCGGCATCACCGTCAAGCCGGAAGCCATGCGCAGGCCGCGCTGCCCAGGGCTATCGCCACCGCCACCGACCTGGCCGACTATCTGGTCAAGAAGGGCCTGCCCTTCCGCGACGCGCACGAAGCCGTCGGCCACGCCGTCAAGGCCGCCGAAGCAGAAGGGCGTGCGACCTGCCGCAACTGACCCTGGACGAACTGCAAGGCTTTCTGCCCGCAGGTGGAAAACGACGTTTTTGCGGTGTTGACCGTGGCAGGCTCGCTCGCCTCGCGCAACCACATCGGCGGCACCGCGCCGGAACAGGTGCGGGCAGCCATCGAGCGGGCGCGCAACCGGCTCCAGGGCCAGCTTTGATTCCATGAAAAATCTCGGCAAATACGAACTGGTCAAGAAGCTCGGCGAGGGTGCGACGAGCACTGTCTATCTCGGCCGCGACCCGTTTGCCCAGCGCGCCGTGGCGATCAAGGTGGCCAGCCCAGGCATCCTGCGCGACCCGGAGAAGGGCAAGCTGTACACCAGCCTGTTCCTCAACGAGGCCTCGCTGATCGGCAAGCTCAATCACCCGCACATCGTCCAGATCTTTGACGCCGTGGTCGCCGACGACCTCTGCTACATCGTCATGGAATATGTCGCCGGCGGCACGCTGGAAGAACATGCCCAGCCCGGATGCCTGCTTCCGGTCGACCGCGTCGTCGAACTGATTTTCAAATGCACGCGGGCGCTCGACTACGCCTACCGCCTCGGCATCACCCACCGCGACATCAAGCCGGCCAACATCCTGCTCGCCGGCGCTTCGGACATCAAGATTTCCGATTTCGGCGCCGCCATCATCAACAACGCCAGCAACGAACGCACCCAGATCACCGGCATCGGATCGCCCGCCTACATGTCACCGCAACAGGTCCAGGAACAATTCCTCGACCACCGCACCGACATCTATTCGCTGGGTGTCGTGATGCACCAGTTGCTGACCGGCGAGTTGCCCTACGCGGCCGGCAACAACTACAACATGGTCTACCAGATCGTGAATGGTGAAGCGATCCGGCCTTCGGTGCAAAGACCCGGCCTGCCGCCGGTACTCGACGAAATTGTCGGGCGCGCGATGGCCAAGGAACTCGAAGCGCGCTACCCGACCTGGGCCGCATTCGCCCACGACCTCGCGCAGGCCGTTCGCAACGGCCTGCTGAAGACGCCGCGCACAGAATTTGCCGACACCGAGAAGTTCGCCACGTTACGCGCCCTGCCCTTCTTCTCCGACTTCACCGATGTCGAAATCTGGGAAGCGGTGCGTTTCGCGGACTGGAAGCGCGTCGCCCCCGGCACGACCATCATGCGCGACGGCGAGCCGGGCAATTTCTTCTGCTTCGTCGCCGATGGCGAACTCGCCGTCAGCAAGAGCGGAACCCTGCTCTCCACACTGACCAGCGGGGAATGCTTCGGTGAAATGGCCATCATCAGCCGGCACGGCCACGTGCGCAGCGCCGACGTCATCGCCGACAGCGAGGCAAAGATCATCACCATTCGTGGCGAAGCCCTGGAAAAAGCATCCGAATCCTGCCGGATGCATTTCTACCAGGGCTTTCTCGATGTGCTGGCGACCCGCCTGTCGCTTTCCAACCAGCGGCTCGCCGCGATCTAAGTCCCGTCAGTTGCCGGCAGCGAAGCCTCGGCCTCGCCCGCCGTCTCGTAGAGGTGCGGCGCCAACTGGCGCTTTGCGAGCGCCTCGCCGAGCTTGACGCGCAGGAAGGTGTTGGAGGTATAGCGCGTCACGTCATGGTAGTAGCGTTCCACTATCTCCTTGACCATGGCGATGTAGTCGTCGACGAGTTCCGGCAGAATCGAGAAGCGGTCGTAATTGACGATTGCATTCACCTTGTGGCCCACCCCCTTGAGCGACTCGTCGACCGCCTGCCGGATCCGCGCGACATCCTCCGCGCTCCTGACGTTCAGCCCCTCGAAATTCACGAAGAACAGGTTCTTTCCGGCATCGTAGGTCAGGCGCTCGGACATCGGCACCTCGAGCATCTGCGGACGGATATTCATCGGCTCGTCGCGGAAGATCCGGCTATCCATCAGCGCCGGCGCGGAATGCATGATCGGGACAAAATCCATCTGGTCGAGGATGTCCTTCTGGAGATCGACGCCAGGGGCGATCTCGATCAGTTCCAGACCTTCGGGAGATAGCCTGAAGACACAGCGCTCGGTCACATAGAGTACGGGCTTGCCCCATTTGGCGGCCTGCGGGCCGCTGAAGGTGCGGTGCTCGACTGCCTCGACGAACTTTTTGGCCTTGCCGTCTTCCAGAATGTGCAGTTTTCCGGCGTCGACCGCAACATCCAGATTGCCGCAGGTAAACGTCCCGACAAAAACCACCTTTTTGGCATTCTGCGAAATGTTGATGAAGCCGCCCGCACCAGCCAGACGCGGCCCGAATTTCGAGACGTTCAGGTTGCCCTGCCGGTCGGCCTGGGCCAGCCCGAGGAAGGCAATGTCGAGGCCGCCGCCGTCGTAGAAATCGAACTGGCTGGGCTGGTCGATAATCGCCTGGGCATTGGTCGCCGCGCCAAAACTGAGACCGCCGGCCGGCACGCCACCGATGACGCCGGGTTCGGCGGTCAGCGTCATCAGGTCGATGATCTGCTCCTCGGCGGCAATATTGGCCACGCCCTCCGGCATCCCGATGCCGAGATTGACCACCGCGTTTGCCTTCAATTCAAGGGCCGCGCGACGCGCGATGATCTTGCGCTCGCTCATCGGCATCGCGGCGATCGCCGACATCGGCACCTTGATTTCGCCGGCAAAAGCGGCGCTGTAGGGCTCGCTGAAGGTCTGCATGTGGTATTCCGGCTTTTCGGCGACCACCACGCAATCGACCAGTATCCCGGGGATTTTTACCTGTCGGGGATTCAGTGTGCCGCGCTCGGCAATCCGTTCGACCTGAACGATGACGGTGCCGCCCGAATTGCGGGTCGCCATCGCGATCGCCTGCGCCTCGAGGGTCAGCGCTTCCTTCTCCATCGTGATGTTGCCGTCGGGATCGGCGGTCGTCCCGCGAATGATGCCGACATTGATCGGGAAGGCCTTGTAGAAAAGATACTCCTCGCCGTCGATCTCCATCAGGCGAACAACGTCCTTCGTCGTCTTCTCGTTCAGCTTGCCGCCATCGAAACGCGGATCGACAAAGGTGCCGAGGCCGACCCGCGTGATGGTGCCGGGCTTGCCGGCGGCGATGTCGCGAAAGAGGTGGGTAATGACACCCTGCGGCAGGTTGTAGGCCTCGATCCGGTTGGCGACGGCCAGTTGCTGCAGCTTCGGCACCAGCCCCCAGTGCCCGCCAATGACGCGGCCGACCAGGCCGTCATGGCCGAGGTGATTGAGGCCGCGTTCCTTGCCGTCACCCTGACCGGCGGCATAGACAAGCGTCAGATTGCGCGGGCTGCCGAGGCCATGGACGTCGGTTTCTTCACCCTCGAGAAAAAGTGCTTCAAGGGCAACGGCAATGTTTTCGGCAAAGCCGATGCCGACGAAACCGCCGGTCGCAACCGTATCGCCATCACGGATCAGGCGGACCGCCTCGCGGGCGGTCACGACCTTTCCGGTATCCGAGGCACGAAGTGACGAGGTCATGGGGTGTTTGGCTGCAGGCATGTCTTGTCTCCTGGAAATTCAATTGGCGCTGGCGCTCAAACAATACCGGTAAGGTAATAGGTGCCGATCACCACGAACACCGCCATGGTCTTGATAATGGTGATCGTGAAGATATCCTTGTACGACTGGCGATGGGTGAGGCCGGTCACAGCCAGCAGCGTGATCACCGCGCCGTTGTGCGGCAAGGTATCCATGCCGCCGGAAGCCATCGAGGCAACGCGGTGGAAGACCTCCAGCGGAATTCCCGCCGCCGCGGCATTCTGGATGAAGGTTTCCGACATCGCCGCCAGCGCGATGCCCATGCCGCCCGAGGCCGAACCGGTGATCCCGGCGAGGACGGTAACGGTAATCGCTTCATTGACCAGCGGATTCGGAATGGCGCGCAACGCATCGGCAATGAACAGGAAGCCCGGCAATGCTGCGATGACCGCACCGAAACCATACTCGGACGCGGTATTCATGGTCGCCAGCAAGGCGCCGCCGACCGCTGCCTTGCTACCTTCGGCAAATTTCTCGATCACCACTTTCCCGGCAAAGACGAAGACCGTGGCGATACCGATCAGCAACGCCCCCTCCACCGCCCAGATCGCGGCAATGGCCTTGGTCTGCTGGACTACCGGGGCCACCTTGCCGATCACCGCAGGAATGAAGGACGTCAACTCGCCATAGACCCCAGGGATCATCTCGGTGAACACCTTGTTCATGATCCCGACCATGACCAGCGGCAGAATGGCGATCAGCGGGTGGGCCAGCTTTTCGTGCTCGAATGGCTCCGGCTCATTGACCAGATTCGTCCCGTAGCCCTCGTTGGCCGCGATTGCCTTGCGCCGTTGCCATTCGAGATAGGTCATGCCGACGACAAAAATGAACACGGCCCCGATGATGCCAAGCATGGGCGCCGCATAAATATTGGTCTTGAAAAAGGTGGTCGGGATAATGTTCTGGATTTGCGGCGTCCCCGGCAGCGCATCCATCGTGAAGGTAAAGGCGCCGAGCGCAATGGTGCCCGGGATCAGGCGCTTCGGTATCCCGCTGGCCCTGAACATTTCGGCAGCGAACGGATAGACGGCAAACACTACGACGAACAGTGACACTCCGCCATAAGTCAGGATCGCGCACACAAGAACGATCGAGAGCATGGCACGCTGGCGACCGATCAGATTGATCACCGAAGCGACGATTGCCTTGGAAAACCCGGAAAGTTCGATGACCTTGCCGAATATCGCGCCGAGCAGGAAGACCGGGAAATAGTTCTTCACGAACACGACCATCTTGTCCATGAAGAGGCCGGTGAACATCGGCGCCACCATCGACGGATCGGTGAACAGCACCGCGCCAAGCGCCGCAACCGGCGCAAAGAGAATGACGCTGTAGCCGCGATAGGCCACGAACATCAGGAAGCACAAGGCTCCCAGAACGATCACGAAATCCATTTATTATCTCCTCGTTGTTGGGGAGGAAATCGGGCAGCGTTGCCGCGGCAAGACGCCTGACTTCCGTGCTGATTTCTTTGAATTGAACAGCTGAGTTCGCTTGCCTTGCCCGCGCCTGGAGATCATTTGCGGGACGGCACAGTTTGCTCCAACAGGACGATGGAATGCAACTACCGGAGAAGACTCAGCGCAAAAATTCGCGACTGATCTGCCTGAATACTTCCGTCCCTGCCTTGTCCAGCCACTCGAAGGCGACCATCTCGCGCGACACGATGCGACAGCCCTCCTGACGCATTCGCGCCAGCGCCAACTCCTTGTCAGCCGCACGCCGCGAGCCGACCGCCTCGGCAACGACGAAGACCTCCTTGCCCAGCGCGCGCAGACCGAGTGCGGTCTGCAAGACACAAACGTGCGCCTCCGTTCCGGTCAACACGATCTGGCGGCGTGAAAAGTCGGGCAGTCGCTCCAGGCAGCCATCGGCGACCGCGGAAAAATGGATTTTTTCGACGACACGATCGGGCGGAATTCGGGCGCTCAAATCCGGGACCATCACTCCCAGTCCTGACGGATACTGGACGGTGCCCCCCACTGGTACAGCAAGGCGTTGCGCAATCTCGACCAGCCACGAATTGTGGCGCAATACCGCATCGATATCCTGAATGGCGGGAGCCAGCCGCTCCTGCAGATCGATCAGCAACAGCATCGACTGGTCCGACTTGATCAACATCCGGGCACCTCGCGAATCAAAGCTGACATTTTCCGAATCCTCCGTGGATAGAAAAGCAATTGCCGCTCAACAGCCGCGCCCGCCCGGGTTGCGGGTGAACCCGAAGCCGCCCCCGCTCGAATTCGCGGGCATGATGCAGATTACCATCGCCAGTGACTTTGCCGCCTTGCTGATATCCGGCGGGAAGGGAGAAAAGGGAACGGACTGCTCGACCACGGATTTGACGAAAGCGATTTCGTCCTGTTGATCGGCCGCGTTGAGCACCTTGAAACTCTTGAGCGAGCCGTTGGGGTTGAGACGAATCTCCAGCGATGCCACCTTGAGCCCCTTGCCGCGCGGGTCGTTCCTGACGAATCCGGCGCTGCGGTTGAGCTTTCTCACCAGTGCATCAAGATACATTTCGAGACTGAATGGATCGACCGGCGCGCTGTTGGGCAGGCGCTCGAGCACCTCGCTGCCTTCGTTCTCGCGCACTGCCTGCTGGCGGCCGATATCCCTGGCCATGGCCAGCGAACGCTGCGCCAGGTCTGGCGCCTTGCGCGCCTGGCCGTCGAGTTCGCGCAGAAAGCTGTTCATTTCCTCTTTCTCCGCCACCGACCACTTGGGGGTCGCCGGAGATGCCATTCGACCCTGCGCCTTGTCCATCGCCAACAATTTTCTCGGCGGCTGCGGTTTGGCTGGCTTGACCTGGACAGGCGCCGGCGCGATGGCTGGCGCCACGGGTTTGGCCGGTGTCGGCGCCTTCTGTGCGAAGGTGGCGTCAAGACGCGTCGCCGCCCGCTCTTCGACCCGGGGCGAGTGCACCGGAATCAACAGGATTACTCCGTGCACAACCAGTGACAGCAGCAGCGCCAGACGGAGCGACCACTTTACGCGGAGATTTTCCGGTGGGGACATCGGTGACATCTTAATCCGACCGCTGTCCTTCAAATCGGCGGGCGTTACTTACTCCACCGCTTCCGCAACCCGCCGCGCACGCACGGCGGCGGCCAGTTTTTCCAGCACGGTCAGGCTATCGTCCCAGCCCAGACAGGCGTCGGTGACGCTCTGGCCGTAGGTCAGCGCCTTGTCGGGCGACAGATCCTGGCGACCTTCGACGAGATGGGACTCGACCATGACGCCGACGATGCGTTCCTCGCCGGCCGCCATCTGCCCGGCGACACTGTCGCAGACTTCCATCTGCAGCTTGTACTGCTTGCTGCTGTTGCCGTGCGAGAAATCGACCATCAGCCGGGCGGCGAGACCGGCCTTGGCGATTTCCTTGCAGGCGGCGTTGACGCTGGCGGCATCAAAGTTGGGGGCCTTGCCGCCACGCAGGATGACATGGCAATCCTCATTGCCCATCGTCGACACGATGGCGGTGTGGCCGGACTTGGTGACCGAGAGGAAATGGTGCGGCGAATTGGCCGAGCGGATGGCGTTGACCGCAATCCGCATGTTGCCGTCGGTACCGTTCTTGAAGCCGACCGGGCACGACAGGCCCGAAGCCAGTTCGCGATGCACCTGCGATTCGGTGGTACGGGCGCCGATGGCGCCCCAGGCGATCAGGTCGGCGGTGTATTGGGGCGTGATGGTGTCGAGGAACTCGGTAGCGCAGGGCAAATCAAGTTCATTGATTTCGAGCAGGATCTTGCGGGCCAGACGGATGCCTTCATTGATGCGGAAGGTGTTGTCCATGCGCGGATCGTTGATCAACCCCTTCCAGCCCACCGTGGTGCGCGGCTTTTCGAAATAGACGCGCATCACGATGACCAGATCCGCGGCATGCTTCTCGGTCTCCCTGGCGAGCCGTCTGGCGTAGTCCATCGCCGCATCGTAATCATGGATCGAGCAGGGGCCGATGACAACCAGCAGACGGTCGTCGGCGCCATGCAGGATATGATGGATGGTCTGGCGGGCGACGTAGGTGGTCTGCGCCGCGCGATTGGACACCGGGTATTCGCGAAAAACGTGCGACGGCGGCACCAGTTCCTTGATTTCCCTGATGCGCAGGTCGTCGGTATTCGGTTTGCTTTGCGGCGTCATGCCCGGCCCCATTTTAAATTTGCTGAAAACCCGGCATTCTACCGGATGCGTATGGAAGATTTCGACCTGCAAGCTTCTTCGGAGATTCCACCCCGGCCCATCAAGGGGCGCGGTGCGGCGGGCAACGTTGCCCATCGTTTCAGTGTGGAAACCCGCCAGGCCGAGGACGATGGCTGGGAACCAGCCGCGCCGCCGCTGCCGCAAACGCGCCTGCTGGTCGATAGCGCGAAAACCATCATCAGCCGCAACGACTCGCCCGACATCGGGTTCGAGCAGTCGCTCAACCCCTACCGCGGCTGCGAGCACGGCTGCATCTACTGCTATGCCCGCCCGACGCACGCTTACCTCGGGCTGTCGCCGGGGCTCGATTTCGAGACACAGATTTTCCACAAGCCGGACGCCCCGCGCCTTTTGCGCGAAGAACTGAGCCACCCGGATTACGTCTGTTCGACCATCGTGCTCGGCACCGCCACCGACGCCTACCAGCCTTTCGAGCGCAAGCAGCGGCTTACCCGGGCACTGCTCGAAGTCGCGCTGGAAACCGGGCACCCGCTGTCGGTGGTCACCAAATCATCGCTGATCGTCCGCGACCTCGATCTCTGGGCCGAACTCGCGCGCCGGAACCTCGCGCACATCGGTATCTCGCTGACCACGCTCGACGGGCAGCTCGCCCGTCAGCTTGAACCGCGGGCCAGCGCACCGCAGGCGCGGCTCGAAGCAATGCAAAAATTGAGCGGCGCTGGCATACCGGTTTCGGTATTCGTCTCGCCATTGATCCCCGGCCTCAACGACCACGAACTGGAAAATCTGCTGGAAGCGGCACGCTCCCAAGGGGCGGAGAGTGCCTGCTACACGCTACTGCGTCTGCCGCACGAGGTGGCCGGGTTATTTCGCAAGTGGCTGGAGTGGCACGCACCGGAGAAGGCGGCGCGCATCATGGCGCTGCTATACGACTTGCGCGGCGGACGCGCCAACGATGCGCGTTTTGGCAGCCGGATGAAGGGACTGGGACACTTTGCCGATCTCATCCGCCAGCGCTTTGAACTCGCCTGCCGCCGCCATGGTCTGAGCCGCGAATTGCCGATACTCGACACCTCCAGCTTCAGGCCGCCACCGGCGCCGGGTCCGGTGGATAAGCGGCAACTGAGTCTTTTCTGATTACTTGAGCTTTTCGTAAAGCCCGACGACGGTTTCCATTTCTTCAAGGATGCGTTCGCTGGTGGTCGCCACTGATGTTTGCGGGCGCTTGTCGGGGCCGGCCTTCTGGTCCAGCGCATTTTCAAAGAAGAGCCACTGCTGCTTGACCAGATCGAGACTCTCCTTGATCTGCTGCGTATTGGATGGCGCCGCCGCCAATTCCTGGTGGGCCGCCACGAACTCCTTGCGCGCCTTTTCGAGGTCGCCAGAACTCTTGTCGTTACCTACCCCCCAGGCAATCGCCTGGTAGAACTTGGCCATGCGCTGCGAGAGCATGCGCTGACGACCTGAGATATTGACCAGACGACCGGAAGTTGAAGCCGACTGCTTCTCGAGCTGGACCGTCCCCTGATGCGCGAGCGCCAACACCTGCTCGGAGATCTCCAGAACCTTGCGCCCGTTATCCCGGGAAGGCGCTTCGCCGACCAGAAGATCCTTGTAGGCAAGCCAGGTCCTTTCGAGCTTGAGGTAATTTTCCTTGATCTCGGGCGTCGGCGCGAAATTCTTCAACTCGACCAACTGCCGGTCGAACAGCGAAACCGAGGTGTCGAGAATTTTCTTGCTGCGCTCGACCTCGACCTGCTGGCCAATCTGGAAATAGGCCTTGGCCATGCGCTGCGAGAGCATGCGCTGGCGGCCCGCCTTGTTGATCGCCGAATTGAGATCGGTAATCTGTGCCAGCGCGTCACCGCCTGGAATGCTCAAGACGAGCGCGAGCAGCAATCCGAAAAAAGCTTTCATGGTTCCTCCAGTATTTTCCCCAGACCGGAAACTAACCGGGAGCGAACTGATGGAACCATGACATCGGTCAATTTTACCGACCGATGGGTGAAAAGCCTTACCGATGCATCACGGCAATTGGGTCAGGTAATTGGTGATTGCCTTGATGTCGTCATTCTTCAGCGAGGCGGTGGCGATCGACATCAACTGGTTGTTGCGGACGCCCGTCTTGTCGCGGTAGCGGGTTATCGACGATTGCAAATAGGGAATCTGCTGGCCCGCCAGGCGCGGCACCGTCGCATCGCCGCGCGCCGCATCGCCGTGGCAGCGGACGCACAGCCTGGTAAACAGATCCTTGCCGCGTGCCACTTCGGCGGGATCAGCCTTGGACGGCTTGACGGTTCCGCTGCCATAGAAGAGCGCGATCTGCACCCGCTCCTCATCTTTGAGCACCTTGATCAGTCCCTGCATGAATTGATCCTTGCGCTCGCCACTGCCGAACTTGCGGATCTGCTCGAGAAGGTAGTCGGGGTTCTGGCCAGCCAGGTTGGGCACCTCAGGAATCTTGCTGACCCCATCATCGCCATGGCAGTTCACGCAGAAGAAGCTTGCCTTTTTCCCCGCCTCGATCGCGGATTTCAGCGCCGCGGGATCAGCCTGGATGGCCTTCAGCCTGTCCGGCGCGGATGATTGCGCCAAAGCCATCCCGCAACCCGCCATCAACCCACACGCAAGAATCCATGCCCGCATAATCACCCCCCAAAAATGACTAGGTATTATGCAGTACCCCCAACGGTTAGTCCATCGATGCGCAGGGTTGGCTGACCGACGCCGACCGGCACGCTCTGTCCATCCTTGCCGCAGGTGCCGACGCCGGGATCGAGTTTCAGGTCGTTGCCGATCATCGAAACGCGGGTCATCGCATCCGGCCCGTTGCCGATCAGCGTCGCACCCTTGATCGGCCGGGTGATCTTGCCGTCCTCGATCAGGTAGGCCTCGCTCATCGAAAAAACGAACTTGCCGCTGGTGATATCGACCTGACCACCGCCGAAATTGGCTGCGTAAATGCCTTTCTTGACCGACTTGATGATTTCCTGCGGGTCGTGCTCGCCGGCCAGCATCATGGTGTTGGTCATGCGCGGCAGCGGCAGGTGGGCGAAAGATTCGCGACGGCCATTGCCGGTTGGCGCGACACCCATCAGGCGGGCATTCAGGCTGTCCTGCATGTAGCCCTTGAGGATGCCGTCCTCGATCAGCACGGTGCGCTGCGTCGGGTTGCCTTCGTCGTCGATGTTCAGCGAACCGCGGCGGTCGACGATGGTGCCGTCGTCGACCACGGTGACGCCCTTGGATGCGACCCGCTGGCCGACGCGGCCGGCAAAAGTCGAACTGCCCTTGCGGTTGAAGTCGCCTTCGAGGCCGTGGCCAACCGCTTCGTGCAACAGGATGCCGGGCCAGCCGGAACCGAGCACAACGGTCATCTGACCGGCCGGCGCCGGGTCGGCGCTGAGGTTGATGATCGCCTGATGGACGGCCTCTTTCGCGTAGCGCTGCAGCACTTCATCGTCGAAATAGCCAAAGTCGAAACGGCCGCCACCACCGGCACTGCCCTGCTCGCGCTTGCCGTTTTCCTCGACGATGACCGAAATCGAGCAGCGCGCCAGAGGGCGAATGTCAGCGGCCAGCCGGCCATCCGAACCGGCGATCAGGACCACCTCGTATTCGCCCGCCAGCGAGGCCATGACCTGAATCACCCGCGGATCGAGAGCGCGGGCGAAGCCTTCCAGGCGTTCCAGCAGCTTGACCTTGGCCTCGGCCGGCAGCGAGGCAATCGGATCGTGCGGCACATAAAGTGCGTGACCTGCTGTCCGCCAGGGGACTTGCTTCGCGGCGCGGTTGACCCCTGAAAAGCAGGCAAAATGCCGCTCTGCCCGGCGGCGGCAATGGCGCGGACAGCGCTTGCCGCATCGGTCAGCGCCCGCGAACTGATGTCGTCAGAGTAGGCAAAGGCCGTCTTTTCACCGGAAATGGCGCGCACGCCGACGCCCTGGTCGATGTTGAAGCTGCCCGACTTGACGATGCCCTCGTCCAGGCTCCAGGCCTCGGAGCGCGAATACTGGAAATAGAGATCGGCATAATCGACCTGATGGCTCAGTATCTGGCCGAAGGTCCGCGACAGGTCGCCCTCGGTCAGCGAGAAGGGGGCGAGCAGCAGGGATTCGGCTTGCGCCAGGGCACTATCTTGGTTCATTGAAGCTCCGTCAGAGAATTCGGTGGGCGAGCGCCGGAAGGCTCTCGCGGATTTCGGCGATGCGGGCGTGGTCGAGGTCGGCAATGACAACACCCGGCCCTTTCATCTTGCGGTCGAGGATTTCACCCCACGGGTCGACGATCATGCTGTTGCCGTGCGTCATCCGCCCGTTTTCATGGCGCCCGCCTTGTCCGACCGCGAGCAGGTAGCATTGGTTCTCGATGGCGCGGGCGCGCAGCAGGATTTCCCAGTGGGCGCGGCCGGTGGTGTCGGTGAAGGCGGCGGGCATCAGGATCAGGTTGACCGTGCCGAGCGCCCGGTAAAGCTCGGGGAAACGCAGGTCGTAGCAGATGGAGAGCGCGATGCGGCCAAAGGGCGTATCGACGGCGACCAGTTCCTTGCCGGCTTCGATGAAGGCCGCTTCGTCATAGGACTCCTCGCCCTTCCTGAAGCCGAACAGATGCACCTTGTCGTAACGCTCGACGCAAACGCCTTCCGGATTGAAGGCCAGGCTCGAATTGCGCATCTTGTCGGGGACTGTTGCGGTCAACGGGATGGAACCGGCAAAAATCCAGATTCCGTGGCGCTGCGCAGTGGCGGCCAGCCAGTCCTGGATCGGCCCGTGGCCAAAATCCTCACGCGCCCGCACACGGTCCGCATCGGCGGCGCCGATGATCGGGAAGTACTCGGGCAGGGCGACTATCTCGGCGCCCTGCGCCACGGCGTCTTCGATCAGGCGGCCGGCAACCTCCAGGTTATCCGCGACGCGCGGCCCGGAGACCATCTGGATGGCTGCCATGCGACAATTCTGTTTACTCATGGTCGAAACCCTTCGATAGGTCGCGGCGACGGCTCGTCAACGGACTGGCCGACCCTCTCGACCATGGGGTCGGCCCAGCTTCCGGAGATATGATAGCGATAGCTGAAGATCCGGCCGAGCGGATTCTGGAGGACGGTACTCGCCACCAGCGCCGCCGCGCCGACGATCGGATTGATCAGTGTCGCAGCGCCGATCGCGGCAACCGAGCTGATCTGGGGGCGCACCAGTACCTGCAGGTCCTGCGTTTCGTTTTTCAGATCGGCCTCACCCTGGATTTCGATCTGCGCCGCCGGGCTGTTGATCCGTAGCGGTTCGGACGTTCGCATGACCCCCGACGTCACGACCGTCTTGCCGGCGATGCTGTCGAAGGCCAGGCCTTCGCTGAAAATGTCACGGAAATCGAGCGTCAGCCGGCGCGGCAGCGATTGCAGCGAAATCAACCCCAGCAGCCTGCCGACACCCGGCTCCAGCTTGTTGAACTGGCCATTTTCGGCGCTCACCGCCATCTGCCCGGTGAGCGACGGATAGTGAATGCCGGTGAGCGGGCCATCCCAGCGCAGGTCGCCGGTCAGCGTCGCCGTACCGCGCCGGACCGCATCGACATAACCCAGCCGTGTCAGCAGCTTGCCGACATCGCTGGCCTTGAGTTCGAAATCCAGGCGAGTGTGATTGCGCCCCGCCGTATTGACCCACAGCGCCTTGCCGCTCAAGGAACCGTCCGGATTCCTGATACTCAGGGTATCCAGTTGCCAGGCGCCCTTCTCGTTGCGCGCCCGGAGTTCGAGCTGGCCGAGCGCCTTTTCACCGATACGGAAATCGTCCACCGTGAGACTCAAGGCGGGCAGACTGTTGATCAGCGTTGGATTGACGCCGGGCGTGTCAGCGGCCGGTTGCACGACCAGACGCCGCAGGCGCCCCTCCAGCAAGCCTTCGCCGGCTTGCCGCCAGAACAGGTCACCGGCCGCCTCCTGCATGTTGACGGCAATCTGCCAACCATCGTCGCGCGGGCGCAACTCCGTGTCGACCTGCGTGTAATCGCGGCCGAGAAGGCGTAGCGACGGCGTCTTGATCGACACCACATCGACCGCCGGCACATTCCCGCCAGCCCGGCCGCCGGCGCCTTTCTCCTCCAGCGCTTCCCGCCACGCATCGGCATCGAAGCGCGGCACGGCGATGCGCACGGCGACGCCCTTGTCCGGCACCCGCATGTCACCGTCGCCAAGGACCAGCACGGCGCGCTCGACTGCATCCTCGCGTTTAATGAATATGCCCTGCAAGACATTCCCCAGCGTTACCTGGAACTGTTGGCGGCCGGCCTCGGCGACCGTTCGCTCGACGCGCAGCGCCAGCGGCGATGCCGCATTCTTGGCCAGCGGCTCGGGCAGGCGCGAACTGACACCGACCAGATCCGAGTCAATCACGAAATCTGCTTTGCGCCGGTAGATATTGATGCCGGATTTCCACGTCGCGCTGCCGGCCAGACGGTCGCGCACGGGCAGCCCGAATTGCTCGGCCAGCTCGACCACATTCGCCGTCCCGCCGGCCCGGACAGTGACCCGGTCGTCGAGACTCTTGATGCTGACCTTGAATGGTCCGCCAAATGCCCGGCCGCTGATCTCCGGCGCCGAAATGCTGGCTTCGGTCAGCGCCAGCTTGCCATTGACCTGGGTCATCGGCGGCATGCCGGCAAAGAGCTGGATCTGGTTGTTCTGAATGCGATAGTCGCCGCGCAGCCTGGTTTCCAGCGGACGCTGCAGCGGGATGTCGAGCGCCAGGTCAAGCTTGCCGTTGCCGGTGGCTGTCACGCCTTTGGTGAAATTGTCGATCTTCTCGCTGATCGGCGTCTGTTCGATAAAGCGCAGGAATTCCCCGGTCGGCCCACTCGCCTCACCGCGCACGATCAGAATTTCGTCCTGCGCCTCAAAGTCGGGAATTTCGACCACGACACCCGAGAGCCTGGCGCCCAGAATGTTCGCCTTGTCCGAAACGATGCGCATGCCGGCGCCGAAGCTCATCTCGCCATCGATCTGCTCGATGACCGGCCAGCCGGGCACGTAGTCGACTTTGGCGCCAGTCGCCTTGGCAGTAATCAGGAACTTTCCCTTGCTCGCATCGCGGAACGGAAAATCCGCGAGATT
This sequence comes from uncultured beta proteobacterium, assembly GCA_963727115.1. GTDB lineage: Bacteria > Pseudomonadota > Gammaproteobacteria > Burkholderiales > Rhodocyclaceae > Azonexus. The sequence goes on along the minus strand of CAVSFS010000030.1, from coordinate 34,292 downwards.
TCCCTTGAGCACCATCTTGCCGTCATGCGCATGTCCGGCAACGATACCGTGCCGCACCCAGTCGCGTGCAGCGGCACTCACGGCGTGCGGCATATAGCGCCAGACAGCGCTTCCTTCGGCGCGCGAAATGCTTGCCGCGAGGTCGATCACCCCCGGCCCGTCACCAGTATACCGGTAGCTGCCACTTGCCGCCCCGGCGGCATCCGCACCCTCGAACTGCAGGCGCTCCAGCTTGACGTCCACCACCTCGCCGGCCACCTTCCAGTTGGCCCGGCCGCGCAGCAGATCAAATGCAATGTCAGGCTCCGGGAAAACCGCCGGCAACGAAATACCCGAGCGCCCCGCATCAAGCGAAAGCGAACCACCCTTTTCGGTGAACTCGACTATCCCGGAAAGGCCTTTGGCTCCCGGAAAGTAACCGCCAGCCAGCAATCCGAGATCGCTGAAATTGGCCTTGAGTGCATAGCGCTCGAGATCATCGCCCAGCCTGTTCCAACTGGCGCGCAATTCGGATATCCGCCCCTGCGGGTGGTGGCGCTCGAGCAGTTCGCGGCTGTGGGGGTCGAGCGGCATATAGGCGGCCAGCTTGCCGAGCACTGCAAAATCAAGAAAGCTGGCCCCGACAGAACCGCTGATCCGACCGCTCTGGCCATCCTGCTTCCACTCCGTGTGAAAATCGGTCGGCGCCACGCGGGTGCCATCCGCCGCCAGAAGCTCGACCTTGCTCCCCGCCAGCGCCCAGTCGCTCTCCCGGTAGCGCCCTTCCAGGCGGCCGCGCAGGCTGTCCAGCGCCAGCTCCGGCACCTTGCGCCCGAGGCGGACACGCAGGTCCTCAAGCGAGAGATCGGCGGTCAGCTTGCCCTGCCCCTCGGCCAGATCGCCCCACAGGCGCATGGCGCCATGTCCCTGCGGCAAGTAGATCGGGTAGTTGACCCAGGTCCGCCAGCCGGCGAGATCGGCATAATCGAGCTCAACGAAGATGCGCCCCGACAGGTGTTCGATCGCCTCGCCAAGATCGCCGTTGATTTCGCCCCGGATGTCGATGCGCGCGGCCAGTTCCGGCGGGGGCGCCGCCGAGAGTCCGAAGCGATGGCTGCGCCCTTTGTTGTCGAGACCGAACTGCAGGTCCTCGAGCGCCAGCGGCGGCGCGCCGCGCAAGCGGTCTTCCCAGAGGACGGTCGCATTCCGGATACGGATGCGTTTCTGGTCGAGCACCCATTGGGCAAATGCCGGATCGCTCTCGCCCTCGGCATTGATGCCCGCCACCGTGATGCGGCCATTGGTTTCGCGGCGCACATGCAGAACCGGCCGCTCGAAGGCCAGCAAGGCGAGCGTGATCTTTCCGCGCCACAGGCTGCTCCAGGAGAGGACGGTTTCCACCTGTTCCAGTGAAAATGCCGGGGCGCCCTGGCGATCGGCGACCACCACATTGTCGAGCACCAGATCCGGATTGAGCCCTTGCCAGCGTGCCTCGATGTTGCCGATGCTTACGGGTTGACCGATGGCCTGGCTGAGGGTCTGCTCGATCTGCCCGTGATAGATCCCGACATTGGGCAGGACCAGGAAGCGCAATCCGAGAACCATCAGGGCAAACAGCAGCCAGGCGAACAGCAGAATCCGCCAGACCACAACCAGTGCCGTGCGCAGCGGGGACGAATAGACCACCGGCCACAACCAGTGCAGGCGGTGATAGAGCACCCGGCGCAGCGCGCGGCGGGTTTCCGCGTCAGTCACGGAGCAAACTGCTTTGCCAGGATAAGGAATAGATCACTACAATCAACGACCCGTCAAAACTCGCATTCTATCCTTTTCGGCCTAGTTGCCGACCGAGCATCATGGACAACCTACCCGACCCGCGCTGGCAAGAAGCCCTCCAGCACAGCCGCTACCTGGCCAATCTGCTGGCCTCGCATCCACTGCTGACCCTCGAACTGGCCACCGCCTGGACGGCGCCGCTTTCCCCCGAACTACTGCACTCGGCCATGGAGCCGGCGGCCAGCAACGACGAAACCCTCAAGACGCAACTGCGCCGCCTGCGCCAGCGGGCGATAGCGCACATCGCGCTGCGCGACCTGTGCGGTCTCGCAGCGCTCGCCGAAGTCGTCGAAAGCATGACCCTGCTTGCCGACTTCACCACCAACTTCGCGCTGGATTACCACCATCGCCAGCTCGCCGCCGCCTACGGCGAACCGCTCGACAAGGCCGGCCGGCCCCAGCGTCTGCTGATCATCGGCATGGGCAAGCTGGGCGGCCGCGAACTGAATGTCTCTTCCGACGTCGATTACATTTTTATCTATCCCGAGGAGGGCGACACTGCGGGGCCAAAGCGTATCGACAACTATGATTTCTTCACCCGCCTCGGCAAGCGCGTGATTTCCGCGCTCGGCGAGATCACCGCCGACGGCCAGGTCTTCCGCGTTGACATGCGCCTGCGGCCGAATGGCGATTCCGGCCCGCTGGTCTGCTCGCTCGATTCCCTGGAAAATTACTTCATCACCCAGGGCCGCGAATGGGAGCGTTACGCGTGGATCAAGGGACGGGCCATGAACGCGGGGGAGAACCTGCAGCCGGAGTGGGTGACGGCAATGCAGAAGATTGCCCGCCCCTTCGTCTTCCGCAAATATCTCGACTTCGGCGCCATCAACGCCATGCGCGAACTGCACGCGCAGATTCGCCGCGAGGTGGCGCGCAAGGACATGGCTGACCACGTCAAGCTCGGGCCGGGCGGCATCCGCGAAATCGAGTTCATCGCCCAGGTTTTCCAACTCATTCGCGGTGGACGCGATCCGGGGCTGCAAATCCGCCCGACGCTGGCCGTGCTCAAGCAGTTGGTCAGCCGCCAGCAGATCCCGGCCGAAACCGAGAACGAATTGCGCGAGGCCTACATTTTCCTGCGTCGCCTCGAACACCGCCTGCAGTATGTCGAGGACAAGCAGACGCACATGCTGCCAGGAAATCCGGCCGACCAGGCCAGCACCGCCCGCAGCATGGGGTTTGCCGACTGGGCGGCGATGTTTTCCGCGCTCAATGCGCATCGCGAGAAAGTCAGCCGCCATTTTGAACAGATATTCTCCGACCCCGAAGCCGGCGAACATCCGCTGACCGGCCTGTGGATGGGCCAACTCGACGACGATGCCGCCATCGAAGCGTTTGGCGAACTCGGTTATCGGCAGCCGCGGGAAGCCATCACCCGTCTTGCCGAGTTGCGGACGTCCAGCCGCTACCTGCAATTACCAACCACCAACCGTTCGCGCCTCGATGCCATCGGGCCACGGCTGATCGAGGCCGCGGGCGCCACGGGCAATCCGGATACCACGCTGGTACGCGGCCTGAACTTCATCGAAACCATCAGCCGCCGCGGCGCTTATCTCGCCCTGCTCCAGCAATACCCGATGGCGCTGCGCCGCGTTGCCGACATGATGTGCGCCTCGTCATGGGCCTCCGACTATCTTGCCCGTCACCCGCTGCTGCTCGACGAACTGCTCGACCCGCGCCTCTATGACGCAGCGACCGACTGGGCCGGCTTCCGCGAAAGCCTCCGGAGCAACCTGGCCGACCATACCGGCGATACCGAACGCGAAATGGACATCCTGCGCGAAATGCACCACGCGCAGATTTTCCGCCTGCTGGCGCAGGATCTGGCCGGACTGCAGACCATCGAGACGCTGTCCGACCATCTCACCGAACTGGCCGACATCATCGTTCAGGAAACGCTCCCGCTGTGCTGGGGAACGATCAGGAAGCAGCATTGCGCGACGCCCGAAATTCGCGGTCATCGGCTACGGCAAGCTGGGCGGCAAGGAACTCGGCTACGTCTCCGACCTTGACCTGGTTTACCTCTTCGACGACCCCGACCCCGATGCCGAGGAAAACTACGCACGCCTCGGCCAGCGCCTGAACACCTGGCTGTCGAGCCAGACCTCGGCCGGCATCCTGTTCGAGACCGACCTGCGCCTGCGCCCGAACGGCGACTCCGGCCTGCTCGCCGTATCGGTCGATTCCTTCCGCGACTACCAGCTCAACAAGGCCTGGGTCTGGGAACACCAGGCGCTGACCCGGGCCCGCTTCTGCGCCGGCGACCCGGCGGTCGGCGCCCGCTTCGAGACGATCCGCTGCGAGATACTCCGCCAGCAGCGCGACCTGGCCAAGCTGAAGGAAGAAGTGGTCGCCATGCGCCAGAAGATGTATGACGCGCACGCCTCGAAAAGCGCAACCGGATTCGACCTCAAGCACGATGCCGGCGGCATCATCGACGTCGAGTTCATCGTCCAGTACCTGGTCCTCGGCCACGCCCATCAGCACCACCGCCTGACCGGCAACCTCGGCAACATCGCCCTGCTCAGAATGGCCGCCGAACTCGGACTGATTCCGGCCAAACTGGCTGAAGCCGGCGGCAACGCCTACCGCGAATACCGTCGCCTGCAACACGCCAAGCGCCTGAGCGCCAACCCCAAGGGCTACACCGAGCGGGACGGCATCGAGAAACACATTGCTGCGGTCAACATGCTGTGGAAGACAGTTTTTGGCGAATAAGCCGGAACAACGGGGACAACACCCTCAGCGCACCGGCGCCATGCCCCATTCAGCAACGCCTTCCGGCAGATGGATCGCCTCGAAGCCCTGTTGTTTCGAAGCAACAGCACCGCATCCCGCGCCATCAGGCAATACGGCCCCCGGCAGTAGGCGACGATGGTTTTTCCCTGTGGCAACTCGGCAAGACGGGATTTCAGTTCCTCGATCGGCATCGATTGCGCGTAGGGCAAATGCGCCGCTTCGTACTCCGCCGATGGCCGCACATCGAGAACGATGACGCTGCCCGCTTTCGCCATCTTGACCAGTGAATCGCGATCCTGCGGCGTCAGTTCGCGCGGATCGCTGGTCAACTGCGCCAGGGCCATCTTCAACTCGACCAGGCGATCTTCAGCCAGCGAGCGAATCGCCACCCAGAACTCGGCCACCTCGCGGTTGGCAATCCGGTAAATGACATTCTTGCCCTGCCTTTCCGTCTCGACCAGGTGCGCCGAGCGCAGCTCGCGCAGATGCGCGCTCGCCAGCTTCATGCTGATGGAGGTTTCGCGGGCCAGTGTCTCCACGGTCTTTTCACCCTGGCAGAGCAGTTCGATGAGTTCCAGCCGCTTCGGACTGCCGGCCGCCTTGCCGATGCGGGCCACCTGCTCGTAGAGCAAATCCTTGAAGCGTCGTGTGTCGTTCATGATGCCGAATCTAAGCGGCCACGGAAGCAGTGTCAAATCGTCTTGACAGCGGCAGTCCTTTTGCCTAGATTGATCCAATGATCTTTAGATTGTCCCCGATAAAGACCAAAATCTAAATCCCGTTCATTCCGAACGGTTTCGCGGCCTGTAACTTTCGGCACGTCGCCCGACATCGCCACTGCGACCCCGATCCCTTTCAAGAGACCCCCATGCGTCCATTACCTTCCCTGACCAACGCCATCGCCCTCGTGTCTCTCTTGCTGGCCTCCATGTTCGCGAATGCGGACGATAAAGGCGAGGCCATCAAGGCGATGGAGGAATACCTCGATTTCGTCGATTACGGCGGCGCCACCATGTTCCCGGAGCAGATTCCGCGCGAGGACTGGAAACGCTTCTACGTCATCGACGCCCGCGACAAGGAGCAGTACGCCAAGGACCACATTCCCGGCGCGGTCAATCTCGAATGGCGCCAAGTGATCACGCAGCGCCAGTCGATCCCCAAGGACAAACCAGTGCTGATTTACTGCAATACCGGCAGCCTGTCAGCGCAAGCCGGTTTCGCGCTGCGCATTGCCGGCTACGACAACGTGCGCATCCTTCAGGGCGGATACGCCGAGTGGAAAGCCAAGGGCGGATTCGACGCATCATCCCGACCGGGCAGTGGGCCGCCACATTGATCTGTCGCTACCCAAGAAATAGATGACGCCCGCCGACTATGATGCCTGGTACGACACGCCGCGCGGGCGCTGGATCGGCGCCCGCGAATTCGCACTGCTGGCGCGCCTGCTGGACGCCAGGCCGGCCGAAACACTGCTCGACGTCGGTTGCGGCACGGGCTATTTCTCGCGGCGCTTTTCCCGGGAGGCTGGCTTGAAGGTCACAGGGATGGACATCGCACCGGACATGCTCGACTTGGCGCGCAGCAAGGCGCCTGAAATTGCCTTGGTACGCGCCGATGCGGCATGTTTGCCCTTTGTCGACTGCGCCTTCGATCATGTCGTCGCCATAACCTCGCTATGCTTCGTCGCCGACGAAGTTCGCGTGCTACGTGAAATGGCGCGTGTGGCGCGGCGGCGTGTCGTGCTCGGCCTGCTCAATCGCCACAGCCTGCTGTATTGGCAAAAAGGCGATGATGAACGCGGCGGCTACGCGGGGGCGCGCTGGCATTCCCGCGCCGAAGCCCGGGCGATGCTTGCTGGCGCCGGGCTACGGGAGATTCGGGTGGCCAGCGCGATATTCGATCCCGCCGGCGGCTGCGTGGCGCAAGCGCTCGAAGCGCGACTTCCCTCCTCGCTGCCATTCGGCGGCTTTCTCGCAGTCGCCGGCACGCCACATTCTGGTTGTTCGCAAAACCTGCCGGGGAATCGATCGCAATGAACATCCGTCTGCTCATCGTCTGCGCTTTACTGGGCAGCGCCAGTCTGTTTGTCCGCGCCGACGACGACACCACATGGACCCATCGCGCCGTGCAAGGCGCCGTTACGCTCACCGCCAATCCGCTGGGCAGCGTGTCACGCACGGCTTTTTACGGTGCGCGCGGTTTCCCCGAGGCGACGATCCGGCCCTATGCGCAAGCCTGCGGTTTTTCCTTCGGCATGCAGAATGGCAGTGCGAACAAGTTGACCACGCGCCTGGCTGACTGGCATGCGGTCAGCGCCGACGGCAAGCATGTTGCGCTACGGCTTCCGGAAGCATGGGATATGGCGTGGGTGAAGTCCGGGGTGTCGGAAGCTGCCCGCATCGCCTTCCGCTGGGCGCAGTTCCAAGCCGAAAACACATTCGAACCAGGCGACTGGATCATGGGCATGGCGACGCTGGAAGTTCCGCTATCCGGCACGTTCCGCCTCGTCGCCCGCTATCGCGATGACAAGGGGAATCATGAAATCGTTCTCGACAAGCTCTCCTGTGCCAAAGACTGAGCGCCGTCGTTTCCTATGCGCCAGCGCCGGCCTTGGGTTACTGGCGCTTACCCCGATGCTGCGGGCGCAAGGCCGTGGCATGACTGCCCTGCCCGCCGCCGTGCCCGCGCCGGCTTTGCGCCTGCCGGACAGCGATGGCAAGCCGGTCGATCTCGCCGGCTATCGTGGCAAGGTGGTGCTGGTTAATTTCTGGGCGACCTGGTGCCCGCCCTGCCGCAAGGAATTTCCCTCGCTCGCCCGCGTGCGCAAACGCTTCAAGTCCGCCGAGTTCGAAGTGCTCGCCGTCAATGTCGGCGAAGACCCGGACATGGTGTTTTCCTTTACCGGCACCACTGAATTTCCGGTGCTGTTCGACCGCGACTCGAAGGCGATGGGTAGCTGGCCGGTCAAGGGATTACCGACCACTTTCCTGGTCAACCGCGAGGGGCGGCTGGCCTTGAAGGCGGTCGGCGGCCGTGAGTTCGACGATCCCGAGATCGTCGCCATCATCAAACAACTACTCAATTCATAGGAGCACATACCATGACCGAGAAACTCGACACGCGCTGCGTCCATGCCGGTGAACTGGTCGATCCCCACGGCTCGCCGCACACGCCGACCTACACCACCACAACATTCAAGTTCGCCTCGACCGCCGATCTGCTCGATGTGGTCGATGGCAGGAAAGCCGGCAGCCTCTACACCCGGTACGGTCTCAACCCAACCATCGCCAGCCTCGAAACCAAGCTGGCTGCTCTTGAAGGCGCGCAGGCAGCCTGGGCCTTCTGCTCCGGCATGGCGGCAGAAACGGCATTGTTCCTGACGCACGGGCGCAAGGGCATCGTCTGTCTCGGCGACGCCTACGGCGGCACGCTGGAACTGCTCGCCAGCCAACTGCCGCTGCTCGGCATTCGCACGCACCTGCTGCTGGGCGATGACATGGCACGGCTCGACGCGATTCTCTCCGAGGGGAGCGAACTGGTGTTCCTCGAAACACCGACCAACCCGACCCTCGAAATTCTCGATATCCACGCCATTGCCAAAATGGCCCACGCCCACGGCGCGAAGCTGGCGGTCGACAATACTTTCGCCTCGCCGGTGAACCAGAATCCCCTGGCGCTGGGCGCCGACTTCGTCGTCCATTCCTGCACCAAATATCTTGGCGGCCACTCGGACCTTACCGCCGGCGCCTTGATGGGAGCGACGGAATTGCTGGCGCCGGTCTGGAACTGGCGCAAGAACCTGGGTTCCATGATCGCCCCGGAAATCGCCGCCCTGCTTGCGCGCAGCATCCGCACGCTGCCGGTGCGGGTGCGCCAGCAGAACGCCACGGCGCAAAAGGTCGCCGAGGCCATGGCGCAACATCCGCGCGTCAGTCGCGTGCTCTATCCCGGGTTGCCGGACTTCCCCGGCCATGCCTTGGCAAGGAAGCAGATGAGCGGCTTCGGGGGCATGCTGAGCATCGAGGTGAAGGGGTCTGGTGAAGACGCCACGCGCGTCGCCGATCGGCTCAAACTGTTTGCGCTGGCGCCCAGCCTCGGCGGCGTCGAGAGCCTGGTTACCCAGCCGTGCACCACCACCCATCACGGCTTGACGCCCGAGGAGCGCGCCCGGCGCGGCATTTCCGATGCCATGCTGCGGCTGTCCATCGGTCTTGAGGATGCCGATGATCTGATTGCCGATCTGCGGCAGGCACTGGATTAAAAATGCGCTATCCGGAACGACGCACATGAAGGCGCCGATCTACCTCGATTACAACGCCACCACGCCGGTGGCGCCGGAAGTTGCCGCTGCCATTCGCCCTTGGCTCGAACATGAGTTCGGCAACCCGTCGTCCGCCCATGTTTTTGGACAGAAGGCAGCGCACGCCGTTGCCTGCGCGCGCGGGGAAATTGCCGCGCTGATTGGATCAAACACCGAAGAAATCATCTTCACCGGAAGTGCGACCGAGGCCAACAACATCGCCTTGCTCGGCGTCGCCCGCGCGCTTCTTCACAAACCCCACCTGGTTGTCAGCGCCGTCGAGCATCCGGCGGTGATGCAGCCGGCGCTACATCTGCGTGAACTCGGCTGGAAGGTGACGGTCGTGCCGGTTAACCGTACCGGACGCGTGGCCGTCGCCGATATCGCCGCCGCGCTGCGTCCCGATACGGCGCTCGTCTCGGTGATGCTGGCGAACAACGAAGTAGGCAGCCTGCAACCGGTCGCGGAAATCGCTGCCCTGGCGCATGCCAATGGCAGCCTGATGCATACCGATGCCGCGCAGGCGGCCGGCAAGTTGCCGCTCGATGTCGGCGCGCTCGGCGTAGACCTTTTGACGCTCGCCTTCCACAAGTTTTACGGTCCCAAAGGTATTGGCGCGCTCTACATCCGGCACGGAACGCCGCTCAAGCCCATCCTTTTCGGCGCCGACCAGGAACATGGCCTGCGGCCCGGCACCGAAAACGTGGCCCTGATCGTCGGCGCTGGTGAAGCAGCGCGGCTGGCGCGGGAACGCCTGCCGGAAGCGGCCGTCCACCAGACCGCGCTGGTGGATTTGCTGCACCGCCGACTGGCGGACGCGGTGCCCGGCCTGACACTCAACGGCCACCCGGTGCACCGTTTACCCAACACCCTGCATGTCTCCTTTCCGGGCGTGTCGGGGCGAGAATTGCTTGCTGCCGTCGCCCACACCTTGGCGGCATCAGTCGGGTCAGCTTGCCACTCGCACGGCGATGCGGTAAGCGGCGTGTTGGCAGCGATGGGCTGCGATGCGGCGCGGGCGCGCGGCGCCGTGCGCTTGTCGGTAGGTCGCGACACGACAGCAGGTGAAATTGAAATCGCCGCCGCCGCGTTGATTAACGCCCTGGGAATCGAACGACATTGACAAGCCTGAATTTGTACCGCACAATGATCTAACATTCTTTAGATTGTTTAATTGATTCAAGTACGGAGGCCGGCAATCATGACCAAGACACTGTTCATCCTCAACGATGCGCCCTACGGCACGGAACGCAGCTATAACGGCTTGCGCCTCGCCAAGGCGGTTTCCAAACAGCCCGATCAACAAATCCGGGTCTTTCTGATGGGCGATGCCGTCGCCTGCGCCAAGGCTGGCCAGAAACTGCCGGAAGGCTATTACAACGCGGGGGACATGGTGAAAATGGTCCTGGCGGCGAAGTCGGCCTGTGCGGCACCTGCATGACCGCGCGCGGCATCGAGGACAGCGAACTGGTGCCCGGCGCCGCACGCAAGACGCTCAACGATCTGGCCGCCTGGACGGCCGAAGCCGACAAGGTTCTGGTGTTTTGACGCAACTTTCAAACGAACGTCACCGGAAAGCAAAACCCTCGTGAACTTCGAACAACTTGTCCTGGCCAACGAACCCGCGATCAGGCTCAGCTTCTTTCTCGGCGTATTCGCGCTGATTGGCTTCTGGGAATTGCTCGCGCCGCGCCGCGTCCTGACCGTATCCAAGGCCCTGCGCTGGACCAGCAACCTCGGCCTCGTTGTGCTCAACACCGTGCTGTTGCGGCTGGTATTTCCACTGGCTGGTGTCGGCTTGGCCGCCTTCTGCGCGAAAAATGGCTGGGGCCTTCTCAATCACTTCGAAGTGCCGTTCTGGGTGGCTGTGCCGCTGGCGGTGATCGCCATGGACTTCGTCATCTGGCTGCAGCACGTCATGGTCCACGCCGTGCCGCTCTTGTGGCGGTTGCACCGCGTGCATCACGCCGACCTGGATTACGACGTGACCACCGGAGCGCGTTTCCATCCGCTCGAAATCGTGCTGTCGATGCTGATCAAGTTTGCCACCATCGTCGTGCTGGGCCCGCCGGTAGTCGCCGTGGTGATCTTCGAAGTGCTGCTCAATGCCACAGCCATGTTCAATCACGGCAACATCGGCCTGCCGGCAACGCTCGACCGGATATTGCGCTGGGTCGTGGTAACGCCGGACATGCATCGGGTCCATCACTCGATCGAGGACGACGAGACCAATTCCAATTTCGGCTTCAACCTGCCGTGGTGGGACCGGCTGTTCGGCACCTATCGCGACCAGCCGCGCGCCGGCCAGCTGGGCATGACGATCGGCATTCGCGATTACAGCGACCCGCACGAAGTAGACCGTCTGGACGGCATGCTGTTGCTGCCGTTCAGGGGCGAGATCAAGGGCTACGCGATCAACCGGCGCAGCTTTTCCGACGAGCGCGCGCGATGAATAAGGCCGTTCCCCGCGGCTTGCTTGCTCTGCTCCTGCTGCTTGCGGTTGGCGTGGCTGTCATCCTGCGCGACCGTTTCGACGTTGCCGCCCTGCAGGCCTGGGTGGAGAACGCCGGCACGGCCGGACCCATCATGTTCATGATGCTCTACGCGCTGGCTACCGTGCTGTTCCTGCCCGGTTCGGTGCTAACGCTTGCCGGCGGCGCGCTGTTCGGCCCTTTTTGGGGCACGCTATGGAACCTGACCGGCGCGACCGCGGGCGCCGCGCTGGCCTTCCTCATTGCGCGCTACCTCGGCGCCGACTGGGCCACGCGCCGCGCCGGGCCGCGCCTTGCACGCCTCAATGACGGCGTGACCAGGGAGGGTTGGCGCTTTGTCGCCTTCGTGCGACTGGTACCCGTGTTCCCGTTCAATCTGCTGAACTACGCGCTGGGACTCACGCGCATCCCGTTTGTCGCCTATGTACTGGCCACCTGGCTATTCATGTTGCCGGGCGCCATTGCTTACACCTGGCTGGGCTACGCCGGGCGCGAGGCGGTGGGCGGCGGTGACGGCATGATCCGCAATATCCTGATTGCCTTGGCGCTGCTGGCCACCGCCGCGTTCCTGCCGCGCTTCGTGCGCAAGTTGCGGGAAAAATCCATGTTGGCGGTCGAGTCGCTGAAACAGCAGTTGGATGCCGGCGCCGACGTATTGCTGCTGGACGTGCGCCCCGCCGCTGACTTTATCGGCGAACAAGGCCATATCGCCGGCGCCCGCAATGTACCGCTGGAGGAACTACCTGCACGACTACATGAACTGGAAGACCGCAAAGAACGTCCGATCCGCTTGCTCTGCCGCACCGATCGACGCTCCGCGCAAGCCGCGCGACTGCTGACCGAGGCCGGTTTCGCCGACGCCCGGGTCATCGAGGGCGGGATGACCGCCTGGCGAGCCAAGGGTTGGCCGGTGATCGAGGTGAAAACCGATGATGTAGTAACGCGCGCGCCGCCGCGGATCGGGTAAGCAAACAGTAGAATCACACCCCCCGCCGGCGCAAACCAGCGGGGGTTTTGTTTTGGATTCCCGCCGGTCAAGCCAACAACCGAAAGGAAAACACCATGACAGAACTTCTCAACGGCGCCCAAATCACCGTTCGCTTGCTCGAACGTCAGGGCATCCGCATTGTCGCCGGCATACCCGGTGGCGCCGCACTGCCGCTCTACGATGCTCTCGGCCAATCGACTCTCATCCGTCACGTGCTCGCCCGCCACGAACAGGGCGCCGGCTTCATGGCCCAAGGCATGGCCCGTGTCACGGGTCGTCCGGCCGTCTGCATCGCCACCTCCGGCCCCGGCGCGACCAACCTGCTGACCGCCATCGCCGATGCCAAGCTGGATTCGATTCCGCTCGTCGCCATCACCGGTCAGGTGCCGCGCGCGCTGATCGGCACCGATGCTTTCCAGGAGGTTGATACGTACGGCCTGTCGATCCCGATCACCAAGCACAACTTTCTCGTCTCCTCCGCCGAGGAATTGCTGAGGGTCATTCCGCGCGCCTTCGCAATCGCGGCATCGGGCCGACCGGGGCCGGTGCTGGTAGACATCCCCAAGGACGTCCAGATGGAATTTCTCGACATCGCCGAATGGCCGGAACCGGGCGCGGCCCTGCCTTCCCAGGCGGTCGATCCGGAGCTGATTGCCCGCGCTGCCGCGATGATCAACACTTCCGAACGGCCGGTACTCTATCTCGGTGGCGGCGTCATCCATTCAGGGGCCGCCGATCTTGCGGTCGACCTGGCGGAAAAGGCAAATTTGCCGACCGTGATGACCTTGATGGCGCTCGGCGCAATGCCGGTCGATCACCCGCTTTCGCTCGGCATGCTGGGCATGCACGGCACACGCCAGGCAAATCTGGCGCTCAACGAATGCGATCTGCTGATCGCTGTCGGCGCCCGCTTCGACGACCGGGCGACCGGCAAGGTAGCGCAGTTTTGCCCGCAAGCGAACATCATCCATATCGACATCGACCCGGCGGAACTGGACAAAATCAAGACGGCCCAGGTCGGCATCGCCGCCAGCGTCAGCGATGCGCTGACGCTGCTGCTGCCGGCTACCGAGAAAAATCAACGCAAAACCTGGGTCGACCGCATCCATGCCCTGCGCCGCCAGTTTCCTTTCCACATGCCCGATCCCGATGACCCGCGCTCGCACTTCGGCCTGATCCGTGCCGTCGCGGCCTGCCTGGACGACGATGCGATCATCGTCACCGACGTCGGTCAACACCAGATGTGGGCGGCCCAGGCCTATCCATTGCGCCGCCCGCGCCAATGGCTGACCTCCGGCGGCTTGGGCACGATGGGCTTCGGCGTACCGGCAGCCATCGGCGCCGCGCTGGCCGAACCGCAACGCACCGTGGTCTGTTTCACCGGCGACGGCTCCATATTGATGAACATCCAGGAATTGGTGACCGCTGCCCAGGAAAACGTCAATGTGAAGATCGTGCTGATGAACAACGAAACACTGGGCATGGTCACCCAGCAGCAGACACTGTTTTACGGCAAGCGACTGTTTGCCTCGCAGTTCGCCGCGATACCCGATTTCGTGAGGGTCGCCTTGGGATTCGGCATCGCCGCAGTTGACCTCGACCAAGCCGAGAATCCTCGCGCCGCGCTGATGGAGGCTATCGGCCGGCCCGGCCCGTGCCTGATCCACGCCAGTATCGATGCCGAGCAAAAGGTCTATCCGATGGTGCCGCCGGGCGCCGCCAACCACGAAATGATCGGGCATTGACATGAACGCCACCAAGCACAACGAAACCCAGGCAATTTCCCGCGCTGTTCTGGAAATCGACGTCAATAATCACCCCGGTGTGATGTCGCATGTCGTCGGGCTGTTCTCGCGCCGAGCCTACAACGTCGAGGGCATCCTTTGCCTGCCGGTCGGCGCTAGCCGCCTGTCGCGGATCTGGCTGCTGCTCAACGAAGATGGTCGCCTGGCTCAGATGATCAAGCAGCTCGCCAAGCTGGAGGACGTCATCAGCATTCGCCGCCATGCCGGCGACCACGCGGTCTTTCGTGACATGGAAGGCTTCTTCGAGCCGTGAAACGAGTCCAGGTCGCTGCAGGGCGGGCCAAGGCTAGAATATCGGCGGTGTTATGAGGCGCAGGCCAATCGACAACCAGCGATTGCTCTGGAAGTCATCGAGGTTGCTGCCGACGGTCGTGTCGACCTGCATGTAGCCGGGAATTACCCAATAGCGCAGGCCAGCCTGCAGGGAAGGACGGCCCGTGTTGAGTCCGAATGCTTCAGCGATGACGTAGAGGCTTTCGGTCATGGCGGTTTCGCTGCCCAGGCCCCAGGTCATGCGGGTTTCCTGAATGTCGCGCAGACGGATGGCGCCGAGATTGGCATGCAGGACCACGCGGTCGTCGGCCAGCGACAGGCTGCCCGGCAGATAGAAATACGCCCCGCCGGATTGGCCTTTTCCCGATTGAGTTGCATAACCGCCGGCGAGGCCGAGGCCCCAACTATTGGTTTCCACGTTCTTGAACAGAGTCTTGCCCTGTATGACAAGCGCACCGCTTTGCGCCGAACCGTTGACGTGAGCCAAGGCTCCACCCGCAGTCAACTCGAAATTTCCGCCGGGGTTGCAGGCTGGAAGCGCCCAGAACTCGCGGGCGTTCTGGCGCAATTGGACCCAGGTTTCCAGTTGACAGGCCTGCGGGTCCGTGATTCTGGCGTCGTCGGTAATCATTGGACGAGCGGCCTTGGCAGTCGGACCCAGGCCGGCAAGTAGCGTGAGCAGTGCAAGGCAGCGGCTGAATGTGGGCATGATCGTTACAATTCCAAGGCCCGCTTGTTTCAACAATATTGTGTGGCGTATTCGACACCAGGGTGGGTCACGATACAACACCGATCCCGAAATGTTGGCATGACTTGGGCCAAATGCGTCCGCTAGCCCTTGAAGGCTTCGCGCAATTCGCGGCGCAGGATCTTCCCGATCGGCGTCTTGGGCAGTACATCGCGGAACTCGACGTGGCGCGGCAACTTGTAGCTGGTGAGGAGCGTCCGGCAGTGCTCGATCACGGCCTCTTTCGTCAGATCCGGATCCTTTTTGACGATCACCACCTTGACCGCCTCGCCCGATTTTTCGTCGGGCACTGCCACCACGGCACATTCGAGGACGCCGGGATGCGCGGCGACGACAGCTTCGACCTCGTTGGGGTAGACGTTGAATCCCGACACCAGAATCATGTCCTTCTTGCGGTCGGTGATGGTGACGCGGCCCTGATCGTCGAGGTGGCCGACATCACCGGTTTTCAGCCAGCCGTCATGCAGCACGTTGGCGGTTTCGGCGGGATTGTTCCAGTAGCCCTTCATCACCTGCGGGCCGCGAACGCAGATTTCGCCGGTGTGCTTCTCGATGTCGCCGTCGCCGGTCCACACCGGCAATTCGTTGAAATCCTCGTCACGAATCGATGCTTCGGTGGACGGAATGGGCAGGCCGACCGTGCCGTCCCAAGCGCCGCCCAGCGGCATACAGCAGGCGCCGGGCGAGGTTTCGGTGAGACCGTAGGCTTCGGTGAGGAAGTGCCCCGTCACCTGTTGCCAGCGTTCGGCCACGGGCTTCTGTACGGCGGCGCCGCCGCCGACCACGACCTTGAGCGCGGAAAAGTCGAGCTGCTCGAAGCCCGGTGTGTTCAACAGGCCATTGAACAACGTGTTGACGCCGGT
Source organism: uncultured beta proteobacterium (assembly GCA_963727115.1). Lineage (GTDB taxonomy): Bacteria > Pseudomonadota > Gammaproteobacteria > Burkholderiales > Rhodocyclaceae > Azonexus. The sequence continues at coordinate 18,269 of CAVSFS010000030.1, read as the reverse complement.
CATCGTCGTGAACTTCCAGCTTCCCATTTCCTTGACCAGGGCAGGAAGGTCGCGCGGGTTGGTGATCAGCACGCTCAGGCTGCCCCACTTCATAAACGACAGCGTCGAGGTGAGACAGAAGATGTGGTACATCGGCAGCGGGGCAATGACGATTTCGCTGCCTTCCTTGAAGCTGCCCGAGATCCACACGCCAGTCTGTTCCAGGTTGGCGAGGATGTTCCGGTGGGTGAGCATCGCGCCCTTGGCGACCCCGGTCGTGCCGCCGGTGTACTGGAGGAAGGCAATGTCTTCGCTCTTCACGTCGACCGGATTGAAACGCGCCGAACTGCCACGCTCGAGCGCGGTAGCGAGCGTGATGGCGCCGTCGATGTGCCAGGCGGGCACCATTTTCTTGACGTGCTTGATCACGAAATTGATCAGCCAGCGCTTCGGGGCCGGCAGCATGTCGCCGATCTGCGTGGTGATGACATGCTCGACCGGTGTGCGGCCGAGTACCTGCTGCAGGGTTTGGGCAAAGTTTTCGACGATGACGATGACGCGGGTGCCGGAGTCCTTCAACTGGTGTTCCAGTTCGCGCGGCGTGTACAGCGGATTGACGTTCACCACCGTCATCCCGGCGCGCAGGATGCCGAACAAGACCACCGGGTACTGCAGCAGATTGGGGGACATGACCGCCACGCGCTCGCCCCTCGTCATGCCCGGCAGCCCCTGCAGGAAGGCCGCGAAAGCACGCGACTTCCGTTCCAGCTCGGCATAGCTCATCGTGTAGCCGAGGTTGTGATAGGCGGGCCGGTCGGCGAATTTGCTGAAGAGCTTGTCGAGCAGATCCGGGATGGATTTGAATTGATCCGGGTCGATTTCGGCCGGCATGCCTTGAGGATAGTTCTTCAGCCAGATCTTGTTCATGATGCTCCCCCTGCTTGTCATTTGTCCAAAGCTTAGCTTGTAGCTTACTCCCAATCGATTGCGCAAACCCTCATCCGGAGCACGCCAATTCCGGCTAATGCCGAAGCGGCCGCAACTGAACGATTTCCGGATCGTCGGCGTGGTCAATCAGGATGCGCCTGACGCGTTCCTGCCAGAGTTCGCCGAACACTCGGGTGGCGTCGGCATCCGCCGTGCCGTTGAGGATGGCAACCAGCAGGCTGCCGAGGCAGGGATCGGCCGGGACCAATTCAAGGTGCAATGAGCAGTCGACCGCAACATTCGTGTCCAGCCGCGTGAAGGACATGCCGCCAATGCCGGCGACGCCGAACCGCAGCAATTGGCGCCGGCTGTGGCGACCACCGAGTCCCTTGAACCCGCCGTCGCTGGCAGCGCCAGTGAGCAGCCCCGCAATGCTGGCGATGACGCCCGCCACGCCACTATCGAGGCTCTCGCGGAGCGCCACCGCGATGTTTCCGCGCTCGGGAATTTCGTCGCCGTAAAGCGCGCGCAGCGCGCGTACCGTTGTCAGCCAAGCGCCGGCGACAGTCGGGCAGGAATGGCCGGCCAGCCTGACGGCATCGGCAAAACGGTATTCGATCAAGCCACCTTCGGCAGCGCCGAGCAGTTCGGCCAGCGGGTCGCGCAGCGTGATGGCGGGAATGCGCGCGAAGAATTCGGGAAAGGCCATGTCGATCTCCTGTCACCGCCAGTATGGGCTGCCGGTAGCAGCATGGCCTTGATCTTGGTCAGTCGCGCTGAATCAGCTCGATCTTGTAGCCGACTCGCGCGTTTGGGGCCTTGTCGCTGTGTTGCAAGCCAAAACACAAGCGAATAGTTGCTCAGCGAACAGACGGCGGCGACCAGTCCGAGTTGCCTGGCTCCCGAATGGTCATGTACATGCGCTTTGTGCCATTCGAGGAACCGCTATGCACCGTGGCCCCATGTCTCCCGGCGCCAGGCCTTGGTTGATAGATGTAATAAAGCTGCGTTACCAGCCGAACGTAATTGCGTGTTTCCGGATAAGGCGGAATGGTGTTCTTGTATTGCTGAACTGCACTTTCACCGGCGTTGTAAGACGCAATCACCAGCTTCTGTTGCTCGGGAAACAGTTTGAAAAGATCGGCAAGGTAACGCGCACCCAAACGAATATTGGTTTTCGGGTCGCGCAACTTCTGTTCGAGAGATTTGCTCTTGTCACCGAGCAAGCCATAGCGTTCAGCAGTCGAGGGCATCACCTGCATCAGGCCAATTGCCCCTTTGCTTGAGATCGCGTCAGGATTGAACCCGGATTCCGCCGCCATGACCGCCTTGAGCAAGGCAAGTTCGACCGCAAACTCGATGCTCGCAGTTTTCAGCAATGGCTCATACGTTCTCAGGTTTGGATGCTGAATCAGGCGACTTGATAGTGACGGCTTCCCTTGCCCCGATGATTCCAGGTCCAGCGATCCGAATTTGTTTCCCCGCACCAGCAACTGATAACGCGCGTCTGATTTCTCTGCGGAAAAATGCGTTACGCCCTGTTCATCGACATAGCCATATATTTCCGCGTGGCTGCTTGCCGAAGCGAGGCTCAGAATGAGTGCGAGAGCGAGTTTGGAATGTTGCATCCGACCTTATGGATAAGAACCGCGAAGCCAGGCGTGTTCAGATTGCAAATGACGGAATCCGGATAGCCAAATAGCCAATCACGAACTCTCGGTGTTTCTTTCTATCAGCTCGATTTTGTAGCCATCGGGATCGTCGACGAAGGCGATGATGGTCTTGCCGTGCTTCATCGGCCCGGCCTCGCGCACCACCTTGCCACCACGCTGGCGGATGGCGGCGCAGGCGGCTGCGGCATCCGGCACGGCGAGGGCGATGTGGCCGTAGCCGTTGCCGAGATCGTAGGCTGGCGTGTCCCAGTTGTGCGTCAATTCGAGCACGGCGCCTTCGCTTTCCGGCCCGTAGCCGACGAATGCCAGCGTGAAGCGGCCCTCCGGATAGTCGCTGCGGCGCAGCAGTTGCATGCCGAGGACTTCAGTGTAGAAGGCTATCGAACGGTCGAGATCGCCGACGCGGAGCATGGTGTGCAGGATGCGCATGCTGTTCCTTATGTTCTAGATTTGCGGAATCTGGCGGGCAAGCTGGCGCAGTTCGAGTCGGCGCGCCCGCCAGTCGGGGCAGAGTTGCTCAACCACAGACCAGAAGCGCGGGCTGTGGTTCATTTCCCTGAGGTGCGCCAGTTCGTGGCTGACGACGTAATCGACAACCGGCATGGGCATCAGGATCAGGCGCCAGTTCAGCGCGATGCCGCCGTGATGACTGCAACTGCCCCAGCGCGTGCGGGCGGCGGAGATGCGTAGCGGCGGCGCCGGAACGCCGAGTCGCGGTGCGTAATGGGCGAGCCGTTCGGCGAAGATGGTGCGCGCTTTGTCGCGCAACGCCTTTTCGAGAACGATCCGCGCCTCGACCGCCGGCGGCACGAAAAGATGCAGCTTCGGGTCGCTGAACAGCCAGCGCTGACGGCTGCCGGGCGTGACGGTCACGGTCAACGCCGCGCCGAGGGCAAAAATCACCGTGCCCTCGGTGATGGCTAGTCTTTCCGGGGCGGCGCGGTTGCGCCAGTCGGCGAGCTTGTCGAGCACCCACTGACCGTGCTCGCGGATCAGGGTCTCGATGTCGCCGAGCCGGGCCTGCAGCGGCGCGCCGACGCGCAGTCCGCGCTGGTCGATGGTCGAGGCCGATGGTGCGCCGCCGGCTGCGCCGCAGGTGGTAGTCGACCTCCTGACCGGCGATCGCGATACGGCGCGTGGCTTCAGGCTGTGCTGGTCTTGGCATCCGGGTAGCGATGCGGGGAAATCCGGCGCATCTCGCCTTCAATCCAGTTTTCAACGCGCTGATTGACTTCCACTTCAGTGAGTCCGCTGGCGTCGAAGGGCGGACCGATGCTGATGGTGACGATGCCCGGCTGCTTGATGAAGGCCTGGCGCGGCCAGAATTCGCCGGAATTGTGGGCGATCGGGACCACCTTGCAACCGACCCGGGTCGCCAGGTAGGCGCCGCCGGCCTTGTAGCGCCGCGTCTCGCCGGGCGCGACCCGCGTTCCCTCGGGGAAGATGATGACGTAGAAGCCCTTTTTCAGACGCTCGCGCCCCTGCTCGACGACCAGGTCGAGCGCTTGTTTGCCGGCCGCGCGGTCGATCGAAATCATCTTCATCGCACCCAGTCCCCAGCCGATCAGTGGAACGCGCAGCAGTTCCTTCTTGAGTACGAAAACACAGTAGGCGCCCTTGGGCACGTAATCCTGGATGGTCATCGTCTCCCACGCCGACTGGTGCTTGGCAAGGATGACACAGGGCTCCTGCGGCATGTTTTCGAGGCCGATCACCCGCGGCCGGATGCCGAGCAGGTTCTCGACGCCCCACTGGATACCGAGGCGCCAGAGCTTGCCGAAGTGATAACCCCAGAGCCCGCGCAGAACGATGGCGGCAATGATGACCATGGGGGCGACCAGCACGGTCCACAGCCCCCCCCAGATGGCGAAGAGAACGGAACGCAGAACGTTCACTTCTTTTTCACCCCCAGAATGTGGTCAACCGCGGCAGCCAGATCCGCGAATTCCAGCGTGCCCTCGGGCAGATTGCCTGCTTCCCGCGTCTTTTCACCCTTGCCGGTGCGCACCAGCATGGGAAGGCAACCGACCGTGGCGCAGGACTGCAGGTCACGCAGCGAATCGCCGATCGCCGGCACGCCCTTCAGCTCGACATTGAGCGTTTCGGAAATGCGCTTGAACATGCCGGGCTTCGGCTTGCGGCAGTCGCAGTTCGAATCGGCGGTGTGGGGGCAGTAAAAAATGGCGCCCAACCGTCCGCCGGCGGCAAACAGCGCCTTGTGCATCTTTTCGTGGATGGCGTTCAGGGTGTCCATGTCGAACAGGCCGCGCCCGATGCCGGACTGGTTGGTCGCCACGACCACGCGATAGCCATTCTGGTTGAGCCGGGCGATGGCTTCCAGACTGCCGGGAATCGGCTTCCATTCTGCCGGGCTCTTGATGAACTGGGCGGAATCGAAGTTGATGACGCCGTCGCGGTCGAGGATGATGAGTTTCATGCGGAGAGCTTCGAGAGGTCGGCGACCTGGTTCATCGCCGCATGCAGCATGGCCAGCAGGCCGAGCCGGTTGGCACGGAGGGCCGGGTCTTCGGCGTTGACCATGACCTCGTCGAAGAAGGTGTCGACCGGCGCCCGCAGCGCGGCCAGCGCCTGCAGCGACTCGGTGTAGTCGCCGGTGACGAAGGCGGCATCGGCCTGCGGCACGACATCGACCAATGCCGCATGCAGGGCGACTTCGGCTGCTTCCTTGAGCAGGGTGGTATCGACCCAGGCGTCGACGCTGTCTTCGACCTTCTTCAGGATGTTGCCGACCCGCTTGTTGGCGGCGGCCAGCGCGGCGGCTTCCGGGCAGGGCGGAGAAGGCACGCACGGCGGCGAGACGCTTCGGAATGTCACCGAGGCGCTGCGGCCGTTGCGACACCACGGCATCGACTTCCTGCGCCGTATAGCCCTGCTCGCGCAGGCTGCCGGCGAGGCGGTCGTAGATGAAGTCGGCGAGCGTCGATTCGGCCGGCTTGAAACCGTCGACCGCGGCAAACACGCTGGCTGCTGCGGTCAATAGCTCGTTGAGCGGCAAATTCAGGTTACCTTCGCTCAGCATGCGGATGACGCCCAGCGCATGCCGGCGCAGCGCGAACGGGTCGCTGTCGCCGGTCGGCATCTGGCCGATGCCGAACATGCCGACCAGCGTTTCCAGCTTGTCGGCCAGCGCGACGACGGTGCCGACCTGGCCGCGCGGCAGCGCGTCGCCGGCGAAGCGCGGCTTGTAGTGGTCCTCGATGGCATCGGCGATGTCGTCGGCCAGGCCGTCATGCAGCGCGTAATAGCGGCCCATGATGCCCTGCAGTTCGGGGAATTCGCCGACCATGTCGGTCAGCAGGTCGGCCTTGGCCAGCAGTGCGGCCTGTTCGGCCTGCAGCGCCAGCGCTTCGCCGCCCAGTTGCTGGCCGATCGCCTTGGCGATGGCGCAGACGCGCTGCGACGCGCTCGCCCTGGGTGCCCAGCTTGTTGTGATAGACGACCTTGGCCAGATTCGAGGACGCGCGATTCCAGCGTCTTCTTGCGGTCCTGGTCGAAGAAGAACTTGGCGTCGGCCAGGCGCGGGCGCACGACGCGCTCGTTGCCGCCGATCACCGCGCTCGGGTCGGCCGGGCTGATGTTGCTGACGACGCAGGAACTTGTTGGTCAGCTTGCCGGCCGCGTCGAGCAGCGGGAAATATTTCTGGTTGGCCTTCATGGTCAGGATCAGGCATTCCTGCGGCACGGCGAGGAATTCCTCTTCGAACTGGCCGATCAGCACGTTCGGGCGTTCGACCAGCGCGGTGACTTCGTCGAGCAGGGCGTCGTCGTCGATCGGCTTGCCACCGGCCTTGGCGGCAGCGGCTTCGAGCTGGCGGGCGATTTCGGCGCGGCGCTCGGCGAAGGAGGCGATGACGGCGCCGTCGGTGGCCAGCTTGGCGGCGTATTCGTCGGCGTTGGCGAAGACGACCGGATCGACGGCGGCTTCAAAGCGGTGGCCGTGCGTTTCGCGGCCGGAGGTCAGGCCGAGGATGGCGAGCGGCACGACGTCGCTGCCGTGCAAAGCCACCAGACCATGCGCCGGGCGGACGAAATTGACGCTGCTCCAGCCGTCCAGCAAGCTGGTAGGTCATGACCTTGGGGATCGGCAGCGCGGCCAGTGCGGCTTCCAGCGCCTTCTGCAGGCCTTCAGCCAGCGTCGCGCCCTTGGCCAGACTGTCGTAGAACAGGATGTCGGCCTTGCCATCGTTTTCACGGCGCAGGCTGGCAACGACCGAAGCATCGGCGCCGAGGGCGGCCAGCTTCTTGAGCAGCGCCGGCGTGGCGTTACCGGCGGCGTCGAGGCCGACGGCAACCGGCATCAGCTTCTTGGCGTCGGCGTGTCGGCGGCACGGCTCGCAACATCGGGGATAAATGCAGCCAGACGGCGCGGGACTGGCAAAGGCGATGACGCTGCTGACGGTCGCGGAGTCAGACCGGCTTGTTTCGAGTCAGTTGGTTCAGAAGCGTGTCAGCAAACACTTCGCCCAGCTTCTTCAGCGCCTTCGGCGGCAGTTCCTCGACGAACAGTTCAACGAGCAGATTCTTGGACGACATGTCAGGCAGCTTTCTTTTCAATCTGGGCGAGGACTTCGGCGGCCCATTCCTTCGGGGCCATCGGGAAGCCGAGGCGGGCGCGGCTGTCGAGGTAGGCTTGCGCCACGGCGCGGGCGAGATTGCGGATGCGGCCGATGTAGGCGGCGCGCTCGGTGACCGAAATGGCGCCGCGGGCATCGAGCAGGTTGAAGGTGTGGGCGGCTTTCAGCACTTGCTCGTAGGCCGGCAGCGCCAGTTGGGCGCCCATCAGGTGCTGGGCCTGCTTTTCGTGCGCGCCGAAGGCGTGGAACAGGAATTCGACGTCGGAATGCTCGAAGTTGTAGGTCGATTGCTCGACTTCGTTCTGGTGATAGACGTCGCCGTAAGTCAGGCCTTCCGTCCAGCGTCAGGTCATAGACGTTCTCGACGCCCTGCAGGTACATCGCCAGACGTTCGATGCCGTAGGTGATTTCGCCGGTGATCGGCTTGCAGTCGATGCCGCCGACCTGCTGGAAGTAGGTGAATTGCGTCACTTCCATGCCGTTCATCCAGACTTCCCAGCCGAGGCCCCAGGCGCCCAGCGTCGGGTTTTCCCAGTCGTCCTCGACGAAACGGACGTCGTTCTTCTTGAGGTCGAAGCCGAGCGCTTCGAGCGAGCCGAGGTAAAGCTCCAGGATGTTGTCCGGCGCCGGCTTCAGCACCACCTGGAACTGGTAGTAATGCTGCATGCGGTTCGGGTTCTCGCCGTAGCGGCCGTCCTTGGGGCGGCGCGACGGCTGGACGTAGGCGGCTTTCCACGGCTCGGGGCCGATGGCGCGCAGGAAGGTGGCGGTATGGCTGGTGCCGGCGCCGACTTCCATGTCGTAGGGCTGCAGCAGGGCGCAGCCTTGCTTGTTCCAGTACTCCTGCAGGCGCAGGATGATTTCCTGAAAGCGTGGGTTTATTGCTGGTCGTCATCGGACGCACTCGGTAAGGCGGAAGATCTTGAATTTTACTAGCTTTTGTCGGTTTCTGGCAGGCGCCTCCGACGCTGCCCGCGCGCGGTCGGACGGGAGACCGGGGAAACGAAAAACTGCGCCTTCGAATACCGCAAATGGCCGTCCTTTTAGCGTAGCAACGACCCAGGTGAGCGCTGATTTATTCAAAATTTGCCATTCCGGCTCAAGCCGAAATCCAGGAAAATCGACCAACCGGACCCTGGCCTTTGCCGGGTGACGCCGCAAAGCAAGTTATGTCCCGCAGGGGCGGTATCCCTTGGGACCCTTGGCGGGACGAAGGTGTTTGAATTTACGGATCGATTGCCCATGCCCAATACCCTTGCCGAAAGCGTCACCCAGCAACGCGAGGTCCTCGCCAACCTGTTGCGCGAGCCGTTAGCGCTGGCTGCGCAGGCATGTAGCCGGGCCTGGCCCAGCCGTGCCGGGATCAACGCCGCGCTGGTCCATGCGCTGACCACGATGCCCGCGTGCAAATACCTCTATGCACTGGATACCCGTGCAATTCAGCTCTCCGACAACATCAGCCGCAAGGGTCTGATCGAAACGGACTACGGACGCGACCGCTCCGGGCGCCCCTACATGCGCGAAGCGGTGCCGAGCCAGGGGTTTTTGCTGACCCAGGCCTACATCAGCCTGCGCGCCAAGCGGCCTTCGCTCACCGCGATCCAGATCGTGCGCAACGAAGACGGCCAGGTACTTGGCTTCGTCGGCGCCGATTTCGACCTGCGCGAGCTACCGATCACCAGCAAGTTGTACGACGAACCGGGTTACTGGCGGCAGATCAAGGGCGACCCGGCGATTCGCGGCACGGTATTTCACCAGACCCGCAGCGACAGCCAGATGGACCTTCATCTCGATACCGTTCTTGGCGTACTGGAAGAACTGATGACCGACCGCGGCGTGTTCCACTGCAAACTGCACTTTTCCAGCAGTCGCGCGACCATCTGGGTGGTCGACGATCCCTATCGCTACCGCCTGCTCGACATCGACGCGCTGACCGACCCCGACACCTGCCTGATCTACCCGTATCACAACTACCCGGCCGACGCGGTGGTGCCCAAGGACAAGATCCGCCCCGTTGCTCGACGGCCTGCGTGCGCTGCGTTTCATGGACGATATGTTTTATCTGCGCGCCGGTTCACTCAACATCTTCAACGGGATGGTCGCCCTCACCTTCTCGTGCGATGGCTCGCACTACCTGCCGTGGGATGAGTTTCTCAGCAAGGGCTACGATTTCTGGGCCAGCGACGAGTCGACCGGCTAACCACCCGCGTACGGGAATCATCAGCTCGACGGTGACCTGTGTTTGACAAACCACAATATAATCAATATGATGCATTTTATGTTGCGGTGCAACATCGGTTCTCGGGGCGCCAAACGTGGTGCTACGCGGGATTCGGGCGATTTGTGTCCCTGCCTGACCGGTGTCGTTCCCCCTGTAACCGTTCGCTGTCGGAGATGTTTTTCCGCAGTGGCAACAGTCAAGGAGGTCGCATGTTCACTACGACCGTTTTTCCGCCCGCTTTCCTGCGGGCTTCGTTTGCAGTTTATGCCTTGCTTCAGAAGTTCCTGATGGCCGCCGGGCTGGTTTTCCTGATCGGCCTGGTCGGCCTGCAAGCCGGCCATTCGGGCCTGATCGAAGGGCTGAAGACCCTGATTCCCTCCAGCGAAGCATCGGATATCGAAGAAGAGGACGAGGTTGAAGCGCCTGTCGAGCAATCGGCGCCAGCGCTGAACCCGCGGATGCGTGGCGCGCTCGACTATGTTTCGAAGCGCTATCACGTGTTGACCGAGGCGCTCGAACCGATTTTCGCCACCGCGCAGGCGGCCGGGAAGGAACTGCGCCTCGATCCCCTGCTCATCATTGCGGTAATCGGCGTCGAGTCAGGGTTCAATCCCTTCTCGCAGAGCGTGGTCGGCGCCAAGGGCCTGATGCAGGTCATGCCGCGCTACCACATGGACAAGTTGCCCGAGGAAGCGGACCGTTCGGCGTTCCTCGATCCGGTGACCAATGTTCAGGTCGGCACCAAGGTACTGCACGAGTCGATCCGCCGCTCCGGTGGCGTCGAGAATGGCTTGCAGCAGTTCGGTGGCGCCCTCAACGACCCGGATCGCCGTTACGCTACCAAGGTGCTCGCCGAGAAGCAGCGTCTGGAACAGGCCGTCGTGCGTCTACGCACTACCTGAGGCCTGATTTCTAGCGACGTCGCGGCAACTGGCTAGCCAGTAAGCAGATGCCGGCCAGCAGCAGGAAGGCGAGGTTGCCGTAACGGGCGTAGGGCGTCATGCCCTGATGGGCACGAACTTCGGCCTTCAGCACGCCCTGCGTGAAGGCTGGAAGGATGGCCTGGATCGAGCCATCGGCGGCGATCACCGCCGTCATGCCGGTATTCGTCGCGCGCAGCATCGGGCGGCCGGTTTCGACCGCGCGCATGCGGGCGATCTGCAGGTGTTGCGGCTGCGCCAGCGAATGCCCGAACCAGGCAGTGTTCGAGAGGTTGGCGAGAATCCCGGCCTGCGGCAGGGCGCGGATGATCTCCTCGCCGAAAACATCCTCGTAGCAGATGTTGACCGCAACCCGCTGGCCGGCAACGGCAAGCGGCGCCTGCGTATCCGGTCCGCGCGAGAAGGACGACATCGGGATGCTGGCGAGACGCATGAACCACGAGAAGCCGGGCGGAATGAATTCGCCGAACGGCACCAGATGGGTCTTGCTATAGCTCTGCATCGGTGAATTGCCAAGGCTGACCGCGCTGTTCCAATAATGCTCGCCCTGGCCGGTGATGGTGCCGAAGACGAGATCGCCGCCGTGCTTTTGCGCGACCGACTTCAGGGATTCGGCATAGTCTGGCGGCAACTGGTCGAAGAATGCCGGAACAGCCGTTTCCGGAAGCAGCATGAGTTGCGCCGGGTTCTGCTCGACCAGTTCACGGTACAGACTCAGCGTGCGAAGGAAGGCCTCCGGCCGGAACTTCATCTCCTGCGGGATGTTGCCCTGAATCAGCGCGACGCGCACCGGCTCGCCGACCGGCGTCGTCCAGGGCACTTGCTGCAGTGCCAGCCCCCCCGCGGCGAGCAGCAGCAGGAATCCGAGGCCGACCCGCCAGCGCAGCAACAGCGCGCCTGATAGCGCCACGAGCAATGACAGGCCATGCACGCCGAGCAATGGCGCGAACCCGGCCAGCGGGCTGGGTGGTGCCTGCGAGTAGCCGACCGCCAGCCACGGGAAACCGGTGAAAACCCAGCTTCTGAGCCAGTCGACCGCAGCAATCAGGGCGGCGAAGAACAGCGCCTGCCGCCACGGCCCTGCTGGCTGCCAGCGCTTGAAAATCCAGCCGGCCAGCGTCGGGAAGATGGCCATCACGGTACAGAACAGGAAGGCGGCGACCCCGGCCAGCCACCACGGCATGCCGCCGAATACCGAGAGGCTGACATAGACCCAGGACACCCCGGCCAGGAAGAAGCCGAGGCCGAAGGAAAGCCCGGTCAGCGCCGCCTCGCGTGGCGACCCGGCGCGCCGCAGCAGGGCGAACAGAGCGAGCCAGACCAAGGGCGCCAGCCAGAACAGGCCAAACGGGGCGAAGCAGAGTACACCCGTGGCGCCGACCAGCGCGGCCAGGCCGAAGCGGTATTGCGCCCGCTCAGGCAGCCTTGTCGTCAGCACCGGGTTGCGGTTTGGGTGGCGGGCTGACCAGCAGCGTGTACAGCCGACGACTGTCGGCGCGCAGGACCTGGAAACGCGTGCCGTCGATATCGATGATTTCGTTGCGCTTGGGGACGCGTCCCAAGTGGCGCAGGATCAGTCCGCCGACGGTGTCGAAGTCGTCGTCCGAGAATTTCGTGCTGAAGGCGGCGTTGAAATCATCGATCTCGGTGCGCGCCTTGACGCGGTAGCGGCCGGTCGAGTCGAGGCGGATGTTGTCGTGGGCCTCATCGAAATCGTATTCGTCCTCGATGTCGCCGACGATCTGTTCGAGCACGTCCTCGATGGTTACCAGGCCGGCGACGCCGCCGTATTCATTGACGACGATCGCCATGTGATTGCGCGAGACGCGGAATTCACGGAGCAGCACGTTGAGGCGCTTCGATTCCGGGATGAAGACGGCCGGGCGCAACCAGTCGCGCAGGTCGAAATTGGCTTCGGTATGGATGCGCAGCAGATCCTTGGCGAGCAGAATGCCCAGGACCTTGTCGCGGTCGCCGTCGACGACCGGAAAGCGCGAGTGGGCGGCTTCGATGACGACCGGGATGATCTCGTTCATCGGATCGTTGACGTCGATGACGTCCATCTGGGCCCGGGGAATCATCACATCGGTGACGCGGGTGTCGGAGACGGCGAGCGCCCCCTCGATGATGGTCAGCGCATCGGCGTCCATCAGGTTGCGCTCGTAGCATGTGCGCAAGATTTCCAGCAATTGCTCGCGGTCTTCGGGCTTGCGCAACAGCAGGGATGAAAGGCGTTCGAGGATACCGGGTTTATTGGGGCTGTCCATAAGCTTTAAGCGGCGAGATTACCCAGAAAAGTACCCAAATAGGGGTCGGGGTAAGCCAGCGCGGCGAGAATCTCCCTTTCTTTGTCTTCCATGGCCTGGGCATCATCGTCATTGTCATGATCCCAGCCCTGCAAATGCAGCATACCATGCACCGTCAGGTGCGCGTAGTGGGCCGCCAGCGGCTTGTTCTGCTCTTCCGCCTCGCGCGCCACGACGCTAGTGCAGATGACCAGATCGCCCGTTACCACCGGTTCGGCGTCGTACGGAAAAGACAGCACATTGGTCGCGTAATCCTTGCCGCGATACTCGTTGTTCAGCGCTTGCCCTTCATCGGCGTCGACCAGGCGGATGGTGATTTCACCGCCGCCGGCCAGCGCCGCCCGCGCCCAGCGCACGAACTCAGCCCGCAAGGGTAGGCCCTCGCGGTTACAGGCATATTGCAGCGAGAGATTAAGTCGTTTGCTTGGTGTGGGATTCATAGGCGGCAACGATGCGGGCGACCAGCGGGTGGCGCACCACGTCTTCCTTTAGAAATTCGGTAAAGGCCAAGCCGCGCACGTCTTTCAGGATGTCGCGCGCTTCGCGCAGGCCGCTCTTCTGCCCCTTGGCCAGGTCGACCTGGGTCAAGTCGCCGGTGACCACCGCCTTGGCGCCGATGCCGATGCGGGTCAGGAACATCTTCATCTGCTCGGGCGTCGTGTTCTGCGCCTCGTCGAGAATGATGAAGGCGTGGTTCAGCGTGCGGCCGCGCATGAAGGCGAGCGGGGCGATTTCGATGGCGTTTTTCTCGTACAGCTTGCTGACGCGGTCATGGCCCATCAGGTCATACAGCGCGTCGTAAAGCGGGCGCAGGTAGGGGTCGATTTTCTGGGTCAGGTCGCCGGGCAGGAAGCCAAGGCGTTCGCCGGCTTCGACCGCCGGACGGGTCAGGATGATGCGCTCAACCAGATCGCGTTCGAGCGCATCGACAGCACTGGCCACGGCGAGGTAGGTCTTGCCGGTACCGGCCGGGCCGATGCCGAAGGTGATGTCGTGTTCCTGAATGGCTTTCAGGTAAGCCACCTGGCGCGGTGTACGGCCGTGCAGGTCGGTTTTCCGGGTAACCAGTTGCGGGCCATCGACCGGGCTGCCGGCGCTGCGCGAAATACCGCGCACCGGGGCGTTGAGCAGTTCGATCAGCCCGAGCTGGATTTCATCGACCGACAGCGGCACGCGCGCCATCGCGTAGAAATGGCGGATAGCATCGACGGTGCGCTGGGCATTCTCGCCGCGCACCGAGAAACGCTCGTTGCGGCGCTGGATGGTGACATCGAAGCCGGTTTCGATCTGACGGATGTTTTCATCGAGCGGGCCGCACAAATTGGCCAGCAAAACGTTGTCGACCGGCGCCAGGGCGATCTCCACCGGCCTGCTCTTCGGTGCGGGCCTGGTGGCAGCCCCTGTTTTCATGCCATTACTCTTCTCGGATGACAATTTCGCCCCTCAGGCTGTGCGGCAATGCGGCGGTGATGCGGACATCGACGAAGGTGTTGATCAGCCGTGGGTTGCCGACGAAATTGACGATACGGTTGTTGTCGGTGCGTCCGGCCAGTTCGTGCACATCCTTCTTCGACGTACCTTCGACCAGCACGCGCTGGATGCTGCCGACCATGGCCTGGCTGATGACCTGCGCCTGTTCATCGATGCGCTTCTGCAGGCGGCTCAGGCGGGCCGACTTGACCTCGGCCGGCGTCGAATCCTCCATCTCGACGGCCGGCGTGCCGGGACGCGGGCTATAGATGAAAGAGAAGGAGTTGTCGAAACCGATCTCGTCGATCAGCTTCATGGTCTTCTCGAAATCCTCTTCCGTCTCGCCGGGAAAGCCGATGATGAAATCGGACGACAGCGAAATGTCGGGCCGCGCGGCGCGCAGCTTGCGGATGATCGACTTGTACTCGATGGCCGTATAGCCACGCTTCATCGCCGCCAGCACGCGGTCGGCGCCCGACTGGACCGGCAGGTGCAGGTGCGACACCAGCTTCGGCACGCTGGCGTAGGTATCGATCAGGCGCTGCGACATTTCGCGCGGGTGCGAGGTGGTGTAGCGGATGCGCTCGATGCCCGGGATTTCCGCGATGTACTCGATCAGGATGGCGAGGTCGGCGAACTCTTCCGACCCGGTCATCGCACCCCGATAGGCATTGACGTTCTGGCCGAGCAACGTCACTTCGCCGACGCCATTCGCCGCCAGTCCAGCGACTTCGGTCAGCACATCCTCGAATGGCCGCGAAACCTCGCCGCCCCGTGTGTAGGGCACGATGCAGAAGGTGCAGAACTTGGAGCAGCCCTCCATGATCGAGACAAAAGCCGAGGCGCCCTTCACTTCGGCTGGCGGCATGGAATCGAACTTCTCGATTTCCGGGAAGGAAATATCCACCGCCGCCTTGCCCTTGCGCTTCCGTTCGGCAATCAGTTGCGGCAGGCGGTGCAGGGTCTGCGGGCCAAATACGATATCGACGTAAGGGGCGCGGGCAACAATTGCATCACCCTCCTGGCTGGCCACGCAACCGCCGACGCCGATGATCAGGTCGGGGTTCAGCTTCTTCAGGTGCCTGACCCGGCCGAGATCGTGAAAAACCTTCTCCTGTGCCTTTTCGCGCACGGAACAAGTGTTGAACAGGATGATGTCGGCCTCTTCCGGGTTGTCGGTCTTGACAACGGCTTCCGAGGCATTGAGCACATCGGCCATCTTGTCCGAGTCGTACTCATTCATCTGGCACCCGAAAGTGCGGATGAACAATTTTTTGGGCATGGATAAACTACTTTGGGGAATCAGCCGCGCATTATAACCGACCAGAAAACACCTTGACCGAAGAACGCCCGGCAAACTATACTCCGCGCCCTTGTAAGTGTGGTGATGTAGCTCAGTTGGTTAGAGCGGTGGATTCATAACCCACAGGTCGGCAGTTCAATTCTGCCCATCACCACCAATAAATCAAGGGGTTGGCTTTTTGCCAACCCCTTTTGTTTTTCTACGGGGTAGCACAGGGGTAGCAGTGCGAGCTAGTTTCATTGCGCTCAGGTTGGCTTCGCGAAATTCCTGAATTTCGTCAATTACAACCACCCTTGGTTTATCCCACAGTGGGCTAACCACCAGTGGCCGCACTTCTGCGACGATAGTACATATCGCGATTTTCCGTGAAACCATTGGGTGGCCCACGTTTGCAACTCCGCTATCGACACGGAGGGGTGAGCATCAATCATGACTCGCAATTCTTGGTTAAAGAGATCAGCAATTTCTGCTAAGTAGGGATTCGGCCAAAAAGTTGCTTCGGATGTGGCGTACTGGATGCCCCTATGCGCTAGTAGATCTCGATAACCACCCTCACCCATCGATGAAATGCTCGACTATCAGGGCACGAAACGGCTTTGACGGCCCGTCCTGCCATTCCGATATAGGTGATCACCTGTATAGTAAAGCCCTTCCTGCACGCCCCTGCGGTTTGGTAGAGCCCCCCGTAAAACCATTTTGAGCGTGCATCAATTGCAATGTGGATATGGAATGTACTGACCCTGAAAGGTTTTTCGATGGGAAATACGTCTTGAACCACATGGTCACCAATCCCCTTGGCAGACCAGTTTCGCGAGAAAAATGTAGGCAAATACTTAGTAAGCGCGCTTAGCTGCGAGGCAGTGATTTTATCCTTGTGAAGCAGTCGTTCTGACAGCATCAGCATCCATTCATGGCTCGGCTTGGGCTGACCCCAGTTCCGATACAGGAGAATGGTACTTGCGCTGACTATATGCCCCGCCTTGCGCATTCTTTGCGATATTCGCCTTGCGGACTCGTCGGGAAAGACGATTGTAAATGCTTTGGCGTGAATCACTTTTTTGGGAATCGACTCGCCTTCCCGGGTAAGAGGAGTAGAGGGGCGCGCTGCAAGTCCGATCTTTCCTTCAGCCTTGAACCGTCGCAACCACTTGTAGTAGGTGGGGCGACTCACGCCCGCTATAGTCATTGTAGTCACCGTAGAGGCTGGCAGCGGCCAAAACCCCAAATGTGACGTTATTTTCGTCGAGCGCCGCGATGTAGTCATCGATGGATGCGTCAGCGGACGGACGATGCCAGGCTTCCGATATCTGGGGCATGTCCAACGTGTACACATGCGCGTGCGTATCGATGATCGGCGCTTCCAGTGCCGTCGAGGTCATGGCTGCAATCGGCACTCATGCATAGCACCGAACCCTTGCACCTCGCGCTTAAAATCGCAATCGACGCGGGACGCCTTCGGCGTTCGAAATGCGTGTTTTTCATCACGCGAAATATCGTCAGATCCGCCAGGAAAGACCTCTTCGCAGGGGATCAGCCGATAGACGTCGCCAATCCCCTCACGTGACCGAAGGGATCGATACGTTTCGTTGCAACTCGCGCCTGCGAGGGCGGGTGATCGTCATGGCGGCGAAGGATGTACCACCTGACACCCTGCGCGTCACATACAGGGTTACCATGGAGATCGAGGTGGGAAGCGTCCCGCCTGTGTCGAGGTGATCGGGCAGCATTACCGCTAAACTGCCCTCTGACGGAACAGCCATGACCTCGCCAGACGAGCGGCCCGTATTCAAATTGAAAAGCAAAGGCCGCCACTGGGGAATGGCGGCCTTTCCTTTGGGGTGCTGCTCGGGTGGGCCCTTGAAACACCGCTTTCAGCGAGGGGGCGCTGAATTGGACTATTAACTCATAAGACAGACCAATGTTATTGATCCAAATCAACCAAGCTCCGCTCTCAATGCGCTGCAGACATGCTCGAAAGACATAGAGCGCCGCGTCACAACGGCTAGGTGGTGTGGACACTTATCTCATCCATAAGATGATGGCCGCGAGAGTGACGACGGCCCGGTAATTTCGGGCGGTCTTTTCGAAGCGGGTTGCGACGCGGCGGAACTGCTTGAGTTTTGAGAAGCAGCATTCCACGAGATGGCGCTGGGCATAGAGATGCTTGTCGAGCGGATATTTGAACGCACGTGACGGGTTGTTGGGGATGACGGCGAGCGCCCCCTTGGCGGCGATGGCTTGGCGCAAGTGATCGGCGTCATAGGCCGTATCAGCCATGACGACCTCGGCAGGTAATCCCTCGATCAATGCGGCGGCTTGCGGTGCATCGCCCTTCTGACCTGCGGTAAGCGTGAACCGCACAGGACATCCCAAGCCGCGAACGGCCATATGTATCTTGGTGCTCAGGCCGCCGCGCGAGCGGCCGAGCGCTTGATCTTCAGACCCCCTTTTTTTCGCCCCGGCGGCGTGCTGATGCGCCCGAACGATGGTGGAATCGACGATCAGATATTCGAAGTCCGGATCATCGGACATCGCCTCGAAGATCCGCCACCAAACACCCTTGATGCTCCATCGACTGAAGCGCCGGAACACGCTGTTCCAATCCCCAAACGCTTCCGGAAGATCACGCCAAGGAGAGCCCGTACGCACGATCCACAGCACACCTTCCACGAACATCCGATTGTCGCGCCCGGTGGAACCTTTCTGGTCAGGTCGGCCTATGATCAGCGGCGCCATCCGCTCCCACGCCGCGTCGCTCAAAACCAACCGCTCCAGCACACCCAAGACTGCCTCCCAAAAAGCAGCCTTGAATCTGATTTGCTCCTAAAAGGGAATCCTTAAGTCCACACCACCT
>CAVSFS010000029.1:0-26727 GCA_963727115.1 uncultured beta proteobacterium | reverse complement strand
CTCGTGCCTTAGCTCCCCTTGTACTCCGGCTTCCGTTTCTGCATGAAGGCATCGATGCCTTCACCGGCGTCGTCGCTCATCATGTTGCAGGCCATCACTTCACCGGCGTAGTTGTAGGCATCGACCAGGCCCATTTCCAGCTGCTTGTAGAACATGCCCTTGCCCATGCGGACGGCGACGGCGCTCTTGGCGAGGATCGACTGGGTCAGGCGTTCGACCTCGGCGTCCAGCGCGTCGGCCGGCACGACGCGATTGACCAGCCCCTTGGTCCTGGCTTCCATGGCGTCGATGAAGTCGCCGGTGAGCAGCATTTCCAGCGCCGCCTTGCGCCCGAGGTTGCGGGCGAGGCCGACGGCCGGCGTCGAGCAGAACAGCCCGACATTGATGCCGGAAACGGCAAAGCGGGCGACATCGGCGGCGACCGCCAGGTCGCACATCGACACCAGTTGGCAACCGGCGGCGGTGGCGATGCCGTGCACACGGGCAATGACCGGCTGCGGCATCCGGGTGATGGTGAGCATCAGTTCGCCGCATTGCTTGAACAGCGCCTGCATGAAGCCCTTGTCGTGGTTGGCGCGCATTTCCTTCAAGTCGTGGCCGGCGCAGAAGGCCTTGCCGGCACCGCCAATGACGACGACGCGCACGGCTTCGCTGGCTGCGATGTCGTCCAGTTCGCGTCTTGATTGCGGTCAACATGTCTTTCGACAGGGAATTGAACTGGCTCGGGCGGTTCAGGGTCAGCGTGGTCAGGCCGTCGGCGCGGTCGGTGCGCAGTACGAGGGGCTCTTCGAGAATCATTGTGGTTCTCCATGTTCGAACAAGACGAAACGTTCAATCTGGTGCCAGCCGCTGATTCTATGGCACTAACGGATGCGGCACAAAATGCAATCGGCGGCTGGGCTCGGGGGCGGTAAAATTGTGCCCATGAATTCCCCGCGCTACGTTCACCTCCGCCTGCATTCCGAATATTCCGTGACCGACGGCATCGTCCGTGTCGGCGATGCGGTCAAGCGCGCCGCCGGCGACGGCATGCCGGCGCTGGCGCTGACCGATCTCGGTAACCTGTTCGGGCTCGTCAAGTTCTACACCGGGGCGCGTGGCAAGGGGGTCAAGCCGATTGCCGGGGTGGATGTCTGGATCACCAATCCCGAAGCGCCGGAAGATGCCTGTCGTCTGCTGCTGCTGGCGCGCAACCGGACGGGTTACCGGCAATTGTGCGAGCTGTTAACCCGTGCCTATCTGGTCGAAGGTCGCCGTGATCGTGCCGAAATCCGCCGCGAGTGGTTTGGCGAAATCGGCAGCGACGGCTTGATCGCGCTGTCCGGCGCGCATCTCGGCGATGTCGGCGAAGCGCTGATCAACGGTAATTTCGATCTGGCCGGCGAGCGCGCCAAGGCTTGGGAGGCGATTTTCCCCGGCGCTTTCTATCTGGAAGTGCAACGCTACGGTCAACCGCAGCAGGAGGCCATTGTTCAGCAAACGGCCGATCTGGCCGGCGAACTTGGTTTGCCGCTGGTCGCGACGCACCCGGTCCAGTTCATGAACCGTGACGACTTTCGCGCCCACGAAGCGCGCGTCTGTATCGCCGAGGGTTACGTGCTGGGCGATAACCGGCGGCCGAAGACGTATACCGAGGACCAGTATTTCAAGACCCAGGCCGAGATGGCTGAACTGTTTGCCGATCTGCCGGAGGCGCTGGAAAACTCGCTGGAAATCGCTAAGCGCTGCAATATCGAACTGACGCTGGGCAAGAATTTCCTGCCCGACTTCCCCATCCCGCCCGGCATGACGATCGACGAATATCTTGTCGCCGAGGCCGAGGCCGGGCTGGAGAGGCGCCTGGTTGAGCTTTTCCCGGACCCGGAAGAGCGCCTGAAGCGCCGCCCGGAATACGACGACCGGCTCGTCTTCGAGTGCAACACCATCGTCCAGATGGGCTTCCCCGGCTACTTCCTGATCGTCGCCGACTTCATCAACTGGGCCAAGAATAATGGCGTGCCGGTCGGGCCGGGGCGGGGTTCCGGGGCGGGTTCGCTGGTCGCCTACAGCCTGCGCATTACCGACCTCGATCCGCTGGCCTATGCCCTGCTGTTCGAGCGCTTCCTGAATCCGGAACGGGTGTCGATGCCCGACTTCGACATCGACTTCTGCCAGGACAACCGCTGGCGCGTCATCGAATACGTGCGCCAGCGCTACGGTTCGCAGGCGGTATCGCAGATCGTCACCTTCGGCACCATGTCGTCGAAGGCGGTGATCCGCGACGTCGGCCGCGTCTTCGGCCTGCCCTACTCGCTGTGCGACCGCATTTCCAAGCTGATCCCGATCGTCCAGAACAAGCCGGTATCGCTGGCCGAGGCACTGGAGCAGGAGCCGGCGCTCAAGGAAATGATGACCGACGAGCGCGATGGCGAGTCGGTCCGCGAACTGTTCGACCTCGCCGGCCGCCTCGAAGACCTGACCCGCAACGTCGGCATGCACGCTGGCGGCGTGTTGATCGCGCCGGGCAAGATCACCGATTTCTGCCCGATCTATCAGGCGAACGGCAGCGATGCCTCGCCGGTTTCGCAGTTCGACAAGGATGACGTCGAGAAGGCCGGGTTGGTCAAGTTCGACTTCCTCGGCTTGCGCAACCTGACGATTATCGAGCTGGCCGTCGAGTACATCCGCCGCATGACCGGCGAGAAGCTCGACCTGATGTCGCTTGGCTTCACCGACCCGGCCGCTTACCAGATTTTGAAGGACGCCAATACGACGGCAATCTTCCAGGTTGAATCGGAGGGCATGAAGAAGCTGCTCAAGAAGCTGGCGCCCGACCGTTTCGAAGACATCATCGCTGTGCTCGCACTCTATCGTCCCGGCCCGCTCGGTTCCGGGATGGTCGACGACTTCATTCTGCGCAAAAAGGGCCAGCAGAAGATCGACTATTTTCACCCGGACCTGACCGCCTGCCTGTCGCCGACCTACGGCGTCATTGTGTACCAGGAACAGGTGATGCAGATCTCGCAGATCATCGGCGGCTATACGCTGGGTGGCGCCGACATGCTGCGCCGGGCGATGGGCAAGAAGAAGCCCGAGGAAATGGCCAAGCACCGCGAGACGATCGCCGCCGGTGCGAAAGAGAAGGGTTACAACCCGGCGCTCGCCGAGCAGTTGTTCGACCTGATGACCAAGTTTGCCGAGTATGGCTTCAACAAGTCGCATACTGCCGCCTACGCCGTCGTCACCTATCATACCGCCTGGCTCAAGGCCCACCACTGCGCGGCCTTCATGGCGGCGACCATGTCCTCGGACATGGATAACACGGATTCGGTGAAAATCTTCTACGAGGACACCATCGCCAACAAGGTGAAGGTACTCGGGCCGGACGTCAATGCCTCGAATTACCGTTTCGAGCCGGTTGACCGCAACACAGTTCGCTATGGCTTGGGCGCGGTGAAAGGCACCGGCGAGCAGGCAGTCAATGTCATTCTGAAAGCGCGCGAGACGGACGGTCCGTTCAAGGATCTGTTCGACTTCTGCCAGCGCTGCGACAAGCGCATGGTCAATCGCCGCGCCACCGAGGCGCTGATCAAGGCCGGGGCCTTCGACAGCATCGATGCCGACCGCCACAAGCTGCTGACTTCGGTAGGCATCGCCATGGACTTTGCCGAGCAGGCCGAGCGCAATTCGATGCAGACTAGCCTGTTCGACATGGGAACGGCGGCGGAAGAGCATGCGCCGCAGTATCTTGCGGTGAAACCGTGGGATGAAAAGGAACAACTGATGCACGAGAAGACGGCGCTCGGTTTCTTCTTCTCCGGCCATCCCTACAACACCTGCAAGAAGGAATTGTCGCGCTTCATCCGCCGGCCGCTGGCCAGACTGGAACCGGCCAAGGAAATGACGACGCTGGCCGGCCTGGTCGTTGGCGTGCGCACGCAGATGACCCGCCGCGGAAAAATGCTCTTCGTGCAATTGGATGATGGAACCGGGATGGTCGAGGTTGCGGTCTTCAACGAACTGTTCGAGGCGGAACGAGCCAAGATCGTCACCGACGAGGTCCTGGTCATCGAAGGCAAGGTCAGTTACGACGACTTCTCCGGCGGCAACCGCGTTGTCGCCGACAAACTGATGACGTTGGGCGAGGCCCGTGCCCGCTTTGCCAAGCACCTGCTGCTGCGGATGAACGGCGGCTCGGATGCGCGCAAGCTGAAATCCCTGCTGCTGCCGTTTGCCCCGGGTCCGGCGCAGGTGCGCATCCGTTACCGCAACGAAACGGCGGAATGCCAAATGGTGCTCGGCGACGCCGTGCGCGTGCGCCTCGATGACATGCTGCTCGATGCCCTGAGCGGCTGGTTAAAGCCGGAGAACGTCGAGATCGTTGACCGAGGCGTCTGCCTGCGCGATCGCCTCGGTATTGTCGATTTTGACCTTTCGGGAGCAGTTGACCGCAACATTGGCCTGTCGCTGGCGACGAGAACACTATTTGGGCGCCGGCAGAGGACGAGACTGGCGTGGCGGATCATTTGGCGCGCTTGCTCGGGACGCAGTATCGGGAATAACAGGTAGCTTGAAGCACGCGCTTTGGACGGCGAAAAACCGTGGGAAGTCCAGACTAGAGCATGACGCGATTGCGGCCACCGTCCTTGGCTCGATAGAGGGCTTCGTCGGCGATGGCGATCAGTTCGGTCAGCATCTGGCCAGGCAGCATTCGCCCGATCCCGATCGATACGGTCACATGCGGCAATTTCTCGCCGCGCAGAAAGCTCAGGGGCAGGAACTCGATCGCGCGACGCACGCGTTCGGCGACGATGAAAGCCTCGTTTACGCCGGTATTCGGCAAGCCAATCACGAACTCCTCGCCACCGTATCGCGCCAGCAGATCCTCTGGCCGTATGTTGTTGAGGAGCGATGCGGCGACGGCCACCAGCGCCTGATCACCGCAGACGTGTCCCCAAGTATCGTTGAGCCGCTTGAAGTTGTCGATATCGATCAGCAAGCTGCAGAACGCATGGCCGCCCTCGGCGCAGCGCGTCATGATCCGCGGGAACGTATGTTCCAGCCAGCCGCGGTTATTGATACCGGTCAGGGCATCGACTGTTGCTGCCAATTCAAGGACGCGCTGTGTGCGCATGTTGCGAATGAACAACTCGTTGCCATAGCGCACACGCGTTGACAGGATGTAAAGAAGATTGCGCGCAATTGCGAGCGAGACGTTCGACCATCGCCCACAGGACATCCTGTGATATCCGCAATACGCGCGAAGGCTGGTCGGCAATGACGTCAGCCGACACCACGTTGCCGTCGATCACCGACATCTCGCCGGCGCATTCACCGACGCCGATGTAGGACGCTGGCTCGTCGTCCGGACTCGTCAGGTGTACGCTCACGCGCCCGGCGACGATGATGTAGATACTGCCGTTCGGCGTATTGCGCGAGAGCAATGTCTGGCCAGCATCGAGCGTCAGTTGTTCGCAGTTCTGCAGGAGGTGCTCGATTTCGTCAATCGCGACGTCGCGAAACAGCCGTGATTGGCTGAGCACTTCGATCAGGTCCACGTCGGGTGTCCCGGAGATTGTCAATGTACTTTCCTCGCTCGTCACATTTTTCGAATGCTAACCCGCGCGCGTTCGATGCGGTGGGATTTCAATGATGTGGCTGAAGCTTGTCACCGATAATACGCGCATGCGCCACACCCATGCGCAGCCTCTGGCTCGGCAAGTCCTGAATCCGGAACGGGTGTCGATGCCCGACTTCGACATCGACTTCTGCCTGCTCGACGCGTTGAATTGCTGGCTAAAGCCGGAGAACGTCGAGATCGTCTATCAGTGAATGATAGTGATTGCCGTGTCGGCAGGGGAAGTCAGGGAGTGGGCAGCGCCGTCCATGACGGGTCGGGGTCGAAGCGGGTCATCGCCCCGGCGATGGCGGCAGAGTTTGGCCACAGATGCTTCTGGTAGACAATGCCGTCCTGATTGACCACGAAGGT
Organism: uncultured beta proteobacterium; assembly: GCA_963727115.1. Taxonomy (GTDB): domain Bacteria; phylum Pseudomonadota; class Gammaproteobacteria; order Burkholderiales; family Rhodocyclaceae; genus Azonexus. Next base: position 20,759 of record CAVSFS010000029.1, on the reverse strand, counting down.
CATCAAGCCGGTTTCGCCGTAACGGGCGGGCCAGCCGATTAGAGCGAAGCCTTCGGTCATGCGTCCGTCCTTGACATAGCTGCGCGCGCCGCCCGGCGCCGCCTTGCCCTGGGCCTTGAGAATCCGGAAACGGTAGCCGTGGTAGCCATCCTTCAGGTCTTTCGTCTCCAGCAAAGGGCCGGCCGGGCTTTCCGGCTCGCCGGGTGGCGTGGGCCAGGAGAGGCCGTCCTGCTTGCCGGGCGAGCTCAGTATCTTTTGCGCGAACTCACGGATGCCGTCGCTGTTGCGGTCCTGCGCGGCGTACTCGCGCTGCGCCTCGACGTAGGCGCGCATGGTTTCGATCGCGGCCAGTTCATTGCGCCCGATGCGGCGGGTGCGCATTTCCTCCTTGCCCGCCCGGGTATCGAAGACCCAGCCGTTGGCGGTGCGTACCAACGGTATCGGCAACGTCCAGCCACTGCTCACTTCAAGGCGCGCTACCGTGTCGCTGTCGCGCAGGATGCGGTGGCCTTTGGCCCAGGCACCGAGAAAAACCAGGCGATCCTCCGCCGTAAGATTGTTGAGCGGCAGCAGATAGTCATACTTGAGGCCGAGAATCGCCCGCATTTCGGCATCGTCATTACGTGCCAGGCTATCCACCAACGCTTCCAACGCGATTTCCGGCGAGGCAAATGTCTTTTGCGTGCCGGCGGCCGCACAAGGTGCTGACAGCACCAGCGTGAATAGCAGCGCGGCGGCGCCCTTCATCCATCGATTGCTCATCATTCGATCTCTCATCCTCGGCACCATAACTATCGATTGCGCTGCCGCTGGGCGGCGGCGCCACCACCTGCGGGGCGCGAAACGTTGGCTTGCCGGCCGCTTGCGGCCTGGCTGGCGATCCCGCGGTCGATCTGCTGCCGCGTCTGCTGGGCGTTGTTGGCACCGCGCAGGGCATTGTCGCGATTGGTCTGGGCAGCCCGGTTCTGTACTTGACTACGGTCGATGTTGGCGGCCCGGTTCTGTACCTGGGTGCGGTCGATATTGGCGGCCCGGTTTTGCACCTGGCCGCGGTCGATGTTACCCGCGCGGTCCTGGATCTGACTGCGGTCAATGTTGCTCGCACGATCCTGTAACTGGCCGCGGTCGATATTGCCCGCGCGGTCCTGGATCTGGCTGCGGTCGATGGCGGCGGCGCGGTCGCGTGCCGTGGCGCCGGTGTCGGCGGGCAGGCGTTGCGGAATTTGGCTGCGGTCGATGTTGCGTAGCGCGTCGCGGTCAAGATTTTCGGCACCGACCCGATCGGACAACGCCGCTCTCGCCTGCGCCCGCTGATCTTCGCGGCCACGATATTCCTGGCGACCGCCGACATTGTTTTGCTGCATTCGATTGCGTGTGTTGATGTCGCGATACGGAACGCCGCGCCGGTTGCTGGGGTTATGGTTCCAGTTTACGTTGCGATTGTTGGAATTGATCCGGTTGTTGACGTTGATATTGTTCCAGCGATTGACGTTGATATTGACGTCGCGCCGGCCCCAGTTGACGCCGCCCCACAGGGCGTTGGTCACGCCGATGCCGACGCCCCACCAGATGGCGGTGCTGACCGGGTTCCAGCCGAATCCCCAGCGCACCGGCGGTGGGAAAAAGAAGGGTGGGAACAGCGGGTGCCACCACGGGCCGAAGACATGAACCGGGTTGAAGATGGGCACGAAGACGACCTGCGGATTGGCCGGGGCGATGATGATGATCTGCGTCGGCGGGGGCGGTGCCGTGACGACGATCGTCTGCGGGGGCGGCGGCGCAGGTTCGATCGTGACGATTTGCTGTTCGTTGGAGCTCAGGTTGCCGGCATCCTTGGCCTTGGAGCGCAGGAATTGCACGGAATCCATGACGTCGTTCGGTTGGTCGAGGAAGGCATCACCCAGATCGCGAACCCATTCGGGCTTTTCGCCGAGCATGGCAAGCACCTGCGGGAAGGCGACCAGCGACTGCACGCTGGGATCCCAGGGCTTGTCCTGCACCGCTTTGACTGCCTCGTCGCCTTTCAGGCCGCGGTTGGCGAATGCCCAGTCGGCAGCCTCCGCGACATCCTTCGGATAAGTGGTCGCCATCAACACCTGCGACAGCAGCGCATCGGGAAAGAGCGCGATCGGCGCCAGCATCTGGTCAAGCTGCTCGACGTTGAATTTTGGAGGGTCTGCGGCACGTGCCTGCGCTGCGAACAGCAGAAGCACGGCAGCAAATAGCGCGGCGATGCCACGCAGGATCGAAGGCATTTCTTGGGCTCCTATTCGGCAATACGGGGCGTGACACGACGATGTTTGCATTGTGGAGGTGGGGACAGAGTCGGTCAAGCGTCCGCGGCGGGCCAAACGATCACTGTGTGGATGAACGGCAATTTCGACGCGCTGAGCGGCTGGCTGAACCCGAGTCGATTATATGACACCGTGACACGCCCCGGGATCCGGGCGGCTTTCAGGTTTCCGTGGTGGGTACCGCGGTTCGCTGCGGTCGAGGTGATAGAGGGCGATCAGCAGCCCGATGGTGGCGATGACCAGAAACGGCGGACCAAACAGCCAGAAGACCAGAGGCACCGCAAAGGAGAACGCGCGCATCCCGATGGCAAAAAGGTTGCCCGCCCGGTTGAGCCGGCGGGCGACGTTGGCCGGGGTCAGGGCGTGATGGGCGTCCTGCTGCGGGACGTTGAGCATGAACACGACGTGATTGTTCAAGCGTACCGCCATCGCGAACGCGAAAAAGGCGATGATGAAGTTGACCAGCAGGGACATCACCTTGATGATCCAGATTTCCGCGGCGTGCGAGCCAAAAAGGTTGAGCGCATGCCAGCTGCGGCCGATGCTCTCCGCCTGACCGGACAAGGTGAGCGTTCCGACGATCAGGAAAGTGGCCGTCGAGGCCATGAGACTGGCGCCCATGACGAAATTGCGCAAGGTCTGCACCGCCATGACGTCCTTTCCCGGATTGGCCATGACATTGGCGACCCACAGGGTGCGGGCGATTTCGTTGACGCCGTGGATGGTATAGGTGGGGTTCTTGCGCACCTTCAGCCACAGGAACACATAGTAGGCCAGGACCATGCTGGCGCTGATCGCGAAAGCGAGGAGATCGGGGGCGAATTCACGCAGCCATGCCATCGTTTTGCTCCGGGGGTAAAACGGTATGGGCGAGCAGCTTATTACAACTGGCGGCTAACGGGAAAACCGAGAGGATCCTGCCGGATTCGACGTGGTGAGAAGCGGGTGGGTGGCTCAGTCAGCGGCCTGGATATCGAGACTCGTCAGCATTTGAACATTGCCCGATTTGAAGCGCAGGTAATGGACGCTGCTGCGGTTGACCACGAAAAAGAAGGCAATTTGCCCGCTGTCAGCGCACTGCAACGGGAAATCGGCGATATCGAAGCCGGCGGAAATGATTTGCGCGATCCCCTCCATTTGCCCGTTCATTCCCAGCGTTGCCCGGTAGCGACCGGCAGGCAGGTGACCAAGCGGGATGAACCAGGCGTTTTCCTTCGCGTTGTGAAGTTCGGCCAGCCTTTCCGGATTCCAGTGCCGACCTTCCGGGATGTTGACTGCCATCGGGTAGTAGGCGCATGCCTGTTTCGTGTGCGCGAGCAGGCGGGCGAGATCGCGCCAGACATTCTGGGTCAACGTCGCCGGCATGGCGCCGGATATGATTTTCGCTGGCCTGGATACCGAGATCGAAACTCAGGCGCCCGCTGCATTCCCCTTCATGGCAGGTCGCGCAAAGGGTATTGAAGCGCACCACGGTACCCAGCGGAATGTCGGCGGCCTGCGCGGGAAGCAGCCAGAGCAGGCCGAACAACAGGAGTGGCAGCGTCATTTCACTTCAGCGATTCCGGCCTGCGGGCGAGCGGTGATGGCAAGCGCGCCATCCAGCCCGGTCGCCCACAGGTAGGGCGTCGCCTCGAACTGCCATGAACTTTCCGCCCCGTCGCTCGCGGCCGCCGCGAGTGGCGTTGCGAGGGTGCAGGCAACCAACGCACATGCCACGGCGCGGCTGCTGCGGTGAAGTAAATTGGTTTGCTGAATCATGCGCTCGGTTTTAGTTGCCAGCCATGACGGAACGCCTCATCGCGGAAACAGCAAGGTCACGGTGAGCCGGAACCCCCATCCCGCGGGTGCCATATCGCCGCCCGCTGCCCAGTAGCGCACGCCGCCGCCGACTTGCAGCAGTTGATCGCCAACTCTCAGCAATTGGGCCACGTTGAAGTTGATCGGCGCTGTCCACTGCTTTGTCTTCCAGTCGTAGGTCGATTCCGTGTTCAGCGCAAAGGTTGTCCGCGTCGGCGTGATGTAGGTAACGAACGGCTGAATGAACGTGGCGCTGATGTCCGGATCCGCATCGTTGCCGCCCACCGACCAGATGTGATTGGCGAGCGCGCCGACGGTCCACGCGCCCTGTTGTCTGAGCGCCACGCCGGTGGGGCCGATCCCCCATTTTTCAGTACCCAGCAATGAATTACTGGCCGTCGGCAGCAGGAATACCGGACCAGCGCCCCAGATGATTCCGCTTGCCGTCGGCAGCGCCGGCGACAGGAACAGACTCTGGACGATGTTGCCGACGCCGGACTGACTGCCTGCGCCAGGAACGACGTCCTTCTGATCGATCAGCGGCACGATGGTGCGCGAAATGAGGTTCCATTCGGCATTGAGCGAGATCGGAATCACCGGCTGTACGTTGAGGAGGTAGCGCCGGCCGTCGTTCGCCGGGCCCATGTCGCGGTCGTAATTGAGCTGAAACGGGACGCTGATCAGCGCCGCGACCGGGTTGGCGAGTTGCCTGGCCAGGTCGTCTTCGGTGTCGGCGAGTGCCGACATGCTCGACAGTCCAGCGCAAAGCACGGCCATCGTCAGCCAGGGTTGAGCATCACTCATCCCTGGCTTTCCCCCGTTGTCGGAAGCAAATTTCCGGTCATCCGGGGCAACACGTCGTGCTGCCGGCTCGACGCTCCGCTCAGAGGTCAAGCGGCGTCACACGGTTGCCATTCAGGCTCACGTTGGCCATGAGACCACCATTCGTCAGCACGAAGCCAACGATCGGTTGCTGCGCGGTCTGGGTCGTCACCTGCGCATTGGCGCCCACCGTCAGCAAGGCGATGGAGCCGTTGACGCCTGCGGTCCAACCCCGGCTTGCCTCGAAGCGGGCCAAGGCATCCTGCGTCATGAACAGGATGAAGACTGCCTGTGACTGCGCTCCCGCCAGAAGCCCGACCGAAGCCTCGGTCATGCGGAAGTAATTGGTCGTCTTCCCTGCCTTACGCAATGCGCCCTGGCCATGCGATCCACCGACGATGAAGCCGGCAGAAACCACCGATGGGAAGACCAGTACGCCGCGTGCAGAGGCGACAATCTCCTGCGACCCCCGGGCTTCCCGGTAAAGACGCGACAGCGCACTGTTGACCGCAGCGTCGATGGCCTCACGGCGTGCTGCGGGATCGCCAGCGCTCCCGCCGGTAGTGGTGCAGCCCGCCAAGAGGGTGAGTGCCGCCAGCGAGACGCCGGTGCCGATAAATTTACGTTTGTTCATTATTTGCTCCAGTCAGCCATTGATCGAATACAACCCTCGGTACCGTCAGTCACCCGCCGAATTCGGCGGCAACAGCTCGGGCACTTCGAAAGGCTTCCCGCCAGCTGAAGGTGCTTTCGGGGCCGTGCCCGGCAGCATCTCGAAGTTCGGATGGAAGACCACCATCAGGCTGCGCAGTTGGTCGAACGGCTTGCGGTCGCCCTCGAACTTCGCCTTGCCGGCCTTGATCAGGTCGTCGAAGGTGCTCGCGCCCATCATCACCTGGTCGAGATCGGTGCGGTTCAGCGTGATCGTCAGATCCGGCTTCGGGGCCAGTTCGCCCTTGATGTTGGTCAGCGTCGCGTTGCTCAGCTCGATCAGGTACTTCTCGCCGTTGTCGGGCGTCACCAGGTTGATCGTGAAGCGCATGCCCTCGGCCTTGCGCGGGTCCATGCTGATGCCGAGGAAGTCGAGCCATTGTTCGGTGGACATCGCACGAATCACGTCGGGACCGGTCGTCCTGATCGGGTTACCGCCGGGCAGCCCGTGGCGCAGTTCAAAAGCTCCTTGCAGGAAGATGTTGCGCAGGGTCGGACTCTCCTTCTGGTAACCGAGCTGCTCGAAGGCATCGGCCAGCAGGTCCTTGGCCGGCTGGTTGCGTGGCTCGGCGAAGACCAGGCGATTCAGGATTTCCGTGGCCTCGAGGTACTTGCCCTGAGCGATCAGTTGTTTGCCCTTGGCCATGATCTTGCCGGAGCCGCCCATCATCTCGACGTACAGCGGCGCCGAATCCTTCGGCGAGAGCGGGGCGATGGTGGAAGGATTGCCGTCCCAGTAGCCGAGGAAGCGGTTGATGACGCCGCGACTATTGTGCTGCTCCGAGCCGTGGTAGCTGTGCGCGGGCCACTGCTTCCACAGGCTGTCGGGAAGCTTGTAGACGTTCTGGATCTCGTTGACCGTCACGCCGAGGTTGGCGTAGTGCAGCGACTGGTTGTTCAGGTTGGCGTAAGTGTCACGCTGAACCCGCATCACTTCCTGGATGCGCGCATTGCCCCAGCGCGGCCAGCTGTGCGAGGCGAACATCACCTCGGCTTCCTGGCCGAACTTGTACAGCGCGTTGTTGATCTGCTTCGACCAGTTCAGTGCATTGCGCACCGGCGCGCCGCGCGGCGTGTAGATGTTGTGGATGGTGCCGGTAATGTTTTCCGCCGCCCAGAAGGCCTTGAACTGCGGGAACCAGGTGTTCATCTCGACCGGCGCTTCGGTGTCGGGCGTGTTCTGGAACACCATCTTGACGCCGTCGAGCGTCACTTCCTCGAAGTCCTTGGTGATGATCAGGTTGGGCGGGATCAGTCCGACATTGCCATTGGCCACGTTCTTGCCGATCGACTGGTCGGCGTGGCCGTGCGGGTCGCGCGGCAACAGCACGGCGTACGAGTACTGCGTGCGGCGTGACATGGCGTTGCCGGCGAAGACGTTCTCGGAAATCGCCTCACGGAGGAAGCCCTCGGGCGCAATGATTTTCACCTTGCCGCTGATCACGTCGGCTTCATCGACCACGCCGCGCACGCCGCCGAAGTGGTCGACGTGGGAGTGCGAGTAGACGACGCCGACGACCGGGCGCTTGCCGAGCTTCTCGTTGATGAATTCGAGCGCCGCGCGGGCGGTTTCCTTGGTTGTCAGCGGATCGAAGATGATCCAGCCGGTATCGCCCTTGATGAAGCTGATGTTGGCCAGGTCGTAGCCGCGCACCTGGTAGATCTTGCCCGGCAATACCTCGTAGAGTCCGTAGGCCATGTTGAGCACCGCCTGGCGCTGCAGCGACGGGTGGATGCTCTGGAAGTCCTTGCCCTGCAACAGCCATTGATAGCTGGCCATGTCCCAGGCGACGTGGCCGGCATCGGCCATGATCTTTTTGTAGGGCGGCTCGGCGATGAAGCCCTTCTTGGCTTCGTCGAAGTCGCGCTTGTCCTCGAACGGCAGTGTGGCCGAGACGCCCTTGCGCAGTTCGATGGTGTACTTCGTCGGCAGGGTGCCTTTCGGGTCGAAGTGCTTGCCTGACGCCGCGCCCGGATTGGTGACTACCTCGCCGCCCGCTGCCGCGTGGGCAGCAGACATTGCGCCGCCGTTGAAGGCGATGGCCAGCGCGGCAAGTAATTTTCCAGAAAATTTCATGAGATGCTCCTTGTTCTTGTTGAAAGACTCGCCACTGCTGGTAGTACCAAATGCGTGATTACTGCCGGCCGCCCTTGATATTGCCGGCCACGCCGCCGGCCACGCCGCCGATGGCCGCACCGGTCCATGCACTGCCGCCGGCAATGGACGCGATGCCGGCACCGCCCGCGGCGCCGATGGCTGCGCCACTCATCGTTCCCTGCTGCCGCGGGGTCATGTCCGTACATCCCGCAGCGCCCGCCATTGCCACGATGGTGATGATCATTCCAAGTCGTTTCATGATTGTTCTCCGTTACTTGTTCTTCTGGAGGCCGGGCACGGCCATTTCAAACCAGATGGTCTCGATGACCGGGCGCTGCAGTTTGCCGGGATTTGCGGCATACCATCGGTTGAGCCCTTCGCGCACGCTGTCGAGCGTCTGGCCCTGCAATCCCTTGACCAGGCGCGGCACGAAACTCTGGTTATCGCTCGGCGGATTTCCCGCGAAGTAGGCGTTCTCGACCTGCGTCAAATTGGCGACTCCAACGAGGTAGGCTTTCTGCACATCTTCCGATGAGCGTGGTCCACTGTTCGCCGGTGACCAAGGGAATCTCGGCCGCCTGGGCAAGGGGCGCGGCCACGCTGGCAACGGCGATGGTCAACGCCAGAATCAACTTTCCTGAATAGTTCACAAGACTCTCCTTCTTCATGTTGAACGGAACACTGCGCCCAGCATAGTCACAAGGAACTTGTTCCTTCGGACTGTGGGCGCCTAGTTACGGCTTGATTTAAATAACATACTGCATCGATTTCTGGATAATGGATATTTTTGAGACTGTGATAACATTTTACTTATCATGATCACCCAGCGACGCCTTCGTCATCTGCTGACGCTTGTCCGCTATGCGCATTTCGGGCGGGCCGCGGCAGCGCTGAATATCTCGCAACCGGCGCTCACGAAGAGCATTCAGGCGCTGGAGGCGGAGTTGGGCGTCACGCTGCTCGACCGCAAGCGGGGGGCGGTGACGCTGACCGCGTTCGGTGAACTGGTGGTTCAGCGCGGCAAGGCCTTGCTCAGTGCCGAAGAGGATATGCTGCGCGAGATCGCGCTGCTTGCCGGCCTCGAGATCGGGTCGCTCAGGGTGGCCTTGGGTCCCTATCCGAGCATCATTTCGGGTTACCCGGCGCTGGCGCGCCTGCTGGCCCAGCGCCCGAAAATCAGCATTGCGGTTCATGTCGCCAGTTGGCGCGACGTGGTACGCCAGGTGACGGCCCGCGAAGTCGACCTCGGTCTGGCGGAACTCAGTGGCTTGCAGGCAGACGATCAGTTCGAGACGGCCCTGGTCGGGCAGCATCGCGGCCGCTTCTTTTGCCGTCCCGGGCATCCTGTCCTGGAGCGCGGTCCGGTGGAACTGGCCGGGCTGCTCGAATTTCCCTGGGTCGCTTCGCGTCTCCCGTCGCGCATCGCGGCGAACCTGCCGCAGTCGGTCGGCCGGGCCGGGCGGATCGATGCGCTCAATGGCGATTTCGTGCCGGCAATCGAGATCGATGTGCCGTTTGCCCTTGCTGATCTTCTGGCGAGCAGTGATGCGCTGGCACTCGCCTCGCTGGCGCTGATGGAACAGGATCTGGAAGCCGGCTCGGTGGCGCTGGTGCCGACGACCGGGATCGAGTTCCAGGCGGCCTACGGATTCATTTACCTGAAGGATCGCTCGCTGACGCCTGCCGCGCTGGCCTACATGCAGGAGGTTCTGGCCGTCGAGGCGGATATCGTTCGGCGCGAAGAGGCGTTGGCGCGCCGTTTCGGTGAATTGCGGTAAGGGGCCTCGCAAGTGCGGACGCCGGCAACGGCCTGCACTAACATTGGCGATCCGCAAAAATTTTCTTTCGACATTTACCGGAGTTTCACCTCATGCGCTCTGCTCTGCCTGACCTTGCTGCTCTTGTCCGGACTGTCGATGAATGCGGCATTTGCCGAGACAGTCAGCTGCCCCGACCTCGCGCAGGCTGTTCAAGTGGGCGCCTGTCCGTCGGAGGAGGAACTGCGCTACACCTATACCGGCTATTGCAGCGACAACGCCCGCATGTACGACATGAAGGACGATGTGTGTTCCAGTTTCCAGAACTACCGGAAGTTGAAGAACGTGGTGTTGTGGGAATCCGGCGATGGCGCGTTCAGCGGCTATGTTTCCTGCGATCTGCCGGTCGCGCGGGTCAAGGCAGCCAGCATCGCAACGATCGCCGTGGCGCGCCAGGGCAGCATGACCCGGGTGGTTTGCACCTACGGGGAAGGCGTGGTGTTCTCGCATCGGACGAAGCAGGCCTGCCGGCCCGAGGGCGACGGCAGTTGCGCGGGCAACCCGGCGGGCTGTCGGGCGAGTTGCCAGTGAGGCTGCTGCCCGGTTAACAAGCTGCCATGACAGCCCGTTGGAAGGTGTTGCGCCGGGCGGGGGCTATCGGATAAGCAACAGAGAAACTTCAGGATTTCTTGAGAAAACAGGTTTTCAGCACCAGGCCCTTGACCTTGTCGGCGTTGCATTCGATTTCCTCGGCGTCGTCGGTGAGGCGAATGTTCTTGACCAGCGTGCCGCGCTTCAGGGTGACCGAGGTTCCCTTGACCTTCAGATCCTTGATCAGGGTGACCGAGTCGCCGTTGCTGAGGATATTGCCGTTGCTGTCCTTGACGATGATGTCGTCGCTCATGATGGTTTCCTTTTCAGTAATTTTTGCCATCGTCGATCACGGTGACGGGCCTTCGGCGTGGTCTGCCACGCGGTTGGCTTTGTCCGGATGGCGCGCGGCGATGTAGGCGTCGTATTTGGCCTGCATTTCGGGTGCCTGGCGGGCAATTTCGCGCAGGATGCGCGATACCGCCCAGATCATCACCGCGACGCCACCGGCTGTGCAGGCGACGGCTTCCACGGTCAACCCCGGGAAATTGGCAAAAATGGCTCCCTTGCCGGCGGCGAACCAACTGGCGCCGATGCCGACGCACGAGAGGCCGAACACGTCTGCCAGCGCATAGGCGAAGATGGGGCCGGTCAGGCGGGGGCGGGGCGGGCGGATCGTCGAGAGCATTTGGCGAGCATTATACGGCGGCGGCGGGCGACCACCCGCAGGGTTTGACGTGGCCCGGCGGGGTGGCGCACACAGGCTGGGCGTAGCTGTGAGAAGGGTTCCGCGCTTCATTGGAAAAAAATCGTTAAACGGAGCAAAAAAACCATTGACAAACCCGACTTCCGGTCTTGGTTTATTCACAGAAATTCTGCTTGCCTGAATTGCTTCAGTGAGTTAGTGAATGACATTCCAAGAAATCGCCTTGTGCTGTGCAAAAACAATAAAAATCAATGGGTTATATAAAAGCCTAAAGTTCAAGCAGAGCAGGAAAAGTCCTTGTCAGACCGTGACTTAGTGATTGCACCCATGATTCATTCACAGACTTATCCACAGATTTTGTGGATACTTCGAAAACTCCCCGCCGGGGTTGGGGATTGGGTCTCGAAGTTAAAGTGAAACCTGAGGTTGGCGCGCAGATTTTGCTGCGATGCAATAAAAAGGATGTCCGGAATCCACGGTTGAAACGGCAAGTGCTGGGCCGCTTGGTCGCTGACAAAGACTTGGTGTGCTCAAGGAATCAGTCTTTGCGGTCGGCGCTTACAGGCCCGGATCTTCGCCACCACCTCTTACCGCCGCTTCCACCACGCGCCGTGTGAGCTGTGGCGCCAGCAGTTCGATGAAGTTGTAATCGTAGCCACGTAGCCAGAGGTCGCGACGGAAGCCCAGGCGCGTGGTGTTGGTCGCGAACAGGTGATTGGCCGCCAGTGCCGAGAGCGCGGTGTCACGCGCCGGGTCGAAAGCCATTTCGGCGATGACGCCGACGCCCAGTCCGAGTTCGACGTAGGTCTTGATCACGTCGGAGTCGATTGCCGTGAGGACGACGTCAGCCACCAGTCCCTGCCGTTCAAATGCGCGGTCGATGTGCGAGCGACCGGTGAAGGTGGCGTCGTAGGTAACCAGCGGATAGGCGGCGAGCCCGGCCAGCGTGAGCGGTCCGCTGTCCAGCAGCGGGTGTCCCTTGGGCGCCACAACCTTGTGCGACCACTGGTAGCACGGCAGCGTGACCAGCTTGGGGTGGAGGTCGAGCGCTTCGGTGGCGATGCCCAGTTCGGCCGTGCCTTCGAGCAGCCATTCGGCGACCTGTGCCGGGCTGCCTTGCTGTACATGAAGGCGAATGTCGGGGTGGCGTTCTATGAAGCGGTGGATCACCGGCGGCAGGGTGTAGCGCGCTTGAGTGTGGGTGGTGGCCAGCGTCAGCAGGCCCTTCGCTTCGGCAGCAAAATCTGCACCGACGCGCGCGAGATTGACCGTTTCCCTGAGGATCTTGTTCGCCTGATCGAGAACCAGGCGGCCGGCAGCGGTGACGCCGGTGAGGCGCTTGCCGCTGCGCTCGAAGACCGTGACGCCGAGTTCTTCCTCGAGCAGGCGGATCTGTTTCGAGATCCCGGGCTGCGAGGTGAACAGCGCAGCCGCAGCATCGGATACGTTCAGTCCGCGCCGCTCGACTTCGACAAGGTATTTCAGTTGCTGAAGTTTCATGGTCCGTAGTTTATAACTAATAGTTCTATATAAATAGCAATTAGGTATTTTTCAGAACTATAAATGGTCTTTACGATGCGCTTCATTATGGAATTCAGCGCATTCACCTTAAATCCCCTGCTCCCGCTTTCCGGCTTCGCTGTCGGTCTGCTGGTCGGCCTCACCGGCGTCGGCGGCGGCTCGCTCATGACGCCGCTGCTGATCCTGCTGTTCGGCTTCAAGCCGGCCACGGCGGTGGGCACCGATCTGCTCTACGCGGCGCTGACCAAGAGTGGTGGCTCCTGGGTCCATCATCGGCGCGGCAATATCGACTGGGCGGTCACCGGACGCCTGGCGCTGGGCAGCGTACCGGCGGCCGGGTTGACCCTGCTTCTGCTCGCTCGCTCGGGGGTGCAAGGGCATGGCGGCACGGAACTGATTTCGCTGGGCCTCGGCGTCGCCCTGTTGCTTACCTCGGCGTCGCTGATCTTCCGTCAGCGTCTCCTTGACTTTGCCAGGCAACGCAGCGCCAACGCCGACTTTTCGCATCGTCATGTTGCCGGGCTTACTGTTGCCGTCGGCGCCATCGTCGGCGCACTGGTGACGATTTCATCGGTTGGCGCCGGCGCGCTGGGTGTCACGGCCTTGACCCTCCTTTACCCGAATCTTGCTACGCGCCGCATCGTCGGTTCCGACATTGCCCATGCCGTGCCGCTGACTTTGGTCGCCGGCCTCGGCCACTGGTGGCTGGGTACGGTCGATGTCGTGCTGCTGGTCTCGCTGCTGATCGGTTCGTTGCCGGGCATCGCGCTTGGCGCCCATTTCGCCGCCAAGGTACCGGAACGCACCCTGCGCGCCTTGCTCGCTTCCGTTTTGCTGCTGATCGGCGGCAAGCTCATTCTTGCCTGAGGACCTGCCATGTACCACTACGACGACTACGATCACGCCATTGTCCAGGCTCGCGTCGCCCAGTTTCGCGACCAGACCCGGCGCTATCTCGCCGGCGAACTCTCGGACGACGCGTTTCGTCCGCTGCGCCTGCAAAACGGTCTCTACCAGGAGCGCCACGGCCCGATGCTGCGCCTCGCCGTCCCCTACGGTCTGCTCTCGGCCGCGCAACTGCGCCGCTTCGCCGACATCGCCCGGCGCTACGACCGTGGCAGCGGCCACTTCACGACGCGTCACAACCTGCAGTTGAACTGGGTCAAGCTCCCCGAGGTGCCGCAGATCCTGGCGGACCTGGCGCAGGACGAACTGCACGCGATCCAGACTTCGGGCAGTTGCATCCGGAATGTGACGACCGACCACTTCGCCGGCGTCGCCGCCGACGAAATCGCCGACCCGCGCCCCTGGGCCGAGATTCTGCGCCAGTGGTCGAACCCTCCATCCAGAATTTGCCTACCTGCCGCGCAAATTCAAGGTTGCGATTTCGGGTGCGCGGGAAGATCGTGCGGCAATTCAGGTCCATGACCTCGGCTTGCAGATCGTGCAGAACGCGGCGGGCGAGATCGGATTCAAGGTCTATGCCGGTGGCGGACTTGGCCGCACGCCGGTGATCGGCCAGGTGGTGCGCGAGTTCCTGCCCTGGCAGCATCTGTTAACCTACAGCGAGGCGCTGGTTCGCGTATTCAACCGCCACGGTCGGCGCGACAATGCCTACAAGGCGCGCATCAAGATTCTGGTCAAGGCGCTTGGCATCGTGGAATTCGCGCGTCAGGTCGAGGAAGAATGGTCGCATCTCGAGGATGGCCCGGCGACCCTGACCGACGCCGAACTCGCCCGTGTCGCGCAGCAGTTCGCGGCACCCGAGTACGAGACGCTGGCCGAAAATGACCTGTGCCATCTTGCCCATCTGCGCGAAGACAAGGCTTTTGCGCGCTGGGTCGAGCGCAACGTGCATCCGCACAAGGTGCCGGGCTATGCCGCCGTCACCTTGTCGCTGAAAAAATCCGGCGCGGCGCCGGGCGATGCCACCAGCGAGCAGATGGAAGCCGCCGCCGATCTGGCCGAGCGCTACAGCTTCGGCGAAATCCGCGTCTCGCACGAGCAGAACCTGATCCTGGCCGACGTGCCGCAACGCGAGCTCTACACCGTCTGGCACCGCGCCAGGGCCGCCGGTCTGGCGTCGCCGACGGTCGGCCTGATCCAGGACTTGATTGCCTGCCCCGGCGGCGACTTCTGCTCGCTGGCCAATGCCCGTTCGCTGCCGGTCGCCGCGGCGATCCAGGAGCGCTTCGAGGACCTGGATTACCAGCACGACATCGGCGAACTGGAACTCAACATCTCCGGTTGCATGAACTCCTGCGGCCACCATCACCTCGGCGCCATCGGCATTCTCGGCGTCGATAAGAACGGCGAGGAGTGGTACCAGGTCACGCTTGGCGGCCGCCAGGGCAACGACGCCCGCATCGGCGAGGTGATCGGCCGCGCTTTTGCCGCAGCGAAGTGCCCGACGTGGTCGAGCGCCTGATCACGACCTATCTCACGCACCGGCATGCCGACGAACGCTTCATCGACACCTTCGACCGTATTGGCATCGAAGTTTTTCACAACGCTGCATACCACCACCCACATCAATCAAGGAGAGTTGCAAATGGCTAATTCACAAACCCGGAAAATCATCAAGGAACGTCGCCTGCAGGAAGATCACTGGAAAGTCGTCACCCCGGCCGCCGGCGAGCAGGCGAACGACGTTTTCCTTCCGTTCGGCCCGCTGCTGGTCCCGCTGGCCGTATGGAAGGCGAGGAAAAGCAGCCTGATCGCGCGCGAATACGAACACGGCTCGCTGCTCGGCGTCTGGCTGGCGCCCGAGGACGATCCGGCCGAAATCGCCAACGACATCGACGATTTCAGCGTGATCGCCGTGCATTTTCCCAAGGCGGGCGATGGCCGTGGCTATTCCACCGCCCGCCTGCTGCGCGAGCGCTACGGCTTCACCGGGGAGTTGCGCGCCTTCGGCGACATCGGCCGCGATCAACTCTTCTATCTCAATCGCGTCGGTTTCGATTCGTTCGCGATCGGCGAGGAGCCCGGCGTCGAGAATGTCGAGGATGCACTGAGCGCCTTCGACGATTTTCCGGAAACCTATCAAGCCGCCAGCGACCAGCCCGAGCCGCTGTTCCGCCGACGGGCTGCCTGAAACCTATCAATAAGGAGCCTGCCATGCTGCGCGAAAACCTGCCCGACCTTGCCGACCGTGAATTGGTCAACGCCGTTGCCGAAAAAGCCGCCAACGTCCGGCGTCTGCTGCGCAACATCGCCCGTGACTTCGCACCGGCGGTGTTTGCCAACAGCCTCGGCGCCGAAGACATGGTGCTGACCGACATGATCTTCCGCGAGGGTCTCGATATCGGCGTCTTCTCGCTCGATACCGGCCGCCTGCCGGAGGAAACCCATGCCCTGATAGCGGCCACCGAAGCCCGCTATGGTCGCCGCATCGAGATTGCCTATCCGCGCCACGATCTGCTTGCGCAGACGGTTGCCAGGCAGGGCATCAACGGCTTCTACGACTCGGTCGAGGCGCGCAAGGCCTGCTGCCACGCCCGCAAGGTCGAGCCCCTGCAGCGTGTACTGGCCGGCAAGAAAGCCTGGGTCACCGGCCTGCGCGAAGCCCAGGCGGCGACGCGCGGCGGCCTGCAGACCAAGGCTTACGACCAGGCCAACGACCTCGTCAAGTTCAGCCCGCTGGCCAACTGGAGCGAGCGCGAGGTGTGGGTCTATCTGCGCGCCAATCAGGTGCCCTACAACAAGCTGCACGACCAGAACTACCCGAGCATCGGCTGCGCCCCGTGCACGCGTGCCGTGCAGGCCGGCGAGGATGTCCGCGCCGGTCGCTGGTGGTGGGAAACACCGGAACAGAAGGAATGCGGACTGCATGTAGTGGACGGCAAGGTGCAGCGCGTTGCGACAGCCGGCGCGTCCGAAGGGCACGTTCTTTCCGGGGCTGGCGAAACGGTAGCGGGAGTCGCCGCATGAGCGCCAGCCTTCTAAACTCCGCGGCGCGGCACCATCATGCACTGGACCATCTGGATTGGCTCGAGGCCGAGGCGATCCATATCCTGCGCGAGGTGGCCGGCCAGTGCAGCAATCCAGCCTTGCTGTTTTCCGGCGGCAAGGACTCCATCGTGCTGCTGCGTCTGGCCGAAAAGGCCTTCCGTCCGGCACGCTTTCCGTTCCCGTTGCTGCATGTCGACACCGGCCACAACTACCCGGAGGTGATCGATTTTCGCGACTCGCGGGCCTGTGAACTCAATGAGCGCCTGATCGTCCGCTCGGTTGACGGTTCGATCCGGCGCGGCACGGTCAGGCTCAAGTCGGAAGACGAGTCGCGCAACAGGCATCAGTCGGTCACGCTGCTCGAGGCCATCGAGGAATTCGGCTTCGATGCCTGCATCGGCGGCGCCCGGCGTGACGAGGAAAAGGCGCGGGCCAAGGAGCGCATCTTTTCCTTCCGCGATGAATTCGGCCAATGGGATCCGAAGAACCAGCGGCCCGAGCTGTGGGATCTCTACAACGCGCGCACGCACAAGGGCGAGAACATTCGCGTCTTCCCGATCTCCAACTGGACCGAACTGGATGTCTGGCAGTACATCGAGCGCGAGCAGCTCGCCCTGCCCTCGATCTACTTCGCTCATCCCAGGCTGGTGGTGCGCCGCAAGGGGCTGCTGCAGCCCGTCACCGAGCTGACCCCGGCGCGCGCGGCTGACGTCGTCGAGAACCTGAGCGTGCGTTTCCGCACCGTCGGTGACATCACGTGCACGGCGCCGGTCGAGTCCGATGCCGACACGGTAGCCGCGATCATCGCCGAGACCGCCACCTCCGGCATCAGCGAACGCGGCGCCACGCGCCTGGACGATCAGGCTTCCGAAGCCGCCATGGAACAACGCAAGAAGGAAGGGTACTTTTGATGAGCGCGCTGGAACATCTGCCTGAATTCGGGCGCCCCGTCGATAACGGCCTGTTGCGTTTCCTGACCTGCGGCAGCGTCGATGACGGCAAGAGCACGCTGATCGGGCGCCTGCTTTACGACACCAGGACGATCCTCGCCGACACCCTTTCCGCCATCGCCAGAACCTCGGAAAAACGGGGCCTGGAAGCGGTTAACCTGTCGCTGCTCACCGACGGTCTGCAAGCCGAGCGCGAGCAAGGCATCACCATCGATGTCGCCTACCGCTATTTCACCACCGGCCGGCGCAAGTACATCATTGCCGATGCGCCGGGGCACGAGCAATACACGCGCAACATGGTCACCGCGGCGTCAACCGCCGACCTCGCCATCATCCTGATCGACGCCAGGAAGGGCGTGCTGACGCAGACCCGGCGCCACGCCTACCTGGCCCATCTGCTCGACATTCCGCATCTGGTGGTGGCGGTCAATAAAATGGATCTGGTCGGCTACGACCAGGCCACCTTCGAACGCATCCGCGCCGATTTCCTGGAATTCGCCGCGCGCCTCGGGATCGGCGAGGTGCAGTTCATTCCGCTATCGGCGGTCGGTGGCGACATGGTGGTGGAGCGCGGCCAGTTTCTTGACTGGTACGCCGGCCCAACCCTGCTCGAGGTGCTGGAAAGCGCGCCGGCGGCGCATACCGGGCGCGACGAAGGCTTCCGCTTTCCGGTGCAGTATGTGTGCCGGCCGCAAGCTTCGGGCGACCAGCGTCTGCATGACTTTCGCGGCTTCATGGGGCGCGTCGAATCGGGCACGATCGCCGTCGGCGACGCAGTCGTGGTGTTGCCCTCGGCGCAACGAAGCCGCGTCAGGGACATCCAGCTCGGCGGCCGTTCACTGCCGCTGGCCCATGCCGAGCAGTCGGTGACCCTGCTGCTCGACGACGAAATCGACATCTCGCGTGGCGACATGATCCTGCGCGTCGCCGAATTCGAGGCGCAAGGCCCGGCGCTGGCCGTGCGGCAGATCGACGCCATGCTTTGCTGGCTCTCCGAAACACCGCTCGACCCGCGGCGCAAATACCTGATCCGCCAGACCACGCGCGAAACCAGGGCGGTGCTGGCCGGCATCGACTATCGGGTGGACGTCAATTCACTGGAGCAGGTCAGCGCCGAACGCCTGGCCATGAACGACATCGCCCGCGTCACCTTCAAGCTGGCGCAGCCGCTGATCGTGGATCGTTACGCGGTCAACCGGGCCACCGGCGCCTTCATCGTCATCGACGAAAGCAGCAACAACACGGTGGGTGCCGGGATGATCGTGTGAACTGTCCGCTGACTTTACTTGACGCGCATGCCGGGTTGCGCGCCCGAGTCGGGTGACAGCAGGAAGATGCCGGGGGCCTTGCCATCGACGTCCGAGGCCGCCAGGACCATGCCTTCCGAGAGGCCGAACTTCATCTTGCGCGGCGCCAGGTTGGCGACCATCACCGTCAGGCGGCCGATCAGTTGCGCCGGTTCGTAGGCCGCCTTGATGCCGGCGAAGACGTTGCGCGTTTCGTTGTTGCCGACATCAAGCGTCAGGCGTACCAGCTTGTCGGCGCCTTCGACGTGCTCGGCATTGGCGATGCGGACGATGCGCAGGTCGACCTTCATGAAGTCGTCGATATTGCAGTACGGCTCCCACGGGCTGGCGGCGGGCGCTGTGGCCAATGCCTCGGCCTGCTGGTGCTGGGCGTGGCGTTGCGGCGACTGCTGTTCCGGCGTCGGGGCCAGCGATTCCTTGTTGGCCTCGACCAGCTTTTCGATCAGCTTGGGATCGACGCGCGTCATCAGGTGCTCGTAGGCGTTGATGCCGTGCCCGGCGGCGAGCAGGCTCTGCGCATCGGCCCAGGTCAGCGGAGCGCTGTTAAGGAATTTCTCGACCTTGTCGGCGACTGCCGGCAGGATCGGCTTCAACAAGACGGTGAGCAGGCGGAACAGGTTGAGCGCATTGCTGCAGGCGGCGTGCAGTTCGGCTTCGCGGCCCTCCTGCTTGGCCAGTTCCCAGGGCTTGACGCTGTCGACGTACTGGTTGGCGGCGTCGGCCAGCAGCATGATTTCGCGCATCGCCTTGGCGAATTCGCGCGCTTCGTAAAGTTCGCCGATGCGGCCGGCGGCTTCCTGAATGGCCTTGATCGCCGGCAGGTCGGCGCTGGCCGGGGCCAGTTGGCCGTTGAAGCGCTTGGTGATGAAGCCGGCCGAGCGGCTGGCGATGTTGACGTACTTGCCGACCAGGTCGGAATTGACGCGCGCCGCGAAATCTTCGAGGTTGAGGTCGATGTCTTCCATGCTCGCCGACAGCTTGGCGGCGTAGTAATAGCGCAGCCATTCCGGGTTGAGGCCGGCGTCGAGGTAGCTCTGCGGCGGTGATGAAGGTGCCGCGCGATTTCGACATTTTCTGCGCCGTTGACCGTCAGGAAGCCGTGCGCGAAGATCTGCGTCGGCGTGCGGTAGCCGGCGTGCTGCCAGTTCGGCCGGCCAGAACAGCGCGTGGAAGTAGAGGATGTCCTTGCCGATGAAGTGGTAGCATCTCGGTCGTCGAGTCCGGGCCTTGCACCATTCGTCGAAGTCGAGGCCGTTCCTGGCGCACAGGTTCTTGAACGAGCCCATGTAGCCGATCGGCGCGTCGAGCCAGACGTAGAAATACTTGCCCGGCGCATCGGGAATCTCGAAGCCGAAGTAGGGCGCGTCGCGCGAGATGTCCCAGTCGGGCAGCTGTTCTCGCCTGGGCGTCAGCCATTCCTGCATCTTGTTGGCGGCTTCGCGGCTGCAGACGCCGTTGTCGCGGCTGGTGTCCACTGCGCGCAGGAAAGCTCCGGCAGCGCGGGTCGGAGAGCTTGAAGAAATAATGCTCGGAGCTTGCGCAGTTCCGGCTTGGCGCCGGAAACCGCCGAGTAGGGATCGATCAGGTCGGTCGGCGCATAGGTCGCGCCGCAGACCTCGCAGTTGTCGCCGTACTGGTCCTTGGCGTGGCACTTCGGGCATTCGCCCTTGATGAAGCGGTCGGGCAGGAACAGTCTGCTTGACCGGGTCGTAATACTGCTCGATGGTGCGCATTTCGATCAGGCCGGCGGCGCGCAGCTTGCAGGTAGATGTCGTTGGCGCAGTCGCGGGTTTCGTCCGAATGGGTCGTGTAGTAGTTGTCGAAGCCGACGCCGAAGCCGGCGAAGTCGCGCGATGCTCGCGCCATGCACGCGGCGATCAGTTGCTTCCGGCGTGATGCCTTCCTTCTCGGCGCGCAGCATGATCGGCGTGCCGTGCGTGTCGTCGGCGCAGACGTACCAGCACTCGTTGCCGGCCAGCTTCTGGAAGCGCACCCAGATGTCGGTCTGGATGTACTCGACCAGGTGGCCGATGTGGATGGCGCCGTTGGCGTAGGGCAGGGCGGAGGTAACGAGGATCTTGCGCGGCATGGGGTCGCCAAATCGAAAATAAACCGCAATTTTACCGCGAGCACAACGATAATCGGGGTTTGCGGGTAGACTAGACAAAATTGCTCGGGTATTACCCGGCTACCCCATCCCAACCAAACCAACCCGGAGTTTTCATGAGTCTTTCAGAACAGCAGATCAAAA
>CAVSFS010000028.1:0-11676 GCA_963727115.1 uncultured beta proteobacterium | reverse complement strand
CTTGCCGAGCCAGAGGCTGCGCATGGGTGTGGCGCATGCGCGTATCGGTGACAAGCTTCAGCCACATCATTGAAATCCCACCGCATCGAACGCGCACGGATTAGTATTTGGAAAATGTGACGAGCGAGGAAAGTACATTGACAATCTCCGGGACACCCGACGTGGACCTGATCGAAGTGCTCAGCCAATCACGGCTGTTTCGCGACGTCGCGATTGACGAAATCGAGCACCTCCTGCAGAACTGCGAACAACTGACGCTCGATGCTGGCCAGACATTGCTCTCGCGCAATACGCCGAACGGCAGTATCTACATCATCGTCGCCGGTCGCGTGAGCGTACACCTGACGAGTCCGGACGACGAGCCAGCGTCCTACATCGGCGTCGGTGAATGCGCCGGCGAGATGTCGGTGATCGACGGCAACGTGGTGTCGGCTGACGTCATTGCCGACCAGCCTTCGCGCGTATTGCGGATATCACAGGACGTCCTGTGGGCGATGGTTGACGTCTCGCTCGCAATTGCGCGCAATCTTCTTTACATCCTGTTGACGCGTGTGCGCTATGGCAACGAGTTGTTCATTCGCAACATGCGCACACAGCGCGTCCTTGAATTGGCAGCAACAGTCGATGCCCTGACCGGTATCAATAACCGCGGCTGGCTGGAACATGCGTTCCCGCGGATCATGACGCGCTGCGCCGAGGGCGGCCATGCGTTCTGCAGCTTGCTGATCGATATCGACAACTTCAAGCGGCTCAACGATACTTGGGGACACGTCTGCGGTGATCAGGCGCTGGTTGCCGTCGCCGCATCGCTCCTCAACAACGTACGGCCAGAGGATCTGCTGGCGCGATACGGTGGCGAGGAGTTCGTGATTGGCTTGCCGAATACCGGCGTAGACGAGGCTTTCATCGTCGCCGAACGCGTGCGTCGCGCGATCGAGTTCCTGCCCCTGAGCTTTCGGCGCGGCGAGAAATTGCCGCATGTGACCGTATCGATCGGGATCGGGCGAATGCTGCCTGGCCAGATGCTGACCGAACTGATCGCCATCGCCGACGAAGCCCTCTATCGAGCCAAGGACGGTGGCCGCAATCGCGTCATGCTCTAGTCTGGACTTCCCACGGTTTTTCGCCGTCCAAAGCGCGTGCTTCAAGCTACCTGTTATTCCCGATGCTGCGTCCCGAGCAAGCGCGCCAAATGATCCGCCACGCCAGTCTCGTCCTCTGCCGGCGCCCGAATAGTGTTCTCGTCGCCGGCGACAGGCCAATGTTGCGGTTGACTGCTCCCGAAAGGTCAAAATCGACAATACCGAGGCGATCGCGCAGGCAGACGCCTCAGTAGACGATCTCGACGTTCTCCGGCTTTAACCAGCCGTTCAGGGCGTCGAGCAGCATGTCGTCGAGGCGCACGCGCACGGCGTCGCCGAGCACCATTTGGCATTCCGCCGTTTCGTTGCGGTAACGGATGCGCACCTGCGCCGGACCCGGGGCAAACGGCAGCAGCAGGGATTTCAGCTTGCGCGCATCCGAGCCGCCGTTCATCCGCAGCAGCAGGTGCTTGGCGAAGCGGGCACGGGCCTCGCCCAACGTCATCAGTTTGTCGGCGACAACGCGGTTGCCGCCGGAGAAGTCGTCGTAACTGACCTTGCCTTCGATGACCAGGACCTCGTCGGTGACGATCTTGGCTCGTTCCGCCTCGAACAGTTCGTTGAAGACCGCAACCTCGACCATCCCGGTTCCATCATCCAATTGCACGAAGAGCATTTTTCCGCGGCGGGTCATCTGCGTGCGCACGCCAACGACCAGGCCGGCCAGCGTCGTCATTTCCTTGGCCGGTTCCAGTCTGGCCAGCGGCCGGCGGATGAAGCGCGACAATTCCTTCTTGCAGGTGTTGTAGGGATGGCCGGAGAAGAAGAAACCGAGCGCCGTCTTCTCGTGCATCAGTTGTTCCTTTTCATCCCACGGTTTCACCGCAAGATACTGCGGCGCATGCTCTTCCGCCGCCGTTCCCATGTCGAACAGGCTAGTCTGCATCGAATTGCGCTCGGCCTGCTCGGCGAATTCCATGGCGATGCCCACCGAAGTCAGCAGCTTGTGGCGGTCGGCATCGATGCTGTCGAAGGCCCCGGCCCTGACCAGCGCCTCGATGGCGCGGCGGTTGACGATGCGCTTGTCGCACCGCCGGCAGAAGTCGAACAGGTCCTTGAACGGCCCGTCTGTCTCGCGCGCTTCCAGAATGACATTGACCGCCTGCTCGCCGGTGCCCTTGACCGCGCCCAGGCCGTAGCGGATCTCGTGTTCGCGGAAACCGGCTCGAAACGGTAATTGGAAACATTGACGTCCGGCCCCAGCACCTTCACCTTGTTGGCCAGGGTGTCCTCGTAGAACACCTTGAGCTGGTCGGTGTTGTCCAGTTCCGAGGACAGCGTCGCCGCCATGAAGGCCGAGGTGTGGTGCGCCTTGAGCCAGGCCGTCTGGTAGGAAACCACGGCGTAGGCGGCGGTGTGGGACTTGTTGAAGCCGTACTCGGCGAACTTCGCCATCAGGTCGAACAGGCTGCTTGGCGAGCGCCGGGTCGTAACCCTTCTCTTCGCGCCCCCGCGGCGATCGTCTCGCGGTGCTTGGCCATCTCCTCGGGCTTCTTCTTGCCCATCGCGCGGCGCAGCATGTCGGCGCCGCCCAGGGTGTAGCCGCCGATGATCTGGGAGATCTGCATCACCTGTTCCTGATACACGATCACGCCGTAGGTCGGCGTCAGGCAGGCTTTCAGGTCGGGGTGAAAATAGTCGATCTTCTGCTGGCCCTTCTTGCGCAGGATGAAGTCGTCGACCATGCCGGAACCCAGCGGGCCGGGGCGATAGAGCGCGAGCACGGCGATGATGTCCTCGAAGCGGTCCGGCTGCAGCTTGGCCAGCAGTTTCTTCATGCCCTCCGATTCCAGCTGGAACACCGCCGTGGTGTTGGCCTTCTTCAGTACCTCGTAGGCGGCCGGATCGTCGAAATGCTGGGTATCAGATCGGCTGGTCTAAGCCGGGTCGAGCTGCTTGATGTACTTGACCGCCAGTTCGATGATGGTCAGGTTGCGCAGGCCGAGAAAGTCGAACTTGACCAGGCCGGCCTTCTCCACGTCGTCCTTGTCGAACTGCGATACCGCGCGGCTCGCTGCCGGACGCCTGATACAGCGGGCAGAAATCGGTCAGCTTGCCCGGCGCGATCAGCACGCCGCCGGCGTGCATGCCGACGTTGCGGGTCATGCCTTCGAGCTTGCGCGCCAGGTCGAACAGTTCGCGCACCTCCTCCCTCGCGCTCGTCGTCATCATTTCCTTGAGCGCCGGCTCCTGCTCCAGCGCCTCGTCCAGCGATACCGCTTGCCCTGGGCGAGCGGGATCAGCTTGGAAATGCGGTCGCAGAAAGTGTAGGGCAGGTCGAGCACGCGCCCGACGTCGCGCATCACCGCCTTGGCCGCCATGGTGCCGAAGGTGACGATCTGCGACACCGCATGCGCGCCGTACTGCTGGCGCACGTATTCGATGACCTTGCCAGCGGTTGTCCTGGCAGAAATCGACGTCGAAGTCGGGCATCGACACCCGTTCCGGGTTGAGGAAGCGCTCGAACAGCAGGGCATAGCGCAAGCGGATCGAGGTCGGTGATGCCCAGGCTGTAGGCGACCAGCGAACCCGCGCCGGAACCCCGCCCCGGCCCGACCGGCACGCCATTGTGCTTGGCCCAGTTGATGAAGTCGGCCACGATCAGGAAGTAGCCGGGGAAGCCCATCTGGATGATGGTGTTGCACTCGAACTCGAGCCGGTCGTCGTATTCCGGGCGGCGCTTCGGCGCTCTTCCGGGTCCGGGAAAAGCTCCTCCATGCGCTCTCCAGCCCGTCCTCGGCCTCGGCGACAAGATATTCGTCCATCGTCATGCCGTCCGGGATGGGGAAGTGGGGCAGGTTGCTCTTGCCCAGCGTCAGTTCGATATTGCAGCGCTTGGCGATTTCCACGCTGTTGGCCAGCGCCTCGGGCAGATCGGCAAACAGTTCCGCCATCTCGGCCTGGGTCTTGAAATACTGCTGCTCGGTGAAACGCTTCGGCCGCCGCTTGTCGCCCAGCACGTAGCCCTCGGCGATACAGACGCGCGCCTCGTGGGCGCGAAAGTCGTCACGGTTCATGAACTGGATCGGGTGCGTCGCGACCACCGGCAAACCGAGTTCGCCGGCCAGATCGGCCGTTTGCTGAACAATGGCCTCCTGCTGCGGTTGACCGTAGCGCTGCAGTTCGAGATAGAAAGCGCCGGGGAAAATCGCCTCCCAAGCCTTGGCGCGCTCGCCGGCCAGATCGAAATTGCCGTTGATCAGCGCTTGGCCGACATCGCCGAGATGCGCGCCGGACAGCGCGATCAAGCCGTCGCTGCCGATTTCGCCAAACCACTCGCGGCGGATTTCGGCACGATCACGGCGACCTTCGACCAGATAGGCACGGGTAAACAGCTCGCACAATTGCCGGTAACCCGTCCGGTTGCGCGCCAGCAGCAGCAGACGACAGGCATCTTCCGGCGCTTCGGGATTGGTGATCCAGACATCCACCCCGGCAATCGGCTTGACCCCCTTGCCACGCGCCCCGGTGTAGAACTTGACGAGCCCGAACAGGTTGCCGAGATCGGTCAGCGCCAGCGCCGGCATGCCGTCGCCGGCGGCGCGCTTGACCGCATCGCCGACACGGACGATGCCGTCGGTCACGGAATATTCGGAATGCAGGCGGAGGTGAACGTAGCGCGGGGAATTCATGGGCACAATTTTACCGCCCCCGAGCCCAGCCGCCGATTGCATTTTGTGCCGCATCCGTTAGTGCCATAGAATCAGCGGCTGGCACCAGATTGAACGTTTCGTCTTGTTCGAACATGGAGAACCACAATGATTCTCGAAGAGCCCCTCGTACTGCGCACCGACCGCGCCGACGGCCTGACCACGCTGACCCTGAACCGCCCGAGCCAGTTCAATTCCCTGTCGAAAGACATGTTGACCGCAATCAAGCGCGAACTGGACGACATCGCAGCCAGCGAAGCCGTGCGCGTCGTCGTCATTGGCGGTGCCGGCAAGGCCTTCTGCGCCGGCCACGACTTGAAGGAAATGCGCGCCAACCACGACAAGGGCTTCATGCAGGCGCTGTTCAAGCAATGCGGCGAACTGATGCTCACCATCACCCGGATGCCGCAGCCGGTCATTGCCCGTGTGCACGGCATCGCCACCGCCGCCGGTTGCCAACTGGTGTCGATGTGCGACCTGGCGGTCGCCGCCGATGTCGCCCGCTTCGCCGTTTCCGGCATCAATGTCGGGCTGTTCTGCTCGACGCCGGCCGTCGGCCTCGCCCGCAACCTCGGGCGCAAGGCGGCGCTGGAAATGCTGCTCACCGGCGACTTCATCGACGCCATGGAAGCCAGGACCAAGGGGCTGGTCAATCGCGTCGTGCCGGCCGACGCGCTGGATGCCGAGATCGAACGTCTGGTCCAGTCCATCCTCGCCAAGAGCGCCGTCGCCGTCCGCATGGGCAAGGGCATGTTCTACAAGCAACTGGAAATGGGCCTGGTCGAAGCCTACGACTACGCCGGTGAAGTGATGGCCTGCAACATGATGAGCGACGACGCCGGTGAAGGCATCGATGCCTTCATGCAGAAACGGAAGCCGGAGTACAAGGGGAGCTAAGGCACGAGAGTCTGGCTTGATGGCTCAGTTCGGCCAAAGGACTAAACCCCTCCCGCCGGTTCAGCTACCCCCAATACCGCGCGAGCGGTTTAGTCCACTTGAGGTAATCCGCCATCGTGATGTGCCCCGCCTCGCGGACCGGGCGGTCCGCAAACCAGATGGTTTGCGGCGATGCATTGACCAGGCGCAAGGTCTTGTCGTCAGCCTTCAGGCTTTCCGCGCTTTGCACAAACATCAGTTGCACCTTGCTCTCGACTGCGGCGGCCGGGGTGAACACGGCGCTCAAGGGGGCGACCGCCGCAGCCAACAGGGCCGTTTTCAGGAAATTGCGTCGAAGTTTCATTTTGCTTTCTTTCCTTCTATCGTTGGATTTGCATGAGCGCTCCTGGCCGAAGCGCCTTCATGCAAGCCATCTCACTGGGTCATTTCATTGAGAATTTTCTGCTTCGATGCCTGGTACTCGCTCGCGGTGATCAGTTGCTGGTCGTACAGCGACTGCAATTCGCGAAGTTTCTGCTGCGGCGACTTTGGCGGGTTCGCGGCAACAGAAGCCGACGCCGCCGCTTGTTGGGCAGCGGCGGCGGAGGCGGCGGCGGATTGCTGGGCAGCCGCTGCAGCAGCGGCCTCCTGTGAGGCACGCGCGTTGGCGCTGGCGGCAGCCGCTTCGGTGGCGCCCACAGTGCCCACGACCACAGCGGTACGCACCGCCGCTCTGCGCCAGACGCCGAAGATCGCCCAAGCGGGCTCGGTCACGGTGATCAGCGCCAGCGCTACCAGCAAGGCCTTCACGGGGAGGCTCTTGTGCAAATCCATGGGCTTCATTTTCGACTCCTTTTCCTGACTTTTCATTACTTCACCTTCGTGTAGCGGAGTTCCATCAGCTTGAACATCGTGGTACCCAATCCCTTGCCCCAGATTTCGGTCACGTGGCTGCCGTCACTTTCGATCGTCAGGCGTAATTCAAGAGGCGTGGGCTTGGCCGTGAGCGGATTCGCGACGGTCGCCTTCATGATCGCGGACTTGCCGGACGCGTCCATGTTGCCCTTGTACCAGATCATGCCGGTGCTTCCCGTGTCCATCCATGCCGTCTGATAGATTTTGTCTACGTTGTCGTAGGCGATGTAGCCAATCCCGCTGAACGGCGCACCTCCCACTTCACCGGCCAGCATCGACTGGATATAACGTCCATCCAGAACCCAGGCACTGACCATGGTTCCCGTGGATTCAACGGGCTGGCTGGCGGGGGAGACCCAGGTTCGGATCTTGACGTCGAAAGTCCCGATCATGGGGGTGAGTTTTTTCTGTCCTTCGCCCGGTGTCATGGCGCTTTGAAGAGCCTTGGCCGCCGCCGCTTCATTCACGGAGCTTTTCCCGATATTTTGCGCGTAGACCGGGTTTGCCAGCCAGATGGCGGTGACCAGCAGGCCCGCCGTGCGTTTCAGTAACTTCATTTCCTGCCCCCTTTTCAACTTGGACGAAATGCGCGGAGACCCCCCGCGCATATTGATTAAAACTTCATGTCGGTGAGGACGATTTCGATGCGGCGGTTTTCCTTGCGTCCGGCAGCGGTCGTGTTGGGGGCGACTGGCTGGTATTCGCCAAATCCGGAAGCCTCAAGCCGCTTCGGATCGATACCCTGGGCTTGGAGGAAACGCACGACATCGCTGGAACGCGCGGTTGACAATTCCCAGTTGCTCGGATAGCGCCCACGCAGGGCCGGGCCGATCGGCTCGTTGTCGGTATAGCCGCGGACGTTGATGCGCTTGTCGGGAACGCTCTGCAGCGTACCGATGATCTTTTCCAGCGTGCTGCGCCCTTGCGCATGCATCTCGGCACTGCCCGAAGCGAAGAGGATCTCGTCGATCAGCGTCACCGTCAGCTGCCCCTGAAGCTCCTTGATGCGCACTTGATCGGCCTGGATTTCCTTTTGTAACTGGGCGCTGAGCGCCTGATAGGTACGGCTCTGGGCAGCGTAGGTGTTGGCCTGCTGCACTTCCTGGTTATACGTACCCTGACTGACGCAGCCGCCCAGGCTGGCCACCAGTACTGCCGGAAGAATGATTCGTGAAAGCATGATCAACTCCTGTTCAATGAAAGATACGATCTAAAAGCCCCCAGGGCCGAAGTCCGGTCCCGGGGATTGAGGACGGTCACTTCAGACCATCATTCGCTCACCATGTGCCGCCCGTGCCAGCAGCACGGTCAAGATCACGTGCAGGACGACCGCAGGCCAAAGGAGGATGCCGGTCGAACCGCCCGTGAAACCGAGGTAGGCGAGATACAGCGTGATGGCCACGCTGTAGGTTAACATGCCGGCCAGCGGCGTGCCCGGCCAGCAGGCGACCCCAAGCGCGATCAGGGCGATGCCGGCCACGCGCGCGACCGGGATGGCGATGCCGGTCAGTTCCTCGCCCAGCAACAACCGCCCGACCAGCGACGGGACGATCAGCAACGCCAGCCCGGTCGCGGCTTCGCCCACGGCAGCAAGGACAAGCAGCCTTTTCATTTCGAACACGTTCCTGCGCGACAGCTTTGAAGCCATCAGGGCTTTGCAGCCTGCCTTGGGTTCGCGGTTCGAGTTTGAAAGTCAGCTTGTCGATCGTGCCGGTGAACTTGAACGGCGGGTCGTAGCGATACTCGAGCAGCGCGACGCCGGTGCGCGTGTCGAGACCGACGTCGAAGGTCTCGTCTTCGGCGAAGGTGATCGGCGTGCCGTGTTCCATCGATTTGCGGCCACTTCCTT
The DNA here is from genome assembly GCA_963727115.1 of uncultured beta proteobacterium. Lineage (GTDB taxonomy): Bacteria > Pseudomonadota > Gammaproteobacteria > Burkholderiales > Rhodocyclaceae > Azonexus. The sequence continues at coordinate 3,244 of CAVSFS010000028.1, read as the reverse complement.
GCCGTCCACGGAGAGCACGCCGGTTCCGCCCTTGCCCAGACCCGGCTCAGCGGTCTTGTAGTCGAAGACGATGGTGTGCTTGCCGGCGCCCAGTTCAGGCCCTTCCCAGATCGTGCGCTTCAGGTCGAGCAGGTTGTAGAGGAACACCACCTTGCCCCGGCCGATCCCGAGTTCGCCCTTGCTCAGGAACAAGCCCGTAGCCGCCGAAACGCCCACCCTCGGTGACGATCATGCCTTCGGCGCCGCCCTCGGGGATCGTGACCTCGGCGGTGATGGTGTACGACTTGTTCAGGATGTGCGGCGCCGTGCTGCCCGGGCACGCTGGCCAGCGTGCCCGAGTAGGTGAACTCGGTGCGCCCGGCCGTCAGGCTGGGCTTCGGCGCGTTCCAGCGCGCCAGCGTCGTGTTGTCGAGCGGCAGCACGTTGTACTTCGCCGCCTCGAGGTAGAAGATGTTCTGCATCTGCTTGAGCTTGTCGGGCATCTTCGCCGCGAGGTCGTTGTTCTGGGTGGGATCCTCCATCACGTTGTAGAGCTCCCACTTGTAGCCGGTGATCACGTCCGGCGGCGGCTTGGTGCTGAGCTCCCAGGGCAGCGTCACCGGCGTCGTCGCCGCCACCCAGCCATCGTGGTAGATCGCGCGGTTGCCGAGCATCTCGAAGTACTGCGTGGTGTGCCGGGTCGGCGCGTTGGCGTTGGCCTTGTCCCACGTGTAGGCCATGCTCGTGCCTTCGATCGGCAGCTGCTTGATGCCGTTGATCGTGTCGGGCGCCGGGATGCCGGTCGCCTCGAGGATCGTCGGCACGATGTCGATCACGTGGTGGAACTGGCGGCGGATGCCGCCCGGGTCGCTCGATGTGGCCGGGCCACGAGATCGCCATGCCCTGCGCCGTGCCGCCGAAATGCGACGGCACCTGCTTCATCCATTTGAACGGCGTGTCGAACGCCCAGGCCCACGCCGCCGAGTAGTGCGGGAAGGTCCGGTCGGAACCCCAGAACTCGTACCAGAGGAACTGATCCTTGACCGGCACCTCGATGCCGTTGAAGGTGGTGAACTCGTTCGGGCGTGCCGTTGACCATGCCTTCGGCGCTCGCGCCGTTGTCGCCGCTGATGTAGATGATCAGCGTGTTGTCGAGCTGGCCGATGTCTTCGACCGCCTGGATGACGCGGCCGATCTCGTTGTCGGCGTAGGCCTGATAGGCCGCATAGACATCCGCCTGCTTGATGAACAGCTTCTTTTCTTCCCGAAGCTCAGCGAATCCCAGCGCGGCAGCTTGGCGCCGTTGTAGATATCCTGTCCGTCCGGCCACGGCGTCAGTTCCGCGTTGGCGGGCATGATGCCGAGCCGCTTCTGGTTGGCGAAGATCGTCTCGCGCAGCTTCTCCCAGCCGTCGTCGAACAGGTGCATCGCGCTGATCTTGTCGATCCATTCCGGCGTCGGATGGTGCGGCGCGTGCGTGGCGCCGGGCACGTAGTAGACGAAGAAGGGCTTCTCCGGTGCCAGCGCCTTCGACTGCTCGCATGTACTGGATCGCCTCGTCGGCCATCGCCGTTTGCATGTTCCAGCCGGGATTGCCCTGGAACGGGATAGATCGGCGTCGTGTTGCGGAACAGGTTCGGCTGCCACTGGCTGGCGTCGCCGCCGACGAAGCCGTAGAAGTACTCGAAGCCCATGCCGTTCGGCCATTGCTCGAACGGCCCGGCCTGGCTGTTGGCGAAGAACGGCGTGTTGTGATCCTTGCCGAACCACGAGGTCGCGTAGCCGTTGTCCCTCAGGATGGTGCCGATGGTGCCCTTCTCGATCGGGATGATCGAGTCGTAGCCGGGGAAGCCGGTCGCGATCTCGCCGACCACGCCGAAGCCCACCGAGTGATGGTTGCGCCCGGTGATCAGCGCCGCGCGCGTCGGCGAGCACAGCGAGGTGGAGTGGAAATTGGTGTAGCGCAGCCCGCTCTTGGCGATGCGGTCCAGCGCCGGGGTCGGGATGACGCCGCCGAAGGTGCTGGGCGAGCCGAAGCCGTCGTCGTCGGTCATGATCAGCAGCACGTTGGGCGCCTTCTTCGGCGGCACGACGCGTGGCGGCCACCACGGCGTCGACTCCGAGGCCCTTTCCTTGATCACCCCGCCGAATTTCGGATCGGGCGGCGGAAGTTGCTTTCCGCTGATGGTGGTGGTGGCGCTGGCGGAGCCCAAGACCCCGGTGACTTGCTGTGCCGATGCAAGACCAAATAAGCCAATGGTGGTTATCGCGGATAGGGCCAGTCTAAGAAATTGCTTTTTCATTTCTTACTCCAATCACCGAATTTCGTGAGACGGTGGCCTCAAATATGAAGTCCAACGCATCGGTAAAATCAATTGTCTGAAATGTTGCTCCGGGAAAGATTTTAACCCTAGGACATATGACGACAACTGGCGGACATTTGACGACATTCCGACTATCATGCCGGCATGAACAAAACTCCTTCCCTGTTGGTGCGTGCTCGTGCGTTCGACCGGCTTCGCCGAACTTGTCGGCGATCTTCACGGAGATGTCGAAGGTTTGCTCAGTGGCGTTGGAATGACGGCACAAATGCTCGCGCAACCGGAAGCGACGATCAGCATGCCCGGGGCCGTGGCCTTGCTTGAGAATGCGGCATCACAACTTGCCGCCCCGGACTTTGGCCTGCTTCTGGCGCAACGACAGGACTTTTCGGCCCTTGGCCCCATTGCACTGGTGGCCAGTCGCGCCGACACCGTGGGCAGTGCGCTGGTGGCGATCGCGCGCAATTTGCCTTATCACGTGGCGCGTACCCCGCTGTGGATGCAAGCCGGCCCCGCAGAAGGGCTCGCCTGGATAAGTTACGAACTGCCTTCCGAAATTGGCGGAGCGAAGCGACAATCGGCGGAGATGTGCGGCCTGATGGTGGTCCAGACGCTGCGCATGCTCAGCGGCGACGCAGGCGCTGACTGGCGGGTGGTGTTTGAACACCGACCCGGCATCCCGCTTTTCCGCTACCGCGAGATCTTCGGTTGTGAAGTGGCGTGCGAGCAGTCTGGCAATGGCGTGATCTTTCCCGAATCTCTTCTCGCACACGTTCTCGACAGTGGAAATCCGCAGATTCGCGTTGCCGTCGAGCGTTTTGTGGCCCATCTGATTGACGAAATCCGCTCGATCTGGCCTGTCAAATCGAGGAACTGATCGCTCGGCAACTGGCCGATGGCGGCTGCAGCCTTGCCGATATCGCCCGGCAACTGGCGATGAACGA
>CAVSFS010000027.1:0-44092 GCA_963727115.1 uncultured beta proteobacterium | reverse complement strand
CGTGCGAGCAGTCTGGCAATGGCGTGATCTTTCCCGAATCTCTTCTCGCACACGTTCTCGACAGTGGAAATCCGCAGATTCGCGTTGCCGTCGAGCGTTTTGTGGCCCATCTGATTCGACGAAATCCGCTCGATCTGGCCTGTCAAGTCGAGGAACTGATCGCTCGGCAACTGGCCGATGGCGGCTGCAGCCTTGCCGATATCGCCCGGCAACTGGCGATGAACGAACGTACCCTGCAGCGACGGCTCGATACACAGCAAATCCGCTTCACGGACATCCTTGATCGCGTCCGACGGAAACAGGCACATGAATTCCTGGCCCAATCCGCGCTGCCCTTGTCGGAAGTGGCGACTATGCTCGGCTACAGCGAACAGAGATCGCTCAGCCGGGCCTGCCGCCGCTGGTTCGGCACGACACCAGGAGCGTTGCGTACGCATTTTTGAGCGTAGTGCCATTTCTTGAACGGGAAATATCCGGCACGCTGATGTATGAGCGCGTTGTCCTGTGCAGATCGGTGACCCAATGAGTGGAATTTGTTTTCGATCCTGTCAGCAGCCAAATTCAGCATGAATCCCGCAGATAGCTCTGGCCGAGACCAAGATGCTCAGCCAGAGACTTCGACCGACTGCTTGAAGATCAGAGTGCTGCCATTACTCATGAAATGTTCATCAGGCAGCAACGGGCACATACCGGCCTGATGACCTCCACTTGATCTTCTGAATGTAGTTTAGGCGCCGAGATCGTCGCCTAACCTCCCACAAGGCAAGCAAAGCGAAGCGGGTTAAAATCCCGCCCCATGCCCGCCCTCTCACCCGCCCGCCAGACCCTGCTGCTGTTCCTGCTCGCCTTCGCGGTGCTGCTGCCGGGCATCTGGGAAGCGACCGGGCTGACCGGCAAGGATGAATTTTTCCTCGGCCTGCGCACGCCAATGGAGATGATCGAGGGCGATCACTGGCTGGTGCCCTTCCTCGACGGCGCGCCGCGCATCCGCAAACCGCCGCTGCTCTACTGGGCCGGCCGCGTCAGCTTCGAGGTTTTCGGGATATCGCTGACCAGCGCCCGCCTGGTTACCGTGCTCTTCGCCGCCCTGCTGATCGTATCGACCGCGGGTATCGCCCGGCGCCTTTCTGGCAAGCCTGAAACCGGCTGGATCGCCGGCTGCATCCTGCTTGGCTGCCTCGGCATGGCCAGCGAGGCACGCCGCCTGATGCTCGACGTGCCGGTGGCCGCATTGTCCACCGCCGCCTTCTGGAGCCTGCTGGTGTGGCTGGATTCGGGCAAGAAAAGGTGGTTCACCGCAACCAGCGTGCTGCTCGCCGCTGGATTCCTGACCAAGGGGCCGATCGTCGCCATCGTCTGCGGCGGTGGCTGCCTCGCACTGCTGGCCAGCGGCCGCCTGCGCCTGGCCAGCTTGCGCCAGCAGTTCTGGCCACTGGCCGGCCACGCGCTGCTGATCGCCGCCCTCGCCTTTCCATGGTTCTTCGTGGTCCGCGCCCTGTACCCGGAAGCCGCCAATCTGGTGCTGGCCGACGAACTCGAATCGCGCCAGTTCTTCAATTTCTCGCCCGGCATCGTCCTTGGCCTGCTCAACATTGCGCTACCCTGGGTCTTCGTCTTTGCCGTTGCGGCGTGGGCGGCGTGGAAGCGCCCGGCAGTCGACCGCCTCGTGCTGTTCTGGTTTTTCGCCACCTTCCTGCCCTTCGCCTTCATCAAGACCTTCGACCGTTACCTGATCGGTTCGCTGGTGCCGCTGGCGATCCTGATCGCGCTGGCACTGCCCGGGATGCGCAGTCGCTGGCCGTTTCGCCTTGGCCTGCTGGCGGCCCTGCTGGTGGGCGCCGGACTGGCCGCCTTCACCTTCTGGTTCGGCCTCGGCGGCTGGTACTGGCTGTTCCCGCCCGCCGCCTACTTCGCTTGGGCCTGGTGGCAACATCGCAGCCTCGGGCACACCCTGTCCGCCCCCGCCATCTACTGGCTGGCCCTGCTCTGGGGCGTCTTCCCGGCAATCGGCATCAACGCCGTTCCCGAAAGCGTCCGCGAACTTGGGCGCAGCCGCGACATCGCCATGTTCGACGGCCCGCAACCGGCGTTGCTGCCGATTCTCAGCCAGCGCGCGCATCGTCATTATGGAAACATGGATCGCCATGACCTGGCGGAACTCAATGTCCTGAACGCACTGGTCTTTCTCGAAAGCAAGGACATCCCGCGCTTCCAGCAGGCGGTGACGAGTGCCGGTTTTGGCGACCGCGAGGTCGGCAGCTACCGGAACCTGGCCTCGCATGGTTCCGGCCTGCGCTTCGCCAAGGTGGGCGCGACGCTTGCCGACTGGCAGGAAGCCTTCGCCACTCGTGATCTGGCGCCGCTGATGACGACCATCGTCTGGTTCGAGATCGACAAGCGATGACCCTGCCGCGCTGGCTGTTACCACTCCTCTTTGTACTGGCCGTTGCCGGCGCAGCTTGGCGGGCACCGACACCGAGCGCACCCGCGTTTTTGCCGCCGCCTGCCTTAGCGAAAAATGACGCGCCAGCCTCGTTCGCCACCGCCATGCTGCCGACGGCCGCGCCTTCCGCCCACGCCGCGACACTGGCCGAGTTGCCAGACGGCCGCATCGCCGCTGCCTGGTTTGCCGGCACCCGCGAAGGCGCCGCCGATGTCGCCGTCTGGTTCACGACGCTCGATGCCGGCGCCTGGAGTATCCCTCGGCAAATCGCCACGCGCGAAGGCACGGCCGATGCGACCCTCGGCTTCGTGCGCAAGATCGGCAATCCTGTCCTCTATGCCGAGGGGACGCGGCTCCACCTCTGGTACGTCAGCGTTGCGCTGGGTGGCTGGGCGGGCAGTTCGCTCAACCACAGCGTCTCGCAGGACGATGGCCGCACGTGGGCGCCGCCGGCCAGATTGCAGACCTCGCCCTTCCTCAATATCAGCACACTGGTGCGCGCGCCGCCGCTGCAGCTGGCGGACGGTGGCCTCGGCTTGCCGGCCTATCACGAATTCATCGCCAAACACGGCGAATGGCTCCGTCTTTCGGCGGACGGCATGATTATCGACAAGGTGCGGATGGTCCATGATCAGCGCACGCTGCAACCGGCCATCGCTGCCCTCGACGAGCGCCATGCCCTGGCCATCCTGCGTGACGGCGGGCCCGGCCCCGGCCGGATTCGCAGCGCGACGAGCGATGACGGCGGGCAGCACTGGACAGCGGCAAATGCCCTGCCCCTGCCCAACCCGAACGCTTCAGTCGCCATGCTGCGCCTGCACGGCGGCCGTCTGCTGATCGCCGGCAACGGAGCCGGCAACCGCAACCAATTATTGCTCTGGATTTCCGATGACGACGGCAAGAACTGGCGTCCGGCGCCGACCGTCGAAAACCTCGCCGACCCGAACGCCGAGTTTTCCTACCCGGCGCTGCTCCAGGCCCGCGACGGCCAAATCCATCTTGCCTACACCTGGCGCCGCCAGGGCATCAAGCATGCGGCGTTCAACGAAGCCTGGCTGGACGGAGGGACGCCATGAGCCCGACCGCCATCTACGGCTTCCTGACACACGGCATCGTCTTCGGGGCCTTCGTTGCGCTGCTGCCGCTCGGCAGCAAGCGGCGGATTCTGGCCCTTGCAGCAATCCCCGTTGCGCTGGTCGCCGGCATCGCCTCGTTCATGCACGGCATCATCGGCACGCCATCACTGACCCTGCTCGCGCTCGCCATCTGGCAGCTTGCCGGACGAACACCTTCGCCGCTGGCTTATCGACCCGCCCTGATCCTGATCGCCTTCGCACTCCCGTTTTACGCGATGGCGCTCGGCCTCGGGCCGCTCGACCCCTATGCGCTCGGCTACCAGCCCTTGCCGCTACTGGCCGCCAGCATCCCGCTCGCGGCGCTGCTCTGGTGGCGCCGCCTGGACTGCTGGTTGCTGATCCTGGCGCTCGACCTCGCCGGCTACGCCAGCGGTCTCTTTTCCAACCTCTGGGATGTCCTGTTCGACCCGCTGCTGGTACTCGTGGCGCTGGCGGTCGTCATCGGGCAGCATGTTCGGAGTTCAGTTGCATCCAGCGGATAGCTGCGGGCCAACACGACTCGTTAAATGACATATTCTCAGGATCAATCAGCACGATGAAGGCCCTTCCGCTACTCCCCATCTGGACCATTGCCGCACCCATCGCTGGCTGGCTTCTGCTGGCCGGGCAGGGGCTGGGCTTCGGTAGCGCCTACCAGTTTCTTCTTGCCGTCGGGCTTTTGGCCGGCGTTCTGGCTGCGGTGCATCACGCCGAGGTTGTCGCGCACCGGGTTGGGGAGCCTTATGGAACGCTGGTTCTGGCTGCCGCGGTGACGGCGATTGAGGTTGCGCTGATCGTGACGCTGATGGTGACCGGGGGCGAGGCAACCTCGGCGCTGGCCCGGGATACGGTGTTCGCCACCGTCATGATCATTCTCAACGGCATCGTCGGCTTGTGCCTGCTGGTCGGCGGGACCCGTTTTGGCGAACAGCGCTTCGTGCTCGACGGCGTCAGCGCGTCACTGTCCACGCTGGCCACGATCGTCGTGATGACGCTCATCCTGCCGAACTACACAACGACGATTCCGGGGCGGGTTTATAGCGCCAGTCAGCTCGGGTTCGTTGCCCTTGTTTGCCTGGTGCTCTACGGTACATTCGTCTTTGTCCAGACGATTCGCCATCGCGACTATTTCTTGCCGCCCGAGGCCGCCAGTGACGAGGCATCGCACGCCCCGCCCCCTTCGAACAAGGCGGCATCGATCAGCGCCGTGCTATTGCTTGTCGGACTCGGCGCCGTGGTTTTGCTGGCCAAGGCGATCTCGCCGATGATCGAAGCTGGCGTGGCGAGCATCGGTGCGCCAAATGCACTGGTCGGAGTCATCATTGCCGCCGTCGTGCTCATGCCGGAAGGGCTGGCCGCACTTCGGGCGGCGCGTTCCAACCGCTTGCAGAACAGTCTGAATCTGGCGCTCGGCTCCGCCCTGGCCAGTATCGGCCTGACAATTCCGGCGGTGGCGATGGTCTCCATCGTCAACGGCTGGGAACTCACCCTGGGCATCGACGCAAAATCAACCGTATTCCTGGTCCTGTCGATGCTCGTTGCCACCCTGTCGCTGGGTACCGGCCGCACGACCGTGCTGCAAGGCGCGGTTCATCTCGTCATCTTTGCGGTCTACCTATTCACGACGGTCGTTCCCTGAGTCAGGCCGACCGCCGCAAATTCAAACATAACGATGGTTACCCATTTTTCAAAATGACAAACGCCAAAGAAATCGAAATCCGGATTAAAAGTGTCGAACAACTGTTCAACAGCTTCGATCCCGCGCCCTTTCGCGAACGCGAACTCGACCGAGAAGCCGAGCGGCATATCGTTTCCTATGCCCGCGAAGCCGCCACCAGCAGTCCCGTCGAGCTTGTCATCTACTTGCCGCCCGCCACGATAGCGCCGACGCTGGCCGAGGAACTCGCGGCCGCAATCGGACACCACTTCGAACTGCGGGCCCGCGAGCAGGAAATTGAACTGAACGAGTTGCGCCGCCTGGGCCGCAAGGGGTTGGTGGTCGGTCTGCTGGTCATGCTTTTCGCGACACTGGCCGGTATCGCCCTGACCAATGCCTTTCCCAAGTCGAGCTTCTTCGAAACGATCGAGCAGAGCCTTATCATCTTCGCCTGGGTCGCGCTGTGGCGGCCAGCCGAGATTCTGCTTTACGACCGCTGGCCGCTGATTCGTGAGCGCAAGCTGTTTCAGCGCCTGGCCGCGGCGCCGGTCATCGTCCGCGCGGCGGAAACCGATGCCCGCCCTGCCTGACGTACTGATCCCGCCCGCCAACCCGGCCATAACCGCCGAGGTGGTCGCCGCCACGCGGGTCTGGCTCGAACGCGCGGTCATCGGCCTCAACCTGTGCCCGTTTGCCAAGGCGGTGCACGTCAAGCAGCAAATTCGCTTTGCCGTTACCGGAGCACAGACTGCCGACCAACTGCTGGCCGAACTTGAACAAGAATTGCAGGCGCTGGCGGCGGCCGATCCCGAGTTGCACGACACCACGCTGCTGATCCACCCCGAGGTCATGGGCGACTTTCTCGACTTCCATTTCTTCCTCGCCGAAGCCGACGCGGCAATCAGGCGACTGGAACTCGACGGCGTCATCCAGATCGCCAGCCTCCATCCGCAATATGAGTTCGCGGGCAGCGACGCCGACAACATCGACAACTACACCAACCGCTCGCCATATCCGACCTTGCACCTGTTGCGCGAGGCGAGCATCGATCGAGCCGTCGCGGCCTTTCCCGACGCCGCCGACATTTTCGAGCGCAACGTCGAAACCTTGCGCCGGCTCGGCCACGAGGGCTGGCGCCGGCTGTGGCTGGACAACGCAACGAAGGGTTAGCGGCCAGCAACGGCCTTTGAAAATCGACCACTTTTCGGGGTCGACCGCGCCCCGAAGGAAGTAGCCCTTGGGGTGCGCCCCGGAGGAAGTACCCTTGGGGTACGCCCCGGAGGTTAAAGGATCCATGGCTCGGGAAACCTATGCTTTACTGGCGCAGTTGACCATCCAGTGGATGCCGAACCGGTCGGTCAGACTGCCAAAGTAGGCGCCCCAGAACATGTCTTGCAAGGGCATGTTGACCGTGCCACCGACTGCCAGTGCATTGAACAGGCGTTCGGCTTCGCTGCGCGTATCGGGCTCGAGATTGAGGTGCACGTTGTTTCCCGCAACAACCGTGAAGCCCATCGACTCCGGGGCATCGGTTCCCATCAGGATGTGCCCGCCCAAAAGCATCAGCTCAACATGCATCACCATATCCTCGGTATCCGTGGGCATGGGCGGTTGGCCGGGGGCGGCTGGAACGTCCCTGAAACGGTGAATCGGGCTGGTGAAGTCCCCACCAAACACGGAGCGATAGAACAGAAACGCCTGCTCGGTGTTGCCGTTGAAATTGAGGTAGGTACTGACGCGTGCCATCTTGGTAGCTCCTGATTCAGGCTTTGGTTTGCAACAAGGACAAGTAGGCCTCCAATACATCCAGATTGCCGCTCCAGCCCTGGTTCATGCTGGCGTGGCTGGCGTCGAACAAGGCGATTTCTTCGGCGCTGGCTTCGTAGGGAGTCCACTCCAGTGTCAACAGGGTGTTATTGCCCTGCGCTGTCAGTGTGGTGGTCGATAGCGTGTAGCTGGGCCAGCCCGGCGCCATGGGGTGGTGCGTGACTGCCCCCAGCGCATCGGAGAAATGCTGCACCAATACCAATTTTTCCGGCTCGGTGATTTCCTTGAAATGCCACTTGCCCCACATCTGCATGCCGTCAGGCATCTGCAGGCAATAGTGGAAAGTGCCGCCGACGCGCAGGTCCAGCGTGCTTTGCGGCATGGTGCAGCCCTTGGGACCGAACCAGTTGGGCAGATGTTGCGGCTGCGTATAAACCTCCCACACGAGTTGGCGTGGCGCCTTCAGCAGGCGGCTAATGGTGAATGGGGCGCTCATGGCTATGTCTCCTCGCTACCGGGTACTGTCATGTCGATCAGAAAGCACGGCATGGATTGCGCGTTTCATACCTGACGCTGGCGGGTTGTTCGCGCTGCAGTTCACCGCGGTAGAGCCGCCAGTCGAAATACGATTCCATTCTGACGCGGTCAGGACCCCACTCCCACCGGGTTTCCCCGCTGGCGCGAAAAGCGCCATCCGCCGCGCCGGTCGCCACGTCGCCGCTGAAATTCATTTTGCGCGGCGGGCCGTAGGTGGCGAAGATCGCCGCCAAGGTATTGGCATAGTCGGCATCGGAATGGATGTTGCGGGTGTAGGACACCAGGTAGTTTCCGCAGAAACCGAATTTACCCAGAAGGCGCGGTGGCGACGACGTGCCGACGAACCAGTATCCGCCGGCGCCCGGTCGCGCCACCAGACCATACGCCGCAGCCACGGCGACCAACTGCTGCGTGCTCATGCCGGTCCAGAAACCGTCAACCTGGAAGGCGAGGCCAGGGCCGGACAACAATGCACCGAGAAGCAGTGAAATGCGTGTCACGCTGCGGAAATAACGACTCATTGTCTTATCCCCTTTCAGTTGATTCTGTAGCGGCTGCGAGCACCGTGATGATACGACGCGTGCCGCGCGATCTCCAGCAAAATCCGGATTCTGGCCATTTTTGCCGGTTGACCCTGGGGCCAGCCGCGCCCCGCAGGAAGCACCCTTGGGGTGTTGCTTCTATGGTCGCAACAACCTGCCTGCGGCACCCAACTTGATTACAATCGCCAAAACAATCGAACGACAGGAGACGAACGATGGCCAAGGCGCAATTCTGCTGGGAAGACCCGCTGCTGCTCGACGCGCAGTTGACCGCGGACGAGCGCATGATCCGCGATGCGGCGCGCGATTACTGCCAGGGCAAGCTGCTGCCGAGGGTTCAAGAATCCTTCCGTCACGAGAAGACCGACCCCGGCATCTTCCGCGAAATGGGCGCGATGGGCCTGCTTGGCGCCGACCATCCCGCCGGCCTACGGCGGCGCCGGGCTCAACTATGTCAGCTACGGGCTGATCGCGCGCGAGGTCGAGCGCGTCGATTCCGGCTACCGCTCGATGATGAGCGTGCAGTCGTCGCTGGTCATGGTGCCGATTTTCGAATTCGGCAGCGAGGCGCAAAAGCAGAAATACCTGCCGAAGCTGGCGAGCGGCGAATGGATCGGCTGCTTCGGCCTGACCGAGCCGAACCACGGCTCCGACCCCGGCAGCATGGAAACGCGGGCGCGCAAGGTGGATGGCGGCTACCGGCTGTCGGGCAGCAAGATGTGGATCACCAATTCGCCGATCGCCGATGTCTTCGTCGTCTGGGCCAAGAACGACGCCGGCATGATCCGCGGCTTCGTGCTCGAGAAGGGCATGCCCGGGCTGTCGGCACCGGTCATCCACGGCAAGGTCGGCCTGCGCACCTCGATCACCGGCGAGATCGTCATGGACGAGGTGTTCGTGCCGGCGGAAAACGAATTCCCCGACCGTGCGCGGTCTCAAAGGGCCGTTCACCTGCCTCGACTCGGCGCGCTACGGCATCGCCTGGGGCGCCCTCGGCGCCGCCGAGTTCTGCTGGCACACGGCGCGCCAATACACGCTCGACCGCCAGCAGTTCGGCCGCCCGCTGGCCGCCAACCAGCTGATCCAGAAGAAGCTGGCCGACATGCAGACCGAAATCACCTTGGGACTCCAAGGCTGCCTGCGCCTCGGGCGCATGAAGGACGACGGCACGGCGTCGGTCGAGATCACCTCGATCATGAAGCGCAATTCCTGCGGCAAGTCGCTCGACATCGCCCGCACGGCGCGCGACATGCTGGGCGGCAACGGCATTTCCGACGAGTTCGGCGTCATCCGCCACGTGGTGAATCTGGAAGTGGTCAATACCTACGAGGGCACGCACGACATCCACGCGCTGATCCTCGGCCGGGCGCAGACGGGCATCGCCGCTTTCTGAGACAGGCAGTCACGGCGCCCTGAAAATCGGCGTTTTTCGGGCGTTGACCGCGCCCTTTCCGCAAGGGATACCGCCCCCGGCTTCGCCGGGGGCATAAAGGAAGTACCCTTGGGGTGCAGCAGGCAGCTAGATTTCGGCGCGGTCGCCGGATTCCACCCAGTCGATGATCGCCTGCCATTGCTCGAGGTCGCGTTCGGCGCGCGAGCGCGGCAGGTCGAAGATGGTCATGCCGGCGGCGGCGGCCTGCACGTAGACCTGGGTGTCGCGCAGATAAGTCAGCACCGGCAGGTCGAAGGTGGCGAAGAAACGCTCCAGTTCGCCCGCCGCCCGGGTGCGGGCATCGACCCGCATGCCGATCACCGCGACGTCGGCTTTGCCCTTGCGCACCACCTTTTCGGACAGCAGCGCTTCGAGGAAATGGCGGGTCGCCAGCATGTCGAACATCGACGGCTGGACCGGCACGATGACCCGCGTCGACAGCTTGAGCACCTTGTCCAGCGCCTTGCCGTGCAGCCCGGCCGGCGTATCGAGGACGACATGGCTGATGCCCTTGGGCGGCCGTGCAATCTTGTCGGGGCCGATATCCCAGGTGTCGATGGTCGGCAGTTCGAAGGGGCGGATGGCCAGCCAGTCGCGCGCCGACTGTTGGCGGTCGATGTCGCCGAGCATCACCTCGTGCCGCCGGCTGGCGAAATAGCCGGCGAGATTGGTCGCCAGCGTGCTCTTGCCGGAGCCGCCCTTGGGGTTGGCAACGAGAAAGGTCTTCATTTCTGTGACTCCAGTTTGACCAGGGCCTGGCGCACCAGGTTGACATGCTCGCGCAGCGTATAGACAAGGTCGGTGAATGCCAGCGGGACGCCCAGGCCCCTCGCCTCTTCGTCCAGCGCCTCAAGCCGGGAGCGGTATTCCGGCAACTTCGCACGGTCGAAGCGCTGGCGCAGATCCTCCTCGAGATACTTCAGTTCGCCGTAGCAGCGGAAAACCTTGGTGCGTACGCGCCAGGTGTAGATCGCCGGCGCCACCTTGACCAAGGGGATGAGCAACGCGAAGAAGGGAATCAGCAGCACGATCAGGCGATCGACCAGCACCGCCAGCCAGAACGGCAGGTAGCGTTGCAGGAAGGGCGGACCGGACTTGAAGTAGCGCGCCGCTTCCGGCGACAGCGGCACCAGGCGATCCTTGTAGGCGGGAAACTCGCCGGCGCGCTGGAAGAAGCCGGCGCGCCCGTGCACCTCGCTGGCTGCCTGCAGCAGCAGGCTCTGCAACGCCGGATGGAGGTCGTCACGGACGATCAGGTTGGCCGTCGGCGCCAGCACGGTCATATCGTCACGGCGGGTAGTCGCGGACCAGATCGGCGACGCCCTGCGGCAGCGTCAGCTTGCTCAGGAAGGGGAAACGGCGGTGGTAGGCGTCGGCCTGCGCGAAGCTCATCACCTTGATGCCCGGCGAGCGCAACAGCACCTGCACCACCGGCGCGCTCTCGGCGGCGATGATGAAGGCGGCGTCGATGCGCCCCTGCTGCAGTTCCTCGGCCGCCTTGAGGCCGGACAGCGGCACCAGATGATCGCCGGCCTTGATCTCGTTGGCGCGCAGCAACTGCTGCGCCAGCTGGCGCACGCCGGAACCTTCCTGGCCGATGGCGATGCGCTTGCCGCGCAGGTCGGTCAGGCGATCGAGCCGCTTGTCGCCACGGTAGAAGACCCAGACCGGCTCGTAGAAAACGCTGCCCAGCGACAACAGGCCGGAATCGTCCTCGCCGTCGGGATCGTCCGGCAGTTCGACGACACCGCCCTGGACGAAGCCGACCTGGGCCTCGTTGTTCTTCAGGCGCTCCAGGTTCTCCAGCGAACCGGCCGAAGTACGGACCTCCAGCGTGATGCCGTTGCGCGCCAGGATCGCCGCGTAGCGGTTGGCGAACTGGTAGTAGGCGCCGGAATCGCTGCCGGTCGTGATGACGATTTTCTTCGGCGGCGCCGGCTCGACGAACTGGTAGGCGACGACGAAGCCGATGCCGACGATCAGGAATATCCACCAGGCGGTGGCGAACAGGTCACGCAGCGACAGCAGACCGGCCTTGAATTTCGCCATCATGGAAGGAGAACGGTCGATCCGGTGGTCTTGCGCGCCTCGAGATCACGCTGGGCCTGCGCGGCATCCTTGAGCGCGTAGGTCTGGTTGACCTCGATGCGCACCTTGCCGGAAACGACGACGTCGAACAGTTCGGCGCCCAGCGCCTCCAGATCGGCGCGCTTGGCGGTGTAACTCATGATCGTCGGCCGCGTCACGAACAGCGAGCCCTTCTGCGACAGCAGCAGCACGTCGAAAGGCGGCACCGGCCCGGAGGCATTGCCGTAGGCCACCATCATGCCGAGCGGGCGCAGGCTGTCGAGCGAGCCCATGAAGGTATCCTTGCCGACGCCGTCATAGACCACCGGCACGCCTTCGCCGCCGGTAATCTCGCGTACGCGCTGGGTGAAATTCTCGGTCGAGTAGTTGATCACGTGGTCGCAGCCGTGCGCCCTGGCCAGTTCCGCCTTGGCCGGCGACCCGACGGTGCCGATTACCGTCGCCCCCAGCGCCTTGGCCCACTGGCAGGCGATCAGCCCGACGCCGCCAGCGGCGGCATGGATCAGCACGGCGTCGCCCGGCTGCACGCGGTAGGTGCGGCGCAGCAGGTAGGCGGCGGTCAGGCCCTGCAGCATCATGGCGGCCGCCGTATCGAAGGCGATGGCGTCGGGCAGCCTGAGCAGGCGATGCGCCGGCATGTTGCGCACTTCGGCATAGGCGCCGACCGGCCCGCCGGCATAGGCGACGCGGTCGCCGACCTTGACCTCGGTAACGCCGGCGCCAACCGCCTCGACCACGCCCGCCCCTTCGAGGCCGATGCCGGCCGGCAGCGGCAGCGGGTAGAGCCCGGTGCGGTGGTAGGTATCGATGAAATTGAGGCCGACCGCGTGGTGGCGGACCGTCGCCTCGCCGGCTGCCGGCGCGGGAACGTCGACTTCCTCCCACAGCAGGACTTCGGGGCCGCCGGTCTGGTGTATGCGAATGGCGTGGGGCATGGTGATCTCCTCGTTATCTTTTTTCAAGACACCGAGGTTATCACTGCGCCGGTGTTCGTTCCACCGTCAACGCGAGCCAGGCGATCCCCAGCCACTCGTGCAGCGCGAAATAGGAATTGCGCAGGGCATTGCTTTGGGGCAGCAGGTCGAGCGGCCCGAGCGGCGAATTGGCCGCCGTCTTGAATTGCGTGGGCGCCGGAACGACCTCGAGGCCGGCCGCACGGAACAGGCGCACGGCACGCGGCATGTGGAAGGCCTGGGTGACCAGCACGATGCGCTGAATGCCGGCATCGCGCAAGATCGCCGCAGACTTGGAGGCGTTCTCGGCGGTATTCCGCGATTCGCCCTCCTGCCAACGAACCTTGACCGTGAATTCGCGCTCCAGGATCTCGGCCATCACGGCGGCTTCCGTCCGCGTCGCGTCTTTCGGGCGGCCACCAGTCACCAGCAGCGGCAGATCGAAGCGTTTTGCCAGCAGTGCACCGTAGCGAAGCCTGAGCAGCGTTCGCTCGCCGGCAGTGTCGCCGCCATATTCCGGCGCCTTCAAATCCAGCCCGCTGCTCAGTACGACGATGGCCTGGGCGCCATCCGTGTCCTGCAGCACCGGCCCGGCCCGATCTTCAAGCGAAGCCATCAGCGCGCCGGCCACTGGCGGTAGCGATTGCAGGACGAGCAGCGCGGTGCCGAACGCAGCCAAGCCGAAGGCCCAGCGTCGGCGCCGATAGAGGCCGGCGAGGCAGATCAGCAACAGCCCGTTGGCCGGCGGCAGCAACAGGATGACCAGCAGATCCTTGAGAAACCAGGCAACGGACATGGGCGATCAGACCGGCGTCAGTTTCGCGTATTCCAGCGCCAGCCACTTCATGCCGCTGCCGCCGAAATTGACCTGGACGCGCGCATCGGCGCCACGCCCTTCGGTGGAGACGATGACGCCGATGCCGAACTTGGCGTGTTCGACGGTCTGCCCGATGCGCAAGCCGCTGGTGGCCGGCTCGGCATAGCCGCCGCCGAACGCGCCGAAGGCCGGCACGGCAGAGGCCGACTCGGCCTTCTTGTTCAGCTTGAGCAGCAGTTGTTCCGGGATTTCCTCGAGGAAGCTCGACGGCACGCAGTAGCGCGTCTGGCCGTGCAGCATGCGGGTCTGCGCGCAGGAGACGTAGAGGCGCTGGCGGGCACGGGTCAGCGCCACGTACATCAGGCGGCGCTCCTCTTCCAGGCCTTCGCGCCCCTGATTGACCGAGTTTTCGTGCGGGAACAGGCCCTGTTCCAGACCGGTGATGAACACCACGTCGAATTCCAGCCCCTTGGCGGCGTGCACCGACATCAGCTGCACCGCCTCCTGCCCCTCGCCGGCCTGATGTTCGCCGGCTTCCAGCGAAGCATGGGCGAGGAAGGACGCCAGCGCGCCGCCTTCGCCGATGGCGCCCTCGTCGTCGACGAAGGTGGCGGCGGCGTTGATCAGTTCGTCGAGGTTTTCCAGCCGCTCCTGGCCTTCCTTCTCGACCCGGTAATGCTGGGCGAGGCCAGATTTCTCGATGATGTGCTCGATG
The DNA here is from genome assembly GCA_963727115.1 of uncultured beta proteobacterium. GTDB lineage: Bacteria > Pseudomonadota > Gammaproteobacteria > Burkholderiales > Rhodocyclaceae > Azonexus. The sequence goes on along the minus strand of CAVSFS010000027.1, from coordinate 30,026 downwards.
ATTTCCGGCAGCGGCAGGTTTTGCGTTTCCTGGCGCAGGCTTTCGATCAGCCGGATGAAGGCGCCGACCGTCTGCCCGGCCTTGCCGGTCAGCGACGCCGCCGCGTTGTAGAGGCTGGAATTCATCTGGTGCGCGGTGGCCTGCAGGTTTTCCAGCGAGCGGGCGCCGATGCCGCGGGTCGGAAAATTGACGACGCGCAGGAAGGCCGTGTCGTCGTCCGGGTTACCCAACAGGCGCAGGTAGGCCAGCGCATGCTTGATTTCCTGGCGCTCGAAGAAGCGCAGGCCGCCATAGACCTTGTACGGCACGCCCTTGGCGAACAGCTCATGTTCGAGCACGCGCGACTGGGCGTTGGAGCGGTAAAGGATGGCGCACTGGGTCGGCGCGACGCCCTCGCGCACCAGTTCGCGGATTTCGTCGACGATGAAGCGCGCCTCGTCGAGATCGGAATAGGCTTCGAAGGCGCGGATCGGCTCGCCCTCGCCGGCATCGGTCCACAGATTCTTGCCGAGGCGCTCGCGGTTGTTCTTGATCAGCGCATTGGCGGCGGCCAGGATGTTGCCGTGCGAGCGGTAGTTCTGTTCCAGGCGGATGACGTTGGCGCCGGCGTATTCGCGTTCGAAATCGCGCATGTTGCCGACCTCGGCGCCACGGAAGGCATAGATGCTCTGGTCGTCGTCGCCGACCGCGAAAACCCTGGCGCCGCCACCGGCCAGCAGCTTCAGCCAGGCGTACTGAAGCTTGTTGGTGTCCTGAAACTCATCGACCAGAATATAGCGGAAGCGCTCCTGATAATGCTTGCGCAGCGGCTCGTTGCGCTGCAACAACTCATAACAGCGTAGCATCAGCTCGGCGAAATCAACGACGCCCTCGCGGTTGCACTGCGTTTCGTACTCGGCGTAAAGCTCGACACGGCGCTGGGTGTAATTGTCGTAGGCCTCGGCCTGCGCGGCGCGCACGCCCTGTTCCTTGTGCGCGTTGATGAAATGGCACAGTTCGCGCGGCGGATATTTCTCGTCGTCGACGTTGAGATTCTTCAGCAGGCGCTTGACCATCGCCAACTGGTCGGCCGAATCGAGGATCTGGAAGGTCTGCGGCAGTCCGGCCTCGCGGTAATGGGCGCGCAACAGGCGATTGCACAAGCCGTGGAAGGTGCCGATCCACATCCCGCGCGTATTGATCGGCACCAGCGCCGACAGCCGCGCCGTCATCTCCTTGGCCGCCTTGTTGGTAAAAGTCACGGCGAGAATGCCATGCGGCCCGACCTGATTGGTGGACATCAGCCAGGCGATGCGCGTGGTCAGCACCCGCGTCTTGCCACTGCCGGCGCCGGCGAGGATCAGCGCATGCACCGGCGGCAGCGTAACTGCCTGTAATTGCGGGGAGTTCAGATGGGCCAGAAGGTCAGACATCGTTCGATTTTCATCCGGAAATCATTTGCATTCAGTACCTTGCGATCAATCCCAGAATATTGGTCCGACCAATTTGTTGTGATTGTGCAACGCAGCATGCCGATTAGTAGCGTTAACCTACTCGCGCCCCAAGCCCGAACAGTATACTGAACTCGTTATATTGCAGTGCACAAACCCGATTGCCCACAAGGCAGTCGACGTAGCAAGCGGCCACCGCCGCTATGTGAAAGGAGTAACAGCATGAAAATGAAAGCACCCAAAATTCTCCCCTGGATCGCCAGGAAGGCCGGCATCAGCGACGAACTCGCCCTGAAACTCTGGCGCCGCGCGATCTCCGAAGCCGAGTACCTGGCGGGCAAGGCTGAAGGTTCCGAGTACTGGGGCCTGGCCGTCAAGCGCTTCCTCGACATCGTCGAGGACGAAATCGGCGAAACGCCGCAATACGGCCTGATACCGGCACCGAAGGTGTCGTGGATGTGGCGCCACCAGTCGCGGATGTCGCTGCTCTCCCTGATGGCCGCGCAGAATGCCTACAGTTTCTGGCAGACCACGTGGGGGGATCTCTGCGTGCCAAAAAAAGCAGCCTGACCGGTCGCCGCTAGCGGCGACCACAGGTAATGCGCGAATGGTTTCGCGCCTCAGCTCCCTGCACCCGCCTGAAGGGCAAGGGCCGGTATAATTGTCGGTCTTTCCGTCAATCCACCAGCGACTTGCCCATGCAGGACAAATACACCCCGGCCGACATCGAGCGCGCCGCCCAGCAACACTGGGACAAGACCGGCGCCGCCCGCGCCGTCGAAGACACCACGCAAGCCGAAATACTACTGCCTGTCGATGTTCCCCTATCCGTCCGGCAAGCTGCACATGGGCCATGTGCGCAACTACACCATCGGCGACGTGCTGTCGCGTTACCACCGCATGCAGGGCTTCAACGTGATGCAGCCGATGGGCTGGGACGCCTTCGGCCTGCCGGCCGAAAATGCGGCGATCGCAAAACAACGTGCCGCCGGCCGCGTGGACCTACTCCAACATCGACTACATGCGCAGCAGCTGCAAGTCGCTCGGCTTGGCCATCGACTGGGAGCGCGAATTCGCCACCTGCAAGCCGGAGTACTACCGCTGGGAGCAGTGGCTGTTCACCCGCCTGTTCGAAAAAGGCCTGATCTACAAGAAGACTCGGCACCGTGAACTGGGACCCGGTGGACCACACCGTGCTCGCCAACGAGCAGGTGATCGACGGCCGCGGCTGGCGTTCCGGCGCGCTGGTGGAAAAGCGCGAGATCCCGATGTATTTCATGAAGATCACCGCCTACGCCGAAGAACTGCTGACCGAGCTCGACAACCTGCCGGGCTGGCCGGAGCAGGTCCGGACCATGCAGAACAACTGGATCGGCAAGAGCACCGGCGTGCGCTTCGCCTTCCCGCTACGAACTCGATGGCAAGCCGGAAAAGCTGTGGGTCTTCACCACCCGCGCCGACACCATCATGGGCGTGACCTTCGTGCGCCGTCGCCGCCGAGCATCCGCTGGCCACGCGCGCCGCGGCAGAACAACCCGGAACTGGCCGCCTTCATCGAGGAATGCAAGCACGGCGGCGTCGCCGAAGCCGACATGGCGACGATGGAAAAGAAGGGCATGCCGACCGGCATCTTCGTCACCCATCCGCTGACCGGCGAACAGGTCCCGAGTCTGGGTCGGCAACTACGTGCTGATGAGCTACGGCGAAGGCGCGGTGATGGCGGTGCCGGCGCATGACGAGCGCGATTTCGCCTTTGCGCAGAAATACAACCTGCCGATCAAGCAGGTCGATCGCACGTTGACGGGCGAAAGCTTTCAGCCACTGACGCCTGGGCAGGAGTGGTACGCCGACAAGGCAACGCGGCGTGCTGTGTCAATTCCGGCAAATACGACGGCCTGGATTACGAAGCACGCCGTCGACGCCATTGCCGCCGACCTCGCCAGCCAAGGACCTGGGCGACAAGAAGGTGCAGTTCCGCCTGCGCGACTGGGGCATTTCGCGCCAGCGCTACTGGGGCTGCCCGATCCCGATCATCCATTGCCCGACCTGCGGCGACGTGCCGGTGCCGGACGAGCAGTTGCCGGTGGTGCTGCCGGAGAACGTCGAGATCACCGGCGCCGGCTCGCCGCTGGCAAGATGCCCGAGTTCTACGAGTGCAACGTGCCCGAAGTGCGGCGGCAACGGCCGAGCGCGAAACCGACACCATGGACACTTTCGTCGAGTCGTCCTGGTACTTACGCTGCGCTACGCCTGCCCGGACAACGACCAGGCCATGGTCGACGAGCGCGCCAACTACTGGCTGCCGGTCGGATCGACCAGTACATCGGCGGCATCGAGCACGCCATCCTGCATCTGCTGTATGCGCGCTTCTTCACACAAGCTGATGCGCGACGTCGGGCTGGTGGCGATGCTCGGCGAGCCGTTCACCAACCTGCTGACCCAGGGCATGGTCGTCGCCCCGACCTTCTACCGCGATCTCGACGGCGGCAAGAAGCTGTGGATCAACCCGGCCGACGTCGACGTCGTCACCGACGAGCGCGGCCGCCCGACCGGCGCCACGCTGAAGGCCGACGGCCTGCCGGTGGTCATCGGCGGCACCGAGAAGATGTCGAAGTCGAAGAACAACGGCGTCGATCCGCAGGCCCTGATCGACCAGTACGGCGCCGACACCGCGCGCCTGTTCATCATGTTCGCCTCGCCGCCGGACCAGTCGCTGGAATGGTCCGACGCCGGCGTCGAAGGCGCTTACCGCTTCCTGCGTCGCCTGTGGAAGACGACTTACGACCACGTCCAGGCCGGCCTGGTCGATGCCAAATTTGAGCAGAATTCCCTGTCGACCGCGCAAGCCGACCTGCGCCGCAAGCTGCACCAGACCATGGGCAAGGTGGCCGACGACTACGGCCGCCGCAAGCAGTTCAACACCGCCATCGCCGCCGTGATGGAACTGCTCAACGCCTACGACAAGACCGATCTCGCCGACGCCACCGGCCGCAAGCTGGCGCAGGAAACGCTGGAAAGCATCGCCCTGCTGCTCTTCCCCATCGTCCCGCACATCGGCCAGGCGCTCTACGCCGAACTGAAGCCGGGCCAGGATGCCGGCTGTGCAGGCCTTCCCGAAGGCCGATCCGGCCGCGCTGAAGCAGGACGAAATCGAGCTGATGGTGCAGGTCAACGGCAAGCTGCGCGGCTCCATCCGCGTTGCTGCCGAGGCCGACAAGGCGAGCATCGAAGCCGCCGCGCTGGCCTCCGAAGGCGCCGTCAAGTTCATGGAAGGCAAGCCGGCGAAGAAGGTTGTCGTCGTGCCGGGCCGTCTGGTCAATATCGTCGTCTGAGGAATCGCCATGCGCGTCCCGTTCCGCATCATTCTCGCCCTGACGCTGGCAATCATCGTTGCCGGCTGCGGCTTCCAGTTGCGCGGGACGCTCAGCGGCAACCTGCCCTACAAGACGCTGTACATTGCGTTGCCGGAAACCGCCGACGTCCGCATCTGGATGCAGCGCTACATCAACGCGACGGGTCAGACCAAGATTGTCGACAGCGCCAAGGATGCCGAGGCGGTCTTCCAGCAACTGCAGGACAGCCGGATCAAGACCATTCTCAGCGTGAACGCCCAGGGTCGCGTCCGTGAATACCGCCTGCAACTCGATTACAAGTTCCGCCTGGTCAACGCCAAGGGCCAGGAACTGGTCGGCTCCAACGAGATCAACCTGTCGCGCGACATCACCTACGACGATTCGACAGTGCTCGCCAAGGACCTGGAAGAGGGCCTGCTCTGGCGCGACATGAACAACGACCTGGTCAACCAGATCATCCGGCGCCTGTCGATCATCAAGCCGAAGAACCCCGATCTCGAAGAAGACGACTGATGCTGCTCAAGGGCGAACAACTCGCCGCGCACCTCGAACGCGAGTTGCGTCCGCTCTATGTGCTTTACGGCGACGAGCCGCTGCTGGTCATCGAAGCCGCCGACGCCATCCGCGCCAAAGCGCGCCAGCAGGGTTACAGCGAACGCGAAGTGCTCACCGTGCTGCCGCACTTTCGACTGGAACCAGTTGCTGGCGGCCGGCGGCAACCTGTCCCTGTTCGGCGACCACAAGCTGATCGACCTGCGCATCCCCACCGGCAAGCCGGGCAAGGAAGGCGGTGCGGCGCTGCAGGACTGGTGCCGGAACCTGTCACCGGACAACCTGCTGCTGATCACCCTGCCGGAACTCGACTGGCGCGAGGAAAAGGCCGTCTGGTTCACCACGCTGGTCAATGCCGGCGTCGCGATCAAGCTGATGGCGCCGCCGCTCGCCGAACTGCCGGGCTGGATCGCCGGCCGCCTGCGCCGCCAGCAGCAGAACGCCGAGCTCGAAGGCCTCAAGTTCATCGCCGAGCGCGTCGAAGGCAACCTGCTCGCCGCGCACCAGGAAATCCAGAAGCTCGGCCTGCTCTACCCGGCGGGCGCGCTGTCGCTGGAACAGATCCGCGAAGCCGTGCTCAATGTCGCCCGCTACGACATCGACGGCCTGCGCGAGGCCTTGCTGGCCGGCGACATCACCCGCCTGAGCCGCACGCTCGACGGGCTGATGCATGAAGGCGAGCCGCCGCCGCTGGTGCTGTGGGCAATGAGCGAGGAAATCCGGACGCTGGCGCTGCTACGCGGCGGCCTCGATCGCGGCAAGCCGCTCGACATGCTGCTCAAGGAAGCCAAGGTCTGGGGACCGCGCGCCAATCCGGTGAAAAAGGCCGTGCAGCGACTGTCGACCGCAACACTCGAAGCTGCGCTGCAACACGCGGGGAAAATCGACCGACTCGCCAAGGGCATCGGTCAGGGCAACATCTGGGAAGAATTCCTGCGCCTCGGCCTCAGCCTCGGCACGCAGAAATAACTACTCGGCGGGTATTTCGCTGTCCGGCCCGAGGTCTTCCCACATGCAGTCGCACTCGTTGCGAACGTCGGTGACGCCGTGCTTCTGCAGCGCCTGTACCAAGCACTCGCCGGTGCAATTCTCCGCCACGACGACCAGTTTCATTTCGGCATCCACGTGGCGCTCGCCATCCCAGTAGGTGCATGTTGCACAAACCTTGACCTCAGCCGGCAGGATCAGTTTTTCAGCCATTTCGTCCCCGATGAAAACCCATATTGTCGTTGCGGATAAGAGTTTACCCGGTTCCGGAAGTTCCCTCTAATTTTGCTGGCTATAATGTTCCTTTGCACTGAATCCGGAACATCATGGACATCAAGGACTACATGCAGACCGTCGGCCGCCAGGCCCGTGCCGCCTCGCGCCGCCTCGCCTCGCGCCTCGACCGCCGAGAAGAACGCCGCCCTGCTCGCCATCGCCGCCGCCATCCGCCGCGAAAAGGCCGCGCTGGTCGCCGCCAACCAGGAAGATCTCGCTGCCGCCCGCGCCGCCGGGCTGGAACCCGCCATGCTCGACCGCCTGACCCTGTCCGAAAAAGGCGTCGACAGCATGGCCGAAGGCGTCGAGCAGGTCGCCACGCTGCCCGATCCGATCGGCGAGATGGGCGAATTCAAGTTCCGCCCGTCCGGCATCCAGGTCGGCAAGATGCGCGTGCCGCTCGGCGTCATCGGCATCATCTACGAAGCCCGCCCGAACGTCACGGCCGACGCCGCCGGCGCTGTGCCTGAAATCCGGCAACGCCGCCATCCTGCGCGGCGGCTCGGAAGCCATCCGCTCCAACCGCGCCATCGCCGCGCTGGTCCAGCGAAGGCCTGCAAGCCGCCGGTCTGCCGGCCGATGCCGTGCAGGTCATCGACACCACCGACCGCGCCGCTGTTGGCGAACTGATCACCATGCGCGAATTCGTCGATGTCATCGTGCCGCGCGGCGGCAAGGGCCTGATCGCCCGCCTGCTGGCCGAATGCGCGCGTGCCGATGATCCAGCACCTCGACGGCAACTGCCACGTTTACCTCGAAGAGGAAGCCGATCCGAACAAGGCGCTGAAGATCGTCGAGAACGCCAAGACCCAGCGCTACGGCACCTGCAACACCGCCGAATCGCTGCTCGTCGACCGCTCGCGTCGCCGCCATGCTGCTGCCGCCGATTGCCCACATGCTGACCGGCCAAGGGCGTCGAAATCCGCGGCTGCGCCGAGACGCAGGCCATCGTGCCGAACGAGGCGAAAGCCGCGACGCGACGAGGACTACTACACCGAATATCCTGGCGCCGATCATTTCGGTCAAGGTCGTTGCCGGCATCGACGAGGCCATCGCCCACATCAACAAATACTCGCTCGCACCACACCGAAGCCATCGTCACCGACAACCACCCGAAGGCCATGCGCTTCCTGCGCGAAGTCGATTCGGCCTCGGTGATGGTCAACGCCTCGACGCGCTTTGCCGATGGTTTCGAATACGGCCTGGGCGCCGAGATCGGCATCTCGACCGACAAGATCCACGCCCGCGGCCCGGTCGGTCTCGAAGGGCTGACCAGCCAGAAGTGGATCGTGCTCGGCGACGGACACGTTCGCGCCTAGCCAGCGAAAATCCCTGACCGTTCTGTAGACACGGCGGTCGAAACGCTCTCGTCTGCTCAGGAGAACTTCATGATCGCCAGTTCGTACAACGCCATTGTCGCCGCTCCCGGTTTTTCGCTCGGCGTGCAGTGCACCGACGACGAAATCACGACCATCGAATTTCTGGAGCCACAGCCGGAACAGGCCCCGACAACACCGCTCGCCGCCGAAGCGGTGCGCCAGATCCAGGCCTACCTGAACGATCCCGCCTTTCAATTCGGCCTGCCGCTGCGACCTTCCGGCACCGCTTTCCAGCGCCGGGTCTGGGCACAGATCGCCGCCATTCCGCCCGGCCGGACGGATACCTACGGTCAAACTGGCAAAAATGCTCAAAAATGCCCCACGCGCCGTTGGTCAGGCCTGCGGCGCCAACCCGTTCCCGCTGGTCGTCCCCTGCCATCGCGTGGTCGCCACGGGCGGCGGACTGGGCGGCTTCAGCCGCCAGGGCGGCGGCTTCCTGCTCGACGTCAAACGCTGGTTGCTGAAGCATGAACACAGCCTCCCCGGCTGATCTCGCCGAGATCGACACTTTTTGCGACGCCCTCTGGCTGGAAGACGGGCTGGCCAAGGCAACACTCGACAGCTATCGCTCCGACCTCGGCCGGCTGGTATTGTGGCTGGCCAACAATGCGCACGAGCCGCTACTCGACATCCGCGAAACGACCCTCACCACCTTCATCGCCCACCTCTCGCACCAGACGCGCGCCAGTTCGCAGGCCCGCTACCTGTCCACGCTGCGCCGTTTCTACCGCTGGCAGCTGGCGCGCGGCCGCATCGTCGTCGACCCGACGCTGAAGCTCGCCAACCCGACCCGTCCTTCGCGTTTGCCCAAGGTGATGTCGGAGAAACAGGTCGGTAACCTGCTTGTCGCACCGGACCTCGGCACTGCGCTCGGCCTGCGCGACCGCGCCATGCTGGAAACCCTCTACGCCACCGGGCTGCGCGTTTCCGAACTGGTCAATCTGAAACTGCACGAAATCGGCTTCAACGAGGGCGTCCTGCGCGCGCTCGGCAAAGGCAGCAAGGAACGCCTGGTGCCGCTCGGCGAACTGGCCATCGACTGGCTGGGGCGCTACCTCAACGAGGCGCGGCCGGAAATCCTCAAGGGCCAGCAGAGCGACGCGCTGTTCGTCACCGCCCGCGGCGGCGCCATGACCCGCCAGGCCTTCTGGCAACTGATCAAGCGCTATGCACCAGTCGCCGGCATCGCCCCGGAAAAGTTGTCGCCACACGTCTTGCGCCACGCCTTCGCCACTCACCTGCTCAACCACGGCGCGGACCTGCGCGTGGTGCAACTGCTGCTCGGCCATGCCGACATCTCGACGACGCAGATCTACACCCACGTCGCCCGTGAACGGCTGAAGAGCCTGCACGCCGTGCATCACCCGCGAGGTTGAATTCTGATTTCCCCGAACCGTTGCTTGCGCATATCATTGCTCATGGCATCAGTCGTCACTGACTCGGGTTGCCTGCTCAAAGATTCTGCGCGGAGTTGAGGAAAATGGAAAATTCATTGGTATTACTTGGCCGAATCGCCGGCGTGCTTGGGATGCTCTTGTGCCTAATCAGCGGTATCTCTCGACTCTCCGGGCTGCACTGGCTTGGAGGATTCGAGACGGTCACCCTGCTTCAGGGCGGGATTGCGGGAATGGTCTTGGGGTGTTTCTTCCTTCTGCTTGCCTTGTCGAAAAACGCCGGAAAGCGGTAGTCGCCTGGGCGCATGAATCGAATGGCATTTATTACTGACAAGCTTGGCAACCATGAACAATAGTGACCACGCGCCCGAAACCCGGGCCACCAAGTTCCTGAAGTCGCACAAGATTCCCTTCTCCAGCCATCTCTATACCTACGAAGAGCATGGCGGCACCAAGGTTTCGGCCCGCGAGCTGAATGTCGCCGAACACGCCGTGGTCAAGACGCTGATTTTCGAGGATGAAAACGCCAAGCCGCTGATCGTCCTGATGCACGGCGACTGCAAGGTATCGGCCAAGGAACTCGCGCGCCAGATCGGCTGCAAGAAGGTCGAACCCTGCCAGCCGGAAGTCGCCAACCGTCACACTGGCTATCTGGTCGGCGGCACCAGCCCGTTCGGCACCAAAAAACCGATGCCGATCTACCTGGAAAAATCGATTCTCGACCTGGCGCTGATCTACATCAACGGAGGGCGGCGCGGTTATCTGGTTGGCGTGCATCCACACGACATTGTGCAGGCTCTGCAGCCCAAAACCGTGGACGTCAAACTCGTCAAATAGAGCGTTCGATGATCACGCCGACGCGTTTGACGTTCGGCATCATGCCTAGTTTGGCGACCGAAATGCGCACCCAGTGGACGGCAAACGTTTCCAGCAGGTAAGTCGCCACATGCTCGGCCAGCGCTTCCAGAAGATTGAAATGGCTGGCCGCCAGATCCGCCCGCAAACGCTCGACGACCACGGCGTAATCGACGGTATCGCGAATATCGTCGCTGGCCCCGGCTGATGCGGTTAACACGCCGATTTGCAGTGAAATCTCGACCGTCTGCGGCATGGCCTTTTCGCGCGGATAGATGCCTATCCACGTCGCGGCGCGCAGTTCGTCGATGAAAATGATGTCCATTTGGCGGTCAACCGTAGTCAGGGGTGTAAAATCCGCCGCGATTGTACCTCAGTGACACCCGCGCCCCATGCAAACCGTCCTCGCCATCCTCGCCGCCTACCTGCTCGGTTCCGTTTCCTTTGCCATGGTCTCTTCCAGGATATTCGGCCTGGCCGACCCGCGCAGCTACGGCTCCGGCAATCCCGGCGCGACCAACGTGCTGCGCGGTGGCAACAAGAAAGCGGCGCTGTTCACGCTGATCGGCGATGCGCTCAAGGGCTGGGCCGCGGTCTATATCGCCCAGCGCATGGGTTTCAGCGACAACGTCATCGGCCTCGTCGCGCTGGCCGTCTTCTTCGGCCACCTGTTCCCGATTTTCCTCAAGTTCAAGGGTGGCAAGGGCGTCGCCACCGCCGCCGGCGTGCTGTTCGCCCTCGACCCGCTGCTCGGCCTGGCTGTCGCCGGCACCTGGCTGTTCACCGCCTACGCCTTCCGCTACTCGTCGCTGGCCGCCATTCTCGCTGCCGCCCTGGCGCCGGTTTACACGGTGCTGATGCATGGCGGAAACAGCCAGGCCGTTGTCGTCGGCATCCTCGCCCTCGCCCTGATCGGCAAGCACTGGCAGAACCTCCAGCGCCTGCTGGCCGGCCAGGAAGCCAAGATCGGCAGCAAGAAAAAGCACTGACGCCAAGCAATCGTCGACGCGATTAGCCGTTGCCGAACCCATAGCAAAATCCAATCGCTAATATTGTAACAATCGATTGGCACAATCAACGCCCGGCGCCTAGACTGCTTACATCAGATCGGCACGATCTGCATTCAGCACTGGAGGGCACCATGATTTCCCGACTCATTCAGCACTTCGTTCAGGAGGAACTGCTCTGGGAGGATTACGTCGAAATCCTTGCCAGCCTTTCCGAAAACTACTGATTCCAGCCAGCATCGCGCACCCGAGGGGCGCCCTTGGCAAGCTGCAAACCATCCAAGGAGATGACCATGACCAACGAAGCAAAATGCCCGTTCTCGGGTGACGTTCGCAAACACACCGTCGCCGGCGCGCCATCGAACGCGGATTGGTGGCCCAATCAACTGAAACTGAACATCCTGCACCAGCACTCGGCCAAGTCCGACCCGATGGGCGAGGCGTTCGACTACGCCGAAGCGTTCAAGAGCCTCGACCTGGACGCCGTGATTAAGTGATCTCCATGCCGCTGATGACCGATTCGCAGGACTGGTGGCCCGCCGACTACGGTCACTACGGCCCGCTGTTCATTCGCATGGCGTGGCACAGCGCCGGCACCTACCGCATTTCCGACGGCCGTGGTGGCGCCGGGACCGGCAACCAGCGCTTCGCGCCCCTCAACAGCTGGCCGGATAACGTCAACCTCGACAAGGCGCGCCGCCTGCTGTGGCCGATCAAGCAGAAATACGGCAACAAGCTCTCCTGGGCCGACCTGATGATCCTCGCCGGCAATATCGCGCTGGAATCGATGGGACTTCAAGACCTTCGGCTTCGGTGGCGGCCGTCCGGACATCTGGGAGCCGGAAGAGGACATCTACTGGGGCAGCGAGAACAAGTGGCTGGACGACAAGCGCCACGCCGGCGACCGTGAGCCTCGAGAACCCGCTCGGCGCTGTGCAGATGGGCCTGATCTACGTCAATCCGGAAGGCCCGAACGGCAATCCGGATCCGGTCGCATCGCGGCCGGGACGTTCGCGAGACTTTCGCGCGGATGGCGATGAACGATTACGAGACCGTCGCACTCACCGTCGGCGGCCACACCTTCGGCAAATGCCATGGCGCTGGCCCGGCAACTCACGTGGGCCCCGAGCCGGAAGCTGCCGGCATCGAGGAGCAGGGGCTGGGCTGGAAGAGCAGCTACGGCAGTGGAAAGGGCGGCGACACGATCAGCAGCGGTCTGGAGGGTATCATGGACGCCGACCCCGACGACAGTGGGACAACAGCTATCTGGACATGTTGTTCGGCAACGAGTGGGTCGTGGAGAAAAGCCCGGCGGGTGCCTGGCAGTGGACGCCGAAACATGCGACCGACAGCAATCAGGCGCCGGCCGCCGCCGACGCATCGAAGCGGGTGCAGCTCATCATGACCACCGCGGACATGGCGATGCGTTTCGACCCGATCTACGAGCCGATTTCGCGGCATTTCCACGCGCACCCGGATGAGTTGGCAGACGCCTTCGCCCGCGCCTGGTTCAAGCTGACGCACCGCGACATGGGCCCGCGCGCCCGCTACCTGGGCCCGCTGGCGCCCAAGGAAGAGCTGATCTGGCAAGACCCCGTTCCCGCCGTCGATCACCCACTGGTCGACGAACAGGACATTGCCGCACTGAAGGCCAAGATCCTGGCCTCCGGCCTCACCATCGCGCAACTGGTCACCACCGCCTGGGCATCCGCTGCGACTTTCCGTGGCAGCGACAAGCGCGGTGGCGCCAATGGCGCGCGCATTCGCCTGGCGCCGCAGAAGGATTGGGAAGTCAACCAGCCGGCCGAACTGGCGAAGGTTCTGCAGACGCTGGAAGCGATCCAGAAGGATTTCAACGCCACGCAGTCCGGCGGCAAGAAAGTCTCGCTGGCCGACCTGATCGTGCTGGGCGGCTGCGCAGCGGTCGAAGCCGCAGCGCAGAAGGCCGGTCACGACGTCAAGGTGCCCTTCGCGCCGGGGCGCACCGATGCGTCGCAAGCGCAGACCGACGTTGAATCGTTCGCCGTGCTGGAGCCGGTCGCCGACGGGTTCCGCAACTACGCCCGCAAGGGACTCGAAGGCATCGGCGGCCGAACTGCTGGTGGACAAGGCGCAACTGCTGACGCTGACCGCCCCCGAGATGACGGTGCTGATCGGCGGCATGCGCGCCCTGAATGCGAACTTCGATCATTCCGCCCACGGCGTGTTTACCCAGCGGCCCGAAGCGCTGACCAATGACTACTTCGTGAACCTGCTCGACATGGGAACGAAGTGGCAAAAGTCAGCCACCTCCGAAGGCGTGCTGGAGGGACGCGACCGCGCGACGGGCGAGCTCAAATGGACAGGCACCGTCGTCGATCTCGTCTTCGGTTCGAACTCCCAGCTCCGCGCCATCGCCGAAGTCTATGCGAGCAACGACGCGCAGCAGGCCTTCGTGCGCGACTTCGTGGCCGCCTGGAACAAGGTGATGAACCTTGATCGTTACGACCTTGCCTGATCTTTAAGGGAAGGATTTACCACGCTCAACCGCGACCTTGCATCGCTTTCTTGCGAGACAAAGGCGTAGTTGAGCGTCTGTTCGTGGCGAAACCGAGCAGGCGGATGGACGACCACGGGAAAGAAATGCTGCAAGCGCAATCCGCCATGCAAGGATTGCCCGAAGCGCAGGAATAAGAAGCGGATTGCTGCCCCCCAAAGGGACTTCCTGCGGGGCGCGGTCAACGGCGAAAAAAGGCCAATTTTCTACTTTGTGCCGCTGGTCGACATGTCCATCAACGGCCAGCGCGGCTGCACCGCGAACTCGCCGGCCTGCTTCGCTGGCGTCCCGGCCTGAAGGCGCAGGCAGCCCGCCAGCGCGATCATCGCGCCGTTGTCGGTACAGAATTCCAGTTCGGGGTAATAGACGCGGAAGCGTTTGCGTTTTGCCTCTTCGTCCAGGGTTGACCGCAACTGCCGGTTGGCGCCGACGCCACCGGCCACCACCAGTTGCTTGAGGCCGGTCAGCTTCAAGGCCTTCAGCGATTTCTTGACCAGCACCTCGACGATGGCTTCCTGAAAGGCACGCGCGGCGTCCGCTCTGAATTCATCGGTCAGCGGCTCTGCTTGCTCACGAACCAGCGTCAACACCGCCGTCTTCAGCCCGGAAAAACTGAAGCTCAGATCGCCGGAATGCAGCATCGGGCGCGGCAATTCGTAAACACCGGGGGTTCCCCGCTCGGCCAGCATGGACAGCAAGGCGCCGCCGGGATAAGGCAGGCCGAGCAACTTGGCGCTCTTGTCGAAGGCCTCGCCCGCCGCGTCATCCAGTGTTTCACCGAGCAATTCGTACTCGCCGACGCCAGTCACCTTCATCAATTGCGTGTGGCCCCCCGAAACCAGCAGCGCGACGAACGGGAAAGCCGGCGGATCGGCAGACAACAGTGGCGACAGCAGATGGCCTTCGAGGTGATGCACCGGAATCGTCGGCTTGTCGAGCGCCACGGCCAGCGCCTCGGCAAAGGCGCAACCGACCAGCAATGCGCCGGCCAGCCCCGGACCGCGCGTGTAGGCCACCGCATCGACGTCGGCCAGCGAGCGTTTGGCACTGCTCAATGCTTCGCGCAACAGCGGCACGACACGCCGGATATGGTCACGCGAGGCCAGTTCAGGCACCACACCGCCGTACTCGGCGTGCATCGCCACCTGCGAGTGCAGCGCGTGTGACAGCAGACCGGCTTCGCTGTCATAGAGCGCGATACCGGTCTCGTCGCAGGAGGATTCAACGCCAAGGATTAACATCGGCGCGCATTTTAACACTTGAAGCAAAAAGCTTTTTTGCCATATACTGTTCGGCTTTCCGCAACCATGCGGACACAATTTTGCGCGCACTGCCGTTTACTTGACCTGGCAGGCGCCTAACGGAAGGGGGTGATTTATATGCCGAACATTCGTGTCAAGGAAAACGAGCCGTTCGAGGTGGCCATTCGCCGCTTCAAGCGTACTGTCGAGAAGACGGGCCTCCTGACCGAGCTGCGCGCCCGTGAGTTTTACGAAAAGCCCACGACCGAACGCAAGCGTAAGGCTGCCGCTGCTGTCAAACGTCAGCACAAGCGCCTCCGTAGCCTGACCCTGCCGCCGAAACTGTTCTAATTCAGAACGTTTCGTAGCAAAAAGAGCCGCCCGCCCCTAAAGCTGGCGGCTTTGTCTTTTTTCCGGCGACCTTTCCGAGAAATACACCATGAGCCTCAAAGCACGCATCACCGAAGACATGAAAACGGCCATGAAGGCCAAGGAATCAGCAAAACTGGGCGCCATTCGCCTGCTGCTGGCCGCCGTCAAGCAAAGGGAAGTCGATGAGCGCATCGAACTCGACGATGCAGCGGTCGTCGCCGTCATCGAAAAGCTGACCAAGCAGCGCAAGGACAGCGTCACCCAGTACGAAGCCGCCGGCCGCCAGGATCTGGCCGACGCCGAGAAATTCGAGATCGCCGTCCTCGCCGCCTACCTGCCGGAAAAAATGAGCGCCGAAGAAACCGCTGCGGCCGTCGCTGCCGCCATCGCTGAAACTGGCGCCAAGGGTCCGGCCGACATGGGCAAGCTGATGGGCGTGCTCAAACCGCGCCTCGCCGGCAAGGCGGACATGGCGGAAGTCTCCAGGCTGGTCAAGGCCGCGCTTGCAGGTTAAACCATGGAGACATCGCGAGACGCGAACAGCATGCGATCTGACGCCCGGCAGGAAGCCCCCTTGGCAAAGTATCGCGATGATGACCCCATGATCCCGGATTCATTCATCCAGGATTTACTGGCCCGGATTGATATTGTCGACCTGGTGGATGGCTACGTCCCGTTGAAAAAAGCGGGCGCCAACTATGCCGCCTGCTGCCCCTTCCACAACGAAAAGTCGCCCTCGTTCACGGTCAGCCCGACCAAGCAGTTCTATCACTGCTTTGGCTGCGGCGCCCACGGCACGGCGATCAGCTTCGTCATGGAATACCAGGGCCTGGGCTTTGTCGACGCCATCAAGGAACTGGCCAGCCGCGCCGGCATGCAGGTACCGGAAAGCGAAGGGCGCAGCATCAACGATGAGAAGCCGGGCCAGACGCGCGCGCTGATCGAGGTCATGGCCCGTGCGGCACAGTATTACAAGGACCAGTTGAAGGCCTCGCCGCGCGCCGTCGAATATTGCAAGAAACGCGGGTTCACCGGGGAAGTCGCTGCCCGTTTCGGCATGGGCTACGCGCCGGACGGCTGGCAGAACCTGCAGGCGGTTTTCCCCGACTACAACGCCGAGGAATTGAAGCTGGCCGGGCTGGTCATCGAGAATGAGGCCGGCCGCCGCTACGACCGCTTCCGCGACCGGCTGATGATCCCCATCATCAACCCCAAGGGCGACATCATCGCCTTCGGCGGGCGCATCATCGACCAGGGCGAACCGAAATACCTGAACTCGCCCGAAACACCGCTGTTCGAGAAGGGTCGCGAACTGTTCGGCCTGCCACAGGCCCGCCAGGCGCTGCGCGACACCAACACGGCCATCGTCACCGAAGGCTACATGGACGTCATCGCGCTCGCCCAGAACGGGGTCGGCAACGCCGTCGCCACACTCGGCACCGCCACCACGGCCACCCACGTAAACAAGCTGCTGCGCCAGGTTGACCGCATCGTCTTCTGTTTCGACGGCGACAACGCCGGCCGCAAGGCCGCCTGGCGCGCGCTGGAAAATTCGCTGGAAGCGCTGGTTGACAATAAACGACTGGGTTTCGTCTTCCTGCCCCAGGAGGACGACCCGGACAGCTACATCCGCGCCCACGGCAAGGAGGAGTTCGATCGCCTGGTGAAGCAGGCCATGCCGCTCTCCGACTTCCTGCTGCGCGAACTGGGTCAGCGCTGCGACCTGACCAGCTCCGAAGGCAAGGCACAGCTCATTTACGAGGCAAAACCCTTGCTGCTCAAGCTGCCGACCCCGCTGCTGCGCCTGCAACTGGTCAAGCGCCTGGCCGAAGCCAGCGGTTTCGCCCAGAGCGAGGTCGAGCGCCTCTGCGAACTGAAATCCTACACGCCCTCGGCGCCGCCGAAGGCCAGTCGCACCGCACCGTCACTGACGCGCAACCTGCTGCGCATCGTTCTGCAAAAACCTTACCTGGCCAAGGGCTTGCCGGTCGCTCTGCTGCCCGATACCGCGGAGCGTCCGGCGCTGCGCCTGCTGCACAAACTGGTGACCGCCAACCCCGATTCCTCCAGCTACGCCAGCCTGCGCGAGAAAATCCGCGGCCTGCCCGAAGAGGCGCTGTTCGAGACTTTCGCGGCGGAACTTCTCGGCAATCCGTTTGACGAAGGTGAGGCAGAGACTGAGTTCCGCGCAACCCTGGAAAAACTTCAGGAGGGCGACCAGAAGCGCGCTTTCGCCGAGTTGCAAATCCGGGTGCAGAAACTTGGCGTTGCCGGGCTGACACCCGAGGAAAAACAGGCTTACATTCGTCTTTCCAACCGGGAAAAACGCAGCTAAGTTAAGGTATAATCTACGGTTTTCTCCAATCAAATGGATTGTGGTCATGGTCAAGGCAAAAGCAAAAGACATCGCTAAGGAAGCCCCCAAGGCTCGTACCAGCAAGGCCAAGGAGAAGGCTGCCGAAAAGGCGCTGCTCGCGGGCGCACTGACGGAAGCTCCCGCTCCGCTGGATGCGGAGGCCCGCAAGACGCGCCTCAAAAACCTGATCAAGCTCGGCAAGGAACGCGGCTACCTCACGTACGCCGAAATCAATGACCACCTGCCGGATGACGTCGTTGACGCCGAGAGTATCGAGACGATCATCTCCACCTTCAGCGACATGAGCATCCAGGTCTTCGACGAAGCCCCGGCTGCCGAAGACCTGCTGATGTCCGATACCGCCGCCCGGCCGACCGACGACGACGACGTCGAAGAACAGGCCGAACAGGCGCTGTCCACGGTCGACTCCGAGTTCGGCCGCACCACCGACCCGGTCCGCATGTACATGCGCGAAATGGGCTCGGTCGAACTGCTCACCCGCGAAGGCGAAATCGAGATCGCCAAGCGCATCGAGGATGGACTCAAGCACATGGTGCAGGCGATTTCGGCCTGCCCGACGACGATTGCCGACATCATCGAGATGGCCGCCAAGATCGAGTCCGAAGAAATGCGCATCGACGAACTGGTCGATGGCCTGATCGACCCGAACGCCGTCGAAGCCGCCCCGACTGCCGATTTGCCCGATGACATCGGCGACGAGGTAGATGAAGAGGGGGACGAAGATGGCGGCGCCGGCGCCGTGTCGGCCTCCCTGCTACAACTCAAGACCGACGCCCTGGTGCGCTTCAATATCATCAAGGGCCTGCACGTCAAGTTGCAGAAAGCGCTGGCCAGCAAGGGCTCGCAGGACAAGACCTACCTCAAGATCCGTCAGCAGATTACCGACGAACTGATGAACATCCGCTTCACCTCGCGCTCGATCGAACGCCTGTGCGACAGCGTGCGCGGCATGGTCGAACTGGTTCGCAAATCCGAACGCAAGATTCAGCAAATCAGTGTGGAAAAGGTCAAGATGCCTCGTCCGCACTTCATCCAGGTGTTCCCGGGCAACGAAGTCAATCTCGCTTGGGTCGATGCCGAAATAGCCGCCGCGCCCAAGACCTACGTTGCCATCCTGACCCGCAACGCGCCGGCCATCAAGGAAGAACAGAAGAAGCTGATCGCCCTCCAGGACCACATCGGCATCCCGCTCAAGGACCTGAAGGACATCAACAAGCAGATGTCCACCGGCGAAGCCAAGGCACGTCGCGCCAAGCGCGAAATGATCGAAGCCAACCTGCGCCTGGTCATCTCGATTGCCAAGAAATACACCAATCGCGGCCTGCAGTTCCTCGACCTGATCCAGGAAGGCAACATCGGCCTGATGAAAGCGGTGGACAAGTTTGAATACCGCCGTGGCTACAAGTTCTCGACCTACGCCACGTGGTGGATCCGCCAGGCCATCACCCGCTCGATTGCCGACCAGGCGCGGACCATCCGCATTCCGGTGCACATGATCGAAACGATCAACAAGATGAACCGGATCAGCCGCCAGATACTGCAGGAAACCGGCGCCGAGCCAGATCCCGCCACGCTGGCCAAGAAGATGGACATGCCCGAGGAGAAGATCCGCAAGATCATGAAAATCTCCAAGGAACCGATCTCCATGGAAACCCCGATCGGCGACGACGACGACTCCCACCTTGGCGATTTCATCGAGGACCAAGCAACACTGGCGCCCGCTGATGCAGCCATGTATTCGAGTCTGCGCGGCGTCACGAAAGACATCCTGGACACGCTGACGACGAGGGAAGCCAAGGTGCTGCGCATGCGCTTCGGCATCGAAATGAACACCGACCACACGCTGGAAGAAGTCGGCAAGCAATTCGACGTCACCCGCGAGCGCATCCGCCAGATAGAAGCCAAGGCCCTGCGCAAGCTGCGCCACCCCAGCCGCTCCGACAAACTGCGCAGCTTCCTCGACACCGAACGGCACCTAAAGAGTTCGGGCCTGTAGCTCAGTTGGTTAGAGCAGAGGACTCATAATCCTTTGGTCCAGGGTTCAAGTCCCTGCGGGCCCACCAGTAAAACCAGCAGCAGGCCGGTTCGCAAGAATTGGTTTATTGCTTTCGCAATCCAGCACCTCAGCCTTCAGAAAGGGATTCCACATGCACACTTCCGAGGTTTATGAATACCTGAAGAAACACGGCCAACTGCTCGACCTGGAGATTGCGGCAGCCACCGGAATTTCGCTTTCCGAGGTGAGAACATCGCTTTCGGAACTGTCCGCGCAAGGTGACATCTCCCGATGCAGCGTCACCAGCTACACCAACGGCAAGCCAGTGGAGGGGTTCCAGTGCAGGATTGCCGGATACATCCCGCGCCCTGCACCCGGTAGGAAGCCAGGGGCGAATCCGAAGAGTTAAGTAGCAGCGTCTGGTGGGCGCATGCAAGTTGCTTGAGCAGTCTGCGGTTCCGTAAGCTTATACTCAAACCATTAGCGCACGGATGGGAGACGGTATGTTTTACAGATCGCTACTCGTTGCAATGTTTGTCTTGCTCGGAAATCTTGCGCATGCCGATGCATTGCCGATGCGGGACGCCACACGAGGTGAGTTGCTGTACTCGATACATTGCATCGCCTGTCACACTACCCAGATTCATTGGCGCGACAAGCAACTTGTCACTGACCGGGCGAGTTTGCAGTCAGAAGTGAATAGATGGCAGGAGGTTGCGGGATTAGGCTGGACCGATAGCGACGTTGCAGAGGTCGCCCGCTACCTGAACGCCTTGCACTACCACTATTGAACACCGGATTAGTGGAATGCATTGACCCAGCATTAGCACAACGCATGAGGCCATCTTTCGGGGTGGCCTTTTGTTATGTAGTCTCATCCTTCAGGTGCCGGCCACCAAGGAACATATGCTCCGTCAATCCCACGGAGAGCGTATTTCTTGACTGATTGAAACCTGATCCGCTGAGTGCTATCTTGACCTCGCACCCTGCGCCCTCTGGGATCGGGACAGGTTTCCTGGTACAGGATTGCTGGATATATTCCGCGCCCCGCACCATCCAGGAAGCCATGGGCGAATCCAAAGGGCTGGACCGCGCAACCCTTGAGGAGTGCCATTCATTGGCAAAAGCGGCAGCCATACGGAGGTGTTGATGTGGCCAAACGTTCATTCCCATTGTCCAGGGTCTATGGTCTCCTCGAGCCGGGCCCCGTGGTTCTTCTTACCACAGCACACAAAGGCAAGGCGAACGTCATGACCTTATCATGGCACACGATGATGGAATTCGAGCCGCCACTTGTGGGTTGCATCGTCAGCGGCCACAACTTCAGTTTTGACGCCTTGAAAAAGACACGCGAATGTGTGCTGAACATTCCAACGGCGGAGCTGGCGACCAAGGTAGTAGGCTGCGGCAATATTTCCGGCCGTCACAAGGACAAGTTCGAGGCCTTCGGTTTAACGCCGGTGCCGGGGGCATTGGTAGGGGCTCCGTTGATCGCCGAATGTTTTGCCAGTCTGGAATGCCGGGTAGCCGATATGCGGCTAATGAACCGCTACAATTTCTTTGTGCTCGAAGTCGTCAAGGCTTGGATTGACCCCTGCTTTAAAGACCCCCGCACCCTGCATCACCGGGGGAGTGGCCGATTCATGGTTGCCGGTGAGACGATCAAGCTGCGGTCGAGGATGAAGTAATTCGATGGAAGGCGTTTATTGCCCACACATTGAGACACACTGTTGCAATCCGTTACTTGAGTTGGCGAGGGCGCACCGGTATCTTGCACTCATGTGCTGACGTCCATCAGCCTGGACGGCCTACCCTCCCCCTCCCCCTTAAAACAGGCCGTCCTGAAAGCCCCGCACTCCTCCCTGGTGCGGGGCTTTCGTCTTTTTGAACTCCGAATTTCCATACGCCGCTTCCATGACCCGCATGGCGAGCAGCCCCCCACGCACCGGCTCTGAACTGATGGCCGAAAGTCGTGGCAACCATGGATCTCACTATTTCATCGGGTTCGTGAATTCAATCACGGCTACTTTTTGAATGGTTTGGCATCATGACTTCACACAACCACGAATGGAGAAACGCCATGTCTCCCAGCCGCAATATGCAGTCCCCAATGCGCCAACGTGCGTACTCGGTTGCCGCGAATGGCATCCGTTCGAGCGATGCCGACGCCGGTAGCTTTGCCCTGCGCGATACGCTGGCCGCAATGGTAGTGCGCGAGCTTTCTTTCGCCGAATTCCGTGCCGCACTCGAAAAAGCAACCAAGCGCTTCGCCTGACCAGAAACCTGCTTTCGATCCGGCATAAGGGCAACCGAGGTCGTGCGAGACCCACAAACCAATCAATTCCAGCATGGCAACAGTTATACAGACAGGAAGAATGACCATGGCAATCTACGCAAGCGTATCGCTTATCAAGAATGTATTTGTAGCCACCTTAGGTGATGGCCGACGCATCAAGCATTCCGATTTGAGCAAGATGGCATATGCGCTCTCTCTTGCGGGGGTACTCGCCAATGATGTCAAGTTTGAATGGCGGGCGGGGCTTCGCATGATTACGGCAGGCCAGCAAGTAAACCTGATCGCAGAGATACGGCGTTTGGAGCGTAAAAAGCCCGACCTGACGATCGCAGCGTAGCTAATCCAGGCGATTCGAACGGGTCTCAAGAATTTTATTCAAAGCCGTCCGTTCCTCAAGGGTCGGTACGGATGAAGTGTATTCAATGCCAGCGAGATTGGCCGAGAAAAACCGGACACGGCATTGCATCTGGAGTTCCTGGAAAGCACCTCCCCTGCGCAACATGAAAGTGAGTATGGCCGGCGTTCGTCCATACCGCGATTATCGTGCCAAAACTTGTTTCAACGAAGCGTACGTCCGCGTTGCTCCGCTCATCTCCAGACGTTCAGGGTATAGTCATTCTGAATTCGCGGAGCGAGGTCTCTATGGCAAGAACTGTTGCAACCGTACTTATTGCTTTCCTGATCGGCAGTGCCGCCACCTACGGGTTTGTTAAATACCACCAGAGTACCGTTGAACGCGGACTTCTTGCCAAGCTGCTGATGGTCGAGGAACAATTATCCGAGACGAAGAAGGATCTGCTGGGCTATACGAAATTCACCGACTACCTTGCCGTGACCAAGAGCGCGGTCGCGGACCAGATGAAGTTCCTGGCTGCCAGGGTCGATCGTGAATATGCCCATGTCGAGCACATCCAGAAATCGAAACTGGGCTTCAAGTCGGACGCGACCATCATCGTCAATTATGCCGTCGAATACTCGATCGGCTATGACCTGAGGCCGGAGAGTTTTTCCGTGTCAGGCGATGAAAAAGGCATCACTGTCACCCTGCACAGACCAGAGGTCGTGGCCTCCCCGGCCGTGAGAATCATTTCCCATGAAATCCCGAGCAAGGGCATCCTGATCGATGAGAAAGCTGCCGTTATCGCACTGGACGAGCGACTTCATGCCATTGCGCGGGATCGCGCCAAGGCGATCCGGGACGATGAAGCGGTGATCGCGCTATGCGAGAAAAAGCTGAGGGACTTCCTTCACGACTTCCTGGCGAAGCAGCCGAACGTGCGCGTCGTCCCGGTCATCACGTTCGCTTACAAGTAACACGGGGCGGCAATTTCCGCCAAGCCCCTCACTGTTTCATCCGCTTTGTCAGGCGCCGAGAACCCGAACACGAATCACGTGCGGTGTCGCCTCGATAGCCGCAATCACCTCGGAACTGGGGCTGCGCTCGACATCGATGATGTTGAAGGCCAACTCGGCCCGGCTCTTGTTCATCATGTCGATGACATTGACCTTGTGCTCGGCGAGGATGGACAGCACATGACCGAGCACGCCTGAGACGTTTTCGTTGGCGAAGGTGATGCGCGACGTACCCGGCGAGCGCGGCATGTTTACGGCGGGGAAATTGACCGAATTGGCGATGTTGCCGTTTTCCAGGTAATCCATGATCTGGTTGGCCGCCATCACGGCACAGTTCTCCTCCGACTCCTCGGTGCTGGCGCCGATATGCGGCATGGCAATCACATCCGCTCGCCCGAGCATCGCCGGTTCGGGGAAATCACACACATAGGTGCCGAGCTTGTCCTGATCCAGACTGCACAGGACAGCCGCCGGGTCCACAATGGTTTCGCGGGCAAAGTTGAGCAGGACGGCGCCTTTCTTGACCGAGGCCAGCGCATCCTCGTTGATCATGTGGCGCGTCGCATCGAGGGCCGGCACATGCAGCGAGACGTAGTCGGAACGTGCCAGCAGGGTGGACAGGTTCTCCATGCGGGTGACCGCGTTGGAAAGACGCCAGGCGGCGTCGATTGACAATGCCGGATCGAATCCCACCACGTTCATGCCCATGGCCAGCGCCATGTCGGCCACCATCGAACCAATCGCCCCCAGACCGACGATGCCCAGCGTCTTGCCCTTGATCTCGCCGCCGGCAAAACGTGACTTTTCCTTCTCCAGCAATTGCGCCATTTCGGCCGCGTCGGTCATGCTGGTGAGCGACTGAACATAGGACAGGCCAGGCAAAATGCCGCGCGTGGCCAGCAACATGCCGGCCATCACCAGTTCCTTGACCGCATTGGCGTTGGCGCCCGGCGTGTTGAACACGACGATGCCCTGCTTGCTGTACTCGGCGACGGGAACATTGTTTACCCCGGCGCCGGCGCGAGCCACCGCCAGCAGTGTCGCGGGGATTTCGACGCCCTGCAGTTTCTGACTGCGTAGCAGGAAGGCATCGGGGTGGCCGATATCGCTGCCCACTTCGTAGTTCTGGCGTGAAAAACGTTCCAGTCCCTTGACTGAAATCTTGTTGTAGGTCCGTACTTTGAACATGCTTATTGTCTCCCCAATTGGTGTGCGCGGCGCGCCGGATGGATTCGTCTCTCAGGCCTTGACTTCGTTGTAGGCCCAGCTCAACCACGGCAGCAAGGCCTGCAGATCCTCGCTCTGCACGGTAGCGCCGCACCAGATGCGAATGCCGGCCGGCGCATCCTTGTAGGCGCCGATGTCATACGCCGCGCCGTGCGTCTCGAGCAGCTTCACCAGTTGCTTGACCTGCTCGGCGCTGACGTCGAGGGTCAGGCATACGCTGGTGTTGGAGCGGGTGGCCGGATCCTTGGCGAGGAAGGAAATCCAGTCGTTGGCGGCGACAAAGTCGGCGATGACCTTCAGGTTGGCTTCGCTGCGCGCCATGGTGGCCGGCACGCCGCCGATGCTGTCGACCCAGGCCAGGGCGTCCAGATAGTCGGCCACGCACAACATCGAGGGCGTGTTGATGGTTTCGCCCTTGAACAGCCCCTCGGTAAGTTTGCCCCCCGAGGTCATGCGGAAAATCTTGGGCATCGGCCACGGCGGCGAATAGCTCTCCAGCCGCGCGACGGCGCGCGGACTGAGGATCAGCATGCCATGGGCGCCTTCGCCGCCCAGCACCTTCTGCCACGAATAGGTTACGACATCGAGCTTGTCCCACGGCAGCTCCATGGCGAACACGGCGGAGGTCGCATCGCAAATGGTCAGGCCGGCGCGGTCCGCGGCGATCCAGTCACCGTTGGGAACCTTGACGCCCGAGGTGGTGCCGTTCCAGGTGAAGACCACGTCGTTGTTGAAATCAACGCGCGCCAGATCGGCGATCTCGCCGTAACCGGCTTCGATCTTGTTGACGTTGGGCAGCTTGAGTTGCTTGACGATGTCGGCAACCCAGCCCGAACCGAAGGACTCCCAGGCCAGCACATCGACGCCGCGTGGCCCGAGCAGCGACCACAGCGCCATCTCCACCGCGCCCGTGTCCGAGGCCGGCACGACCGCCACCCGGTAGCCCTCGGGCAGACCCAGAATGCGCGCCGTCTCGGAACACGCCAGGCCGAGCGCCTTCTTGCCCAGTGCTGAGCGGTGCGAACGACCCAGGGTATCGAGTTGCAGGGTCGCGACGTTGTAGCCCGGACGCTTGCTGCACGGACCAGAGGAGAAATTGGGATTCTTGGGTTTGACCGTAGGTTGCATCTTGATCTCGAATGTAGGAACAAAGGAAACGGCCAATCATCCCGTGGGTATCTGGCCGACGCTGGAGAAATCTTAAGCGGAGCATTGTAACAATCGGCATGCCAAAATACACTCTCCCCGTCGGCCATGCGCGGCCAAGGATCAAACCGCAGGAGACCCAGGAATGAAAAATTATCTGTTCGCCGCACTTGCTGTTGCCGTGTTGTCGATTACCGCCCTCCTGCCGGCGCCAGCACTTGCACAGGCGGCCGGAAGTCCGGATGCGGTCGATCTGCCGCCCTTTTTTGCCGAGACCTTCCTCAATTTTCCCGAAGATGCCGCCACTGCCAAAAAGAGCGGCAAGCGCCTCTTGGTGTATTTTGGTCAGGATGGCTGCCCTTACTGCAAGACATTGCTGGAGACCAACTTCACGCAAAAGGCGATCGTCAACAAGACCAAGGCGAAATTCGTCGCCATCGGCCTCAATATCTGGGGCGACCGCGAAACCGTCTGGTTCGACGGCGTGACGCGCAAGGAAAAGGATCTCGCCAAGCATCTCAAGGTGCAATTCACACCCACCATCCTGCTGCTCGACGAGAAAGGCGCGACCATCGCGCGGATCAACGGTTATTACCCGCCGCATCGCTTTTCCGCCGCGCTCGATTATTCGGCGCAACGACTGGAGGGCAAGATCGGCTTTGCCGAGCACATGCAGGCCGTGCCGGCCACGGGCGCGCGGACGACGCTAACCGATGAGCCTTTCTTTCTCAAGGCCACCGCCGGCCAGCCCCTCGATTTGCGCCGCAAACCGGGCGGCAAGCCGCTTGCCGTGCTGTTCGAAACCCCCCACTGCGCCCCCTGCGACGAACTGCACGACGAAGGTTTCAAGCGCGAAAACACGCTGGCTGCGCTCAAACAATTCGATGTCGCACGCTTCTCGCTATCCGACCGCGAAGCCATCGTGACGCCGGACGGCAAACAGAGCAGCGCCAAAGCCTGGGCCAAGTCGCTCAAGATCGCCTACACACCGAGCGTGGTGTTTTTCGACAATGCGGGCAAGGAGGTATTCCGCCTCGAAACCTATCTGCGCCCCTTCCACTTTGCATCGTCGTTCGAGTATGTCGGTAGCGGTGCTTACCGCAAGGAACCGGAATTCCAGCGATTCCTGCAGAACAAGGCCGAGCACATGAAGGTGCAGGGCGAGAAACCGGAGCTCTGGAAATAGACGAGCCGCGTCATGTCACGGCGAACCCGACACAAGCCCAAACCACAAGCACATTGAGCAGCGCGACCAGCACCGCCGCGCTGCCGATGTCCTTGGCACGTTTGGCGAGGCGGTGATTCTCCAGGCTGACACGGTTGACGACCGCCTCGATCGCTGAATTGAGCAGTTCGACGACCAGCACCAGCAAGACACTGGCGATCATCAGGGCACGCCCCAGCCACGGCACCGGCAACAGAAAGCTTGACGGTATCAGCAGCAGCGCCAGCCACACTTCCTGGCGGAAGGCGTCCTCGCAGAGATACGCGGCCTTGAGGCCGGCCAGCGAATAGCCAAAGGCATTCAGGACCCGGCGCAAGCCGGTCTTGCCCTTGAATGGAGACTCATTGGCCGGATCAAGGCCAAATTCTGGCGGCGAACGATCGCGCATGACAGCTCCGGAAATATGCTTACGCTAATCAGCCCGCGCTACGCCGTGATGACAGTTACTGTCACATCCCAGTAAGAATTGCCGATGATCATTCCTTGAAACGGTTTATCGACGCCACGGCTGTAACAATTCTGTAAAGAAAAAAGTCCGGGCACTATGCTAAAACAAATTTTTCAGCCCCCAGGAAAGCGCCGGACATGATTTTCTTCGAACTCTTTTCGCACAACCCGACGATCGTCCCGGTTCCCGCCGGTCAATCCCTGTTCAGCGCCGGCGACGAAGGGCACCTGATGTTCGTCCTGAGCAAGGGCACTGCTGACGTCATGGTCAATGGCCAGGTCGTCGAGTCCCTGCAACATGGAAGCATCGTTGGCGAAATGGGGATCGTCTCGCCAGGGCCACGTTCAGCGACCGTGGTCGCCACCAGCGACTGCGAGTTCGTCGCGGTGGACGAAAAGCGCTTCCAGTTTCTGGTTCAGCAGACGCCTTTCTTTGCCACCCAGGTCATGCGCGTCATGGCCGAGCGCCTGCGCGCCGTCAATCAACTGGTCGGTAGCGCGGCCGGCCACTGATCCGGGCGCGCCGGGTCAGGCTGTTGCCCCCCAAGGGGACTTGCTTCGCGGCGCGGTCAACGGTTGATCAGGGGCAAATTTCACGCCCGCCACCTGGCGATAGAGTGCCACCATGCGGCCGGCCATGGCAACGTCCGACCATTCGCGCGCAAAGCGTGCCGCATCATCGCCCAGATGTTGCCAGGCTGCAGGGTGATTCAGGATGTGCGCCAGCGTTTCGCCGAAGACCTGCGGAATGGCGGGCGGTGAAATTGAGCCACGCCCGGAATCGAGGATATCCGTCGTCCCCATTTCGGACAACGCGACCACAGGCAACCCCGCGGCCATCGCTTCGAGCAGGACCAGTCCCTGGGTCTCGGTGCACGAGGCGAAGGCAAAGACATCGGCCGCCGCATAACAATCCGGCAAGGCCTCACGGCGATCGAGATAGCCGATGAAGCTGACGGCATCCTGTAGCCCGAGCATCTTGACCTGCGCCTGCAGGTCGGCCAGCGCCGGACCCTCGCCAGCTACCACCAGCAGTACGTCCGGACGCAGGCGGCGCGTATGCGCCAGCGCTTCGAGCAGGAAGCCGATATTTTTTTCATGCGCCACCCGCCCGACGAACAGCACCACCGGCCGCCCCGGCGGAATGCCATGGCGCTGCCGGAAGTCTGCCCCGTCGCCGCGGGCAAATTGCGCGGTCGGGATTCCGGTTGGCAGCACGTGCAGCGGAGTCGTCACGCCATAGGATTCCAGACGTTGCCGCATCGCCGTCGATGGTACGACCACGGTATCCAGCGCATTGCACTGGCGCCGCGAAAAGGCGCGCGCCTGACCCCTGAGCCAGCCGGCGGGCAGGAACGCGGCATAGTGCTGCAGGTATTCCTCGAACAGCGTGTGATATGTTGCCATCACCGGCAACCCAAGCGTTCGGGCCGCCTTGAGTCCGGCGTAATGAGCGACGAACGGGGTCTGAACATGGATCAGGTCGCAGTCGCGGGCCGCCGCCAGCACTTCGCGCTGCATGGCCCGCCAGCCGACCAGCCGGTCCTCCGGGTCGCCCGGAACGGGCCGCCCGGGAACACGGACGACGCCGGGTTCGTCCGCTTCGTCGGCGTAGCGCGGCACGACCAGGCGCACCTCGATGCCAAGACCGGCGAGCGTGCGCCGGAACGTTTCGATCGAAGTCGACACGCCATTGACCCGCGGAAAATACACATCGGACACCATCAGAACGCGCATTCAAACCTCCGCATGTTCGGCTGCCGGAACAGCCAGCGCCGGGATCATGCTGCGCATTCCCCAGGCAACCAGTTCAAGGCGTCCGTCGAAATGCTCGACAATCGCCGTACAGGAATCAACCCAGTCGCCACAATTGATATAGCTGAGGCCGTCGATCTCGCGCATCGTCGCCCAGTGGATGTGGCCGCAGATGACGCCATCGAGTCCGCGCTCGCGGGCGTGATGGACGGCCGATTCCTCGAAGTCGAAAATGAAGCTGAGCGCCGTCTTGACCTTGCGCTTGGCGTAGCCGGCCAGCGACCAGTAGCCGGAAACGCCCAGTCGGCGCCGCACCCACGACAGCCAATGATTGATGCCGACCAGCAAGTCATAGGCCTTGTCGCCGAGCACCGCGACCCAGCGATGATGGCGCGTCACCTGATCGAACTGGTCACCGTGGATCAACAGGAAACGGCGGCCGTCAGCAGTCTCATGCACCAGTTCCTCGGCCACCTCGATGTCACCGAAGATGATGCCGCAGTAGTCACGCAGCGCCTCGTCGTGATTGCCCGGGATGAACACCACGCGCTCGCCCTGGCGCGCCCGGCGCAGCAATTTCTGCACCACGGTGTTCTGCGCATTGGTCCAGTGAATGCTGCGGCTCATCGACCAGAAGTCGACGATGTCACCGATCAGATAGGTCTGTTCGGCGGAGTATTCGCGCAGAAAATCGAGGAGACGATCCGCCTGGCACGCCCGCGTGCCGAGGTGGATGTCGGACAAAAAAACGGATCTGACCTTGGGCATGGCGCCACGATAGTCAGATCCGTGAAATGCCCGTGACACCGCGATGACAAATCC
>CAVSFS010000026.1:0-287479 GCA_963727115.1 uncultured beta proteobacterium | reverse complement strand
CGAGTAATGCCGTTCAGTTAAGGATCTTTTTTCAGATATTTGACGGCATAGCGTTTGGGCAGGGCTTTAACGACACGGGGGCATTGACGCCCCCGTCGTTTTTCCACGATGGCGAACTGAAGCTGCAGACGTAAGCGCAGCAGGTGGGCAGGGAGCTTTCCTGGCGCCATACCAACAGCCCATATCATTTCATTCTGCAGGATGTGCAAGGCGCGCAGGAAACTGAGGTCGGTCGGTTCGACTTTGGCCTCAATCGCTGCCTTGGACATTTCCAATCGCACCAGATTGTAGGCAATCAATGCCCCCCAGATTTCCTGCTCAATCCCGGTGGGTTGCTGACTACGCAAAGTCAGCGCCGTGCCGAGCATGGATTGCTTGAGTTCGCGATAGCTGGTCTCGATTTCCCATCGACGGCGATAGCACTCGGCCAAATCCGCCGCCTTGAAGCGGCGTCGATCCAGCAGGGACGTGAGCAGAACCCGTTCCTTGCCGTTCGCCGAAACCATACGGACCGCGCGCGCCGTCCAGTATTCGGGCAGCGATGGCGCTTTGGTACGCGCCTGTGGCGAAACCCGCATGCGTACGAGGCCATCCTCCGCTGTGCCCGATAGCAACTCCCACTTCGTATTGGATTTGGCGGGAATCAGGTAGTGCCGCGCCTCTCCGGCCAAGCTGAGGCCCAGGAGAATTTCCGCACAGAGAAAGCCTCGATCAAAGATGGTCAGAGAGTGATCCGCGATGCGGTCGACCAAGGTCTTGGCGTACAACATCTCGTTCTGGCCGTACTGGCCGAAGGCCATGTCGGCGACCAGGTGCGTCGGAATGGCGGTTACACTGACGGCCCTGACCTGCGGATAGCTGGCGACCTTGCCGCTGGCGTACGACTGGGCCCCAAAATGCGCACGGTTCTCCGCACTGTCGGGGGCACGAAAGGTTGTCCCATCCATCGCCCACAGGGAGAGTCCCTTCCAGGTATGCCGTTCGGTATCTTGAGCACACCAGGCTCTTGCCGTCTGACTGAATAACGATGCCAGTGGCTTGCTTCCCAGGCGTTGCCTGGCTTGCGTGACAGCACTCTTGCTGACGGCCGGTGTGGCTGGACAGGGTAGTGCCAGATCCAGTGTCGCCAGCACTTCAGGCATGGATTGGTGTCGGTAGAGTGCAAGCGCAATCACCAGCCAGACCACTTGCTCGGCCGGCAATCGCCGGCGCCGGATACTGGCCGTGCCGGTCGCGCTGAGGGCTGACTCGATCCACGCCTGCGGCAAATGCTCGGCCAGCCGGTCAAGACCGGCCATGGGCAGAACATCCGTCGTCGCGTACAGTTGGCTCGATAGCATCGAGCTAAAAGTTAACAGCGTTCGCTAATGTTTACAAGTGCTTATCTACAAAATAAAAATGCCGCTCAGGCTTAACTGAACGGCATTACCGCATCTGCGAGGCCTTTTGGTGTGAGGCGCGGCCGGAATTACTCGGCGACAACCGCCACGGTGATGTTGGCCAGCACGTCGGTGTGCAGCGCGACGTCCAGCGGGAACTCGCCGATCGCCTTGAGCGGACCGTCCGGCATGCGGATCGTAGACTTATCGACCTCGAAGCCTGCGGCCTTCAATGCATCAGCAATATCGGAATTGCCAACAGAGCCGAACAGACGACCATCCATGCCGGCCTTGCGGGCGACGGAAACGGACAGACCAACCATCTTGTCGGCAACGCCCTGGGCAGCCGCCAGCTTTTCAGCAGCGACTTTTTCCAGTTCGGCGCGCCGCGCTTCGAATTCAGCCAGGGCAGCCGGCGTGGCACGTTTTGCCATGCGCTGCGGGATCAGGAAGTTACGCGCGTAACCGTCCTTGACCTTGACGATATCGCCGAGGTTACCGAGGTTAACCACCTTGTCGAGCAGAATGATTTGCATGTTTTGTCTCCTCGCTTATTGATGGTTGTCGGTGTAAGGCAGCAGGGCCATGAAGCGGGCGCGCTTGATCGCGGTGCCCAGTTGGCGCTGGTAGCCGGCCTTGGTGCCGGTCAGACGGGCCGGCATGATCTTGGCATTTTCCTGAATGAACTCCTTCAGGACATCTACATCCTTGTAGTCGATCTGTTCGACCTTTTCCGCCGTGAAGCGGCAGAACTTGCGGCGCTTGAAGAGACCGCCACCGCGCTTCTTTTTCTTGTCGTCATCCTTCTTCTTGAAGAATCGAGCCATTATCATTTCCTTCCAAAAATTCGATTGAATTCACATGCAGCACGGGCGTTTTGCTGTTACGGCTCCTGGCTACGAGAAAACCAGTCACGCTGACTGCCCCGCCGAGGGGTGCCGCCTGCAGCCAACGGGCGGGTTCGCCCAGGGCCAGAACAGCAATTTCCACTTCCACCAGGCGCTCCGTACCACTTTCAGTCTGCGCGGAGCTGTGTTGCAGCCATCCTTCGCTGACCGGCACTCCAGCCGGGGTATAGCGCAAGGCTTTGCGCTCGACCAGCTTTCCGGAGAGTTCGATACAGTTCAGCCGCTTTTCCCGTATTAATAGACTTTAGGCAGCAGCCGGTTCGGTCGATTCAACCGGAGCCGCATCACCAGGCATCATTGACTTGGATTTCTCTTCCTTCATCATCGGGGAAGGAGTAATCACAGCCGCCTTCATCTTGACGGTGAGGTGGCGCAACACGGCGTCGTTGAACTTGAACGAATGTTCGAGTTCGTTCAGCGTTTCGCCGTCGCACTCGATGTTCATCAGGACGTAGTGAGCCTTGTGAATTTTCTGGATCGGGTAAGCCAGTTGGCGGCGACCCCAGTCTTCCAGGCGATGGATGCTACCGCCCTTGGCGGTAACGGTGGCGCGATAGCGCTCGACCATGCCGGGCACTTGTTCGCTTTGGTCCGGATGGACAATAAAGCAGATTTCGTAATGACGCATGCAAACTCCTTCTGGGATAAACCCCCCGCCATGCGAATGCGGTGGGGCAAGGTTGAAAAGCCCATGATTATAACAACAATCACGGGCTTTCGGGTAAAACGCGGCGAATACCCAGGGCAATCGCATGAATCTCAAGCCAAGCCGAGCAGATGTTCGCGATAGTGATCTGAAGTGGCGGCGATGAATCGTCGGGCCCGGATACCGCCCTTGCGTTTGATGGGATCCAGGCGGATGAGATTCAGGGTGATGTGTTTGAGGATGGCGAGGTTATGGGCTGCGTGACCGGTACGGGCGCGCATCTGGTCGTCGGCGAAAGCGACATCCATGCACCAGTGCAGTCGGTTCTCCACCGACCAGTGCGCCCGAATCGCCTGGCCCAGGCGCTCGGCGTCAGGCGGCAGACTGCTGATGTAGAAGCGCTGCTCGATGGAGGTCTTGCCATTGATGCAACGCTCGGACTCGATGACGGCGAAAGACTTCAGATCAGGCCACTGTTCGGGCCTGGCCAGACAGTCGAGTTGATCGAAGGCGAAACAGCGGCGGATTTCGTGTCGGCCATGATCCTTCTCAACGGTCTCGGCTGTCGTGTGCGGGGTACGTTGCGGCGCCGTCTTGAACTGGGCAAAGAAGTCACGCAGCGAATCGGCCAGCGTTGGTTGATTGTCCTTCACCGCCAGAACGTAGTCGGCACCCCGGTCGCGAATGGCCTGCGCGATGTTGGCCTGGGTGCCCATGGCATCGATCGTGACGATACAGCCCTCCAGGGCCAGGGTCGCCAACAGTTCCGGAATGGCCGTCTTCTCGTTCGATTTTTGCGCGGTCGCCCGTTGCCCCAGGACCAGTCCGGCGCCTGCCGCAAAGGCGCTGACCAGATGCAGTGGTGTCGCATCAATCTTGCCCGAGCGGCGACTGGTCTTGCCGTCGATGGCGACCACCGCGTCAGCACCAAGGCTGGGTACAATCGCGCTGACCCAGCTCCGGAAGGCCGCTTCAAACTCGTCCGGGTCAATCAGGCCGAACAGGCGCCCGAAGGTGTCGTGCGAGGGAATGCCATTTTCCAGCCGCAGGTAGCGGCGCAGCCAATCCAGCCGTTCCTGCGCCCACAGCTCAATCTCAACAAACGTGTCGGCCCCGACCAGTACCGCATTGACGGCAACGACCAGCAACTCGACCAGGTCATGTTCAACCTTGCCGGCTTGTCTCGGGTCGGAAATCGATACGAATACATCCGCCAGCCGCAGTTTGCTTCCCGTCTCCATGGCATTCCCCAAAAAGACAGAAAACTACACAAATCAGGCGATTGTGAACAGCCCCCGGGCAACCCATTGATCGTAAACAACTATTTCACCGGTCAACGACAATGGCATTCATGCGATTGCCCTGGGCGAATGTCTAATGCCAGCCTCGGGCTGGCCTCTGGCCTTTGGCTTTATGGTGCAGCATATTCACTCATGTACACGATTCACCTTCAATTGTCTTGGCAACTTCCTTCAAATCGATGAGGAACAGGATGTCGCTGACCACAGGAAGGGCGAACCCGATGCGTGTGCCGCCTCGGTTGTCACGCAGCAACTGATTGAGATACCCGATGACATCGCCCTCCGGCCAGCGCATGAGAACCTGCTCCATGATCGCCGGCATGCTCTCGACACCCTCGACCCTGACTTCGTCGGGGCGGCTCGCCGGGCGGGAATGGTCTGCATCGAGCACCACATCGACCGAGGTATCGGCCTCCTCGGCCGGGAGTTCCCATTTCTGAATCTCGACGTTGAAATTCTTGTTCAGTTCGCGGGCAACCCTTTCAAATTCGTGGCGCATACCGGCCATCCGGTAGACGTCCATCAGGCGTATCCACGGCTTGAGCGCCTCCTGCGGGTTGGCGTCGATGTATTCCTGAAGGGCCTGGGCAGCTCCCTTGACACGACCGAAGGAAAGCATGATCTCGGCAAGTTCCATCACCGGATTGGCCTCGAAATGCTCGTCAACCGTGGCAGCGGAAATTGACATCACCGAATCCAGTCGCGATGAAGAACCTGCGCCGGGCGTCGCCGGCTGCGCTCCCGCCGCGCTGACATCAAGCTTGGCCGGCGTGACCATCGCTACCGGATCCATCTGCAGATCGACCCCGCCCCGCTCCTCATGTTCATCCATGCGTTGCGGATCGACCACGACATCCGGCGCGCCGAATGCACCACCAGCCTCCTGCCGACGCTGACTATAACTCCGCCAGCCGAGCCAGGCAGCAACCGCCAACAGCGCGCCGAACAAGGCTCCGTAGAGACTCCAGCCTGATCCACCGGATTTCGTTTCTGCTGCCGGCGCACTGGGGGCCGCAGCCTGCACCGGCGCCGGGGATACGGGTTTTGCTTCGGGCGGCACGGCCTGACCGGCAGGCGGTGTCGCCGCGGCCTGCTCGATCCGCTGCGTCAGGTCGGCAGCGCGCTGCTGAAGCTCGCCAACCGTGGCCTCCATACTCTTGATCTTGTCTTCTGCCGGCGCGGCACTGCCCTGCGCAACTGGAAGCTTTGCCGGCTCGGCCAACTGACTACTGACCGGAGCAGAGGACGCAGGAACCGTAGCCGGGCGAACCGCTGCAACCTGGCGGCGCGGCGCCGACGTCGTCGCCGGTGCACGAAGCGGAGGTGAGACATCCGCCACTCTGCCAGTTGGTGGGGATGCGAAAACGACGTACTCACGAACCATATCGTGCCCGCAGGAAACATACACCGCCACCCCAAGCACCGGATCGCTCAGCGGCGTACTGGAACGAATTTCGAGGACCGCCGGATTGCCCCGGCGAACCGAGAACGTAGCCTGTTTCAACCAGGGCAGACTGTCGTCGCCTGCTGGCTGCTTGAGCTGGAAACACCCCGCATCCAGCGAACCCGTCCCGGCGCCCAGAATATCAA
Source organism: uncultured beta proteobacterium (assembly GCA_963727115.1). Lineage (GTDB taxonomy): Bacteria > Pseudomonadota > Gammaproteobacteria > Burkholderiales > Rhodocyclaceae > Azonexus. Next base: position 281,655 of record CAVSFS010000026.1, on the reverse strand, counting down.
GCTCGAAGCGCGGCTTGTCGCCCAGCGCAGGCTTCCCTCTCAGCTCCCCAAGGCCGATGGCAGCTGCTTCTCCCGAAAGAGCAATCAACGCAGCAATCAGGGAAAAGCGAAATGTGGAATTTTTCACCGACTCAAACCCCAATGACATGAAATCAACTGAATTGTAGTACCTATTTGTTGGCGAGATAACTGGAATCGTCAAAAGTCGCCACCCAATTAGGGCGATAGATGACAAAGAGGGTTATCAACATCCCGCTCAGCCACGCTTCCGAAAACCCGAGGAGCAAAAAATACGGGAGGTATTCAGTCGCCAGATAGTCCCATTCATAGGCACCGGCAATGACCAGCATGAGTGTCGCTGCAAGCCCCACGCCAAATACGGTCAATGCGGATCCAAAAAAACCGTTGATAAAAATATAAACAAAGAAGTGACGTGGCAACAGCCTCAATACCACGCGATAGATTGCCCAACTCAGCAATACGCCGACGCCCGCCATCAGCAACGCGTTGAATGCATACGCGAAGAATCCAGCCTCGCCGTTGAGGCTGATACCGAAGAGCACCAGCGAGAGCCCGACAAATGCGAGGTGCGGACCAAAACTGAGGGTAAAAACCGTCGCCCCCAGAAGATGCATCGACAGCCCCGGCTTGACTCCCGCCTTGAGGCTCCAGATCAATGTCAGCAGCACGATCATGCCGAGCCATACGTTCAGTTGCTCGGACTCCTTCAGCACTGCCCACGGCGCCCTGAAAAGACTGCGGGCGAAGAGCGGTAGCCAGACAGCCCAAGCCGCCCAGTACCACCCTTCGCCCAGCAATGTATCCGGTAGATTCACACGGCTATTCTAGTGCCAGCCACCGGTTTTGTGGCATTAACCGACCGCAGCCGCCAGTTGTGGCACCACTTCGAACAGATCGCCAACCAGCCCGTAATCCGCGACCTGGAAGATCGGCGCATCGGGATCCTTGTTGATGGCGACGATGACCTTGGACTCCTTCATCCCGGCCAGATGCTGGATCGCCCCGGAAATACCGACGGCGATGTAGAGCTGCGGCGCGACGATCTTGCCGGTCTGGCCAACCTGATAGTCGTTCGGCACGAAGCCGGCATCGACCGCGGCACGGGAAGCACCGAGGGCGGCGCCAAGCTTGTCGGCGAGCGGTTCGAGCAGCTTGTGGTAGTTCTCGCCACTGCCCAGACCACGACCACCGGAGACGATGATCTTGGCCGCCCCGAGTTCCGGGCGTTCGGACTTGGTCAGTTCCCTGTTGGTGAGTTGGGTTTGGTTGGTGTCGGCTGCGGCGGCGATGGCTTCGATTTCGGCACTGTTTCCGCCGTTGACCCTGGGCCAGCCGTTGTTTCTTGGTCGCATCGAAGGCCGTGGTGCGCACGGTGATGACTTTGACTGCGTCGGCGCTCTTGACCGTCGCCAAGGCATTGCCGGCGTAGATCGGACGCACGAAGGTGTCCGGGCTTTCGACGCCAGTGATTTCGGAGATCTGGGCGACGTCGAGCAAGGCAGCGACGCGCGGCAGCGAGGTTCTTGCCGAAGGTGGTGGCCGGGGCGAGGATGTGGCTGTAGCCACGCGGCGTTGGCGATGACCAGGGCCGTGAGGTTCTCGGCGGTCTGGCTTTGGTAGTGGGCAGCGTCGGCGACCTTGACTTTGGCTGACGCCTTGCAGGTTGGGCGGCTTGCCTGGGCGGCGGCGGCGCAGTTGCTGCCGGCGACGAGGACGTGGATTTCGCCACCGATCTTTTGGGCAGCAGCAACGGTATTGAGGGTGGCGGCCTTGAGGCTTTGCTGGTCGTGTTCGGCAATAACGAGAATGGTCATGATCCCTAGATCACCTTGGCTTCGTTCCTGAGTTTGTTGACGAGTTCGGCGACGTCGGCGACCTTGATGCCGGCGCTGCGCTTGGCGGGTTCGGCGACTTTGAGGGTGGTCAGGCGCGGGGCGACGTCGACGCCAAGGTCGGCCGGCTTGACGGTGTCGAGCGGCTTTTTCTTGGCTTTCATGATGTTGGGGAGCGTGGCGTAGCGCGGTTCGTTCAGGCGCAGGTCGGTGCTGACGACGGCCGGCAGGGAAATCTGCAGGGTTTCGAGGCCGCCGTCGATTTCGCGGGTGACCGTTGCTTTGCCATCAGCGATGACGACCTTGGAGGCGAAGGTGGCTTGCGGCCAGTTTTGCAGGGCGGCGAGCATCTGGCCGGTCTGGTTGGCGTCGTCGTCGATGGCTTGTTTGCCGCAGATGACGAGTTGCGGCTGTTCCTTGTCGCAGAGGGCTTTCAGGAGTTTGGCGACGGCCAGCGGCTGGAGGTTGACGTCGGTTTCGACGAGGATGCCGCGGTCAGCACCGATGGCCATGGCGGTGCGCAGGGTTTCCTGGCAGGCAGTGACGCCGCAGGAGACGGCGATGACTTCAGTCGCGATGCCGGCTTCCTTGAGACGGACGGCTTCTTCGATGGCGATTTCGTCAAAGGGGTTCATGCTCATCTTGACGTTGGCGAGGTTGACTCCGCTACCGTCCGCCTTCACGCGTACCTTGACGTTGTAGTCCACTACCCGTTTCACGGGGACGAGAATTTTCACAAAGCTCTCCTTTCCGGTCAGTTGATTTTGTCAGTACCGTTTTACTACAGACTGGCAGCCGTTTGACAGAGTCTGTGTCATTGCGCACAATGACCATACTGTGTCGTATGGAACGCGTACGGTAGCGTATGGAAATGAACTCTGTCAACCCCCCGGCTCGACCGGTCCGCCGCAAACTGGCGAGTCCGCGGACTCAGCTCGATCGTGGAAACTGGATCGAAAACGCTGTTGATATCCTGGCCCGCGACGGCGTCGGCGGTCTTCGTGTCGAAGTCCTGGCCAAACATTGCGGCGTCACCAAGGGCAGTTTCTATTGGCATTTCAAGGACCGTCAGGATCTGCTCACGGCAATGCTCGAACACTGGAAGGAGGGGCGCATCCGTGACATCGAGAAAACCACTTCCGTCACGCCGGGCATGGAGCGCGAGCAACTTCACTTTGCCATCGAAGTCTATGGCGCGAGCCGCAACCGCAAGGGCATGTCAATCGAACTCGCGGTCCGCGACTGGGCGCGCCATGACCCGCAGGCCGCGACGGTCGTCGAAGCGGTCGATCTCTATCGCCTGGAATGCACGCGCAAGCTGTTTGTCGCTGCCGGCATGTCGGATGCCGAAGCCAAGAGCCGCAGCTTGCTGCTGTATGCCTGCGTATTCGGGCTCTCGCTGATGCACTACACGCATTTCGACGATCATCTCGACGATCTGAAAGAGCGGATCGCCGACCGCATCGTTTCCGCCTAAATCGAGCAGGCAGCGCCTTTGCCGGTACCCCGACCTGATTTTTCCCAGGCCGCCAGGTTGACCGCCAACTGATCAACAGCCGCTGTCAGGGCGGCAACGCCGCCCCGCGAGTCAGCGCTTGGTGCGGGTTTTTCAATCCTGAACTCGTAAGCCGTCAGCAGTGCCCGGGTGCGGTCGAGCAGTTGCGCCCTGCCCTGCAACTGGCCGCGACTTGTCGCCGGATCATCGAAAACCTGAGCAAACGCGTCGATATCGATACGCAGCACGCAACGGGTCCTGCCCTGCCCCGCAGGCATCAGTCCTAGCTGCTGAATCAGTCGCTGCTGGATGAGCTGCGCCGGTGGGCCGGCCCAGCGCGCGCGCGTGTAGTTACGCAAGCGTGCCGGTTCAGCATAGAGCAGACGGTATTCGATACCCATCGAGTCCATCCACAACGGCGCCCGCACTTCGACCGCCAGGTCGCTACGCAGCGGCATGGCCGGCGACTGAAGCACGGGCTGACCAAAATCATAGACGTTCAGCGCACTGTCTCCACCCTGTTTGCCGCTGGAATAACAGGCGGCGAGGAGCAGGCAACAGGCCGCCATCATCAAGCGTCGCATGTCAGCGCTCCCGGCCTGAGGAAAAACCGGCTTCGCCGGGTCCCGGTGCCGCAGCCGGCACGCCAAACACCAGCCCTTGGGGTGAATCTTCCAGCAAGCGCAAAACACGACTCAACTGCCGGGAGGTCATCGAAAAATCCGCCGCCAGTTCGTTGATCCTGGGCATCAGTGCCGAGGTTCCGCCGGCTGACGCGTCACCGATCGCCACGTCGAGCTTGTCGGCAGTCACCTGCATCCTGGCAACCAATTGTCGCGTATCGGCGAGCAATGGCCCGACCTCGCCGGCAGCCTTGGAGATGTTCTTGAGATTCTGGTCATCGAGCAACTTGCGTACCTGAACCAAGGTAGCGGTCATGTTGTCGAGCGCCGGTTTCATGCTGGCCGAAGCGACCTCCAGATTGGCCATGGTCGCCGCGAAGCGCCGGCGGTTTTCCTCGCTGAGCAGCGCGCTGACAGCCGCCATGACCTCCTGCGCCTGGCGTAGCGCCATGGTGCCGCTCTCGCTCGCTTCATCGAGCAGCGAGGGAATCATGACGATACGCGGCGGGTTGCCATCGCTGGACAGAAGGGGTTCGCGATTCTTCCCGTTATCCACCAGAAGGACATGCGCAATCCCGGTAACGCCCTGATAGGACAGTTTGGCGACCGTACCCTTGGTCAGCGGAATGTTGTCGGCGATGGCAATCGTGATCAGGATGTCGCTCGGGTCGTCGTGATCAAGCCGGATATTCATGACCTTGCCGGCACGGATTCCGCGATAGCGAACCTGGGCCTCGGGATTGAGCCCCCCGATGCTGTACTTGGTGACCACGACATATTCACGCAGGCTGTCCTGGGTGCCGCGCAACCAGACCAGGGCGACGAGCGCCGCCGCCCCCAGCAGCAGGGCGAACAGACCGGCGATAAAGGCATGCGACTTGTTTTCCATTGACGAATCCTACAACAACCTCGTTTTGTCGCCATCCCGGAAGCCGGCGAGAAAAGGATGATCTCCGGCCATGACCTCCGCCACAGTGCCGAACTTTACAATATGTTGCTCGGCCAGCACGGCGATATGCGTCGCCAGGCCGGCCAGCGTTTCCGGGTCATGCGTCACCATGATCACCGTCAGGCCAAGTTCGCCCTGCAACTGCCCGAGCAGCTTGACAAAGCTCCGGCTGCGGTCGGGATCGAGACCCGCGGTCGGTTCATCGAGCAGCAACAGCTCGGGTTCGAGCGCCAGGGCGCGGGCCAGCGCGACGCGCTTGACCATGCCGCCGGATAGTTCGGCCGGCATCAGCCTGCCATGCTCGGTCTCCAGTTCGACCAGCGCCAGCTTGAGATTAACCAGGCGACGAATCCAGTCTTCATCGAGACGTTTAATTTCGCGCAGCGGGAAGGCGATGTTGTCGAACACCGGGAGCGCAGAAAACAGCGCGCCACCCTGGAACAACATGCCGAGCCGCCGCAACATCGCGCTCTGGGCCACCGCGCCGGCGCCGCCGAGATCCTGTCCGAACAGGCGAACGGTTCCGGCCGTCGGCTGGATCAAACCCAGAATCTGGCGCAGCAGCGTCGTCTTTCCGCTGCCCGACCCACCCACCAAACCGACGATCTGACCGCGTTCGACCCGCAGGTCGAGATTGCGATGCACGTAAAGATTGCCGATGCGCGTACTCAAGCCACGCATTTCGACCACTTCCGGATTCGCCATGCCGGTCATAGCTGGGGAATCCCCATGTTCCGCGTGGTAATCGCGAACACCGCGTCGACCAGTATCACCAGCGTGATCGCCGTAACGACCGATGTCGTGGTATTGGCCGACAGACTTTCGGTATTGGGTTTGACGCGCAAGCCGAAGTGACAGGCGACCCAGGCGATGATGAAACCAAAGACCAGTCCTTTCGCGAGGCCGATGACAAGATTGGCGACCGGCACCGCGCGCTGCAGGTTCTCGATGAAATAGGCCACTGAAATATCGAGCTGCAGCAGCGCCGAAAGCATGCCGCCGATCAGCGCAATGCCTGACGCCCACAGCACCAGCAACGGCATTACCACGGTCAACGCCAGCAATTTCGGCAAAATCACGCGAATGCTGCGCGAAACGCCCATCGCGGACAGGGCGTCGATTTCCTCGGTCACCCGCATCACGCCGATCTGCGCGGTCATCGCCGACCCCGAGCGGCCGGCGACGAGCACCGCCACCAGCACCGGGCCGATCTCCCGGATGATCGAGATACCGAGGATATTGACGATGAACAAATCGGCGCCGACGCTGCGCAACTGCAGGGCCGACAGATAGCTGAGCGTGACCCCGATCAGGAAACCGACCAGCCCGGTGACCGGCAAGGCCAGCGCACCAGCCTTGTAGATATTCGCACCAATTTCCTTCCACGGCATCCCTGACGGATGGCGAAGCAGATGCCAGAGATCGAGCAGCATCTGCCCGTACATCGTCACCAGTCCCTTGGCATTGTCGAGCGCCCCGAGCACCAGATAGCCGATGCGCTCGACGGGTCCGGGGACAGTTGCTTTCCCCGCACCGCTGACGACCGGCGCCGCCGCAACGCGGTCCAGGGTACGCCGACAGGTTCCGGAAATGCTCAGCTCCGCCGGCCAGCGCTCATTCCACGTCCGCCAGAGCAAGACCGCCGCCGCGCTGTCCAGGCGCTCGACCGCCGTAAGATCCCAGGACAGATCGGCGAGACTGTCCGCCGCCAGTTGCGTCTGCAATTGCGCAAGTTCGGGCAGTAGCGCGGCAAGCGTCCATTCCCCGGTCAGCACGACCTTCCCCGACTCGACCTGCAGACGGGGTGTCGGGGTCACGCAGGTTTCCTCGGAGAGCGGCTCTTAACCAGATATTCACGCCCGATCTGCTTCCACACCGCCGCTTCTTCACCCAGCGCCGCGGCCGTCCACGGATTCGCCAGTAGCCACTCCGCCGGCAGGTCGAGCTGAAAACCATTTGGCGTGCCCGTTGCCCGCCAGGCGGGAAGCGCACGATCGTCGCGCGTGCGATGCAGCAAGACCGCCAGGCGCATGCAGAAAATCAGCCGCCAGGCGCTGTCGACCGCAGGAACCGCCCCCAGCTTCTCGAGCTTGCCACGGTGACCCAGCACCAGCATCGCCAGGCGTGCCTGATCCTTCTTCGAGAAACCGGGCATGTCGGCATGGGTCAGGATGTAGGCTCCATGTTTGTGATAGGCGTTGTGCGCGACCGAGATGCCGATCTCATGCAGACGGGTTGCCCACGACAGGAACTGTACATCCGACTCCGATGGCGAGCCTTCGGCCAGTTGCGTCAAAGCGGAGAGCGCTGTCGCCTCGACGCGCTCGGCCTGATCCGCCTCGACCTGGTAGCGGCGGATGAACTGCGCCACCGTCGAATCGCGCATGTCGTGGTGGTGGAAGCGGCCGAGCAGGTCGTAGAGCACACCCAGGCGCAGGGCGCCATCGGCATAGGTCATGTGCTCGATGCCCAGTTCCTCGAAAACCGCCGACATGATGGCGATCCCGCCCGGCAGCACCGGCAGGCGATCGCTGCGGATTCCGGGGATATCGAGCGCCTCGGCCGAGCCGGCCTTGATCAGCATGGAACACAGCTTCTCCAGACCGGTGCGGCTAATGCCGCTGTCGCCGTTCGGGTTCATTCGGTTCAATTCGAGCACATCGGCAATCGCCCGTGCCGAACCCGAGGAGCCGATCGCTTCCTTCCAGCCCATGCGCCGATAATCGTGGGCGATCAGTTCGATCTCCTTGGCGGCGGCGATCTGTGCATCGCGCAGGCGCTTCCTGTCGATCTTGCGATCCGGGAAGAAGCGAAGCGTGTAGCTGACGCAGCCCATGTACAGCGATTCCATCAGCAATGGATCGTGCCGCTTGCCAATGATGAATTCGGTTGATCCGCCGCCGATATCAACGACCAGTCGCTTGTGCGCCGACATCGGCAGCGAATGGGAGGCACCGATATAGATAAGGCGAGCTTCCTCGCGTCCGGCGATGACTTCGATCGGAAAACCGAGCGCCTCCTCGGCCAGCGGGAGAAATTCATCGGCGTTCTTCGCCACGCGCAGCGTGTTGGTCGCAACCGCCCGCACCGCGCCTTTTTCCAGACCGCCCAGGCGCTCGCCGAAGCGGCGCAGGGCATCGAGCGCCCGCGCCTGCGACCCTGGGTCAAGGCGCTTGTCCGCCGTCAGACCGGAGGCCAGACGCACCGCTTCCTTCATGGAGTCCAGCGTATAAATCTGGTCATCAACCACGCGCCCGACCTGCAGGCGGAAGCTGTTGGAGCCCAGGTTGAACGGCAGCTACGGTTTCGTAAATCATGGACTTGGAACTACTGAAGGATTGGCCTGAGCCGCATTCTAGCACCCGCCCCCGCTGCGGATTGTTACCGAATGGGCGCAAAAAAACCCGCCGGATTACGCCGACGGGCTTGTTGCGAAGAACAGCGGGCGAAATTAGCTGGCCAGCGCGTTCTTGATCTGTTCCAGCGTTGACGGATCGTCGATCGTCGTCAGATCGCCCGGATCGCGCCCTTCGGCGAGCGCCTGCAGCGAACGGCGCAGCATCTTGCCGGAACGGGTCTTCGGCAGACCGGTCACGAAGTGGACGCGGGCCGGACGGCCGATGGCGCCCAGAATGCTGTCGACCGTTCCGAAGACTTCCTTCTCCAGCGCCTTGACCAACTCGGGCGTCGCCACCCTGGAGGCATCCTTGACGACGGCGAAAGCCATCGGCACCTGGCCCTTCAGCTTGTCTTCGACACCGACCACGGCGACTTCGGCGATCGCCGGGTGGTTCTGGATCGCTTCCTCGATTTCGCGGGTACCCAGACGGTGACCGGCAACGTTGATCACGTCGTCGGTACGTCCGAGGATGGTGAAGTAACCGTCGTCATCCTTGATCGCCCAGTCGTAGGAGGAATAAACCAGCGGCTCCTTGAACAGCGTGAAGTAGGTGCTGACGAAACGGTCGTCCTGGCCCCAGACGGTGGACAGGCAGCCCGGCGGCAGCGGCGGAATGACTGCGGCGATACCCTTTTCGTTGGCACCGCAGACCGAACCGTCTTCGCGGAAAATCTGCAGGTTGTAGCCGTAGACCGGGAAGCTCGGCGAACCGTACTTGATCGGCGTGTTTTCGACGCCCGGCAAGGCAGCCAGCATCGGCCAGCCGGTTTCGGTCTGCCAGTAGTTGTCGATGACCGGCTTCTGCAACTCGTTCATGAACCATTCATGGGTCGGCTGATCGAGCGGCTCGCCGGCCATGAAAATGTGCTTCAGTGATGACAGGTCGTACTTGTGCATGTAGGCCGGATCCTGCTTTTTCAGCACACGGGCAGCAGTCGGGGCGGAGAACATGACGTTTACCTTGTACTTCTCGACGATCTGCCACCAGATGCCCGGATCCGGACGCAGCGGCGTACCTTCGTACATCACGGTCGCCATGCCGGCGATCAGTGGCCCATAGATGATGTAGGAATGGCCGACCACCCAGCCGATGTCGGAGGTGGAGAAGTAGGTCTCGCCCTCGCCGCCGCAGTAAATATGCTTCATCGACGAAGCCAGCGCCACGGCATAGCCGCCGGTATCGCGCTGCACGCCCTTCGGCTTGCCGGTCGTACCGGACGTATAGAGGATGTATGACGGCTCGGAAGACTCCATCCATTCGCAAGGCACTTGGGCATCCATGAACTGGCCGCGCAGGGTCGCGTAATCGACATCGCGGCCCTCGACCTTGGTGAAACCCTTGTCGAGTCCGCGGTTGACCATCAGCACCTTGGCCGGCTTGTGCTCGGCCAGATCGATCGCTTCGTCGAGCAAGTTCTTGTAGGGCACCGCCTTGCCGCCACGCATGCCGGCGTCGGAAGAGACGATCAGCACTGGCTTGGCATCATCGATGCGGGTCGCCAGCGAACCGGAAGCGAAGCCGCCGAAGACGACCGAGTGAATGGCGCCGATCCGGGCTGATGCCAGAATGGCGAAGCAGGCCTGGGCGATCATCGGCATGTAGATCAATACGCGATCACCACGCTTGACGCCGAGGCTCTTGTAGATAGCCGCCATGCGCTCGACCTCGCGCTGCAGTTCGGCAAAGCTGTAAACCCGCTCTTCGTTGGTTTCGGTTGACACGAAGATCAGCGCGCGGTCGTTCGGACGCTTGGCCGCATGGCGATCCACAGCGTTGTGGCACAGATTGGTCTTGCCGCCGACGAACCATTTTGCAAATGGCGGACGGGAATAGTCGCACACTTGGGTAAACGGCTCTTTCCAGTCGATGAGCTTGGCCTGTTCGGTCCAGAACTCATCCGGCTTGTCGATGGAATACTGATGAAACTCTTTGTACGTCGTCATATGACTTCCTCTAACCTGGTTTTCCTGCACATAAAGAGAATTGCCGGATTATTTTTTCTCGCTTGCCCGGTCACGTAAGCGGCGTTCAATATCTGCCATCGGCAGATTCAACCCCAAATCCTGATTCATCAACTGCAGCAACGGCAACAAATCGACACCGAGCTGACCCAGATGCGGGCGGACGACTTCGCTGCGCCGTGCCGCGATCAGTTCCAGCGCTCTTGGCAACTTGATCTGGCGCAGCAATGCCGGCCCGCCATCGCCCGCAACAATCCGGTTTCCGCCAGCCTGCATGGCCTCGTGCATCCGCTGCCCCGCCAGTTCCAGCAGCGCCAGCGCCGAATCCGCGCCATCGATCGGGAAGCTGGACACGCCGACACTGACGGTCAGGGAAACCGGTTGCCCCTGAACCGGCACATGAGCCACCTCGACCGCTTCCCGCACACGCTCGGCGAACGCGGTAAACAGCAGTGGCGACGTTCCCGGCGCGACAATGGCGAATTGCCCGGGACCATAATGCCCCAGTGAATCCTCGGTTCTCACCTTGCCGGCGAGCATCTTGGCGAAACGTGTGCCGACGCGCTCGGCCAAGTCCGGACCGAGTCGTTCGCGCGCCTTATCAAAGGCATCGAAGCCAAGCACCATGATGCACAGATCGACCCCGGAACGCGTGGCGTGCGACAGCGCCTGTGATGCCTGATGCTCCAGATACTTGCGCGAGAAGAGGCCGCTGCCCGGATCCTGCACCATGCCCTCGCGCCCGGCTTCCAGATTTTCACGGGCAGCGACCAGGGCAAGCAGATTATTCAGACGGGTCAGGATCTCGGCACTGCCCGACCCTTTGGTCACAAAGTCGGATGCCCCCAGTTGGCGGACGCGCTCGCGTTCCTCTTCGGTCTCCTCGCCGGAAACCACGATGAAGGGCATTTCCTGCAGGCGGCGCTGCTTGGAGGCCCGCACCCGTTGCAGCAGTCCCGCCCCATCGAGCTTGGGCATCTGCAGATCGGAAATGACAGCCCGGATCGAATGATCGAGCAACAGTTGCTGCCAGGCTGCCTCGCCATCGCCTTCCTCGCGAACGTCAAACGTTCCGTTGAGGTTTCTGGCCAGCGCCATCCTCACCAGCCGTGAATCATCGACAACCAGAATACGAACCAGATCCGTCATCTCACTCTCCGCCAATCTCCACGACAACGCGCCCCTTGGCCCGTCCAGCGATGTATTCGTCGAAGGTTGCCGGCAATTCGGCAAACCCGATCCTGCGCGACATCGAGCCCAGATGCGGCGGTCGCATGTCGCTTGCCAGATGCTGCCAGACACCATGGCGATAAGGATCCCTTATATATCCCGAATCGATGCCAAGCAGCGAAACGCCGCGCAGGATGAACGGCGCAACTGTCGTATTGAGTTTCATGCTGGCCGCCAGGCCGATACTCGCAATCGTTCCGCCCTGCGCCATCGTGCTGGCAATCCAGGCCAGAACATCGCCCCCCAGATTATCCACGGCACCGGCCCAGCGCGCATTGTCCAGCGCGCGAATTTTCGTCAGGTCGAGCGTGCTGCGCAGCATCACTTCGGCGGCACCGAGACCGCGCAAGTAATCGACCTCGCTCTCCTTGCCGGTCAGCGCGACGACATGATACCCGCGCTTGGCCAGGATATCGACGGCCAGACTGCCAACCCCGCCGGTTGCACCGGTCACGATGACCGGACCGTTGGCCGGCGCCAGCCGGTTTTCTTCCATCCGCACCACCGCCAGGGCCGCGGTAAAACCGGCCGTTCCCAGCGCCATGGCGTCGTAAAGCGACAGCCCCGCAGGGAGCGGCACGACCCAGTCACCGGGCACCCGGGCTATTTCCGCATAGCCGCCGTGGTGCGCGACGCCAATATCGAAGCTGGTCGCGATCACCGGATCACCGGTCTTGAAACGCGGGTCGGCACTCTCGATAACGGTCCCCGAGAGGTCGATGCCGCCGATACACGGAAAGCGGCGAATGATCTTTCCGGCGCCAGTCGCCGCCAGAGCATCCTTGTAATTGACGCTCGAATAGGCGACGCGGATAGTCACGGCACCGGGGTCGAGCCGGGCCGGATCCAGCATCGTGAAGCCGCTGGAAACTTGGCCATCAATTTGCTCGATCAGCAGTGCCTTGAAGGGTTGCATCGCGTTCCTGATTCTTGGGAAGCAAAATTGTATTCATAATTATAGCGATTGAACATAGCCCCATCCGTCTCCCGCCCTATTTTTTCAGACTATGTCAATTCTTACCGTCTCTTTACAGCAAGGCGTTTTTCACATACATTGCGCCGCTATGCGTAAAGCCCTGTCCATTTTCTTTCTTGCCACGGCCTTCATGTCCGTCGGCTTCCAGGCTACGGCAACCGAGCAGGTCCGCAAGACCGAAGAGGCCCAATCCTTCTTTGACCGCTACACGAATGCCGCTCAGGATGTCATCCTGCAGAGCCTGAAACTGGTCGGCGTCCGTTATCGTTTTGGTGGTAACGATGAAGACAGCGGCCTCGATTGCAGCGGATTTGTCCGTCTGGTGTTCAAGGACAGTCTGGGCGAACAACTGCCACGCACCTCGGCCGAAATGAGCAAGGTTGGCCAGCGGATCGATGCCAGCCAGCTCAAGGCGGGCGATCTGGTATTCTTCAACACCATGCGCCGCACCTTCTCGCACGTCGGCATCTATCTGGGTGACAACCACTTCCTGCACGCGCCACGTACCGGCGCCGAAGTGCGTGTCGAAAGCATGGAAGACAGCTACTGGGTGAAGCGCTACAACGGCGCCCGACGGATCATCGACGGAAACTGAGCAGGGCATGCGGCGGTCTCGCCGCTTTTTTTCGCCTTGTTTCAATAACAATTCTCATTTACATCGCCAGAAGCGCTCGCTACAATGCCAGCCGTTCTCATTCACCAGATGGAGTTTGCAGCATGAAGTCGATTGCCCGCCTGATCGCCACCGCCCTCGTCTCGCTGGCACTCTCGGCCCACGCCGACGAGAAGGTGCTGAACCTGTATTCGGCCCGTCACTATCAGACGGATGAAGCGCTATACGCCAACTTCACGAAGCAGACCGGCATCAAGATCAACCGCATCGAGGGCAAGGAAGACGAACTGCTCGAGCGCATCCGGAATGAAGGCAGCAACAGCCCGGCCGACATCTTCCTGACGGTCGATGCCGCGCGTCTGGCCAAGGCACACGAACTCGGCCTCTTTGCACCGGTTTCCTCAAAGGTGCTGGACGCCAGGATTCCGGCCAATCTGCGCACCGACGACTGGTATTCGTTCTCGACCCGCGCCCGCGTCATCGTCTACAGCAAGGCCGACATCAAGCCGGGCGAAGTACAGACCTACGACGACCTCGCCAATCCGAGGCTCAAGGGCAAGTTGTGCTCGCGTTCCGGCTCCCACCCCTACAACCTGTCGCTGATGGCCTCGGTCATCGCCCACGAGGGCGAAGCCAAGGCCGAAGCCTGGGCGCGGGGCATGGTGGCCAATTTCGCGCGCGCCCCGAAAGGCGGCGACACCGACCAGATCAAGGCGGTCGCGGCCGGCGAATGCGGCGTCGCGCTGTCCAATACCTACTACGTTGCCCGCCTGATGCGGTCGACCAAGCCGGAAGACCAAAAAATGATGGAGAAGGTCGGCGTCGTCTGGCCCAACCAGGCCACCACCGGCACCCACATCAACGTTTCCGGCGGCGGCATGCTGAAGACCGCGCCGCACAAGGAGGCCGCCGTCAAGTTCCTCGAATACCTCGCCTCCGACGATGCCCAGCGCTATTTCGCCGACGGCAACAACGAATGGCCGGTCGTCGACAGCGTCAAGGTGGTCAATCCGGCACTCGAAGCGCTGGGCAAGTTCAAGGCCGACAACCTGCCGATCGCCAAACCTGGCGATGTACCAGGTCAAGGCGCAGATGATCTTCGACCGCGCCGGCTTCAAGTAAGCACTCCAGTCGGTGCCAGCACCCCGCCACGGCGGGGTGTTTTCATTGGCGCGCCCGCGAAACCTGCCGCGACAGCGCGATCAGCGGCAACAGGCCAACGGCGACGATCGCCAGCGATGCCGTTGACGCCTCGGCCAGCCGCTCATCGGAGGCCAGCGTATAGACCTGCGTCGCCAGCGTGTCGAAATTGAACGGGCGCATGACCAGCGTTGCCGGCAACTCCTTCATGACATCGACGAAAACCAGCAGGCCGGCGGTCAACAAACTGCCGCGCAGCAACGGCGCATGCACCCGGCGCAGCGTTGCGCCCTGCCCGAGGCCGAGGCAACGCGCTGCGTCGTCCATGTTCGGCGTAATCTTGGCCAGACTGCTCTCGACGGTATGCAGGGCCACCGCCAGAAAGCGCACCAGGTAAGCGTAGACCAGCGCGGCGATGCCCCCGGTCAGCAACAGGCCGGGATTGACGCCGAACCACTGTTCCCACAGGCCGGCCAGCCAGTTGTCGAGGCGCGTCACCGGAATCAGCACGCCGACCGCGATGACCGCGCCCGGCACCGCGTAGCCGAGGCCGACCAGCCGGTTGAGGCCGGTCGCCAGCATGCTTTTCGACAGACGCGCGCCATAAGCCATCAGCAGCGCCAGCAAGACGCCGATAGTCGCGGTGATCCCGGCCAGCAGGAAACTGTTGCGCGAAAGCAGCAGGAAGCGCTCACCGAATTGGGCATCGCCCTCGGCCAGCGCCATCTTGAGCAGCAGCAGCGCCGGCAGCACGAAACCCAGGAGCAGCGGCAGCAGGCAGCCGACGATCGCCAGAAAGGAGGCAAAACCACGCAGGCGTGCACCCGCCAGCGGACGATTGCGGCCGGTCGTGTTGTTGTAGCGTGCCCGGCCGCGCGAAATTCGTTCGGCCATCAGCAGGAACAGTACGAAGGAGAGCAGCATGGCCGCCAGTTGCGCCGCCGCGACCCGATCGCCGAGCGAAAACCAGGCGCGGTAAATGCCCGTCGTGAAGGTGTTGACCGCGAAATAGGCCACCGTGCCATAGTCGGCCAGCGTTTCCATGAGGGCCAGCGCGACGCCGGCGACAATCGCCGGACGCGCCAGCGGCAAGGACACCGCGAAGAAGGCGCGCCACGGCCCCATGCCCAGTGTCCGCGCCGCCTCGAGCATGCCGCTCGCCCGTTCGAGGAAGGCCGCGCGGACAAGCAGATAGACGTAAGGATAAAGCACGAAGACAAACATCAGGATGGCGCCGGGCAGGGTCCGGATATCGGGAAACCAGTAGTCACCGTGCCGCCAGCCGAACGTCTCGCGCAGCGCCGTTTGCAGCGGGCCGACGAATTGCAGGAAATCGGTATAGACATAGGCCAGGACATAGGCCGGCATGGCCAGCGGCAGGACCAGCGCCCACTCGAAGAAGCGGCGGCCGGGAAAATCGTGCATGGCGGTCAGCCAGGCGGTGGTGACGCCGAGGGTTCCGACGCCGATCCCGACGCCGAGGCACAGCCAGAGCGAGTTCAGGATGTATTCCGGCAGCACCGTCTGGGCCAGATGCGACCACGTTGCGCTGGTCCCGCCGACAAAGATGTTGAGACCGACGCTGGCCACCGGCAATCCCGCCAGCAGCGCGACGATCACGGCAACGGCAAGAAGCGGGGAGTGTTTGGCGGCACGCATGACAGTGAATGCGAATTATAATCGACCACTATGTTGCAACTTGAACTAAATGGCGTCGTCCAGCGCTACGGCAGGCACACCGTGGTCGATGGCGTCAACTTCCAACTGGCGAGCGGGCAGATCGCCTGTCTGCTCGGCCCGTCCGGCTGCGGCAAGACGACGCTGCTGCGCTGCATCGCCGGCTTCGAGGAAATCGCCGCCGGCGAGATAAGCCTGCACGGCACCGTCGTCAGCGAGGCCGGCCGTCGCGTGGCGCCGGAAAAACGGCGGATCGGCATGGTCTTCCAGGACTACGCACTGTTCCCGCACCTGACCGTCGAGCAAAACGTCGCCTTCGGGCTGGGGCGCAAGGCGCAGGAAGAGGCCCACCTGCGGGTTCGCCAGTTGCTGGCCACGGTCGGTCTGGCCGGCCAGGGCGACAAGTTTCCGCACGAACTTTCCGGCGGCCAGCAGCAGCGGGTCGCGCTCGCCCGGGCCCTGGCCCCGCGTCCCGAGCTGATCCTGCTCGACGAGCCGTTTTCCAACCTCGATGTCGGCCTGCGCGAACGGCTGTCGCTCGAGGTCCGGGAAATCCTCAAGCGCGAGGGGTCGACCGCAATCCTCGTCACCCATGACCAGAACGAGGCCTTCGCGATGGCCGACGAGATCGGCATCATGTACGAGGGGCGCATCCAGCAATGGGATGTGCCGTACAACCTCTATCACCGCCCGGCCAACCGTTTCGTCGCCGACTTCATCGGCCAGGGCGTGCTGCTGCCCGGCGTCGTTTCCGCCGGCACCAATGTCGAGATGGAACTTGGCAGCCTGGTCTCCGACGTACCGGTCGAGTGCAGCGAAACCTGCACCGATTGCCATGACGGCTGCGAAGTCGACGTACTGCTGCGACCGGACGACGTCGTGCACGACGACCGCAGCGCGCTGCAGGCCGAAGTGCTGCACAAGGCCTTTCGCGGCGCCGACATTCTCTACACCCTGCGCCTGACCAGCGGCGCCCAGGTTCTGTCGCTGGTCCCGTCGCACCACAACCACGCGCTCGGCGAGAAGATCGGTATCCGCCTCGACGCGGATCACGTGATCGCCTTCAAGAAGTCGGGACACTGATCTCCCGATGATTCCCTTTCTCGGACCGCTCGACCCCTTTCCGCCGGTCGAATCGGCCCGCGCTGACATCGGCGGCCTGCTCGCCATCGGCGGCGACCTCTCCGCCGACCGCATCCTCGATGCCTACCGGCAGGGCGTCTTCCCGTGGGGCACGGTCGAACACCAGCCGCTGTGGTACAGCCCCGATCCGCGCATGGTGATGTTTCCGACCGAGTTCCGCCTCAGCGATTCATTGCGCAAGACATTGCACGGGCGACGCTACGAAGTCCGCTTCGACAGTGATTTTCCCGCCGTCATCGACGCCTGCGCAGCGACAGAGCGCCCTGATCAGGACGGCACCTGGATCACCCCGGACATGATCGAAGCCTACATCCGCCTGCATGAACTCGGCTGGGCGCATTCGGTCGAAGTCTATGTCGAAGGCGATCTGACTGGCGGCTTGTACGGCATCGGGATCGGTCGCATGTTCTATGGCGAGTCGATGTTTTCCCGACGCAGCAACGCTTCGAAGATTGCCTTCGCTCATCTCGTCCGCTATCTTCTCGCCCACGACTTCGGCATGATCGACTGCCAGATGCGCACCGCACACCTCGCCTCGCTGGGCGGACGCGAAATTCCGCGCGGCGATTTTCTTGAGCGCCTGCAACAACTGATCCGACGGGAACGGCCGCGTGGCTGCTGGACCGCCGACGATCTCGACGTGAACTGGTAAACATGGCCCTGCCCGACGATTCCGCCCTGCCTTTCTCGCTGTTGCAGTTCTATGCGACCTCGCCCTATCCGTGCAGCTATCTGCCCGACCGCGAGGCACGCTCGCAGGTCGCGACGCCCACCCACCTGATCGACGCCGAGGTCTACAGCGCACTGGTCCGGCGCGGATTCCGCCGCAGCGGCGCCTTCACCTACCGCCCGCATTGCGACAACTGCAGGGCCTGCATACCCGTGCGCCTGCCGGTCGCCGAACTGCAATACACCCGCGCCCAGCGCCGCGCCATCAAGAATCACGCCGGGCTGACCATCCGCCAGAGGCCGCTGGCTTTCTTCGCCGAACACTACGCGCTGTATGCCCGTTACCAGAACGCCCGCCACGCCGGTGGCGGCATGGATGAAGACGGCCATGAGCAATACGCGCATTTTCTGCTGCAAAGCAACGTCAACACGCGCCTGATCGAGTTCTCCGAAGGCGATACGGTACGCATGGTCAGCATCATCGACATACTGGAGGACGGCCTGTCATCGGTCTATACCTTCTACGACCCTGATGTCCCGGGCGCCAGCTTCGGCACCTACAACATCCTGTGGCAGGCCAGACAGTGCGGCGCCCTTGACCTGCCCTACCTCTACCTCGGCTACTGGATTGCCGACAGTCGCAAGATGGCCTACAAATCACGCTTTTCCCCCATCGAAGGCCTCATCGACGGCCACTGGCAAACCCTTGAACTTCCCGATCGCGACCAATGATCCGCCACCTGCTCCCGCTGCTCTCGCTGTTTTTCTGCGCCGTCGTCCACGCCGAGGTCGAACGCATCCCCTACACCTGCGACGACGGCAGCCGCTTCGAAGCAGCGTTTTCGACCGATACCGACGGTCAACCGCAGGCAAGTCTCCAGTTCGCCGGGCGCCCTCTCACTTTGCCGCAGGTGCCGGCCGCCTCCGGCGCGCTCTATCGCGGCGAGGGCGTCGCCTTGCACACCAAGGAAGACGGCGCGCTGTTCGACGATGGCCAGGGCAAGCTGCGCCGCTGCACGCGCAGTGAAGCCGCGCCGGCGCCCGCCACGGCCAGGCCGCCTGGCGCACCAGGCAGTTTTGTCAACATCACCGGCAGCGTCGCCTACCGCGCGCGCATTGCCCTGCCACCCGATGCCGTGCTGGTCATCCGCATCCAGGATACGTCGCGTGCTGACGCGCCCGCCTTCACGCTCGCCGAGCAGCGCATCGAACTCGCCGGACTGCAGGTGCCGATTCCGTTCAAAATGACGGTCAACCGCGACCTGCTGCGCAAGAACGCGCGCATCACTGTCGCCGCCCGCATCCAGCGCGGCAGCACCTTGCTGTTCATCAACGACACCAGCTACCCGGCATTGATCGACGGCCAACCCCGGCATGTCGAGATGGTGCTGAAGCAGGTCGCCGGCGCCAAGGGGCGCTGACCCGTGATCCGCGCGATTGTTCTGGATCAAGGCCAAACCTCGCCCCCCGTGCGACAGTGCGTCCTTCGCAGCGAAACCTGAGCACCATGTTCTCTCGCACTCACCCCCTGTGGCTGGTCGGCTTCCGGCCTTTCTTCGCCCTCGCCTGCCTCGCCGGGCTGAGCCTGCCGATCGTCTGGGTCCTGATTTTCAAGGGCGTCCTGCCCGCCCCGTCGCAGAATTTCTCGCCGGTCCAGTGGCATGCCCACGAAATGTTCTTCGGCTTCGGCTGGGCCGTCCTCGGCGGCTTTCTGCTGACGGCGACCAAGAACTGGGTCGGCATCCGCGGCTATCACGGCGCTACCCTGATGTTTCTTGCGGCGGCTTGGGTTTTCGAGCGCATCGGCATGAGCTTCGGCGGCGGCTGGCCGATCCCGCTGTTCCTGCTGAGCAACAATCTCTTCCTGTTCACCATCGTCGCCCTGCTGCTCACCACCCTGATCCGCTATCGCGACAAGGACAACTACCGCCGCGACAACATTTTCTTTCTGATCGTCCTGCCGCTGTTCTGGGTCGCCAAGACGGCGCTCCTCTCGCCCGATTACTTCAATGTCGGCTGGAGCATGACCCTCGGCCTGTTCCGCGTCGCCTTCCTGATCATGCTCGAGCGCACGCAATCCCAGTTCATGCGCTCCGCCTTCCAGGTCACATATCCTGCGCCGGCCGGTACTCGACGCGGCGATCAAGGCGCTCGCCGCCGTGCTCGTCTTCGGCGCCCTGCTACCGGCGCCGCTGCTGCACGATCTCGAACTGATACTCGGCGCGCTACTCCTCGGTCGCCTCGCCTTCTGGCATCCGCTCAAGGCCTTCACCCGCCTCGACATCGGCATCATGTACCTCGGCTACCTGGCGATCACCGCGCAACTGCTGATCGATGCCCTGCCACCGCCCGGCGATACCGGCTGGGTCGGCACCGTCTCGGTTCACGTCTTCACCTTCGGCGCCATGGGCCTGATCATTCCAGCGATGATGATCCGCATCGCCAATGGCCATACCGGGCGCAAGGTGATTTTCGGCAGAGCTGGAAAAGACCGTCCTGTGGATCATGATCGCCGCCTTCTTCCTGCGCCTGATCGGCCCGCAGTTCGCGCCCGGCGCCTACCTGCGCTGGCTCGACCTCGCCGCCACCTGCTGGTTCGTCGCCTTCGGCCTGCTCGCCTGGCGCTACATTCCCCAGCTGATGCGGGCGCGGGTCGATGGCAAGGAACACTGAACGCCGCTGGCCGGCGGCGCTGATCGCCGCCGCGCTGGCCCTGCCGGCGCACGCCGCCAACGTCGCCTGCCATCTCACCTACGGCGGCGAAACCCGGGTCGTCAGCGCCCAGCCGACGACTGCGCCCGCGACCATCGCGCCGGTCGCCATCGGCTCCTACTTCCTGTTCCGCATCGTCTTCCGCCAGGAACCCGCCGACCTCGCCGGCATCAAGCTCTACGCCTACGCCGACCGTGACGAAGGGCCGACCATCATCCACCAGGCCACCTACCCGTATCCGCCGCCAGCGGCTACGGTCCACGGCTTCAGCGGGCTGAATTTCGTCTATGAACCGGTGCGCGACGGCGAATTGCAGTACTGGTGCGAACTGAAGGACGCCTCCTGAAAATGGCCAGTTTTTTCCGGTCAGACCGCGCAGCAATCGCCCTCATCTGCCTTTCTGGCGCCACAGCACAGGCCGAACCTGTCACCCTGATCTTCGCCGGCGACCTCATGCTCGCCGACGGCCCCGGCCAGACCATCGCCGCCGGCGGCGACCCGCTCGCCCCCTTCGCCGCCATCCTGACCCAGGCCGATTACCGCATCGGCAACCTCGAAGTCCCGGTCGCCACCGGCGGCCAGCCACACGCCAGCAAGATCGTCAGCTTCCGCGCCGAGCCGCAAACGCTGTCCGTCCTGCACGGCCGCTTCGATGCCGTGTCGCTGGCCAACAACCATTCCGGCGACTTCGGCCACGAGGCATTCGTCGAAACCATGCAGCACCTCGACAATACCGGCATCGCGTATTTCGGCGGCGGCCACAACCTCGCCGAAGCCCACAAGCCGCTGTGGATCGAGCGCAATGGCCTGAAGATCGCCGTCCTCGGCTACAACGAATTCAAGCCACGCGCCTTCGAAGCCGGCGCGAACTGGCCCGGTGTCGCGTGGAGCGAGGACGATCAGGTCATCGCCGACATTCGCGCCGCCAAGGCAGCCGGCGCCGACCTCGTCATCCCCTTCATGCACTGGGGCTGGGAAAAGGAAACGCGGCCGAGCGAACGCCAGAAAACCTTCGCCCGCCGGATGATCGACGAAGGCGCCGCCCTCGTCGTCGGCAGCCACCCGCACGTCACCCAGGGCGCCGAAATCTACAAGGGCAAGCCCATCGTTTACAGCCTCGGCAACTTCGTCTTCGACGGCTTCGACTACCCCGAAGCCCGGCGCGGCTGGCTGCTGCGCCTCAAGCTCGACAAGTCCGGCGTCCTCTTCTGGGAAACCCTGGCCGCGCAGATCGACGACAACGGCACGCCGTGGCCCGCCTCGGGCGCTTTCACGCCTTGCGGGCGGACTGGAGAAGAACACCTATTGGAGTGTCAAAACCCATGAAATCAGCTCGGCAGACCACGAAACAGCCCCACACCGACTGGCCGGAAATAGTCCGTAACTTTGAAGGCATCCCCGACATTGAGCCTTTCGAGTCCAGTCGCGACCAGTCTCTTCCTAAATCAGAGCACGACTGGCTTGAACGCAATGCCGAAGCACTCGCCGCCCACGGAAAATTGATCGAGGAAACCGGCTTGGCCGGCGAGGAATTCGACCGCGTCTGAAGCTCAAAAACGTCTGTACTCCGCGGTAAGGTTAGAATCCCGTCATCATGCAAATCGACACCTTCCTGACCCGCTGGCGCCATGCCGGCGGCTCCGAGCGCGCCAACTACCAGCTTTTCATCGCCGATCTCTGCGCCCTGCTTGAAGTCGAGCCACCACAGCCGGCCAACGAAGACACCCGCGACAACGCCTACGTCTTCGAGCGCCGCGTCGTCTTTCACCACGGCGACGGCAGCACCAGCAACGGCTTCATCGACTGCTACCGGCGCGGCGCCTTCATCGGCGAAGCCAAGAAGATTCGCGCCGACGCCGCCACCCGCAAGTTCGACGACGCCATGCTGCGCGCCCGTGGCCAGGCCGAAAACTACGCCCGCCACCTGCCCGCCGACGAAGGCCGCCCGCCCTTCCTCGTCGTCCTCGATGTCGGCCACGTCATCGAGCTCTACGCCGAATTCACCTGCACCGGCGGCAGCTACACCCCCTTCCCCGACCCGCGCAGCCACCGCATCCGGCTCGACGACCTCGCCAAGCCGGAAATCCGCGCCCGCCTCAAGGCCGTCTGGAACGACCCGCACAGCCTCGACCCGGCCCGCCGCACCGCCCGCGCCACGCGCGAAATCGCCGTCCGCCTCGCCCGCGTCGCCCAGTCGCTCGAAGGCAAATACGCCGCCCGAGCGCGTCGCCGCCTTCCTCTCGCGCTGCCTGTTCTCCATGTTCGCCGAAGACGTCGGCCTGCTGCCCAAGGTCGACAACGAAGGTGCCTTCACCAGCCTGCTGAAAACCCTGCAGAACGCGCCGAACAATTCGTCCCGCTCGTCGCCGAACTCTGGAAAGCCATGGACGAAGGCCAGTTCTCCGTCGCCATCCGCGCCCAGCTGCCGCGCTTCAACGGCAAGCTGTTCAAGAATCCCGAAGTTTTGCCGGTCGACCGCGACCAGATCGAACTGCTGCTCGAAGCCGCCAAGGCCGACTGGTGCGATGTCGAGCCCGCCATCTTCGGCACCCTGCTCGAACGCGCCCTCAACCCGCTCGAGCGCCACAAGCTCGGCGCCCACTACACCCCGCGCGCCTACGTCGAGCGCCTCGTCCTGCCCACCGTCATCGAACCGCTGCGCGCCGACTGGGACGACGCCCAGGCCGCCGCCCTGCTCGCTCGCCAACGAAGGCAAGCTCAAGGCACGCCGCCGACCTCGTCCGCGCCTTGCACCACAAGCTCTGCAACACCCGCGTCCTCGACCCCGCCTGCGGCACCGGCAACTTCCTCTACGTCACGCTCGAACACCTGAAGCGTCTCGAAGGCGAAGTCCTCGACACCCTCGCCCAGCTCGGCGACAGCAGCAACGCCTGGAAGTCGAAGGCCTCACCGTCGACCCGCACCAGTTCCTCGGCCTCGAAATCAACCCGCGCGCCGCCGCCATCGCCGACTGGTCCTCTGGATCGGCTACCTGCAATGGCACTTCCGCACCCAGGCAGCGGCCTGCCGCCCGAGCCCATCCTGCGCGACTTCAAGAACATCGAATGCCGCGACGCCGTGCTCGCCTAGCGACGCGCATCGAATTCGCCACCGACGACAGCGGCCAGCCGCGTCACCCGCTGGGACGGCCGGACGACCAAAACCCATCCCGTCACCGGCGAGGAGGTGCCCGACGAAACCGCCCGCGTCCCGCTCGAACGCTACACAAAACCCGCGCCCGGCCGAATGGCCGCAGGCCGATTTCATCGTCGGCAACCCGCCGTTCATCGGCGCCGCACGCCATGCGCCAGGCCCTCGGCGACGGCTACACCGAAGCCCTGCGCGCCGCCTGGCCGGAAGTGCCGGAATCCGCCGACTTCGTCATGTTCTGGTGGCACCAGGCCGCCGACCTCACCCGCGCAGGCGAAGTCCAGACGCTTCGGCTTCATCACCACCAACAGCCTCAAGCAGACCTTCAACCGCCGCGTCCTCGAGCTACCACCTCAACGCCGAGCCGCCGCTGAGCCTCGCCTGGGCCATCCCCGACCACCCGTGGGTCGACGCCGCCAGCGGCGCCGCCGTGCGCATCGCGATGACCGTCGGCAGCGCCGGCAACGCGCCGGGCATGCTGGAAACGGTCGTTGCCGAAGGCGGCGCGGAGGGTGATGCGGTCCACATCGAACTTGCAGACAAAAACCGGCCGCATCCACGCCGACCTGACGCATCGGCGCGATGTCGTCGGCGCCAAGGCGCTCCGGTGCAAACGAACGGCTTGCGCTATCGTGGCATCAAGCTTGCACGGCGCCGGCTTTATCGTCACCCCAGAAGAAGCCGCCAAGCTCGCAACCCTGCGACCGCATCCGTCCCTACCGCAACGGCAAGCGATCTGACCGACAAGCCGCGCGGTGTTTCGGTCATCGATCTCTTCGGCCTGACCGCGGACGAAGTGCGCAGCCTTTACCCGGCCGCCTATCAATGGTGCTCGAACGTGTCAAGCCGGAGCGCGACCAGAACTCCGCGTGCAAGCTCGCGCAACAACTGGTGGATTTTTGGTGAGCCACGTCGAATGCCGCGCACGCTGCTCGCCGGCCTTTACCACGCTACATCGCCACCGTCGAAACCGCAAAGCACCGCTTCTTTCAGTTTCTCGACGCAAGCATTCTCCCCGACAAGCAAGCTTGTCGCCATCGCTCAGGACGACGCCTTTTACTCGGCGTGCTCTCGTCGCAAATTCACGTTGTCTGGGCGCTGGCTGCCGGCAGCCGCTTGGAGGATCGATCCACGCTACAACAAAACCCGCTGCTTCGATCCATTTCCCTTCCCTGCCGCCAGCCCCGAACAGCAAGCCCGCATCGCCGCCCTCGCCGAGCAACTCGACACCCACCGCAAGCGCCAGCAGGCCGCCCACCCGGACCTGACGCTGACCGGCATGTACAACGTCCTGGCCAAACTGCGCAGCGGCGAACCGCTGACGCCAAGGACAAGGCCATCCACGAAATGGGCCTCGTCGCCGTCCTCCGCCAGCTCCACGACGAACTCGACGCCGCCGTCCTCGCCGCCTACGGCTGGTCCGACCTCGCCCCACCGACAGCGACACCCTGCTCGACCGCCTCGTCGCCCTCAACGCCGAACGCGCCGCCGAAGAAGCCACCGGCCACATCCGCTGGCTCCGCCCCGAGTTCCAGAACCCGTCTGCCGCGGTCAAGCACGTCCGGAAGTACCCGAAAAGCAGGCAAAATGGATTTGCCCGAAAAAACCCGTTGACCGCACCGACAAGCCCCTGCCAACCACCTCCGAGAAGCCCCTGGCCCGCCACGCTGCCGGAACAAGTCCGCGCCGTCGCCGACCAGCTTTCCCCCATCCCGCTCGACGAACCCGCCCTCGCCGCCCGCTTCACCGGCAAAGGCCCGTGGAAAAAACGCCTCCCCGAAATCCTCGCCATGCTCGCAGCCCTCGGCCGCGCCAAGCGCTCGGATGGCGGCTGGGTGGGTTAATGTACACACATGCCAACCATTCTTTTTCTAAACGGCTTCCGGTTTTTCTTTTTCAGTCAGGAAGGCTCGGAGCCACCACACATCCATGTCGAACATGGCGACAAGGTGGCAAAATATTGGCTGAACCCAGTCGAACTGGCTATGTCCGAGGGGTTCAGGAATCACGAATTGACACGGGTTCGCGCAATGATCATCGAACACCGTCTTTTGTTTACGGAGAAGTGGCATGAGCACTTTGGCAATCCGGCTTGACCCGCATGCGGTTCACGTGAGCATCGATGATGCCGCCCTGCACTTCATATTGGCCGATGGCCGGGAGATTTCCGCTCCGTTGGAATGGTTCCCGCGCTTGCGCGATGCCTCGCCTACGGAGCGCCTGCACTGGCGATTGATCGGCAAGGGCATTGGCGTGCACTGGCCCGACATTGACGAGGACATCGCAGTTAGCACATTGATGCGAAATCACTGAGGCGCAACTTGACTCCCAACAACATGCGAGCGATCCACCCTGGCGAAGTTCTCCGCGATGAATTTCTGACGCCGCTGGAAATGAGCGCCAATGCGCTGGCGATGGCCTCGCATGTGCCGGCGCCAAGATCAACGACATCGTTCGCGAACAACGGGCGGTAACGCCGGATACGGCCCGGCGACTGGCGCGTTATTCGACACGATGGCGCAGCTCTGGCTAAATCTGCAAACTTCTTCGGAAATCGAGAATTTGGAGGGACAAACCCTCCTGCCTGCGCACGGTGGCGCAAGGCGGCGCGACCAGACTAAGCAGGGTCTAGCGGTCGCGCACCGGCAAGGGCAGCGCGTTGCTCTTGTCACGCCCCCACAGGTCAAGCGGCTCGCCGACCGAACGGCGGAGTTCTTCCCGCGCCTTGTGCGCGGTCACCGGCTCGCTGAATGAAATGAGCTGGGCGAACGCCTGGCCTGTCAGGCGGTACAACCAGGTACGGCGTTTCACAATCATGGTGTCTCCAGTTTGACCTCAATCGCAAACAGACTTCTGTTCCGCTTGCTGGCGTTGTTTCGACTCTACTCCTATTTCCGCCGTTCAGGCGTTCGGCACCTGCTCGAAACCGAGAAAACTCCCCTCACCGTGCGCGACATTGACCCGCTCGACCGATGCATGCGCCGGGCCGCGGCGCGCCCAATCGATAAGTCCAAGCACGGCCGCTTCGTCGCCCGCCGCCATCGCTTCGACCCGGCCGTCATGCAGGTTGCGGACCCAGCCGCAGACGCCGAGACGGCGCGCCTCGATGGTCATCGACCAGCGGTAGCCAACACCCTGGACCTGGCCTTCGATAATCAGGTGACGTGCGATGCTACTCATGCGTACTCCAAAGCCTTGACCGGGATAGCCGAAATACTGCCACAACGCGGCGATTCAGCCAATTTATTCAATAAAATCATTATATTAGCAATAAACGAAACTGTTACAGATCAAGGATTGTCGAATAGACTGCCCTAACAATCACGTTCTCCCCGCTATCGGAGGTTTCCCCATGAAGCGCTTGATCCCTTTCCTGTTCGCTTGCTGCCTTGCCGCGCCGACTATTGCCGAGGTGGCGAGCCACGACCAGCCGATCCACGATGCGGCCCGGACCGGCAGCGGCAACGATGTTAACCGCCTGCTCAAGGCCGACCCGAAACAGCGTGACGCCCGCACTGATCTCGGGTCGACCCCGCTCCACCTGGCCGCGACGAATCCCGACACCAGCGCCATGAAAGCGCTGATCGCGGCCGGCGCCAACCCCAACGCCCGCGACAACGATGGCGCCACGCCGCTGCACATGGCGGCCTATTCCAGCCGTCCGGCAAATACCCAGTTGCTGCTCGAAGCCGGCGCCGATCCGCTGGCCAAGACCGACAACGGCCGCGACCCCGGCTCGATGGCGCGCAAGGTCAAGGCCGATGAAACTGCCGGCGTCATTTCGCTGTGGGTGCTCAAGGGCTGCAAGGCCGGCAAGCCATGCTGAAAAGATCCATCCTGCTCGTTGTGGCGCTGCTGGCTGGAAGCGTGCACGCCGCCAGCCCGGCGCTGCCGACGATCGAGGTTTACATGCCGACCGTCTGCCTGGCCTGTATCGACTGGGCGGAGCATCTGCGCCAGAACGGCTTTACCGTCAAGGTGACGCAGACCGACGACATGGAAGCAATAAAGCGCCGCCTGAAGGTGCCGAAGGATCTGGAAGCCGTACCCAGCGCACTGGTTGCCGGCTACTTCATCGAAGGCCATGTCCATGCCGACCAGATCAAGGAACTGCTGAGCGAGAAACCGAACGCGCTCGGCCTGGCCGTGCCCGGCCTGCCGCTCGGCGCCCCCGGCCGCGAGTTTTCCAGCCCGACCTGCGAGACGGCATGCACGATGCTCGACAAGGACAGCGCCGCCGCCCCGCGCGCACGCCGCGAGTTATACGAAACGCTGCTGGTTGGCAGGAACGGCAAGACCTCGATCTACGCCCGGCACTAAGCGGGGCGCCCCGCTCAAGGGCGCAGGAAATCCCGGTACATCGACTCGGCCCAGACGGCATCCTCGCCGGCCGGATTCGGGTTGCGCGTCTGCTTGACGTTCTGCAGCAGGAAACCATCGCCGCGATCCCGGTAACTGGTGTCGATGCGGATGCTTTCGGCCGGGTCGACGCTGCTCAGGACATGGCAAACGCTCTCCGGCAGCACGGGCGGGAACGCCTGCCCGGTTGCCTCGGCCGCGATCTGCCGGGCAACGGCCAGCCCCATGCGATTGGCGACATGGCCGGTCTTCGGGTATTGGCCGAACTGGGGCGAAACCAGGCCGCAGGCATCACCAATGATAAAAACGCGCTGGTCCCCGGTGCTCCGGAAATCGATTGCGCCCTGCCCCGCCCAGCCGCTTGGCTTGCCACCGTCTTCCGCCCGGATCAGCCCGGCCTGCCAGAGCAGATCGGCGGCCTGCTGCGGCGGGCATAGCAGCGCCTCAGCGAAATGGATGTCGTCGATATCGGTGCTTGCGGTCTTGCGCACCGGGTCGATCCGGCGCACCTGCGCGTGGTCGAGATAGGTGATCTGGTCCTTGAAGCGATCGAGCAGGATCGACCGGAAGGCCGGCATGATCGGGTTGGGATCGACAACGACCAGCTTGCCGGGAATCTTCCGCGTCTTCAGCCACCAGGCGATCAGCAGCGCCCGCTCGTAGGGCGCCGGCGGGCAGCGATAGGGCGCCGGCGGGATGGTCAGCAGCAGATCGCCGCCCGTGAACGACGCGAGGCGCTGCTTCAGGGCCGGCAGCTCGGCGCCATTGACCATCGCGCCGGAGTAGCGGCGACGCAGTTCGGCCACCGTCGCCGGATCGTCAACCTGCCAGGCCGCGTAGTCTTCGCGGATACCGGGCGCGATGACCAGCCAGTCGTAGGCCAGCCGCTCGTTGCCGGCGATGACGACGCCAGCCGCGCGGTCGATGGCAGTGACTTCGGCACGCAGGAAGCGATAGCCCCAACGCGCCGCGAGGGCGGCGTAATCGTGGCGCTCCGGCGCCGGGCCGGCAATATCGACCAGCCAGCGATTGCTCAGGGCGAAGGAGACGAAGGCCGGCTGGCGATCGACCAGCAGCACATCGACATCGGGTGCCAGCGCACGCAGGTGGCGGGCCGCGGCAAGCCCGCCCCAGCCGCCGCCGATCACCACGACACGCCGGGGTGCCGCATGGCTGGCGCCAACCAGCGGCAGCAGGCCGGCGGCGCAGATAAATTGGCGACGACCGGCCTTCATTGGTAGCGCAGCGCTTCGATCGGGTCCAGGCGGGCCGCCTTCTGCGCCGGGTAGAAGCCGAAAAATATCCCCACCGCCGCCGCGACGCCGAAGGCCACCAGCACCGAACTGCCGGAAATCACGATCACCATGCTGGTAACGGCATTGACCAGCAACGCGCTGCCGATGCCGAGCAGCAGCCCGAGCAGGCAGCCGGCCAGCGAGATCATCACCGCTTCGAGCAGGAACTGCATCAGGATGTCGCGCTCGCGGGCGCCGATGGCCATGCGGATGCCGATCTCGCGGGTGCGCTCGGTGACCGACACCAGCATGATGTTCATGATGCCGATGCCGCCGACCAGCAGCGAAATGGAGGCAATGGCGCCGAGCAGGATGGACATCATGCGCGTCGTTTCGGCCTGCGGTTTCGGCGGCGGCCGACAGGTTGCGCATGAAGAAGTCGTTCCGGCTGGCCTTCGCGCAGCCGGTGGCGCTGGCGCAGCAGGGCCGTCATGTCGGCCTCGACCTCGGGCATCGCCTCGGCCGATTCGGCCTGCACCATGATCATCCGCACCGAGCCCAGGAAAGGCGTGCCGAAGACCTTGCGCTGGGCGGTGGTGAGCGGAATGATCACGGTGTCGTCCTGGTCGCGCCCGTCGAGGCTCTGGCCCTTGCCGCCGAGCACGCCGATGACGATGAAGGGGCTTCTGCTGGATGCGGATGGTCTTGCCGACCGGATCTTCGTCGCCGAACAGGTTCTCGGCGACCGTCTTGCCGATCAGCGCGACGCGGGTGGACGAGCGCACGTCCGATTCGCCGAAGGCCGCGCCATTGACGATGTTCCACGAGCGCGCCTCGAGGTAGGACGGGCGTCGTGCCGACCACCGTCGGTGCTCCAGTTGTTGCGAGCCGTAGACCAGTTGCGCGTGCCCTGGATGCGTCGGCGCCACATTGGCGACGCCGTCAAGTTCGCCGATCGCCTCGGCATCGGCGACGGTCAGCGTCGGGCCACCGCCGCGCCGCTGCGCACGCCGGCGGTGGTAGACGAGCCGGAGAGGACGATGAAGAGGTTGCTGCCCATGGTGCCGATCGTCTGCTGCACGGCGTACTGCGCGCCCTGGCCGATGGCCATCATGATGACCACGGCGCCGACGCCGATCACCATGCCGAGCATGGTCAGCGCCGTGCGCAGCCGGTTGGCGCCCATCGCCATGCCAGGCTTCGCCGAGCATCGCCTTCAGCATGGCATCGGCTCCGCGTCAGCGAGGCGTTGCCTGGTCGCTGACGATCTCGCCGTCGAGAAAGCGCACCTGGCGCCGCGCATGCGCCGCGATATCCGGTTCGTGCGTGACCAGCACGATGGTGATGCCTTCGCGGTTCAGTTCGCCGAACAGCGCCATGATTTCCTCGCTGGTGTGGCTGTCGAGGTTGCCGGTCGGCTCGTCGGCGAGGATCAGGCGCGGCTTGTTGACCAGCGCCCGGGCAATCGCCACGCGCTGCTGCTGGCCGCCAGAAATGCGGCTGGGCAGCGAGTCGGCGTATTGGCCGAGGCCGACTTTGTCCAGCACGGCGCGGGCGCGCGGCGCGTCGTTCATTGCGGTCGGCGCCGCTATAGACCAGCGGCAGCGCGACATTGTCGAGCAGACTCATGCGCGGCAGCAGGTTGAAACCCTGGAAGACGAAACCGAGCGTCCGGTTGCGCAGGCGGGCCAGCGCGTCTTTTTCCATGTGCGCCACGTTGCGGCCGGCGAGAAAGTAGTCGCCGGCGGTCGGCGTATCGAGGCAGCCGAGCAGGTTCATGAAGGTCGACTTGCCCGAACCCGAGGGCCCCATGATGGCGATGTACTCGCCGGGACGGACTTCGAGGTTGACGCCGCGCAGGGCCGGGAACATCCCGGCCGCCGTTTCGTAGGACTTGCCCAGCCCGACCACGCGGATCACCGGCTCGGTCATCAGAACATCCGCATGCCGACGCTGGAAGGCTTGCTGGTGCCGGTCGTGTTTTCGCCGGTGACGACGCGGTCGCCTTCTTTCAGGTCGCCGCCGACGACCTCGGTATTGCGATTATCGGTGATGCCAAGCTGGACGCTGACCGGCTTGATCTCGTCGCCATCCAGCACGTAGACCGTGCCACTCTGGCCGTCACGCTTCTTGCTCTTCTTCTCGCCCGGCCCCTTGCCGGCCATGCCGCCGCCTTCCATGCCGGCGCCCATGCCGGCCCGGGTCGTTGGCCCTGCACTCCCTACGGTCGCGGTCGACGCCGGTTTCTGGCCATTTTCCGCCTTCTTCTCGGCGGCGTCGGCCGGCTTGAAGCGCAGCGCGCCGTTCGGCACCAGCAGCACGCCCTGGCGTTTGGCGACGCCGATATTGACGTAAGCGGTCATGCCGGGGAGCAGCAGGTGATCCGGATTGGCGACATTGACGCGCACGTTGTAGGTGACGACGTTCTGCTGGTTGGTCGGGTTCAGGCGAATCTGCTGGACCTCGCCGGTGAAACTGCTGTTCGGGAAGGCGTCGACCGTGAATCGTGCCTTCTGCCCCTCGCGGATGCATGCCGATGTCGGCCTCGGCGAAGCTGGTATCGATCCGCATCTCGGAAAGGTCCTGGGCGATCTTGATCAGCGTCGGCGTCTGGAAGCTGGCCGCGACGGTCTGGCCGAGATCGACGATACGGTCGACGACAACCCCGTCGACCGGCGAGCGGATGACGGTGAAGTTCAGGTTGGCGCGATCACGTTCGTTCTGGGCACGCGCCAATGCCACTTGTGCCTGCGCCGCCTTGAGCGCCTGGCGCGCCTGGTCGTACTCCTGCTTCGACACGTATTCCTGCGCGAACAGTGCCTTCATGCGCGCCTCGTTGGCCTGCGCCAGTTCCAGCGTTGCCTGCGCACTGACCACGCTCGCCGCGCTCTGGCGCTCGCTGGCGGAGACCAGCGCATCGTCCAGTTCGAGCAGGGGCTGGCCTTTTTCCACCTTGTCGTTGAAATCGACATAGAGCTTCTTGACCGTGCCCGACACCTGGGTGCCGACGCTGACCAGCACGACCGGGTTGAGCGTGCCGTTGGCCGACACCGTCTGCGTCACGTCGCCCGTTTCGATCGTCGCCAGCTTGTAGCGCAGTTCCGGATTTTGCGCCGCACGCTGCTTCGCGTACCAGACGCCGCCACCGATCATGGCGGCGGCGAGCGTTACGCCGATGAGAATCTTGCCGATATGCTTCATGGTCTTCCTTCCGCCGCCGGTTGCAGCAGCGTGTAATCGAGGGCGCCGACCGCCTGGGCCAGCGTGGCGCGATAGACGAACCAGTCGAGCGCCGCCTGGATGCGTTGCAGACGGGCGGCGGCCAGCGCGCTCTGCGCGGTCAGCAGGTCGAGCACGGTGCCGACGCCGGCCTTGTAGCGGCCGAGCGCGACGCGCTCCGACTGCTCGGCGCTGGCCACCAGGTCGAGCGTCGTCTTCAAGCTCTGGGTGGCCGTCGTCAGGCTCTGGTAGGCACGCCAGACATCGAGCGCGACCTGGTTCCTGAGGCGGTCGCGCTGCGCTTCCCTGGCATCGACCTGCGCCTCGGCGGCCCGTACCTTGTAGGTCGTATCGAAACCGGTGAACAGCGGCAGGTTGACCGTGACGCCGACGATCCCGCCATTGACCGACACGCGTTCGACCTCGGCCCAGGTCGGTCCGGTGGACACGCTCACCGTCGGCCGTCCCTGCGCCTGTGCCAGATCGACACTGGCCTGCGCCGCCTTGACCTGCGCTTCGGCGGCCTTGAGGTCGGGACGCCGCAGCTCGGCTTCGGCAATCAGCGCATCGACCTCCTGCGAAAACGTGGCGTCCGGCAGCACTGCCGGCGGCGGTGTCAGTAGCAGCTTTTGCCCAGCCTGAAAACCCATGGCGTTGGCGAGTACGCCCAGCGCATTGCGCGCCTCGCCCTCGGCCTTGATCCGGTTAAGTGTCGCCTGCGACAGCGCTGTCTGCGCCAGCAACCGGTCGGCCGGCGTCGCGACGCCGACCTGGTAGCGCGACTCTGCCGCATTGAAACCTTCGCGCGCCGCGCGCTCGGCTTCCGTCGTCGACACCACGGCGGCCTGCGTCGCCTGCGCGGTGTAGAAAGCCTGCAGCGCCGAAAGGAAAAGCGACTGGACAGTGGCGTCCTGCGTCTGGGCGGCGGCTTCGAGCAGTTGCCGGGCATTTTCGCCGGTCGCCGAGCGCGCGCCGGAATCGAAAACCAGCCAGGACAGCGTCAGCACGGCGCTGTTCGAGTTGTAATAGCGCTGATCGTTCTGCAGGCGGCTGGCGCCCAGCCGGCCATCGAGATTCGGCAGCCAGGCCGCCTGCGCAACACCGACCTGCGCCGCCTGGGCGCGCGCGTTGGCCCACACTTCGCGTGTCTGAGGATTGTTGCAAAGCGCCAGGTCGACCGCATCGATGGACGTCAGCGGCGCCGCCGGAATCTCACGGGCGCAGGGCACATCGGCGCTACGGCCGGCCGCTTGCGGCGACGGCCGCGGCGGTGTCATGGCGTCGGTCGAGAATGGATCGCTCAGGCCTGCCGCGCGAACCGGCAGGGCAAGGCAGAGCATAGCGGCAAGGAACGGGAATAGCGGCTTTGTCCTGGGGCCAGATGTTGTTTCTATGGTCATGGGCGCATAGTTTAGCCTCCCTTGAGCCAATCGAGCTGTTACAGATTGTTGCTGGCAGTCAGCATCGGGAAGCGATCCCGAGCGCCTGAAGATTGCTGCGATGCGGTAAAATCGCCGGCCATGCTCTATCCACTCATCCGCAAATTCTTCTTCGCCCTCGATGCCGAAACCGCCCACGGCATCGGCATGAAGGGCATCGATCTCATGACTGCCTCGGGCCTCGCCTGCGTGGTGGCCAAGCCGGTGACACCCTGCCCGGTCGACGTCATGGGTCTCAAATTCCCCAATCCGGTCGGCCTCGCCGCCGGGCTGGACAAGAACGGCGACCACATCGACGGCTCTGGCCCGCGCTCGGTTTCGGCTTCATCGAAATCGGCACCGTCACGCCGCAGCCGCAGGACGGCAACCCGCGTCCGCGCCTGTTCCGCCTGCCGGAAGCGCAGGGCATCATCAACCGCATGGGCTTCAACAACGCCGGCGTCGACAAGCTGCTGGAAAACGTCCGCGCCGCCGAGTTCCCGAAAAACGGCGGCATCCTCGGCATCAACATCGGCAAGAACGCGACGACGCCGATCGAGCACGCCGCCGACGATTACCTGATCTGCCTGAACAAGGTCTACAACGACGCCAGCTACATCGCGGTCAACATTTCGTCGCCCAAC
The DNA here is from genome assembly GCA_963727115.1 of uncultured beta proteobacterium. Lineage (GTDB taxonomy): Bacteria > Pseudomonadota > Gammaproteobacteria > Burkholderiales > Rhodocyclaceae > Azonexus. Next base: position 247,188 of record CAVSFS010000026.1, on the reverse strand, counting down.
ACCAAGAACCTGCGCGAACTGCAGAAGGACGAGGCGCTCGACGACCTGCTTTCGCAACTCAAGGCGCGCCAGGAGCAACTGGCCAACAAGAACGGAAAGTACGTGCCGCTGGCGCTGAAGATCGCCCCCGACCTCGACGATGCGCAGATCACGGCGATCGCCGACGCGCTGCGCCGCCATCGCATGGACGGCGTCATCGCCACCAACACCACGCTGTCGCGCGAAGGCGTCGAAGGGCTGACCAACGCGAATGAAACGGGCGGCCTTTCCGGCGCGCCGGTTTTCCGCAAATCGACGGATGTCCTGAAAAAGCTGGCGGCCGCGCTGGCCGGCGAACTGCCGATCATCGGCGTCGGCGGCATCATGAGCGGCGCCGACGCGGCGGAAAAGGTGCGCGCCGGAGCGAGTCTGGTGCAGTTTTACAGCGGATTCATCTACCGTGGTCCGGATCTGGTCAGCGAAGTCGCCGAAACTCTCGCCCACGTAATGAAGAAACAGACCTAAATCCTTATTTCCATTGCGGTTGTTAGCACTGCAGCAAAGCCGGATAATACGAGCCCCGACTCGCCCCAATTCATGAGCCACTACCTTTTCATCCTCGTCGGCGCGGTGCTGGTCAACAACGTCGTGCTGGTCAAGATTCTCGGTCTTTGCCCCTTCATGGGCGTTTCCAAGAAGCTGGAGACCGCTTTCGGCATGGGCGCCGCCACGACTTTCGTGCTGACCCTGGCGACCGGGGCCGAGCTACATCATCGACCATTACCTGCTCCTGCCGTTCGGGCTCGAATACCTGCGCACGCTGTCGTTCATCGTCACCATCGCCGCCATCGTCCAGTTCACCGAAATGGTCATCGCCAAGACCACGCCGACGCTGCAGCAGACGCTGGGCATCTACCTGCCGCTGATCACCACCAACTGCGCGGTGCTCGGCGTGCCGCTGCTCAATGTCGCCAACAAGCACAATTTCGTCGAATCGCTGCTCTTCGGCGCCGGCAGCGCGGTCGGCTTCTCGCTGGTGCTGATCCTGTTCGCCGGCATCCGCGAGCGCCTCGAAGGCGCCGACGTGCCGGTCCATTTCCGCGGCGCGGCCATCGCCATGGTCACCGCCGGCCTGATGGCGCTGGCCTTCATGGGCTTTGCCGGACTGGACAAGTACCAGTAATGGAACTGCTGCTCGCCATCGCCATCATGGCCCTCGGCGCGCTCGTGCTGGGCGCCGCGCTCGGTTTTGCCTCGATCAAGTTCAAGGTCGAGGGCAACCCGCTGGTCGAGAAGATCGAAGGCATCCTGCCGCAGACGCAATGCGGCCAGTGCGGCTATCCCGGCTGCAAGCCCTATGCCGAAGCGATCGCCAAGGGCGAGGCCGACATCAACCTGTGCCCGCCCGGCGGCATGGAAGGCGTGCAGAAACTGGCCGACCTGCTCGGCCGCGAGGTCAAGCCGCTCGACGCCGAGGAGAAGCCCAAATCAGGTCGCCATCATCGACGAAAACACCTGCATCGGCTGCACGCTGTGCATCCAGGCCTGCCCGGTCGATGCCATCGTCGGCGCCGCCAAGCAGATGCACACCATCATCGCGCCGCTGTGCACCGGCTGCGAACTGTGCCTGCCGCCGTGCCCGGTCGACTGCATCCGCATGGAACCGATCGGCGAGAACATCGACAACTGGAAATGGCGATACCCGGTCATCCAGATCAAGGCGGCGCCGCTGCCCGCAAGGGATACCCCCACCGGCGGCGGCATGAAAGAGGCCGCCTGATGTTGATGAACCTGTTCAAGTTCAAGGGCGGCGTCAAACCACCAACCAACAAAACGCAATCGACCGGCCTGCCGATCGCCAGCACGCCGCTACCTTCGCGTCTCGTCGTACCGCTGCACCAGAGCATCGGCGGCATGCCGAACCCGGTGGTCAAGGCTGGCGACAAGGTACTGAAGGGCCAGTTGATCGGCGAAGCCGACGGCTGGATTTCCGCCGCTGTCCATGCGCCGACCTCAGGCACCGTTGTCGAAGTAGCAATGCACGTCCAGCCGCACCCCTCGGGCCTCGATGCGCTGTGCATGGTCATCGAGCCCGACGGCAAGGATGAGTGGATCGCCCACGAGCCCGCTCGATTACACGGCGCTGACCCCGAAGCAGTGCGCGAGCACCTGCAGCAATGCCGGCGTCGTCGGCCTCGGCGGCGCCGTTTTCCCGACCCACGGCAAGCTGAGACCGGCGAAGACGGTGCCGATGGAAGAACTGGTGATCAACGGCGCCGAGTGCGAGCCCTTCATCACCTGCGACGACCTGCTGATGCGCGAACGCGCCGAGGAAGTCGTGCGCGGCATCGGCATCTTCCGCGACCTGCTGCAGCCGCAGAAGGTGCTGATCGGCATCGAGGACAACAAGCCGGAAGCCATCGCCGCGATGCGTGCCGCGGTTGACGCGCTGAACGAGCCGTTTTTGGTCGTCCAGGTGCCGACGCTCTACCCGGCCGGCGGCGCCAAACAACTGATCCGCGTGCTGACCGGCAAGGAAGTCCCGGCCTCGAAACGTTCGACCGACCTCGGCGTCCAGTGCTTCAATGTCGCCACCGCGTACACCGCCTGGCGCGCCATCGCACATGGCGAGCCGGTGATCTCGCGCCTCGTTACCGTGACCGGCAACGTCCATGCGCCGCGCAATTATGAAGTCCTGATCGGCACGCCGATGGACGAACTGCTCAAGCTCGCCATCCCGCACCCCGATACCGACGGCATCATCATGGGCGGCCCGATGATGGGCTTCCTGGTGCCCGACATGCAGGTGCCGGTGATCAAGGCCACCAACTGCCTGATCGCCCACGACGACCGCCTGTTCCCGCCGAAGCCGCCGGAAATGCCGTGCATCCGCTGCGGCGCCTGCGCCGAGGCCTGCCCGCACGAACTGCAGCCGTTCGAGATGTACTGGTTCGCGCGCGCCAAAAATTTCGGCAAGACGCAGGAGTACAACATCTTCGACTGCATCGAATGCGGCTGCTGCGCCTTCGTCTGCCCGTCGCGCATCCCGCTGGTCCAGTATTTCCGCTTCGCCAAGAGCGAAATCTGGGCGCGCGAGCGCGAAAAAAATGCCGCCGAGGGCGCCAAGGCGCGCTTCGAGTTCAAGCAGTTGCGCGACGAACGGGAAAAGGCCGAGAAGGCCGAGAAACTGGCCAAGGCCGCGGCGGCGCAGGCCGCCAAGAAAGCCGCCGAAGCGGCGGAAGCCGCTGCCGCGCCGGACGCCCCGGTTGCCCCCGGCGGCGACGGCCTGCCGGGCGCGGTCGACCCCGAAAAAGCAGCAAAAATGGCCACCATTCAGGCGGCGATGGAGCGCGCCAAGGCGCAGCGCGAGGCCGCCCAGCCGAAAAACACCGAAACCCTGACGGCCGAGCAGCAACGTGCCGTCGACGAAATCGAAGCCCGCCGCGTCGTGTTCGAGGCCAACCCTGAGCAAGCAGCCACCCCGGCCAGCGAGAAAACCGAATGATGTTCGCCCCTGCCCCCTACGTTCTCAAGGATGTCAGCGTCAGCCAGGTGATGACGCAGGTCTGCCTCGCGCTGGTTCCCGGCATCGCCGCCTACGCCTGGCTGGTCGGCCCGGCCATCCTGGTCCAGTTGGCGATCGCTTCGGCTGCCGCCCTGGGCGCCGAATCCCTGATGCTCAAGATTCGCGGCAAGCCGCAGGCGATCTTCCTCTCGGACGGGTCGGCCATCGTCACCGCCTGGCTGATCGCCCTGACCTTCCCTCCGCTGGCGCCGTGGTGGCTGGTCGTGCTCGGGACGGTGTTCGCCATCGTCGTCGCCAAGCACCTCTACGGCGGCCTCGGCCAGAACCCGTTCAACCCGGCGATGGTCGCCTTTGCCGTCTGCATCGTTTCCTTCCCGGCGCTGATGTCGCAGTGGCCGAGCGTCGGCCTGCAGGTGTCGCTGAACGAGCAGATCAAGGTCATCCTCGGTCTCGCGCCGCGCCTCGATGCACTATCCGGCGCGACCCCGCTCGATGCGCTGAAAACCGCGCTCAAACTCGGTGAAGCCAATATCGACGTCAGCCAGCTACTGGCCAACCAGGACATCTTCGGCAACTTCGCCGGGCGCGGCTGGGAATGGGTGGCCGGTGGCTACCTGCTCGGCGGCCTCTGGCTGTGGCAACGCAAGATCATCACCTGGCACATCCCGGTCGCCTTCATCGGCGCCCTCTCCCTGATTTCCGGCGCGCTCTGGCTGTACAGCCCGGCCCAGTTCGCCAGCCCGCTGTTCCACATGCTCTCCGGTGGCGCCATGCTCGGCGCCTTCTTCATCGCCACCGACCCGGTTTCCGGCTGCACGACGCCGCGCGGCAAACTGATCTTCGGCGCCGGCGCCGGCCTGCTTGCCTACATCATCCGCGTTTTCGGCGGCTACCCGGATGGCGTTGCCTTTGCCGTACTGCTGATGAACCTCTGCGCTCCGCTTATCGACCTGTTGTCGCAGCCACCGATTTTCGGCATGAAGGAAAAAACATGAGCGCCGCGCCGCAGGAGTTTTCCGCCTCCGGCATGGCCCTGCGCACGGCGGCCATCCTCTTCGTTTTCGTTATCATCTTCACCGGCCTGCTCTCCGCCGCCTACCAGCTGGACCAAGCCGGCGATCGAAGCCTCCGCAGCCGAAGAGAAGATGAAGCTGGTAGACGAAGTGCTGCCGCGCACCGAGTACGACAACGACCTGCTCAACGACACGCTGACCCTGCCGCCAACTTCGGAACTCGGCCTCGACGAAGCGACGACGCTCTACCGCGCGCGCAAGGGAGGCCAGCCGGTGGCGCTCGTCTTCGAAGCCGTCGCCCCCGATGGTTACGCCGGCAAGGTCAAGCTCCTGCTCGCCCTGCGCGCCGACGGCTCGCTGGCCGGCGTGCGCGTCACCCAGCACAAGGAAACACCTGGGCTCGGCGATTACGTCGACCCCAAGAAGGACAAGAACAAGGCCGCGCCCTGGATCGGCCAGTTCGTCGGACTGTCGCTGGCCACCGTCACCGACAAGGGCTGGCGGGTCAAGAAGGACAACGGCCGCTTCGATTACTACGCCGGCGCGACGATCACCCCACGCGCGGTCGTCAAGGCGGTGCACAAGGCAGTCAAGTGGGCCGACGTCAATCGTGACCAGTTGTTCGCCCTGACCGGAGGCACCCAATGATCACCCGTGAAGAATTCAGGACCATCGCCGGCAACGGCATCTGGAAGCAGAACACCTCGATCGCCCAGATTCTTGGCCTCTGTCCGCTGCTGGCAGTGACCACCAATGCGGTCAACGGCATCATGCTGTCGCTGGCGACCATCATCGTCATGGCGATGTCCAATTTCGCCGTCGCCTCGCTTGCGCAACTTCATCCCGCACGAAATCCGCATCCCGGTCTTCATCCTGATCGTCGCCGCGCTGGTCACCGTGGTCGACCTGCTGTTCAACGCCAATCTGCACGAACTCTATCTGGTGCTCGGCATCTTCATCCCGCTGATCGTCACCAACTGCATCGTGCTCGCCCGCGTCGAAGCCTTCGCCGCCAAGAACCCGCCGCTGCAATCGACCTTCGACGGCATTTTCATGGGCGTCGGCATGCTGTGGACGCTGGCCCTGCTCGGCGCCATGCGCGAACTGCTCGGCAACGGCACGCATCCTGGGCGGCATCGACATGGTCTTCCCCGAGCCTGCAGCCGATCCAGTTGCTGCCGGAAAACTACCCCGGCTTCCTGCTGGCGATGCTGCCGCCCGGCGCCTTCATCCTGCTCGGCTGCATGATCGCCTGGAAAAACTGGATGGATGCCCGCGCCGCCGAACGCGCCCAGCGCAAGCCCCCGCAGCCACAGCCGGCGGTAGTCACTCACTGAGTAGTCACCGCGCCATATCGACATAAATTATGTAGTATACGAGACATAATGTAGTAATATCTACATCATGTCTTGGCTTATCCTCATTCTGACCTTGCCCACCGAGAACGCGACCGCTCGAATGCGGGCCTGGCGCGCGCTCAAGGCATGCGGGGCGGCGGTATTGCGCGACGGGGTTTATGTAATGCCGGTGGGCGAACAGCACCGTGGCACCCTTACCGCCATCGCTGAAGACGTCGCGGCCTCCGGCGGTACGACCCATCTCCTTGAAGCCAGCGGCGAGGACTACGCCGGTCTGTTCGATCGCACGCCGGACTACCAGCAATTGGCGACCGACATTACCGCCTGCCGGGACATTCTGGACACGGTCGCCCCCGCTGATCTGGCGCGCCGGTCGCGCAAGCTGCGCAAGCAGCTTGACGCCATCGCGGCAACTGATTTCTTTCCCGGTCAGGCCCATGCCCAGACGGCGGCGTTGCTCGACACCCTCGACGACGCCATCCGGACCCGACTCTCTCCCGATGAACCCACGCCGCGCGCCACGGCCATCGCGCAACTCGACGCCAGCCACTACCAGGGCCGGCTGTGGGCCACGCGCCAGCGCCCATGGGTGGACCGGCTGGCTTCGGCCTGGCTGATCCGGCGCTTCATCGACACGAACGCTGCTTTTCTGTGGCTGGAAATGCCCGCCGATTGTCCGGCCGAAGCACTGGGTTTCGACTTTGACGGCGCCGCGTTCAGCCATGTCGGCGAGCGGGTCACTTTCGAGACCCTGCTGGCCAGTTTCGGCCTCGAAGCCAACCCGATCCTGGCCCGCCTGGCCCGCATCGTTCATTACCTCGACGTCGGCGGCCTGCCCGTGGCCGAGGCGGCCGGGCTCGAAATGTTGCTCGCCGGGATGCGCGCTTCCATTGCCGACGACGATGCCCTGCTCGACGCGGCCTCGGCCGCCTTCGATTATTTCTCTTCCGCACTCAAGGAAACACCATGAGCGACCTGCAACGCCCGAACATCCGACTTTGGCGCAGGCGCTTCCCTACTGGCTGAAACTCGGCTTCATCAGCTTCGGCGGCCCGGCCGGGCAGATCGCCATGATGCACCAGGAACTGGTCGAGAAACGGCGCTGGATCTCCGAACACCGCTTTCTGCATGCACTCAATTTCTGCATGTTGCTGCCGGGGCCGGAGGCCATTCAGCTCGCCATCTACATCGCCTGGCTGATGCATGGCGTCGCCGGCGCGATCATGGCCGGGGTACTGTTCTTCATGCCCGCATTCGTGCTGCTCTCGTCGCTGGCGGCGGTGTATCTGGCGTATGGCGACGTGCCGCTGGTGCAGGGCATCTTCTACGGGATAAAACCGGCCGTCGTGGCAGTGGTATTGTTCGCCGCCTGGCGCATCGGTTCGCGGGCGATCAAGAACGAAATGCTGTTCGGCTATTGCCGCGCTGGCCTTCATCGGCATCTTCTTCTTCAAGATCGATTTCCCCTGGATCGTGCTCGCGGCAGCCGTCATCGGCGCCATCGGCGGCAAGCTTTATCCCGCCAAGTTCAAGGGCGGGGGCGGCCACGGCGCATCGAACAAGCAATACGGCCCGGCGCTGATCGACGATGACACCCCGCCGCCAGCCCACGCCACGTTCTCCTGGGGCAAGCTGGTCGCGAAGGTCACGGTCTTCGCGGTGATCTGGATTGTTGCCATGCTGGCCATCGGCGGCCAGCAGACGCTTGTCGACATGGGCGAGTTCTTCACCAAGGCCGCCTTCCTGACCATCGGCGGCGCCTATGCCGTGCTGCCCTACGTCTATCAGGGCGCGGTGGAGCATCACAACTGGCTGACCGGCGCCCAGATGATGGATGGCCTGGCCTTGGGCGAAACGACGCCGGGACCGCTGATCATGGTGGTGACCTGGGTCGGCTACATGGGCGGCGTCGCCAAGCAGGTTTTCCCCGATCCGGTCGCGGCCGGTCTGGCCGGCGCTGCCGTGGCGACCTTCTTCACCTTCCTGCCTTCGTTCCTGTTCATTCTGGCGGGCGGCCCGATCATCGAATCTACACGGGGCGAGCTGAAATTTACCGCGCCGCTCACCGCCATCACTGCCGCCGTAGTCGGCGTGATCATCAACCTGGGCGTGTTCTTCGCCTGGCACACCTTCTGGCCGCAGGCCACCGAGGCCGCGCCCTTCGCCGGGCCATTCGCATGGCTGCAAGTGGTGGTCGCCACCGCCGCTTTCATTGCCCTGTGGAAGTACAAGGCGGATATCATGAAGGTCATCGGCGCCTGCGCCCTGGTCGGCCTGGCTTACACCCTGATCGTTTGAGGAGCATGAACATGGACCGCAGCATCAAACCCGAAGATCTCAAATCGCAAATCAAGGACAAACACCTCATCGACGTGCGCCGCAAGGGCGATCTCGACGCTTCGGGCGAAGCGTTGTCCGGCGCCACTTGGCACGATCCGGAAAAACTTGCCGAGTGGGCTGCACACCTGCCACGCGACCGGCACATCGTGCTGTATTGCGCGCGCGGCGGCTCGGTATCCAACGCTGTCGTCGATGCGTTACACGCACAGAGCCTTGACGCCTGCTTTATCGAGGGCGGCATCGAAGGGTGGAAGGCTGCGGGGGGCGAGGTCGTGAAGAAATGAAATGGATCACCCGCGAGCGCCCGAAGATCGACCGCATCGCCTGTCCCTGGCTGATTACCCGCTTCATCGACGAGGCGCCGGAGTTTCTTTATGTTCCCGGCAACGAGGTGCTGAAGGTGGCAGCGGAAACCGGCGCGACACCCTACGATATTCCGGGGGTGGAATACGGCCATCACGGCGACCGCTGCAGCTTCGATGCCTTTATCGACAAGCACGGGCTGAGCGATCCCGCGCTGCATGAACTCGCGCTGATCGTGCGCGGCGCCGATTGCGGCGCGCCGCACCTGGCCAAGGAAGCGGCGGGTTTGCTGGCGATCTCCAAAGGCCTGTCGCTCAACTTCGAGGACGATCACGAAATGCTCAAGCACGGCATGGTGATCTATGACGCCCTTTATGCCTGGTGTGCCGACACGCCGATGAAGAAAATCGGGCGCCTGCTCAACCGCAAATGATTCTCCCCGTCGGCGTCGCGCCGGAAGCCCGGTTGCTGTTGATCGGCCGGGCCTTGCGCGCATTCTGCGACGGCTACGTCGCCGTGCTGCTGCCCGCCTACCTGCTGGCGCTCGGTTTCGGCATCTGGGAGGTCGGCGTTCTGAGCACCGCGACCCTGCTCGGCTCGGCGCTGGCGACCCTTGCCGTGGGCGCCTGGGGCCACCGTTTCCATCACCGCGCCCTGCTGCTCGGCGCCGCCCTCCTGATGGCCGCGACCGGATTGGCCTTCGCCGGCCTGTCGTCATTCTGGCCGCTGTTGCTGGTTGCGTTCGCCGGCACGATGAACCCGAGTTCCGGCGACGTCAGCGTTTTTCTGCCGCTCGAGCATGCCCGCCTGGCGGAAGCGGCACAAGGCGAAACCCGTACCGCCCTGTTCGCTCGCTACAGCCTTACCGGCGCCTTGTTTGCCGCGGTCGGCGCGCTGGCCGCCGCCGTGCCGGATGCCCTTGTTCCGCTCGGCATCGAACGAATCGCCACCCTGCGCGGCATGTTCGTCATCTACGGCGTGGCGGGGCTGCTCGTCTGGCATCTCTACCGCCGCCTGCCGGAACCCGCGCCCCACGAAAGCCCGGCGCCGCCCGTGCCGCTCGGCGTTTCGCGCCATACCGTGCGCAAGCTGGCGGCGCTGTTCTCCGTCGATGCCTTCGCCGGCGGCCTGGTGGTGAATTCACTGCTGGCCCTGTGGCTGTTCGAGCGTTTCGACCTGTCGCTGGCCGCTGCCGGCCATTTCTTTTTCTGGTCCGGCCTGCTTTCAGCCTTTTCGCAACTGGCCGCGCCGTGGGTGGCAAAGCGCATCGGTTTGCTCAATACGATGGTCTTCACCCACATCCCGGCCAATATCTTTCTGGTTCTGGCAGCGCTGGCGCCTACGCCTGGAGTTGGCCCTGGGATTGCTGCTGCTCCGGTCGCTGTTGTCGCAAATGGACGTCCCGACGCGCTCGGCTTTCGTCATGGCGGTGGTCACGCCACAGGAACGCGCGGCGGCGGCCAGCTTTACGGCCGTGCCGCGCAGTCTGGCGGCGGCGGTCGGCCCTTCGCTGGGCGGCGCATTGTTCGCCGCCGGCTGGCTGGCCGCACCCCTGGTCGCCAGCGGAATGTTGAAAATCGCTTACGATCTGGCAATCTGGCGGGCCTTCCGCCAGGTTTCGCTACCGGGACACTGAGACGTGCATATCGAACAACTCCGCCAGACGCTGCGCGCGCACGGGGCGCTGCCTTGTCATGAAGAGCGCGTGCTGCGCGCGTGGACCGGCGCCAGGCCGCTTGCCAGCGGCGCCCGCCGTCACCGGGCCGAGGACTACCTGCCGCTGAAGTTGCGCGACGCGCTGCCGGCGCTCGAGGCCGAACTGGACGCGACTGGCCCGCGTGCGCTCCGGCCACCCCGGCGCGGATGGCTCGGAACGCCTGCTGGTCGAACTCGCCGACGGCCAGACGGTCGAGAGCGTGCTGCTGCCGCGCGACGGCGCTCTGCGTGTCGACCCAGGTCGGCTGCGCGGTCGGCTGCCTGTTCTGCATGACCGGCCGCGACGGCCTGCTGCGCCAGCTCGCCAGCGGCGAGATCGTCGCCCAGGTGGTGCTGGCCCGCGCCCGGCGCACGGTGAAGCGCGTCGTCTTCATGGGCATGGGCGAGCCGGCGCACAACCTCGACAACGTGCTCGAAGCCATCGACCTGCTCGGCACTGCCGGCGGCATCGGCCACAAGAACCTGGTTTTCTCGACGGTCGGCGATTACCGCGTTTTCGAGCGCCTGCCGCACGGCAGCGCGTCGTGCCGGCGCTGGCCCTGTCGCTGCATTCGACCAACGCCGAACTGCGCGCCCGCCTGCTGCCCAAGGCGCCGCGCATCGATCCGGCCGAGCTGGTCGAACTCGGCGAGCGCTACGCGCGCGCCACCGGCTACCCGATCCAGTACCAGTGGACGCTGCTCGAAGGAATCAACGACAGCGACGAGGAAATGGACGGCATCGTCCGCCTGCTCACCGGCAAGTACGCGATCATGAACCTGATCCCCTACAACACCACCGAAGGCGACGGCTTCCGCCGCCCCGCGCCGGAACGCGCCGTGGCGCTGGCCAAGGGCCTGCACCAGCGGCGCATCCTGACCAAGCTGCGCAATTCGGCGGGGCAGGACATCGACGGCGGCTGCGGACAGCTACGGGCGCGGTCGACTCTGTCCACAGGTCCAAAAGGCGCTCTTCCGATTTCACCGCTCCGGAACGTGGCTCTTTCCCGTCAGGTAGAATCGGGCACCGCGAAATGACGCCAATCCCGTGAACAAGACCCAGATCGTCGACTTCTATGCCCGGCTGGCGGCAGCCAACCCGGCACCGACCACCGAACTGCACTACGCAACCCCATTCCAGTTGCTGGTCGCCGTCATTCTCTCGGCGCAGGCCACCGATGTAGGTGTCAACAAGGCCACGGCACGCCTCTTTCCCGTCGCGCCGACTCCTGAAACGATGCTGGCATTGGGTACGGAAGGCCTCAGCGAATACATCAAGACCATCGGCCTCTTCCGTACCAAGGCGAAGAACGTCATCGCCACCTGTCGCATGCTGGTCGAACTCCACGGCGGCGCAGGTGCCCGAAGAGCGCGCGGCGCTCGAAGCGCTGCCCGGCGTCGGGCGCAAGACCGCCAACGTGGTGCTCAACACCGCTTTCGGCCAGCCGACGATCGCCGTCAACACGCACATCTTCCGCGTCGGCAACCGCACCGGCCTCGCCCCAGGCAAGACGCCGCTCGACGTCGAGAAGAAACTGCTCAAGGTCACCCCGGCGCAATACGCGAAGGATGCCCACCACTGGTTGATCCTGCACGGCCGCTACGTGTGCAAGGCGCGCAAACCGGAATGCGGCCGCTGCGTCGTCGCCGACCTGTGCGGCTTCAAGGGCAAGACTGTATGAAGGTCGCCAGCAGCCTGGTCAGCGGCCTGCACCCGACGCCGGAACTGGCCGCCGAGGCCGTGCGCAATGCGCTGCAAGGCGCCGGCCTCGCAACGCGCCGACAATGTCCTGCTCTTTCTCACCCGCGACTATGTGCGCCACGCGCAGCCGGCCATCGTCGCCGCCGCGCGCGCCGCCGGCACCCTGCAGGTCAGCGGCTGCACCGCCTTCGGACTGCTGACCGAACGTGGGCTGGCTGCTCGACCAGCCCGGCGCGGCGGCACTGGTCATCGGCGAGACCGCACCGGCTGTACCAGCCGACGACCACAACCAGCCGCTGCTTTCCTTCAGCGGTCAGCACACCCTGCCTTACGCCTGGCAATCCCCACCCGAACGCGCCGGCCTGCTCGACGCCGAGGCGGTGACCTGGTCGCATGGTCGGATGGCCGAACAGCCCGGCGCCGAAATCCGGCTGCCCGGCTTGCGCACCCGGCTATGCCTGTCGCCCGGCCTGCGCCTGCTGAATCCGCCGCTCACGGTCAACGCCGCCACCGGCTACGATCTGCGCCAGATTGGCGGCATCACCCCGATCGACAGCCTGCGTCGCCACCTGCCGGGCGAACTGCGCGGCGACCCGCCACTGCACCAGATTGTCATTGTGCGTGAGCCGGGCGCCCCTGCCATACCCATCCTGACCGCCAACGCCGACGGCTCGCTGACCCTGGCCGAGCCGCTGGCAATCGGCGAGCAGGTGCGCTGGGCCATACGTCAGCCGCTGAGTGCCGAACACGACATGCGGCAATCCCTGCTTGCTGCTGCCCCCCAAGGGGACTTTCTGCGGGGCGCGGTCAACCCCGAAAAAAAGCCGGATTTCGCGCTGATGTTTTCCTGTCTCGGCCGCGGCCCGCTGTTTTATGGCAACGACGACCGCGACCTGCTGGCCTTCCGCGAGCAGTTCCCCGGCGTGCCGCTGATCGGCGCCTACGGCAGTGGCCAGATCGCCCCGGCCGGCGGCAAAAACCGGCTGTTCCAGAATACCGTCGTCACCCTGCTCTGCGAAAGCGACCATGTTTAATCCATCCCGCGAGCAGGTACGCCAATTTTTTTGCGCTGCCTGGAAAAAGCATCAGGAGCGCCTGCCGCTGGTCGGCGCCGAAGTCACCGCCGCCGACATTGCCGCACGCCATCCCGAATATCACGCCCTGCTTGCCGACAGCGCCGGCGCCCTGGACAAGGAATGGACCCCGGAGGGCGGACAGACCAACCCCTTCCTACACCTCTCGCTGCACCTCGCCATCCACGAACAGGTCAGCATCGACCAGCCGCCGGGCATCCGCGCCGCCTGGGAGTCGCTCAGGGCGCGCATGGATCCCCACGCTGCCGAACATGTGCTGGTCGAATGTCTGGGTGAAACCATCTGGCGCGCCCAGCGCCAAGGCGGGCCGATGGATGCGCTGGCCTACGTTGACGCGGTGCGGCGCAAGGCCAGCCTGATCTGAATCAGGTCGGCAAGCGGTAGTTGTCCTGCGTCATCAGGTCGACGCCGCACTCGAGGCGCTCGATCCAGTTGATGAACTTGCTGACCGCTTCCTTGCCGACGAAGCGGCTGCCGTGTTGCGGCACGATCTGCTCGATGTCGAGCTGACGCACCATGTTCGCCCAGTATTTGCAGACCTTGCCGGAGACGATGTAGCGCTTGTGGAAGCCTTCCATGTACTGGATATGGCTGTCGAAATCAGTGATCGGCTCGGCGGCATTTTCAGGCGACACCAGCGAAGCGCCGAGGTCACCGGAGAAGAGGATTTTCGAGACCGGATCGTAGAACTGGAAATTGCCCTCGGCGTGCATGAAGTGCGCCGGCAGCGCCAGCACCTTGCACTGACCGAGCGTAATCTGCAGGCCCGGATCGGGAATCCCGATAATCCGATCCGACACGTCCTTGCCGGTTGTAAAGTGCGGAACAAAGCGCGTCCACAGGCTGGAAATCATCACCTTGCAGTGCGAGGCGACGAACCACTTGTTCACCGAGGCGATGATGTCCGGATCGGGGTGCGAGGCGAAAATGTAGTCGAGATCCCGGGATGAGAAAAACCGCTGCATGTCCACCAGCAACCCGGCATAAGTCATGTTGCCACCCGGATCGATCAGCGCGCCATGGCCGTTGTTGACCACGAGAAACTGGTTGCACTGCACCGCGCCGCTGGTATTTTCTTCGACCAGATCGTAAAAGGCGTGGACGATATGCTTGCCATTGTTGAACAGCTCGACTGCCATGACTTTCCCCACAAAAAAATTAGCACCATAAAACCAAGGGCTGGCACCAGCCCGGATTATCCATCCGCCCACCGATTCCTGCCAGCATTGTTCGCACTACACTGTTCGTACTACTGCTCGTCGGCAGGCGGCGCCACCTTGGTCACCTCTTCGAGCGAGGTCAGCCCCTGCGCGACCTTCAGCGCGCCCGAGATGCGCAATGGCCGCATGCCTTCGCGGCTGGCGAGGTCTCGCAGCTTCGCCATTTCCGCATTGGGCCGGATCATTTTGCGCATTTCCGGCGAGTTGAGCAGGATTTCGTAGATGCCGATGCGGCCGCTGTAACCGGTCATGCGGCATTCGAGACAACCGACCGCCTGATGCAGTTGCAGCGGCTCGTTCGATTTCCACGGCGCCACCAGCGCCCGCCAGGTGGCCTTCTGGTCCTCGCTGATCGGCACCGCTTTCTTGCAGTGCGGGCACAGCGTTCTGACCAGGCGCTGCGCCATGACGCCGAGCAGGGTCGAATTGATCAGGTAGGCCGGCACCCCGAGGTCGAGCATGCGGGTAATCGCCGCCGGCGCATCGTTGGTATGCAGCGTAGACAGCACCAGGTGCCCGGTCAACGCCGCCTGGATGGCCATTTCGGCGGTTTCCAGATCGCGGATCTCGCCGATCATGACGATGTCCGGGTCCTGCCGCATCAGCGCCCGCACGCCGTCGGCAAAGCCGAGGTCGATGCTGTGCTGGACCTGCATCTGGTTGAACGCCGACTCGACCATCTCGATCGGATCCTCGATGGTGCACACATTGACCTCGGGCGTCGCCAGTTGCTTGAGCGTCGTGTACAGCGTCGTCGTCTTGCCCGAGCCGGTCGGCCCGGTGACCAGGATGATGCCGTTCGGCGTGTGCGTCATCTGCTTCCAGCGCGTCTCGTCATCGGGCGAGAAACCAAGCGAGCGCAGATCGCGGACCAGCACCTCGGGGTCGAAGATGCGCATCACCAGCTTTTCGCCGAAGGCGGTCGGCAACGTAGACAGGCGCAGCTCGACCTCCTGCCCGGCCGGCGTCCGCGTCTTGATCCGGCCGTCCTGCGGACGGCGCTTCTCGATCACGTCCATGCGCCCGAGCAGCTTGATGCGGCTGGTCATCGCATTCATGACCGCCATCGGGATCTGGTACACCTGATGCAGCACGCCGTCGATGCGGAAGCGCACGATGCCGATCGTGCGCCGCGGCTCGATATGGATGTCCGAGGCGCGCTGGTCGAAGGCGTACTGCCACAGCCAGTCGACGATATGAACGATGTGCTGGTCGTTGGCGTCGAACTGACGGTTGCTCTTGCCGAGTTCGACCAGTTGCTCGAAGCTGGAAAGCCCGGACGTCACGTCGCCCTTGGCCGCCGCCTTCTTGACCGACTTGGCCAGGTTGAAGAACTCGACCAGGTAGCGCGAAATGTCATCGGGGTTCGCCAGCACGCGGCGAATATCCTTGCGCAGAATCGGCCTGAGTTCGGCGACCCATTCGCGGATGAAAGGCTCGGCGGTGGCGATCACGATCTCGCGCGTCGTCACCTGCACCGGCAGGATGCCGAAGCGTCCGGCGTAGGCGCTGGACATGACCTCGGCGACGCCGGTGAAATCGATCTTGAGCGGGTCGATGTGCAGGTAGTCGAGACCGACCCTGCCGGCCAGCCATTCGGTCAGCGCCTCCAGCGTCAGCAGGCGTACCGGCGTTCCCGGCGCGATCCATTTCTGGTCGGCGATGACCACCAGCGGATGCACCTTGACGCCATGCATGCGCCGCTCGACTTTCAGCGCTTCCGCCACTTCCGGCGCGACCAGCCCGTCGGCGACCATCCACTCGAGCACTTCGGACAGGTTCAGACGGTGCTCGTGAGCATTGATTTCATTCATGCGGGGAAATATAGCATGGCATACGTAACGCTTTGTAAGCGCCAGGCCATCCGCTTGCACTCATTTACAATTGCCCACGGCCCAAGCGGAACATGTGCCTAGAATGAGATCACAGCAACCAACCAGGAGCAACGCATGAAAACCCGTTTGATGATTATCGGAAGCGCACTGATGGCATCCCTGTTCTGTCTGCCGGCAATGGCTCAACCAGTACCGGGCCAAGGCATGGGCCCGAATATGGGACAAGGCATGGGTCAAGGCATGGGTCCGGGCATGGGTCCAGGCATGGGCCAAGGCATGGGTCCAGGCATGGGTCCAGGCATGGGTCCAGGTATGGGCGGCATGGGCCGGGGCATGGGCGGCATGCCGCGCGACTGCACGCAAACACCAAACCCTGAAGCCTGCATGGCGCACCAGCAGGCCCGCATTCAGGCGCGCGCCGCCTGCCAGGGCACGACTGGTCCTGCGCGCATGGATTGCATGCACGGGCAGATGCAGAACTTCGATTGCGCCAAAGCGGGCAACCCGCAACAGTGCGAAGCGCGCAAGAAGGTGTATCAGGAATGTCAGGGTCAGCCCGCTGGTCCGGCCTTCCGTCAGTGCATGCAGCAGAAAATGCCGCCGGTGAATTGCAGCACGGCGACCGATCCGAAGCGTTGCGAACTCAACCAGAGGGCCCGCGAAGCCTGCAAGAATAGCTTCGGGCCGGAGCACATGGCCTGCCTGCGCGCGCAGTTCCAGGGGACGTAATCCACAGGGGACGGCCAGTCGCCGCCCCCTTTCTTCGCGCAATATCACTGTTCTTGCAAGTGCTGCCCTCTTGGTTACACCATGCGCCTTTCCGCCGGACTGCGTCCGGGGGTTCGTTGTTGTTCCATGGAGGAGGTTCAGGTGTCAAAATACTTAAAGAAATCAGTCGGTTTTTCGCTAGCCGCAGCAATTGCACTGTCGTCCCAGCTGGCCGAAGCACAGCAATACGGCGGTTATCCGGCCTGGAATGGCGGACCGCCGCCGGTCAATGATTACGGTTACGGCGCCAACCCCCGGAATCAGCGTGCCGAACAAGATTCGCCGGCCTCGCTGTTGCGCGAAGGGGTGGAAAAGCTCACCCAAATCCTTGAAGGCAGGCCCAACCGGGCGGCGCTGACGTCTTATATCGACTCCGAAGTCGCGCCCTGGTTCGACTTCAACTACATGGCCGCATGGGCCGCCGGTTGACGCTTTCAGTACATGAACGAGACGCAACAGGATGAGCTGGTATCACGCATCAAGCAATCGTTCCTCGACAAGATGGTGCAAAAACTGTCCCGCTACGGCGCGCAGCGCGCACTATTCCTGCCAGCCCTGGCAGATGGCCCAGGCCAAATGACACTACCGGTTTCGATCGAGAATCCGGGCGGCTATCCATCACACCTCGAGTTTCACATGCGCCAGACCGACAAGGGCTGGAAAGTCATCGATGTATCTGCCAATGGCATGAGCGCGCTGTTGCACTATCGGCAGGTGGTCAACGAAATGATGGGACAACAACGTCCGCCGCAACCACGCTATTGATTGGCTAGCGCTCCCGACAAGCACCTTATGGTGCTTGATTCGGCAGTATTCTTCAGGCGATTTTTCTGCCCCCGGGCGGACCGCAAGCCGGTTCGCCCGGTTTTTGCCGTCCCATGCCGGTTTACCGCCCGCACGGCCGCCCCTAACAACCGGCTTTTTTCATTTGCGACCACGGATTTATAATGCGCCCGTCGCACTGGCAGCAAGTTCGGCTGCCATGCTCCACCTCCAACCCGCAAGGAGAAATGCATGAAATCCCCCTTGATGATTCTCGCCGGCGCGCTGATGGCATTCCTTTTCTGCCTTCCGGCGACTGGCGCAAACTGCACAAGATCGCGAACTCGCACAGACGCTCTGTGCGGACCAGTCAGGTTCGGCTTTCAAGATATGCGTGAACCAGCAGTTGCGGAATCTCGATTGCACCAACGCCGGCAACCGGCAGCAGTGCGAAGCTGCGCAAGCAGGCGTCGCGGCAATGCGCCGGGCCTGTTCGGCTGGGACTTCCGCCAGTGCACCCAGCGGATGATCCCGCAGATCGATTGCAGCACCTTGCGCGCGCGAGAGACCGCCAGCAGTGCGAACTGAATCAAAGTGCGTATGTCGCCTGTTCGAAAAAAGCCGGCGAAGACCACATGAACTGCCTGCGCAAGCACTTCAGCGGCCAGTAATCACCGATCATCGAGGGCGGTGCCGCACGGCCTTTTTGTCCTTCCCGGCCGCTTAACCGCGCCTCGAAGGCAACGGTGCCTTGGGCTCAAGCACCTTTTTGGGTGAAACCGGCCGTTTTATTCGCGGGCCGGCAAGCGTGGCTTGCGCAGCGGGTCGAGCAGCGACGACAGGCCGTTGTGGTCGAGTTCCTGCATCAGCGCCAGCAGGCGGCCGATTTCGCCGGGCGGGAAGCCCTCGCGGGCGAACCAGTTGAGGTAATTGCCGGGCAGGTCGGCGATGACCGTTCCCTTGTGTTTGCCGAACGGCATGACCCGGGTCACCAGCAAAGCCAGTTGCTCGGCCCCGGGCAAGTTTTCCGGCATCAGGCAGCCAGGAAGGGGTAATCCGTGTAGCCCTTCTCCTCGCCGACGTAGAGCTTTTCGTAGTCGGGTTGATTGAGCGGCGCCCCGCGGCGGAAGCGCTCGACCAGATCGGGATTGGCCAGCAGCGCGCGGCCGAAGGCGATGGCATCGGCGGCGCCGGTCTGAACAGCCTGCTGCGCGCTGGCGAAATCGTAGCCGTTGTTGAGGATCAGATTGCCCTTGTAGATGGCGCGCAGCCGGGCGTAGTCGAAGGGCAGCCACTGATCTTGCGGCGACGCCGCCGGTGCCCTGCAGGATGTCGAGGAAGGCGAGGTCGAAGCGGATTGAGTTCGCCGACCACGTAGTCGAAGGTTTCCTGCGGATTGGTCGTCGCTGATGTCGTTGAACGGCGTCACCGGCGACAGGCGCAAACCCACCCGGTCGTTGCCGATGGCCGCGCACACCGCCGCGATGATTTCGAGCAGCAGGCGCGCCCGGTTTTCCTTGCTGCCGCCATAGGCATCGGTGCGCTGGTTGGTCGACGAACGCAGGAACTGGTCGAGCAGATAGCCGTTGCCGCCATGCACCTCGACGCCGTCGAAACCGGCGTCCATGGCATTTTTCGCCGCCTGCACGAAGGCTGCAACCACGCCGGGGATTTCAGCAAGTTTCCAGCGCGCGCGGCGTCACGTAATCCTGCATGCCCGTGAACGTGATCGCCTGGCCGGCCGGGCGCAGCGCGGAAGGCGCCACCGGCGTCGCGCCGCCCGGCTGCAGATCCGGGTGCGAAATCCGCCCGACATGCCAGAGCTGGATGGCGATCCGGCCGCCCGCGCGCATGCACGGCGTCGGTCACCTTTTTCCAGCCGGCAATCTGCTCGGCCGTATGGATGCCCGGCGTGCGCGGATAGCCGTGGCCTTCCGCGCAAACCGGCGAGGCCTCGGTCAGGATCAGGCCGGCCGAAGCGCGCTGGCGGTAATACTCGACCATCAGGTCGGTCGGCACATTGCCTTCGCCGGCACGGTTGCGCGTCAGCGACGACATCACGACCCGGTTGGGCAGTTCGATGGCGCCGAGGCGCAGCGGGGAAAACAGGTCGGTCATGGACATTCCTTTCGGCAACTCAGGACGACAAATTTGATTTTTGCCCTTCCGGACCGGTTGAACCGCAACAGCCGGCCCGGAAGGGATTGCAAACGGCTTACTTGGCCGGACAACGCCATCATCAAATCGTTGATGCGCTTGACGAAGCCGGCCGGATCGTCGAGCTGGCCGCCTTCGGCCAGCGTCGCCTGTTCGAACAGCAAGGCCGCCCAGTCGTCGAAGCGGCTTTCCTCGTACTTCAGGCGCATCACCGCCGGGTGCTGCGGGTTGATTTCGAGAATCGGCTTGCTGTTCGGCATCGGCTGGCCGGCCGCCTTCATCAGGCGCGCCAGGTTGCCGGACGGGTCGTGCTCGTCGGAGACCAGGCAGGACGGCGAATCGGTCAGGCGGTAGGTGACGCGCACGTCCTTCACCTTGTCGCCGAGCGAGGTCTTCGACCTTGTCGATCAGTTCCTTGTACTCGTCGGCGGCCTTTTCGGCTTCCTGCTTCTCGGCTTCGTCTTCCAGCTTGCCGAGGTCGAGGCCGCCCTTGGCGACGGATTGCAGCGGCTTGCCGTCGAACTCGGTCAGGTGGCCGACCACCCACTCGTCAACGCGGTCGGAGAGCAGCAGCACTTCGATGCCCTTCTTGCGGAAGATTTCGAGGTGCGGGCTGTTCTTGGCGGCGTTGAAGGTATCGGCGGTGACGAAGTAGATCTTCTCCTGGCCTTCCTTCATGCGGCCGATGTAGTCGGCCAGCGAGACGGTCTGCTCGGGCGTGTCGGTGTGGGTCGAGGCAAAGCGGATCAGGCCGGCGATCTTGTCCTTGTTGGCGTGGTCTTCGCCAACGCCTTCCTTGAGCACCGAACCGAAGGCTTCCCAGAACTTGGTGTACTTTTCCTTGTCGTTCTCGGCCAGGTCTTCCAGCATGCCCAGCACCTTGCGCGTACAGCCGCTGCGGATGCCGTCGATGTCCTTGCTCTGCTGCAGGATTTCGCGCGAGACGTTGAGCGGCAGGTCGGACGAATCGACCACGCCGCGCACGAAGCGCATGTAGAGCGGCATCAGCTGTTCGGCATCGTCCATGATGAAGACGCGGCGCACGTAGAGCTTGATGCCGTGGCGCGCATTGCGGTCCCACAGGTCGAACGGCGCGCGGGCCGGGATGTAGAGCAGCTGCGTGTATTCCTGCTTGCCTTCGACGCGGGCATGGGTCCACGCCAGCGGGTCTTCGAAATCGTGGGCGACGTGCTTGTAGAACTCCTTGTACTGCTCGTCGCTGATGTCGGACTTGCTGCGCGCCCACAGCGCGTTGGCCTGGTTGACCGTTTCGTCTTCCTCGGTCATCGACCTGCTCGCCCTTTTCCTGTCCCACTCTTCCTTCTTCATCACGATGGGCAGCGTGATGTGGTCGGAATACTTGCGGATGATCGACTTCAGCTTCCAGCCGCCGAGGAATTCGTCCTCGCCTTCGCGCAGATGCAGCGTGACATCGGTGCCGCGCGTCGGCCTTGTCGACCATCTCGACGGTGTAATCGCCCTCGCCGCCGGATTCCCAGCACACCGCCTGGTTGGCTTCGACGCCGGCGCGGCGGGAAACCACCGTCACCTTGTCGGCGACGATGAAGGAAGAATAGAAACCGACGCCGAACTGGCCGATCAGGTGCGCATCCTTGGCCTGGTCGCCGGTCAGCGCCGAGAAGAATTCGCGGGTGCCGGACTTGGCGATGGTGCCGAGGTGCTCGACGGCTTCGTCGCGCGACAGGCCGATGCCGTTGTCGGAAATGGTGATGGTGCGCGCGGCCTTGTCGAAGGCGACGCGAATCTTGAGATCGGTATCGTCGCCGTACAAGCGCGCTGTTGTTCAAGCGCTTCGAAACGCAGCTTGTCGCAGGCGTCGGAGGCGTTGGAAATCAGCTCGCGCAGGAAAATCTCCTTGTTGCTGTACAAGGAGTGAATCATCAGTTGCAGCAGTTGTTTTACTTCAGCCTGGAAACCCAGGGTTTCGCGATTAGCGGTAGCGGACTCGGACATGCTTGAAACTCCCAATCAAAGCAAAAGGTGCGATGGGAGATGGGGGCATCCGGGGGAAATTCAAGGGCCGTGCCACGCGTTCCTTTTTCTGCAACGACTTGGGGAGAATTTCCATTTCAACGAGGGTCGGCGAGGGAAACGCGGAATGCTTCGAGTCTGGCCTCATAGTCGGCAGCATCACCGTAATCAAGGAAGCGCGAGTAGCGCGAGTGGATGCCGAGCACCTTTCTGGCGTGCTTGATCGGGCAAAAATAGTTCTCGGTCCGCGCCACGATCTCTCCGACATAGGCAATCAGCCCGGCCCCATACGCGCAATAAGTGCAATGGAATTTCTCGATGAAATTGAGGTATTCGAGGTGCTGCCGATCGAAGACGATGTAGTCGGCACGACGGACCTTGGCTACCCCGTAAATCGGGAAGCAAGTCGCCTGATAGAAAGTGACGAACAGATCGAGTATCCCCAGCGGGATGATCAGGCTATAGATGATTGGCCCGGTAAGCAGGTTCTGCGGGCGATTATTCACCAGCCAGCGAAAAAACCCGGTCTTGAGTTTCCGGTGCGCCTGCCTGATCGAGCGCTCGAATTCAACGCGTTTTCCCTTGATCTGGAACGACAGGTTGGCTTCCTGTTCGTGCAAGGCCGTATTCAACTCGTCTTCGATGGCGGCCATCTGGGCAAGCAAATGGCTAATTCGATCGTTCATATGATTCCGATGCTGAAGACTTCTGGCGGCTGCGGCGGCAGACTTACTCGATACTTTCGTAGACCACATCGATGATGTCGATTTCGCGAATACCGACCGGGCTCTGGAAACGCACCGTGTCGCCCGCGCGCGACTTGATCAGCGCCCGGGCCAGTGGCGAGATCCAGCTGATGCGCCCGCGGGCGACATCGGCTTCATCGACGCCGACAATCGAGTAGGTGTATTCGACCCCATCCGCCTCGGCCACCGTAACGCGGGCGCCGAAGAAAACCTGGTCGTTGTCGCCCTGGCGCAACGGATCGACCACCTCGGCGATGTCGAGGCGCTTGGACAGGAAGCGGATGCGGCGGTCGATCTCGCGCAGGCGGCGCTTGCCGTAGATGTAGTCGCCATTTTCCGAACGGTCGCCGTTGGAGGCTGCCCAGGCAACGACTTCGACGACCTGCGGGCGCTCGCGCTTGACCAGTTCTTCGAGCTCACTTTTCAACCGGGCATGGCCACCCGGCGTGATGTAGTTGCGTGTCCCCGGGGGAAGTTTCAGCGCGGGTGCAAGTTCTTCCTCATCGTCGCTGTCGCTTTCCCGGACAAACGCCTTGTTCATCAGTAGCCGATGCTGTAGTTCTCTACGTCCACGCGGATCAGGTCGCGCCCGAGCAGGGACGCCGTGTTCCTGGCAAACTGCTCGGCCCACCCGAACTGTTCGCGGAAACGCCCTTCGCCGGCATATTTGGCGACGCTCAGGATGCGGTTGACCGCCAGAATCTTGCCGGTCGGCGTGGCAACGTCGCACTCGAGCGCCTCGAATTCACGGCTCAACCACTGACGCGCTTCATCGGGCGGTATGCCACCGATTATCTTGTATTCGAATTCCTTGTCCCGACCGAACGAGACGATGACATGGTGTCGCATTTTTCTCTCCCCCGAAAACCGTTCGGGTTATTCTAGCAAAACATCGCTGGTTTCAAGGAACGCGCCATGAATACACGCACGCTGGGCGACGAAGAAGTTGCCGACATCCACCATCAATTGTACGAGTTGCAGATCGAACACCGCGATCTCGATCAGGTCATCGCTCATTTGGCGGATCACCCGCCGCCCGACGAATTGCTGGTGCGCCGGCTGAAAAAACGCAAACTGGCGCTGAAGGATCGAATCCTGCTACTTGAAGCGATGCTGGTGCCCGATATTCCGGCCTGACGACGCTCAGAGAATCAGGCGGCCGGCGTACCAGGCCAGGGCAGCCATCGCCGCGCTGCACGGAATGGTGAGAATCCACGCCCAGACGATGCCGCCGGCAACGCCCCAGCGCACGCGCCGCGCGCCGCGCGTCGAGCCGACGCCGGCAATGGCGCCGGTAATGGTGTGCGTGGTGGATACCGGAATGCCGAGCGCGGTCGCCATGAACAAGGTGATCGCCCCGCCGCTGTTGGCGGAGAAACCGCGCGCCTGATTCAGCTTGGTGATGCGGTTGCCCATGGTCTTGACGATGCGCCAGCCGCCGAACATGGTGCCGAGGCCCATCGCGGTATAGCAGCCGATCACCACCCAGCCCGGCGGCGTCGCATCGCCGGCCTGGGAAATCCCCGCGGCAATGAGCAGCATCCAGATAATGCCGATGGTTTTCTGCGCGTCATTGCCGCCGTGACCGAGACTGTAGGCGGCGGCGGAGAGCAACTGCAGGCGCCGGAAATGCTTGTCGACCTTGCGCGGCGCCATGTTGCGGCACAGCCAGGAGATGATCACCATCAGCGTGCCGCCGATCACGAAACCGAGCAGCGGCGCGATGAAGATGAAGGCGATGATCTTCAGCACGCCGCTCATGATCAGGCCGCTGAAGCCGACCTTGGCCAGCGCGGCGCCGACCAGGCCGCCGATCAGCGCGTGCGACGACGACGAAGGAATGCCGTAGTACCAGGTGATGATGTTCCACATAATCGCCCCGATCAGCGCCCCGAAGATGATGTAATGATCGACGATGCCGGCGTCGATGGTGCCCTTGCCGATGGTCTTGGCGACCGTCAGATGGAACAGGAAATAGGCGAGGAAATTGAAGGCCGCCGCCCAGATCACGGCCTGGTGCGGCTTGAGGACGCGGGTCGAAACGATGGTGGCGATCGAGTTGGCGGCATCGTGAAAGCCGTTCATGAAGTCGAACAGAAAGGCCACGATCACCAGGGTAACGATCACCCCGAGGCTCATTTGGAGGTTATCCATGCCGGAAAACCCGCTCAGGAATTTTCGAGGACGATAGCTTCGACCGTTCCGGCCACGTCCTTGCAGCGATCGGTGACCGTTTCGAGTAGTTCGTACATTTCCTTCAGCTTGATTACCTGCAGCACATTCGGCTCTTCGCGGAAGACCTTGGACATCGCCGCGCGCAGCATGCGGTCGGCGTCGGATTCCAGTTCGTCGATTTCGTGGCAGAGTTTGAGGATGGCCGGAGCGTTTTCCATGCTGTGCAGCAGCTTGACCAGCGCCCGCACGCGGATGCACGACTGCTCGGTCACATCGGCGAGCGCCTTGGCGTCGGCCGGCACATGCTGAATGTCGTAAAGCGTCATCGACTCGGCGACGTCCTGAATGACGTCCAGAATGTCGTCCATGCTGTTGATCAACTGATGGATTTCATCGCGATCGAACGGCGTGATGAAGGAGGTGTGCAACTGGGCCAGCGTATCGTGGGTAATTTTGTCGGCCTGGCGCTCGAGATCATCGATTGCGTCGGCATGTTTTGCGGCCTGGTCGGGCTGGTCGACCAGCGCCGAGATCAGTCCGGAAAGCGCTTTTCCCCCTTGCACAATCAGCTCGGCATGCGCGTTGAACAGATCGAAATACTTGCCCTCCCTGGGCATCAGCCGTCCGAACATTACAATCCTGTTAAGTTATTGTGACGGCAGGCATTCTACCGCAGGACCACAGGCCTCGCATCCGGATAAAATGGGGCATGCGCCGATTCGAATTCAGCGGAGACGCCTTCGGCGACCGCTTCGCCCTCGCCGACCTGCCCCTACCACGCCCGGCGCGTGGTTACGCGGTGCAGATGCTGGACACCGACACCCTGCTCGACCGTGCTTCCGGCAAGTTCCTGCCGGTGCGCTCGCCACAGCTTGATGGACTGTTCGCCACCTTCGATGACGCCTTCGACGCCGCTTGCCGCTGGGTGGAAGCCCATTGCCAGGCGCCGGAAGACCACCATCTCGCCATCATTCCCGCCGGTTTCGACGATATTCTGCAGCGCCACGTACTAATTTACGGCGTGCTCTGCGGTTGACCCTGAAAAACAGCCAAATTCCGGAGAAAGCCATGTCCAACCCGTTCAACCCACGCCCCCTCGGCCGCGGCAATCTGCTCGTTCCCGACGTCTGCCTCGGCACGATGACCTTCGGCGAACAGACCAGCGAACAGGATGCCCACAGCCAGCTCGCTTTCGCGCTGGCCAGCGGCGTCAATTTCATCGACACCGCCGAGATGTACGCCGTGCCGCCGCGCGCCGGGACTTTCGGCGCTTCGGAGAGCATCGTCGGGCGCTGGCTGAAGCGCCAGCAACGCGAGCAGATCGTCGTCGCGACCAAGGTCGCCGGACCCTCGCGCAATCTCGACTGGATTCGCGGCGGGCCGCCTGCACTCGACCGCGCCAACATCCGCGCCGCCATCGAAGGCTCCCTGCAACGCCTGCAGACCGATTACGTCAACCTCTACCAGTTGCACTGGCCGGAACGCAACCAGCCGATGTTCGGCCAATGGCAGTTCGATCCAGCGAAGGATCGGGTATGCACGCCGATCCGCGAGCAGCTCGAAGCCCTCGCCGAACTGGTCCGGGAAGGCAAGGTGCGCGCCATCGGGCTGTCCAACGAACATCCGTGGGGTGTCATGCAGTTCGTCCGCCTCGCCGACGAACTTGGCTTGCCGCGCGTGCTGTGCACGCAGAACGCCTACAGCCTGCTCAACCGGACCTTCGAAACCGCGCTCGCCGAAGTCTGCCACCGCGAACAGGTCGGGCTGCTCGCCTATTCGGCGCTCGCCTTCGGCCACCTCACCGGCAAGTACCTCGCCGACCCGGCGGCGTCCGGCCGGATCACGCGCTGGCCCGCCTTCGGCCAGCGTTACAGCAAGCCCAACGTAATCCCTGCCGTCACCGCCTATGCCGCCCTGGCGAAGCAGCACGGCCTGACGCTGACGCAACTGGCACTTGGCTTCGCGCGCTCGCGCTGGTTCGTCAGCAGCACCATCATCGGCGCCTCGTCGCTGGCGCAACTGCAGGAAACCTTGCCCGCCACCCGGACGCCAATCGCCGCTGAACTGCTCGCCGAGATCGACGCCATCCACCTGAAATACACCAATCCGGCGCCATGAAAGCTTCGCTGTTCGTGGCCCTCGCATCAGCCTTGGCCACCCCGGAAATCGGGCAAAAACTGGCGTTGACCGCAGCAATCGCTTCCGACTGGCAGGCGGGCAGACTGGATTGGCTGGACGCCACCCCGCTCGACCTGGTCTGCGGCCGCCCGGCCAGACCGGAACTGGTACCGCCCAGAATGCTGCCGCAGCGCGGCATCAAAAACCCCGAAGGCCGCGCCCGGATGTTGCATGCCATCGTCCATATCGAGTTCTCGGCGATCAATCTGGCGCTCGATCACGCCGCCCGCTTTCGCGGCATGCCCGAACAGTATTACGCCGACTGGATCGGCGTCGCCGCCGAAGAGGCCTACCACTTCACCATTTTGCGCGAGCGCCTGCAGGCGCTTGGTCACGACTATGGCGACTTCCCGGCGCATGCCGGCCTCTGGGACATGGCCGAGAAAACCACCGGCGATGTGCTGGCGCGCATGGCGCTGGTCCCGCGCCTGCTCGAAGCACGCGGGCTCGACGCCACGCCGCCGATCCGCAACAAGCTGGCCCAGGCAGGCGATGGCGAATCCGCCCGCTTGCTCGACATCATCCTGCACGACGAAATCGGCCATGTTGGCCTCGGCGACGCCTGGTTCCGACGCCTCTGCGGCGAACGGAATCTCGAACCCGAGAGCACCTATCGCCGCCTGCTGGAAACATTCGATGCCCCCTGGCCGCAGGCTCCGTTGAATGAATCCGCCCGCCTCGAAGCCGGTTTCAGCCCCGCCGAACTGGCGGCGCTTACGAAAAAAGTGTAGAATAATCAATTC
The DNA here is from genome assembly GCA_963727115.1 of uncultured beta proteobacterium. GTDB lineage: Bacteria > Pseudomonadota > Gammaproteobacteria > Burkholderiales > Rhodocyclaceae > Azonexus. The sequence continues at coordinate 219,603 of CAVSFS010000026.1, read as the reverse complement.
AATGCGTTGATGCATCGCCCGCAGTAACTCCGAGCAGCCCCCGGTTTCACAGGTTCTTGTGCAGGACTCACCCCATTGATTTTCTCCCCGGCATGGCTGCGTCGGGGTCACCCGGCCGCCCGACCATCGGGCCATTCCGTTGCCACCAGTCACGAGTTGACGGGCGACGAGGAAAGGAATCAGCATCATGTCAACACCCGTCGAAAGCTTTGCCGAGCTTGGCTTGAGCGAAGGGCTTCTGAAAACGCTCAGTGAAATCGGTTACGAAACCCCATCGCCCATCCAGGCCGAATGCATCCCCATCCTGCTGCAAGGCCGCGACCTGATCGGCCAGGCGCAAACCGGCACTGGCAAGACCGCAGCCTTCGCCCTGCCCCTGATGGAACAGATCGACGTCAAACTGACCAAGCCGCAGGCGCTGGTCCTGACGCCGACGCGCGAACTGGCGATCCAGGTTGCCGAGGCGCTGCAAAGCTACGCCCGCAATCTGCCCGGCTTCCACGTCCTGCCAATCTACGGCGGCCAGAGCTACACCATCCAGTTGAAGCAACTGTCACGCGGCGCCCACGTCATCGTCGGCACCCCGGGTCGCGTCATGGACCACCTCGAGCGCAAGACGCTCAATCTCGACAACCTGAAAACCCTCGTTCTCGACGAAGCCGACGAAATGCTGCGCATGGGCTTCATCGACGACGTCGAATGGATTCTCGAACGCACCCCGGCCACCGCACCAGACCGCGCTGTTCTCGGCCACCATGCCGGAACAGATTCGCCGTGTCGCCCAGAAGTACCTGGTCGACCCGCGCGAAGTCAAGATCAAGTCGGCGACGACGACCATTGCCGCCACCCGTCAGGTCTATTGGCAGGTCAGCGGCATGCACAAGCTTGACGCGCTGACCCGTATCCTCGAAGTCGAAGACGATTTCGACGCCGCCATCATCTTCGTCCGCACCAAAACCGCCACCGTCGAACTGGCCGACAAGCTGTCAGCCCGCGGCTACGCCGCCGCCGCGCTGAACGGCGACCTCAACCAACAGATGCGCGAACGCGTCATCGAGCAATTGAAGTCCGGCGCGCTCGACATCGTCATCGCCACCGACGTGGCGGCCCGCGGCATCGACGTGCCGCGCATCAGCCACGTCGTCAACTACGACATTCCCTACGATACCGAAGCCTATGTGCACCGGATCGGCCGCACCGGTCGCGCCGGTCGTACCGGCAACGCCATCCTGTTCGTGGCGCCGCGCGAAATCCGCATGCTGCGCACCATCGAACGCGCCACCCGGCAGCCGATCGCCCCGCTGACCCTGCCTTCGCGCCAGGATGTCACCAATAAACGCGTCACCACCTTCAAGGAAAGCGTTGCCGAGGTCCTGAACGCTGAAGGACTCGACTTCTTCGCCAATATCGTTTCACAGATTTCCGAAGAACATAACGTCAGCGCCGAAGAAGTCGCTGCCGCCCTGGCCATGATGGCGCAGAAAGGCAAGCCGCTGCAGATCGGCGGCGAGGATCCACCGCCAGCCCGCCACGCTGCCATGGACGACAGCCGCCGGCCGGCCAGTTTCGCCGACCGCGAGCGCAAGCCGCGTTTCGAGGAAAGAAGCGAACGTCCGCGTTTCGAGGAGCGCGGTGACAAACCCCGTTTCGAAGACCGTGGCGAGCGCCCGCGCTTCGACGACAAGCCGCGTCGCGCCTCCCCCACTGGCGACATGGTGCGCTACCGCATCGATGTCGGTCGTGACCACGGCGTCCAGGTCAAGGATATTGTCGGCGCCATTGCCAACGAAGCCGGCATCGAAAGCCGCTTCATCGGCCGCATCGGGCTATACGACGAGTCGAGCACCGTCGAACTGCCGGCCGGCATGCCTGCCGAAGCCGCCAACGCCCTCAAGCGCACCCGCGTCCGTGGCGTACCGATCAATCTGCGTCCGGACGAAGGTCGGCCTGATACCGGTGACGAACGCAAGTTCGACGGCGAGCGCAAGTTCAAGAAAAAGAAATTCGGCGATACCTGATCGATAGTTTCCGGCAAGCAAAAGGAGCCACGGATCAAACCGTGGCTTTTTTTATGTCATCGGCAGCGCCGATGACGGTATCCCTTGTGGGTATGTCACGGCCCGGCCGGTGACGGCAGCGTGGCCTCGGGATGGCTTGGGCCATATCCCTCGTGGATTACTTTTTTACAAATGCGAATGTTTCCTATTTACAAAATATCATTCCGGCCATAAGATGCGAATCACTCTCAACAACGAGGAATGGCCATGCGCTCCCTGGTATTCAACATCTCCGTTGCCGGCACCCTGCTCTGGTGCCTGCTGGCCGCTGTCTCACATTAGCCATGCCGCCCTCCGAACTCTGGGCTGGCGCCCTCAGCCTGTTGCTGATCCATGGCGAGAGCGGCTGCCCCCACTCTGCCCTCAACGCAGCCCGCATCCTCGATCGCCTGTGCGATTCGCCGGATCTTGATAACGAAACCCGCGCCCTTTGCGAGCGGGCCAGCAACCGTCTCACGCTGCACGAACATCGACAGGAGACCTGAATGTCGCAACCCCCGTTTCAATTTGCCGGCGCCGCCCTGGCCGCCGCCTTGCAACCGCTCGACCTGTCCGAGGCCCTGTTAAGCCGCCCACCGCTCCCGCCGGTTCAGGGTTCGCGGCGACGCAAGCTGTGGGAAGTCAGCCACCGGTTTCACTGCCCCATCATCGGCGTCTGCTTCAGCACCGGCGATCTGCGGACGCTGATGGCCAAGGTCATGCATTTTCCGCACGACACCAGCGACTACGTGCTGCATACGACGGCGGTCGGCGCCTGCGAAGAACGCAGCCAACTCGCCGAACTGCTCCAGAAAAACCTGGAGAAGCGCTTCCAGCTCACCATTCGGCGCTTTGCAGCGGCCCGGACCGACGACGCCCTGCGCGCGCTATGGCAGGAAGCGACGCGCGGCGCCCATGAACTTCCGGCCGCCCTCTGGGCCGCCTGGACTCATCCGGCGTGCGATGCAAGGCTGGAGCAGGAAATCAACGGCGACATCCACATGATCCAGCACCAGATCGGCTCCAGCGCACGCGCTGATCTGAACGCCCTGAAGGCGCTGCGCGCCGACAATGCACAACTGCGCCGGGAACTTGACGCGGCGCGTTCGGCAAACGAATCCATGCGCATCGAGAAATCCCGCGAAACCCAGGCGCTTGGCCAGCGCGTCATCGAGCTACGCGCTGAACTGGCCGGCAGGGAGGCCTGGGGGGCAAGGCTGAATGGCGAACTCGACAGCCTGCGCCAGACCCTGCCCGATCTACGCGACCGCCAGCTTCTCGCCCGCCGGGCCGGCGACGCCGAAGCCCGGGCCAGCGCCCTGAGCGCACAGGTCGGGGCGCTGGAGAGCGAACTGGCCAGCCTGCGGCGACTCCTCGCGCGCAGCGACGACGCCCTGAAGCAACTTACGTCCGGCGAGGAAAAATGCCCATTTTCCGATGTCAACCGCGACCACAACCAGCCGGCCACCCTTGACGGCAAGTGCGTCCTCTGCGTCGGCGGTCGCGCCGGCGCCGTCGATGCCTACCGGCAGTTGATCGAAACGCGTGGCGGGCGTTTTCTGCACCACGACGGCGGACTCGAGGAAAGTCTGCAGCGCATCGATTCCGCGCTCGCCGCCGCCGACCTGGTCATCTGTCAGGCCGGCTGCATCAGCCACAACGCCTACTGGCGGGTCAAGGAGCAATGCAAGCGCAGCGGAAAACGCTGCATTTACATGAAAACGACAGGCGTTACAGGCCTTTCCCGACTGATCGACAGTCAATCTTCGGTCACGATCGACGATTGAAATGCCGGCGAGCCTATCTTTTTGTTTGACAATAACTCGCATTGATTGTGTAATGCGACCCGTTCTCATTTGCGTTATATATACATGAAAACCCCGCCGAAGCCTGCTGAACCGCTCCCATCTGGCGATTCCAGACCAACAAGGCCGCCCGTCTCCAGTAAAGACCTGCTGCGTGGCGCCACGATGCTGGAAATTGACCACGCCGGCCAGACCTACTTCCTGCGCGTTACCCGCGAGAACAAACTCATCCTCACCAAGTAGCGATCCATTTACCCGCCTCGCCTTCCCATAGCCAGCCAGCCAAACGGGCAAGCCAGCCAGAAAAACCAAGGAGTCTTACCCATGTTGTCCATCAAGAAACTCACTTCTGCCCTGGCCCTCTCCGCCGCGCTGTCCGCTCCGGCGCTTGCCCTCGAATACCCGATCGGCGTTCCGCAGCAGAAGGCCGGCATGGAACTCGCCGCCGTCTATCTGCAAGCCGTCGAAATGGAGCCGGACGGCATGATGCGCAAGGTGGCGGAATCCGACATCCACATCGAGGCCGACATCCACGCGCTGGCCAACAACCCCAACGGTTTCGAGGAAGGCGCCTGGATCCCCTACCTGGTCGTCAAGTACGAAGTTTCGAAGATCGGCGGCGACTACAAGATTGCCGGCGACTTCATGCCGATGGTCGCCAACGACGGCCCGCACTACGGCGACAACATCAAACTGGCCGGCCCCGGCAAGTACAAGGTGAAGTACACCATCCTGCCGCCGTCCGAGAACAAGCACGCCCACTTCGGCCGCCACACCGACCGCGCCACTGGTGTTCGCCCGTGGTTCAAGCCTTTTGAAGTCGAATATGAATTCACCTACGTCGGCATCGGCAAAAAAGGCGGCTACTGAGCATGAAGCTCACAAAAATTACCGCCGCGCTCGTCGCGGCGGGGCTGGCCCTGCCCGCCTTCGGCGCCTCGGACAGCGCGACGCTGGAAAAACTGGCCGCCCGCCTGGAGCGGCTGGAAGCGCGCAATGCCGAACTTGAGAAGGAGGTCAAGGTGTTAAAGGGCGAGAGCGAGCAGGTCACCAAAAGCCTCGATAACGAACGGCTTTCCCAGTACGAACCGGAACTGACGACGCGCTTGAAGGCCACCGAAAAAGACGTTCTGGAGATGAAGAAGTCGGCCAAGATCGCCGAATCGCTGGAAGGGATCAAGGCGACCGCCGCTCTCGCCACCGTGGTCCAGGGTGCCAGTGGCCTGCCCTCGGGCACGGAGGACGCCGGCACCCAACTCAACTACCGGGCCGACGTCACCGTCGAATTGCCGCTGAAACCCATCGGCGATATCGAGCACAAGCTGTTCGGCGGCTTTCGCATGGGCCAGGGACAAGGCCTGAATACCGCGTTTTCCCGGCTCGGCTACTTCGCCAGCGCGCCCAACGCGCTCGCCTTCCGCGCCAGCGGCGCCAGCCCGGATGACTCGGTGGTCATTCTCGGCCAGGCCTGGTATCAGGCGGCGATCCCGATCCCGTTCGGCGGCTTCAAGCCCTACTCGCGGGAAACGCTGGAAATCACCTTCGGCAAGATGGACATCTTCGGCTTCTTCGACCAGAACGCGGCGGCCGGCGATGAGTCGAAGCAGTTCCTGAACTCGGTTTTCGTACATAACCCGCTGCTCGACGCCGGACGGCGAAGTAGGCGTCGATGCCAACGGCTTCCAGCCGGGCGCCATCATTTCCTATGTGCAACAAGACCGACAAGACGCAACCGTGGCGCCTGTCGCTGGGCGTCTTCGGGACCGGGGATCGCGGCGCCAACTACCAGACCAGCCTCACGCAGCCGCTCGTCATGGCGCAGGCTGAAACCCAGCTCAAGCTGTTCGGCGGACTCAACGGCAACTACCGCATTTACGCCTGGAACCGCAGCGCCGCCACCGATTTTGACGGCACGACGGCCAAGCACACCGGGATCGGCGTCTCGGTCGACCAGCGCGTCGGCGACGGCGTCAATCTCTTCGCTCGCTACGGAAAGCTGGTCCAGGGCGAATTGCCGTTCAACCAGGCGCTGGCGGCAGGTGCTGAGTTCAACGGCAGCTACTGGGGTCGCGGCGCCGACACGCTGCGGCATCGCCGGTAGCTGGCTGCAGACGGGAAGCGCCTACAGCAATGCCGGCGCCGCCATCGATATCAACGGCGACGGCATCCCGGACTACGCATTCATCCCGAGCGGCGCCGAGACGGTGGCCGAACTCTATTACCGCTACCGCATCTCCCCGCAGTTCGAACTCAGTCCTGATTTCCAGTGGCTGACCCAGGCCGGCGGCAACCCGGACGCCAAGTCGGTGACGGTTCTCGGCCTGCGCGCCAACATCGTTTATTGAGGAACTCATGAAACACGCTCTCCTTTCCGTGGTTTTCGGCCTTTTTCTGGCGTCGACCGCGCCCGGAACGAAGCACTCCTGGGGTGCGGCACTCGCCGACGACCTGCCGACCTACAAGCTACTGATGAAGGATGGCCGCATCTTTCCGGAAACCCTGGAAGTACCGGCCAACACCCGCTTTCGCCTGGAAGTGAAAAACGAAGGGCCGGGCGCCGCGGAATTCGAGAGCCTCGAACTGAAGAAGGAACTGGTGCTGGCCCCCGGCATTACCCGCAGCCTCGTTTTCTTCCCGATGAAGCCGGGCGCCTACAAGTTCTTCGACGACTTCCACCCGGACACCGGCCAGGGCCGGATTGTCGCCAAATAAGCCGCCAGCCAGCCAACTCGAAACACTAGCCAGCAAGCACGGAGCACAGTATGGGTAACGCATTTTTTGTCGTCTGGCGGGAAAGCCTCGAAGCCTTCCTGATCGCCGGCATTCTCTACGCCTGGCTGCAGGCCAACGACGCCAGCGGCAAAGGCAAGCGGGCGCTGTTCGTCGGCCTTGCCGCCGGCGCCGGTCTCGCCCTGCTACTCGGCTGGGCGCTGCTGACGGTGCAGGACGAACTGACCGGCGAGGCGCTGGAAATCTTCCAGACCGCCACGCTGTTCGTCGCCGCTGGCCTGATTACCCAGATGGTTCTGTGGATGAGAAAACACGGCCGGCAGATGAAGGCCCGGCTGCATGCCGAGCTGTCGACGGCCGCCGAACGCTCCGGTTATCTCGGCGTCGCCGTCGTCGCCGCGCTCGCCGTCGCCCGCGAAGGCGCCGAGACGGTGATCTTTCTTTATGGTCTGGCCCAAGGCGGCGAAATGCAGGCACTAGCTTTCGGCGCCCTCGCCGGTTTTGCCGGCGCCGGCCTGACCGCCTGGCTGGCCGCCCGCAGCCTGGCCAGACTCAATATCGGCCTGCTGCTGCGCCTCTCCTCCATCCTGCTGCTGGTCCTCGCCTCGGCCCTGCTCATTTCCGGCATCGACCGCTTGATCGGCGCCGGCTGGCTACCAGCCTTGCTCGATCCGGTCTGGGATACCTCGCTGCTGATCGACGACACCACCAAAGGCGGCAAGCTGATCGCCGATTTCTTCGGCTACCGCGCTCGCCCGGCCCTGAGCAGCCTGCTCGCCTGGGCAGCATACTGGGGCATCGTGCTGATTGCCTGGCGGAAAACCCGACATGGCTGAACACGTCATCCAGTTTTACCCGCAGGTCGAGCCCAATCGGGTCGCCAAAGTCGGTCTGTTTCTGCGCCAAAACCGGCGCCTGATCATCGCCGTCCAATGGGTCATCGTCGTCCTCTATGCGGCGATGGTCATCATCCCCGCCTTTCTGCCGCTGCCGCCGGAAGACGCCCATATTTGGGACAACCTGCGCCTGTTCGCCCAATTCTGCTTCTGGGGCCTGTGGTGGCCGGGCGTCATGATCGCCACGGTAACCATGGGGCGCGTCTGGTGCGGCCTGTTCTGCCCGGAAGGCGCCATTTCGGAATGGGTCAGCCAATACGGGCGCGGCAAGGCGTTGCCGCGCTGGCTCAAGTGGACCGGCTGGCCCTTCGTCGCCTTCGTCACCACCACGGTCTACGGTCAATTGGTCAGCGTTTACGAATACCCGCAAGCCGCCCTGCTGGTGCTCGGCGGCTCGACCGTCGCCGCGATTGGCATCGGCCTGCTTTACGGTCGCGAAAAACGCATCTGGTGCCGCTACCTGTGCCCGGCCTCCGGCGTCTTCGCGGTGCTGGCCAAGATCGCCCCGCTGCATTACAAGGTCGACCGCGACGCCTGGGATCGCCACAGCGGCGACTTTGAACCGGTCAATTGCGCACCGCTGCTCGACGTCCGGCGCATGACCAGCGCCTCGGAATGCCACTCCTGCGGCCGCTGCGCCGGCCAGCGCGATGCCGTCACCTATTCCGCCCGCTCGCCCTTCGCCGAAGTCCTCGATCTCGAAGCCCCGGCGCGCACGCCGGATGCCCTGACCCTGATCTATGGCGTGCTCGGCGTCGCCACCGCCGCCTTCCAATGGACGCTCAGCCCCTGGCTGCTCAACGCCAAGCTGGCGCTGGCCGAATGGCTGGTCGACCACGATCATTTCGCCCTGCTCGACAACGACGTGCCGTGGTGGCTGCTCACCCACTACCCGGAAGCCAGCGACCTGTTCACCTGGCTCGACGGCGCGCTGATCCTCGCCTACCTGCTCGGCGGCGGCTTCCTGCTCGGCAGCCTGCTACTAATCGGCCCGGCCCTCGCCGCCCGACTGCTCAAGACCGAAGGCCTCACCTGGCAACGCTTCTCGCTGGCCCTCACCCCGCTCGCCGCGGCCAGCGTCATCCTCGGCCTGTCGATGCTCACCGTCACCCACCTCAAAGCCGAACACCTGTGGCTTGGCTGGCTGCCGTATTTCCGCATCACGTTGCTCAGCGCCGGTTGCCTGGGCAGCCTGTGGCTGGCCGTACAACTAGTGCTGCACCCCAAGGGTGCTGATAAAGCCCCTGCACAACAAGACGGCCAGCAAAGCTGGCGCGTCGCTGTGGATTCCTGCGGGGCGTGGTCAACGGCCAAAAATGGCCAAAAATGGCTGGCCGGCCTGAGCATGCTGCTGCCAATCGGCCTGATGGCCACCGTCTGGACGCTGGTTTTCTTCATCTGGTAAGACTTTCCAAAACCCGATGGCACGCGTAGCCTGTCGTTTCTTGAGGCGCGAATCAGGCGCAATGGTCACTTGAAAGGGTCGATACAATGGGAAAGAGCAATCTGCTGCCCCTGACTTTAATCGCCATCGCGCTTGGCCTCATCGTCTATCGCTTGATACCGGACCAGCCAGCGCCCGAACCGGCGGTTGTAGCGCAAACCTCAGCGCCGTCCGCCGCACCCGCGCAACCGCCGGATACCGAAGTCATCGAACGCTACCCGATCGCCGCGGCCACCCCTTCCCCCCAAACGTATCAACCCGTCAATCCTGATGACAGCGACGCCGCCTATAGCGCCGGCTTGATGCAGTTGGTCGGCGCGGAAGTGCTGAGCGCCTATTTTTATCCCGACCGGATGATTCGCCGTTTTATCGCGACCATCGATAACCTGCCGCGCCAGGAAGCGCCGGCCAAGATGATGCCGGTCAAGCCGGTCGGCGGGCCGTTTCTGGTCCAACGCAACGCCGCCGGGATGACCATCGACCCGGCCAATGCCCAGCGTTATGTGCGCTATCTGGACATCATGGCGGCAGTCGATGTGCGTCGCCTCGTCAACATGTACGTCGGCCTCTATCCGGTATTCCAGCAGGCCTACCGCGAGCTGGGTTATCCCCGTGGGCACTTCAACGACCGCCTGGTCGATACCATCGATGATCTTCTCGCCACGCCGGATGTGGCGCCACCGATTGCCGTGGCGCAGCCGAAAGTGCTCTACCGGTTTTCCGATCCGGCACTCGATAAACGTTCCGCCGGGCAGAAAATCATGCTGCGCATGGGCGCTGACAACATGGTACGTGCCAAGCAACTGCTGACTGCCATCCGCAGCGAGCTGCTGAGCCGCTCACCCGGCAAATAAGACGCTCCGCTACGGTAAACGCTCAAGGTCGGACATATTCGATCCGGCCCGATCATTTTTGCCCGTTTTTCCCGGTTGACCGTGGCAGTTGCCCAAGGCGCGTATCCTTGTCGCCTACGCCTGCCTGCCCCCGCTCATGTCCACCACGCTTCCTCCCCGTACCGAACGTTTCTTCCTGCTGACGCTGGCCGGCATCCAGTTCAGTCATGTGCTGGATTTCATGATCATGATGCCGCTCGGGCCGATCCTGATGGCGGCCTTCGGCATCGGCACGCACGAGTTCGGCCTGCTGGTGGCGTCCTACAGTTTCAGCGCGGCGATTTCCGGGGTGCTGGCGGCAACCTTCGTCGATCTGTTCGAGCGCAAGCGCCTGCTACTGATCAGCTTCACCCTGTTTGCGCTGGCGACGCTGGCCTGCGGCCTGGCGCCGAGTTATTCGACGCTGCTGCTGGCGCGCGGGCTGGCCGGGGTTTTCGGCGGCATCATGGGGGCGCTGATTCACACCATGATCGGCGATGCGATTCCTTTTTCGCGGCGGGCGCGGGCGAGCGGCATAGTTGCCAGCGCTTTCTCGCTGTCAACGATCGCCGGGGTGCCCTTGTCGCTGTGGCTGGCCAATCATCTCGGCTGGCGCGCGCCCTTCGTCCTGATCGCAGCGCTGAGCGTGGTCTTTATCGCCGTCGGCCTGCGCTTTCTGCCCGAGTTGCGGCACCACCTGAGCGAGGAGAAGCGGGCGCATCTGCTGTCGGCAACCTTCAGCGTGCTGGGTGACGGCAACCATCTGCGCGCCTTGCTGTTTTCGGCGCTGATCATTTTTTCCGGCTTTACGGTCATTCCCTACATCACCGTTTATGCGGTGAATAACGTCGGCATCGCTCTGCAGGACATTCCCTTCGTCTATCTGCTGGGCGGTGCGGCCACCTTCATCAGCGCCCGCCTGATCGGGCACTGGGCCGACAAGTACGGCAAGGTCGAGGTTTACCGCCGGGTGGCGCTGCTCGCCATGTTGCCCTTGCTGGTGGTGACGCATGTCGGGATGCTGCCGCTGGGGATCTGGCTGATCTGCTCAACTACATTCTTTGTGCTGGTCTCGGGGCGCATGATCCCGGCCATGGCGATCATTGCGTCGGCGGCGCAGCCCAAGTTGCGCGGCACCTTCATGTCGCTGAACGGCACCGTGCAGTCGCTGGCCATGGGCCTGGCGACGACGCTGGCCGGTTTTCTGATCACGCTCGATGACAGTGGCCGGATTGTCGGCTACCCGCTGGTCGGTTATGTTGCCGTCACGGCGAATGTGCTGGCGATCTGGTTTGTCTCCCGTATCGTCATGCACGGGCGGAACGATCACACCGGCTCCGAAGGAAAAATAAACTCAAGGTAAAACTCATGAAATCAGTAAAGTGGCTGTATGAGCCCGGCGAAATCATCAAGTATCTGCGCGGGCGTTTCGCTGCCTGATAAACATGACATGCCAATGAGCATCACCCCATTCCAGGCGCTGGCCTGCCCGCTGGACGGCGCGCCTTTGGTTTGCAACGGCCCGGCGTGGCGTTGCGCCAGCGGCCATCATTTCGACGTGGCCAGCCAGGGTTACACGAACCTGTTGCCGGTACAGAAAAAGCGTTCGCTCGATCCGGGTGACAGCAAGGAAATGGTTGCTGCCCGCCGGCGTTTTCTCAATACCGGGCATTACCAGCCGATTGCCGCCGCAGTGAGCCGGGCCGCGCTGGCAGGTCTGCCGGCCAGCGCCACGGCCAGTTGCCTCGATGCCGGTTGCGGCGAAGGCTACTACCTGCGCCAGTTGGCCGCCGCGGTCGGCGCCGGGCAAACCCTGGCCATCCTCGGGCTGGACATTTCCAAATGGGCGGCGCTGTCAGCAGCCAGGCAGGACAAGCGGCCGAACTGGGTGGTTGGCAGCAACGCCAATCTGCCGGTGCTGCCGGGGACGATTGATCGCTTGCTGTGCCTGTTCGGCTTCCCTGTCCATGGCGAATTTGCCCGCGTGCTCAAGCCAGGCGGCGAGCTTTTGCAGGTTGATGCCGGGCCGGATCATCTGCGCGAGTTGCGCGAAATCATCTATCCCACGCTGAAGCCGGAGCGCGCTGCCGGAATGCTGCCCCCTCCAGGATTCACCCACCTGACGACCGAATCTGTCGGCTATACCTTCGAGCTTTCCGACTCCGGGCAGATTGCCGATCTACTGACCATGACCCCGCACCTCTATCGCGCCAGCGCCGAGGGCCGCGCCAGGGCGGCTGCGCTCTCCGACCTGACACTGACCGTTAACGTGCGCCTGACCCGTTTCGGACGGGGTTATAGCTAACGATTCGTTTCCCATTGTTGACATATATACGTATTTGTATAGTATGAGAAACACTATGCCATCAAGATCGCCTGAGACACCCAGCGTCCTCACCGAAAAGCTGCTCGCCATCGGTACGCAAATTCGCACCCGGCGCAAGGCGCTGCGCGTCAGCGCGACGGTGGCGGCGGAGGCGGCTGGGATGTCGCGGATTACCTTGCACCGCATTGAAAACGGCGAGCCTTCGGTGACCATCGGGGCTTATCTGAATGCCATGGCGGCGCTGGGGCTGGATTTCGGCATCGTTCAGCCGGCGGCGCCTGTTGCCGCGGTGGCGGATGAGGCGCGGCGGAGCTGGTTGCCGGCGCGGGTTCGTCTGGCCAATTACCCGCAGTTGAAGCAATTGGCCTGGCAGGTGCAGGGGGTGGATGAACTGACGCCGCAGGAGGCGCTGGGGATTTACGAGCGCAACTGGCGGCATCTCGATCCGGCGGCGCTGGCGCCGCATGAGCGGGATCTGGTCGATGCCTTGCGGCTGGTGTTCGGCGAGGGGCAGCGCGATGTTTGAGCGAGTACATCACCAGCGGATCGCGCAGGTGTTGAACGCCCTGAATGCCAACTTGCTGCGCGAGGCGAACTGCCTGTTCGGCGGTGGCACCGCGATGGCGCTGCGTTTTGGCGAATACCGCGAGTCGGTCGATATGGATTTCCTGGTTTCGGATGTCGCCAGCTATCGTACGTTGCGCCAGTTGCTGACCGGGCCGGCCGGCTTTGCCGGTCTTCTACGTGCCGGCACGGAACCGGTCAGCCAAACCCACGAACTGCGCGCCGACCAGTACGGCCTGCGCACGACCTTGCAGGTAGCCGATCAGCCGATCAAGTTTGAAATTGTGCTTGAGGCCCGGATCGAACTGGCAGCTCCGGCAACGAGTGACGTGGTTTGCGGGGTGGCAACGCTGACGGCGCTGGATATGGCGGCGAGCAAACTGTTGGCCAATTCGGATCGCTGGAGCGATGACAGCGTGTTCAGCCGCGATGTGATCGATCTGGCCATGATGCGCCCATCCCTGCCCTTGTTGCGCCAGGCAAAAGCAAAGGCGGAGGGGGCTTATGGCGAAGCCATCGGCCGCGATCTGGAAAAGGCCATCGCCAAACTGCAAACCCGCCGCGACTGGCTGGAGCGCTGCATACAGGTGATGGCGATGAGCCTGCCCAAGGCCGTGCTTTGGGAACGAATTCGCTCCTTGCGGCGAGTTTTGGCTTGATTTCCTGGCGCGATCCTCGGCGTGCCGGCACCGAGTCCGGATTTTCATTTTTGGCTGTTTTTCCCGGTCGACCGCGCCCCACAGGCGAAGGGGCCCGTGGCTCAAGTACCCTTGGGGTGCAGCAATCACGTAAATCATTCTCGAGAATAGTCAATCCGTCGTAAAGTGAGACCGGTCGAGGACTTCCCGAGCGACCGTTTCGCTATCAATATCAGACCCAACGTGAACACCACCCTTTCCACCACCAGCGCCATCCTCCTCGTCGGCCACCCCAACGTCGGCAAGTCGGTGCTTTTCCACCGCCTGACCGGCGCCTACGTCAACGTTTCCAACTACCCCGGCACCACCGTCGAAGTCACGCGCGCCAGCGCCCGCTTCGACCACGCGGCGATGCTGCTCGACACCCCGGGCGTTCTCGCCCTGCCCTCGCGCAGCGACGACGAGCGCGCCACCATGCGCGCCCTGCTCGAAGAGAACACGCGCTGCCTGGTGCAGGTCGGCGACGCCAAGAACCTGCGCCGCACGCTCACCTTGACGGCGCTGCTCGCCGAACTCGGCGTGCCGCTGGTGCTGGCGCTCAACATGCACGACGAGGCCGCGGCACGCGGCGTCACCGTCAACATTCCGGCGCTCGCCGAGGAACTCGGCATCCCGGTGCTGGCCACGGTGGCGACCGGCGGCGAGGGCGTCAGCGAACTGACCGGCAGCCTGCCCGATGCCCGCCCGCCGCAGGCCATGCTGCGCTACGACGCCGACTTCGAGAGCGAAATCGCGCGCACCGCCGAAGCCATCGCCCGTCTTGCCCCGCACCCGCACCTGGCGGCGCGCGGCCTGGCCATCCTTTTTCTCGGCGGCGATCCGGAAGTCGCCGGCTGGCTGGCCGAACGCGCCGGCGCCCGCTTCACCGACCTCGAAGCCCTGCGCCGGCAGGCCGGCGAGAATGCCGAAGGCGATCTGCCGGCCCTCCTTGCCCGCGAACGCACCGAAGCCGCCGACGCGCTGTCCGCCAGCGTCATCCAGCGCGCCCTGCGCAGCAGCCCGCTGCTCTCGCAACGCATCGGCCAGTATGTCGTCCATCCGCTCTGGGGCGTGCCCATCCTGCTCGGCGTGCTTTATCTCGTTTACCAGTTCGTCGGCGTCTTCGGCGCGACGACCCTGGTCGGCCTGCTCGAAAAAGACCTGTTCGAGGGCATCCTCAACCCGGCGTTCACCGATTTCGTGACTGCCGCGGTCAACGTCCCGTGGATCACGGAATTGCTGGTCGGCCAGTACGGCCTGTGGACCATGGGCATGACCTATGCCCTGGCCCTGATCCTGCCGATCGTCACCACCTTCTTCCTGGCCTTCGGCGTACTCGAGGATTCCGGCTACCTGCCGCGCCTGACCGTCATCGCCAACCGGCTGTTCGCGCTGATCGGCCTCAACGGCCGCGCCGTGCTGCCGATGGTGCTCGGCCTCGGCTGCGTGACGATGGCGACGCTGACCACGCGCATCCTGCACAGTCCGCGCGAGCGCATGATCACCATCTTCCTGCTCGCCCTGGCCATTCCCTGCTCGGCCCAGCTCGGCGTCGTGCTCGGCATGCTCGGCGGCGTCTCGTTCAGCGCCGTGCTGATCTGGGCGCTGGCCATGGTTCTGGTCCTGCTCCTGTCCGGCTTTCTCGCCGCCCGCCTGATACCCGGCCGACGCATCCCGCTGGTCACCGAACTGCCGCCGATGCGCCTGCCCATCCTCGGCAACGTGCTCAAGAAAACCGGCGGACGACTCAAGTGGTACCTGCTGGAAGTCATCCCGCTCTTCCTGCTCGGCACCTTCATCATGTTCGCGCTCGACAAGCTGGGCGCCCTGCCCGCCATCATCCGCGCCGGCGAACCGCTGGTTTCCGGCTGGCTCGGCCTGCCCCCGGAAGCCAGCGCCGCTTTCGTCATGGGCTTCCTGCGCCGCGACTTCGGCGCCACCGGCCTGTTCGCCATGGCGCACAGCCTGTCGCCAGTTCAGGCCGTGGTCGGCATGATCACCATCACGCTGTTCATTCCGTGTTTCGCCAGCCTGATGATGATGGTCAAGGAACAGGGTTTGAAGGTCGCCCTCGCCATGGTCGCCGTGATCGTCCCCTTCGCCTTCCTCGTCGGCGGCCTGTTCAACATCGCCCTGCGCGCCCTCTGGATGCCGGCATGAGCCCGAAACACGAAGCCCGCCTGCCACTCGCCTTCATTCCCGCCGGCCAGGAGGTCCGCCTGGCCGGATTTGGCGACGAAATCGATCCGCTCCAGCGCGAACAGCTCATCGCCTACGGCCTCGCCGAATCGCGCCCGCTCACGGTGCTGCAACAACGGCCGATGACCGTCATCCTCGCCGACGAAGTGGAACTGGCGCTCGAACACGCGGTCGCACGACATATCTGGGTGGCAAAAGAATCCGGCGAAGCCTAGAATTAAAACCTGAGCAAGCCAGCCGATTTTTGCCAGCCAGCCTTTCCGTTTCCATCATTTTCCGGAGAAAGCCATGAAGGGCGACAAGAAAATCATCGACATCCTCAACGATCTGCTGGCCGGCGAACTGACTGCCGTCGATCAATACCTGATCCACGGCGAAATGTACGCTGACATGGGCTTTGCCCGGCTGGCCGAGAAGGCGCTGCACGAATCCGAACATGAGCGCCTGCATGCCCGTGCCCTGATCCAGCGCATCCTGTTCCTCGAAGGCAAGCCCAATCTGGCCAAGCGCGAGGCCCTGAAGGTCGGCAAGAACGTGCCGGACATGCTGAAGGCCGATCTCGCGGTCGAATACAAAGTGGTCGGCGAACTGAAAAAAGCCATGGCCGCCTGTGAACTGGCGCAGGACTACGTGACGCGCGACATGCTCGGCGTGCAGCTCGAGGATACCGAAATGGACCACGCCTATTACCTCGAAAAGCAGATTGGCCTGATCGAACTGGTCGGCCTCGAAAACTACCAGCAGAGCCAGATGGGCTCGGGCACCCCGGCTTAAGGAGCGACACCGATGAAAGGCGACAAGAAAGTCATCGAAGCCCTGAACAAGGTGCTGAAGAACGAGCTGACCTCGATCAACCAGTATTTCCTGCATGCCCGCATGTTCCGCAACTGGGGCCTGGAAAAGCTCAACGACTACCAGTACAAGCAGTCGATCCGCGTCATGAAGGAAGCCGACGAGATCATCGAGCGCGTGCTCTTCCTCGAAGGCCTGCCCAACCTGCAGAATCTCGGCAAGCTGCTGATCGGCGAGAACGTCGTCGAATGCCTGCAGGGCGACCTCAAGTACGAGCGCGAAATCGCAGCGCCCGCTGCTGGTCGAATCGATCGCCCTGTGCGAAACGCTGCAGGACTACGTCAGCCGCGACCTGCTGGAAGACCTGCTCGAACACTGCGAGGAAGCCATCGACTGGCTGGAAACGCAGCAAACCCTGATCGCCGACGTGACCCTGCCCAACTACCTGCAGGCGCACATGGAGCCGGGCGAAGGCTGATTCCGCGCCGCACCCGACCAGGAAGCCACGGAATTCCGCCGTGGCTTTTTTTCGACTTCGCTACAAATGCTATTGACAGTCATTCGCATTTATATAAAATACGAACTGTTCTCATTAAGCACATGCTGCTGTTCACGGAGACTGTCAATGTACGTTTGTGTCTGCCAAGCCGTCACTGATCGCCAGATTCGCGAAGCCGCCGAAGGTGGCGCCCGCACGTTGAAAGACCTGCGCCGCGATCTCGGCGTCACCCGCGACTGCGGACGCTGCGCATCCTGCGCCCGTCAGTGCCTGCACGAAGCTAACGCCGCGCAGGCGAAACCGGCAAGAGCACTCCGCGCCGCCATCGCCTAACCCTGGCGAGCAGGCGGTTCCGCCGGCTCGGCGAACCAGTTTGCCTTGTCCACCACGACGTTGTTCCTCGGCTGCAGCACGAAATTCGGCGACATGATCTGGACGCCGTAGGTATTGAACTCATCCTGAATGCGGGAATGCAGTTCGGAGAGAATCTGAATGCGCTCCAGCGGACGGTCGACATAGGCATAGAGCTCGTATTCGACGTAGAAATCCTGCAGCGCCTTCTGGATGACGAAGGGCTTGGGCTCAGTGCGCAGACCGGAGGTATGCTCCGCCGCGTTGATCAGCATGGCATGGACCTGGCGCCATGGGGTGTCGTAGCCGATGGTGACTGTCGTCGAGACCAGCGTCCCGCGTTCGCCGGCGGCGCCGGTGAAGTTCTTGATCGGATTGTTGACCAGCACGGCATTGGGGATGGTCACTTCCTCGTTGCGCATGTTGATGATCTTGGTCGACAGTACGCTCATTTCCTTGACCACGCCGGTCACCTCGCCGATGCTGACGAAATCGCCGACCTTGAGCGCCCGCGCATAGATCAGCACCAGGCCGCTCATCAACTGGGTGACGATGCCAGCCGAGCCGAGCGTCAGCATGAAGCCGAACATGACCGACAGGCCCTTGAAGGCATCGCTGTCGGCGATCGGCAGGTAGGGATAGGCAATGGCGATGCCGACGCCCCAGATCAGGACACCGAGCAGCCGCCGCGTGGCATGTGCCGTATCCCGATGGACGCCGGGAATCAGCGAACGTCCCTGATAGACATTCTCGAAGACGTTGCCGGCGACATCGTTGGCTGCCTTGGTGATGAAGAGGATGACAGCCGACCGTCAGCAGCCCGGGAACCGCAACGACCAGGCCTTCGCCGAAATTCTCGAGCATGTCGACCAGGAAACTCGACAAGCGCTCGGCCAGCGGCTGGGTCAAGCGGAAAATTCGCCAGCACATAGGTAAACCACAGGTAGGCGACGGACACCCAGAGCGTCAGCAGCAGCAGTTGCGCGATCCGTTTGACCAGCAGCCAGCCATGGGCGGCCCAGCGCAGTTTGGTATTCTCGTTCGCCGACAGGACGCGCGCCTGCAAGTGATCGAGAACATAACTGGTGGCTTTGCGGATCGCCCACAGCAAAACCAGCATCAAGGCGGTAGCCAGCAGCGAAAAGAGGAGCGCCCTTGGCCAGCACCGTGCCGTGCCCCTGATCGATCAGCGCTGCAATGGCTTTTTCGAAACGCTTGCCGACCTGCTGCGAGGCTTCTTCGAGGCTGATCTTCTCTTCCGGATCGAGGTCGGCTTCGTAGAGGATGAAAATCGTCCGCTCGCCGATCGAATAGACAACCCCCTTGTTTCCCTCGATCGTCAGATGCGAACGCGTGATCGGCTTGGACAGTTCCCTTTCGTCAATTTGCCTGATCCGTTCGTGGATGCGCTTGACCCGCAGTCTCGGGCGACGCCCCCAGCGTCGTCATCCGCAGCGTGGCGATATCGCGATTGGCGATGCTCAACACTGCTTCCGGAATCACCTCGCCCTTGGCGAATGACTGCCCGGAAACCAGCGCAAGAGCAAGAAGGAGCAGGAAGCGAAGCATTGACTCAAGGCTGTTCATGCAGAATTCTCCAGACTCAGAAAACCTCGATTGAAGGTTCGCCCTCGACGATTTCGCCGATCACCGAGACATGCGAAAAGCCCTGCTGCAGGAAAATCGACAGCACTTCGGTCACCGTGTCCGGCGCGCACGAAACCAGCAGGCCGCCCGCTGTCTGCGGATCGGTGAGCAGCGTCCGCTCGTTGTCGCCCAGGCTTTCCGCCAACTTCACGTCCTGGCCGAAACTTCCCCAGTTGCGTCGTGATGCGCCAGCCTTGTAACCCGCATCGACCAGTTCCATGGCTCTTCCCAGGAACGGCAACGCTGCAAAATCGACGCGCGCCCGTACCTTGCTTCCCTTGCACATGCCGTGAAGGTGGCCAAGCAGGCCGAATCCGGTGACATCCGTCACCGCATGGACGCCATCGAGGCAGGCCAGCACCGGCCCCGGCGTGTTGAGTTGGGTGGCGCTGGCAATCATGGCTTCGTAATCGGTGGCGCTCAACGCACCCCGTTTCAGCGCCGTGCTGTAAACACCGATGCCGAGTTGCTTGCCGAGAATCAGGCGGTCACCGGGCCGGGCGGCGGCGTTGCGCTTGAGGTGGGTCGGATTGACCAGGCCGACCACCACGAGTCCGTAGATCGGCTCCACCGAATCGATCGTATGGCCACCGGCGATCGGGATACTGGCCAGCCGGCAAATCGACTCGCCGCCCTCGAGTACCTTGCCGATGATCTCGAGCGGCAATACATTCACCGGCATGCCGACCAGCGCCAGCGCGAACAGCGGGGTGCCGCCCATCGCGTAGATGTTGGAAATCGCCGTGGTCGCGGCGATCCGCCCGAAATCGAACGGGTCATCGACGATCGGCGTAAAGAAGTCGGTCGTCGCGACGATCGCCTGCTGCGCGCTGAGCTGATAAACCGCGGCATCGTCGCTGCTTTCCGTGCCGATCAGCAACTGCGGCGGAATGATTCCCGGCTTGATGCCGGAGAGTATCTTTTTAAGGATGTCCGGGGCGACCTTGCAGCCGCCGCCGCCACCGTGGGTTAGCTGGGTAAGTCTGACCTGCTCTTCTGGCACGGCTGTTCCCTGATGCTGTTGTTATGGGGCAAGTTTAACTCACTCGGCATTGAAGCCCGCGTCTTCGATCGCCCCGACCAGCGCGCTACGCGAAACGACCTGCGGATCGAAGGAGACCCGCGCCTCGGCGGCCTCGAGCGAAACCTCGGCCGTCGCCACCCCGGGCATGGCGGTCAGCACGCCGGTAATGTTTTTGACGCAACCCTGGCAGCTCATGCCGCCAACCTTGATGACGCTGGATTCCATGTCCTACTCCTTGCCGACAAATGGGTGTTTCTTGAGAAATGCGACCAGTTCCTCGGGCGGCAACGGTCGACTGAAATGGTAGCCCTGCACCAGCTCGCAACCCATGCCGCGCAGGATCGCATACTGTTCCTTGGTTTCGACGCCCTCGGCCAGCACCTTGAGGCGCAGGCTACGGCCCATGCTGAGGATGGTCGAGGCGATGGCGCGGTCGTCGGGGTCGAGTTCCAGATCGCGGACGAAAGAGCGGTCGATCTTCAGCTTGCCGACCGGAAACCGCTTCAGATAGGCCAGCGACGAGTAACCGGTTCCGAAATCATCGAGCGACAGTTCGACCCCCATCTTGTTCAGCGCCGACAGCGTGCCGAGATTCAGTTCGGCATCGTTCATCACCGTGCGCTCGGTCAGTTCCAGTTCGAGGAAGCGCGCATCGAGGCCCGACGACGCAAGCGCGCTGGCCACGGTATCGACGAAGCCGACCTGACGGAACTGCAGGGGCGACACATTGACCGCGACGACCAGCGACGGCAACCCGGCATCCTGCCAGGCGCGGATCTGCCGGCAGGCCTCGCGCAGCACCCAGTCGCCAATCGGGTTGATCAGCCCGATGTCCTCGGCGACGTGGATGAACTGGTCCGGCGGGATCAGCCCGACATCCGGATTCTGCCAGCGGATCAGTGCCTCGACGCCGATCGTGACGCCGGATTCGATATGCACCAGCGGCTGATAATGCAGGACGAACTCGCGCGCGCCCAGCCCGCGCCGCAGCCCGCTTTCCATCAGCAGATGCTTGAGCGTCGCGACATTCATCTCGCTCGAATAGAAGCGGAAGGCATTGCGGCCCGCCTCCTTGGCCTTGTACATGGCGGCATCGGCATTGCGCAGCAGGGTTTCGAAATCCTTGCCGTCAACCGGATACATGCTGATACCCAGCGATGGCGTGATCGTCAGGTCATGCCCGCCGACCGAGAATGGCATCGCGCAGACATCGAGCAGGCGGCAGGCGACTTCGGCGGCGCCCGAGGCGTGGACGCCGGGCAAGGCGATGATGAACTCGTCGCCGCCGAGGCGGGCCAGGGTATCGACCTTGCGCACGATCGTCGCCAGGCGCTGCGCCACGGCGCACAGGAGTTCGTCGCCGACGCTGTGGCCGAGCGAGTCGTTGACCCGCTTGAAGTGATCGAGATCGATGAAGACCAGCGCCATCTCGGAATCGTCACGCTCCGCCGTGGCGAGCAACTGGGTGCTGCGATCGCGCAACAGCCGGCGGTTCGGCAAACCGGTCAGCGGGTCGAAATCAGCCAGTTCGCGAACCCGCATTTCGGCTTCCTTCTGCGCCGAGATGTCGAGCACGGTGCCGACCGACGCCGGCCGCCCTTCATAGGTCGCCGGCGAACCGAGGATAATGACCGGTAAGGTCGAGCCGTCCTTGCGCAAACCGGTGATTTCGTAGGGCGCTCCCGGTTCGCCGGCGGCCCGCTGCCGTATCTTTTCCCGAACCATGTCGCGCTGCTCCGGAACGATCAGGTCGAGCGGGCTGCAGTGGCCCACGAGCTCGTCTTCCGCATAGCCGAACAGATTCATCAGGAAGGGATTCACATAACGGAACAGGTCATCCTGCAGCAGGAAAATCCCGACCTGGGCGGCTTCCATCGTCGCCCGGAACTGCGATTCCTTCTCGCGCATGACTTCCGCGGCGCGGATCTGTTCGCTGACATCGACCACCACGCTGCAGGCCACCAGGGGTCTGCCGTCCGCATCGACGTCGAACATCATTGAATCATGACAATGCCTGACCCGGCCATCGGCGCCAACCAGACGGTAATCGACGGCCAGCGAGGTGCGCTGGCCCGGGCGCCCCGCCGCCGCCTCCCGGATGCGCGCCAGGGCGGCCTCGTAATCGCCGGGCAGCATGTGCCGGCCGACCAGATCCATGCCGGCATCGCGCACCATGTCCAGCTCCAGCCCGAACAGTTTGGAGGCCGCCCCGGAAATGTATTCGAAGCGGCCGCTGACCAGGTCGAGGCGATAGACGACGTGCGCGATGTTCTCGAGCAACGCCTCATAAGGCAACAGCTTTTCGCTTTTTTCCAGACAACCCCCTTGCGTTAGCGGCCGCGCGGACGCCAGCGTTTCAGCAACAGGGAATTCGACACCACCGAGACCGAACTCATCGCCATCGCCGCGCCGGCGACGACCGGATTGAGCCAGCCGAAAGCTGCGAGCGGAATCCCCAGCACATTATAGATAAAGGCGAAGAAGAGGTTCTGACGAATCTTGTTCAGCGTGGCGCGCGACAGTTCGATGGCATCGTCGACGCCGCACAGGTCGCTGCGGATCAGGGTCAGGTCGGCGGCCTCGACCGCCGCATCGGAACCGGCGCCGATGGCGAAGCTGACATCGGCCGCGGCCAGCGCCGGGGCATCGTTGATGCCGTCGCCGACCATGGCCACCAGCCCGCCCGATTTCAGTTCGGCAATCACCGCCGCCTTGGCGCCGGGCAGGATGCCGGCGCGGAATTCGTCGATACCCGCTTCGTGCGCGATCGCCGCTGCCGTCGCCGCATTGTCGCCGGTCAACATGACGACCCGGATGCCGCGCGCGCGCAGGCGTTCGACCGCCACCCGGGACGTCGGCCGCAGCGTATCGGCGATGGCGAGCAGGGCCAGCGCCGTGCCGCCCTCTTCCAGCACGACGACCGTCTTGCCGGCCTGCTGCAGGCCGAGCACCGCCGCATCGTCGGCCATGCCGAACCATGCCGGCGCGCCCAGACGCAGCGCACGCCCGTCGATCTCGCCGGAAACGCCATGCCCCGGCGTCGCTTTGAAATTTGCCACTTTTGGCAGGTTGACCGCGCCCCGAAGAATGCCCTTGGGGTAGAGCAGCCCGCGCCAGAACGGCCCTCGCCAGCGGATGTTCCGAACCCTGTTCGAGCGCCGCCGCCAGGCGCAACGCGCTATCACTGTCGGCGGCCAGCGCCACGATGTCGGTCACCTGCGGCTCGCCACGGGTCAGCGTGCCGGTCTTGTCGAGGGCGAGAATGGCAATTTTTTCCGCGCGCTCCAGCGCCTCGGCGTTTTTGACCAGAATTCCGGCGCGCGCGCCCTGCCCGGTGCCGACCATGATCGCCGTCGGCGTCGCCAGCCCGAGCGCGCACGGACAGGCAATGACCAGCACGGCCACGGCATTGACCAGCGCCTCGGCGAAATCGCCGGCATACAGCCACCAGCCGATGAAAGTCGCCAGCGCAATCGCACAGACGACCGGCACGAACACCGCCGAAATCCGGTCGGCCAGGCGCTGTACCGGCGCCTTCGAGCCTTGCGCCTCGCCGACCAGGCGGATGATCCCGGCCAGCAGGGTCTGTTCGCCGACCCCGGTTGCCCGGCAATGCAGGACCCCCTGGCCATTGGCGGTCGCCGCGAACACCTTGTCGCCCAGCGCCTTGCCCACCGGCATGCTCTCGCCGGTCAGCATCGCTTCGTTCACGCTGGACACCCCCTCGACCACCTCGCCATCGACCGGCACGCTCTCGCCCGGGCGGACCATGAAGACATCGCCGGGCATCAGCGCATCGACGGCGATCTCGACCCACTGGCCGTCACGCTCGATGCGCGCCGTCTTCGGCTGCAACCGGATCAGCGATTCGATCGCTTCCGAGGTCCTGGCCTTGGCGCTCGCCTCCAGCAACTTGCCGAGCAAAACCATGGTGATGACCGCCGCCCCGCCTTCGAAATAGACATGCTGATCGAGCCCGAACAGCGTCACCACCGTCGAAAATCCCCAGGCCATGCTGGTGCCGAGCGCGACCAGCACATCCATGTTGGCGCCGCCGCCGCGCAGTGCCTTGAACGCGCCATCGTAGAAACGCCAACCGATCCAGAACTGAACCGGCGTCGCCAGCGCGAACTGCAGCCAGCGCGGCAACTCTGGATGGTGATGCGCGCTGCCGAACATGAAGAACATCTGGCCGACCAGCGGCAGGGTCAGCGCCACCGCGATCCAGAAGCGGCGAATCTCGCGCTGGTAGTCGGCCTGGCGGCGCGCCTTTTCGCGCGCCCGCGTGTTTTTGTCAACGACGCTGGCCGTAAAGCCGGCCTTGGCCACCGCCGCGATCACCGCCGCTTCATCCGCCGCGCCATCCAGCCGCACCCGCGCCCGCTCGGCGGCCAGATTGACGTTGGCCTCGATCCCCGCCTGGCGGTTGAGTACCTTTTCCAGCCGCGCCGAACAGGCCGCACAGGTCATGCCGGCAATGGAAAATTCGACAACGCGACTATTGCCAGCCATTGCCGCCATGGTAGTTCCGGTGGCTTCGTTCATTTGACCAGCATCACCGGGCACGCCGCCAGATGCAGCACGCGGCTGGCGACCGAGCCCATGACCAGCCCGGCGATGCCGCTGCGGCCATGGGTACCCATGACGATCAGGTCGCACGACAGTTCGTTGGCGAGCCGGGCGATCACCTCGGCCGCCTGGCCGACGTGAATATGCGTGGTATGAAAACGGCTGGCGGCATCGAGCCGTTGCTGCGCGCCAAGCAGGTGCTCGCGGCTCTCCTCCATGTAGTGGCTGTGCAGGGTCTCCTTGCTGACATGGGCCAGTGCGCGACCGATGGGAATCGGCGGCTGGACGTGCAGCAGATGAATCTCGGGAACCTCCCTGAACCAGGCCGTGTGCGCGACCAGATGGCCGACGGCGCGCAGCGCGCAATCGGAGCCATCGACGGGCAGCAGGATTTTCATGGTCATCTACTTCTCCTAGATCCAGTGCAGCAAGCGCATCAGGCCGATCAGTCCGTAGATGCCGAATCCCAGCACCAGCAGGCCCGAGGTGGTGCGCACGATCGGCCGCCGGACAAATTCATTGAGCCTTGCCAGCAGAATGCCCGCCAGCAGGAGATTTGGCAATGTTCCCAGCCCGAAAGCCAACATCAGCAGCGCGCCCTGCCCGGGCGACCCGGCGCTCAGTGCCGTGGTCAGCGCGCTATAGACCAGCCCGCAGGGCAGCCAGCCCCACAGCAGGCCGAGCGGGAAAGCCTGGGCGACCGTCTTCGCCGGCAGGAAGCGCCGCGTCAGTGGTTGTATGTAGCGCCACAGGTGCTGGCCGGCGCGCTCGGTGAAGGCCAGCGCCCGCGTCACGCCGAGCAGGTAGAGGCCGAGCGCGACGAGCATCAGGTTGGCCAGCAGATAGAGCACGAGGCGTACCGGCGCCTGCCCGTCCAGCGTCAGGCTGGCCGCGCCGAGCGCGCCGGCCAGGGCGCCGGCGGCGACGTAGGAGAGAATGCGCCCGGCGTTGTAGGCGAGATGCATCGACCAGCGCGCGGGCACGCCCATCGACAGCGCCCCGACGATGCCACCGCACATGCCGACGCAATGGGTACCGCCGAGCAGGCCGACCAGGAACAGGGCGAGATAGCCGGAATCAGGCATCGGGATGGAGAAACGCTATGCGGGAAATCACGGCGCAAGGATACCTCACTGCCCCGCCCTTCCCGAACCACCGCGCCTCAGATCACCTTGGAATAGCGGGTCCGCTGGCGGTCGGCGCGCAGGTAGCGGTCGAAAACCATGGCGATGATGCGCACCAGCAGGCGGCCGGGCGGGAGAACGGTAATCCATTCGCGTTCGACCTTGAGCAGGCCGGCGCGCTCCATTTCCTTGAGATCGTCGAGTTCGGCGGCGAAATACTGGCGAAAATCGATCAGGTGCGCGCTTTCGATCGATTCGATGGACAGCTCGAAGTGGCACATCAGCGCCCCGATGATCGAACGCCGGAGAATGTCATCGGCGTTCAGCTCGATGCCGCGAAACACTGGCAACATCTGCGCATCGAGGCGATCGTAGTACTCGTCCAGGGTCTTGACGTTCTGGCTGTAGGTCGGCCCGACCTTGCCGATCGACGAAATGCCGAACGACAGCATGTCGCAGTCGGCGTAGGTCGAATAGCCCTGGAAGTTGCGGTGCAGGCGCCCCTGGCGCTGGGCGACGGCGAGTTCGTCATCGGGCTTGGCGAAGTGATCCATGCCGATGAAGACATAGCCGGCTTCGGTCAGCTTCTTGATCGCCAGCGCCAAGATCTGCAGCTTGGTGTCGGCCGACGGCAGATCCGACTCGGCGATCCGCCGCTGCGGCTTGAACAGGCCGGGCAGGTGCGCGTAGTTGTAGATCGACAGGCGCTCGGGATCCATGGCCAGTACGCGCTCCAGCGTGCGGTTGAAGCCCATCACCGTCTGATGCGGCAAGCCGTAGATCAAGTCGACCGAGACCGACTTGAAGCCGTTGGCGCGGGCCGCGTTGATCACGTTGGCGGTTTCTTCCTCGCTCTGGACGCGGTTGACCGCGACCTGCACGCGCTCGTCGAAATCCTGGACGCCGACGCTCATGCGATTGAAGCCGAGCTCGCCGAGCAGCGCCACGGTCGCCGTGTCCACCTTGCGCGGATCGACTTCGATCGAATACTCGCCGCCGTCGAGCAGCCTGAAATGCTTGCGCGTGGTTTCCATCAGCGAGCGCATTTCGTCATGCGACAGGAAGGTCGGCGTGCCGCCACCCCAATGCAGCTGAATCACCTCGTGCTCGCCGTCGAGAGACTGGCTCTGCAGCGCGACTTCCTTGGCCAGATATTTCAGATACTTGGCGCTGCGCCCGTGATCCTTGGTAATGATCTTGTTGCAGGCGCAGTAGTAGCAAATGGTGTTACAGAACGGGATGTGGAAGTATAATGAGAGCGGACGGCTGATACCGCCGATGTTGCGCTTGCCGAGCCAGAGCTTGGCAGCGTCGGAATCGAATGCCTCGACAAAGCGATCGGCAGTCGGGTAGGACGTGTAGCGGGGGCCGTTTACATCGAAGCGGCGGATGATCTGAGGATCGAAGACGAGGTTTTCAGTTGCAAAATTCATTAAACTTGTCACCAAGAGCAGGCTGGATTATGGCCAGATACCGCCAAATCACGGTTGACTTGGATCAAGCTTACGCAGGTTGCTGATGCCTTCCGAATCCTCCGGTAACACCATCTCCCTGGCGATCATCAAGACGGCCTGCTCAAACTGCAATCTGCGCGAACTGTGCCTGCCGCTCGGGCTTACCGACGACGAGCTGCTGCGTCTTGACGACCTGGTGTCGAATCGCCGCCGCCTCAAGCGTGGCGAACGTCTTTACAGCTCTGGCGCGCCATTCGACGCGATCTATGCGATCCGCAGCGGTTTCTTCAAGACCGACGTCCTGATCGAGGACGGGCGCGAACAGGTCACCGGCTTCCAGATGGCCGGCGAATTGCTGGGCCTCGACGGCATCAGCACCGAGCACCACACCTGCAACGCGGTAGCGCTCGAAGACAGCGAAATCTGCGCCATCCCCTTCTCGCGGCTGGAAAGCCTGTCGCGGGAAATCCATACCCTGCAGCATCATTTCCACAAGGTGATGAGCCGCGAGATCGTGCGCGACCATGGCGTCATGATGCTGCTCGGCACGATGCGCGCCGAAGAACGCCTGGCCGCCTTCCTGCTCAACCTGTCACAGCGCTTCACGGCACGCGGCTTCTCGCACGCCGAGTTCTACCTGCGCATGACGCGCGAGGAAATCGGCAGCTACCTCGGCCTCAAGCTGGAAACCGTGTCGCGCGCCTTCTCGCGCTTCCAGGAAGAAGGCTACATCGCCGTCCAGCAGAAACACATCCGGATTCTCAATGTCGCCGGCCTCAAGGCGCTGATGAATCCCCGCGCCTAAAGCAGCGGACTCCGCGTCAGCGCGACGCCGACGATATAGGCATAGGCCAGCAGCGCAAGCGCCAGGAAAACCACGCGCCGGCCCCTGGTTCTGGCGCGCTTGAGCGCCATCGTTCCGCACAGGATGTAGGCCAGCAGGCCGAAGAACTTGGCCGTCAGCCAGCCTTGCGCAAAGGGATACTGGCTGCTCTGCCAGGCCATGACCAGCGCGCTGCCGAGCAGCACGCTATCGATTACATGCGGAGCGACCCGGGCGAGGCGCGTCTTGAGCCGTGGCGAATCGTTGAGCATCCACCAGCCGCGCAGCGAGAACCCGAGGCCGCTGAGGACGACGCAGGTAACATGGAGATGCTTGAGGGCCAGGTAGGTCATGCCGCAGGGGCTTCCCGGTCAAGCGTTTGAAGATGCAGCCGATAACGAAGGGCGGCGCCCAGCAGGTTGTAAAACAGCCAGCCGCTGGCCAGCGCCAGCGCCGCGCCGGCCGGGCGGGCCAGCCAGTCGGGCCGGATGGCGGCAGCCAGCAACAAGGCAAGGGCCACAACGTGCGCGCGCATCTGACGCCGCATGGCTACCTCCGACAGTATCTTGTTCATGTTCGGCACCGCCATGCCAAGTTTGGCTTGGTCCCGCAGATGAAGCCAGGCAAGAAATGGCACGATCTTGTACAACATGCCGATGATGAAGGGCATGAAACCGCCGATAAGCAGCATGATGCCGGCAAACGTGCTCCATCCGCCCAGATCGGCAAGCGGCGGCCAGACTGCTGCGGTCAACAGCATGGCGAGGGCAAAAATGGCGCTCGCCAGCCCAAGCTGCCAGTAACGGTAGGTGGCGTCGGCCCGCGCCCGCCGGCGCTGCATTTGCAAGCGCAGGGTGAACAGCAAAAAGGCCATGCCGAGCAACGCCGACAAGGCCTGGACCAGGCGAATCGCCAGCGCCGAGTCGAGGTAGACCGCCAGCGTCCAGAGCAGCACCAGGCCGAGCATGACGCCCGGAAACCACCAACTCGGCCGCGCCGGGTAGCCGGGCGTCAACTGGAACATCGGCACGACCACAAAAGCCATTGCCGCGAGCAGCGCCCCCGCCCAGGCGCCAAGCGCCCAGCCAGCGTGCAGGTCAGTCAGCAGCGGCAGCGGAACGGCCCAGCCGTGGGCGATGGCGAGGGCCAGCAAGGCGCCGAGACCAACCGCGCCGGCGAGGCCGAGCAGCGCCAGCTTGAGGCCGCGGATCGTCGGACTGGTCGACGGCACGCCGGAAAGCGCCCGTCCGGTCACGACGAGAAAGGCGGCGACGGTCAGTGCCAGCGTCAGGGCAGCCGCGCTGAGCAAGGCCGGCGGCCCCACAGTAAGCCGCCGGCCAGCAGTATCGCTCCCGCCGAGAGGCCGGCGTGCAGCCAGCGCGCCACGCGCAGCGGATTGCCGAGGTTCACCCCGGCGACCACCGGCAGGATCTGGATCAGCGCCCCGAGCATGATCTGCAGCATGAAGCCGACGGTTATCAGGTGCGTTGCCGCCAGCAGGCCCGGCGTCCAGCGCGATGCGAGCAGTTCGGGGCCACCGGCCGCCAGCAGCAATCCGGCGGCCAACGAAAACAGCGGCGCCGTCAGGAAAAACCGCAGCGGCGCGGCAAACGGCGGTGCATTCTCGAACGACAGCATCGCTTGCATGCCGCCTGTTCAGCGCCAGATCAGGATTTCGAAGGTGCCGTCGGCAAGCAGCTCGGTTTCGTAGGCATAACCGTTCTGCGTGAGCACTTTGTAGAGCGGATGCGGCTCGCGGAAGAGCAGGAGCAGCATCTTCTCGCCGGGCTTCAGGATGTCGAGCATTTCCATGGTCTGCACGAACGGCTCCGGCGGCTCCATGTAGCGCGCATCGACGACATGCGGGGTCTTCGGATGGCTCATGCTTCCGCCAGTTCGGTTTCGAGGCGCGCCAGCAATTCGGGGGTTTCACCGGCCAGATGCTGATCGCACATCGGGTAAAGGATGTTCTCTTCCTTCATGTTGTGCTGCTGCATCATGATCAGCAGGGTGTCGGCCAGCCCGAGGTAATCGTCGGAATTTCCCTGTTCCAGCGCGTTGACCGCATCATCGAGCAACGCGCGCATCTGGGCGTGCTCCATGCGCATCATCTGGGTCGGCCCCATGCGCATACCGGTCTTGGCTTCGAAGGTCGGAAACAGGGTTTTTTCCTCGCTGTCGAAATGCGCCAGCATGGCGTTGCGGAAATGCCCGAAAGCCGCCTTGGCGGCCGACAGGTTCTTTTTGGCGATCGCCTGCTCCGCTTCCGCGAAATAATCATCGCAGCGGCGATGATCGTCGGTCATGAAAGTGCGGATGGTGGTCATGGCGAACTCGCGCGATTGGAATGCCCCCATTCTCGCGGTGCCGCACTCCCCCCTCCTTAATCACCGTCAAAAAACCTTCGAATAAGGATGCGTGCAACGCCACGGCAAGTCAGCCATGCATGAGTCGCTGACGGTGAGGTCATTTCTCCAGAACGTAGGTTCCGGGCGCATCGGCCAAGGCCGGGAAGCTGCGGCTGGCCGCCGGGTAAGCGGCAACCTGCTCTCCGCAGCGTTCGCCCAGCCAGTGCGTCCAGTCTTCCCACCAGGTTCCCTGCTTCGTTTCGGCCCGGTCGAGCCAGTGTTCCCAGTGCTCGTTGCGTTCCGGCTCGGCAATCCGGTAGGCGCGTTTGGGCGGGTTGACCGGCGGATTGACGATGCCGAGGATGTGGCCGGAACTCGAACGGACGAAACGCACCGGGGCATTGACGTTGACGTATTTGCGAATCCGGTAGCACTGGATCCACGGCGCGATGTGGTCGTCCTCGGCGGTCACCGCGTAGAGCGGCTGGACGATGTGGTCGAGGTCGATCGATTCACCGGCGATGGTCAGGTGGTCGCGCTTGATCAGGTTGTTGTGCAGATACATCTCACGCAGGTAATAGGAATGCATGGCGCGCGGCATGCGCGTCGTATCCATGTTCCAGAACAGCACATCGAACGGCGGCAGCGATTCGCCGAGCAGGTAACTGCTGACCCAGTAGTGCCAGACCAGACTGTTCGAACGCAGCATGCGGAAGGAGGTCGCCATCTCGCTGCCGTCGAGATAGCCGCGCTTGGCCATCGACTCTTCCAGCGCGCCGATGCACGCTTCGTCGATGAAGACGTCGATATCGCCGGGATGGGAGAAATCGGTCAGCGTGGTGAACAATGACCAGTGCGCGACCGGCACCTGGTCGGCGCCGAAGCGCTTGTTGGCCCAGGCCATGTAGGTTGACACCAGCGTGCCGCCGATGCAGTAGCCGACCAGATGCACCTTGCGGCGCCTTGCAGAATTCGCTGGCCACGCGCACGACTTCGTTGACGCCTTCGAGCAGGTAGTCGTCGAAGCGCACTTCGGACATCTCGGCGCCCGGATTTTTCCAGCTCGTGATGAAGACCGAGAAGCCGTGATCGGTGAGATATTTGATCAGGCTCTTTTTGGGGCTCAGGTCGAGGATATAGAACTTGTTGATCCACGGCGTCACGATGACGATCGGCACGGCGTGCACCGTTTCGGTGGACGGCGCGTAGTGGATCAGCTCGACCAGGCGGTTGCGGAATACCACCTTGCCCGGCGTCGTCGCCAGATCCTTGCCGACGACAAAGGCGTCGGGTTCGACCATCTGGATGTTCCTGGCCTTGACGTCGCGCAGGAAATTCTGGAAACCGCGGGCGAGGCTCTCGCCGCTGGTCGCCACGAAGCGCTCCATGGCCACCGGATTGAGCCAGAAGTAATTGGTCGGCGCCACCATGTTGAGCCACTTGCGCAGCCAGAAGGCGGCGCGCCGACGCTCCTTGTCCGACTGACCCGGCGTCTCGAAGTACATGTCCTGCAGCCGGTGGGTGAAGGCCAGGTACCACTCCTTGATGATGTCCCAGGTCGCGGCATCGGTCCATACCGGATCGGCAAAGCGGACGTCATCCGGATTGGGTTCGATCACATCGGCGGAAGGCATGCCGAGCGCGCGCCGCATCACGTGTGTCTGCAGGGCCAGCAAATCCCCGGACAGTGCGCTGGCGGCACGCAGCAACTCCTGCGGATGCATCATCCAGGCCATCTGTGCATTGAGCAGCGAAGTGGTCACGCCGTATGGGTCGGCGGCCTTGCTGATGGCCATGCCGGCAGTTTCCAGCGGGCTCAGGCCATTGATATCGATACCCCGGTTTTTTACTGACGAACTGTCGGACATGCTGGCTTCCCCTTGCAAATACAACGTTGTTTATACCATATCGAAGTACGGGATTTTGGGTGTGAACACCCAGATTCCGGCCACCGTTTGGCTAATCTGCCGCGTCCTGTTTCACTTCGCCACGACTTGGCGTAGCATGGGTTGCAAGAAGGCCGCCATGTCGGCACGCTCTACAGAGGAGGAAGTCCATGTTCAAGCACATTCTCGTACCAACCGATGGTTCCGAACTTTCGAAAGCCACGGCGCAGCGAGCAGTTTCGTTTGCCAAGGAGGCGGGCGCCAAGGTGACGGTTTTCTTTGCCAAGCCTGAATATCCGATCGCCTATTTCGGCGAAGGCGCGCTGATCGATCCGACCACGCCGGAGAAATTTGCCGAACTGGCCGACCAGCAAGCGAATGAATACCTCGACGAAGTGCAGAAACAATGCGCGGCGGCCGGCGTTGAATGCGCAACCATTGCAGCAACCAGCGATGTGCCCTACGAGGCAATCATCGCCGCCGCCGAAAAATCCGGCTGCGACCTGATTTTCATGGCCTCGCACGGTTGACGCGGTTTTAGTGGCTTTTTGCTGGGCAGCGAGACCAACAAGGTGCTGACCCACTCGAAGGTTCCGGTACTGGTCTATCGCTGAACAACCGCCTCAGCGCGCCGAACAGCGCGCCTGCCCCGGCAGGATGCGACAGAGGACTTGCTCGTTGCGCGTATCGACGAAATCGACCTCGTCCAGCGCCCCCATCAGGTAGCGCTTTTTCAGCGTGAAATCGGTGGGCTTGCCGTAGGTAGCCTTCCAGAAAGTCGTGCTCTCGCTAATCACCGGCTCGATCAGGTGCGCCCGCGCCCGCATTCCCGTATGCGCCGCGACACTGGCCGGCAGATCAGCGCTGAAGCCGGCATCGTCATCGACGACGCGCGGGTAGAAATCGTAAAGGTTTTCAAAGCCGAGAAAGTAGTCATAACGCCAGCTCACCTTCATCTGCTGCATGACGCCGATCTTGTCCTCGTGGGCGTACTCGCCGCGCTCGACCGCCACCGATTGCAGCGGCAGGAATTTGTACCGGTAATAGTCGTCGGCCGCGGGATCGGCCAGCGGTCGCCAGCTCCAGCCCTCGGCGATCTGGTTGAAGGCCATGCGGTAGCGCACCTCGGCCCGCTCGCCGAGAACCTCGACGGTAAACCCCGAACTCGCCGCGAGATCGACATCGACCTCGACGGTTTGTCCCGGCTTTGCCCCGAGGCTGGCTTCAGGCAGGCTAGCCAGCGCCTCGAACTGTCTGTCGGCAGGATCGGCAGCTTGGGCCTGAGAAAAACAGGTGGCGACCGCAGCCGCCACAAATACTTGTCTGAGAAAGAACATGTCGAATCAGGAATGCTGCCGGTATGGCAACGACGGCGCTCATACTGAATCCGGGCAGATCACTTTCCCATGATGCGCATCAACATTTCCTGATGATCTTCAACCCTCGCCTGGCCCTGCTACCCTTGCCCACGCCGCCAGCGCCGGTTGCCTGAAGAGCCGCACCAGCAGATCAAATGCCGCCGCGACGTGGGCCGAGGCTGCTGCGGTCAACGGCTCGCCGAGGTCGAATTTCTCGCCGCGCACGCACAGCACGAAGGACGGCGGCGGTTCCGTGCCTTCCATCTGCCGATAGACCTGCAGCACGGCCTGCGGCGGCAAGGCGTGGGTGGTGTGGCTGGGTACGGTCGACGGGAAAATTTGCTCGAAAATGAAAGGCGCCGGGGTGTTTTCGCCGGCGTCGATGAACAGCGCGAGTTCCCTGCCCTGCAGGTCGAGGGCGTGTTCGACGTTGAGCTGGAAGTCCTCGATCAGCTCGACACGGTCGGTGAGTTTTTCATTTTCGAGCCATTTTTCCAGTCGACCGCAGAGTTCCGGCCCGATCGCGTCGTCGCCGCGACTGGGGTTGCCGACGGCGAAGACGACGACCGGCGCGGATCATGAGCGGCTCAGCGAATGGATCACTTGCCCTTCCGGATCGACCAGTTCGACAGCCAGCGGCATTTTGCCCAGCGCATGCGTGGCGCAGGACAGGCAGGGATCGAAGGCGCGGATCGCCACCTCGATGTGGTTGAGCAGGCCTTCGGTGACCTCACGCCCGTGCAGGTAGCGCCGCGCGACATGGCGCACGGCCTCGTTCATCGCCTGGTTGTTGTTGGTGGTGGAAACGATCAGGTTGGCCATCGTGATCAGATCGTTTTCATCGACGCGATAATGGTGGAACAAGGTGCCGCGCGGCGCCTCGATCACGCCGACGCCTTCCATCTGGCGCTCGCCTTCGACCATCAGGTCATCGCTCAGCAGGTCGTCATCGTGCAGCAGGTCCTTGATCACTTCGGCGGCGTGCAGCATTTCGATCATCCGCGTCCAGTGGTAGGCGAGCGGCGCGTGCATCGGTGTGCCCCCGGCGTAATCGACGAATTCCCGGCGCTCGTGCTCGGCAAATGGCGTCGAAATCTGGTCGCAGTTCTGTACCCTGGCCAGCGGGCCGACCTTGTACCAGCCGTGTTCCTTGCCCAGCGACTTGAAGAACGGGAACTTCATGTAGCTCCACGGGCGGACTTCCTCCTCGATGTACTTGTCGTACTGCTGGTAATCGACGTCGTCGAAGATGATCTTGCCGTTGTCGTCGCGGGCGCGCAGGGTGCCGTGATAGAAATCGAGATCGCCGTTGTGGCCGACGATGGACATGAAATTGGAGCGGAAGATGCCGAAGCTGTTGTACAGCCCCGGGTCCTGGGTATGCACCTTCTGGATCAGGTGCACCGCGTCGCGCGACCAGGCGACGATGTGATAAACATCCTTGAGCAGTTCGTCGCGCTCGGCGATAGTCAGGGACTTGTTCATGCCGCCCGGCACTGCACCGGTGCCATGCACGCGCTTGCCGGCGGTGACGCGGATCACCTCCTGCCCGAACTTGCGCAGCAGCACGCCGCGCTTGGCGATTTCCGGATGCGCGGCAGCGACACCGACGATGTTGCGCTTGGTGACATCGCTGTCGAAGCCGAACAGCAGGTCCGGCGAACAGAGATGGAAGAAGTGCAGCGCGTGCGATTGCAGCATCTGGCCGTAGTGCATCAGGCGGCGCAGCTTCTCGGCGGCCGGCGTCAGCTTCCTGGCGCCGACGATGACGTCGAGCGCCTTCGAGGCGGCCAGGTGATGCGACACCGGGCAGATGCCGCACAGGCGCTGGACCATGACCGGCACTTCCCAGTACGGCCGGCCCTGGATGAATTTCTCGAAGCCGCGGAACTCGACGATGTGCAGGCGTACCTGATGCACCTTGTTCTGGTCGTCGAGCAGGATGGTGACCTTGCCGTGGCCCTCGACGCGCGAGACGGGGTCGATCGCGACACGGCGCAAAGTTTCGGGATGTTCGGCGGTTTCAAGGTTGTAGGTCATCGTGGAACCTCAGTCGTAATGCATCAAGCCGTGTTCGAGCGTCGGCTCGCGACCGGCCAGCAGATCAGTCAATACCTTCCAGATCGCATCTGCCGAGGGTGGGCAACCGGGGATGAAGTAATCGATCTTCACCACCTCATGGATCGGGTGAACCTTGTTGAGCGGCAGCGGCAGCTCCAGATCATTTGGAATCATCCCGTTGGCCAACCCCGGGCTGGTGTGATAAACCTCTTCGAGAATGGTCGTCAGCGGCAGATGGTTGCGCTGGGCGGGCAGGCCGCCATTGATGGCGCAGGCGCCGATGGCGATCAGAATCTTGCAGTTGTCGCGAAACTCTCTCAGCACATGGATGTTCTCGGCATTGCACAGGCCGCCTTCAATGAGGCCGATGTCGCAATCCGGGCTCACCTTCTTGATATCGGTCAGCGGCGAACGGTCGAACTCGATGAGTTCCAGCAGCGTGAACAGCCGCTCGTCAATATCCAGAAAAGACATGTGGCAGCCGAAACAGCCGGCCAGCGAGGTCGTGGCGACCTTGAGTTTTTTCTTTGGGGCGTTCATCTCAGCGACCCTCCGCAGCATCGGCGGTTTCACTGATTGGCTGCTTGTCATAAGTTCGTTCGCCGATCGGCACCGCAAAGCCCCGACGCTTCTTGAGAATGACACCCACCGGGCAGACCTGCGCCGCCTTATCGTCCAAGGTGAAATTGGTGTCAGCCAATTGGCCTGACTTGGCATTGACGATCAGATGCGTCGTGATGCCGCGCCCGGAGAGCGCGAAGACATTCTTGCCATCGACATCGCGGCTCGCCCGCACGCACAGCGAGCAGAGGATGCAGCGATTGAAATCGAGCAAAACCTCGGGGTGCGAGGCGTCAACCGGACGATTCGGAAAGAAATGGTCGTAGTGCGGCGTCATCATGCCCAAATGGTAGGCGGTGGCCTGCAACTGGCAGTTACCACTCTGCTCGCAGGAGGGACAGAAATGATTGCCCTCGACGAACAGCATCTGGGTCAGGGCCAGTCGTTCGGCATTGATTTCGTCGGTATCGCTTTCGACGACCATGCCGGCCATCGCGCGCATCGTGCACGAAGCCGTCTGCCGGCCATTGACCTTGACCGTGCACAGCTTGCACGAGCCATGCGGCTTGAATTCCGGGCGATAGCACAGGTGCGGGATGAACACCCCGGCCGCGGTCGCCGCCTGAATGATGGTCTGTCCTTCCTCGAAAGGAATGGTCTTGCCATCGAGCATGAAGGTCTGGCTCATGAGCACTCCCCGAATTCTTCCTTGGCAATGTGCGCGGCAGCGTCGTCGCGCCCGGTCATTTGCCGTGCTCCGGCCAATGCCCGGTCGAGATCGAAGGCTGGCGCAAAGTCTTTGCAGGTCATCCGCCGCTCGTAGGCCGGGCGGAACTTGGCGATGGTGTCGAGGACCGGATTGCAGGCGGTATGCCCGAGGCCGCAGTGGCTCATCGACTGCAGCAACTGGTTCAGCTTCTCGATTTCGGCAAAATCGTAAAGTGAACCGCAACCGTTGTACAACTTGTCCATCAGGTTCTTCAACAACGAGGTGCCGACCCGGCACGGGGTGCAGAAACCGCAGCTTTCGTGCTGGAAGAAATGCACGTAATTGCGCGCCACCTCGAACATGTCGCGGCTGTCGTTGAAAATAGTGAAGGCGCCTGCCGTCGGGATATCCTCGAAGCCAATCGTCCGCTCAAACTCGCCCGGGCTGACGCAAACGCCGGATGGCCCGCTAACCTGAACCGCCTGGACATCGGTCGCGCCACAGTCCGCCAATACCTGGCTGACACTGACGCCGAAGGGGTATTCATACAACCCGGGCCGCGCGCAATCGCCGGACACCGACAGGATCTTGGTACCGGCCGATTGTTTGGTCCCGATCCCGGCGTACCACTCGCCGCCATTCAGCGCGATCAAGGCTGCGGCGGCAAAGGTTTCAACGTTATTGACGATGGTCGGCTGATCAAGATAGCCATTGGTCACCGGGAACGGCGGGCGGTTGCGCGGCGTGCCGCGCTTGCCTTCGAGCGACTCGATCAGCGCCGATTCCTCACCGCAGATGTAAGCACCCGCCCCCAAGTGAATCTCGATATCGAAATCCGCCCCCGGAATACCGATGATGTCAGCGCCCAGCAGTTTTTCCTTGCGCCGACGCTCGAGCACTGCATTGAGCGGTTCCAGCAAGTAGCGGTATTCGCCGCGCAGATAAAGGAAACCACGCCGGGCGCCGATCACATACGCGGCCACCGTCATGCCCTCGAAGACCAGATCAGCATAGGAGGTCAGCAGTACGCGATCCTTGAACGTACCGGGCTCGCCCTCATCCGCATTGCAGACGACAAAGCGCTGCTGGCCCGGCTTGAGCGGTGCATTGCGGCAAGCCTCCCATTTCAGCCCGGTGGTGAAGCCGGCGCCGCCGCGTCCACGCAGATTCGCCCGCTTGATTTCGTCGAGCATCGCGGCCGGCCCGCCGATGCCTGAGGGCAAGCCCTCGCGCCAGGAACGCATGTTGGAGGCCATCAGGCCGTCGCTCGGCGCGCGCGCATGCGCAGCACGCAGCGCAGCGCCCGGTTGCAGTTGCGAACCGAGCATGATGTCCGCCTTGCGGATATTGTCTTCGACCCGGAAGTATTCAGGCGGCCACTCGGGCAGCGGCACCTTGTTGCGGATCAGTTCGGCGATCTCGTCGATACGTGCCGCGGTCAACCCCGCCACGGCGTAATTATTGACCAGCAGCGCCGGCCCCTGATCGCACATGCCGGTGCAGGAAGTCCTGTCGACACTGACCAGGCCATCCTCGGAAACCTTGCCGGCCTCGACCCACAAGTTCTTGCAAAGACGCTCGATCAGTTCCTGATTGCCCTGCATGCGGTCGGTGACGTTGTCGGAAAAAAGAACCCGATAGCGTCCCCGCGGCTGGGTATAGAAAAAGGAATAAAAGCCGGCGACACCCTCGATCTTGGTGCGCGGCACGCCCAGCGTTGCCTGCATGCGGTCGATGGCTTCCGGTGGAATCCAGTCGCAGGCTTCCTGCACCTCGCGCAGGATCTGCACCATACAGGTCGGATCGCGCCGATAGCGGGTAACTACGCGGTCGACGATCCCGGCGACCGCTTCGGCATGCATATCGTTCAGTGCCACGACAACCTCCTCACCCATACACGTTTGCCATAAGCCTAGCACCGACGCACGGCGCGCCGTTGCGTCAGGTGAACCAGCGCTGACATTCCGATCAAAAACTTCCCTGCAACGGCTTCCTGATCGACCGGCAACACCACCGGGTCACACCAGCGGCATTGTTTTGTTGCACTGCAACATACTATACTACGCAAAATCAATGATGGAAGCCAAGGAGTACCGCAATGCATGAAGCGAGCGAACAACGTCATGTCGTGAACAAGACCTACGACGAGATCCAGGTCGGCGATTCCGCGAACCTTTCGCGCACGCTGATGCCCGAGGACGTCCGGCTTTTCGCGGTGCTCACCGGAGACTTCAACCCGTCCACCGCCGAATCGCGGTATTCCGAAAGCGGGATGTTTCGCGAAGTCATGGCCCACGGCATGTGGAGCGGTTCGCTGATATCCACGGTGCTCGGCACCCAGTTCCCCGGCCCCGGCACGATCCTGATCGATGAGTGTCTGCATTTCGCACGGCCGGTGACGATCGGCGACACGATTACCGTCACGCTGACGGCCAAGCAGAAATTCGATCACAACAAGCACGTGATTCTCGATTGCGTTGCCACCAATCAGGAAAATCTGCAGGTCTTGCGTGGCACGGCCGAGGTTCTGGCCCCGACCGAAAAGGTTTCGCGCCTGGAGGAATTCAAGCGTCCCTTGGTCAGCATCGACAACAAGCAAGAACGCCTTCAGCAGATGCTGTTGCAGGTCCGGGGGCTGGAGCCGATTCCGACCGCCGTTGCCCACCCCTGCGACAAGGAGTCGCTCAAGGGTCCGGTCCTCGCCTTTCACGAGGGCATCATCGAGCCAATTCTGGTCGGCCCCGAATCGAGGATCCGGGGGGTTGCCGAAGAGTTCGGTATCGACCTGCACGGCATCCGGATCGTCAATGCCAAGCACAGCCACGACGCGGCGGCGATTGCGGTTTCGCTGGTGCGCACCGGGGATGCCGAGGCATTGATGAAGGGCAGCCTGCATACCGACGAGTTGATGGCCGAGGTGGTCGCGCGTGCCAATGGCCTGCGTACCGCGCGCCGCATCAGCCACGTCTTCCTGATGAACGTGCCGACCTATCATCGCCCGTTGCTGATTACCGACGCGGCGATCAACATCGCGCCAACCCTGGAGGAGAAAGTCGACATCGTCCAGAACGCGATCGATCTGGCGCACATCATCGGGATCGCCGAGCCCAAGGTCGCAATCCTTTCGGCAGTCGAAACGGTCAACCCGAAGATCCAGTCCACGCTGGATGCCGCGGCGCTGTGCAAGATGGCCGACCGCGGCCAGATCAAGGGCGGCATCCTCGACGGCCCGCTCGCCTTCGACAACGCGGTTTCGATCATCGCCGCCAAGACCAAGGGCATCAAGTCGGCGGTCGCCGGCCATGCGGAAATTCTCGTCGTACCGGACCTCGAATCAGGCAACATGGTCGCCAAGCAACTCGAATACCTCGCCAATGCGCTGACTGCCGGAATCGTGCTCGGCACCCGCGTACCCATAGTCCTGACCAGCCGCGCCGACACGGCGGAAACGCGGATCGCATCGTGCGTCATCGCCTCGCTCGTCGCTCACGCCAACCGGGCCAAGGGAAACGCATAAATGACAAGTGGCATCCTTACCATCAATGCCGGATCGTCCTCGATCAAGTTCGCGCTCTTCGAACTGAATGGCGGGCTGAGCGCCAGGGCCACTGTTTCCGGCCAGATCGACGGCATCGGCGCGCAGGCCAAGCTGAGTGCCCGGGACCCCTCGGGCAAGCATGAAGTGGCCCTCGAACTTGCCGGTGGACAGGAGGCGCAACACCAGGCCAGCCTGAACTTCCTGCTCAAATGGATGCAGGAAACCCAGAAGGGCTGGAGTCTCGCGGCCGTCGGCCATCGCGTTGTCCATGGCGGCGAGCTTTTTTCGGCGCCGATCGCGGTCAACCGCGAAATCGTCGAGAAACTGGAGCGCTTCGTCACCCTCGCCCCGCTGCATCAGCCGCACAACCTCAACGGCATCAAGGCCATCGCCAGCCTGCTGCCCGCTGTCCCTCAGGTGGCCTGCTTCGATACCGCCTTCCATCGCACCAACCCGCCGGTCGCCCAGGCGTTCGCGATTCCGCGCGCCTTGGCGGCCGAAGGCATCAAGCGTTATGGCTTCCACGGACTGTCCTACGAATTCATCGCCCGCGTCCTGCCCGAGCACACACCGCGCGCCAATGGGCGCATGATCGTTGCCCACCTCGGCAACGGATCCTCGATGTGCGGCCTGGTCGACCGCAAGAGCATGGTGTCGACCATGGGCTTCACCGCCATCGACGGCCTGATGATGGGAACGCGTTCCGGCGCCATCGACCCCGGCGTCCTCCTTTATCTGATGGACAACAAGGGCATGGGCTCGCCTGAATTGACCCGGCTGCTCTACAAGGAGTCGGGTCTGCTCGGCGTTTCCGGCATCAGCCAGGACATGCGCACCTTGCTGGCCTCCAGCGCACCGGAGGCCGAAGAGGCGATCGACCTCTATTGCTTCCGCATCGTGCGCGAAATCGGCTCGCTCGCCGCAGCCATCGGCGGCATCGACGGCCTGGTGTTCACCGGCGGCATCGGCGAGCATGCGGCCGAAATCAGGCGCCGCGTCTGCTCGCGTCTCGACTGGCTCGGCGCAGTGCTCGACGAGGCGGCCAACGCCACCGACCAACTGCGCATTTCCACTCCGGCGAGCGGCGTCGATCTGCTGGTCATTCCGACCAACGAAGAGTGGATGATCGCGCATCACGCGCAAAACCTGCTCGACCTCTAGTACCAGCCTTTGGTTTTATGGTGCTGAAGAAATTTTTTCCATGAAGCCCCGGCGCCGCAAGGCCCCGGGGCTTTGTTTTTCGGGCCTTCCCGGGGGATGCGTGCGTCGTGATGAAATATGCGAAAAACACCATATATAGTCCACTTGTTGCCTTGACCCACTAGATATAGTAGCTTTGCAAAACTCGAAGACAATCCAGACCACCAATCAAAACGATACCGAGGAGCGCAATATGAGCCCAGTTGCAGAACAACTTTCGCTGACCGACATCCCCGCAGCGCCAAAAATTACGCCGCTCCCCGAGCAGGAAATTTCCGGCGAGGTACTGATCGAAAAATACGCCAAGGGTTCGGAAACCAACGTCCACGACGTGCGCCGCCGCGTCGCTTACGCGCTGGCCCAGGTCGAACAGGAAAAGGATCGCGCCCATTGGGAAGCGCGCTTCCTGTGGGCCCAGGAAAATGGCTTCATCCCGGCCGGCCGCATCAACTCCGCCGCCGGTACCGACCTCCAGGCCACGCTGATCAACTGCTTCGTGCAACCAGTTGGCGACTCCATCGTCGAAACCACCGACGGCAAGCCCGGCATCTACACCGCCCTGGCCCAGGCCGCCGAAACCATGCGCCGCGGCGGCGGCGTCGGCTATGACTTTTCCAGCATTCGTCCGCAGGGTGCCCACGTCAAGGGTACCCAGTCACGCGCCTCCGGCCCGGTTTCCTACATGCGCGTCTTCGACCGCTCCTGCGAGACCGTCGAATCCGCCGGCGCCCGCCGTGGCGCGCAGATGGGCGTCCTGCGCTGCGACCATCCGGATATCGAAGTCTTCATCCACGCCAAGGACAAGGGCGACCTGACCAATTTCAACATCTCGATCGGCGTCACCGATGCTTTCATGGAAGCGGTCGACAGCGATGGCGAGGTGGAATTGACCCACCGCGCCGAACCCAATACCGAAATGCGTTCCTCCGGCGCCTGGCAGCGCGAGGACGGTCAGTGGGTGTACCGCAAGTTGCGCGCCCGCGAGCTGTGGGACCAGGTGATGAAATCCACCTACGATCACGCCGAGCCGGGCATCCTGTTCCTCGACCGGATGAACAAGGACAACAATCTCAATTACTGTGAAGTCATCGAGGCCACCAATCCCTGCGCCGAACAGCCGCTGCCGCCCTACGGCTGCTGCTGTCTGGGCTCGATCAACCTGACCCCGTTCGTCAAGCACCCGTTCTCCGAACAGGCGGATTTCGACTTCGATTCCTTCGCCGAAGTTGTCCGCGTCTCCACGCGCATGCTCGACAACGTCCTCGACGCCACCCACTGGCCGCTCGAGCGCCAGCAGCAGGAAGCCGCCAACAAGCGCCGCGTCGGCCTCGGCTACACCGGCCTCGGCGACGCGCTGGTCATGCTGCGCCTGCGCTATGACAAGCCCGAAGCCCGCGCCATGGCGACCCGCATCACCGAATTCATGCGCGATGCGGCCTATCTGTATTCGGTCGAACTGGCCAAGGAACGCGGCGCTTTCCCGCTGTTCAATGCCGAGCTCTACCTCTCCGGCGGCAACTTCGCCTCGCGCCTGCCCAACGAGGTCAAGGCCGAAATTCGCAAGCACGGCCTGCGCAATTCGCACCTGCTGTCCATCGCGCCGACCGGCACCATTTCCCTGGCCTT
This sequence comes from uncultured beta proteobacterium, assembly GCA_963727115.1. Classification (GTDB taxonomy): domain Bacteria; phylum Pseudomonadota; class Gammaproteobacteria; order Burkholderiales; family Rhodocyclaceae; genus Azonexus. Next base: position 176,484 of record CAVSFS010000026.1, on the reverse strand, counting down.
CGCCGACAACGCCTCGAACGGCATCGAGCCGCCCTTCTCCTGGACCTACAGCCGCAAGAAGCGGATGCAGGACGGCACACTCAAGGAATACTCGGTCGAGGACTATGCCTGGCGCCTCTACCGTCACCTGGGCGGCGACGTCACCAAGCTGCCGGATTATTTCGTCACCGCGCTGGAAATCTCGGCTGCCGCCCACAAGGACATGGTCGCCGCGGTCGCCCCGCATATCGACACCTCGATTTCCAAGACGGTCAACGTGCCGGCCGACTATCCATACGAGAACTTCCAGGATCTCTACATGAGCGCCTGGAAATCCGGCCTCAAGGGTCTGGCGACCTACCGCCCGAACAGCGTTCTCGGTTCGGTCCTGTCGGTCGAGCCGAGCAAGGCCGAGGCTGCTGCGGTCAACGCCAAATCGCCGCAGGATTTCGTCTCCGACGCCAACCGCCGCCTGTCGATCAAGGATCTGCCGGCGCCGGTTCTCGCCAGCCTGCGTTGGCCGGACCGCCCCAACCTGCCGGAAGGCAACCTGTGCTGGACCTACATGCTCGACTCGCCGATCGGCAAGTTCGCGCTGTTCGTCGGCCACGTCGAACCGGAAGGCCGCGCCTGGCCGTTCGAAGTCTGGGCCAACGGCCCGGCCGAACCGCGCGGTCTGGGTGCGGTCGCCAAAACCCTGTCGATGGACATGCGCGCCAACGATCATGGCTGGCTGGAAATGAAGCTCGACGCCCTCGCCAAGACCCCCGGCGAATCCTTCGAAATGCCGATGCCGCCGCATGGCGAGCGCAAGCGCGTGCCCTCGGTGGTTTCCGCGATGGCGCAAATCATCCGCTTCCGTGTCGAGCAACTCGGTGCGTTCAAGCACGAGGGCGCCACGCCGGTGAAAGATGCCCTGTTCAGCGCCAAGGAACCGAAAACCGGCACCGACGGCACGCTTTCCTGGACGGTCGACGTCAACAACCCATCGACCGGCGAGGATTTCGTCCTCGGCCTCAAGGAAATCACGCTGCCCGACGGCGTCACCCGCCCCTATTCGATGTGGCTGTCCGGCAACTATCCGCGCGCACTCGACGGCCTGTCCAAGCTGCTGTCGCTCGACATGCGCGTCCTCGATCCGGCCTGGATCGGCATGAAGCTGCGCAAGCTGCTCGACTATCCGGAACCGCTGGGCGACTTCATGGCCTTCATTCCCGGCTCGCGGAAACAGCAGACCTACCCGTCAACCGTTGCCTACATCGCCAATCTGATCATCCATCGCTACGCCATGCTCGGCGTCCTCGACGAAAGCGGCTTCCCGCTCCAGCAGATGGGCATCCTGAAGGCGCCGGAAGATGCCAGCAATTCGGTACACCCGACGCAGGGCAAGCTGTGCGGCGAATGCGGCAACCACACCATGATCCGCAAGGACGGCTGCGACTTCTGCACCGCCTGCGGCGCGGTCGGTACCTGCGGCTGATAACGGCCCGCCTCAAGCAAAACGCCCCGATTTTTCTCGGGGCGTTTTTATTTGTGGGGCAAGGGCAACCATCGCCCGGCCACAACCCGCCGCACACCGCTTCCACAAAGCCGCCATCTGAGCGACCGCTACACTTCGAGAACTGCCGTAGGGCCAATTCACAACCTCGGCCTTATGTGGAGCTCCACATAAAGGTCTATTATGTAAACTTGATATCCTAAAGTGCCTTCGCGCCCTTGAAGGACAGGATTTCGTCATTCACCAGGAGATCCATTTGACCATGAAAAAACTTGCTCTAGTCCTGCTGGCACTGTCGCTCGCCGCCCCCGGCCTCTATGCCCAGACCGCCCCGGCGGCCAGTGCAGCACCCGCGGCCAATGTCGTCGACCCGGCGTCGATCCAGGCGCTCAAGGACATGGGCGCCCATCTGCAGACCCTGACGCGCTTCCAGGTGTCGACCGAACTGACCGGTGAGCGGGTCCTGGCCGACGGCCAGAAACTGCAGCATTCGGCGGCAGCAGAGTTGAAAGTCCATCGCCCGAACATGCTGCGTGCCCGCATGGTCAGTGCCCGTTCCGAACGCGAGATCTTCTACGACGGCAAGACCGTCACGCTCTTCACGCCGGCGCAGAAGTATTACTCGACGGTCGAATTCACCGACAACATCGGCGTGCTGATCAACAAGCTCGAGGAACGCTACGGCGTCGATATCCCGCTTGCCGACCTGTTCCTCTGGGGCACTCCGGCGGCGCCACTCGACAAGATCGATTCGGCGATGAATGCCGGCCAGGATTTCATCGATGGTGATCTCTGCAACCATTACGCCTTCCGCCAGGGCATCTTCGACTGGCAGATCTGGATCACGACCGGCAGCAAGCCGTTGCCGCGCAAGCTGGTGATCACCAACCGCGCCGACGAAGCGCGCCCGCAATCGGTTTCGTACATGGACTGGAACCTGAAGCCGACCTTCAAGGACGCCGTGTTCAAGTTCACGCCACCCAAGGGCAGCACCGCCGTCGAACTTCGTCCGCTGGCCCAAAAGTAAAGGAGCGCCATCATGAAAAACTCATTCAGCAAGCTGTTCCTGGCTCCCCTGACGGTTCTCGTTCTCGCCAGCTTCACGCTGCAGCCGGTCGCCGAAGCACGCGACGGCGGTCGCGGAGGCGGCGGGGGCGGTGGTGGTGCGCGCGCCAGCGCCGGTGGTGGCGGCGGGGGTGGTGGCGCAGCTCGCGCTGGCGGGGGCGGCGGCAAGCAGATCGACAGCAGTCGTGCCGACGCGCGGACCAACAACGTCCGCAACACCAGCGCCACCAACGTCAATTCCAACCGGAACACCAACGTGAACCGGAATACCAACGTCAATGCCAACCGCAACGTCAATGTCAATGTTGACAACAATGGCGGATGCTGTGGCGGTGGCTGGGACAATGACTATCACCCGGTCGCCGCGGCCGCGGTAGTCGTAGGGACGGCGGCGGTCATCGGTTCGATAGTACGCACCCCGCCGGCCAACTGTGTCCCGGTCAATTCTGGCGGCATGGTTTACCAGCAGTGCGGCAGTACCTGGTATCAGCCCCAGGGCTCGCAGTACATCGTCGTCAATCCGCCGTATTGAGCATGAAAAGCGGAGGCCGGCGGAGCACGTCGGCCTCCGGCACTCCATTTTTGCCTCTTTTGACGGGTTGACCGTGACAGAATCGGAAAACCCCTACCCGGCATCATCTTACCAACTGGGAAACACCATGGATAAGCTGCGCCACGCCCTGTTGGGCATTCTGTTCGCCCTGTCGCTCCCGGGCTGCGTCGTCTATGAGCCGATGGGTGTCCAATCGACCATTCCCGCAAATTTTGACCGCTCCTGGAACGCCGCCCTTGGCGCTGCCCAGGATGTCGGCATCGCCGTCTCCGTGGCCGACCGGAATTCGGGTCGTATCTACGGCCGGCGCAACGCGGCGGACGTGACCATCGGCGTCATCCCGCAGGCCGACGGGAGTCTCCGTGTCCAGTTCGACGCAAAGGATCTCGGTCCGCAGGACCAAGGACTGGACGATCGTTTCGTCCAGGCGTACAAACGGCGCATGGGCCATTGATCCAGTTTTCGATTCACCCGAGCCGTCCACGCAACTGCTCTAGCCCTCGCTCGAAATCCCTACAGGAGCTGAAACATGAATACGCCCAACAAATCTGATCAAGAACTCGAGGATCGCCTGGCATCGCGGTTTTTGGATGTCCTCATTCGCGCCGGACTCATCCTGGCGATGGTCATGCTGTGCTTCCAGATTTTTTCGCCGTTCCTGACCCTGATGGCCTGGGCGATGATTCTGGCGATCAACCTCTACCCGCTGCATCGCTCGCTGACCGCCAAGCTGGGAGGAAAGAATGGCCTCTCGGCGACGCTGATCGCGGGCATCAGCATCGTGCTGTTGGTGGGGCCTACTGCCGTCCTCATGAGTTCGCTGGGCGATTCGGTTCAACAACTGATCAGTGACGTCCAGTCCAACAGCTTGCAAATCCCTGCCCCGCGTCCCGGCGTTGAGGAATGGCCTGTCGTCGGCAAGAAGGTACATGCGCTCTGGTCACAGGCGCACGCCGATCTCCCGGCGCTGGTTAAGAGCATGCAGCCAAAAATTGGCGACCTAGCCAAGACCGCTTTGGGTTTTGTGGCAAGCATCGGCGGCGGGCTGTTGCAGTTCGTGGCCTCCCTCATCATTGCCGGCATCATCATGGCCTTCGGTGAAGGCGGTGCGCGCAGCATGCAGGCAATCTCCGAGCGCTTCGTCGGTCCTGAACGCGGCGGCGAATTCACCAAACTCTCAACGGCTACCATCCGCGCCGTCGCCCAAGGGGTGATCGGGGTCGCATTTATCCAGGCGGTTATCGTCGGCCTGGTTCTGCTGGTTGCCGGCATCCCGTGGGCCGGGGTGCTCGCGCTGATCGTACTGGTTCTGGGCATCGCTCAAGTACCAGCGGTAATCGTGACGCTCCCGGCCATCGGCTACCTCTGGTCGGGCGGTGATTACAGCACCGCGATGGCGGCGGTCTACACCGTCGCCTTGCTCGTGTCGGGCATGGCGGACAATGTTCTGAAGCCCTTGATGCTCGGTCGCGGCGTCGATGCGCCGATGCCGGTCATTCTTCTCGGCGCGCTGGGCGGCATGGCGGCGGCCGGCATCCTTGGCATGTTCGTCGGCGCTACCCTGCTGGCGCTCGGCTATCAGATTTTCATGAGCTGGGTGGCAAACAATCCGGATGCGCTTCGGGCGCGTTCCGAACCGGACTCTCAATCACCCGACTGATTCAATGGCCCGCATGCCGATGATTCGACGGCCACTCTGGCCGGTCGTGGCTGATCGCGTCGCTTTTGTCGAGCGCCTGCACGACCGTCGGCCCTGACTTCAAGTCGCCCGACGTGCCCTGGCTGGCAAGCTGGTCGGGTGGCTCGCTCGAATCGTTGAAGGCGGATTCGCGGTCCGGGGTACGGCCGCAGTCCGACGAGTGGTGGCGCAACTTCAACGACCCGGCGCTCGATCAGCTGATTGCCGAGGCGCAACGCCTCAACCCCGGCGTTCGCACCGCCGGCATGCGCATCATGGAAGCCCGCGCCCAACTGGGTATCGCCGGCAGCGCCCTCTATCCCCAGTTGCAGCAGATTTCCGGCGAAGCCTTGCGGGTCGGACAAAATCAGTCCGGAGGTGCCGACAAATACTTCTCCGCCTACAGCATCGGGCTGAACATCGGCTGGGAAATCGACTTCTGGGGCAAGTTCCGGCGCGGCATCGAGGCCGCGGATGCCGGCTACCTTGCCAGCATTGCCCAGTACGACGATGTCCAGGTCCTTGTGGCGGCACAGGTGGCCAGCCTCTATTCCAGCATCCGCACCACCGAACTGCGTCTGCGTATCGCCCATGAAAATGCCGCGCTGCAAAAGCGCAGCCTGGAGATCACGGAACGTCTCTTCAAGAGCGGCAACGAGGCCGAACTGGACGTACAGCAGGCCAGGTCGCTTTATCTGAGCACGCTCGCCACCATCCCCGAACTCGAATCCGCACTGCGCCAGACCCAGAACGCACTGGGGGTGCTGGTCGCCAGACCGCCCGGCCCGTTGCCGGAAATGGCGGCCGGCACCGAAAAAATTCCGGATGCGTCGCTCGATCTCATTGTCAACATGCCGGCTGACCTGCTGCGCCGCCGACCGGATGTCAGGGCCGCCGAGATGCAGTTGGCTGCCCAGTCCGCCCTGATCGGCGTCAGCGAGGGCGCGCTTTATCCGTCGATCGCCTTGCTCGGTTCGGTCGGGCTTTCCGCCACATCGCTGGCCTGGTCGGCACGAACGGTCAACTGGGCCGTCGGTCCCGGCCTCGTCTGGAATATTTTCGATTACGGTCGCCTGAAGAACCAGGTGCTGGTTCAGGATGCGCGCTTCCAGCAACTCTACGAGCAGTATCAGGATACGGTGCTGCGCGCCGCGCGCGAGATGGACGATGCGGCCGTCGCCTTTGCCAATGGCCGCCTCCAGATCCCGCTCCTGGAGCAGGCGGTTCAGGCGGCCAAGCGCTCGCTCGACATCGCCACCATCCAGTACCGGGAAGGTCTGGTCGATTTTCAGCGCGTCCTCGATTCGCAGCGCACCCTGTTCAGCCAGCAGGAGCGCCTGGTGACCAGTCGCGGCAATGTCACCGTCAATCTGGTCGCGCTCTACAAGGCGATGGGCGGCGGCTGGGAGGCGGGCCGCGAGCGCCCCGTCATCGATGAACAAACCCGCGAGACGATGGGCGAACGCAGCGCGTGGCAGGAGCTGTTGCGCGCGCCGTTGCCACCGCCGCCGACCGATTCCGCGCAGGCCCGGCCACCGGGAAGGGAAACGCAATGACACAGGAACATCCAGAGACGCCGGCTGCGGTCGCCGAACAGGCACCGCCGCCCGGCAAGGGGACGCGTATCGGGGCCGGCATCATCGCCACGCTGATCGCGGTCAGCCTGCTGCTCTACTTCGCCGGCGACCGCCTGACTCCCTACTCGTCGCAGGCGCGCATCCAGGCCTTCGTCGTGCCGGTGGCGGCCGAGGTTTCCGGCAAGGTGCAGAAGGTCCATATCAAGAACAACGACGAGGTTACGCCGGGGCAGGCGCTGTTCGACATCGACCCCGAGCAGTACGAAATTGCCCTGCAGCGCAGCCGGGCCGATTACGATTCGATCGGTCGCTCGGTCAATGCCTCGGTCGCTGCCGTCGATGCGGCGCGGGCATCCCTGCAGGCCGCCGCAGCCAGCCGCCAGATGGCGGAAAAGGACGCCGGCCGCCAGGAAAGGCTGCATGACGAAGACCCCGGTGCGATCTCGGTACGGCGCCTGGAAATCGCCCAGTCGACACGCGAGGAAGCCCGGGCCAAGGAAAAGCGCGCCGAGGCCGATCTGCGCAAGGCCCAGGAGTCGGCGGGCGATAGCGGTGACGACAATGCCCAGTTGCGCAGCGCCCGCGCGGCGGTGGAGAAAGCCAAGCTCGATCTGGCGCGGACCCGGGTGATCGCCCCGGCCGGCGGCACCGTGACCGACCTGCGGGTCGACGTCGGGCATTTTGCGCAGCCCGGCGCACCGGTCATGACGCTGATCGCGATGCATGACCTGTGGATCAGCGCCGACATGACGGAAAACAATCTCGGCAACATCGACCCCGGCGACGAGGTCGCCATCGTCCTCGACGTCATGCCGGGCGACGTGCTGAAGGGCCGGATTCGCAGTGTCGGCGGCGGCGTCGGCAGCGGTCAGCAGTCACCGCCCGGAACGCTGCCGACGGTACAGAACAGCAAGGACTGGTTGCGCCAGGCGCAGCGCATTCCGGTCGCGGTCGAGCTCGACCCGGCGGAACTCGCGCGGCTGAAAGGCTTGCGGATCGGCGGGCAGGCGGAGGTCCTGGTCTATACCGGCGACAATCTGCTGATGAACGCGCTCGGTGCCATCTACATCCGCCTGATGAGCTGGCTCTCCTATCTCTATTGATCGCCGACGATGAACCGTGCCGACAAGGCGGTGATAAGACTGGCGCTTGGCCTCGGCCTGGCCGTCCTGATCGCCTACGGTTTTGCGCTGCCGATGCCCTTCGTCGTCTGCCTGATGTCGGTCCTCGTCCTTTGCAAACCGGGACCGCCGCTCCCCCTGGCCAAGGGGCTGATCATCGCCATACTCTTCGCGGCGCTGGTGGCCGGTGGCGTGGTGATGGTGCCGCTCCTGGAAAACTATGCCCTGAGCGGCATTCTCCTTACCTGGGCGATACTTTATGGCGTTTTCTTTCTGGGCCTGGTGAACAGCAATCCGCTGACGATGGTGCTGGTGATTTCATTTGCCCTGATTCCGGTCGCCGGCGTCGCCGATCAGGCGATCGTCGGCATGCTGAGCATGACCCTGGCCATCGGCATCCTTATCGGCATCCTGGTCAGCAGCGTTTCGCATGCGCTTTTCCCCGATCCGCCATCCCCGGCAGCAAATCGTCCGGCGCCTGCCGTCAGTCACGACGCCGCACGCTGGATTGCCTTGCGCGCCACGCTGATCGTCATGCCGGTCTTTGTGCTGGCCCTCATCAATCCATCGTTTTATTTCGCGGCGATCATGAAGACGGTCACCTTGAGTCAGCAGGCGGGCGTGGTCAATGCACGTTCCGCCGGCAGCGAACTGGTCGGTTCCACCCTGATGGGGGCGCTCATCGCAGCCATCGTCTGGCTGGGCCTGTCGCTCCACCCCAACCTGTGGATGCTGACCTTGTGGATGACGGGCGCCGCGCTATGGGCCGGCAGCGGCATCTTCGGCACGCGCCCGACGTCCTTCCGACCCTCCTTCTGGAGTAATTCGCTGATCACGATGCTGATCCTGCTCGGCCCGGCAATCGAGGACAGCGCCAGCGGCAAGGGCGTCTTCGAGGCGTCCGCGGTCCGCACCGCACTGTTCGTCGCCGTCGCGCTCTATGCCTGGGGAACGGTCTGGATCCTCGAACGCTGGCGCGACTCTAGACGGCAGGCGTCTTTTTCCGAAACCGGATAACTGGAGTAAAACATGATCCTTATGAACCTCATGATCGGGCTGCCCACGATGCTGCTGTGCCTCGTCGTGCAAGCGGCCATCGCGTTCTGGAGCGTGCGCTACTACGTGCGACAAACGTTCGCGGCGACATCGCCACGCAAGTTTCTCGCCGGCCTCCGCCCCCTCCTCGTCGCCATGCTGGCCATGGTGGCTGGAAACTTCGTGCAGATCACCTTGTGGGGAATCCTCTTCATCGGGCTTGGTGAATTCAGCGAACTCTACGAAGCCGTCTACCACTCGGCCGTCAATTTCGCCTCGCTCGGGTACGGCGATATCGTCATGAGCAAGAACTGGAAATTGCTCGGCCCCCTCGAGGCCGTCAATGGCGTACTCATGGTGGGCATGACTTCGGCTGCGTTGATGGTGATACTCCAGCAACTCATCAAGACGCAGCGGGACGAGATCTTCGCCGCGGCTCGCCGGAGCATCGGCGACGACGGGGCGGCCCGTTAGAGCTATAGGTTACGTTGCACCGGGAGCAGGCAAGGTGCACTGCTCCCATAGCTTCCCATGGCTTGCGAGAGCCACGGATAACAACGCTCAATACTTGATTTCGCGGGCTTTTCTGGCGGCCTTCCGATTTGTTCTCCCGCTTGTCCTGCCGGCACGCGGCATTGCTCTTCTGATTTTCGGCGCGGCAATCGACCTTTTCCTGGCGAGAATCCTGTCGGCGTGTCCTGGCTTGACGTCCCGCCCTTCCCGGCGCTGCTGGGCCTGTTCCGTGGCCGGTGCTTCAGGGATGTAGGCGAAGGTGCCGGCGGCGATGCCGAGCAGTGTGCCGATCAGTACCGAAGCAAACTTGACGTTCTTCATGATGGGCTCCTTTGATCATGATTCGTAAAAAATACGTCGCGCAGAACTGCGCTTCCATTCTATGCCCAGATTGATTTGCGGTCACGAACGGCATAGCATGAAACTGCTTTCGACCTCTGCTGATCCGAGACGCCTGGCGCGCCGGGTATTAGTCGGAATGGAGATCTCCAAAGCTGACTAAATCACATTTTCACGACGGAGGAAGATCATGAAACAGATTATTCGAACGCTCGGCGTATGGGTACTGTTGCTCGTCAGCGGAGCAGTCTTCGCCGCCAGCAGCGCAGCGGAAAAAGACAAGGAGAGGGCGGAAGTCCGCAAGACGTCGGCCGAGGTGCTCAACAAACTCTACAAGGTACAACCCTCGGCCAGGCAGGCCGTCCAGTCCGCAGCCGGATACGCTGCCTTCAGCAATTTCGGCATGAAGATCCTGGTGGCGGGAAGCGGTACCGGCAAGGGCATTGCCGTCAAGAAAGGCAGCAAGGAAATCTTCATGAAGATGGCCGAAGTCCAGGCCGGCCTGGGTTTCGGGGTCAAGAAGTTCAATCTGGTATTCGTCTTCCAGAATGCCGCTGCCTTCGACAGCTTCGTCAATTCCGGATGGGAAAGCAGCGCCCAAGCTACCGCCGCAGCGACCGACGGCAAGAAGGGCGGCAGTTACGCCGGGGCCATTCCGCTCGGCAATGGCGTCTATGTCTATCAGATGACCGATCAGGGCTTGGCCGCAGAACTCACGGTCAAGGGCACCAAGTATTACAAGGACGACGACCTGAACTGATCGCCCAACCGGGTAGGCAATCTATTCGTGCCGTAAGGCTGCATCACTCAAATATCTGCCGTTGAACCCCTGACGGCACGACCGGCGGCAGAGGGTCGGCTGTCGCCCTTCAACCAAGCCGCCGCCAAACGGCAGGTTACTGAGCGGACCAGCCATCGAGCATGCTCTTGTTACATGCTGTTTCCGGTTCAAAGCAGGTATGGCGCCCCAGTTTCAAATCCAAGCATTGGAGTTCCGAGGTGGTTACGCACGAAACCCCAATTCCAAGCATGGCCGCCAAATTGATTTGGCTGCGAATTTCTGGCTACCCAACCACAGAATGCATTTAGCAAAAAAATTCTGATGACACCGTAAGAAATGGCGGGGTGCTGACGACCAAGTCAGTGAGCGATGAATTAAGGCGCTCGCAGCCATCCCACCCTACGGAGAATCATTATGAAAACCACCAAAGTTCTTACCCTGACCCTCGGTTCCGTCATCGCCGCCGCTGCCCTGGCGCCGCTGGCCCACGCTGGCGACAATCCTTTTGCAGCCAAGCAGTTGTCCGCCGGCTACCAGTTGGCCCAGGCTGACAAGAAGGCCGACGGCAAGTGTGGCGAGGCCAAGTGCGGTGCCGACAAGAAGGCCGCCGAAAAGATGAAGGAAGGCAAAAGCAGCGAAGCGAAGTGCGGTGCCGACAAGAAGTCGGACAAGAAAACCGAAGCCAGTTGCGGCGCGGCGAAGTAAGCGCAAGCCGGAAGCGGGGAGGGGCGCCTTGCCACCGTTCCCCGCGCACTGACCGAGGAGACTTCATGAACATTCGACCGCCCTGCGGCGCCGGCCTTGGCTTTCGCCGCGAACTGATCGCCGACCTTGAGGCCGGCGTGCCGGAAGACGTTGCCTTTTTCGAGATCGCACCGGAAAACTGGGCCGGCATGGGCGGCCGTTCGGCCCGCCAGTTGCGCGCCTTTACCGAGCGTTACCCCTTCGTCTGTCACGGCCTGTCGCTCTCGCTCGGCGGTCCCGGCGCGCTCGATACGACGCTGGTTCGCCGGATCAAGGCGTTCATGGCCGAGCACGGCATCACCTTGTACACCGAGCATCTTTCGTGGTGCGCCGACGACCGCCATCTTTACGAGTTGCTGCCGATTCCGCAGACCGCCGAGGCGGTGCGCTGGACGGCGACGCGCATCCGGCAGGTGCAGGACATGCTCGGCTGCCGCAATTTCCGCCAGCAGATGGATTTTCTGCGGGCGGCATGTCGCCGTCTGGCTGGCCGCGACGAGCCGGGGCAAGACTAGCCGGGCCGCTGCCATACTGATGGTTCCCGCTACAAAGGACGCTTCGATGCCGGAACAACTCGCCGCGCAAATTCAGCAGACCCTCGCCGCGCTCGCCGATCCGGCGCGGGCCGTCGCCATGCGCGCCTATCTGCGCGAGCAGTTTCCCTTTCTCGGCATCCCGACGCCGGCCCGGCGTGCTGCACTCAAGCCGCTGCTCAAGGTGGATTTCGAGCAGAAGCGGCTGTTGACCGTGGCAGATCAACTGTGGCGCCTGCCCGAGCGCGAATATCGCTACGCCGCCATCGACCTGCTGGCCCGCCACGTCGGGCGGCTGGACTTGAGCGCCATCGCGCCGCTGCTGGCCCTCGCGCAGCGCGAACCGTGGTGGGAAACCGTCGATGGTCTGGCCGGCATTGTCGGTGACGTGGTCGGTGCCGCGCGCCGGAACGATCCGGATGCACAGACAACGATGGATGCCGCGCTGCGCCACGACTGCCTGTGGGTGCGGCGCATCGCCATGATTCACCAGCTTGGCTGGCGGCTGGATACCGATACCGCCCGGCTCTTTGGCTATGCCGAAGCGTTGGCGCCGGAGGGCGATTTCTTCATCCGCAAGGCCATTGGCTGGGCCTTGCGCGACTACGCCCGCTGGAACCCGCCAGCCGTGCGCGATTTCGTTGCCGCGATGGGTGGGAGCCTGGCGCCGCTCAGCGCCCGCGAGGCGACGCGGCGTATGACGTGATGGTTGCGGTCGACCCGCAAAAAAGGCCGATTTTCAAATCATCATCTGGAGAAAACCGCCTCGCGATTCATGCGTGTTTCCCGCGGTTACTTGCAACGGTTAAGCAAAACGGGGGCCGAAGCCCCCGTTTACCGTGACTGACAGTCGGGTCTGATTACTTCACTTCCGGCGCGTCCTTCTTGCTCTCGTTGCCGGCGATGAACGGGCTCCACGGCTGGGCGCGGATCGGGCCCTTGGTCTTCCACACCACGTTGAACTGGCCGTCGCCCTTGATTTCGCCGATGAACACCGGCTTCCACAGGTGGTGGTTGGTTTCGTCCATCTTCAACTGGTAGCCGGAGGGGGCATTGAAGGTCTGGCCGCCCATGGCCGCGACGACCTTGTCGACGTCGGTGGACTTGGCCTTCTCGACCGCCTGCTTCCACATGTGGATGCCGACGTAGGTGGCTTCCATCGGGTCGTTGGTGACGACCGTGGCGGCGTTCGGCAGCTTGTTGCGGACGGCCCAGTCCTTGTACATCTTGACGAACTTCTCGTTCTGCGGATTCTTGAGCGACATGAAGTAGTTCCAGGCGGCCAGGTGGCCGACCAGCGGCTTGGTATCGACGCCGCGCAGTTCCTCTTCGCCGACCGAGAAGGCGACGACCGGGACATCGGTGGCCTTGAGGCCGGCATTGCCCAGTTCCTTGTAGAACGGCACGTTGGAGTCGCCGTTGATGGTCGATACGACGGCCGTTTTCTTGCCTTCGGACGAGAACTTCTTGATCTTGGCGATGATGGTCTGGTAATCGGAGTGGCCGAACGGGGTGTACTCTTCCATGATGTCGGCATCGGCGATGCCCTTCGACTTCAGGAAGGCGCGCAGGATCTTGTTGGTGGTGCGCGGATAGACGTAGTCGGTGCCGAGCAGCACGAAGCGCTTGGCCTCGCCGCCGTCCTTGCACATCAGGTATTCGACGGCCGGGATAGCCTGCTGGTTGGGTGCGGCGCCGGTGTAGAAGACGTTCTTTTCGAGTTCTTCACCCTCGTACTGCACCGGGTAGAAGAGCAGGCCGTTCAGTTCCTTGAAGACCGGCAGCACCGACTTGCGGGAAACCGAGGTCCAGCAGCCGAAGACGACGGCAACCTTGTCCTTGCTCAGCAACTGGCGGGATTTTTCGGCGAACAGCGGCCAGTTGGAAGCGGGGTTGACGACGACTGCCTCCAGCTTCTTGCCCATGACGCCGCCGGACTTGTTGATTTCCTCGATGGTCATCAGCGCGGTTTCCTTGAGCGCCGTTTCGGAAATGGCCATGGTGCCGGACAGCGAGTGCAACACGCCGACCTTGATGGTGTCGGCGGCTTGGGCGGCGAAGGATGCCACGCCGATGGACGCCATGGCGGCGGACAGGACGGTGGCCTTGATGAAAGTGCGACGATTGCTCATGGAAGCTCCTCAGACGTTGGGTGATCGGATGTAACTGCTTTGTTGCAGTGCAGCGTCAGATTACGGAGGGAGCTGTTTTAGCGAAATACGTTAGATTGCGTAGCTGCGGTTGACACCTGAAAAGGGGCCATTTTCAGGCTTCAGGTTGCAAGCGATGCGTTTCGGTCACAGCCTGTTCCCGATCAAATTTTCGTTCAGCCTCGTTGAGATGGTTGATCAGGATGTGCGATATCAGATTGACGCCGATGCCGGCGAACATGGCCGGAATGAGATATACGGCAAGCGATAGCTCGGACGAAAACACCTTGTTGTCTATAGCTGATGGCGTGGCCTTTGCAGACGCGGATAGAAGCCCGAGCAGCACGACGTCGAGTCCGGACAAGAAGATCAGGATCAACGCGAAGGCCAATACCGACCAACGGGTGCTTTCCGATGGCAAGAATTGCCGTAAATGGCGACGGAAGATATGACGACGAACGTCCGAACAGGATCCGCGCCCGCATGTGGAGCGCCCGCTCCGAACGCGAAATCATCTACGACGGCAAGACGGTCACCCTCTTCATGCCCGCGCAAAAAGCCTACTCGACGGTGGACGTTCACCGGGACCCTCGGTGGCCTGGTCAACAAGCAGGAAGAAACGTATGGCGTGGAAATTCCGTTGTCCGATTGTTCCTCTGGGGTACCTCTGCGGCACCGCTCGACAAGATCGATTCGGCGATGAATGCCGGCCAGGATTTTATCGGTAAGGACATCTGCGCTCATGCCTTCATCAGGGTAAGTTCGACTGGCAGATCTGGATCACCACCGGCAGCAAACCGCTGCCGCGCAAGCTCGTGATCACCAATCGTAGTCGACGAAGAGCGTCCGCAATCGGTCTCCCTGATCGACTGGAACCTGAAGCCGACCTTCAAGGACATCGGTCTTCAGATTCACGCCGCCCAAGGGTGCGACTGCCGTCGAACTTCGTACGCTGGACCAGAAGTAAAGGAGCGCCAACATGAAAAAATCATTCAGCAAATTCTTCCTGGCCCCCCTGACGGTTCTCGTTCTGGCCAGCTTCGCGCTGGCGCCAATCGCTGAAGCCGGTCGCGGTGGCGGCGGCGGTGGCACGGCGCTGGCGGTGCAGCGCGCGGCGGCGGCGGTGGTGGCGCGCATGCCGGTGGTGGCGGCAACCGGCAGATCAATAACAGCCATGCCGACGTGCGTACCAACAATGTGCGCAATACGAGCGTGAACAACGTTACAGCAACCGGAACACCAACGTCATCAACGTCCAACCGCACAAGAACGTCAATGTCAATGTCGATAACAATCGTGGCGGATGCTGTGACGGCGGCTGGGACAACGACTATCACCCGGTCGCCACGGCGGCGGCGGTTACCGCTGCGGTGGTCGTAACTCCCGCGGTCGTTGGCTCAATGGTGCGCACCGTGCCGGCCGGGTGTGTGCCGGTCAACTATGGCGGCATGATCTATCAGCAGTGTGGCAGTACCTGGTATCAGCCACAGGGCTCCCAGTACATCGTGATCAATCCGCCGTATTGATTGGCGAACTGAAAGGACCGCGCAGCCTGCGGTCCTTTTTTCTTGCGGCAAATTTTGCAGAAGCGATCCGTAAATCCGCCGTCCCGGCAGAATGGCTTGGCGCAGTGTGCGGCGGGATGTGCCTGATCAACCCGTGATCTGCGCAGTCACCTTGGCCACGCGCTGGCCGAACAGCCTGGCGGTTTCGAGGTCGCCCGGCAGCATTTCATCCGGGCTGCTGTCGGACGGCGACTGAGCCATGGCGCCGCTGAAGGAGCCGACGTAATTCACGTCGTTGCGCTGCGCCGCTTTGGCGTTGGATGGCATCATGCCGGTGCCGACCCAGATGCCGCTGTGCTGCATGGCCAGCGTGATCAGATAGTGCAGCGTCGAGTGTTTGTCACCGTTCATCGTTGCGCTGTTGGTGAAGCCGGCGAAAACCTTGTCCTTCCAAGTCTGGCTGAACCAGGGCTTGCTGGAGGCATCGGCAAATTTCTTGAACTGCCAGCTGACCGAACCCATGTAGGTCGGGCTGCCCATGATGATGGCGTCGGCGGCGTTCAGGGTTTCCCAGCCGCCGGCGGGCAGGTTGCCTTCGGCGTCGATGGCGATCAGTTCGGCGCCGGCGCCTTCAGCGACGGCTTGCGCCATGCGCAGGGTGTGGCCGTAGCCGGAATGGAATACAACGGCAATTTTTGTCATGGTGAAGTTCCTTGTCGAGGTTGGGTGTAACGTGAAAATCAGGGGGCGAGGTCGAAGACCAGCACTTCGGCATCGTGTCCGTCGCTCAGGGTCAGGTTGTTTTCATTGGCCAGCAGGGCGGCGTCGCCTTTCCGCAGGTTCTGGCCGTTGACCGCAAGCGTGCCGCGGGCCACATGAACATACGCCTTGCGCGCCGGGTCCAACGGCAGGGTGGCGGCTTCTCCGCCATCGAACAGTCCGGCGTAGAGCGACGCGTCGGCATGGATGGTCACCGAGCCGGCGGCGCCGTCGGGCGAAGCGATCAGACGCAAGCGCCCGCGCTTTTCGGCATCGGCAAAGCTTTTCTGTTCGTAGCCCGGCGTAATGCCTTTTTCACGCGGCTCGATCCAGATCTGGAAGAGATGGGTGGCCTGGTCCGGCGCGTCGTTGAATTCGCTGTGCCTGACGCCGCTGCCGGCGCTCATCCGCTGCACGTCACCGGGCGGAATGGCGGTGCCGTTGCCCATGCTGTCCTTGTGGGCCAGCGCGCCGGTGGTGACATAGGTGACGATTTCCATGTCGCGGTGGCCGTGCATGCCGAAACCGCCGCCCGGGGCAATCAGGTCGTCGTTGATGACGCGCAGGTTGCCCCAGCCCATGTGCGCCGGATCGTAATAATCGGCGAACGAGAACGAGTGGTGGCTTTGCAGCCAGCCATGATCGGCATGGCCGCGATCCTCGGATTTGCGAACGGTCAGCATGGGTGGGACTCCTTTCCTTGAGTTTTCGGGTTATTGCTTCATCGCCTCGATGGCGATGTCGATGCGCACGTCGTCGCCAACATTCGGCGCGTACTTGCCGGCGTTGAACTCGGAACGCTTGACCACGGTGTAGGCGTTGGCGCCGATCGCGTCCTTCTTCGTCATCGGGTGCGGCATGGCCTGGAAGGAGGTCACGGTCAGCGTTACCGGCTTGGTCACGCCCTTCAGCGTCAGCTTGCCTTCGATGGCGACCGGCTTGTCACCTTCGAAGACCACCTTGGTGGACTTGAAGGTGGCGGTCGGGTACTTGGCGGTATCGAGGAAATCCTCGCCCTGAATGTGCTCGTTGAAGGTCGCCGAGCCGGTGTTCGACGGATTTGGCGTCGATCACGATGTTGACCGCGCCAGTCTTGGCGGCCTTGTCGAAAACGACGGTGCCGGTGGTCTTGTCGAAGCGGCTGAGCTGGGTCGAATAGCCGAAGTGGCTGTACGAGAAGCGCGGGAAGGTATGGTTGCCGTTGACGACGTAGGTTTCCGGCGCGGCTAGCGCGGGGGCGGCGGCGACAGCGGCGAGGATGAGGGCGGCGGTGAGTTTGGTCAGTTTTTGCATGGTGATTCTCCTGTCGTGGTTGGGGGTTACTTGCTTGCTGCGGTGATGCGGAACTTGATGAGGACGTCGTTGGCGACGATGTCGAACTTGGCCCAGGCGCCTTCGCCGATCGCGAAATCGCCACGACGGATGGTGAAGCTGCCGTCGAAGACGCCGGTGTTGCCTTGCGCCGTGAAGGTGGCAGGGACGACGACGTCCTGCGTCTTGCCCTTGATCGTCAGCTTGCCGGCCACCTCGTAGCGGTTGCCGCCGAGCGCCTTGACGCTGCCGGAAACGAACTGCGCGCTCGGGAAGGCCTTGGTGTTGAACCACGGCTTGCCGGCGACTTCCTCGTCGGCCTCGGGGGCGCCGGTGTCGACGCTGGCCAGGTCGACATCGAAAGTCGCCTTGGCGTCAGCCGGCTTGGCCGGGTCGAAATTCAGCTTGGCGGCGAACTTCTTGAACCGGCCGTCCATCTTGACGCCCATCTGCTGGTAGCCGAAGGTGATGGCGCTCTTGTCGGTCTGCACCTGGTTGAATTCGGCGGCCTGCGCGGCGAAGGGCAGCGCGGCGGCCAGTGCAAGGGCGAGAATCGAATCGTTTCATGGTGTTCTCCTTGGGGCTCAATGCTTGGGCAGCATCCGGGTCAGGATGTCGTCCTTGTCGATGATGTGATGTTTCAGGGCGGCGCCGATGTGGCCGGCGATGACGGCGACGAACAGCAGGTTGAGAGCTCTTGTGGACCAGCGCCAGCAGGTCGCCGAGTTCCTTGTTCTTGTCGAGCAGGTCGGGGATCGGCAGCACGCCGAACCACACCGTCTGGAAGCCCTTGGCCGAACTCATCAGCCAGCCGGTCAGCGGGATGGCGAGCATCAGCGCGTAGAGCAGGAAATGGCCGGCATGGGCGGCGAACTGCATCAGCTTCGGCATGCTGGCCGGCAGCGCGGGCGGGACGTGCGTCGCACGCCAGGCGAGGCGCACCAGCACCAGCAGGAAGGCGGTGACGCCGGCCCATTTGTGCCAGGAATAGAACTGCAGCTTCTGCGGCGACAGCGGCAGGTCGTGCATGTAGAAGCCCAGCGCCAGCAGGCCGAAGAGCAGGATGGCCATCAGCCAGTGCAGGCTCTTGGCGGTGGGGGTGTAGGTGTTTGTCACGGTCGACCTCCTTTTTGGGGCAAAAATGAATAGGCGTCCATGGCGATGACGTAATCGTCGATGCCGGCATGGAAGCGTTCGCTCCGTGCGCTGTCGCCGCCGGCGCCGAACGCGACATAGAGCGGCAGCAGATGTTCGTCGCTCGGGTGGGCCTGGACGGCGCCCGGCGCCTGCCGGCGGTAGTCGAGCAGGGCGGGGATGTCGCGGTTGGCGAGGCGGGTGGCCAGCCAGTCGGTAAACTCGCGGACATAAGGGGGCGTCTGGCCGCTGTGGCGCGCGGCAACCTGATAATCGCGCAGGTTGTGGGTGATATTGCCGGAAGCGATGACCAGAAAGCCCTTGGCCGCCAGCGGCGCCAGCGCCTGCCCCAGCTTGTAGGCCTGTGCCGCGCCGCCCCGGCTTTGAATCGAAAGCGGAATGACCGGCACGTCGGCTTCCGGGAACATCAGGCGCAGCGGTATCCAGGCGCCGTGGTCGAGGCCGCGTTCGGCATCCTTGTTCGACCGGCAGGCCGGCGGCCTGGATGGCGGCGGCGACTTCCTCGGCCGCTTCACGACAGCCGGTCGCCGGGTAGTTCATGGCGTAGAGTTCGTCCGGAAAACCCCAGAAATCGTGGATGGTTTCCGGGCGGTCGGCAAAACCCACGGTCGGCACTGCCGTATCCCAGTGCGCGCTGACAATGACGATGGCGCGCGGCAAGGGCAGGGATTTCGCCAGCCGGACCAGCGCCGCACCGGCCGCGCCCGGGCGCAGCGCAAAAGTCGGTGCGCCGTGCGGGACGAAGAGAGCGGGCTGGGTCTGTGTCATTTGAACAACTCCTGATGCGATGGGCGTACTTTAGTCCTCCTTTTTGATCCGAAATAGCCGACAATCAGCAAATCTTTATTGCGGATATTGCAACAATGGACAGACTCGATGCGATGCGCCTCTTCGTCCGGGTAGCCGAACTGGGCAGCTTCTCGGCGGTGGCGCAGCAGCTTGGCGTAGCGCGCTCGGTGGTGACGCGGCAGATCGCGGCGCTCGAAACCCATCTCGGCGTCAAGTTGATGGCGCGCAGCACGCGGCGGCTGGCGCTGACTTCGGCCGGCTCTGCCTACCTGGAAAAGTGCCGGGTCATTCTCAATCTGGTCGAGGCCGCCGAAGCCGATGTCGCGGAAGAGCGCCTGACGCCGCGCGGCAATATCCGCATCAGCCTGCCGTTGAGCTTCGGCCTCAAGCGACTGGCGCCGCTGTTGCTCGACTTCTCGCAGCGCTACCCGGAAGTCGCGCTGGACATGGATTACAGCGACCGCCGCGTAAACCTGATCGAGGAGGGCATCGATCTCTCGATCCGCATCACGCGGCGGCTGGAGCCAGGCGACGTCGCGCGCAAGATCGGCGTCGGCCACATGCTGGCGGTGGCGTCACCGGAATACCTCGCCCGCCACGGTTGACCGCAACACCCTTCAGAACTCGCGCATCACGAATGTCTGGGTTACACGGCGGGCGCCGCCGGGCAGAACTGGCAATTCATGGTCGATGGCCAGCTTGCAAGCTTCCCGGTGCGCAGCCGCATCAACGCCAACAACGGCGAGGTGCTGACTGAGGCGGCGGCACAGGGGCTGGGCATCACACTGCAGCCCGATTTCATTGCCGACAGCTTTCTTGCCGCCGGCCGGGTCGAGGCAATTCTCACCGACTTCCCGGTGCCCGAACTCGGCATCTACGCCATGCTGCCGAGCAACCGCCACGTGCCGCACCGAGTTCGGGTGCTGATGGATTTCCTGGCGGCGTCGGTCGGCGTCGCCTGAGCGAAAACCGGCCTGTTCAGAACACCAGCGTCGCCCTGAGCGACATGATCCAGGCGCTGTCGCGGTCGGGGGCGAAGGCCGGGTTGCGGATGTATTGCACATCCGGCGTCAGCAGCAGGCCGCCGACCAAGCTCCAGTTCCAGTAGGCTTCCAGCGTGTTCTGCGTGTGTTCCAGGGTCACGAAAGGCAGCGGCAGTTTCTGTTCGAGGCTGCCGAAAGCGACGCCGATCTGGTCGCCATCGGCGCGACCCAGCGGGTTGTTGAGTGCAACGCCGATTCCGAAGCTGCGCTTGTTGCCGCCATTGTCGTCGTTGCTCGCGTTGAGGCGCCCGAAAATGGCCCACTGGTCGTTCAGGTGTTGAACAGCATTGATCGACCAGCCCTGCGAAGCGGGATGATCGGTGACGGCCGGCGACTGGTAGAGCGTGAGCGAATACTGCGCGTCGCCCAAGCCCTTGAAGGCGGGCGTCCATTGCACATAGCCAAGCCACGCGTAAGGGCTGCTCAGGAAGCCATCGGTCGGTCGCTTGGACGGGTCCTCGACATTGACGCTTTGCCCGCCGGCGAGAAACTGGAGCGTTTTCGTGGCGTTGAACTGAACGTAGCCGCCGGTGCCGGTCGTCGGATAGGTCGATGAACCGTTTGCGGAAAAAATATTATTGACGAAATTCAGTTGCTGATCGGCCATGAACTCGCTGCTGTCGAAATTGAAGAACGAGTACTGGCCGACCGCCACCGCGAACATCTCGCCGGGCAGCGTGTGGGTGTAGGTGATCTGCGAGAACTTGTTCTGGTAATCGGGCAACTCGCCGCTCAGCGTGCGCGACCCGCGGCTGACCGTGACCTTGCTGCCGCTGCGGCGCTCGCCGTAATAAAGGAACTGGAAGGAGCCGGAGCCGAAAGATTCGCTATCGAAAATGTCCCAGTTCAGCGAGGGCCAGAACAGGGCCTGCGAGGAGGTGCCGATGTTGTCCGGGCTTACCCAGCGCTGCCGGTAACTGAGGCTGAACGACCAGGTGAGGCCATGGTCGTCCTCCATGCGCGTCTTCAAATCGGCGTATTCGTCCGAGACTTTCTGGAAGAGCGTCGGCTGTTTTTTGGCGCGGCGCAGGGTGTCGTGGACCAGGCCGATCTTTGCGGGGTGACCGCCTTTGGATTCATCGACCGCGTCTTCGGTTTCAGCGCGCTTCTCGACTACCACGCCGTCGTTCTTCTCGGCGGCCGCCTCTACCTTCTCGTCGGGCGAGTCATCTTCGTCTTCATCGTCGGCGAGGGCTGGCGATGCCCAGAGCAGGGTAGCGGCCAGGCAGCCGGCGAGAACGATGTGTGCGCGCATTTCAGGGGGTGTCGTGTGAAGGTGGCGAATTATCCGCTGTCATTTGTGTTTTGGCGAAGCGCCCGCCAGCCAATCCTGCAGGAAGCGGATTCCCCATGCCACGCCGAATCCGGTCTGGTCGGTGGCTATCGCGCCCAATCCGTCCTCGCAACTGGCGGCCGAAAGATCGACATGCAGCCAAGGTAGTTCGCCGACAAAACGCTTGAGAAAGCGCGCCGCGTGAATGTGGTCCGGCGCATCCTCATCGAGGCTGCACTGGCAGATATCGGCTACCTTGCTGTCGAGATCATCCTCGTAATCGGCGTCCATCGGAAAGGTGCATACCCGCTCGCCACTGGCCGCGCCGGCGCGCACCGCCAGTTCGCCAAGTGCCGCGCTGCTGGCGAAGACGCCGGAATAGCGGCAGCCGAGGGCGTGAATCATCGTGTAGGTCAGTGTCCCGAAATCGATCATCAGGTCGGGCGTGTCGCGCCCGGCCAGGGCCAGCGCGTCGGCCAGCACCAGACGGCCCTCGGCATCGGTATGGACGATCTCGATGGTCGTGCCGTCGAGCGCCGTCACCACGTCACCCTGGCGGCTGGCGCGCGGCGAAATATCGTTGCTGGCGAGCGCCAGCCAGGCGTCGATGCGCAGCGGCAGGGCGAGCCGGGTGGCGGCGAGCAAAATGCCAAGCACGGCCGCCGAACCGGCCATGTCCTCATGCATGCCGATCATCGAATCGGCCGCCTTCAGGTTGTGGCCGCCGGTATCGAAGCAGATGCCCTTGCCGACCAGCGCCACCCGCGCCTGCGCATTGGGCGGGATCAGCGAAACCCGGACAATCGCCGCGTCGTCGGCCTCGCTGCCCTGCGCCACCGAAACGAAGGCCCCGGCGCCCATTTCGCGCAGCCGGGGCAGATCGAATTCCTCGACTTCCCAACCCAGTTCCCGCGCCAGTTCGCCAACCCGCGTCCGGTAAGCTGCCGGCGTCAGCGTGTTGGGCGGCAGCACCGTCAAGGTCCGCGCCAACTGGTTGCCCTCGGCCAGACTGGACGCCTGGCCCGGTGGGGTCGCAGTACCCCAGAGTCGCAGCGACTCCAGCGCGCGCGGCGCATCCTTCTGCTTGCGATTGGGCAAGGGCGTTCCGTTGGCCAGCCCGACATAGGCCGCCCACTCAGCCATCCAGTCGGCTGCCCCGGTTTTGGCACAAATCAGCACGTTGACCGCAGCAGGCTCTTCTTCGAGCAAAATCACCAGGCCCTCGCGCAACAACGTCAGGTTCTCGAAAGTCGACTTCTCTACATCCAGCATCAGCCACACCCGCAAGCCGCCGTCGGCCGAGTTGGCTGCAACCGGATCGTCGCCCAGTTCCTCCGGCTCCAGCCGCCGCCGCGCCAGTGTCGCCAGCAACAGCGTCCGCTCGGGGCAATCGTCAGGAATCGCCTCGCCAGCGGGCAGAACCACCAGCACATGGCTCATTTGCGCAAGCGCTGCGGTATCGGGGAGGGCGGGGAAAGTCTGAAGGGTGGCGAGCATGAGCAGGGATAGCCTTATTCAATCCCGGTCATTATAGGGAGGTACGGAAAACGATGGTCTCTCGCCTATCATTCGCTTCTGCTTCAGTCTTGCCATAAGGAAATCCCGTGTTTTACATCGTCGAAAGCGACAAATCATTCTACGAAGCGACCTTCGACCTGGAGCCGGTGATCCAGCGCCTGGGCTTCGTGATCCTGCATGTCCACGATTTGGGCAACACGCTGCGCCGCAAGGACAGCGAATTCGATGATGACTGCAAGGTGTTTGAAATCTGCAATTACCGGCAGTTTGAAAAATTGCTGGCCATCGACATGCGGCTGAGCACGGCCTTGCCGTGGAGGATTTCGGTATTCACCGAAAATGGCGCCACCAGGATCGGCCTGATCCGGCCGGCGCCGATGCTCGCCGCGCTTGGCGAGAATGCCGGGTTGTCGCGGCTGGCCAAGGCTATTGAAGAGAAGTTGATCCAGATCGTTGATGAGAGCCGATAGTCGCCCAGTCCCGGCTATTGTTGCTGTCCGGAACGCGCTTTGTTGTACTCGTCGTAGGTCCTGGTGTTGAGTCGGGAAAGGCACTGGTCCGCGTCAGGCGGTACCGCTTGGCGACATTGATTCTCGGCCCCGCGCTTGACGCCCTCGTACCAAGTTTCCGTGGTGCATCCGGACAGCAGCAGGCTGCCGAATGCGAGAGCGCTCAGGCGCAAGATGAACTGACTTTTCATGAGGCTTTCCGGGATGTTGTACTTGAGTCCGGGGGCTGATAAACCATTTTCGAGTTGTCCCGGGTAATTAGCCGAGTAGCGCCACCGACTTGATCTGCGCCCGCAGCGCGAGGCCGGGACGGATGTCGAGGCGGTTGGCCGAACGCTTCGTGATGCGCGCGAGCAGTGGGGCGCCGGCGACGTCGAGGCGGACCAGGATCTGGCCCGGCGTATTGGTGGCCGTGAGGTTGACGACGAGCGCATTGACACAGTTGAGGATGCTGGACTGGGTCTGCGGCACCAGCGCCAGGCTGACGTCGCGCGCGAGGATGCGGCAGCGGAGCCTGGTGCCGGGAGACTCGCCGCGACGCGAGACATGGACGTGACCACCGGGGAATTCGAGGCGCGTCAGGTCGTCCGCCTCGTGTTCGGCGACGATGGCTTCGATGACAACACCGGCATCGTCGGCGAAGGCAGTGGGCAGGTCGATGCGGCTCAGAACCTCGTTGAGCGGTCCGCTGGCGATGGCCTTGCCCTGGTCGAGCAGCACCAGATGGTCGGCCAGGCGGGCGACCTCGTCGGATGCGTGGCTGACGTAGATGACGGGGATCGCCAGTTCGCGGTGCAGGCGTTCCAGATAGGGCAGGATTTCGAGTTTGCGCTTGAGATCGAGTCCGGCCAGCGGTTCGTCCATCAGCAGGATCCGTGGCGCAGCGAGCAGAGCGCGGGCAATGGCGACACGCTGGCGTTCGCCGCCGGAGAGTTGGGCCGGCATGCGCTCGAGCAGGTGGCCGATGCCGAGCAGTTCGGCGACCGCGGGCAGCGCGAAGCGCTTGCCTGCGGTCGACGCCCGTTTTTGGCCAAATTCCATGTTGCCGCGTACCGAAAGATGCGGAAACAGGCTGGCTTCCTGGAAGACCATGCCGAGGGCGCGCGGTGGGTTGGCACAAAATGCCCCCTGGCCTCGTCCTGCCAGACGGTGTCGCCCAGCGCAAACAGACCGTCCGCTGCCCGTTCGAGGCCGGCCATGGCGCGCAGGCAGGTCGTCTTGCCGGAGCCGGACGGCCCGAATAGCGCCGTGACGCCGGCGCCGGGCAGGGTCAGGTCAACATCGAGACGGAAATTGTCGCGGTCGACCCGGAATCTGGCCCGGATTTCGGAAGTCATGCCGGTTTGCGCCGCGTCGGGTTGAAGGTGTAGAGCGCCAGCAGCACGACGAAGCTGAACAGCAGCATGCCGCCGGAGAGCCAGTGCGCCTGCGTGTATTCGAGTGCTTCGACGTGGTCGTAGATCTGTACCGAAACGACCCGGGTCTGGTCCGGAATGTTGCCGCCGATCATCAGCACGACGCCGAATTCGCCGACGGTGTGGGCGAAGCCGAGAATCGCGCCGCTGATGAAGCCGGGCCGGGCGAGCGGCACGGCGACCGACCAGAAGGCATCCCACGGGCTGGCGCGCAGCGTCGCTGCAACTTCCAGCGGACGCTCGCCGACCGCCTCGAAGGCGTTGTGGATCGGCTGGACGACGAAGGGCAGGGAATAGATAACCGAGGCGATGACCAGCCCGGGAAAGGTGAAGGGCAGCAGGCCGATGCCGAGTGCTTCGGTCAGCCGTCCGACCGGGCCATGCGGCCCCATGGCGACCAGCAGGTAGAAGCCGAGCACGGTCGGCGGCAGCACCAGCGGCAACGCGACCAGCGCGCCGACGACGCCCTTGAGCCGCGAACGGGTTCGCGCCAGCCACCAGGCGATCGGCGTGCCGATCAGCAGCAACAGCAGCGTCACGACGCTGGCCAGTTTCAGCGTCAGCCAGACGGCGGCGAGGTCGGTGCTCGGCATGCGCTTAGCGGGCGGCGGGAGCGGCGGGCAAGGAAAAGCCGTAACGGCTCATGATCTGGCGTACATCCGCGGTGCCGAAAAATGCCGCAAAGTCCCGGGACAGGGCCTTGCCTTCACCGCGCTTGAGGATCACGAAGCCTTGGCGCAGCGGCTGGTGCAGGTCGGCGGGAATCAGGGTGTAGCTGCCGGCGCCGGCAAACGCCGGGGCCAGCGCCAGGGAGAGCGCGATGATGCCGATATCGGCATTGCCGGTCTGCACGAACTGGGCGGTCTGGGCGATGTTCTCGCCATAGACGAGGCGGCTTTCCACGGCATCCCAGACCCGCGCTGCCTTGAGCGCCTCGACTGCGCGCATGCCGTAGGGCGCGTGTTTCGGATTGGCGATGGCGATGCGCCGGTTCTCCGGTCGCGGAAGATCGGCCAGCGTGCAGCGGCCGGGCGTCGCTGCCCGGGCGCCAGAGGACGATACGGCCGAGCGCGTAGGGTTCGACTTCGGGGATGGCGAGCCCTTCCTGTACCAGCTTTTCGGGCAGTTCGCTGTCGGCCGAGAAAAAGAGGTCGAAGGGCGCGCCGTTGCGGATCTGGGCGTAAAACTTCCCGGAAGAACCGTAGCTGACTTCGATGCGGTCGGCGGGGCGGGATTTGCTGAACAGGCTGACGATTTCGTCCATCGCGAAGCGCAGGTCGGCGGCCGCGGCGACACGAATCTGTCCGGCATGCAATGGCGTCGCGACGAGCAGGAGGGCGAGGGCGATGAAACGGAGGAAGGTCATGACTGCGCGTTTTATACCACCGGGGGCACAAAGGGCAAAGCCGGGAGGCGTCGGCAAGCCGGGCATTCCCGCGCTTGCATCGCGCGGTGACTGACTATAAATTCGTTCTGTCCCGGCGTGCGGCAACGAATCTTTGCGGCAGCCCTCCTTCATGCAACGCTCCCCCGGTAACCATCGTGGCCAGAATCAAGATTGAACTCCCCGACCGATTCAGCTTTTCGACGGCGATCATGGTCTATATCAACCACATCAACTACGGCAATCATCTTGATAATTCGGCCCTGCTGTCGCTGGTGTCAGAGGCGCGCGTCCGCTTCTTCAAGGCTCTTGGCTACACTGAACTGGATGTCGAGGGCTACGGCATTATCGTCGCCGATGCCGCAATCCAGTATCGCTCCGAGGCCTTCCACGGTGAGGTGCTGGACTTCGAGATGACGGCGAACGACTTCAACAAATACGGCTGCGACCTGGTTTATCGCGTCAGCGAGCAGAGCAGCGGCCGCGAAGTGGCGCGCGGCAAGACCGGCATCATGTTCTTCGACTATGCGGCACGCAAGCCGGCGTCGGTGCCGGCCGTCTTTCGCGAGCGTTTTGCCGCATGACTCCGATCCGTTATGTCGAGCCGGTCTTTCGCCCGCCGAGCGAGGCCGAATCGCTGATCCTGCCGGTGACCGACGGCTGCTCGTGGAACGAATGCACCTTCTGCGAGATGTACACGGCGCCGCAGAAGAAATTCCGCGCCCGTGACGAGGCCGAGGTGCTGGAAAGTATTCGCCTTGCCGGCGAACGCTATGGCGATGAGGTACGGCGCGTTTTCCTTGCCGACGGCGACGCCACGGTGCTGCCGACACGCCGATTGTTGGCCATTCTTGCCGCCATTCGTACCCACCTGCCGGCAGCGCGGCGGATTTCCAGTTATTGCCTGCCGCGCAACCTGCGCAAGAAGTCGCAGGCGGAAGTTAACGAACTGGCGGCGGCCGGGTTGTCGATGGTCTATGTCGGCGCCGAATCGGGCGACGATCAGGTGCTTGCCGCGGTCAACAAGGGCGAGACCTTCGAAACTACCCGCGACGCGCTGGACAAGCTCGGCGCGGCCGGGATTACCCGTTCGGTGATGGTCCTCAACGGGCTTGGTGGCAAGGTGTATTCGCATCAGCACGCAGAAAACTCGGCGCGGCTTGCCAATGCGACGCAGCCCGAATACCTGGCGACGCTGGTCGTCAGTTTCCCGATGGGAGAGCAGCGTTTCCGCGCGGGCTTCCCGGAGTGGGAACCGTTAACACAGCATGAGTTGTTTGTCGAGACCGAGCAACTTCTCTCTGCGCTGGAACTCAGGCGCACGGTGTTCCGCAGCGATCACGCATCCAACTGGCTGGTGCTCAAGGGCACGCTGGGCGTCGACAAGGCGCGTCTGCTGGCGCAGGTGCGGCAAGCCATCGAAACGCCGGAGCAGGCGCATCTGCGGCCGGCCTGGGCGCGCGGCCTGTAGGCCGCACTGACCTATTCCTTCTCCAGCTTCAGCGACGCCGAATTGATGCAGTAGCGCTGCCCGCTTGGCGCCGGGCCATCGGGAAAGACGTGGCCGAGGTGGGCGCCGCACTCGGCGCAGGTAACTTCGGTGCGGCTCATGCCGAAGCTGCGGTTGACGTGTTCGTCGATCAGTTTTTCTTCGTTGGGCGTGTGGAAGCTTGGCCAGCCGCAGCCCGAATCGAACTTGGTCTCGGAACGGAAGAGCGGCGCGCCGCAGCACACGCAGCGGTAGGTGCCAACGTCATGACAATCCCAGTACTGGCCGGTAAAGGCGCGTTCGGTGCCCTTTTCGCGGGTCACGTTATATTCGGTCGGGCTCAACTGGGCGCGCCATTCGGCGTCGGTTTTCTCGATTTTTGGCATGGGTAATCAATCTCCGGGTTGGCGATGCGATTTGAGACACCTATACTTGCCCATGATTCACTCCGGTAATCAGGAAAAAGCGATATGAACCCAGCCCCACTCAGCGAAAGCGATCTCGACCATCTCGAACAACTCCTCGAAGCCGAGGTGTTTCAGGGCGATGCGATGCGTCTTGATGAAATCCAGGCCATGCTCTGCGCCATCGTCAGCGGGCCGGTGCCGATTGCGCCGGCTGTCTGGCTGCCCGAAGCGCTGGGCAAGGGGCTGGAAAACGCCAATGACCCGCAGGTACATGAAGCGCTGGAACTGCTGATGCGCTTGAATAACGACCTGGCCACGGCGCTACTCAACGACGACACCATTTCGCCTGTCCTTTATCCCCTGGATGAGACCTGCGAGGAATACGACTACGCCGCCTGGGCAGACACCTATGTGTTCGGCGCCGGTCTCGGCGGTGACTGGTTCGAACTGGCCGGCAAGCATGCCGACGATCTTTCCGAACTGCTCGAGCCGATGTTCCTGCTCAACGGCATGCTCAAGGAAGATGTTGAGAAGAGCGGTGAACGCTGGTTCTCGCCGGCCGAGGAGGCACGGCTGGTGGGCGACATCCAGGAGAACCTGCCGGTCATCGTGCAGACGATCTACAACTTCTGGCGCAACAAGCGAACGGGCAGTACGGTCAGGAGCGACGAGCCGAAATCGGGCCGCAACGACCCGTGTCCCTGCGGTAGCGGCCGCAAATTCAAGCAATGCTGCGGTTGACCCGATAAATTGAACTGATCTCCGATCTGCCGGCGGTCACGATGGCGGTGGGGCAGGGCCCTGCGGTCGTTCTGGCCGGGTGCCGGGAAGCCCATTGCGCACGAAGAAAATCAGGTGTAAAAAGGAGTTGCAAGATCGTATTGCTAACCAAAGGGAGAGCGATTATTGAGACTGCAACTTCTGTATGATGACTATTGAGTACCCAGACGGGGAAACCCGGTAGTCGGTGCGCAATGCACCGATAAGAAACGCCGCTCAATGCGGCGTTTTCCGTTTCCGGGCTTCCGGTTTGCCGGACTACTTGCCGCCCCAGGGCTGGATCGGCACCGTCGAGATGGCGTTGGCCGGCGCCCCCTCGATGATCTTGCGGCTGATCGCCAGATAGACGAGCACGTTGCGCTTCCGGTCGACGAAACGGGTGATTTTTGTTTCCTTGAACATCAGCGAGGTGTCTTCGCTGAAAACGGTTTCATCTTCCGGCAGCTTGGCGGGCAGGTTGATCGGGCCGACTTGGCGGCAGGCCAGGGAGAATTGCGACGGATCTTCGGCCAGCCCGAAGCTGCCCTTGACGCCGCCCGTGCGCGCCTGGCTGACGTGGCAGGTGACCCCGGGAATCTTCGGATCGTCGTAGGCATAGACGCAGACCCGGTGGTTGGCGCCGATCATCTTCCAGGTCGTGGTCGCGCAGCCGATTTCTTCGGCCGAGACGGAAAGGCTTGCGGGCAGGGCGAGGGCGGCGAGGAGCAGCGGGGCGAAGTTTTTCATCTTATTCTTCCATGGTTGGCGGGCGAGCCAAGGCGAGCGGCATCATCTTCGCCACATATTTGACGAGGATTTTATAGGTGTCGCGGTCGAATTGCGGGCGGCCGGTAGCTAGAAGGGCGTTGAGTTCGTCGTCGGACCTGGCGGTGCCAAGATAGCGCCAGCCGTCGATCAGGTGCGCTTCGTCACCTTCGCGGATGATCGCCGGGCCGTTGAGCGGCCAGGTGACGAGCTTGAGGCGGGTCAGAGCACCGACCAGTCGCATCGTGTGTTTGGCGTAAGGTTCGCTACCGACGCAGGCGCCCTTGCAGCGCTTGATCTGGTAGCCGAAGCAGGGTTTGCCGGGAGTGGTTTTTTCCAGACCGAGCAAGGCGTCGCACAGGTGGTGCTCGGCGGCCAGGGCTCGCAGTACTTCGGTAGCTTCCTTGCTACTCTTGAACAGCCCGTAGCAGGAGCTGCGGATTCCCATGTCGAGGTCGCGCGCCATGGCGAGTTCCGGACGCAGCCAGCCGTCGCCTTCGTCGACTAGCGTCCACGTGCAGAGATCGTCGTTCTTGCGCAGTTGGCGGTTGTGGCTGGGGAGAAGTTGCTTGACCAGTGTCGCTTCCTTGAGCAGGGCGCCGATTTCGCCGGCGGTTTCGATCCAGTCGATGCGTTTGATCTGCTGCGACAGTGCCATTTCCTTGGCCGAGCTATGGTCGGCCGAGAAGTGCGACAGGACGCGCTGGCGGATATCCTTGGCCTTGCCGACGTAGAGCGGCAGGTTGTTGTCGCCGTAGAAGAGATAGACGCCGGGTGTGTCGGGCAACTCATCGACAATGCCGGCATCGAGATGCGGCGGCAGGCTGGGGCGGGCATTCTGTGCCTTGAGCGCTGCCTCGATGTCGTCGCTGTTGCGGTCGACGTGAATTTTTTGCCAGAATTGGTGAATCAGTTGTGCATCGGCCAGTGCCCGGTGGCGTGCTTCCGCCTGCAAGCCGTGACGCTCGATCAGCGAATCCAGATTGTGCCGCTTGTGCTCGGGAAACAGCGTGCGCGAGAGCTTGACGGTACACAGCACCGGCGCCCGGAAGGTCACCCCGAGTCGCTTGAACTCGTTCTTCAGGAAGCCGTAATCGAAACGCGCGTTGTGGGCGATGAACAGCCGGCCTTCCAGCCGGCGCAGGGTTTCCTCGGCCACGGCTTCGAACGGCGGCGCATCGGCGACCATCGCGTTGCTGATGCCAGTCAGTTGTTCGATGAAGGCCGGGATGCGGGTGCCCGGATTGACCAGTTGCTGCCACTCGCGCACCGAGCCATCTTCATCGACTTCGATGATGCCGATTTCGGTGACGCGATCACTGGTGGCGGTGGCGCCGGTGGTTTCCAGGTCTACGAAGGCTAAGGGGCGCATCGGCGGATTTTCTCACGTGTTGCCCGCCTTCGGTCGGGTCAGAAGGCTGGCTACGGTATAATTTCCGCCTTTCCGCCTAACCGATTCCCGCTCCCAATGGCCGACCTTCTTTGCCTCAAAGGCGACTCCGCACTTTCCGCCTTCCGTCTGCAACGCCTGCAAGCCCGCCTGGTCGCGGCCGTGTCGGATATCGAATCGGTGGTCGCCGATTACTGGCATGTGGTGGCGCAAAAGCGCGCGCTGAATGCCGACGAGCGCGCCAAGCTGGCGACGCTGCTGGAAGAGAAGGCGGCCGGCGCCGAAGCTGGCGAGTTGTTCCTGGTGGCGCCGCGCATCGGCACCATTTCGCCGTGGTCGTCCAAGGCCACCGACATTGCGCTGGAACTGCGATCTGGATGCCATCGAGCGCATCGAGCGCGTCATCGCCTTCCACGTGTCGTCAAGAACAGCCGCGCCCTGACGGCCGATGAAAAGAAGACCGTCGCCGGCCTGCTGCACGACCGCATGACCGAATCCGTGCTGCCCGGCTTCGACGCTGCCGGCGAACTGTTCCGCCATTTCGAGCCGAAGCCGCTGGCTACGGTCGACGTGCTGGACGGCGGCAAGGCCGCGCTGGTCGAGGCCAATGCCTCGCTTGGTCTGGCGCTGTCCGACGACGAAATCGATTACCTGCTCGACATCTTCACCAAGCGCCGGCCGCAACCCGACCGACGTCGAACTGATGATGTTCGCCCAGGCCAATTCCGAACATTGCCGCCACAAGATTTTCAACGCCTCCTGGGTGATCGACGGCGAAGCCAAGGACAAGACGCTGTTCGGCATGATCCGCGAAACCCACGCCGCCCACCCGCAGGGCACGGTGATGGCCTATGCCGACAATTCCTCGATCATCGAAGGCGCCAGCATCCAGCGTTTCTACCCGGATGCCGACCGTGGCTACAGCTACAAGGAAGAGCTGACCCACATCCTGACCAAGGTCGAGACGCACAACCACCCGACGGCGATTTCGCCGTTCCCCGGCGCGGCCACCGGTTCCGGCGGCGAAATCCGCGACGAAGGCGCCACCGGCAAGGGTTCCAAGCCGAAGGCCGGCCTCTGCGGTTTCTCGGTCTCCAACCTGAATCTGCCGGATGCGCCGCAGCCCTGGGAACAGCGCCTACGGCCGCCCGTCGCGCATCGCCTCGGCGCTCGACATCATGCTCGAAGGCCCGATCGGCGCCGCCGCCTTCAACAACGAATTCGGCCGCCCGAACCTGACCGGCTATTTCCGCACCTACGAACAGGATGTCGCCGGCGACAGTGCGCGGCTACCACAAGCCGATCATGATCGCCGGCGGCCTGGGCAACATCCAGGCCGAGCAGTCGTTCAAGGACGAAACCTTCCCGGTCGGCACCAAGTTCGTGCAACTGGGCGGCCCCGGCATGCTGATCGGCCTGGGCGGCGGTGCCGCCTCGTCGATGACGGCCGGCTCCAATGCCGAAGACCTCGATTTCGCCTCGGTGCAGCGCGGCAACCCGGAAATCCAGCGCCGCGCGCAGGAAGTCATCGACCGCTGCTGGCAGATGGGCAAGAACAATCCGATCCTGTCGGTGCACGACGTCGGTGCCGGCGGCGTTTCCAACGCCCTGCCGGAACTGGCCCACTCGGGCGGCGTCGGCGCCATTTTCGATCTGCGCAAGGTGCCGACCGAAGAGCCGGGCATGTCGCCGGCCGAAATCTGGTCCAACGAATCGCAGGAACGCTACGTGCTGGCCATTCCGCCGAACCGCATCGCCGAATTCCAGGCCATGTGCGAGCGCGAGCGCTGCCCGTTTGCCGTGGTCGGCGAAGCGACCGGCGACGGCCACCTGACGGTCGACCGACGCCCATTTCGGCGTCAATCCGGTCGACATGGAAATGGAAGCGCTGCTCGGCAAGCCGCCGCGCATGACGCGCGACGTCAAGCACGAGCCGGAAACCTTCGTCTCCTTCGACGCCACCGCCATCGAACTGAAGGATGCCGCCTATCGCCTGATGCGTCTGCCGACCATCGCCGACAAGACCTTCCTGATCTCCATCGGCGACCGCTCCGTCGGCGGCATGACCGCCCGCGACCAGATGGTCGGCCCGTGGCAGGTGCCGGTGGCCGACGTCGCGGTGACGACGATGGGCTATCAAGGCTATCTCGGCGAAGCCTTCGCCATGGGCGAGCGCACGCCGCTCGCCGTGTTCGATGCGCCGGCTTCCGGCCGCATGGCCATCGGCGAAGCGCTGACCAACCTGGCCGCTGCCGATGTCGGCGAACTCGGCAAGGTCAAGCTGTCCGCCAACTGGATGGCGCCGTGCGGCGTCGCCGGGCGAGGATGCCCGCCTGTTCGACACCGTCGAAGCCGTTTCCGACCTGTGCAAGGCGATCGGCGTGTCGATCCCGGTCGGCAAGGATTCGCTGTCGATGCGCACCGCCTGGGAAGATGGCGGCGTCAAGAAGCAGGTCGTTTCGCCGCTGTCGCTGGTCGTCACCTCGTTTGCTGCGGTCGACGACGTGCGCAAGACCAAAACGCCGCAACTGGCCGTCGATCAGGGCGAAACCGAACTGCTGCTGCTCGATCTCGGCCAAGAACCGCCTCGGCGGCTCCTGCCTGGCGCAGGTTTACAACGCCACCGGCAGCGATGCGCCGGATGTCGATGATCCGGCCAAGCTCAAGGGCCTGTTCGACGCCGTGCAGAAGCTCAACCGCGACGGCCTGCTGCTCGCCTACCACGACCGTTCCGATGGCGGCCTGTTCGTCGCCGCCTGCGAAATGGCCTTTGCCAGCGCGCCGCGGTGTCTCGCTCGACCTCGACGGCATCTGCTACGACGCCGGGGCCGGCGATGTCGATGGTTCGGAAAAACTGACCAACCTGCTGGCCGGCCGCGATTTCGAAAACATCGTCCGCGCCCTGTTCAACGAAGAACTCGGCGCCCTGATCCAGATCCGCCGCGCCGACCGCGAAAAGGTCACGCCGATTCTGCGCGCCCTGCGCGTGCCTTACCACTTCGTCGGCACCATGAACGAGTGGGACGAAATCCGCGTCACCCGCAACGCCAAGCGCGTGCTGCGCGAGAAGCGCGTCGACCTGCAGCGTGCCTGGTCGGAAACCAGCTACCAGATGCAGACACTGCGCGACAACCCGAGCTGTGCCCAGCAGGAATTCGACCGCATCCTCGATGTCACCGACCCCGGCCTGACGCCGAAGCTGACTTTCGATCCGCAGGACGATTTCACCAAGGTTTATCACGCAAGTCAGCGGCCGTCCGCGTGTCGCCATCCTGCGCGAGCAGGGCGTCAACAGCCATTACGAAATGGCCGCCGCCTTCGACAAGGCCGGCTTTGCTGCGGTCGACGTCCATATGAGCGACATTTTGGCTGGCCGCGTCAGCCTCAAGGATTTCAAGGGCCTGGTCGCCTGCGGCGGCTTCTCCTACGGCGACGTGCTCGGCGCCGGCCTGGGCTGGGCCCGGACCATCCTGATGCACGACGGCTGCCGCGACGAGTTCGCCGCCTTCTTCAACCGCAAGGACACCTTCGCACTCGGCGTCTGCAACGGCTGCCAGATGATGAGCGCGCTCAAGTCCATCATCCCCGGCGCCGAACACTGGCCGGCTTTCCGCCGCAACAAGGTCGAGCAGTTCGAAGCGCGTTTCGTGATGGCCGAAGTGCTCGATTCGCCGTCGATCTTCTTCGCCGGCATGGAAGGCTCGCAAGTGCCGATCGTCGTTTCGCACGGCGAGGGCAGGGCGGTGTTCGACAACGCCGACGATCAAGGCCAAGGTGCTGTCGGCCGTGCGTTACGTCGACAACAAGGGCGAGCCGACCGAAGTCTACCCGTACAACCCGAATGGTTCGCCGGGCGGCCTGACGGCAGTGACCACGGCCGATGGCCGCTTCACCATCATGATGCCGCACCCGGAACGCGTTTTCCGCACCGTGCAGATGTCGTGGCACCCGGAAAACTGGGGCGAGGATTCGCCGTGGCTGCGCATGTTCCGCAACGCCCGGCGCTGGGTCGGCTAAGCACGCGGAGGCCAGGCAAAGGCGGCTGTGGCCGCCTTTGTTGTTTTCAGCACCGCGCGCCGATTACCCGGCACTGTCGGCGCCAGCATGCGGGCTTCTGCAATGACTGCAGATCCGGACTGGCGCCAGCAAAAATCTCCCGGGCGCGTTCTTCGCGCGCCAGTTCTTCCTGGGAAATACCAGCCATCAATTCAAACCACTTCTGGATGTGTTTCATGTTCTGGGCTCCTTGCTTGTTCGAGACAACGACGAGGTCCTGCATCCGTTCTTCGACCACAGATGAAGATTATCCGATAACTGTATAAATGTACAGTATTCGTATTTTCTCCGACCGGAGGTAGTCTTTGGCATTGTCTTTGTATGAGGAGTGGAAGGCATATGTCCCGAGCCAAATCCTCCTGGTTGCCACGCGCCGGCGTCGTTGCAACCTACGTCGGCAGAAACAGGAATGCAGCGCGCAACGTCAGGGTCGTTGCCGAAGCCGTTGCCGGAAGAATGGTCGTCGAGGCCATCGGGAAACACGGAGTGCCGGTCCGCTTCACAGTAAAGCAGGAAAACCTGAGGCCATTGCAGCCTGGCCTGTTTGACTAAAAATTTCCTGCGGCATGGTCTGGAGGAAGTGGTATGAGCACAATTCTTGTTCCGACTGGGTTACTGACCGGCGTCGCCGAGATGGATGGTCAGCACGACCGTCTGTTCCACGAAATTCAGCAGGTCAAGGATGCATTGCTCGCCGCTGTGGATGGTCACGGAGACGGTTTGGCGCTGCTTTCCCGTCTGGCGGATGGGCTCGATGAGCACTTTGCCTGGGAGGAGGATTCGGCCCGGGCGCACGGCATTCCGTTCGCCGACCATACAAGGGAACATGCGCGGATCGCTGCTTTTATCCGGGCCAAGATCAGCGAGATGAACAGTGGTGAATGCAATATTCCAGCGCTCATGGTTTTCATGGATCGCTGTTTCGAAACCCATGTGGTTCACCATGATCTGAAACTCGGGCAGGATTTGCTGGCCGCGCAGGCGCTCAAGTAATCAGCCGGTGCCGTGCCGGGAATCGATCAGCATTTTGCGCGCGCGGGGTCGCGAACACCGTGATTTGACGCCGGCGGAAAAGCTCGCGCAAACGCCTGATCCACATGCGCAAGGCAGGGAAGTTTACCTTCCTGCAGATCCGGATGCTTCCCGCTCCGATGGCCTCGACCAGCGCCAGGCCATTTCCTTGCACGCGGTAACTCTCGCCGGGCGTCAGGAAGATGTCGCGGGCGTTGCCGGTGACGGTGATCCAGATCGTTCCGGAAGTGCAGGTGATGCCTTGTCCGGCGGCGTTGCGCAGGCGGAGTGGGGAATTTTCCGTGAGGTGGATTTCACCGTCGTTCAAGAAGATTTCCATGGCTCTCTCCGGCTTTTGTCGTTGGAAAGAGATTACGGCAGCAACGGTTGGTGATACAGTCTCAATAAAGTTAAATTGTTACCAGTACAATTTGTGTAATTGCCAACTGTACTTGTTTCCGGAACCGTCAACTGTATCGGTGAATCATGACGAATGCCTTGCTGCGCTATGAGAAGCTGGCCGGCGATCTGGAGGGGATGATTTCCAGCGGCGTCCTGCGCCACGGCGATCGTCTGCCTTCGTTGCGGCGTCTGGCGGAGGAACGCCGGCTTTCGCTATCGACGGTGGTGCAGGCGCTGCGCCAGCTCGAAGATCGCGGCCTGGTCGAGGCGCGCCCGCAATCCGGGTATTTCGTCCGCCGGGCGCTTTCGCTGCGGGCGGAACCCGCGCCACGCTCGACCCCCGAGGCAGCAGTGGCGGTGGATGTCACCCAGCGCCTGGTCCGCGTACTGCAGGCCGGCGCCAGGCCGGGCATCGCGCCGCTGGCGGCTGCGCTGCCGCATCCTTCATTGTTGCCGGTGGCTGCGCTGCAACGCCTTTACGCCGGTGTTGCCCGCCGTCATCCGAAATTGCTCGAGGGCGGCAGCCACATCAACATGGACGAACCGGCACTGATACGCCAGATCGTGCGCCGTTCGCTGGCCTGGGGCGGCCCGCTGGCCGGCGACGAGATCGTCGTCACCAATTCGTGCACCGAGGCGCTCGGCCTCTGCCTGCGCGCGGTCACCCGGCCGGGCGATACGGTAGCCGTCGAATCGCCCGCCTATTACCTGATGCTGCAGTTGCTGGAGACGCTGGGTCTGCGGGCGCTGGAAATTCCCACCGATCCGCGGACCGGCATCTCGGTCGAGGCGCTCGATCTGGCAACGCGCGACGGGCGCGTGGCGGCCTGCCTGCTGGTGCCGAATGCCAGCAATCCGCTGGGCAGCGTGATGCCGGAGGCGAAAAAACGCCTGCTGGCGGCGTTGACCGCAGCACGCGGTGTCGCGGTAATCGAGGACGACATTTACGGCGATCTATGCTTCGACAGCCAGCGTCCGTGGCCGATCAAAGCCTTTGACACGGCTGGCAACGTGATGCTTTGCTCATCGTTCTCGAAGAGTCTTTCGCCGTCCCTGCGCATCGGTTTCGTTGCCGCCGGACGCTATCGGCAGGCGATCGCGCTGCAGAAAACGCTGACCAGCGGCGGCACCAACCCAATCACCCAGCATGTATTGGCCGAATATCTGGATTCCGGCGCCTACGAGCGCCATCTTCGCGGTTTGCGGCGGAGTTACGAACAGCAGGTCGAGCGCATGCGTCAGGCGGTAACCCGGCACTTTCCGGCGGAAACCCGGATTACCCAGCCCCAGGGCGGTTTCGTCCTGTGGCTCGAACTGCCGGAGGAGGTCGATGCGACCGCCCTCCATGAGAGGGCGCTAGGGCAGGGCCTGGCCTTCGTGCCGGGTGAGCTTTTTTCGGCCAGCGGCATGTATCGCAACTGCCTGCGCCTGAACTGCGGAAACCCGCATGCGCCGGAGATCGAGGATGCGGTCCGGCGACTCGGGCAACTGATCGGGCAGCCTTGATCCCCCAACACGTCCGCACGCAAATGAAGGGTGGCAAAACTACGGTATCATTGCTGCTTTTGGTGAACCGCCGTTCGCCGTTTTGAACGTATCCAAAGGGTTTTTCCTCTCATGTTCGATGCAGTTCGCAACAACAAAAAGATCGTCCAGATATTTCTGGCGCTGATTACCCTGCCTTTTGCCTTTTTCGGCGTCGATTCCTACGTGCGCAACGCGGGCACCGGTGACGCCGTGGCCAAGATCGGCGATGTCAAGATCAGTCCGCAGCAGTTCCAGCAGGCGATGCGTGAGCAGCAGGAACGTCTGCGTACCCAGATGGGGGCACAGTTCGATGCCAAGATGCTCGATACCCCGGAAGCGCGCAAGGCCATCCTCGATGACCTTGTCGACCAGCAACTGCTGATCCTGGAAGCCAACAAGAAGGGCCTGTTCGCCAGCGACGACACCATCCGGCGCACGATCGGCGCGATCGACGCCTTCAAGGTTGACGGGAAATTCTCGCCGGAACGCTACGAAGCGGCCCTGCGCGGCCAGGGTATGTCGCCGGCGGGTTTCGAGGCGCGGCTGCGCCAGGATCTGACCCTGCAGCAACTCGCCACGGCCGTCAGCCAGTCGGGTGTCACGGCGCGCACGGTCAGTGACCGCATCCTGGCCATGCAGACCGAGACGCGCGACATCCAGGAATATCGCCTGCCACTCGACGCCTATCTCGACAAGGTCAAGCTGGCCGATGGCGCGGTCAGGAAATTCTACGACGACAACAGCAAGCAG
Source organism: uncultured beta proteobacterium (assembly GCA_963727115.1). GTDB lineage: Bacteria > Pseudomonadota > Gammaproteobacteria > Burkholderiales > Rhodocyclaceae > Azonexus. The sequence continues at coordinate 137,701 of CAVSFS010000026.1, read as the reverse complement.
TTCGAAATGCCGGAACAGGCCAAGGTTGAATTTGTCGTCATGTCGATGGAAACCATCGGCGCCCAGTTAACGGTCAGCGATGCCGAAATCAAGGCGTGGTACGACGGTCACAAGGATCGCTACCAGCAGGCGGAAGAGCGCCGTGCCAGCCATATCCTCATCGGCTCCGAAAAGATCGGCAAGGACAAGGCAAAGGCCAAGGCCGAGGAGGTGCTCAAGGAAGTCCGCAAGAATCCGGCCGCCTTCGCCGATCTGGCCAGGAAAAATTCCGACGACCCGGGCTCTGCCGCCAAGGGCGGCGATCTGGGCTACTTTGGTCGCGGCATGATGGTCAAGCCGTTCGAGGACACTACCTTTACCCTCAAGGACGGCGAGATTTCGGGCATTGTCGAATCGGATTTCGGCTTCCACATCATCAAGCTGACCGGCGTTCATGCCGCCAAGGGAAAAGAGCTGGCCGAGGTCAGGGGTGAAATCGAGGCCGAGTTGAAGAAGGCTGCAGGGTCGCGCAAGTTCGCCGAGGCCGCCGAAGGTTTCAGCAATACCGTCTATGAGCAGTCCGACAGCCTGAAGCCGGCCGCCGAAAAATTTGGCCTTGCCGTCAAGCAATCCGAATGGCTGGGGCGCCAGGCCAATCCGGCGAATGGACCGCTGGCCAATGAAAAGCTGTTGGCCGCGGTATTTTCAGAAGATTCGATAAAGAACAAGCGCAATACCGAAGCCGTCGAAATCGCGCCGAACACGCTGGTCGCCGCCCGTATCGTCAACTACAAGCCGGCCACGCTGCAGCCCTTTGATGGTGTCAAGGGCAGCATCGAAACCCTGCTCAAGCACCAGGAGGCGCAGGTGCTGGCGCGCAAGGATGGCGAAGCGCGTCTTGAAGCGCTCAGGAAGGGTGACGACAAGCTCGGCTGGGGCGCGGTCAAGAGCGTTTCCCGTCTCGACCCGCGTCAGATTCCGCCGCCTGCCGTGCCGACGGTTTTCAAGATGGATACGAGCAAGCTTCCCGCCTACGCCGGTGTCAACCTGCCGGGCAGCGGCTACGCCCTGTTCAAGCTGGGCAAGCTGAATGCCGGTGAAGCGCTCGATGATGCGCGCAAGCAGGCCCTGTTACGCCAGTTGAATACGCTGGAGGCACAGGAAGAGGTGCAGAGCTACCTCGCCGCACTGCGCAGCCGTTACAAGGTGGACATCAACAAGGCTGTGCTGGACGCCAAGGACAAGTAGTCAGACGGGCCGATCTCTGCCCGCTCAATACAAAAAAACGCCGACCGGTTGATTCCGGTCGGCGTTTTTCATGGCTTTTTGCGGGTTGACCGCGACAGGCGATCAGGCAGGCAATGGGTCTGCATTGCCGAGGGCCGTCGTGTTCATGCCGCCATCGACGTAGAGGATTTCGCCGGTGATGCCGCTGGCCAGGTCGGAGAGCATGAAGGCGGCGGCGTTGCCGACTTCGTCGATGGTCACGTTGCGACGCAACGGGGCGTGGTGCGAATTGTAGGCGAGCAGTTTGCCGAAGTTGCCGATGCCGGACGCCGCCAGGGTCTTGATCGGGCCGGCGGAAATGGCGTTGGCGCGGATGCCTTCGGGGCCGAGGCAGAAGGCCAGGTAGCGGGTGGCCGCCTCCAGGCTGGCCTTGGCCAGGCCCATGGTGTTGTAGTTGGGCATGGTGCGCTCGGCGCCGAGGTAGGAGAGGGCGAGCGCCGAAGCCTTGCGGCCCTGCATCATCGGGCGCGCGGCCTTGACCAGCGCCGGATAGCTGTAGGAGGAAATCTCGTGGGCGATGCGGAAGGACTCGCGTGAAATGCCATTGAGGAAGTCACCCTCGATGGCCTCGGTCGGCGCGTAGGCGATGGAATGAACCAGGCCGTCCAGACCGTCCCAGTGTTTGGCGAGCTCGACGAAAACATTGTCGATCTGCTCGTCGCTGCTGACATCGAGCGGGAAGACCAGTGTGCTGTCGAATTCCTTGGCAAACTTGTTGATGCGGTCGATGAAGCGCTCATTCTGATAGGTGAAGGCGAGTTGAGCGCCCTCGCGATGGCAGGCCTTGGCGATGCCGTAGGCAATGGAGTGCTTGGACAGCAGCCCGGTGATCAGAATCTTCTTGTCGGCGAGAAAGCCCATTTGATGTTCTCCCTGGAGGGTTTAGCCCACAGATTATAAAGCATCACATGTTCGGATAGGTCGGACCTTCCCCGCCCTGCGGTGTCACCCAGTTGATATTCTGGGTCGGATCCTTGATGTCGCAGGTCTTGCAATGCACGCAGTTCTGCGCGTTGATCTGCAGGCGCGGGTTGTTGCCCTGTTCGTCGCGCAGGATTTCATAGACGCCGGCCGGGCAGAAACGCTGCTCCGGCGCATCGTATTGCGCCAGATTGACGCGGATCGGAACGCTTGCATCCTTCAACTGCAGGTGACAGGGCTGGTCTTCCTCATGGTTGGTGCTGGACAGAAAAACCGAGGACAGGCGGTCGAAGGTCAGCACGCCGTCCGGCTTCGGGTAGGCGATGGGCGCACATTCGGCCGCCGGCTTCAGCTTGGCGTGATCCGGCGTCGTGTTGTGCAGCGTCCACGGCGCCTTGCCGGCGAAGACGCATCTGGTCGATGCCGAACATCAGCGAGCCCAGCTTGAGGCCCTTGTTCATCCACGGCTTGAAATTGCGCGCGCGATAGAGTTCGTCATACAGCCAGCTGTTCCTGAAGGCTTCCGGATAGGCCGTCAGTTCGTCGTGCTGGCGCTCGGCGGCGAGTGCTGCGAAACAGCTTTCCGCAGCCAGCATGCCGGACTTGATCGCGCAGTGCGACCCCTTGATGCGCGCGGCGTTGAGGAAACCGGCATCGTCGCCGACCAGCACGCCGCCGGGGAAAGTCAGCTTGGGCAGCGACTGAAGGCCGCCGGCGGTCAGTGCGCGGGCGCCATAGGCGATGCGTTTGCCGCCTGCGAGAAACTTGCGGATTTCCGGATGCGTCTTGTAGCGCTGGAATTCCTCGAACGGGGACAGGTGCGGATTGGCATAGCCGAGGCCGACGACCAGGCCGACCGCTACCTGATTGTTTTCGAGGTGGTAAAGGAAGCCGCCGCCATAAGTGTCGGGCTCCATCGGCCAGCCGCCGCTATGGACGACGAGACCGAGCTGGTGATTCTCCGGCTTGATTTCCCACAGCTCCTTGATGCCGATGCCGTAGGTCTGCGGATCGACGCCATCGCGCAGCCTGAATTGCGCTTCCAGTTGCTTGCCGAGGTGACCGCGGCAGCCTTCGGCGAAGAAGGTGTACTTGCCGTGCAGTTCCATGCCGGGCTGGAAATTGGGGCCTTCTGAGCCATCGCGCAGGCGCCCCATGTCGCCGGTGGCGACGCCTTTCACCGCGCCGTTTTCATTGAACAGCACTTCGGCGCCGGCGAAGCCCGGGTAGATCTCGACACCCAGCGCCTCGGCCTGCGCGCCGAGCCAGCGGCAGAGATTGCCCAGCGAAATGACGTAGTTGCCCTCGTTGTGGAAACACTTCGGCAGCAGGCTGTTGGAAACCCGGTTGGCGTCATTCTCGGAGAGGATGAAAAAGCGGTCTTCGCTGACCGGTGCATTGAGCGGGGCGCCGTCCTGTTTCCAGTCGGGCAGCAACTCGTTCAGGGCGCGCGGGTCCATGACGGCGCCGGACAGGATGTGGGCGCCGATTTCGGCACCTTTCTCGATCAGGCAGACCGAAACATCGCTGCCTTTTTCCGCTGCCATCTGTTTCAGGCGAATTGCCGAAGCCAGTCCGGCGGGGCCGCCGCCGACGATGACGACGTCGAATTCCATCGCTTCGCGTTCCATGGGTTCTCCTTGCTGATTCATTGTCGTGCTGTTCACAATACGGTACAGTATGGTCGATTTTTTATCAACCCCGAGGGGAAGCCAAGGATATGGAACAGCACAGGAAACTTGTTCACGTCACCACGATACCCATCCGCTGGGGCGACGTGGATGCCTACGGGCATGTCAACAATACCGTCTATTTCCGCTTCATGGAGCAGGCGCGCGTCGAGTGGAGCGAGGGCATGAATGTGCCGGTTCGCCCCGGCGGGGCCGGGCCGGTGATCGTCAATGCCAGCTGCACTTTCCTGATCCCGATGAATTATCCGGGCACGGTCGAGGTGCGCACCTATGCCGGCCATCCTGGTCGCTCCAGCGTCCCGACCTATGTCGAAATGCGCATCGTCGGCGATGACCGCATCTATGCCGAAGGCGCGGCCAAGGTGGTGTGGATGGATACGCAGACCGGAAAATCGGTACCTTTGCCCGATCATGTGCGGGCGGTGATCGAAGCGGAGTAAACTCGCAGCCCATCGCATCGCCGAACTTGAAGAGCATGGGCCAACGAAAAATCTGGGAAAAGTTGCTGTCGGCCGAGCGCCTGGGCGCCGGCAAGGCGCCGGGCACGCCGGAGCGCACGGCGTTCCAGCAGGATTACGACCGCATCGTCTTCACCTCCGCCTTCCGCCGCATGAAGGACAAAACGCAAGTCTTTCCGCTGTCGAAAAGCGACTACGTCCGTACCCGCCTGACGCACAGCCTGGAGGCCAGTTGCGTCGGCCGCTCGCTGGGCGCCGTCGTCGGCCGCGAGATCATCGCCCGCCATGGTTTGCGCAACGTCGAATCGGGCGATTTCGGGGCGATCGTTGCGGCGGCCTGCCTGGCGCACGATATCGGCAATCCGCCTTTCGGTCATGCCGGCGAGGATGCCATCCGCGAATGGTTCCGCAATTCCGGGCTGCTCGAACGCCATCCCTTCACGCCGGCGCAGCGGGCCGATTTCGAGCGCTACGAGGGTAATGCCCAGGGTTTCCGCATCGTCAGCCGCCTGCAGAATCCGGCCAACCCCGGTTTGCAGCTGACCAGCGCCGTGCTGGCGGCATTCACGAAATACCCGCGTCCGTCATTGGTCGACACCGAACTCGACGGCAAGAGCGGCAGGAAATTCGGCTTCTTCCAGCAGGATGCCGCCGCATTCCGGCAAGTGGCGCGGTCGACCGGTCTCGTCGAGCGAATTCCGGGCACCGCCTGGCGGCGCCATCCGCTGGCCTTCCTGGTCGAGGTGGCCGATGACACCTGCTATCTGATCGTCGACCTGGAAGATGCGGCGCGCCTCGGCTTCGTGCCGTATCGTGATGCCGAGTGCCTGCTCGCCGACCTCGCCGGCAACGCGGTCAGCGGCCGTCGTCTCGACCGTCTGCACGACCCGAAGGAGCGTCTCGAATACCTGCGCGCCAAGGCCATCGGTCGCCTGCTGGAAAGCGCGGCGGCGGTCTTTCTGGAAAACGAGGAGGCCATTCTCGACGGGACGTTCGACGACGAACTGCTCGAACGGTCGCCGGTGGCCGTTCCCTTGCAGGCCATCCTGCGTCTGGCCAAGGAAACGATCTACACCGCCCGCCCGGCGCTGGAGATCGAGACCGCCGGCTTCGAGGTGCTCGGTGCGCTGCTTGCCCTGTTCGGCAATGCCGTCGAGGCGCGGGCGGGACATGCTCGTTTCACGACCCGCGAACGCATGTTGCTCAAGCTGCTTGCCGGTCCAGTTCCTCGGTCATGCCGGCGAACCCGATCCCGATCCCTACGTGCGCCTGCTGCAGGTGGCTGATTTCGTCGCCGGTATGACCGATTCCTACGCGGTTGACATGTACCGCAAGCTCAAGGGCTTCGACCTGCCAACATAGGCTGACACCGTTTTATGGCCAGTCGCCGTGCGGCAATATCTTAATTTACAAGACAAGTAATTTCCTGAGAGCAGAGTTACCAGATGCAGCCTTTTTCAACCAATGCAAGCCGAAAATATCGTCCGGACATAGATGGATTGAGGGCGATAGCGATCATATCGGTGATTGCTTACCACGCTGGATTTCCTGGGTTTTCGGGTGGTTTTGTTGGTGTTGATATTTTTTTTGTCATTTCCGGTTTTCTGATCACGTCGCTGCTCTTCAATGAAGCGGCCGCCACGGGTCGCGTCAACCTGGGGGCGTTTTACGCGCGGCGTGTTCGTCGTCTGATGCCTGCCGGGCTGGTCGTCGTCGCTGCGACCCTGCTACTTGGCGCAATATTTCTGCCCCCGGCGTCAAATGAACAGCTTTCGCTGGCGCGAACCGCAATAGCGTTTGCCTATTTTGGTTCGAATTTTTTCTTTTTCAGAACGACAGGCGGGTATTTCGATGCGCCGTCCTTCAGTTTGCCCCTGCTGCACACATGGTCGCTGGCTGTTGAAGAACAGTACTACCTGATCTGGCCCCTGATCATGCTGCTGATTTTCCGTTTTTCCGGGACGCGGCGTACGGAAGGGCTGATGCGAACTCGCTCGATGTGGGTTCTGGGGATCATGTTGGTGGCTTCCCTGGCGCTAAGCATAGGAACCACGCGCGACCATCAGAACTTTGCCTTCTTTCTCCTGCCGGCGCGTATTTGGGAGTTTGCCATTGGCGGCATGGTTGGTCTGGCAGGTACGGCTTTCTATACACGCCTGCGGCCATGGGCTGAGGGGTTGGCAGTGGCTGGTCTTGCGCTCATTGTCTATTCGGTTGTTGCGCTTGATCACGCCACGCCGTTTCCGGGATGGGCGGCCATTTTCCCCGTGCTTGGGTCGGCGCTCCTGATTGCCGGAACGACCGCTGACGAGGGTGGTTTCGTGCGTCGGATACTGGCTGTCAGGCCGATGGTATTCATCGGACTGTTGTCCTATTCCTGGTATTTATGGCACTGGCCGTTACTTTCCCTTTACAGGATTTACAACCTGGGTGATCAAGACGTGGCTGCCAACGCCATGATTATTGCGATGGCACTGATTCTGGCCTGGCTGACCTATGTACTGATTGAGAATCCCATCCGCGTTCGGAGACCGGGGCCATTTCGCGCCGTCAGGCCGACGCTGTTTATCGGCCTGGGAATTGCCCTGGCCACGGTGTCGATGGGCAACGGTTTGAAAGCGTGGCGTGAGTATCAGAAAACACTGGACATCAACCAGGCAGTCGTGAAAGCACGTAACGACTATGCGCCATTATCAGGAGCATGTACTTTAGATGCCAATCGGCGCGTTTGAGGAGTTGCCACTTGAGGAGTGCATTCATGGGCCGGAAAGGGGACATCCCAAGGTCTTGCTTTGGGGAGATTCACATGCTGATCATGTGATGCCGGCACTCATCGAGGCGTTTCCGGATGTTGCCGTTTATCAATTGGCAATGGCAGGTTGCCCTCCTGCCATCGGTTATGAGTCGAAAGTGCCGGCCACTTCAAAATATTGTGCCGAATTCAATCGGCGAGTGCTTGAGGCAATTCCGAAGCTTGAAGAAAAATGGCCTTGAAGGCGTCGTGATCTCCGCACGGTGGCCAAGCTATTTGTGGCGAAGAACGATTTGCAGTATCGGAGCCGCAGCCAAGTTTGGCAGGCGATCCGGAGAAAATGGCACAGGCGCGCATCGAGATGCAGTCCAGTTTCGATGCAACGCTGAAGATGCTGGAACAGGCGGGCCTTCGTGTTCTGGTCTTGGCGCCGAACCCGGAGATGATTTATTCGCCGCCTTTGTGCATCGGATTGAGGAGAGGAAAACTCTGCAACATTTCGCGCGCCGTCAGTGATGCATTCATTGGTGATCCAACGGCGGCACTTGCGGAAGTCGTTAAACGGCACCCCAATGCGCGCTTGGCAGAAATGACGGATTTTTTCTGTGATGCAGAGACATGCTATGCAATGCGAGACGGAAAGATTCTGTACATCGACGACAATCATATCTCTGCGACGGCAGCGCGTGATCTCGGGGTATTCCTTTCCAAAGACATGAATTGGCTGCTCGGGAAGGCGGGTGGATAAATCGGGCAAGTAGCGTGCCACTCGGCATCCTATGTCTTCTCTTTTGCTACAGAAATGCCGCGCGATAGACAATAATACCGAGCCTAAAGCCATTTCTTGATGAGCCCACTCTTAACCAATGCAAGCCGAAAATATCGTCCGGACATAGATGGATTGAGGGCGATAGCGATCATATCGGTGATTGCTTACCACGCTGGATTTCCTGGGTTTTCGGGCGGTTTTGTTGGTGTTGATATCTTTTTTGTCATTTCCGGTTTTCTGATCACGTCGCTGCTCTTCAATGAAGCGGCCGCCACGGGTCGCGTCAACTTGGGGGCGTTTTACGCGCGGCGTGTTCGTCGTCTGATGCCTGCCGGGCTGGTCGTCGTCGCTGCGACCCTGCTACTTGGCGCAATATTTCTGCCCCCGGCGTCAAATGAACAGCTTTCGCTGGCGCGAACCGCAATAGCGTTTGCCTATTTTGGCTCGAATTTTTTCTTTTTCAGAACGACAGGCGGGTATTTCGATGCGCCGTCATTCAGTTTGCCGCTGCTGCACACATGGTCGCTGGCTGTTGAAGAACAGTACTACCTGATTTGGCCCCTGATCATGCTGCTGATTTTCCGTTTTTCCGGGACGCGGCGTACGGAAGGGCTGATGCGAACTCGCTCGATGTGGGTTCTGGGGATCATGTTGGTGGCTTCCCTGGCGCTAAGCATAGGAACCACGCGCGACCATCAGAACTTTGCCTTCTTTCTCCTGCCGGCGCGTATTTGGGAATTTGCCATTGGCGGCATGGTTGGTCTGGCAGGTACGGCTTTCTATACACGCCTGCGGCCATGGGCTGAGGGGTTGGCAGTGGCTGGTCTTGCGCTCATTGTCTATTCGGTTGTTGCGCTTGATCACGCCACGCCGTTTCCGGGATGGGCGGCCATTTTCCCCGTGCTTGGGTCGGCGCTCCTGATTGCCGGAACGACCGCTGACGAGGGTGGTTTCGTGCGTCGGATACTGGCTGTCAGGCCGATGGTATTCATCGGACTGTTGTCCTATTCCTGGTATTTATGGCACTGGCCGTTACTTTCCCTTTACAGGATTTACAACCTGGGTGATCAAGACGTGGCTGCCAACGCCATGATTATTGCGATGGCACTGATTCTGGCCTGGCTGACCTATGTACTGATTGAGAATCCCATCCGCGTTCGGAGACCGGGGCCATTTCGTGCCGTCAGGCCGACGCTGTTTATCGGCCTGGGAATTGCACTGACCACGGTATCGATGGGCAACGGTTTGAAAGCGTGGCGCAACTACCAGGAAAATCTAGAAATCAACCGGTCAGTCGTGGTGGCGCGCAAGGACCACTCCCCGTATTGGGATGAGTGTTTGCTGGGTGTAAAGCGTCAATTTTCTGATTTGCCGCTTGAGCAATGTATTCACGGCCCGGACAAGGGGCATCCCAAGGTGTTGCTTTGGGGGGATTCGCATGCAGCCCACTTGATGCCGGTGCTAATGGAAGCATTTCCAGAGGTGGCTATTTATCAATTAACAATGGCAGGGTGTCCACCCGCTCGCGGCTATGATTCACTAGTGCCGATGGCATCGAAAGAGTGCCCGGGATTCAATCAGCGCGTACTTCAGGAAATTTCTGAGTTGAAGAAAAATGGTCTTGAAGGCGTCGTGATTTCCGCAAGATGGCAAATGTACTTGCGGCAGCGAAGCATTGCTGTATCCGAGAATCAGGGAACTGCGTTGAGTGACCCGCAGGAACTGGCACAGGCGCGTGCGGACCTGAAAGCTAGTTTCGATGCAACGTTGAGTATGTTGGAACGTGCTGGAGTTCAGGTTCTGGTCGTCGCGCCAAATCCGGAGACAATCTATTCTCCGCCGCATTGTGTTGGTTTGGGGAGAGGGTCGCGCTGTGATGTTCCGCGTGTGGTCAGTGATGCCTTGGTCGGGGATGCAACAGCGGTTCTCGCCGAAGTAGTAAGCCGGCACCCCAACGCGCGACTGGCGCGGTTAATGGACTTCTTCTGTGACGCAGAGGCGTGCTACGTAATGCGCAATGGAACGATTTTATATACCGACGAGAACCATATCTCCGCAACCGCTGCCCGTGATCTCGGGCGATTTCTGGCGCCGGATCTGGCTTGGCTGATCGGCAAGCCTGCGGTCACCACCGAGTAACGATGACATGTATCGGAACGAAGCACATTGTCCGGAATAGGTCGAACCGCCCGCGCAGAATCGCCGGAGCACAATTTTCATCCCGCGTATCGTGCAGATATCGACGGACTAAGAGCGCTTGCGATCCTCGCCGTCATCGCCTTTCATGCATTCCCGAAATCCTTGAGGAGCGGCTATACGGGGGTTAACGTCTTTTTTGTGATTTCAGGATTCCTGATTTCCAGCATCGTATTCAAGAGTTTGGTCCGTGGTGACTTTTCGTTTCGAGAGTTCTATTCGCACCGGATAAAGCGAATCTTTCCTGCCTTGCTGGTGGTTCTCGCCAGTTGCTATGCCGTTGGCTGGTTCGTATTGTTGCCGGGCGAGTTCATGCAGCTTGGCAAGCATCTTGTTGCCGGGATAGGGTTTGTTCAGAACTTCGTGTTGTGGAAGGAAGTGGGTTACTTCGATAGCGCCTCGGAATTCAAGCCGCTCTTGCATCTTTGGTCGCTATCCGTCGAGGAGCAGTTCTATCTGTTCTACCCCTTGATCGTCTGGGGTGCCTGGCGCTCAGGTTTGAGTATTCTGACGATTCTGGTTGTCCTGGGGCTTGTTTCATTTGGGATGAATATCGAAGGCGTCAGGCGAGATGCGACGATGGCTTTTTTCCTGCCGCATACCCGGTTCTGGGAGTTGCTGGCGGGTGGCCTGATCGCCTACATATACCTTTTCAACTATCAGGAGATTAGGCGGAAACTGAAGCGTTTTGTCTTTCACCGGGTGGTTTTGGGCAATTGGTATTCAGAAAAAGATCACGATGGCATCTTGAGCAATATCTTGTCATCGATTGGTTTCCTGATGATTGTTTGTTCCTATTTTGTCATTCGGAAGAAATATCTGTTCCCTGGCTATTGGGCGCTTCTGCCGGTTGTGGGTGCATGCCTGTTGATTCTGGCGGGCCCGGGCGGATTCGTTAACCGCAGACTTTTGGCCAATCCCGTCATGGTGTGGATCGGGATCATCAGCTACCCGCTCTATTTGTGGCATTGGCCACTGCTGTCGATGGCAACGATACTTCAGGGGGAACTTCCTTCGGTAACGATACGCATCGTCGCCGTATTGCTAAGTTTCGTGCTTGCCTGGCTGACATATCATCTGATCGAGCGCCCGATTCGCTTTGGTTCCAGAAAATGGACCAAAACAGCGGGTCTGTGCGGACTAGCCCTTGTTGTTGCAATTGCTGGATATGATGCCTACGTCCGGGATGGCTTGCCGAACAGGGTGCGTGATTTCAGCGGGGTCTATGGTGCGGGCCGCGAGCACAGATACATCGAAACCGTGGAATGCCAGAAGGATATCGGGAGAGGCTACGCAGGCATCTGCCTCTCCGAGGGTTCTCCGCTAACGAAAGGTGTTGCCGTTATTGGCGATTCCCATGGGCAGGTCTTGTTCTCCGGGGTCGATAACGCGAACAATGTCATTCTTGGCGGGTACGCTGCACCGGCCTTGAGGGGAGTCGGTAGCAAGAGTTCATTGCAGTCGAATATTGACCCTGCCTACAATTTTGCGTTGCAGAACGAAAATATCAAGGTAGTCGTCATTGTTGGGTTTTGGCCTGCCTATACGACCGGGGTTACGCTGAAAGACCCAGAAAAAACGGATTACGGGATCACCTATAAAGGTCAGCGCGGAGCGGCCGCATTCGCAAGCGCCTTGGGCGATACTTTCGCTGAGCTCAGTCGCGCAAACAAAAAGACCCTGTTTGTTATCGATGTCCCTGATATCGACTTCAATCCACGGGCAAATTCAAGAGCTTGTGTCGAGACGCGTCCGTTTATTCTTGAGCCCAAAGACATGTCTATCCCGTGTGCTGTCGCCAGGGAAGTGGCCGATGCCAGGTATGCCAGCTATCGACAAGTGGTTATCGAGGTCGCCAAGGCTTATCCGGACGTGACCGTATTTGATCCTGCCGCCTTGCTGTGTGACGAAAATTATTGCTGGGCGGGCAAGGACGGCAAGATGCTGTACGTCGATGAGCATCATTTGTCAGGTTTCGGCGTTGCGCTTCTGGCGCCGGAACTTGAGAAAATTATCGGCAAACTGCTCGAGAATTAGCTGGCGCAACTATCGTTCAAACGCTCCTCCATAAACACTGGAGATGCATCGGATTCCTACGCGGTGGTCATGTACCGCAAGCTCAGGGGCTACGCGCAGCCAGCAGTTGCTTGAGGCGACCGACCATCCGGTCGAGCAGGTCGCCGTGCTGGCCGGATTCGGCTCGGCGGCATCCATGCGGCAGCATTTCCAGTGCGCCTTCGGCATCACGCCGAGCGCCTGGCGGCAGGGTTTCCGGGGGATTACCGCCGCTTCCGCGGCCCGGCCGGAAGCCGGTGGTCCGCTATTCGAGCGCGGCGATGAAGCGCCGGCGGGCGGCTTCCAGTTCGGCCCGGGAGAAGTCGTCGGTGATGCGGAAGCAGGTCCGGTAGAACTCGTCGAAGGCGGCGCGCACCCTGGCCTCGTCGAGGCTGCGCTGGCTGGCCGGCGGCTTTTCCGGGAGCGGGTCGAGCGGCCGGAGATCGGCGTAGCGCGGGATCATCTGCTGGCCGCCGGCCTCCGAGGCGGCCGTGATCGGCCCGGTCTTGACGAAGACCTTGCCCTGGTATTCAAAGCGCGCGCCGATGGGGATGTCCTGCAGCCTCATGCTGGATCAGCCGCTCTGGCTGGCGTTGCGCACGGAGATCTGCTCGTTCATCGTCCAGAAGTCGTAGAGGATGCCGAGCAGGAAAAAGCCCCGGTGAACAGATAGAGGATGCCCGTCACCCACTTGCCCTGATACATGCGGTGCACGCCGAACAGGCCGAGGAAGGTCAGCAGCAGCCAGGCGACGTTGTAGTCGATGGGGCCTGCATGGAAGCGCAGGTCGGCATCGCGATCCATGCCGGGGATCAGGAACAGGTCGATCAGCCAGCCGATGCCCAGCAGGCCGAGCGTGAAGAACCAGATGGTGCCGGTCACCGGCTTGCCGTAATAGAAACGGTGGGCGCCGAGAAAGCCGAACAGCCAGAGCAGATAGCCGATGACCTTGCTGTGATTGTCCCGTTGCTGCATATGCCTTGCTCCAGTATTCCAGGTTGCTTGAAGAAGTGAATCGCCCCCGCCGTGCCGCGATCATCCGCCTGCGGTGGGTTCCCAGTCGCCGACAAGTATGGAAGGGCTTGGCGATTTCTGCAAAGGCATGGCTTGCCTTTTTTGATTTACTGTACAAAAATACAGCTATTGGTTTTTTAGCGGAGCCGGCCATGAAACTCACCCCACGTCAGCAGGAAATCCTCGACTTCATCCGCAGCACGCTCGAAGTGCTCGGCGCGCCGCCGACGCGCATGGAGATTTCCAGCGCCTTCGGCTTCGCCTCGCCCAATGCGGCGGAAGACCACCTGAAGGCGCTCGCCAAGAAAGGCGCCATCGTCCTCGAACCCGGCTCGGCGCGCGGCATCCGGCTGGTCGAGCAACTCGGCCTGCCGCTGATCGGCAGCGTCGCCGCCGGTTCGCCGATCCTTGCCGTCGAAAATGTGCAGGGCCGCTACGCGCTGGATGCCCAGCTGTTCAGCCCGCGCGCCGACTACCTGCTCAAGGTGCGCGGCCTGTCGATGATCGATGCCGGTATCTTCGATGGCGACCTGCTCGCCGTGCACAAGACCAACCAGGCACGCGACGGCCAGATCGTCGTCGCCCGGCTCGACGAGGAAGTCACCGTCAAGCGCCTGCAGCATCGTGGTGGTTTCATCGAACTGATCGCTGAAAACCCGGATTTCGAGCCGATCATCGTCAATCCGGGCGAAGTCGATTTCGCCATCGAAGGCATTGCCGTCGGCCTGATTCGCGGGGCGATCAGCCGCTTGTCATGAGGCCCGCGCTGTCGCCGGTCGTTCTGGCAGAGGTGCTGGCCCGCGGCGATGTCTGGCGCGGCGACACGCTGGCCAGTCTGCCGGCGGCGACCATTCCGAGCGGCCATGCCGAACTGGATGCCGAGTTGCCGGGGGGCGGCTGGCCACGCGGAAATCTCACCGAAATCCTCGTTAACCGCAACGGCCTCGGCGAAATGACCCTGCTGTTGCCGGCGCTCGCCCGGCTGTCGCAGGCGGGCGGCTGGCTGGCGCTGGTGGCGCCACCCTGGCGACCGCAGGCGCCGGCCTGGGCGGCGGCGGGGGTGGCGCTGGAGCGGCTGGTCGTCGTTCAGGCCGGCCGGCAAGCCGCCTGGTGCTGCGAGCAGTTGCTGGCCAGCGGCGGTTTTGCCGGTGTCCTGGCCTGGCCCGATGCGGGTCTTGACGCGCGAGCCTTGCGCCGTTTGCAGGTCGCCGCCGAGCAGCGGCCGGTTTTTGCCTGTTTGTGGCGGTCGACCGCAACCGCCGGCAGTCCGTCGCCGGCGCCGCTGCGCATCGCCCTGGCGGCCAGTGCTGGCGGCCTGGCTCTGCGTATCATCAAGCGCCGCGGCCGGCCGGCGGCGCGACCGCTGATCTTGTCCATCCCCCGTCCCGGGAGAACGAGCCGTGTTGTGGCTGGCCCTGCACTTTCCCCTGTTGCCGCTCGAAGCGCTGCCCTGGCGGCGCTCGCCTAGCGTTGTCGTCGCCCGCGGCCGGGTGTGGGCCTGTGACCGGGCGGCGGTAGCAGCCGGGGTCGGCGCCGGGCAGAAATTGTCGACGGCGCTCGGCCTGCAGCCCGGCCTTGCCGTCTTCGAACGCGACGAGTCGCTCGAAGGCCGCACGCTGGAGAACCTTGCCTGCTGGGCCGGGCGCTTCACGCCGAACGTCAGCCTGGCGCCGCCGGCCGGCCTGCTGCTGGAAATCGGCGGTTGTCTGCGCCTGTTCGGTGGGGCGTCGGCCATCGTCGAGGCCGTGCTGGCCGGCTGCGCCGAACAGGCCTATTCCGTCGCCTGGGCCGCGGCGCCGACAGCGCTCGGTGCACGCTGGCTGGCGCAGGCCGGCAGCGGTGCGCTGCATCCGACACTGGTGACCATGCAGGCGGCGCTGGCCGAATTGCCATGTAGCGTGCCCGACTGGCCGGCCGAGGTGCCGGAACGGCTGGCCGCTTTCGGCCTGCACCGCCTCGGTGATCTGGCGACCGTGCCTGCCGCCGGTCTGCGGCGGCGCATCGGCAACGGTCCGGTCAACGATCTGCTGCGCGCTAGCGGTGAGTTACCCGATCCGCAAAAGCCCTTTGTCTTTCCCGAGAGTTTCGCCGGCGATCTCGAACTGCCAGCCCGCGTCGAGCATGCCGAGGCACTGGCCTTCGCCGGGCAGCGGCTGCTGGCGGCACTGAGCGGCTGGCTGCACGCCCGGCAACTGCTGGCGCGCGTCTGCACACTGCACCTGATGCACGATGATGGTACACACAGCGCGCTGTCCTTGCGCTTGGCCGAAGCGAGCGCCGACGAGGGGCGTTTCCTGCGCCTGTTGCGCGAGCATCTGGCGCGTCTGCAACTGGCGGCGCCGGTCGCTGCGCTGCGCCTTGCTGCCGACGAAGTGGTTGTCCGGCCCGGCGCCAGTGCCCATCTCTTCGACCAGCCGCCGGCCGGCGAGGGGGCGGTGGCCTGTCTCGAACGTCTGCGTGCCCGGCTCGGCGAGAGTGCGGTCCGGACGCTTGGCCAGCACGCCGACTACCGCCCGGAATGCGCGACGCGCGAACGCGAGGTCGGTGCGGATTTGCCCCCTATCGGGCCGTCGACCGCGCCCCGATTGGCACATGGCCCAAGGCCACGCAGAGGCCACGTCGGGAAGTACCCTTGGGGTGCAACATTCGGGTCCGCGCGGCCGTTGTGGCTGCTGCATGCACCGCAGCCCCTGGCCGAACGCGCCGACGGGCCGCACTGGCACGGCCCCCTGCAGTTGCTGACGCGCGGCGAGCGCCTGGAAAGCGGCTGGTGGGATGCCGGCGAAGCGGGCGCGGCGGGCGACCTGCAGCGCGACTATTTCGTCGCCCGCAACCCGCAGGGGCAATGGGCGTGGATTTTCCGCGACGCCGCCGGCTGGTTCCTGCACGGCTTGTTCGCCTGAGGCCGTGTCCGCCATGAAACTGCCCGGATACGCCGAGTTGCACTGCCTGTCCAACTTCAGTTTCCTGCGCGGTGCCTCGCACCCGGACGAACTGGTCGAGCAGGCCGCGGCGCAGGGCTACGCGGCGCTGGCGCTGAGCGACGAATGTTCGCTGGCCGGCATCGTGCGCGCCCACCAGGCGGCGCAGCGGGTCGGGCTGAAGCTGATCGTCGGCAGCGAAATGACGACGACCATGGAATCAACAACTGGCCCTGGGGTCGACGGCCTGAAACTGGTCTTTCTGGCCTGCAACCGCGAAGGTTACGGCAACCTGTCGGCGCTCGTCACGCTGGCCCGGCGGCGCGCGGAGAAGGGCGCCTACACCTTGCAGCGCCACGATCTCAACATAATTTCGCCGAACGGCGCCGTGCCCGACTGCCTGGTGCTGTGGGTGCCGGGCGACTCGCCGGCGGTCGGATGACGGGCGCTGGCTGGCCGAACGCTTTCCCGGCCGGGCCTGGATTGCCGTCGAACTGCACGCCGGGCCGGACGACGGCGCCCGGCTGGCATTCCTGCAGGTACTGGGCACGGCCTGCGGTCTGCCGCTGGTCGCTGCCGGCGATGTGCATATGCACATCAAGGCGCGGCGCCCGGTGCAGGACGTGCTGACCGCGCTGCGCCGCAAAACCACGGTATTCGACGCCGGCTACGCGCTGTTCCCCAACGGCGAACGGCATCTGCGCACCCGTTTGCGCCTGGCGCGGCTTTATCCGCCGGAACTGCTGGCTGAGACGCTGAACATTGCCGCGAAATGCAATTTTTCGCTGGCCGAGCTGCGCTACGACTACCCGGATGAAATCGTGCCGCCCGGCGAGACACCGGCCTCCTGGCTACGCAAGGAAACCGAGCGCGGCCTGCGCCGGCGTTATCCCGATGGCGAACCGGCCAAGGTGCGGGCGCGCATCGAGCATGAACTGGCGCTGATCGCCGAGATGCGCTACGAAGCCTATTTCCTGACTGTCTACGACATCGTCCGCTTCGCGCGCAGCCGGGAAATCCTCTGCCAGGGACGCGGCTCGGCAGCCAATTCGGTGGTCTGCTTCGCGCTCGGCATCACTGAGGTCGATCCGGCTCGTTCGGAACTGCTGTTCGAGCGCTTCATCTCGAAGGAACGCGACGAACCGCCAGATATCGACGTCGATTTCGAGCACGAGCGGCGCGAAGAAGTCATCGCCTATATCTACGAAAAATACGGCCGCGAGCGGGCGGCGCTGGCGGCGGCGCTGATCACCTACCGGACCAAGGGTGCGCTGCGCGACGCCGGCCGGGCGCTCGGCTTCGGCATCGCCCAGATCAATGCGCTGACCGCTTCGCTGGCGTGGTGGGACAAGCGCGAGCAGTTGCCCGAGCGCTTCGCCGAACTCGGGTTGGATCCCGCGTCGCCACGCGTCGAGAAATGGCTGTGGATCGCCGAACAGTTGCGTGGCTTTCCGCGTCACCTGACCCAGCACGTCGGCGGCTTCGTCATCTCGCGCGAGCCGCTGGCGCGGCTGGTGCCGGTCGAAAACACGGCGATGCCGGCGCGCACGGTGATCCAGTGGGACAAGGACGACCTCGATGCGGTCGGGCTGATGAAGGTTGACATCCTGGCCCTCGGCATGCTGTCGGCGATTCGGCGCATGCTGGAGATCGTCGGCGAACGCTGCACCCCAGGGGCACTTCCTTCGGGGCGCGGTTGACGCCTGGAAATGCATGAAATCCCGCCGGAGGACCCGGCGACCTACGAAATGCTGTGCCACGCCGACAGCATGGGCGTTTTTCAGGTCGAGTCGCGCGCCCAGATGGCCATGTTGCCGCGCCTCAAGCCGCGCAATTTCTACGATCTGGTCGTCGAGGTAGCGCTGGTGCGACCGGGACCGATCCAGGGCGACATGGTGCATCCCTACCTGAAGCGGCGGCAGCGCAAGGAAAAAATCGAGGAAATTTCGCCGGCCGTCGACGCCGTGCTTGCCCGAACCTGTGGTGTGCCGATCTTTCAGGAGCAGGTCATGCAACTGGCCGTCGTCGCTGCCGACTTCACGCCCGGCGAGGCCGACCAGTTGCGCCGCGCCATGGCCGCCTGGCGGCGCAAGGGCGATCTCCAGCGCTATCAGGACAAACTGCGCGCCGGCATGGCGAAGAACGGCCTGCCTGCCGAATTCGCCGAGCGCATCGTCGCCCAGATCCAGGGCTTCGGCGAATACGGCTTTCCCGAGTCGCACGCCGCCAGTTTCGCCTTGCTGGTCTATGCCTCGGCCTGGCTCAAGCGCCACCATCCGGCCGCCTTCCTGTGCGGCCTGCTCAACAGCCAGCCGATGGGTTTCTATTCGCCGTCGCTGCTAATCCAGGATGCCCGCCGCCACGGCGTCACGGTGCTGCCGCCGGATGTCAATGCCAGCGACTGGGACAGCCGGATCGACGCCGGCGGCGCGGTGCGTCTCGGCCTGCGCGAAATCAGCGGGTTTTCCCGGGCAGTGGCTGAACGTGTTGTCACCCAGGGTGACTTCCTTCGGGGCGCGGTCGACCGCCAAAAAAGGCCATTTTCCAGCGTTGCCGATCTGGCGGCGCGGGCCGGCCTGCAACGGCGCGATCTCGATCTGCTGGCCGCCGCCGATGCGCTGCACAGCCTGGCCGGGCATCGCCGGCAGGCGGCGTGGGCGGCGACGGCGGCGGTCGTGCAGGGTGACCTGTTCGACGGACTGCCACCGCAGGAGACAGCCACCTTTCTGCTAGCGCCGAACGTCGGCGAAAACCTGATCGCCGATTACCGCAGCCTCGGCCTGACCCTGCGCAGCCATCCGCTGACCCTGTTGCGAACGCAACTCGCCGAGCGGCGCTTCGTCACGGCTGCAGCACTGAAAACGGCGGGCGACCGCGCCCTGATCCGCGCCGCCGGCATCGTCGTCGGCCGCCAGCGGCCGGGCACGGCGACCGGCATCGTCTTCGTCACGCTGGAGGACGAAAGCGGCCTGACCAACGTCGTCGTCCATCCGCAACTCGTTGAGAAACAACGTCGCGAACTGCTCGGCTCGACACTGCTAGGCGTCTACGGGCAGTTGCAGAAGGAAGGGGAGGTGGTACATCTGGTTGCCAGGCGGCTGGTCGATCTCTCCGCCTGGCTCGGTCAACTGCAGACGAGCAGCCGGGACTTCCACTGATCGTCGCGCGGCATTGCCATCATTGCCAGCCTTGCTGATCCCGGACTAATTATCGGTTCTCGTCTGCTCGACCCAGATCAGCTTGTCGACATCCAGGCCAAGTTCCCTGGCCTGCGTGAGTAATCCGCTGCGAACATCCGCCGGCAGCTGCTTGTCACGCGCCAGTATCCACAGATAGTCGCGATCTGGCCCGACCACCATCGCCCAGCGGTAATTCTGCTGGTCCAGCGCCACGACATGGTAACCGCCGTAGAACGGCCCGAAAAACGATACCTTGAGCGAGGCACGGTTCGACTCGCCGGTAAACAAGGCGCGCCCCACCGCCTGCCGCCAGTCCCTGCGTTTGTTGTCGTAACCACGGTTGATCACTTCAACGCTGCCGTCAGCTTGCGCCCGGTAAGTCGCGCTGACGTCGGTCAAGCCGCGCTCGAAGGAGTGGTCGAGGCGGGCCAGTTCGTACCACTTGCCTTCATAGCGCGTCAGATCGAAAGGGGTGACCGGTGTCATGCCTTCCGGTGGCGTCGTCGAGCAAGCACTCAAGCCAAGCAGGGAAACCAGCAGCAGCGCACTCAACGAATCGGCAAGCCGTGGAAGACGCGGAAATTTGCTCATGATTGGATATCCAAAGTCAGATTAACAAGTTTGTCCTGGACAAACATATAATATGTTTGTAATAATACGCTATAAATGGCGATATTTGTACTCAATCTGTTTATTCGTCTATGACACGACGACGGCGCCAGTAATGTGAACAAGGCGCCGCATCATTGAACTTCGGAGGCGACATGGAAAAGACTGCACTGATCACTGGCGCCGCTGGCGGCCTTGGTCGAGCACTGGCCGGCAAGCTCGCAGCCGAGGGCTGGCAGCTGGTCGTCACCAGCCGGGATGGCGATCGCCTGCGGCAAGCCTATGGCGATAAACATCTGCAAATTGTGGCCGACTGTTCGACCGTAGACGGTAGCAGGCGCATTCTTGAAGTTGCCAAGGCAGAGCAGATGTTGCCGATCGCACTGGCGCACTGCGTCGGCAACATTCGGCTGGGTGCGCTGCATCGCATGAGCGAAACTGACTTCATGGACTGCCTGAACGCCAATCTGATCAGCGCCTTTCACACCCTCGCGGCTTTCGTCGGCGCGCTGCGCGAGGGCCGGCTTCCCGGCGCTGCAGTCCTGGTTTCATCAGCCGCAGCACGGATCGGCACGCCGAATCACGAAGCAGTCGCCGCGGCAAAAGCCGGGCTTGAGGGCTTGGTGCGCGGCGCTGCGGCCAGCTACGCCAGTGCTGGCATCCGCGTCAATGCGGTGGCGCCCGGCATCATGGATACACCCGCCGCGACCGGCATTATCGCGAGTGAGACGGCCCGCGCGGCGGCGGCGCGTCAGTATCCCTTGCCCGGCATTGGTTCTCCCGATGAACTGGCCGATCTGATGGCCTGGCTGCTGGCCGAGCGGGCCGCTCGCGTCACTGGCCAAATATGGGCAATGGATGCCGGTTTTTCCACCATTCGTCCGCTGGTCAAGTGACCGCGACCATGGACGATACGCTTTCCAAACTGCCGCGCGGCGTGGCCTGGCTGGGTTATGGCGGCTTGTTGCCTTTTCTCTTCCTGGCACCGGCCAGTCTGCTTGCCGGCCATCACGCGCCCATGCTGAGCGATGCCCTGTTTGCCTACGGCGCGATCATCCTCAGCTTCGTCGGTGCCCTGCATTGGGGTTTTGCGATGACTTTGAGCGGCTTGTCGGAGAGGCAGCGAACGGCAAGTTTTGTCTGGAGCGTTATCCCGGCACTGCTCGCCTGGCCGGCGATTCTACTTACCCCGCCGCTGTCGGGGCTATTGCTGATCCCGGGTTTTGTCGCCCATTACTGGCAGGACCGTCGGCTAAATGCCACCGCGAGCCTACCCGCCTGGTACCTGCCACTGCGTTTTCGCCTGACCGTTGTCGCCTGCCTCTGTCTGGCTGCCGGCAGTTTCGCTCACTACGGATAAGACCCCTGCAATCACCGAGAGGAGGGCAGCATGACACTCTTCAACAAACTTCCCGGCTTCATTCGAACGCCGCCTGGGCAAGAGAGGAAAATCCTTCGCGTGCTGCCCCGAATACTCGTGCTCGGCACACTGGTGTTGGGCATTCCCTCGC
Organism: uncultured beta proteobacterium; assembly: GCA_963727115.1. Taxonomy (GTDB): domain Bacteria; phylum Pseudomonadota; class Gammaproteobacteria; order Burkholderiales; family Rhodocyclaceae; genus Azonexus. The sequence continues at coordinate 116,359 of CAVSFS010000026.1, read as the reverse complement.
TTGCCGCCCGGGTTTTCATCTCAAGCGGGACTGAAACAGAAATTGCCACGGCGATCATGACTGTCGATATTTACGGAATCAGCCTGATCGTTTTGCACTGGACAGTCGTGTTTACCGTAGCCATTGGCGCTTTTATCGTCATGGTGATGAAGGGGCCGGCCTATGTTGCCGATCCTTACCCGCTTGAGGATTCAGAGCGTCCGGACAGCCCGGGACAGCGCCGCGCCAATGGCCGACATTGATCTGATGCGCCCGGCACCGCCGAGCCTCGCCGTTCCCGGCAACCGCTGGTCGAGGCTGGCCAGGCTGGGTGGTCTGGCCTCCTGCGTTGCCGGTGGCATGCTGGCTGAAGGCGTGCGGCAATTCGCCCAAGGCAAACGGCCAAGTGTCGGAGACTTGCTGCTGACCCCGGGCAACGCCCGCCGCGTCGCCGACCAGCTCGCCCGGTTGCGCGGCGCGGCGATGAAGGTCGGACAGTTGATTTCGATGGATGCCGGCGATCTGCTGCCGGCCGAACTGGGAGAAATTCTCGCCCGGCTGCGCTCGGACGCCCACCCGATGCCGATGAGCCAGCTTGTCGCCGTCCTCAACACCCACTGGGGCGAAGGCTGGGATCGGCATTTCGCGCGTTTTTCCTTTACGCCGATGGCGGCCGCCTCGATTGGCCAGGTCCACGCCGCACTGACCAGGGATGGCCGGCATCTGGCGATCAAGGTGCAGTACCCCGGCGTCCGTCAGAGCATCGACAGCGACGTCAACAACGTCGCCACGCTGCTGCGCATTTCCGGTTTGTTGCCCAAGAGCCTCAACATCGACCCGCTCCTCGAAGAGGCTAAACAACAGTTGCACGCCGAAGCCGATTACCTCAGCGAGGGCAGGTGGCTGCGCCACTACGGAGAGTTGCTGCGTGATGCGCCCGACTTTGCCCTGCCGGAAATGCATGGCGACCTCAGCACCGCCAGCATCCTGGCCATGTCTCATGTCGGCGGCGAGCCCATCGAATCGCTCCTTGGCCTGCCGCAAGCCGAACGCGATCGGGTCGCGGAACTGCTGTTCGCCTTGCTCTTCCGCGAGATTTTTGAATTCAAACTGATCCAGACCGACCCCAACTTCGCCAATTACCGCTACGACCGCACTACCGGGCAACTGATCCTGCTTGACTTCGGCGCTACCCGTGCCTACCCGGCGCCCATGGTTGACGCCTATCGGGCGTTGATTTCCGGTGGTATCACCGGCGATTACAGCGCCATGTTTGCAGCGGCGAGCGCCGTCGGCTATTTTCAGGGCGAGATCAAGGATCACCAGCGCCAGTCCGTGCTCGACATCTTCGCGCTGGCCTGCGAACCGCTGCGCCATGCCGGCGCCTACGACTTCGGCGGGTCCGATCTCGCCGCCCGCATTCGCGACGCCGGCATGATCCTCGGGCGAGACAGGGAGTTCTGGCACACGCCGCCGGCTGCCGCGCTGTTTCTCCATCGCAAGCTTGGCGGACTGTACCTGCTGGCGGCCCGGCTCAAGGCACGGGTCGATGTCCGACAGTTGGTCGAGGGCTTCCTCGTCCAGCCAGCATGACGCTTTCTGTTTTCCGCTTTGACGCACCCGAGTCGGTAAGCGGCTGGCGTGCCATCGACGATGCGGTGATGGGTGGCGTCTCTTACAGCGCAATCTCTTACGTCCCTGGGGGCAGGGCGGTGTTTTCGGGCTCTGTCTCCCTCGCCAATAATGGCGGTTTCGCCTCGGTTCGCTCGCCATCGTTCGCTGCTCTCGGCGGTGGCGGGGCGTTTCTGCTTACCGTGCGCGGCGATGGCAAACGCTACAAGTTCAGCGTGCGGACCGACGCGGCGTTCGACGGTGTCAGCTATCAGGCGGCATTTCAGCCGCCACCCGGGGAATGGGTGGTGGTTCGCCTCGCCGCCACCGATTTTCTGCCGAAGTGGCGCGGACGGATCGTCAACAACGCGCCGCAGCTCGATCCCGCACGCACGCAACAGCTTGGTTTGCTGATTGCCGATCGCCAGGCGGGTGTGTTCCGCCTGGAGGTAGGTGCGATCGAACTCGCCGACTGAGCGGCCAAGTAACGCCTGCCCCCCGTTTTCACGATCCGTGGCATGGCAACATTGTTCAGCTCGCTGGCATCGGAGCACTGCGGTGGGGGAGGGTCGATCAGCATCGAACAGGGGTGAATCGGTCGCGGTGATGACGGAACTTAAGACTTTCAGCGAAATCCTAGAGGCACTCGGGAACAGGAATTGCGCATGATCAAATTATCGTTTGCAAAAGTATGGGTGAGCTTGCTGCTGGTTGGTGCCAGTCTCTCCGTGCTTGCGCTGGCGACCAGCCGGAGCGAGCGGATTGCGCCCGCCGCCTGTAGCGAAACCGGGCGCTGGCTGTCTTTCAACGGCAAGCAGGTGCGGGCAGTTACCGCCACCGGGGTCATTGCCGATGCGGCAAGCAATGAGGTCGTGCTGCTTGGCGAACAGCATGACGTCGAGGATCATCACCGCTGGCAATTGCAGGTGCTGTCCGCCTTGCATGCCCAGCGCCCGGATCTGGTCATCGGTTTTGAAATGTTCCCGCGCCGCGTACAACCCGTGCTCGACCGCTGGGTCGCGGGCAAGATGTCGACCAGGGAGTTCCTGGCGCAGGCCGAGTGGGATCAGATCTGGAATTTCCCGCCGCAGTTCTACCTGCCGCTGTTCGAATTCGCGCGCATCAACCGTATTCCGATGCTGGCCCTCAATGTTGACCAGAAATTGGCGCGGGCGATTTCCGAGAAAGGCTGGGAGAGCGTTCCATCCGCCGAGCGCGAAGGCATCGGCCGCGCCGCCGCACCGTCGCCCGCCTATCGCGAATTCCTGCGCGACATGCATCGCGTTCATGCCGCCGAGCGCGGGCAATCGCACGGCAGGCAAGGTGGTAAATCCGAGCCGCCCTTCGAGAATTTTGTCGCTGCCCAACTTACCTGGGACCGTGCCATGGCCGAGGCGCTGGCCAAACCGCTCAGGGCGGGGAGCGAGGGCCGGCCACTGGTCGTCGGTATCATGGGCAGTGGGCACATCCGTTTCAGGCATGGCGTCGAGCACCAGTTGCGCGACCTCGGTATCCGGCATGTGGCTAGCCTCCTGCCGGCGTCGCTTCAGGGCGAGTGCCAGGATTTGCAGGCCGGGCTGGCCGATGCCATTTTCGTGCTGCCGGAAAAGCCGCAAACGGTGCCCGAGCCGCCGCGCCTCGGGGTTACGCTGGAAGACGACAACAAGGGCTTGCGCATCGCGCAGGTGCAACCCGGCAGTCTCGCCGAAAAATCGGGGCTGCAGGCCGGAGACCGCATCCTCGAAATGGCGGGGCGCCCGAGCACGAACAGTAACGAGGCGGTCACGGTGATCCGTCGCCAGCCGCCGGGCACCTGGCTGCCGCTGCGTGTCGCGCGTAATGACACGCAGCTCGATGTGGTCGTCCGCTTTCCCGCCAGCCCGTGATCTGAAGCGATGACAAGGGCGATTTCCATCCTCCGGCGGCTTTTCCTGCCGGTCATTCCGCTGCTGTTTGCGGGGCTTGCCGGGGCCACACCGGCATTGGAACTCGAGGTGACCCTCGACCCGGCGACCCGGGCGTTGCGGGCCAATGCGACGCTGACGCCGGCGGACCGTGACTTTTCCTTCCTGCTTCATGAGTCGCTGCTGGTCACCAAGGCCTCGGCGGCGGGCAAGGCGCTGCCTGTCGAACAGCGTGCCGGCCCGGCCGGCTTCAAGCAATGGCTGGTCCGCCTGCCCAAGTCGGATGAGCGGCTGCAGATCAGCTACGCGGGACACCTGCCGGCGCTTGATCGCCAGCGCGACCATCGTGGCGTGCTGCAGCGGATGCCGCCGATGAGTTCGCCGGAAGGCAGTTTCCTGTCCTCGGGCAGCGCCTGGTATCCGCAGCCGCCAGGGATGTTCGACTACCGGGTGCACCTCTCCCTGCCCGGCGACCAGCGTGCCCTGGTTGCCGGGCGGCGGGTCGCGGAAACCTTGCCGGCCGGGCCGGGCGAGCGCTATCGCGCGACCTTCGAATTCCGCCAGCCGACCGATGGCATCGACCTGATGGCCGGCCCCTGGCGGGTGCGTGAAAAAACAGTCGCCCGCAAGGATGCCCCGGCGCTCGCCCTGCGCACCTATTTTTCCGCCGAGCTCGATGCGGAGCCCGGGCTGGCCGAGGCCTACCTTGACGATACGCAGCGTTATATCGAGCGCTACAGCCAGGAAATCGGCGACTACCCGTACAGCGAGTTTTCCATTGTCGCCGGCCCCTTGCCGACCGGTTTCGGGATGCCGACCCTGACCTATCTTGGCGAGGCCGTCCTGCGCCTGCCTTTCATCCGCAAGACCTCGCTCGGCCACGAGATCCTGCACAACTGGTGGGGTAATGGCGTCTATGCCGATTATGCGCGCGGCAACTGGTCCGAGGGGCTGACCACCTTCATGGCCGACTATGCCTACAAGGAAGCGGAATCCGCGACGGCCGCCGCCGAGATGCGCCTGGCCTGGCTGCGTGATGCGGCTGTCCCTGCCGCCTGCCGACCAGCCCGCGCTGCGCGATTTTCGGTCGCGCACCCATGGTGCCGGGGCGGCGGTGGGCTACGGAAAGTCGGCGATGCTGTTCGTCATGCTGCGCGACCGCATCGGCGAAACGGCGTTTCGCCAGGGCATCCGCGACTTCTGGGCCAGCCGGCGGTTCACGGTCGCCGCGTGGGATGACCTGCAGGCCGCATTCGAAAAGGCCTCCGGCCAGAATCTCGGGCCTTTCTTCGCTGCCTGGCTGGAGCGCCGCGGCATGCCCGCAGTCGTCATCGCAGGCGCCGAGACCAAGCCGCTCGGCAACCGGCACCGCCTTAGTCTCGATGTAAGGCAGGGCAAGCCGCCGCTGCCCCTGCGCCTGCCGGTCGAAATCAGCGGGCCGGGCCGCCGCGAAATGCGCTGGATCGATCTTGCAGAAGCGCGCTCGGTGGTTTTTCTGGATCTCGATTTCCTGGCGCAAAGCGTGCGCCTTGACCCGGAACTTCGCGTCTGGCGCGAGCTCGATGCGGCCAGCCTGCCGCCGATTCTGCGCCGCTGGATTGGCGCCGCCGCCCCGCGGGTTTTCAATGTCGCCACTGCGCCGGGTGCGGTTGCTGCGGTCGACCCGCTGATTCAGCGCTTTTTTGAACGTCCGGCGCGGCTGGTGAACGAAGCGGGCTTTGCCGCGGCGCTGCGCGGGAAGGACCCGGTTCTTCTGGTTGGTACGCCGGCCGAAGTCGATCGCACACTTGCTGCCAGCGGCCTGCCTGCGCGCCCGGAGCAACTGGCCGGACGTGGTACGGCGCAAGTATGGACCGTGCAACGAACGGATGACGGGAAAGGCCAGGCTGCTCCGCTAGCCGTCATTTCGGCCGCGGACGCCGCTGCCCTGCGCGCGCTGCAGCGTGGCTTGCCGCACTACGGCAGTCAGAGCTGGCTGGTCTTCGACAACGCGCAGGTCAGCGCCAAGGGGACGTGGCCAGCCAGTCTGCCGGTGACGCCCGTGGTTTCGCTGCCGGCTGGAGGCGAACGCCGGGATTCTCGCTGAACGGTACGGCGTCAAGATCGCTTGGCGTTCAACTGGGGTGCGATTTCGCCGATGGCCGCGGCGCTCTCCCTGTCGTTCATGACCCTGGCGAGAACCTCCGCGTCGAGCACTTCGACGCTCCCCGTCGCGCACCCGAAGGTAGGTGATGCCGCTATCGCGGTCGGTGAACCTGACCAGCGGTATCCGCCGGATGCACTCCTTCAAAAACCCGGAATTGGCGGCTACCGACATCAGTGCTGCCGCGGGATAAACCTCGCCAGGCGTGCCGGCATTGACATTGATCTTCTGATAACGCTCGATGTTGATGAAGGCGACCGGGTCGTGGATCGTCATCTCGGTCTGGTCGCCGAAGGCGATCGTCTTCGGGAAGGTGCCTTTCGGCACCCGGTTGTCGAGAAAGAAATAGCGGTAGCTGGGGTGACGGTAGGCGAGCCACTTGAACAGTATCTTCGGCATGCCGGAGTAGGCTTCGATGCTGTGGCCGAGGAAATCCTCCACCGCCTTGTAACGCCCGCGCTCCAGCGCGCGCTGCCAGCCACGCTCGACCGTTTCCTCGGGCGGCGTGACGATGAAGTACATGTACATCGTATCCACATACTTGGCGTAGGTGTCGTGCAGGACCCGCGTCACCTTGTCGGTGGAGAAGCTGTCGAAGCGGAAACGATCGACCAGAAAGTGCGGAATGGCGTGGTTCCGGTTGGCCTTGTCGCGGATGTAACGGTCGAGCTTGCCGTCGATGACCAGCAGTTCGCGGCTGGTCAGGTGGCCGGCATACTTGCGGGCGGGGCCCAGGGATTCGTAGTCGAGCAGCAGGCGCCGCCAGACGTCGGGGCTGATGGTGGCGTAACCGTCGGCTTCGATGCCCTGGTTGCGCATGATTTGCTTGATCAGCGGGCGCAGCGAACTCTTCCCCGCGGCCGATGCGCCCTTGAGGCTGATCAGGACGGGCGTCTCGCGGTTGGGTACGCGGGCGTAGCCTTCCTGTTCGATCGCCGTGTTGACGAGCGGCGCGATCATCTGCCCGATCAGGTGGCTGCCGTAACTGTTGCAGACGTGCTGGCCGACCAGTCTGGCGAGCAGGTCCTGATCCGAGATGACGCTGCCGCGCTTGCCGGCGATTGCGTTCAGAACGCGGTAGAGGCTCTTGAACAGCGCCCGCCGCAAGGGATCGTCGCTGGCCAGTCCCGCTGCTTTGTAGGCGGCGATGGCCCGGTGGTCGCGCTCCACGGCGGACTCGGGAACCGGCGGCGCGGACTTGCCCAGGCGGCGCCACCAGGAACGCGGCGTTTCCGCGGGCGCCGGCAAGCGAAACAGGGTCTCGGCGAGGAGCTGACGCACGGTGTCGTCGGCGCTTTGGCGGAGATCGGCGTAGGCATCCCTGATCGCGTCCATGCGCGGCTCGACATAGGCATTCCGGATGTGCTCGGCGATCCGGCGGAAGTTCCAGCCAAAGTCTTCTTCCTCGGCGCCTTCGGCGACGGCAATATCGGCCGTCACGCGGATGATGATCTCGTGCAGCACCAGTCGTTCCGGCCGGAAAACCGTCAGCTCCTCCTCGGGGAGCCCGGTCAGGCTGGCGAATTCCCTGACTTCGCTCGCCCCGCTGAAAACGCACTCGGGGCGGAAGATCGTCTCCAGCGACCGGAACTGGCTGGGGATTCCGGTACCGATCCCCGGATTCCACGCAGAAAATTCAGCGCTGCCCTCAGTCTTGCCATCCATACGAAAACGGTCTCCGGTCAAGCGACTGAAGCGTAGGCGGGCGAGGCGGTTGAAGCCCTGCCTACACGTCAATCAAAATCCCCGTTCTTCCCGGGGCTTCGCTATTTTACCGGGCCTGATCGATGGTAAGCGCTTTGCTGGATCGTTCAGCCCGTCAGCGGCTTGACCACGCGCTTGACCGCGGTGTCGTCCGGGTGCGGGTGGATGCCGAAGCCGAGACTGGTCATCAGGCGGAACATCTTGCTGTTGGTCGACAGCACGTCGCCGACCACGGCGCGATAGCCTTTTTGGCGGGCACAGTCGATCAGCGCCGTCATCAGCTTGCGGCCGACGCCGCACTTCTGCCAGTCGTCGCCGACGGCCAGCGCAAACTCGACCGATTCGCCGTCCGGATTGACCACGTAGCGGGCGACGCCGATCTGCGTTTCCTTGCCTTCCTCGCCGGGCAGCGTGGCGACCAGTGCCATTTCGCGGTCGTAGTCGATCTGCGTGAAGCGGACCAGCATGGTCTGCGTCAGTTCGCGCAGGGTATCCATGAAGCGGTAGTAGCGTGACTCATCGGACATGGCCTTGACGAATTCCTGCTCCATGTCGGCGTCCTCCGGCCGGATCGGCCGGATGGTGACGACCTTGCCGTCGTTCATCTGCCATTCCTGGGTCAGATGCACCGGATACGGATAGATCGCCATGTGCGCGTAACGGTCGCCGCTGGCGCCGCTGGCGTGGTCGATGACGATGCGCGCGTCGGCGGCGATGGCGCCATTTTCATCGACGATCAGCGGGTTGATGTCCAGCTCGATGATCCATGGCAGTTCGCAGACCATTTCCGAGATGCAGAGCAGCACTTCCTTCAGCGCCTCGCGGTTGACCGGCGGCATGTTGTGGAACTGGTCGAGAATCTTCGCGGCGCGGGTCGACTCGATCAGGTCCTTGGCCAGGAACTTGTTGAGCGGCGGCAGGGCGACCGAGCGGTCGCTGAAAATTTCGACATCGAAACCGCCGGCGCCGAAGGTGATGACTGGCCCGAAGATCGGATCGCGGAAAACGCCGATCATCAGTTCGCGGCCATTCGGGCGGTGCAGGAAGGGTTCGATCGAAACGCCGCTGATCTTGGCACTCGGGTGGCGCTTCTGCACCGTGTCGATAATGTCGTGATAGGCGTTGCGCACCGCCGGGGCATTCATGATGTTGAGGCGCACGCCGCCGGCGTCGGTCTTGTGCGTCAGGTCGGGCGAATCGACCTTCATGGCGACCGGGAAACCGATCTGTTCGGCGAGCAGCAAGGCCTCGGTTGCCGTGCGGGCGACCATGGTCTGGGCGACCGGCACGCGGAAGGCGCGCAGGATGGCCTTCGATTCCATTTCGGACAGTACCTGGCGGCGCTCGGCGAGCAGGGCCTCGATCAGCATCTTGGCGCCTTCGGCCTCGGGTCGGCCATATTGGCGTGTCGGTTCCGGTGTCTGCAGCAGCAGTTTCTGGTTGCGGTAATACTTCGAGATGTGGTGGAACAACTCGATCGCCGTCTCCGGCATGCGCAGCGCCGGGATGCCCGATTCCTCGAGAAAGCGGCGGGCGGCCGATACCTGCTCCTCGCCCATCCAGCAGCAGAAGATCGAGCGGTTGGTCTTGTCGGCCACCTCGACGATGGCCTTGGCGACTTCCATCGGCTCCGTCATCGCCTGCGGCGAGAGCATGACCAGCGTGCCATCCACATTCGGGTCGTGGGTGACGGTGAGGATCGTGTCGCGGTAGCGTTCCGGGGTTGCGTCGCCGGCGATGTCGATCGGATTGCTGTGCGACCAGTTGGTTGGCAGCGCCTTGTTGAGCGTCGCCATCGTTTCGTCGGACAAGGTGGCCAGGGGAATGCCGAGGTCGCCGGCGCGGTCGGCCGCCATCGCGCCTGGTCCGCCGCCGTTGGTGATGATCGCGAGGCGATTGCCCAGCGGGCGGAACTTGGAAGCGAGCGCCTTGGCGGCGTAGAAGAGCTGGCCGACGTTCTGCACGCGAACCACGCCGGCGCGCCGCACGGCGGCATCGAATACGGAGTCGGAAACCGCCTCCATGCCCGAGTGGACGGCGGTCGCCAGCGAGCCAGCCTCATGACGCCCGGACTTGAGCAGGATGATCGGCTTGATGCGGGCGGCGGAACGCAGCGCACTCATGAAGCGGCGGGCATTACGGATGCCCTCGACATACATCAGGATATAGTGGGTGCGGTTGTCGTAGATCAGGTAGTCGAGGATCTCGCCGAAATCGATGTCGGAAGTCATGCCCAGCGAAATGACCGACGAGAAGCCGATCTGGTTGCTTTTGGCCCAGTCGAGCACCGCCGAGCACATGGCGCCGGATTGCGAAACCAGCGCGAGGTTGCCGCTGTTGGCGGTCATCCGGGCGAAGGTGGCGTTGAGGCCGAGATCGGGGCGGATGATGCCGAGGCAGTTGGGGCCGAGGATGCGGACGTTGTAGGAGCGCGCGATTTCGAGCACCTTGCGCTCGAGCGCGGCGCCGATATGGCCGGATTCCGAGAAGCCGGCGGCAATGATGATGACGTTGCGGACGCCGCTGCGGCCGCACTGCTCGATGATCTGCGGCACCGTCTGCGGTCGCGTGGCGATGACCGCCATTTCGACGCGGGCGCCGATCTCCTCGATCGACTTGTAGGCCTGCTGGCCCTGCACGGTTTCGTGCTTGGGGTTGATGGCGTAGAGCCGGCCCTTGTAGCCCGAACTCAGGATGTTCTTGAAGATGACGCCGCCGACGGCGTTTTCGCGGTCGGAGGCGCCGATGACGGCGACCGATTTCGGTTCAAAAAGTGTCGTCAGGTAATGTTGTTCAAGCATGACCAACCTCTTTTAAGGCTATTATTGTGCAGTGCACAACTTTAACATGAAAGTCTTATGGTTTCCATGTCGGGTGTAGGGCAATACCCCTAATCGACCAACCGGGATTCGATCGCCAGCGATTGCGTGAGGGCGCGGTGAACAGGGCATTTGTTGGCAATTTCCAGCAATCGCGCGCGCTGCTCGCCGGTCAGGTCGCCGTGCAGCGTGATGTCGCGCAAAAACCGGTCGCGACTGACGCCGTCGACCGTCACCTTGTCATGGCTCAGGCTGACGCCGACCCTTGTCAGCGGCAAGCCCTTGCGCTCGGCGTACATGCGCAAGGTCATCGCGGTGCAGGCGCCGAGGCCAGCCATCAGAAAATCGAACGGCGCCGGCCCGGCATCCGCGCCGCCCAGGCTGACCGGCTCGTCGGCGAGAAGTCTGTGCTGGCCAGCGATCACCGCCTGCTGGTATCTTCCCTGACCATTCTCCCGAACGACAACTTCCGACATGACTTCGTCCCTCAATGAACACGCCGCCATGATAGCTCCATCGCCCTGGGTCGTGCGCCATCTGCCGCGCCTGGCGCCGGGTGGGCGCGTGCTTGATCTTGCCTGCGGCAGCGGTCGCCATGCGCGCTTGCTGGCCGCACAGGGTTACAAGGTTGTTGCGGTTGACCGGGATTTTGAGGCAATTTCCGGACTGCAAGGGGTGGCTGGGATAACGGCGCTGCAACTTGACCTTGAAGGCGGCGACTGGCCGCTTGCCGGCGAGCGCTTCGCCGGTATTGTCGTCACCAATTACCTGTGGCGACCGCGTCTGGCGGATGTCTGTGCCTTGCTCGCCAGCGGCGGCGTCCTGATCTACGAGACCTTCATGCTCGGCAATGAAGCCTATGGCAAACCGTCCAATCCCGAATTCCTGCTGCGTCCGGGGGAACTGCGTGCCGTCGCAAGTGCCGCCGGCCTGCGCGAAATTGCCTTCGAGGAAGGTTATACGGACTGCCCGAAGCCGGCGCTGCGTCAGGCGGTTTGCGCCGTCCGCGAGTGAACGATGCGCGCGGCAAGACCGGCGATACCGGTCGCTGACAGGTCGTCGGTCGGAAAGGTGTCAGGATTGCACCCCAAGGGTGCTTGAGCCACTACGAGGCCTTGGGCTACAGACCCTTTCACTTTCAGGGCGCTGTAGCCGGTGAAATTGCGATCCTGCGAACGTTGGTAAAGCGGGTCGTAGTGCTGTTCCAGCAATTCGCGAACCAGCGCCGGCCATTCGCCTGCCGCGATCATTTCCTGCCAGCGGGCCATGGTTTCCCGGCTGATCAGGTTTTTGAGCACAGCGAGCCGTTCGCTCAGGAACGCCGGCATCGTCAGGAAATAATCGTAGTCGGTGAGCAGGAAGGCGACGCGGGCCGCCAGCGAAGCATCGACGCTGAGGCATTCGCCAGCGCGGATGCGCGCGATCAGCGCCTCGGGTACGTGCAGCCGGCCGATTTTCCGGCTTTCCGCCTCGACATACACCGGCCGCGCCGGGTCGAAGCGCTCCAGTTCCTGCAGCAGCAGGGTTTCGAACCATTTCTGGCCCGGTTGCGGCTGGCCCGGCAGGACACCGAGGACGGAGCCCTTGTGGCTGGCCAGGGTTTCGAGGTCGAGTACCTGTTCGCCCAAGGCGCCGATGGCCTGCAGGATGCGCGTCTTGGCGCTGCCGGTGGCGCCGCAGATAACGCGGAAGTCGAAGGACGGCGGCAGGTGTTCGAGCTGCGCGACGACGTGGCTGCGCCAGGTCTTGTAGCCGCCTTCGAGCTGACTCGCCTTCCAGCCGATGGCGCGAAAGACGGTGGTCATCGAGCCGCTGCGGTTGCCGCCGCGCCAGCAGTAGATCAGCGGCTTCCAGTCACGCGCCTTGCCGAGAAAGCGTTCGCGCAGATGGCGACCGATGTTTTCGGAGACCAGCGCGGCGCCGATCTTTTTCGCCTCGAACGGGGAAACCTGCTTGTAGAGGGTGCCGACCTCGATCCGTTGCGCGTCGTCGAGCACCGGGCAGTTGATGGCGCCCGGGATGTGGTCTTCGGCGAATTCGGCGGGCGAGCGGACGTCGATGATCTCGTCGAAATCGGCAAGGTCGGCCAGCGGTGTGCGGTCAGCGGTCATCCGGCTATTTTAGCAGTGGCTGCAGGCCGGGCCAGACGCTATCCAGGATCAGTGGTTGGGCCTCGGCGGTGGGGTGCAGGTTGTCCGGGAGAAAGTAGGTTGGATTGGCGGCAATCGGCGCCAGCAGAAAGTCGAGCAGGGCGCTTTTCTTGCGTTTGGCGGTGTCCTCGAAACTCTTCGCGAACTCGGCGGCGTAGGGGCCGTAGTTGGGCGGCAGGCGCATGCCGATCAGCAGCGTGCGCGCCCCGGCTGCCTGGGCGGCATCGAGCATGGCGGCGAGGTTGTCGCGCATCTGGGTGAGCGGCAGGCCGCGCAGGCCGTCGTTGGCGCCGAGGGCGATGACGACGACCGCCGGCTTGTGACGTTGCAAGGCTTCAGCCAGGCGGGCGCGACCGCCGGCGGTGGTCTCGCCGGAAATCGAGACATTGGCGACGCTATAATCGAGACGCTTCTCGCTCAGGCGTTTGTCCAGCAACGCCGGCCAGGCCTGTTCTGGACGGATGCCGTAGCCGGCGGAAAGCGAGTCGCCGAGGACCAGGATGGTCCGGGCGGCAAACGCCGGCGTGGCGGAAAAGAGCAGGGCAAACAGGAGCAGGGCAATCCGCATGATCGAGAAACCGGTGGTTGAAGTGTTGGGGCTGGGCAAAACCGTCGATAACGGCGGTGAGCCGTTGACGATTCTGCAGGATATTTCGTTTTCGGTCATGTCGGGGGAAACGGTGGCCATCGTTGGCGCCTCGGGTTCGGGAAAATCGACCCTGCTTGGTCTGCTTGCCGGCCTCGATGTTCCCACGTCCGGCGAAATCCGTCTCGACGGCGTCGCGCTGGCGGCGCTCGACGAGGATGAGCGCGCCCGCCAGCGCGGCAAACTGCTCGGCTTCGTTTTTCAGTCCTTTCAACTGCTGCCGTCACTCAACGCGCTGGAAAACGTCATGCTGCCGCTGGATTTGGCCGGTTCACGGGCGTCGACCGCAATTGCCCGCGACTGGCTGGTGCGCGTCGGGCTCGAACATCGCCTCAAGCATTACCCGAAGCATTTGTCCGGCGGCGAGCAGCAGCGCGTGGCGCTGGCCCGTGCCTTTGCCCCGAGTCCGCGGCTGGTGCTGGCCGACGAACCGACCGGCAATCTCGATGCGGCGACCGGTCAGCAGATCATCGAGATGATGTTCGATCTCAACGCCAGGCAGGGAACGACGCTGATCCTCGTTACCCACGACGAGGCGATTGCCGCGCGCTGCGGGCGGGTATTGCGGATTCTGTCCGGGCGGCTGGACTGAGGGGGCTGGCGTTGTGACAGTGGCGGGCTCCTGCCGATACCTTCCATCTTCATTGACACCAGGGTTCTACGCGAGTACGTTGGGTCGCCTGCGCAGTCAGAGAAATCGTCCTCCGGCTGTGTTCGCTTTGCCCGATTGTCTGTGGAGTCTCTGACAAGGGTTGAAGCCGGACGATATTTGGTGTCGTGAACATGATTGCGGGGTGCGTTCATGCAAGTGACTGCGGCAGAGATTTGGCATGCCCTCAATCAGGGCGAATTCCGCTTCTTCTATCAACCGAAAGTGTCGTTTCTGACCGGGCAGGTCAGCGGCGCCGAAGCGTTGATCCGCTGGCAGCGGGACGAGCGGACGATCGTCCCGCCCGATGCCTTCATCCCCGTGGCGCTCGCCCATGGTCTGGTGCCGGAGATCACCCAGTCCATGTTTCCCCGCTTGGTGGAAGATTTCCAGCGCATCCGCAATGTCAATGCGGCAACGACGGTGGCGCTCAACGTCACGGCGCAGGACCTCGATACGCCGCGCTTGCTGGCGCTGGTGCGCGCGGCGGTCGCGAGTGGCTCGATCAGCAGCAGCCAGTTGGAAATCGAGATTACCGAGTCGGAGACAGTCTCCGGCAGCGAGATGACGACCAGAAGCCTCCATGCGCTGATCGGTGAAGGCGTGCAGCTTTCCATGGACGACTACGGGACCGGCTACTCATCGCTGGACAGCCTCAATCGCCTGCCCTTCGATGCGATCAAGATGGACCAGAGCTTCGTGCTGCGCATGCTCAGTTCGCCCAAGAGCGCCACGCTGGTCAAGGCCAGCGTCGCCATGGCGCAGATGCTGGGCCTCAAGACCGTGATCGAGGGGATCGAGACCGAGGGCGTTTACAACACGCTGATCCATTGCGGCTGCCACGAAGGGCAGGGCTACTGGATCAGCCCGCCGCTCGCCCCTGACGATTATCTGGTCTTTCTCAACGCCGGCAATCGCTGGCCGGCGTCGCCGGTCGGCATGCTGCGCATGGCCCAGCTCAGCCATACCTGGCAGAAGACGCTGCTGGTCGATGCCGTATTCGCCTATGTCAAGAGCGAGAAGCGGGGCGATCTCAACCTGAAAGGCTTGCATACCGGCCATGCCGAGTGTGCGCTCGGGCACTGGCATTGCGGATTGGGCAAGGCCTTTGCCGGCGATCCGGACTACGAATCACTCGATGTTCCGCATCGCGCCATGCATGACATTTGCGAAACGATTTTTTCGGTGATCGATACGGAATTCAGCCTCGCGCAGTTGAAGGGGATGCTGGACGAGCTGACCGACAACTCGAATCGCGTCACGGCATCGCTACAGCGCCTGGAGGCGCGCCTGCTCATGGAGGAACTGGCGCGCGGGCGCGGGCATTGATTGCATGATGGCAAAGCCGACCACGTAGGGGGTGACCGCTGCAGTCGTTACGTTGAGGTCGGCCAACAGCAGCAGGGCGGAAAGAGTTAGATAGGCGCTCATGTTGGCTGATTGTGGCGATTTTGCAGCAGCACGTGGGCGGCGCGGCGGCCGCTGCGCACGGCGCCTTCGAGGGTCGCCGGATAGTCGGCCCAGGTGTAATCGCCGGCCAGCAGGACGTACGGGTGCGCGGTGGTACCAGGAGGTCGCGGAATGCCCGGGCGGCAGGAAAAAGTCGCGCGTTTTTCGCGAATGACCTTGCGCCAGCCCGCTTTTTCCGGGAGTGGCCAGTTCATGCTGCAGCGCGGCGGCCAGCGCATCATCAGCGAGCGACTCCCAGTCGCCGTGGCCGCTCAATACACAGGCGAGCAGGCCATTGCCGTGGTCGACGACCCACTGGCCATGTTTTCCGAGCAGGTTGAGCAGCGGAAACGGCAGGTGCGTTTTGGCCCCGAATTGCAGGTAGACCGTGGCAATCGGCTCGTATTCGTAGGCCGTGTCTGCCGCCGGCCACAGTTTGCCGGCGTGTTGCGGGGCGGTGGCGATCACGACGGCATCGTGGCTCACGCCGGCAATGGCGATACCGTCGGGTGTCACGGTAATGCCTGCGACGCGCGTGCCGAAACAGAGCGTCGCGCCGTTTGCCGTGAGCCAGCGGGTCGCCGGTTCGGGCAGCAATTGTCCCAAATCGACGCGCGGCAACAGCAGATCAGTGTCTTCCTGCCGGGCGCTCCCCAGGCTGTCGCGCAGCACATTGGCAAAGACCTGTGCCGAAGCGCGTTCGGCCGGCGTGTTCAGCGCGGCAAGGCAGAGCGGTTCCCACAGGTGGCGGCGCAGCGTGCCGGTCTGCCCGGCAGCATCCAGCCATTCGGCGACGGTGCCGTCGTGGTCCAGGCGAAAGCGGCGAGCCTTGATGCCCTGCATCCACCAGGCGGTCGCCAGTTTTTCGCTCAGGCTGACGCCGTTTGCCGCCAGCAAACCCCAGGCGACATTGAGTGGCGCCGGCAGCTTGGGCAGCGCCATGCGAAAGCCGGTGTGGTCGATGACTTGCAGCGGGCGGCGATCAAACAGCTTGTCGGGGTCGGCGCCAACGCGGCGCATCAGGGCCAGCGTCTCGCGGTAGGCGCCGAGCAGGATGTGCTGGCCGTTGTCCAGCGTGCGGCCAGCGACGGTAATTGAACGGGCGCGCCCGCCAAGAACGCGGCCCGCTTCGAACAAGGTGGTATCGACGCCGGCCGCCGTCAGTTCGACAGCGGCGGCGATGCCCGCCCAGCCGCCGCCGATGACGGCGACCTTCATGCGAAGGCCCAGGTCTTCCAGGCGATCCAGAGCTTGCGCACCGGGGTCAGCGCGATGCGCTGGTGCAGCACCTGGAAGTTGTCGCGCCTGATCTCGTCGAGCAGCGTGCGGTAAATCGCCGCCATGATCAGGCCGGGGCGCTGGCTCTTGCGGTCGACGGCCGGCAACTGGGCAATCGCCTGGGCGTAGTATTTCTCGGCGCGCTCGGTCTGGAATTTCATCAGTGCGGTGAAATTGTCCGAGTACTTCGCATTCAGGATGTCGGCGGCCGGCACGTCGAACTGCTTGAGTTCGTCCATCGGGATGTAGATGCGGCCGCGCCGCGCATCCTCGCCGATGTCGCGGATGATGTTGGTGAGCTGGAAGGCCATGCCGAGGTCGTGCGCATATTTCTGCGTCTGGCGGTCCTTGAAGCCGAAAATCTCGGCGGCGAGCAGGCCGACGACGCTGGCGACGCGGTAGCAGTAGAGCGACAGGCCCTTGAAATCGAGATAGCGCGTCTGCTGCAGATCCATCTCCATGCCGTCGATGATTTCGAGCAGTTGTTCCTTGGGCAGGTTGAACTGGCCGCTGACGCGCTTTCAGCGCCAGGCCGACCGGGTGTTGCGGCTGGCCGTCGGCGACGCGCTCGATTTCCTGGCGCCACCAGCTCAGCTTGGTCGAGGCCAGCGCAATGTCGTTGCATTCGTCGACGACGTCATCGACTTCGCGGCAGAAGGCGTAGAGCGCCATGATGGCGCGCCGGCGCTCGGCGGGCAGGAACAGGAAGCTGTAATAGAAGGAGGAGCCGCTGGCGGCGCACTTCTCCTGGCAGTATTGGTCGGGATTCATGGGCTCACATTGTAAGGGAACGGCCGGCCATAGCCAGTCCAGTCCCATTTGCCGAGCTTGGGGCGGCGCTGGAAAGCGTTGCCGCGCAGCATCAGTTCGCGCGCTCGGTCGATCAAAGAGCAGAAATCCAACGCCCACGCTGAGAGCATATCTTCCCCTCATCAACCGATTGCCTTTTTTCTGTTTCAGACTGAGTATAGAGCTAAAGGTTGATCAGGCAGTGATCCACATGTTTATGCGCGCAAAATAGAAGCTGCGCGACGGAGTACAAGATGAAAAGATGTAGCAATTGTCTCATTCCCGACGCTGTACCCGGGATCGAGATGGGAACGGATGGCATCTGCAACCTCTGCCGTGACACCGAGCGGCTGGCGACCGAATCGGCACGGGAAGAAGAGGCCCGCTTGGATTTCGCCGCCGATTTCGAGAAGGCGCTCATCGATTGCCGCGGACAGGGGCAATACGATTGCCTGGTTCCCCTGAGCGGCGGCAAAGACAGTGTTTACCTCCTGTACAAACTCAAAGTCGAGCTCAAGCTCAAGGTTCTCGCATTCACCGTTGACGTCAATATCCCCAAACTCGCCTGGGACAACATTCGGCGCACACTGGCGAAGCTCGACATCGATCACATCACATTCGCGCCCGCGCATTCGTTCTACGAAAAAGCTTTTCGCCATCTCCTGCGCAATCAGGAGGAGCGTGGCGCGGTTACACCGATTTCCTACGTCTATGCTCCGCTGTTCGAGGGTGATGCAATCAAGCTGGCGCTGGAAAAGGAAATCCCGCTGGTGCTCGCGGGCTACTCGCCGGGCAGCCCGAACCCGAGCGAATGCTCTACGAGTTTTCACGGCAGTTGATCTGCGACACTGACTGGACTCCCCCGGGCCTGGCCAGTTCCGGCGAGTTCGATGCCGACGACCTGGGCCGCTTCTTCAACCCCCGGAGCTACCCGGCGGGCACTCAATTTCCGCGTTATCTGGCGCCGTATCACGCCTGGCCATACAACCAGGAGGAAATCATGCGCAAGGTAGTCGAATTCGGGCTCGTTGCAAGCAGCAAGCACGCGAACCCAATTCACAGCAATTATCCGATCAACTGGCTGTTGATGTATTCCGACCTCCACGCCTTCGGCTACAACCCCTATGCCCCCGAGTTTTCAGCGCTGATCCGGCGCGGCAAGGCCAACCGGAACTATTGGCGAATCATGGGGCCGCTTGTGGACTTTCTCATTCTCAATCGGCTCGGGCCGGCCAGAGAAGTGACACGTAGCCTGAACTGGCTGGGCCTGACCGGGGAGGAACTGCGCATCAACCAGCCCAAGGGGGCTTACGATCCAGTCCCGGGAAAACCGTGAAGGCGTCGTCGGGACGATGAAAAGAACGCTGCAACAATACAAGATGACAAGTACGGAGGAAATCAAGGAGGCAATCCCGGGGGCCGGATGGACGGTACCCGGGATGTTGCGCGCCCGTTCCGAACTGATGCCGGATGAGCCGGCGCTATGGGATTTTTCTGCGCATTCGGAATGGGTGGCGACCACTTGGGGCGACTATGGTCGTGCGGTGGCGGCCATCTCGATGGGTCTTCGCGCCCTCGGCCTGGCGCGAGGCGAACGGGTCGGCATTCTGGCCGGCAGTTCGCGGCAGTGGGACTACGCGCAATTCGCCATACTTGCCGCTGGCGGCGTGGCGGTGGGACTTGATCCTTATGGCCTGAACGAACATACCCAGGATATCGCACGGCGCTGCGACTTCGTAGGCATTGTTGTCGGCAATTCCGCCATGCTCAAGCAATTGGGCGACGAAGTGCGTAAGGAACTGCGTTTCGTCATCTGCATTGAACCAGGCAGTGAAGGCGACACCATTCCGCTTGAGTCGCTGCTTCTGAAACCGGATGCCGGTGGTGACTGGAACCTTGCGCAACCGGACGATCCCGCCACCATCATATTTACGTCGGGCACGACGGGAACGCCAAAAGGCATCGAATACAGCCACCGCCAGATGTGTCTGGCAGCGTCGTCAATTCTGTCGGCCTTTCCGGATATCCAGGCCGGCAGCCATCTCGCCTGCTGGCTGCCCCTGTCGAACCTCTTTCAGCGCATGATCAACCTTTGCGCCATTGGCCGCGGGGCATATACCTATTACGTTGGCGACCCGCGGGAAATCATGCGCTTCGCACCAAGCATCGCGCCGCACGTCTTTATCGGCGTGCCGCGTTTCTATGAAAAACTCTACGCCGGAATCCAGGAAGCGCTGGTGAAAAAGCCGCCGCTGCAACGGCGCATTGCCCAATGGGCCCTGACTGCCGGTGAGCGACATGCCGCCGCCGCGCGTGCCGGACGTTCGCCGGGATTGCTCGACGGCATTTACTTCTCGCTGGCGGAACGTCTGGTACTCGGCAAGTTGCGCGGCATTCTGGGCTCCAATCTGCGCTTCATGTTGAGTGGCTCGGCGCCGATGCCAACCTGGCTACTCGAACGTTTTCACGGCATCGGGCTACCGGTTCTGGAAGCCTATGGCCTCAGTGAAAACATCATTCCGGTTTCCCTGAACCGCCCCGAGCGATTCCGCTTTGGCACGGTCGGCCATCCCTTGCCAGGCTGCGAGGTTCGCCTGGCGGATGACGGCGAATTGCAGGTTCGCGGCCCCGGTGTGTTCTCCGGGTACTTCGGCGAGAGCCCCGCTGACGCCCCGATCGACGACGATGGCTACCTCACCAGTGGCGATTACGCAAGCATCGATGATGATGGGTTCGTTCGCCTGATCGGTCGGAAATCCGAGGTATTCAAGACGTCGACCGGGCGCAAGGTGGCGCCGACCAGCATAGAAAATCTCCTCAAGCAGGTGCCTCGAGGTCGAGCACGCCATCGTCTTCGGCGCCAAGCACGCGGTTCCCGTGGCCTTGCTGGTGGTCGCCACGCCAGCCTGGCAAGCCGATCCCGACCGTCTTTGCCAGCAGCTTCGCGGCGAAGTGATACAGGCCGTCGCCGCACTGCCTGGCTACCTTCGGCCAGCCGGCCTGCTGGTCACCGCCCAGTCACTGACGGTCGAAGGTGGCGATCTGACCGGCAACCTGAAGTTGCGCCGGCCCAACATCGAAGTTCGATTTGCGGCGGTGCTCGACGAGCTATACATCCGTTTGGAAAGCGCCGCCGGTGCGCCCTTTGCGGAATCCACCAGCGATGGCCTCAATGTGATCTGCAGCTTATGAAAAACTACTTCGTGACTGGCGCCACCGGCGCCATCGGCAGCGCCCTGATCCCGCTCTTGCTGGCGGATCCGGAAACACGAGTGCAGCTTCTGTTGCGTGCAAGATCGCCGCAGGACTGGCTGAGCGCCGCGAGGAACTCTGCCGGTTCTGGGGGATTCTCGCTCTCTCTCTCTGTTCTCTCTCTCTCTCTCTCTCTCTCTCTCTCTCTCTCTCTCTCTCTCTCTCTCTCTCTCTCTACGAAGACGTGCCAGCGCGCGAACGTATCCGGGCCTGGCGCGGCGATGTGACGCTCCCGCGCTTCGGCCTGGAGGATGCCCGCCTACAGCGCGCTGGCCGCCGAGTGTACGCACATCGTTCATTCGGCAGGCAATGTGCGGATGAATTTGCCGATCGAACAGGCCCGTATTCGTCGTGACTCAGCCGTGAATATTCTCGAACTGGCGAATGCGTGCAGGAAACTCCAGAAAATCGAATTTGTCAGCACCGTCGGCGTCGGCGGTCGCACGCCGCGGCGCCGTGCCGGAGAGTGGTTATCGAAGCCGCGCGAATTCCACAACCCTACGAGCAGGCCAAGGCCGAAGCGGAGGAGCGCCTCGGCCGGCGGTCGAAGGCGGCTTGCCACTGACCGTGCACCGGCCGAGCATGGTTGTCGGAATGCCACTGATGGCCGCATTATTCACTTCCAGATCTTCTACCACCTGTGCGAGTTCCTGGCAGGTGGCAGAACTTTTGGCTTGACGCCCGACTTTGGCCGAGCCCGACTCGACATTGTGCCTGCCGATATGTCGCCGGGGTCATTGCTTGGTTCGAGCCAGACGAATGTCTCCTCGGGCCGCATCCTGCATAGCTGTTCGGGACCGGAGTTCGCCTTGCTGCTGGCCCCGCTGCAGAAAGGAGGTCAGACGATCCTTCGCTGCCGGAGGGCGGCGACTGCCCACGCTGATCCATCTGCCGACTGGCCTGTTCACGGCCATTCTCTCCGCCGCCAGCGTGTTCATGCCCCGCGACGTCCGGCGGGCGGTCAAGACCTTGCCGGTCTTCCTCGATTACCTCGCCACGGAACAAACCTTCGCCAACCACCGCACGCAGGCGCTGCTGGCGCCGGCCGGCTTGCCGCTACCGCCGCCGGCAGATTATCTGGACAAGGTGCTGGCGTACTCCTCAAGCGCGGTCGGGCGCGCTGATCACGCTTTGGGGTCATAGTCGAGCAAACGCTAAAGGGTAACAAAAAAACCCGCCAGTCCGGCGGGGTTTTGGGGTCAGGTTCGACCTGAGGCAGATTTACTGCTTGGTCTTGCGCCGGGCACGGAAGCCAAGGCCGGCCAGACCAAGGCCAAGTAGCGCCAGGCTGCCAGGTTCCGGAATAAACGTTCCGCGAATATTGGACGTCCCTTGCAAACACCAATCGCCGGCTTTGGGCGTCTGCCGTGCAGCACGACGCGATTGCATCATTTGGATTCAACACGAAGTTGTTGCTCGATGCAGTGAAGGCAATATCGGCAAATCCGCCCAGCTCAGTCACCAATCGTATTGGTATCCAAGGCCAATTCGACCCCTGCGTTGCCCCAACCCGAAACAACATCCAATAGCCCGGCACCAAAATCGACAGGGTAGGCGCCAGTCAAAGTACCGGCGCCGTTCAGCGTCTGAGTGCCGGGAAAGAGCGGGATCGAAGAACGTATGACCGTTAAGTTGCAACCACGGTGTCAATGCTCGTGATGGTAGCGATGTTCGTCGGGGAACTCTGGTTTAGCAGGTTGATTGCGGGAGCCGCGCTGTAATAGAGGTTGACCGTCCACCGGTAAACTGAACTGAGCTCCGGTGAAGAGCTTGAAGTGTAATCGTTCAAAACATAGTAGAGGGCGCAGTTTGAGCTACCGTCGGCGCAATAGGTCGCATCACCATTGACGGTGCTGACCATAACCGTAGGCGGTCAGATTTTGGCCGATACCATTAATGTATGTTTCCGCAAGGGTTGCCGTCTCAAGGTGGGTGTTGCCCGAGCGATCCAAAATCAATACCGCCGACTACTATTGCTGAAGCCGGCGCCGACGCGGCGATGCCAATTGAAGCGATCGCAGTTGCAATTAGTTTTTTCATGTCTTTCTCCTAAAATTTTAGCTACGGCGCCAATAAGGCCGGCTGACCAACATATAGCATGACTCGTGCCAGATTTATAAATGCATTGAAAAACAATGTGGTAGGACACGGCCTGGAGATTTTGCCAGGGTATGGTGTAAAAAAATATCGACACTCAAGCGCTTGAATTGTGGACACGGATCAATTCACAGGATCACCAGTGCATGCGCGCGTCCTTATCGTCGCTACCTGACAACAGCATCTGCGGCGCCGCAAGCTAATCTCCCGACCGGGTATTGCCCAAGCTTCCAAGGACTGTTGAGTCGGTGCTAGACTCCACCGAATGCTTCGTTGCTCGAGAATCCGCCTCCCGGGTGTTCCTGTCCGCCTGATCCAGCGGGGACACTGTGGCGCAGACGGTCGGACAGGGAGATTGGCGATTTACCCATGGCCTTGATCCAGGGGCAAGTGCTCGGAAATTCACGTTCTATTGACAGCGTTTGGCAGGCCACCGGCGGATGCGGTCGAGAATGCCTGCGTGGCATAATGAAACCGCCTGTTCCGGATCGGTAAACTAATTTTGAGTCCGGCCCCTTTCGGATATCTGGGGAGCGCGCGATGAAGATGCTTCACAAGGCACTGCGCAAGTTGTTCGGGATCCTGCCGCGCGATCAGCGTTTCGCCATCTATCGCTCGTTCGTCAATTGCGATCCGGCGCCGAGCGCGCGCCTGCAACTGAAGATCGCCGAGACGCAGGAGGAACTGGAAGCCTGTTTCCGGTTGCTGCACGATGCCTATGTAAATGCCGGATTCATGAAGCCGGACCCCTCGGGCATGCGGGTAACGATTTATCATGCCCTGCCAACCACCACCACGCTGTGCGCCAAGTACGACGGCGAGGTGGTCGGCACTTTGTCGCTGATCCGCGATAGCGTCTTTGGTTTTCCTCTCCAGACCATCTTCGATCTGAGCGGCGTTCGCTCCAAGGAAGGCAACATCGCCGAGGTCTCCGCCCTGGCCGTGCATCCGAAGTTTCGCAAGACGGGCGGGGCCATCCTGTTTCCGCTCATGAAGTTCATGTACGAGTATTGCGTGACCTTCTTCGATACCCGGCACCTGGTCATCGCGGTCAACCCGAACCGGATCGAGATGTACGAATCGCTGCTGTTTTTCCGGCGGCTGACGGCAAATGTCGTCGAGAACTACGATTTCGCCAACGGCGCGCCGGCGGTCGGCGCCTGGCTCGACCTGCGCCACGCCCCGGCCATCTTCAAGAATGCCTATGGCGCGAAACCGGCGCGCAAGAACCTGGATGCCTATTTCACCGAAGTCAAACTGCCGAACATCCAGTTACCGCAACGCCGCTACTACACAACCAACGACCCGGTCCTGACCCCCGATCTGCTGGATCATTTCTTTAACGTCCGGACCACATGTTTCGCCAGTCTGAACGAACACAAGAAGGAATTATTGCGTTCGATCTATGATCTTCCCGACTACGATCAGGTACTCCCGCCACATGTTGCAGCGTTGTCAGGGCCTGGCAGAAAGGAGCGACGTTATCGCCGCTACTCATTCAAGTGTCCGGGGTATCTGACGGTCAGCGGTGGTGGCCAAACGGTACGCTACCCGCTGCAAGTGACCGAGGTTTCGAAGTACGGGTTTCAGGCCCGGGCCAAGCGACCGCTGCCCTTGAATATCTGGAGCGACGCCACGGTGCAACTGGGACTGAAGGAAGTGTCCACCGTCAAGGCCATTGCCATTCGCGATGATATGAATGGCCGCAGCGGCTCGTATGGCTTCAATCTCGGTGAACCGGATCTGGTGTGGACCAAGTTCGTCAATGCACTGACTTCAGGCAAGACGCACGGCGATCTCGAAAATGCCACTCGCTTCATGCCCTAGATCAAGCGGTGTGTACAGCGGAGCGGAAAGCGCGAACCTGGGTCAGAGTTCGAGAAAATCCCCAACCTCGGTGTCGCGAGCCATTGTATCCGCGTAGCCCATGTCGATCAGGGTCCGGGTGTAGGAACGCTCGAACAGCAGATAGCTGGTGAGCGCGCCTCCCTCGCGGTTCATGGCGCCGATCCCGGTCAGCATGGCCTTGACTGGCCAGGGGAGGGCGGTTGCGTGCTCGGCGGCAATCCGTTCCAGGCGTTCGGAGGGCGAAATGATCAGTGTCTTGATGAGACGCAACGGAATTCCGGATGCAGACCGAATATCGGGCGGAATCGCCGAGAGCGTCGCGTTGATCCGTCGCAACCGCTCGATATCCACTCCCAAACCATCGAGGAAGATGCTCGATAGCGCGTGGCCGGCAATCTGGGCGAAGGAGGGGTAGAACTGCACCCGCTTGCGATCGAGATGCTCATTCTCCGGGCTTGCCCCGACAATCAAGACGCGTTCGGCGCCAAGATGAACAGCGGGGGAGATCGGCGCCAGGTGGCGCATCGATCCGTCGCCAAAGTATTCGCGATGAATGCGGATGGGCGGAAAAACGAAGGGGATCGCGCTGGAGGCCAGCAGGTGATCGACGGTCAGCGGAGAGCGAATCCCCAGGCGCTGGACGCGCTGCCAGGGATGAGCCGACGGGTGCGCCTGAAAAAAACTGATGCTTTCGCCGGATTCGTATCCGGAGGCGGTGATGCTGACCGCATGCAGAGCGCCGTTGGCGATGGAGCGTTCGATGCCGCTGAAGTCGAGATTGCGCGTCAGCAGTTCGCGCAGGGGCGAGTTGTCGAGCAGCGATCGGGGTGGGTTGTGGACCAGCCATCCCGCCACCAGCATCGACAGCAAGCGCGCCCCGGACGCGCCGATTCCCATGGCATCCGCCCGGTAGATGTCGCTGGCTCGCATGTCGCGCCAGACGTCGGCCAGAGCCGCGACGGCTTTGCCGAAATTGTCGGCCAGGCAGGCAACGGAGGCGGCATTGATGGCGCCGGCCGAAGTCCCGCAAAGGATGGGGAAGGGGTTGTGGCGCGGGTTGCTGGAGAGTTTTGCCACAGCGAGCAGAACACCAACCTGATAGGCGGCGCGGGCGCCGCCGCCGGTCAGGATCAGCGCGGCGCCGGGTGACTTCAGCGGAGGGCGGCTATCCACGTGGGCGCGGCCTCAAACCACGGTGGGCGACGCGGTATTCAGGTCTGAATGCAGGTTCATCTTCCCCCCTTCCGGCGTTTGGCCGGGTATATGCGTCATTTTCAGAGCAGTATAGGGGGATATTTTTGTTTGCTCAATCCAGTCGTGAGCGAAATGCATCGGCCCGGCAGTTGGGTCGAGCCTGTTGATCTGGAATTTGGCTAATTCGCCAGTTTGCGGGCGCCGTCAGGCGAACGCAACCTGGCTTCCGGCCTCTGCCTCGGTCGGTTCAAGAGATGCCTTGATGAGACTTTCTTCCTGTTGCTTGGTCAGGAAGGATGAGTATGGCGAGCGTGAGCCCGTCGTTTGGGCGGAGCAGCCGCTTGTCGCCAACTGGCTGATCTGGCGATCCGCATGTGCGACATCCAGGTGCATCAGGATTGCCGGGGCATTGACGCGGGGGCAGTGCCTCCCCTTTGCAACAACATCAAATCCGAGCAGGCGGCGATAAAAACTCACGTGCCGTGGGTTCACCTCGATGAAGGTGTCGGAAACATGGTGGATGGTTCGCCCATAAAGGTAAGCCATATTGAACAGTGCGGTTGCCACCTCATTCGAATTCCCGGCCTGGGAGATGGCCAGCTTGCCCAGCTCGCATACTCGGTGCCCCAACTTGCGATAGCGGTCGAGCTCGGGCTTGAAAAGGCCGTCGGCTACCAGGCCCGTATTGGAGTCCAGCAAAATCGATAGTGTGCCCAAGAGCTGGTCGCCACTGGAGGCAAGGAAGGTCTTGCGCTGAGGGTGGTGGACGTGCGGCGTCAACTGGTATCCGCGCCACGCGTACCGTTCCCTGACGAGCGCTTCGGCGAGGTGGTGGTCATGGCTGGCGTGGGCAATACGAACCGTAACATCACCCCTCTGTAATACGAACGCGCTGTCGCAAATCCGCCTGCCATGCGGCCTAGCCGACGGCCTCGCAGGGGCTTCATGCGCGTGCCGCGGAAACGACAGAGGAACCAAAGGCTGGTGACGGCCGTTGAACAACACATTCTCCAGATACATTTATTTACCTTTTAATTATCACATAAGTCATCTATTTTGCAAGGTGAACCGTTTAGCAAGGCGTGTGCCAGTACCCGCATCTATTACAAATCAGGCAGTTGGAAGCGTCACTCGTCCAGATTCACCGTCGAGTTGTCGTCACTAGGCGACGGAGAACCATAGGTTTTCTGCAAGTGATTGTTTTAAATAAGTATCGTGATGTCTTCAAGGAGCGACATGGCAAGCTGCGTACCGCAATTGGGATGCGCGGCGGCGAAGAAGATATGTGGAAATCCTTACACACCTGAGCAGTATGCGACTAATCAATAATTCCGTCGCAGCGCTTCTACCACCGGGATTCTCCCGACGCGCCAAGCTGGCAGCAGCGATGCCAGGATTGTCGCACTGACGCCGACAAATAAAGCGGTCAGAATAACTCCTGGCACAATACGAATATATGCGGTGTAACCGATATTGGCATTCGGCGGTGGCGGCATGGAGATACCGATCGCCGAAACCGAGAAGGCCAGCAATATCCCAATTGCAACCCCGATCAGGCCACCGCTGATACCCAACAGCACGTTTTCAACGACCAGCAAGCGAAATACCTGACCGCCCCGGTTGCCCAGCGCCATCATCGTCCCGAATTCGCCGACCCGCTCAAAAGCGCTCATATTCACACTGTTGGTGACACTGAGCAGCACAAGGAAAAGAATGATCAACTGGAGGACGCCAAACTGACGCTCGTAAAGAGCCACCACGGCTTCGTATAGTTCGTTCAATTCCATCCAGGTCAGAACCTCGAGGTCACTTGCGGCAAGCTGGCCCTTGAGTCGGTCCAGCACTTGGCCGGTGTCCTCCGTCCGTTGCAGCGACACGACAACAGTGTTTACGGCAAGCGTTCCGAGCAATTCCTTCGCTGCAGCGAGAGGGATCCTCACTGCGCGCGCATCAAAATCCGCCGAGAAGCTCTGAAAACTGCCGGCAACCTTAAGCTCCATGCTGTTCAGCGCACCTTCAGTAGTGCTCACCAGCAGTGTCACGTGGTCTCCGGGCTGCAACTTGAGCGCCTTTGCCACACCATCGCCAAGCAGAATGCCGTGCGGTTCGTCTGCCGCAAGTTGCTCGCCTGTCGTAATCTGCAACTGACTGCCAAGCGCCGCCTCCTTTTCCGGCTCAACACCCTCTCCGACGATCGGCCAGTCGGTGCGGCCATTGCTGAGCAGCCCGGAGAAACTGATCCTCGCCATCGCATCAACGACCCCCGGCTGCTGCCGCACAATTTGTTGGAGTTTCGCGGTGTCGTCGATAAGGTAGTCCTCCGGCCTTCGTGTGCCTTTGGCGTGAAAACCCACCCGCGACACCTGCAGGTGCCCCGACTGCGAATGGATCAGCGCTTCGCCGAGTTGATAATAGACATCATGCACGAAGCCGCCACTAAGAATGAGCGCGACGACACCAAACACTATCGACGCAAGGGTCATCAGGGTACGCGCCCTGTTGCGTAGCATGTTGCGCAGCGCTAGCTTCAAGATGACTCTCCCATTGGTTAGCGGTTGTGTCGCAAGGCATCGACGATCTCCAGGCGCGAAGCTTGCCAAGCCGGGTAGAGACTGGCGAGAACTGTTGTTCCGATCGCCAGCACGCAGGCTTTGAGCAGCAGCTGACCAGTGAGCATGATTTCGCCACTGTAACCTTGCGACATGCCGGGCGGTGGTGGCATGGGAATGCCGACGTAAGAAATCAGCAGGGCCAGGACACAGCCTAGCGTTAGCCCGAGCAGACCGCCAATCAGACCGATCGTCAGCCCCTCATAAACAAACTGGAGCAGGATTTGCCGGCGGCGACGGCCAATCGCCAGGCACGTACCAATTTCGGTCGTTCGTTCGAGAACGCTCATCATCATCGTATTGGAAATGCTGAGAACAATGATTACCGCGATGATGAGTTCCACGACCGCAATCTGTTTTGTCAGCAAGGCTACCGTCTTCTTGTAGAAGTCAGCCATGTCATAC
Source organism: uncultured beta proteobacterium (assembly GCA_963727115.1). GTDB lineage: Bacteria > Pseudomonadota > Gammaproteobacteria > Burkholderiales > Rhodocyclaceae > Azonexus. The sequence continues at coordinate 87,833 of CAVSFS010000026.1, read as the reverse complement.
CACGGCACGAAGTCCAAGCCGCCGTCTCGAAATTTTTCCCGCAGAGCCAGCAAGGTCTCGGTCGTGTGCCGAGTGTCGTCCAGGGCGAGGATCCAGCGATGGCTGCCTGAAATACGCAACAGTCGCTCTGCCAAGGGAATGGGTACCCGTAGTGCGGAGTCATCGTATGCCTTGCTGGCTGAGGTAAACATACCTCGTACCGTGCACTCCACGGCATTGATGCCGCCTGCAGGCGTCGTCGCCAGCAGCACCACGGTGTCATCAACGCGCACGCCCAGATTCTCGGCCAATCCTCGACCCAGGGTAATCCCCGATCGGTTATCACTGGCAAGGTTTTGCCCCGAGGTAAGGTTCATGGCACGGCTGACAACAGCTTCCGCCTCCGGGTCCACGCCCTCGCCAATGAAGGAAATCGTCGCGTCGCCGTGGCTGATCATGCCGCTGAAAGACAGCCGCGGCGCTACCGTTTGTACTGTCGGAAATTGGCGAATAGCCCGCAGTTCGTCCGAAGAGGAGCGCAGGAGATAACGCGTCGGATCACTCTGCCCATTCTCAAGGTATCCGCCCCGTGTTACGTGGAGATGTCCGAGCCCGGACTGGATGGCGCCCTCACGGGCCGCCCAGAATATCCACTCAATGAAACCACCGGCAAGAATCATGGACATCACACCGAAGGCGACTGCCGCGATTCCCATCAAGCTACGACGATACTGGCGCGTAATGTTGCGGAAGGCTACCAGGTAGTCGATCCACCATGCGCGGACGCACGTCCTCCACACTGCATCCTTGACGTGAGCCGCTGCGGTTGAATTGGCAAAATCTTCCGTACCCATGACCCTGAACCCTTTCTCCTACAGGAATTTTATCTAACAAGCGCGAATTGGGCACCATCAATTCGTCCACCAGCTCGTTTGAAGCGGCTTCGCCGTGGGTATGTGTAACGTTGAGGCTGCGAGGCGCTAATCGAGCTTCTTGAGATAGTCCTTGGTAAATATCTTGTCTGGCAGATCGCGCAGCTTCATGGCGCCATACTCGAGTACGGACTGTTCGCCGCCGCGCAGTGCGTCTTCCATCACCAGCCGAGTGGGACGCTTTCTGCCTTCCATGGTCTGGAAGTTCTCGTACTTGGAGGTTTTCAGGAGGCGATTCGAGAGGGAATAGAACTCCGCTTTGTAAGGCCAGAAATCCTTTTCCCGAACCCAGTAAAGTACTCGCTGGTAGGTGACGCTGCGGTCAACACCGGTCAGTTCGAGCACGTAAAAATCGTCATTGCCGATTCTTTCCCGGCGTAGCAGTTTCGGGTTGTAGTCGCCGGCAAAGTTGGCCCGCGCCAGATCGCCGTTGGCTACCTGACCAGTCAGGCGCTGCGAGAGCGAGAGCCGGATGGGTTGCGAGACCTCGGGCATGAATACCCACAGGTCACGGCTTTTCATCAGGAGGATCTGGCCACGCTCGGAAGCAGGTTCAACGACCATTACCACGCTATTGGCATTGCCCTTTGAAAGAATGCGATACTTGCGTACCTCAGCGCTTTGACCGCTAGCGCTGGTCGTGATGCTGACGTCAACCTGGAAGCCCTCCGCCGGGAAACGAACCTGGTCGGCCTTTTCCACGATCTGCCTGGCCTCGGCTTCGTCGGTCGTGGCTTGCTGAACGGCCTCGCTCGCCCGGGCTGGAACCGACCAAGCGAGGATGGCGGCCGACAGGAATGCCACGGCCGTATTGACAGGGGAACGGCGGATCGTCATGATTTCCATAGTTTTCATCCCATTGTGCTGACCGTCAAAGCGGTTGACAGAAAGTGCCACCGAATGAGCGTCGTCCGCCTTGAACACGTATATAAAGATTATCTGCTCGGCGAACAGAAAGTCCAAGCTCTCAAGGACATTACTCTGGCGTTCGATCCGGGCGTTTTCCTGGCGATTGCCGGCCCATCAGGCAGCGGCAAGACCACGCTGCTGAACCTGATTGGCTGTATCGATACGCCGACCAGCGGCAAGATCTACATCAATGACCAGGATGTCAGTGGGCGAACACCCGATCAACTCGCCGATCTTCGCGCACGGACGATCGGTTTCATTTTCCAGACCTTCAATCTCCTGCCAGTATTGTCAGCAGCAGAAAATGTCGAGTATCCACTGCTCCAACGCAGGGATATTTCGAGCGCGGAGCGTCTGAGGCGAGTGGCCTATTTCCTTGATATCGTCGGCTTGTCGAAATACGCGGGAAATCGCCCGAATCAGTTGAGTGGCGGCCAGCGTCAACGTGTGGCGATCGCCAGAGCTCTGGTGATCAACCCGTCAATCGTTCTGGCGGACGAACCCACAGCCAATCTCGATCACAAGACCGGAGAAGAAATCCTCGTGCTGATGCAGAAGATCAACCGCGAACTGAAAACGACATTCATTTTCTCAACCCACGACAAACGGGTGATTGCCAAGGCTGACCGTCTGGTCCGCGTCGAGGATGGCGAGATCACGATGCTGGGCGTGCGTTCGAATAGCAACTGGTCTTTTGCTCGCCATCGTCCGCTTGGAGTCAGCGTGGCCAGCACCAGCCATCACATTGGTCGGCCCCCCAAGGTGTCGGCTGCAATCGGGGAAAGCAGCAATGCGGAACACAATTAACAGGTCTTTCGCCTGTCTCACCCTCGCTCTTGCGAGTTTGCCGCTGTGCGCGGCCGGCGATGGAGGGGGCCGAGCTGATTTCACCAGCCTCGAACTTTCCGGGAGTTTGTCGATGAGTTCAGCAGGCGTTCTGCTTGCCGCGAAATCGTCCGACACTTTGCCGACGAGCAGGGATTCCCTGTTTGGCGACGATGAGCCGACTGCAGCAGCGGAAGCGCCCGGTAGTCGGGAATCCTTGTTCGGTGACGACGATGAGAAAAAGCCGCCAGCACCGGAGCAGCCTGGCAACCGGATATTTTTGTTTGGCGACGACGAAGCGCTGCAGCCGAAGTCGGCGTCCCTTGACCCGCAGTCATCTTCACGTCCTGCCGGTTTCAAGGGTTTCATCCAGAATGTGATGGCCTATACTTGGCCCACGCCGCAGCACTGGTCGGAAATGATGACTCGCGCCGACCTGAGCGCGCAGGGTGACTTCAGCAGCAACGTCAAATGGAAACTGGGTGTGCGTGCCGACTACGACGCAGTCTACACCTTCACCAATTTCTATCCGCAGGAAGTCGCCGACGACCAACGCTTCAATGTCCTCTTGCGCGAAAACTATCTTGATGTGGGTGCGGGTGACTGGGATTTCCGTTTCGGCCGGCAGCAAATCGTCTGGGGTGAAATGGTCGGCCTGCTGTTTGGCGACGTGGTTTCCGCCAGGGACATGCGGCAGTTCATCCTGCCGAAGTTCGAGATCCTGCGCATTCCCCAGTGGGCCGCCCGCGCCGAGTATTTCAAGGACGATTTTCACGCCGAACTGATCTGGATCCCGGTCGCCAGCTATGACAACATCGGCAAACCCGGCTCCGAGTTCTTTGCCTATACGCCGCCGCTACCTCCTGGTGTCGCGACCGTGTTTCGTAACCAGGATTTCCCTGCGCGCAGTCTTGATAATACGAACTATGGTCTGCGCCTGTCGGTGCTGCGCGATGGCTGGGATGTGGCTGCTTTTGCCTACAGCAGCATGAGCGTCGCTCCAACCTTCTATCGGGAAATGGTGGTCAATCCGCTGCCGACAGCCATCTACCAGGCCAGGCACGACCGCATCAATCAGTTGGGCGCCACCATGGCCAAGGACTTCGGTTCAGTCGTGCTGAAGGGCGAGACGGTCTATACGCATGGTCGGAATTATGAAGTTACCGATCTAACGGATATCGACGGGGTGGTGCCACAGAACACGCTGACTTGGGTGATCGGTCTGGACTTCAATCAGTTTGACGATACAAGGATCAATGCCCAAATCTTCCAGAACCATTTCTTTGACCACAACCCTTATATCATTCCGGATGCCAACACTTACGGCTACAGTTTGCTGGTTAGCCACAAGCTCAACGCCAGAGTCGAGGCGCAGGCTCTCTGGATATCTAACGTGAATGGGACCGACTGGATGCTCAGGCCGCGCGTGACCTGGAACTTCGAGAAGAACCTGGGTCTTGCGCTGGGTGTTGACATCTTCAACGGGCCGCCCACCGGGTATTTCGGTCGCTATGACGCCAAGGACCGCGTCTATACGGAGATTCTTTACAGCTTCTGACTGGTTGGCGGCCAGTCGCCCCTGTCTCCAGAAAAACACTTTCGGATGGTCTGCCAAGCGCTGACCGGAACTGCGGCGCCGCGCATGTGGCCCATTCGCAATTGCTGTTGCGCCCCGTTTGACTGGCTCAGTGTGCGCCAGCTCGGCAGTATTGGTCGGGATTCATGGGCTCACATTGTAAGGGAACGGCCGGCCATGACCAGCCAGTCCCATTTGCCGAGCTTGGGGCGGTGTTCGAAAGCATTGCCGCGCACCCGGCGCAGGCGCTCGAGGATGCGCAGTCCGCCCTGAATGGTCAGGCGGATTTCCCAGCCGAGGCGGCCGGGCAGGGCATGAACGAGCGGGGCGCCGCGCAGCATCAGTTCGCGCGCCCGGTCGTTCTGGAAATCCATCAGCGCCGCCCAGTTGGCCGACCAGCGGCCGGCGGCGATGTCGGCCTCGCTGATCCTGAAGCGTGGCAGGTCGGCCTGTGGAATGTAAACACGGTCTTTTTGCCAGTTGACCGCAACATCCTGCCAGAAGTTGATCAGTTGCAGCGCCGTGCAGATGCAGTCGGATTGTGCGAAGATGTTCCGGCTCGGTGCGGCCGAACAGGTGCAGGACCAGGCGGCCGACCGGGTTGGCCGAGCGGCGGCAGTAGTCGAGCAGTTCCGGGTAGTCGGCGTAGCGTTTCTTGACGACATCCTGCGCGAAGGCGTCGAGCAGGTCGCGGAAGAGCTGGATAGGCAGGGCGTATTCGCCAATCACTTCGGCGAGCGAGACGAAAAGTGGCGCTTGCGGCGGCGTGCCGGCTGCGATGCGGTCCAGTTCCGCCTGATAGGCGGCCAGGCCGGCCAGCCTTTCTTCGGGCATCGCATCGCCTTCGTCGGCGATGTCGTCGGCGCTGCGGGCAAAACGATAGATCGCCTCGATCGGCCGACGCAGATGCGCGGGAACGAGGAAGGAGGCAACCGGGAAGTTTTCGTAGTGATCGACGGGCATTGGCCGCGAAGTATATGGTTAAGCCGGTCCCGGTGGTAGAATCCGCCCGCCTGCCCAGGTGGCGAAATTGGTAGACGCACCAGATTTAGGTTCTGGCGCCGAAAGGTGTGGGGGTTCGAGTCCCTTCCTGGGCACCATTAATGTGTTATAAATCATTAAATTAAACGACAAAATTAAACTGATTTATAACGATTTTCCGCCGAGGATTTCGCTGACAAAGCGGTCCAGCGGCAAGCGGAATCCGGCCGCATTCGGGTGTCCGCCACCGCCATAGCCGGCGGCAATCCCGGACACATCGACCCTTCCGGCAGCCCGTAGCGAAACCTTCGCCTCACCATCGGCGCCAAGCTGCCAGACCAGGCCAAAAGTTCCACTTTGTTCGGCAAGCCGATTGCCAAGTTCCGAAGCGAACAGCGCGCTGGCATTGATCCCGAGACCGCTCACGGCGCGCCAGGCGCGGTCGCCATCGACCAGCGTGGGCAGGCCGTGGCGCCGGGCCTGCAATGAATCTATCGGCTCGCCGCGCAGGCGCACCGGCATGACGAGCCGGCTTTGCGCCAAGCGCTCGATTTCGGTCTGGAAGAAGCGTTCGATGGCTTCGCCTTCGGCAAGCAAGGCCTTGTAGCCGGCGGCATCCGTATCCGGCGTACGGCGGGCGAGATCATCCCAGGTCGCGAAATCGAAGGGCAGCAGGCGGAGCGCCCGTCCGAAGGCGCGTGTTCCCGGCAACGCGAAGCGCCATAGGTCGGTGTCTTCGATATGGCGCAGGAGCAGCGGCACCGGCTGGGCCGGGTTGAAATGCTCCCAAGCCAGCCGGGCCCCGGACTTCTCGAGGTCGAAAATGACCGTCAGCGGCAGGGTGGGGTGGCTGAAGCTTTCACGGCCATCAGGCGCTTTCGCCAGCTTGTCGGCCCACGGTTGGCGCGCCGAGGCATGGTGGTCGATCTGGGTGACCGAACTGGCGAGGCCGGCCATTGCTTCGAGCAGGTCGGGCGGAAACGAAAAGTCGAGGATGTAAACCTCGTGCTCGGCAATTTCGGCCATTTCCCACGGTTCACCGTGATGCATGGCGCGGTAGCCGGCGCCCTCGCCGAAGCGCAGCCAGGCGGCATAGGCAGCGCCGAAGCCATCCGGACAATCGGCATGGTAGAGAACAGTGACCGGATTGGCGGGCATGGCTCAGTAATGCGGCGGTAGTTCGTCGCGCAGGCTGTGCTGCTCGCCGGGGGCGGCGGCCTGCACCTGTTCGCGCAAGGCCCTGATATGGTTGATCAACTGATCGATCTGCTGCTGCTGGCGGAAAACCATGCGGTTCAATTCATCGACCAGGTCTTCGGCATAGCTGATCTTGATTTCAAGTTCGGTGATACGCGATTCCATTCGGCTGCCTTCGCTCATTTTTCGTTGCGCCAGTCACGCAGCGTTTCCTTGCGCGGCGGCAGGGGAGTCTTGTCAGTGCCGCGCTTGCTGATCAGGGGCAGCGCCGCGCCCAGTACAAATGCCAGGCAAATGCCCAGCACGATCCATCCTTCATTCATCGCGCGCCTCCGGAAAACGCGGCATCTTACTGCGATTCATGCACGCCGTCGCGTCAGCTTTGGTATCTTTCGGCCATTGACCCTGAGACACGGAAGATCATGGAAATATCCGCTCAAGCCCGGGAACAGGCCCGCGACCTCCTGAATTTCATCGACGTCAGCCCCAGTCCCTGGCACGCCGTGCAGACAACTGTCAACCGCCTGCAACGCGGCGGTTTCCTTGCGCTGCGCGAGGACGAGCGCTGGCAACTGGCGCCCGGCGGGCGTTACTTCGTGATTCGCGGGGGCGCGTCGATCATTGCCTTCGTGGTCGGCGGCGATGCTTTGGCCGAAAGCGGTTTCCGGCTGGTCGGCGCGCATACCGACTCGCCCGGGCTGCGCATCAAGCCGAAGGCGCTGCAGAACGGGGATGGCCTGCTGCGACTTGGCGTCGAGGTCTATGGCGGGCCGATCCTGGCGACCTTTGCCGACCGTGACCTGAGCCTTGCCGGCCGGGTCGCCGTGCGTAACGGTGACGGCGTCGAAATGCGCCTGGTGCATTTTGCCGAGCCGCTGCTCCGCCTGCCCAACCTGGCGATTCACATGAATCGCGAGGTGAACGAAAATGGCCTCAAGTTCAACAAGCAGACCGAACTGCCGCTGGTGCTCGGTCTTGCCGGGGACGGCGCGGACGATAACGGGCGTTTCCATGCACTGCTCGCCGCGCAACTTGAAGTTGCGCCGGACGACGTCCTGAGCTGGGAGCTTTGTGTCTGCGATACGCAACCGGGTACGTTCTGGGGAGCGGGACAGGAATTCATCGCCGACAGCCAGCTCGACAATCTCGCCTCCTGCCATGCCGGCCTCAGTGCCCTTCTGGGTGCAGACAAGCCGGCGACGACCAATGTCTGCGCTTTTTTCGACCATGAGGAAGTCGGTAGCGAGAGCGCCACCGGCGCCGGCGGCAGTTTCGTTGCCGACGTTCTGCGCCGGATCGCCGCGCACGCCGGCCTTGACGACGAAGGCTACCGCTGCACACTGGCCCGTTCCTTCTTCATCAGCGCCGACATGGCGCACGCCTACAACCCGAACTTCCCGGCGGCCTACGAGCCGGCGCATCGTGTCGCGGTCAACGGCGGTCCGGTGATCAAAACCAACGCCAACCAGCGCTACAGCACCGGGGCGGAGAGCGCCGCGCGCTTCATCAGGCTGTGCGAGAAGGCCGGGGTGCCTTGCCAGCAGTATGCGCATCGCAGCGACCTCGGCTGCGGCAGCACCATCGGCCCGATCGTCGCGGCCGGCCTCGGGGTGGCGAGCGTCGATGTCGGTTCGCCGATGTGGGCCATGCACAGCATCCGCGAGAGCGCCGGTGTGCTCGACCATGGCTATATGATTGCCGCGCTCACCGCTGCATTTTCGGATTGACCGGTCTGGCTGGCTGGAGGGTGAATTTCCGGCAAATTGCTTGACTTGCCCCCGGACATCCTTATAATGCGCGTCTCTTCAGGCGGTTAGCTCAGTTGGTTAGAGCGCCACGTTCGACATCGTGGAGGTCGTTGGTTCGATTCCAATACCGCCTACCAAATTCCTGACGGAGCTGAAATGATCATTTTCCGAACTTGCAGCGCAGTTCAGAAACCCTAATCGAGTCAGCCTTCGTTCGACCAGAAAAGTGCGGCTCGCCCCGCACTTTTTTTTTGCCTTGAGGCCTGTCATGCCTGATATCAAACTGCCCGACGGTTCCATTCGTTCCTTCGAGAATCCGGTAACGATCGCCGAGGTTGCCGCCAGCATCGGCGCCGGCCTCGCCCGCGCCGCGCTGGCCGGCAAGGTCGATGGGCAACTGGTCGATACCTCGTTCTGATCGAGCAGGATGCCGATCTGGCCATCATCACCGACAAGCGACGCCGAAGGTCTGGATCTCATCCGCCATTCGACGGCCCATCTGCTGGCCTATGCGGTCAAGGAGTTGTTCCCCGAGGCGCAGGTCACCATCGGCCCGGTCATCGAAAACGGCTTCTATTACGATTTCGCCTACAAGCGCCCGTTTACGCCTGAAGATCTGGCGGCGATCGAAAAGCGCATGGCCGAACTGGCGAAAAAGGATATTCCGGTCAGCCGCGAGGTGTGGGCGCGTGACGACGCCGTCAAGTTCTTCCTCGATCAGGGCGAAAAATACAAGGCCGAGTTGATCGCCGCCATTCCGGCCGACCAGCAGGTCTCGCTGTACCGCGAGGGCGATTTCATCGACCTCTGCCGCGGCCCGCACGTGCCGACCACCGGCAAGCTCAAGGTATTCAAGCTGATGAAGGTGGCCGGCGCCTACTGGCGCGGCGACCATCGCAACGAACAGCTGCAGCGCATCTACGGCACCGCCTGGGCGAAGAAGGAAGATCTCGACGCCTACCTGCACATGCTGGAAGAAGCTGAAAAGCGCGACCATCGCAGCCTCGGCAAGCAGTTCGACCTCTTTCACATGCAGGATGAAGCACCGGGCATGGTGTTCTGGCACCCGAAGGGCTGGGCGATCTGGCAGGAAGTCGAGCAGTACATGCGCGCCGTCTATCGCAACAATGGCTATCAGGAAGTGCGCTGCCCGCAGATCCTCGACCAGACATTGTGGGAGAAATCCGGCCACTGGGAGCACTACAAGGACAACATGTTCACGACCTAGTCGGAAAACCGCGATTACGCGGTCAAGCCGATGAACTGCCCGGGCCACGTCCAGGTCTTCAATGCCGACCTGCGCTCCTATCGCGAACTGCCGCTGCGCTACGGCGAGTTCGGCTCCTGCCACCGCAACGAGCCGTCCGGCGCGCTGCACGGCCTGATGCGCGTGCGCGGCTTTGTCCAGGACGACGGCCATATTTTCTGCACCGAAGACCAGATCGAATCCGAAGTGACCGCCTTCAATGCGCTGGTCAGGAAGGTCTATGCCGATTTCGGCTTTAATGACGTGGCGGTCAAGTTGGCCCTGCGCCCGGAAAGTCGCGTCGGTTCCGATGAAGTCTGGGACAAGGCCGAAGAGGCGTTGCGCGGCGGCTTGCGCGCTTCCGGCCTGGAGTGGACCGAGTTGCCGGGCGAAGGCGCGTTCTACGGCCCCAAGATCGAATTTCATATCAAGGATGCGATTGGCCGTTCCTGGCAGTGCGGCACGATACAGGTTGACTTCTCGATGCCGGGCCGCCTGGGTGCGGAATATGTTGGCGACGACGACACCCGCAAGGTGCCGGTGATGCTGCACCGCGCCATCCTTGGCTCGCTGGAGCGTTTCATCGGCATCCTGATCGAGAACTTTTCGGGAGCGCTTCCGTTATGGTTGGCACCGGTGCAGATGGTGGTGCTGAATATTTCCGAAAAGCAGGCGGATTACGCCGCCGAAGTAGCGCAAAAGCTACACCAGGCGGGCTTCCGGGCCGAGTCGGATTTGCGCAACGAGAAAATTACCTATAAAATTCGGGAACATAGCTTGAACCGGCTGCCTTATCAGCTCGTTGTGGGCGACAAGGAAAAGGCGGACGGACTGGTGGCCGTGCGTACCCGCGGTGGTCAGGATCTTGGACAGATGTCCGTGGATGACCTGATCAGGCGACTTCATGAAGAAGTCGCGGCGCGTAGTGGCACGGCTTAATTTATTGTTGTTTTCGGGGGTTTCACCATAGCTCAGAACAAGGCGCATCGCCTCAACGAAGAAATTACGGCACCGGAGATTCGTCTCCAGGGCGTGGAGGGTGAACAGCTCGGTATCATGAGCATCCGTGCTGCACTGCAGTTGGCAGAAGAAGCGGAGGTCGATCTGGTCGAGATCGCGCCGACGGCCCAACCACCGGTCTGCCGGATCATGGACTACGGCAAGTTCAAGTATCAGGAACAGAAGCGCGCCCACGAAGCCAAGTTGAAGCAGAAGCAGGTGCAGGTCAAGGAAATCAAGTTTCGCCCTGGTACTGACGAAAACGATTATCAGATCAAGCTGAGGAACATGACGCGCTTCCTGGAAGAAGAAGACAAGGTCAAGGTGACCCTGCGCTTCCGGGGCCGCGAAATGGCGCACCAGGAATTCGGCATGCGCCAGCTGGAACGTATCAAGGGCGACCTCGAAGCCGTCGGGCAAGTCGAGCAAATGCCGAAGATGGAAGGCCGTCAGATGATCATGATCATCGCGCCGGCCAAGAAGAAGCCGTAATTAGCAGTAGGTAGTACCCATAAGTGGTTTCGGGTAATGGAAGTGTTCCCACCGGGAACCACCTGACAGCATGTCATTAAGGAGCAGAAAATGCCCAAAATGAAGACCAAGAGCGGCGCCAAAAAGCGCTTCTCGGTCCGTGCCGGTGGCAGCATCAAGCGCGGTCAAGCCTTCAAGCGTCACATCCTGACCAAGAAGACCACCAAGGTAAAACGTCAGCTGCGCGGTGCAGTTGCTGTTCACGAGCGCGACTCAGCTTCTGTCCGCGCCATGCTGCCGTACGCGTAAGGAGATAGAAGATGCCAAGAGTTAAACGTGGTGTAACGGCGCGCGCGCGCCACAAGAAGGTTCTGGACCAGGCCAAGGGTTACCGCGGTCGTCGCAAGAACGTCTATCGCGTCGCCAAACAAGCGGTGATGAAGGCCGGTCAATATGCATACCGTGACCGTCGTCAAAGGAAGCGCCAGTTCCGTGCCCTGTGGATTGCCCGTATCAATGCCGCTGCCCGTCTGGAAGGCATGAAGTACAGCATCTTCATGAACGGTCTGAAGAAAGCCAATATCGAAGTCGACCGCAAGGTTCTGGCCGATCTGGCCGTGTTCGATCAGCCGGCTTTTGCCGCTCTGGCCAATCAGGCCAAGGCACAGCTCGGCGCCTGAGCGAAAGCGTAATTAAAAAAAGGAGGCGCAAGCCTCCTTTTTTGTTGGTGGTTCTGTTGGTGGAAGTCTATGGACAATCTCGATCAAATCGTTAGTGAAGCACAAGCCGCATTCGCTGCCATTTCTGACCCGGATGCGCTGGAACAGGTGAAAGCCCATTTCCTCGGCAAGAGCGGGCAGATTACCGAACTTCTCAAGGGCTTGGGCAAGTTGCCGCCGGAAGAGAAAAAAGCCGCCGGTGCCGCGATCAACGTCGCCAAGACGGCTGTTGAAGCTGCGCTCAATGCGCGTCGCGAAGCGATCCGCAAGGCAGCACTGGAAGCGCGTCTGGCCGAAGAGGCGCTGGATGTCACGCTGCCTGGACGCGCCGAAGCGCGCGGTGGCCTGCATCCGGTGACGCGGACGCTGGAGCGTATCGAGGCCTTGTTCCGCTCGATCGGCTTTGAAGTGGCCGACGGCCCGGAAATCGAGGAAGACTTTTTCAATTTCACGGCCTTGAACACGCCGGAGGATCATCCGGCGCGTTCGATGCACGACACTTTTTACCTGCAGAACCCCGATGGCACGGTGGCCGACAAGGTGCTGCTGCGCACCCATACCAGCCCGATTCAGGCGCGCTACATGCAGGCGCATGTCGCCAAATACGGTGCAACTGGAAAAAATGCCCGAAATCCGCATCATTGCGCCGGGCCGCGTCTATCGCGTCGATTCCGATGCGACGCATTCGCCGATGTTCCACCAGGTCGAAGGCCTGTGGGTGGGCGAGGGCGTGTCCTTTGCCGACCTCAAGGGCGTGATCGCCGATTTCCTGCGCAGCTTCTTCGAGAGCGACGACCTCAAGGTCCGCTTCCGTCCCTCCTTCTTCCCGTTCACCGAGCCGTCGGCCGAAATCGACGTCGCCTTCATGAGCGGCCGCTCGAAGGGCGCTGGCTGGAAATCGCCGGTTGCGGCATGGTGCATCCCGATGTGCTGCGCATTGCCGGCATCGATCCGGAAAAATACACCGGCTTCGCTTTCGGCTTCGGCCCGGACCGCCTGACCATGCTGCGTTACGGCGTCAATGACCTGCGCCTGTTCTTTGAAGGCGACCTGCGTTTCCTGAGGCAATTCGCATGAAATTCTCCGAATCCTGGCTGCGTACCCTCGTCGATCCCAAGTTGTCGAGCGAGGAACTGTCCCATCTGCTGACCATGGCCGGCCTCGAAGTCGAAGAACTCGACCCGGTCGCCCCGCAATTCAACGATGTCGTCGTCGCCCAGGTGCTGGAAGTCGACCAAGCACCCCGATGCCGACCGGCTCAATGTCTGCAAGGTCGATACCGGCCGCGGCGAGCCGACGACAGATCGTCTGCGGCGCGCCGAATGTCGCCGTCGGCCTGCGCGTGCCGTGCGCCCTGCCCGGCGCCAGCCTGCCCGGCGATTTCGTCATCAAGATCGCCAAGGTGCGTGGCATCGAGTCCTCCGGCATGCTTTGTTCGGCCAAGGAGCTCGGCATTGCCGAAGAGGCGTCCGGCCTGCTGGTTCTGCCGGCCGATGCGCCGGTCGGCAAGTCGATCCGCGAGTACCTTGATCTCGACGATCAATCTGTTCACCCTCAAGCTGACGCCGAATCGTGCCGATTGCCTGTCGCTGACCGGCATCGCGCGCGAAGTCGCGGCGATTGACAGGTGCGCCGGCCAATCTGTCCAGACGTGCCGGAAGTTGCCGCGACAATCGCCGACCAGCGCGCGGTGGTGCTCGATGCCCCTGCCGCCTGCCCGCTGTACTCGGCCGCATCCTGCAAGGCGTCAATGCCAAGGCGCCGACGCCGGAGTGGATGAAGCGCCGTCTCGAGCGTAGCGGCATTCGCTCCATTTCCGCGCTGGTCGACGTCACCAATTACGTGATGCTCGAACTCGGCCAGCCGCTGCATGCTTTCGACAATACGAAGCTGCAAGGCGCGGTCCACGCCCGCATGGCGAAGCCGGAAGAAAAGCTGCTGCTCCTGAACGAACAAACCATCGCTATCGACGCCGACATCCTGATGATCGCCGATGAGGCAAAACCGCTGGCCATGGCCGGCATCATGGGTGGCGAGGAAAGTGGAATCACGCTGGAGACCAGCGAACTCTTCCTCGAATCCGCCTTCTTTGCGCCCAAGGCCATTGCCGGTCGCGCCCGTCGCTACGGTTTTGGGTCCGATGCCTCGCACCGTTTCGAACGCGGCGTCGATTTCGGTGGCGCCCGTCGTGCCATCGAGCGGGCAACCCGTCTGATTCTCGACATCTGCGGCGGCGCTGCCGGCCCGGTGGTCGAGGCCAGGGCTGAGATGCCGGCCCGCAATCCGGTTCGCCTGCGTACCGCCCGTGCCGCCAAGGTGCTCGGCATGGCGCTGACGGCCGAACAAATTGCCAGGCTGTTCTCCGGCCTAGGTTTGCCATTTGCCCGTGCGGGCGACGATTTCCTAGTGACGCCGCCGACCTGGCGTTTCGACATCGAGATCGAGGAAGACCTGATCGAGGAAATTGCCCGCCTGCATGGTTACGACAATATTCCTGCGCCAGCGCCTCGTGGTCCGCTGACGATGCTGGCGCAGCCGGAAGCGCAGCGTCCGCAGGCGCGCATCCGTCAGTTGCTGGTCGATCGTGGCTATCAGGAAGTAGTGAACTTCGCTTTCGTGGAAGAGGCCTGGGAGACGGATTTTGCAGCCAATGCGCATCTGATCCGTCTGGCCAACCCGATCGCCAGTCAGATGGCCGTGATGCGGTCAACCCTGTTTGGTGGCCTGATTTCGAATCTGGTGACCAACCTCAAGCGCAAGCAAAGCCGCGTTCGCCTGTTCGAAACCGGCCGCACTTTCCATCGCGATGCACAGGGCGGTCCGGTCGAGGGCTTTCATCAACCGTGGAAACTGGCTGGTCTGGCCTTCGGCGGGGCGTTGCCGGACGGTTGGGGTAGCGGATCGCGCAAGGTGGATTTCTATGACGTCAAGGGCGACCTTGAAGCATTGCTGGCGCCGGCCCGATTGCGCTTCGAGACGCTGGTTCATCCGGCGCTGCATCCGGGACGTGCCGCAAAGGTGATTCTCGATGATGTCGAGATCGGCTGCATCGGCGAATTGCATCCGGAATGGGTTCAGAAATACGATTTGCCGCAAGCGCCGGTTGTCTTCGAAGTCGATTTCGCTGCCGTCACGGCGGCAAATGTTCCGACTTACGTCGAGGTCTCGAAGTTCCCGCCGGTAATCCGCGACCTCGCCATCGTCGTCGATCAGAATCTCGCCTTGCAGACCCTGCTCGATGGGCTGAAAGGGAAGTTGCCAGCCCTCGTTCAGGACGTTCAATTGTTCGATGTGTATGCCGGAAAGGGTGTGCCTGAAAACAAGAAAAGTCTTGCGTTTCGGATAGTTATGCAAGATACTCAACGTACTTTACAAGATACGGAAGTTGAATTGGCGGTGCAGCAACTAGTGTCCTGTCTAGAGCAGGCATTCGCCGCGCAACTGCGTGCCTGACGGAAATTATGACAATGACACTGACCAAAGCGGAGCTTGCCGACCTGTTGTTCGAAAAGGTTGGCCTCAACAAACGTGAGGCCAAGGATATGGTCGAAGCCTTCTTCGAAGAGATCCGCAATGCCCTGGAAACGGGGGATGGCGTCAAGCTCTCAGGTTTTGGCAATTTCCAGTTGCGCGACAAGCCGCAGCGTCCGGGTCGCAACCCCAAGACAGGCCAGGAAATCCCCATCACGGCGCGTCGCGTGGTAACTTTTCATGCCAGCCAGAAGCTGAAGTCCGATGTCGAGCTCGCCTGCGATGGAACAGCGGCATAAAACCTCGGGTGGCGACGAACTGCCACCGATTCCCGCCAAGCGTTACTTCACGATTGGTGAGGTCAGCGAACTGTGCGGGGTCAAGCCGCATGTATTGCGCTACTGGGAGCAGGAGTTCAATCAGCTCAAGCCGGTGAAGCGGCGGGGTAACCGCCGCTACTATCAACACCACGAAGTTTTGCTCGTCCGGCGCATCCGCGAACTTCTGTATAACCAGGGCTTCACCATCAGTGGGGCACGGAACCGGCTCGATGAGGGCGTTGCGAGCGAACCTGCTCTCCCCCAAGGTGACTCCCTTCGGGGCGCGGTCAACGTGTCGGGGGCGGCAAATTCCGTTGGCGGTCTGCGCGCCGAGTTGCAGTATGTAATCGAGATGTTGCGCCTTTGAATTCCGCTTTTTGCGTTATAATCGCGGGCTTGTCGGGGCGTAGCGCAGCCTGGTAGCGCACTTGCATGGGGTGCAAGGGGTCGCGAGTTCGAATCCCGCCGCCCCGACCAATGGAATCAAGCAGTTAGGCCACTCTTCGGAGTGGCCTTTTTGTTTCCTGGTCCGGTTGGTCTTAGTGACAACCCGGCAAAGATCAGGCCGACCGCAATTCCAGCCAGGGCATCAATTGCGACATGTTGCCTTAGTGCTACGGTGGACCAGACAATCATCAGGCAATAGACCCAGCTCACAACAGCCATCCAGCGAGGGGCGCCGATACACCGCATGATGTGTTGCAGCCACGCTGCTGAAAATACAGCCGTCGCGACATGTAGCGACGGGCACGCGTTACCGGAAATATCAAGCCCCTTGATCTTTGCAATTGTGGGGTACTGTGCCCAATCCAGTTCGAATAGCGGGATTGTCGTTGGCCACACCCAGAAGATGGTCAGGCAAGAGATGCACAATGCACCAATCCAGAATCCGTACCCCAGCAACTGGCGCAGATCGAGTAGAAACGCAGGGGGAAGGGAAACGTAGAGCCAGAGGGAAACATAAAAGCCGAAGGCGACAGGCGTGAATGGGATCCATTCGTCGATGATGGTCAGCGGCATCACCGTGGGCGTGAATAGGGGATTTTGCATTACCCCGAAATAGCCCCAAAAAAACAACACCATAAACCCCGTTGTGCCGAACGCCTTGAGCGGCCACATCCGCAAAGCCCTGAACCCGGCCTGCTTATGCCATGCACTCGACTCGCTAATTGGCGGTCGGGTCAATTTAACCAAGTAACTGGTCACGAAAGCTTCGGGGAAACGTTGACAACGGATCGTGCCCTTTCATGGTGCATGCCGCGCAACTGAACTGAGGCAGCTATTCCGAACTATAATTCAACCTATTATGGAGTCTCTAATTGTTATTCGTGAATTTCTCGATAGCCGCCTTGGCATTGGCCCGGAGAAGGTGCTTCCCGAAGTGCTTTTGACCGACCTTGGTGTCGATTCTTTAATGCTGGTTGAGTTGATGTTTGAATTCGAGGATCGTTTCAACATTGCACTCGACAATAACCTTGCAGGCCCGTCTACGGTTGGTGAACTGGCCGCGTTGATGGATCGGCTTCGCGGGGAGCAAGGCTGATCGGATGGGCAAGTGTCGAGTGGCAGTGACGGGACTTGGTCTGGTCAGTCCGTACGGTGGGGATCTTGCGGATTTCTTTGCGCGCCTGCTCGCTGGAGAATCCGCTATTCGCTTCCTGCAGACCAGCGACGTTCCAGTTCCACTGGCAATCCCGTTTGTAAGCTGCCCAAACTTCGATGCCGATGCCTCGCTCGGGCGGGCGCTCGCAGGAATGATGGATCGGTTCGCGCAACTGGGCACATCGGCAGCCTTCGGTGCCTGGCAGGATGCCGGCCTTTCCCGTGACTCCTCCGAGGAAAACCGTGAGGACTGGGGGGTGTCCTGGGGAACCTCGATGGGCGGCACCTTCGCTGTCGAGAAGGCGTACAGGGAACTATGGCAAAGGGGACGCGAGCGCATTTCACCGATGTCAGTCGTTCTGGCAATGGGCAATGCTGCCAATGCACACATCTCCATCCAGCTTGGACTCGGCGGTATCAGTACGAACCATGCCGTAGCCTGTGCTTCCGCAGCGATTGCCATCGGCGAAGCTTTCCGCCGCGTTCGCTGTGGCGAGACACCGGTGATGCTGACCGGCGGTTCGGAGACGCCGCAGTCCTATGGCGTGGTTCGTGCGTGGGAGGCCCTGCGTGTCGTGGCCAGTGGTGATGAACACAGTTCCTCACGCGCTTGTCGCCCCTTCAGTGCAGACCGATCGGGGTTGGTACTCGGCGAAGGCGGGTCGGCGTTGGTTCTCGAGGATTGGGATCATGCAGTTGCTCGTGGCGCGCGTATCCATTGCGAAATGGTCGGCTATGGCACGAGTTGTGACCATAGCCACATTGTGCGTCCGGAAATGGGCGGGCAAGTGCGCGCGCTGAAAGCTGCGCTGGTCGATGCGGGTCTGGCGCCGGATGAGATAGACTACGTCAACGCTCATGGTACTGCGACGACCGAAGGAGACCCGATCGAGATTGCTGCGCTGAGGTCCGTTTTCGGAGAGCGTGCGGCCAGTTTGCCGGTAAGCGCCACGAAATCTATGCACGGTCATCAACTCGGCGCGGCGGGCGCCATAGAGGCCATCGTTACGGTACTCGCCCTTCGTGAGAAGGCAATTCCGCCAACGGCGCATCTCGAGAACATTGATCCGGCCTGTAAGGGCGTCGATCACGTCATGACCGGGCGCCATGACCGGCGGCTATCTGCCGCCTTATCCAATTCATTCGCCTTTGGAGGCAGCAACGCGGTTCTTGCATTCCGTGCCGTTGCCTGAACAAACCAAGGAAACACTGTCATGTCTCAAGAACTCTTTCAGGTAACTCCCGAGGCATTGTTGCCAGAAGTGGCCGAACTTGTTGTCACGGCGCTTAATCTGGACATCGGCCCTGAACAGATCGAACCTGATGCGCCCCTGTTTGGCGAAGGCCTTGGCCTCGATTCGATTGACGTTCTGGAGGTCGCTCTGGTGATTTCCAAACGTTATGGTTTCCAGTTGCGCTCGGACAGCGAGGACAACATCCGCATATTCACATCGTTGCGCACCCTGGTTACGTATATCGCCGCGCACCGGACAAAATGAACCGGGTGTCTCCGGTAGCGATCATGCGCGGGGCCGGGCTCGCCTTCGTGTTGATCGCCTGGGCCGTTTTGGCACACTTCAATAGCGCGGGCAGCGGTGTCTCCGATGTGGGTTTGGCATTGGCGGTGGCGCCGTTGCTTGCGGTGGTGTTCATTCTGCTCTGGCGAGTCGGCAACGTGATCTGGATGCTTGTCGGCGGCCTTGGGGTCCTCTGCTTGCTTGCATGGTTCTGGGCGGGACTGCGCCAGAACGTGGCGCTTGTGTATTTCATTCAGCACCTCGGCACAAACCTCGCACTTGGTGCACTCTTTGGAAGGAGCCTTCTTGCTGGCCGCAGGCCGCTGGTTACCCAGTTTGCGTTGTTCGCGCACAACGGCGTGATAACGCCATCAGTAGAACGCTATACCAGACAGGTCACCACCGCCTGGACCGCTTTCTTTCTCGGTAACGCAAGTGTCTCGGCAATGCTTTTCTGGTTTGCATCGCAAGCGACCTGGTCGGTTTTTGCAAATCTGCTGACCTTGCCTCTGGTCTTGCTGATGTTCGCGGTAGAGCTGATTTTCCGGCACCGCGTACTGCCCCCTGCGGACCGCACCGGAATTGTCGACACCATTCGTGGCTACCGAGCAGCGATGCGCCATCGTGCCAATACGCTTGCCAAGCACCCATGAAGTCATTCCCGCTAGTTCGGCACGGCAGCCTTGATGACATCTTTGCGTGGTTGCCAGATGGCTCCATCAAGGTCCGTAATTTTCTTGCTGACGCAGAAGCCTTGGCGGCGCAACTCCCCTCCGACCGTTACCTGTTGAATGTCTGCCAGGATCGCTACCGTTTTGCCGTTGGGTTCGCGGCCGGCCTGTTGACCGGAAAGACGAGTTTGCAACCTGCGTCCCAGTCCGCGGAAACGCTTCGTCGTATTCAGCATGACTTTCCTGACGTGGTGTGTTTATGCGACAGCGAATTTGATGGTCTTAACCTGCCACGATTTGATTTTCCGGTCCTTGCTGCCGCCAACCCGGAAGGGGTGACCAAAATCCCGGAATTTTCGGCCGACCACATTGCAGCATGCCTGTTCACGTCGGGTTCGACGGGAACACCAATGCCACATTTCAAAACCTGGGGTGGCCTGGTTCACAACGGGCGTGCCGAAGCCGAACGCTTGAATCTTCTTGAACGCCCACATGCCATCGTCGGCACGGTTCCCGTTCAGCATGCCTTCGGATTCGAGTCCACCTTCCTGCTGGCATTGCATGGACAATGCGCTTTCTGGTCGGGAAAGCCGTTTTACCCGCAGGACATTGTTACGGCACTTGAAGGCGTACCGCGCCCGCGTCTCCTGGTTACGACACCGTTCCACCTTTCGGCCTTGCTGGTCAGCGGGCTGGAATTGCCGGCCATTGATCTGTTGCTTTCGGCCACGGCGCCGCTGTCCATGAAACTCGCCAGCGAGGCAGAAAATCGCTTTGGCGTGCCACTCCATGAAATTTACGGAAGTACCGAAACCGGCCAGATCGCCAGCCGGCATACGACGGTCAGCCAAGCCTGGCATTTGCTGCCTGATATCCGGCTGGAACAGGAAAACGGGCAGACCTTCGCTTCCGGTGGCCATGTCGAGGGCAAGGTGGAACTGTCCGACATCATCGAGATTCTTGCCGACGGACGCTTCCTTTTGCACGGACGCTGTGCCGACCTCGTCAATGTTGCCGGCAAGCGCTCCTCGCTGGCTTACCTCAACCACCAGATCACTGCCATTCCCGGGGTGATCGATGCCGCCTTCTTCCTGCCTGAAGACAAGGGCCAGGATGGCATTACGCGCTTGTGTGCCTTCGTTGTCGCTCCCGGATTGAAACCTCAAACGCTTCTTGCCGAACTGCGCGAGCGCCTTGATCCGGTTTTTCTGCCACGGCCGCTGATCTTTCTCGATCAACTCCCGAGAAACAGTACCGGCAAGTTGCCGCACAACAGCTTGGAGGCGCTTTACATCGAACGGGTCAGCCATGCCGGGCGCTGAGTACACCTGGACGGCTCCGTCTGATCATCCGGCTTTCGCGGGGCACTTTCCCGGCCGACCGATCGTGCCCGGCGTTGTCCTCCTTGACCGTGCCATCCTGTTTGCCGAAGACTTGCTCGGGCGTACGGTTCGCAAGTGGCAGATCGGAAATGCCAAGTTCTTCAGCCCGGTCGGGCCTGGTGAGCTTCTCATCTTTGCGCTGAACGTCAAGGAAGGCGGCGCAATCGCCATCAATGTGCGCGGCGCCGGGCGCGACGTCGCCTCCTGCCTCCTGCTTGAAACTTTCGCATGAGCACGGGGAATCCTGCCGCCGCGAGCTGGATGCTTCAGCAGGAGCGCAGCAATCTGGCCATCCTTAAGCTGATGGTATGGATCTCGCTGACCTTCGGCCGGGCGCTTGGCCGCCTCGTGCTCTACGGCATCGCCGCTTATTTCTTGCTGTTTGCTCCAGCGGCAAGGAAGGCCAGTCGAGAATATCTGGGACGCGCCCTTGGCCGTTGGGCGGAGTGGTCGGATGGATTTCGTCACGTGCTGTCTTTCGCGAGTACGATTCATGATCGCATCTACCTCCTCAATGATCGTTTCGACCTGTTCGACATCGAGGTGATCGGCGCCGATGCCTTGTGCGCCTCTCTGGACAGGCAACCGGGGGCACTGCTGATAGGCGCGCATCTCGGCAGTTTCGAGGTTTTGCGTGCCGTTGGTCGGGGCAGGGCGGGATTGAAAGTGGCGATGCTGATGTACGAAGAAAATGCCCGCAAGATCAACGCGACGCTGGAGGTAATCAACCCGAAGGCGACCGAGGACATCATCGCGCTTGGCCGCATGGAATCGATGCTCGAAGTACGCGACAAACTGGATAAGGGTTATCTGGTCGGCATGCTGGCTGACCGGGGGCTCGATGGTGATGCCATCCCCCAAGGGGACTTGAGCCCCAGGCCCTTTCACCTTCGGGGCGCGGTCGACTGCGAATTTCTTGGCAAAATGGCGCCGTTTCCGCTCGGCCCATTCCGCATGGCCGCGCTGTTGCAGCGGCCGGTTTTTTTCATGGCTGGCTTGTACTTGGGCGGCAATCGGTACCAGATTCACTTTGAGCAACTGGCTGATTTCTCAGAAACGTCGCGCAGCGAACGGGAAGCCGCTATGCGCGCCGCACAGCAGCACTACGTCGAGCGCTTGAATCACTTTTGCAGATTGGCGCCCTACAACTGGTTCAATTTCTACGATTTCTGGAAAAAGGGATGATCAGGAAACTGTTTGTCAGTCTTTTGCTGGGCTTGCTGGCATTGCCTGCGCTTGGTGCTTTTGACGTCGGTCAGTTGATGAGTGATCTGGCCAGGAACAGGGGCGGCAGGGCGAAATTCGTCGAGAAAAAGTACATTTCCTTCCTCGACAAGCCGGTCGTTTCAACCGGGGAAATGACTTATAGCGCCCCGGACCGGCTCGAAAAACGCACCGTGACGCCGAAGCCGGAAACCCTCGTGCTCGACAAGGACATGCTCAGCATCGAGCGCGAGAAGCAGAAACTCTCGATCAATCTCGCCAATCAGCCCGAGGCGCTCGCCTTCATCGACAGTATTCGCGGCACATTGGCGGGTAACCGCGCTGCCCTGGAAAAAAACTACCTGCTGCATCTGGCGGGCAGCCCCGAAAACTGGACGCTGACCATGCTGCCCAGCGACCAGAAGATTTCCGCGCTGGTGCAGCGCATTATCGTCACCGGTAGCAAGAGCCAGGTTCGCAGCATCGAATACCTGCAGGCCGACGGTGACCGTTCAGTCTTGAGCATCGAAGCGGTCGAGGGCAGATGAACAGTGCCGCTCGCCGCACTTTCCTGACCTGGTTGCTGGTGATGCTGGCTGGCGGCGCTATCGTCTGGAACAGCAGGTTTTCCGCCGACATGTCCTTCTTCCTGCCGGCCCGCCCAAGCGCCGAGCAGCAGGTCCTGGTAAATCAGATCAAGGAAGGCGTCGTTTCGCGCCTGCTGATGATCGCTATCGAGGGGGGCGACGCTGATCAGCGGGCCACGCTCTCCCGGGACTTGCGCGGGAGGCTCGAGAAAACCGCCAGATTTGCCTCCATTCAGAACGGCGAAGCAGGTAGCCACGACGCGGATCGCGCATTTCTTTTCAAACACCGCTACCTGCTGAGTCCGGCGGTCACGCCAGCGCGGTTCACGGTTCGACGGGCTGCAGTCAGCCATTTCAAACAGTATTGACCTGCTTGCCTCGCCCGCCGGCTTTGTCTTGAAGCCCTTGCTGACCCGTGATCCGACGGGCGAACTGGTTGAATTGCTCGGTGGCCTGAACGTCGGCACCCAGCCAAACCTTCTTGGAGGGGTCTGGGCCTCGCGAGACGGCGAGCGCGCCATGCTTCTGGTTCAGACCAAGGCGCTTGGCTCCGATACAGATGGGCAGGAAGCAGCGATCAAGGCGATCAGGGAAGAATTTTCCGCGAGCGCCGATGCGAATCGCATCAGTGACGCAAAAATCCAGATCTCCGGCCCGGGCGTTTTTGCTGTCAATTCACGGGCTCTGATCAAGGGCGAGGTGACCCGCTTATCGCTTATCAGCTCGCTGGCGATCATCTGCGTACTGTACTTTGTCTATCGCTCGCCGCGACTTTTGACGCTGGGACTGTTGCCGGTTGTTTCCGGCGTGCTGGCCGGGATCGTCGCCGTCAGCCTGGCCTACGGGACCGTCTTCGGCATCACCGTCGGGTTCGGTTCGGCGCTGATCGGCGAGGCTGTCGATTACTCCATCTACTACTTCGTACAGTCGGGGCGAATGGGCTTTGCCGAGTGGCGCGAGCGGTTCTGGCCGACTATCCGGCTTGGTGTGCTGACCTCCGTCTGCGGCTTTGGAGCGCTGGTGTTTTCGGGCTTTCCCGGCCTCGCTCAACTCGGCCTGTATTCCCTGACCGGCGTTCTCGCCGCGGCGATCGTTACCCGGTTCGTCTTGCCGCAGTTGGCAGGCGGCGCGAAAATGACACGCGATCTCTCGCCGCTGGGCAGCACCGTGGCCAAGGCCATCCATGCCGCGCATGCCTTGCGTTGGCCGGTACTATTGCTCGCCGTGCTGGCGGCCGCTCACCTTCTGGTTCACCGCGATAGCCTGTGGCATCCTGATCTTTCCGTGCTGAGTACGGCGACGTCCGAAGAGTCTGCGCTGGATATGCGCTTGCGCGCCGATATCGCCGCGCCGGACTCGCGCCACATGGTGGTCATCAATGCATCCGACCTCGAAACCGCTCTCCAGGCCGCCGAAAGTACAGGCGAAAAACTTGATCACCTGGTCGCCACAGGCGTGATCGGCAGCTACGACAGTCCGGCCCGATTCCTGCCCAGCGTGGCAAAACAGAAAGCACGATGCGCCAGCCTGCCGACGACCACGGATCTGCGGCTTCGCCTGCAAATGGCGCAGACCGGTTCGCCGCTGGCGGCCGAGAAATTGGTCGGCTTCATCGACGATGTTGCCGCAGCAAAAATGCATTGCGCGATAAGTCGGGAATCCCTGGCAGGTACTGGCCTTGCGTTGGCTGTTCAACGCTCTGTTGCTGCCGCATTCGGGCGGCTTCAGCGTATTGCTGCCGTTGCATCCCGCGGTCGGAGAGCCGAGCCGGCCGCTGGCCGTTCACTCCGTACGTGATGCATTGACCGGAACCGATGCAATGGTCATCGACTTGAAGGCAGAACTCGACAAACTGTACAACGACTATCTGCGCGAAGCGATTCTGCTCTCGCTGGGTGGCCTCATGGCCATCGTCCTGCTTCTTGCTGCGACCCTTCGTTCACCCGGACGGCTCGGCGCGGTAATGCTGCCGCTCGTACTCTCCGTTCTGATTGTCATTGCCGGACTCAGTTTGATCGGTGAGCGCCTGCACTTGCTGCATCTGGTGGGCATGCTCCTGATCGTTGCCGTCGGTTCAAACTACGCACTATTTTTCGACCGATCCAACGATCAGCACCGGCTCGATGCGGAAACGCTCGTTTCAATGCTGGTTGCCAACCTGACAACGGCGATCGGTTTCGGTACGCTGGCGCTATCCAAGGTGCCCGTACTGCATGCGGTCGGTGTCACCGTCGGACCTGGTGCCATACTGGCTCTCTTGCTTTCAGCTATTTTCGTCCCGCGCACAACGACGACATGAGTCAAAACAAAGCGAATGTTTTGTCATTCCCGGTAGGCCACTATTCGCCGGTCTGGAAAGCTTCGTGGGGAAATCTCCTGATGAGCCGTCTTTTTTCAGCCTGATATCCATGCCGCAATCCTGGACACCTAGCCCCGCCATCCAACTTTCGATCGCCACCCACGCTGCGGCGGGTATCGGTTTGCTCGCTTTGCCAGGTTACTGGCCATGGGCGCTTGGCGCCGTGGCCATCAATCAGGTAATTATTTCCGGAGCAGGGATGCTGCCGCGGACGACCCTGCTTGGTCCCAATCTCAACCGCCTGCCAGCCACGGCAATCGCGCGCCGCGAGATCGCGTTGACCATCGACGACGGCCCGAACCCGGAGGTGACGCCGCGCGTGCTTGATCTCCTTGACGCGGCCGGCGTCAAGGCCAGCTTTTTCTGCATTGGCCGCTTTGCCCGCCAGTATCCGGCAGTGTGCCGGGAAATTGTTGCGCGCGGACACAGCGTCGAAAATCATGGTAATTCCCACTCGTGGGTCTTTGCGACCTTCGGCCTGAAACGGATACGCTCGGACATTGCCGATGCTCAGGCCACGCTGGCAGATATCACGGGGCAAGCTCCGCGCTTCTTCCG
The DNA here is from genome assembly GCA_963727115.1 of uncultured beta proteobacterium. Lineage (GTDB taxonomy): Bacteria > Pseudomonadota > Gammaproteobacteria > Burkholderiales > Rhodocyclaceae > Azonexus. Next base: position 62,581 of record CAVSFS010000026.1, on the reverse strand, counting down.
TCCGACTGCCGGCCTGCGCAACCCCTTGCTCGATCCGGTGCTGGCCAGTCTTGACCTGAAGCTCGCCTCGTGGACCCGGCGCCCTTACGATACGCGAGATGGCGATCCGCAGCGCATTCATTCACGACTTGCCAGCGACCTTGGACCAGGCGATATCCTGCTGCTCCATGATCGTCACGGAGCGTCAACCGCAGACGGAGAGCCGGTTATCCTGGCGGTATTGCCACGGCTCATGGATAGCATCAAAGAGGCCCGATTGACCCCTGTCACGCTCAACGCTGCGCTCAGATGAACTCGCGATTTCTTCAGACGCTGCTCGACGATGCCAGCCAGCCCTTTCGCGACGGCAGCCGTTTCGCTTACCACTATTCGCGCGGCAAGCTGTCCTCCGACTGCATCTTCCGCGAAGTCCTGAAGCGCGGCATTTTTCCGGCCGAAGCCCGCTTTCTCGACCTCGGCTGCGGCCAGGGCAGCCTGTTCGGCTGGTTGCTTGCCGCCCGCAATCTTTATGAGCAGGGCCATTGGCCAAGTGATTGGGCCATGCCACCGAAACCGCTCAGCCTGCGCGGCTTTGAGTTGATGCAGAATGATGTTGACCGTGCGGCCCGCGCTTTCGGATCGAATCATCCCGTCGTCAGCATCCGTCGGGGCGATATGTGCGAGGTCGATTTTGGCCAGGCCGATGTCGTCACCATCCTTGATGCATTGCATTACGTTGACCACGCCCGGCAAATCGACGTGCTCAAGCGCATTCGGGCCGCGTTGCCGCCCGGCGGGCTGTTCCTCACCCGCGTCGGCGATGCCGGGGCCGGCCTGCCGTACCATCTCTGTAATTGGCTGGACCACGCCGTAACATTCGTGCGTGGCCATCGCCTGCCGACGCTCTACGGCCGCAAGCTGGCCGAGTGGGTCGATCTGCTTCGGAACCTCGGCTTCCACGTCGAGAAAATGCCGATGAGCGAAGGCAAGCCATTCGCCAACATCATGCTGGTCGCCAGGGTTCCGGTCTAAAATGCCGGATTGACTGGATGCCTGCCGTGACCCCGTTGCTAATTTCCTCTTTTACCGCCACCACGTGTCTTGGCCAAGGGCTTGATGCGCTGCTGGGCGGACTGCGCGAAGGTCGTAGCGGCCTGACCCCCTGCGCTTTCGAGACGGTGAAGCTGGATACATGGATCGGTGAAGTTGCTACGGTTGACGACCAAAAACTGCCCAAATCGCTGGCTCGTTACGATTGCCGCAACAACCGGTTGGCGCAGCTTGGTCTGGAAGCCGACGGTTTTGCCGATCGCGTGCGCGAGGGCATTGCCCGCCATGGCAAGACCCGGGTCGGCATCTTTCTCGGCACCAGCACCGCCGGCATCCTGCAGACCGAACTGGCCTACCGCCGCCGCGATCCGGAAACCGGCGCCTTGCCCGGCGATTTCAACTACCGGACCACGCACAACACCTTTTCACTGGGCGAATTCGCGCGTGAATATTTCGGGCTCGAAGGCCCGGCAATGGTGATTTCCACGGCCTGCTCCTCGAGCGCCAAGGTCTTACGCCGCCGCCGCCCGCCAACTGGCCTGCGGCACCATTGATGCCGCGCTGGTCGGCGGTGTCGATTCGCTGTGCCTGACCACGCTCTACGGCTTCGCGTCGCTGCAACTGACGTCGGCCACTCCCTGTCGCCCCTACGATGCCGCCCGCAACGGCATTTCGATCGGCGAGGGCGCGGCCTTTGCGTTGCTTGAGCGTGCGTCCGACAGGCCCGCGATCGGTTCGCTCCTGCTGCTCGGCACTGGCGAGTCGAGCGACGCCTATCACATGTCCTCGCCGCACCCTGAAGGGCTCGGCGCCCGAATGGCGATGGAAGCCGCGCTACGCTCGGCCGGCCTGAAGCCGAGCGACATCGACTATCTCAACCTCCACGGCACCGCGACACCGGCCAACGATGCGGCTGAAGGCAAGGCCGTCGCCGCGCTGTTCGGCGACCGCGTCGCCTGCAGTTCGACCAAGGGGGTCACCGGCCACACCCTGGGTGCGGCAGGCGCCATCGAAGCCGTCATCTGTGCATTGGCGCTGCGCCATGACCTGCTGCCGGGTAGCCCGAATACGGAAGACCTCGATCCCTCCATCAACCTTCAGTATTTGTTGAAGCCAAAGAGCGGCAGGCTGCGCCGCGTCCTGACCAACTCCTTCGGCTTTGGCGGCAGCAACTGCAGTCTCGTACTGGGGGTTGCTGCATGAACGCGATGCCGCTCACCGCCTGGATCAAGGGAATCGGTTTTCTGGCCCCCGGCCTGCCAGACTGGTCAAACAGCCCGCGCCGTTTTGCGCGGCGAGCAACCTTATAATTCTGCCGCCTCGGTGCTTCCAGCGCCGGCTATTTTGCCGCCGGCCGAACGCCGGCGGGCCAGCCGCGTCATCAAGTTGACCCTGGCTGTTGGGCTGGAAGCTGCTGCGCACGGTGCAGCCGATGTCAGCACGCTGGCCACCGTATTCACTTCCTCAGGTGCCGACGGCTACAACTGCCACGCCCTGTGCGAGCAACTGGCCACCGCTGACCGCCAGATTTCGCCGACCCGTTTCCACAATTCCGTGCATAACGCCGCCGCCGGTTACTGGGGGATCGCGACCCGGTCCATGGCACCCTGTCAGGTGCTCTGTGCCTACGACGCCAGCTTTGGCGCCGGCCTGCTGGATGCGCTCGCCCAGATCGTTGTTGACCGCCAGCCCGTTCTTCTGATCGCCTATGACAGCGAATATCCGGAACCGCTGCGCAGCGCGCGGCCGGTGCCGGACGTCGCGGGCGTTGCCTTGCTGCTGACTGCCGAGGCTGCCCCCGATTCGTTGGCCCGGATTACCGTCAGTCCGACACCCGCCGCAGCCGAAACCCTGGCCGCGGGCGAACTGGAAAGCCTGCGCAATGCTATTCCCGCGCTGCGCAGCCTGCCGCTGCTGCAAAAGCTGGCGCGTGGCGAAGCGGGCGGCGTCTGCCTCGACTATTTGCCACCGCTGCAACTCGCGGTTGACATCGCACCGTGCTAGACCACGACTGGATCGCCGCCCACATTCCGCATCAGGGCCATATGTGCCTGCTCGATGCGGTGGTTGACTGGTCTGAATCAGCCATTTCCTGCAGCGCGGTCAGCCATGCGGACCCGACCAACCCGCTACGCGCCGAAGATCGTCTTGGCGCCGTCAATGGCATCGAATATGCCGCCCAGGCCATGGCTGTCCACGGAGCGCTGCTCGCCAGGGTCGGTGACAAGCCACGCCAAGGCTATCTGACCAGCGTGCGCAGCGTGCAACTGCATGTTGCGCGCCTCGATGATCTGCCCGGCGAACTCATTGTGCAGGCCGAACGCCTTTCCGGCGACGCCAACAACATCCTCTATCAATTTTCGGTCACTCACGGCGGCCATTGCCTGCTCGAAGGTCGCGCCGCCGTCGTCCTCGATGTCGAAGCACTCAAGGGAGAACAGCCATGAAACGCGCCCTCGTCACCGGCGGCAGCGGCGGAATAGGGGCTGCCATCTGCAAGCGCCTGGCCGCCGATGGCCATCACGTCATTGTCCATGCCAACCGCAGCCACGAAAAGGCCGCAGCGCTCGTTGCCGAAATCCTCGCCGCCGGTGGCAGCGCTGAAGCCGTCACCTTCGACGTCACCGATCGCGCCGCCACCAACGCCGCGCTGGAGGCGTTGCTTGAAGCAGGCACCATCCAGATTCTGGTCAACAACGCCGGCATCCACGCCGACGCGGTGTTCCCTGGCATGTCAGGCGAACAATGGGATAGCGTGGTCGACGTCTCGCTGAACGGCTTTTTCAACGTCACCCAGCCGCTGACGATGCCGATGATCCGCACCCGCTGGGGCCGCATCATCAACATCTCCTCGGTTGCCGGCATCACCGGCAATCGCGGCCAGGTCAATTATTCGGCGGCCAAGGGCGCCTTGCACGCTGCCAGCAAATCGCTGGCGCTCGAACTCGCCAGCCGCGGTATCACGGTCAACGCTGTCGCGCCCGGCATTATCGCCACCGACATGATAGAAGGCGCGTTTGACACGGAGACTATCAAGACCATGGTGCCGATGAAACGTGCCGGCAAGCCGGAAGAAGTTGCAGATCTGGTTGCCTTCTTGGTCTCCGAGAATGCCGCCTATATCTCCGGCCAGGTCATCTCGATCAACGGGGCGATGATCTGAGGCAATCCGGGTGCTGCTTGCCGTACTGTCTAAAGCAGCAGATGAGAAGGTATGTTTGATGACAGCACGGTTGGTGCGAAAATTTTTCCGTTCATGTGTTGCGAAGAATGGTGTCCTTCATCCTTGCCAGTTTCGGTGCAACGGTCGGCACGGTCAGCATGGTACTGGCAACCGCCATCAGCAACAGCGCGGTGAATGCTTCGCTGGTGATGATCTGCTTGTCGAGCAGGATGTTGGCGAAGATGATCATGATCAGTGCCTTGGTCTGCAAGCAGCCAGCCGATGATGCTGGCTTCGCCGGGTGCCCATCTGAGGATTTTTCCGGCAATGTGAACGCCGATCAGCTTGCCGGCAACTGAGGCAAGGAGCAGTATTGCTGCCGCGACGAACACGGCCTCACCACCCATTGTCCAGGTTGTGCGCAGGCCGGTGCTGAGGAAGAAGACGGGCATGACGACGAGCAGGACGTGGTGGCGTAGCAGGTCCATCTTTTCCTGATCGAACCATTCCGATTCGATGATGGCGCCGGCCAGGAAGGCGCCGACCATGAAATGCAGGCCGGCCCAGTCGGCGCCGAAGCCGCAGGCAGCCAGCCAGATCAGCGCAACGTACCAGCGGTCGTGCTCGGCAATGACCATCATCAGGCGGCGAAAGGCGTAGCCGATAACGACGAAGGCGAGCAGGAAGGCGACTTGCTTGCCGACCCGCTGCCAATCCATCAGGATCAGCGCCAGCACGCCCCAGATGGCGATGTCGTCGAGGCTGGCATAGCGCAGGATGCGCTGGCCGATCGGCTGGCGCAGCACTGCCAGCTTTTCCATCAACAGGATCAGGATCGGCAGCGCGGTGACCGCGCAGGCCATGCCGACACCAAGCACGAACTGCCAGGTCATCGCCTTCGGCCCCATCCAGCCCTCGTCGAGCAGCAAGACCGCGGCAGCGATGCAGCCGAAAAGCAACGGTGTGCCGAGCGCAAGGCTGGCGGTGATCGAGCTTTCGCGACGATGAACCCAGGCTTTTTTCAAGTCCAGTTCGATGCCGGCGATCATTACGAACAGCATCACCGCCCACCAGGCAATCCCGTTCAACGACTGGATTACCGGCGCGGTGAAGACGAAGGCGTAGTAATCCGGAAAAAACCGGCCGAGAATGCCCGGCCCGAGCAGGATGCCGGTGATGATCTGAACGACGACCAGTGGTGCGTAATAATCGGTCTTGCCCAGCCGCCAGATCAGGTAGGGAACGGTGAAGATGATCGTCATCGCGATCAGGAAGATTTCCGTCGTATTCACTTGAATTTGCGCAGCAACAAGCGCGGCAATCGAAGGAGAAATCCGAGGAACAGCCGCGTATGCATCCAGGTCAGCAGGGTGTTGTCGCGCAGATAGCGAAAATGCGAAACACCGCCTTCATCGGCTCCGAAATAGCGTACCGGCGCGTCTATATTGACCGGTTGCACGCCAGCCCAACACAGGCGGACCACCGCCTCCGGATCGAAATCGAACCGGCGCATCCAGCGGTTACCCCGCATGATTTTCTTGAGCGGCTCAATGGGATAAACGCGAAAGCCGTACAAGGAATCCCCGATGCCCATCCACAGGGTTTCAAGGTTGGCCCAGCCATTCGACACCTTGCGCCCATTGACGCGAAGCGCCGGGGCGTCGGCATCGAATACCGGCTTGCCAAGCACCATGGTCTCGGGCCGGGCTTGCGAGGCATGCATGAAGGCGGGAATCAGCTCAGCCGGATGCTGGCCGTCCGAATCCATGGTCAGTGCGTGGGTGAAGCCGGCGGCCGCGGCCGTGGTGATGCCTTCGAGGACCGCTGCCCCCTTGCCGCGGTTTTCGGGCAGCACCAGCACCCTTAGTCCGGGGTCGCCGGCGGCAAGTGTCCGCAGGGCGTCGGCGCTGCCATCCGTGCTGCCATCGACGACAACCCAGACCGGATTCCATTGCCGGCGCGCAGCCAGCACGGTCTCCACCACTTTGGGGCCCGGGTTGTAGCTGGGAATCAGGACGATATGGGTGGTCGAGGCGGTGGTCATGAATGCTGGCCCGCAGTTGCGGTTGACGGTTCGGAGGGGGTCAATTCCAATTGAAAGTGTTCTTCCAGCAAGGCGGTAAAGGCGGGTACGTCTTGCGGTGCGGCAAATCGTTCTCCGAAACGGATGCGGAAGCTGAGGGGGAGTTCAGGTCTTCTGAACAGTGGCCATTGCTTGCCGAGGTAGGGCGTGCTGAATTCGATACATAGCGCCTGCACGGGGGCGCCACTCCGTTTGGCAATCAGCCCGGCGGTGGGCAGGCATGAATTGATCGGAAATCTTGTTGTGCGTGTCCCTTCAGGAAAGATCACCAATTGCGCGCCGCGCTGAAGTTCTCCGCAGGCATCGCGAACCATATTGAGCGCGGAGTCGTTTCGAATATAGCGAGCGAGTCGGGCAGCGGCACCGAAAAGGATGTTGTCCATCAGTTGTGCCTTCATCACGCAGACTGCATTCGGGAGGCGTGAGACGATCATCACTACATCGAGCAGGGAAGGGTGGTTGGCGACGAGGATCAGGGGACCCTGATTACGAAGCTTGTCGAGACTGGCCAGGTCGAAGCGGCAAGCGCAGAAGAGTTCCAGGAAGATTGTGTAGATGCGGAAGGCGCTCATGATCACTATTCGCCCAAGCGGCTGCCCCCAGCGCCGCGGCAACAACGGGTGGAGGAGCATCGCGAACGGCAGCCAGAGCAAACAGATGAGCGCCAGAAACCCCAGCCCGATGACCATCGCTATATATTCGTAGGCGTCCCACAGCAGCCCACCCCGTAACGAGCGCTCAGTCACTGACCATGACCCGGGTACTTGACTCTCCAAAGATCCAGGATATCGCTATGCCGGCGGAGAAAAAGTCCTTCTGCAGCACCAGAGGACTGTCCGCGAAGCTTGCTCCGTCGAGATTCCCGTAACGGAAGAAGGCCCCGACCCAGGTGTTCGGGAAGCGCTTGGACAGGCCCAGTGTGTACTGCATGCCACCATAGCCCGAGGGAGCGTCGTAGGCTGGACGGTCGATCGTCGCGTACTGCGGGGCGACCGAATAGTAGTAGGCATTCTGGCGCTGGTTGCCGAATACGGGACCGGCCAGTAGCCCCAGGTTCCAATTTGGCATCCCCGGCAGATCAGTGATATCGAGGTTCAGGCTCGGGCTGAACACCCACCCCACGCCCTGAGGAGAGCCCTCGACGGTGATTGCAGCCCGCAAAGGCATCAGCAGCTTGAGATAGCGGGCCTTGTTCTCCGAGCGCCAGAAAGTTACATCAACCTGTGGCCCGATTTCGAAGGTGGCCTTTAGGTCCGGCATGCCGACCCGGGCATCAATGTCCTTGCTGCCCGCTGGTGGCGAAAGCGCAAGGCTGACGTTCAAATCAAGCAGGTCGCCGTCGAAGAAACTGCCGCGAATACCATGGCGATCCGCCTTGAAGAAGTCGCCGTGATAGCTGAAAAAAGGAACCGGCAAGACGAATGTGTTGGTCTGATCCGAGCCGCGATAGGCTGGAAGAGTGAGCACCGAAACGCCGGCGCCGACTTCCCACAGCGGCTTTTCCTCCGCCGCCTGAACGGAACCAGGCGCCAGGAATAGAGCGAGCAATAATGCCGTGCCGTGCATCAACAGCTGTTTCATTGGGGGGGACTCCCTAGGTCATGCGAGGCGACGCCTTCAATTTCGACCAGAAGGTCGGAGCGGCAGATGTCGGCCTGAATGTAGGTGATCGGCGTCTTGTTGCCCAATGTGGGCGCCAGCACCTCGCTGACGGCCGCAAGATCGGCAGCGTGACGCAGGTAAACGCGATAGGCCAGTTCGCCGAGTTTGTAGTCACCCGAGCGGCTCAGCCGGTTTGCCTCGGCAACCACCGTGTCGATATTGGCAAGCGATTCTCGCATCTGGTTGACGACGTCCCCGGGGTGAACCGTCCGATGCCCCAGGATGCTCGCGGTTCCGGATACGAACAGGATCTCCTGTTCCGGCAGTCGAGCCAGTGCCGCCCGCGAGAAGGTCGGGCTGCGCGGCCCGTATTCGGTCGGGTAGTTGTAGGCGCTGATTTGCCGAGGATTTTCGATCGGCTCGGCTTGCACACTCCCCGCCATGAAGGCGACGCGTAATGGACCCCCGGCCAGGCCTATGGCGCAGGCCGTGGGAACATTGCCAGTCGCGCCACGCCTGAATTCGAGAAAGGCGTCCTGGCGCCCGACGTTGAACTGGCGATAGCGTTCCAGGCCATTCGTTTCGCGGTTGATGTCCGCCAGGTAATTCCATACCCGCCACAGATTCGGCAGGCTTTGTTCCTCAAGCAGCCTGAAGATACGGCGGTACGCTGTCTGGCTGGCGGCTTGTAGCGGTGAACTGGGATGTGGGCCCGAAAACTCGCCTTCATTCAGTTCAAGGACTCCGTACAGCAGTCCGTCTGTCCGTCGCCAATTGATGCCTTCAAAAGTGCCGGAAGAACAGGGGGTGTCACAACACCAGACTTCCTCGACGCTTTCCTGGGAGTCGTCCAGGAGTCGGGCCGGGATAGCCTGTAACGGCCACGCTCGAACCGGGGCTGCCGGCGAGTCCCTGAGCCAAGCACCACCGAGTACATGATCTGCCGGGCAGGCAAGGGCAGGTGACTGGCCGCGAACCGGGGAGCCGGGAAAAAACTGGAGTTTCACCAAGCTGAATTCATCACCGGATCATCGTGCCGGCGAATATTGAAGCGCCGGCGTTTCCAGGCCATGAAGGCACGCTTTGGCTGAATTACATTGGCAAAATAATAGAGTGCCTTGAACATCCAGATCGACCGCCAGATTGGTGTCTTGCCAAAAATATCGCCGGCCAAGACAGAAAGCAGCGCTTCCTTCACCCGGAATATGTTTTTCGGGTACATGAAGAAGTCACGCATGATCGGGTTGGTCACCCTATAGATGAACCATGAAAATTCCTTCGGGCCATGCTTCATCAATTCGTCGAAACGCTTGAGCGCGGCGGGCGCTTCGGCCGGCTTCTTCAGGCAGGTGTCGATGGCCTCGGCACCGATCACCCCGCTGTTCATCGCCAACAGCACGCCGGAGGAAAACACCGGATCGATGAAGGCATAGGCATCACCAAGCAGCAGGTAGTTGGCGCCGTGGTTACGCTCGGAGACGTAGGAGAAGTTGCCGGTGGCCTCGACTTCATTGACCAGCGTCGCCAACTTCAAACGCTCGGCCAGCGCCGGGCACCTTGCGATGCCATCCCGCAGGAACTGCTCGATACTGCGCTGGCCCTTGGTCTTCATGTAATACGGCCAGGTCACCATGCCAATGCTGGTCACGTCGTTCATCATCGGAATGAACCAGAACCAGCCATGCTCAAACCAGAAGATGCTGATGTCGCCTGCAGCCTGGCCATCATGGCGGCGGGCGCCAGAGAAATGGCCGTAGATCGCCGAACTGTTGTGCTTGGGGTTGCGGTGCTTGATCTGGAAGCGGTTGGCCAGAAAGGTATCGCGGCCGGAAGCGTCGACAACAAAACGGGCCTTCCATTCGACCTCGCGACCGTCATCGTGCTCGGCACGAATCACTGCGCCGCTGTTGTCGGGCAGAAAATCAATCATTTTCGCCTTGCAGCGCTCATGCACCTCAACGCCCTTTTTTTCGGCATTGCGGATCAGGATTTCGTCGAACTCGGCCCGCTTTACTTGAAAGGCATGGGGCATGGATTTGTCCCAGGCATCGGCAAAATGGAAGGTTTGCGACATTTCGTGGTGCGGTGAAATGAATTCAGCGCCCCATTTTTCCATGCCGATGGCTTTGACCTGATCAGCGATGCCCATCCGTTCGAAGAGTGGCATATTGGCTGGCAAAAGCGATTCGCCAATATGAAAGCGCGGGTGGCGGGCCTTTTCCAGCAGTACAACGCGATAACCCTTTTCCGTCAGCAGTGGCGCAATGGTCGTCCCGGCCGGGCCACCACCAATGACCAGAACATCACATTCCTGACTTCTTGAATATTCCGCTTGCACTGTCATCGGTGAGTCCTTGATTTTCGCGGGGATTCCCCTGCTTTTCTTCCAGAATTTTCTGAAAAACTGCCATTATACCGTCGACATCAGGGTTGAATTGCTGCCGCAGGAGGTCTCGTGGGATGCTGGCGCAATGGATTTCAGAACTTCCCGCCGCGAAAGTTTTACCGGCGACATCGAGACAATGTTATCGACCAGCAAGTCCTGGCTCAGGAAAGGTTTGAGGCCGACTGGCTGGCGCGGGTGAAGCTTGAACTCACGTTTGGCCTTTTCGAGTTGCTCCTTGTTGGCGCTGAAATAGCGCGCGGCGGCGATGGTTTCCGGTAGGTGCTTGAGGACATGCCAGAGGCTCCAGCGATGTGCCCACAGCCGTTTGGCAAAACGACGGCGATAGCCCTTGCTGTCGTAGAAGCGCTTGACGTGCCAGTTGTACAGCGCATCCATCTCCTCGCGCGACTTGAAGCCGTGCGGCAGGAAGACGAAATTCAGGCAGTTCATCAGGCGCCAGTCCTCGATCATCTCGCCGGAAACATTGCTGTTGGCGCATTCGTCCCAGATCGGCGCGCCGTGCAGCGGGCTGAACTTGGTCATGTTCATCTCGTCGAGATCCAGCGAGAGGATGAAGTCGCTGGTGACCTTGACCGTTTCCGGTGTTTCGCCCGGCATGCCGAAGATGAACAGGCCCTTGGCGCGCATGCCGGCAGCGTGGATCTGGCGCACCGTGTCGCGCACAGCTTCCAGCGTGACGCCGGCCTTGTGGCGTTCCATCATGCCGGGATCGGCTGATTCAATCCCCATCGAGACCATCAACACACCGGCCTGCTTGAGCTTGGTCAGCATTTCGTCCGACGTATGGCCGGTGCGGATGGCGCAGTTCCACTGCATGCCTAGTGGCTTCTCGATCAACAACTCGCACAGGTCGAAGACCCGCTGCTTCTTGGCGGTGAACAGGTCGTCGTACAAGTTGATGTGATAGACGCCGAACTTGTCCCGCAGGTACTTCATGTGGTCGTAGATGTATTGCGCCGAATTGGTCTTGTAGAGCCGCTCGAATACCGTGCGATCGCAGAACGAGCAGGTATAGGGGCAGCCGCGCGAGGTGATCATGGTCGCGCCATAACGCTTTTCATAGGCGAACAGCGGCAGGTGATAGGCATGCGGGAAACCGGCCAGTTTCTCGTAGGCGGGGAAGGGCAGTTCGTCGAGATCGAGGATGCGGTCACGGCGCGGATTGATGCGGATCTTGCCCGTTTCGTCGCGGTAGATCAGGTTGCCGATTTCCTTGAGCGGCTTGCCATCGGCCAGATCGAGCATGGCGCCTTCGCCTTCGCCGATGACAAGGTAATCGATCTCGGGAAAATGCTCGAGGATGGGTGCGCCGAGCGAAGAGACATGGACGTTGCCGAAGGTGATCTTGACTTCCGGTCGGCGCTCGCGGATATACGTGGCGATTTCAACCGCATCCATGAAACCGGAGGTGGTCGCCGAAAAACCGACCATTTCCGGCTCGGTGGCCAGCACGATCTCGGCATTTTCGGCGATGGTCGGCGGCGCATACGGTCCCAGGCAATCGTGCAACTGAACGCTATGCCCAAATTTTTCCAGCCAGGAAGCCAGTTGCATGATGCCGATCGGCGGCATGCGATTGGCGAGGACTGAGAAGTCGGGCTGGCCGGGAACGAAGTTGAAGCCCGCGGGATGGACAAGCGTAACGCGCAAGGCGGGAACTCCAGAATACGCAATCACTGCATTTTATAGGTGACACGAGAATGTTGCCCAAGGTACATGTCAATCGCCTGTCATCCCGCTCAGCCATGCCGTGCAGGCGCGATCGGCCTTTGTTCGTAGGATGCTTCCCTATGATACTCGCGGCTTGCAGATTTCGGGATGACCGCCGCAGCAGTCGTCGGTCAGGAAACCGACCAGGTCGTCGATTCTGTCGATCGCGGCATGACAGCGCACGAAGCGACCTTCCTGTGTGGTGTTGACCAGTCCGGCGTGGGTCAGGGTCTTGATGTGGAAGGACAGTGTCGGAGCCGGGAGTTCAAGCTGCTCTGCAATGACGCCGGCAGTCAGGCCGGCTGGCTCATTCCGGACCAGCAGGCGAAAGATGGCGAGGCGCGTGTCTTGCGCCAGCGCGGCCAGTGTGGCGACGGCATCAATTTTGTTCATCTTCGTCACGATACTGAAACATTGCCAATCCGGCAAAGCTATTGAGCCGGCCAGTTGGGTTGTATGGCGATTTTCCTGCGTGGCCTGAGTTTTTTGCCTGACGGGAAAACCGGGGGGTTTACTTGTTTTGATAATTCTAGCATCATGAAAACGTTCCGCAAGCCATGCTTGCTGGTTGCAATCGAATCGTCCGCTCGCACGCTGTCCCGTTGAGCGCTAAACACTTCTCGGAGGATCGAAATGACTGTCAGGGTAGGCATCAACGGATTCGGCCGTATCGGCCGGCTGGCATTGCGCGCGGCATGGGATTACCCGGAGCTCGAGTTTGTGCATATCAACGAAGCCAACGGGCCTGTCGAGTCCGCCGCGCACCTGCTCGAATTTGATTCCGTGCATGGCCGCTGGCGGCATGAGATCGGCGTCAGCGATGGCAAGATGGTGATTGATGGAAAGTCGATCAGCTACAGCACGGCCAGGGATGTGGCCGGAGGTTCATGGCGCGATGCCGGTGTGGACATCGTTCTTGAAGCCAGCGGCAAGTGGCGTACCGTCGCTGAACTGTCGCCCTACCTGGCGGCTGGCGTGAAGAAGGTGATCGTCGCCGCACCGGTCAAGGGTGGCGATACGCTGAACATCGTCATGGGGGTCAATGACCATCTCTACGACCCGGCCCGCGATCATATCGTTACCGCGGCATCGTGCACCACCAACTGCCTGGCGCCGGTGGTCAAGGTCGTGCATGAGGCGATCGGCATTTCGCACGGCATGATCACGACCATCCACAGCTCGACCAACACCCAGAGCGTTCACGACCAGATGCACAAGGATCTCCGCCGCGCGCGGGCTTCCAGCCTGTCTTTGGTGCCGACGACCACCGGCTCGGCAACCGCGATTGCGCTGATCTTCCCCGAACTGAAAGGCAAGCTCGATGGCCATGCTGTGCGCGTGCCATTGCTCAACGCCTCGATCACCGACTGTGTTTTCGAGATGCAGCGTCCAACGACGGTTGACGAGGTCAATGGCCTGCTCAAGGCGGCAGCGGAAGGACCACTCAAGGGAATCCTCGGCTACGAAGACGCGGCCGCTGGTATCGATGGATTACTGTGGCGACCCGCGTTCGTCTATCGTGGATGCCGCACACACCCTGGTGATCAACGGCACGATGGTCAAGATCTACGCCTGGTATGACAATGAATGGGGCTACGCCAATCGCTATGTGGAACTGGCACGCAAGCTTGCTGCTTCGTTGTAAGCGGGTTCCAATGGATTCCATGCTGATCGGTGCCGTTGCCGCCTGCCAGGCAATGGCCCCGGCGCAGTGGCAATCCGACGAAGGGCGGCGATGAGCGATCCATCCGCAGGCAAGACGAGGGCGGCGCGTCCCGGTCTCCGCAACTACGTTCTGGTTACCGGCGCCTACTGGGCGGATACCGTGACTGACGGCGCTACCCGCATGCTGGTGTTGTTTTACTTCTACAACCTCGGCTACACGCCGCTGGCGGTGGCGTCACTGTTCATTTTCTACGAAGTCTTCGGCATCCTGACCAACCTCTTTGGCGGCTACATCGGCGCCCGCTTCGGGCTCAAGACGACTCTCTTCATCGGGCTTGGTACGCAACTCGTTGCCCTGTCGATGCTCGCATTTGCACCGCAGGGCTGGATTGTTGTCGCTTACGTCATGGTTTCTCAGGCCCTGAGCGGGATCGCCAAGGACATGACCAAGATGAGTTCGAAGAGCGCGGTCAAGCTCATCGTTCCCGAAGATGCTTCGGCGACGCTTTACCGCTGGGTCGCAATCCTGACCGGATCGAAGAATGCACTCAAGGGTGTCGGCTTTTTCCTCGGCGGCCTGTTGTTGACACTCTTTGATTTCCAGACTGCGCTCAAGTTTCTCGTCGTGCTGGTCGGGGCCACGCTGATCCTCGCTGCCATGCTGATGCGCGGTGGTCTCGGGCAGGCCAACAAGAAGGCAAAATTTGCCCAGATGTTCTCTCGCAATGGCGCGGTAAACAAACTCGCCGCGGCGCGCATCTTCCTCTTCGGTGCGCGTGACGTCTGGTTCGTTGTTGGCCTGCCGGTCTTTCTGTCGAGTGTGCTTGGCTGGACCTTCTGGCAGACAGGCGGGTTTCTCGCTGTCTGGGTGATCGGTTACGGCATCGTGCAGGCGGCGACGCCTGGCTTGTTGCGTAGCCGCGTCGAGGAAAGCCACGAACCGGACGGGCGGACAGCGACCATACTTGCCTTTGTTCTAGCCGCGCTGCCCGCCGGCATCGCTCTGGGTCTGAGCGCGGGCATTGCGCCGGGAACTGTCGTGGTCGCCGGGTTGATCATCTTCGGAGTGGTTTTTGCACTGAACTCGGCCGTGCACTCATACCTGATCCTGGCTTACACCGACAGCGACAAAGTGGCGATGAACGTTGGCTTCTACTATATGGCCAACGCCGCCGGTCGTCTGGCCGGTACGGTCTTGTCTGGTGCGCTCTACCAGTGGGGCGTCCAGAGCGGGCCGAACAACGGCCTCGTCGCCTGTCTATGGGCGTCTTCGGCCTTTGTCCTGGTCGCCGGCCTGCTGTCGCTGCTTTTGCCGCGCAACGTCGGCCCGCGCAGCAAGCCAATCAAACTGGACGATCTGGGTGACTAGGTCTGCTTCGATTGGCTTCTCGACAGGACAGGGCAATGAGCGCGGTAACCAAAAAACTCTCATTTCTGGACCGCTATCTCACCGTCTGGATTTTTGCGGCGATGGGGCTGGGCATCGGCCTGGGCTACTTCCTGCCCGGGGTCGAGGATTTCATCAATTCCTTCCAGGTCGGCACGACCAACATCCCGATAGCGCTGGGGCTGATCCTGATGATGTATCCGCCGTTCGCCAAGGTGCGCTACGAGGAACTGCCGGATGTCTTCGCCGACCGCAAGGTGCTCGGCCTGTCGCTGTTCCAGAACTGGATCGTCGGGCCGTTCCTGATGTTCGCGCTGGCGATCATCTTCCTGCCCGACAAGCCCGAATACATGGTCGGCCTGATCCTGATCGGCCTCGCCCGCTGCATTGCCATGGTCATCGTCTGGAACGAAATCGCCAAGGGCTCGACTGAATACGCGGCTGGCCTCGTCGCCTTCAATTCGATCTTCCAGGTGCTGTTCTTCAGCGTCTACGCCTGGTTGTTCGTGACCGTTTTGCCGCCATTTTTCGGGTTGACCGGAGCAATCGTCGATATCTCGATCGGCCAGATCGCCGAAAGCGTCTTCATCTACCTTGGAATCCCCTGCATCGCCGGCATCCTGACCCGCGTCATCATGCTGCGGTTCGTGACCAAGGACTGGTATCACACCCATTTTGTTCCGAAGATCGGGCCGATCACCCTGGTGTCGCTGCTGTTCACCATCGTCGTCATGTTCAGCCTGAAGGGCAAGCTGATCGTCACCATCCCGATGGACGTGGTGCGTATCGCCATTCCGCTGCTGATTTATTTCGTGGTGATGTTTCGTCATCTCTTTCTTCATGAGCAAGAAGATCGGCGCCGGTTACAAGAAATGTGCGACGCTGTCCTTCACTGCCGCCAGCAATAACTTCGAACTGGCCATTGCGGTGGCGGTCGCGGTGTATGGCATCAACTCCGGTGCCGCCTTCGCGGCAGTCATCGGCCCGCTGGTTGAGGTGCCGGTGATGATCGGGCTGGTGACGGTGTCGCTCTGGTTCAGGAAGCGCTTTTTCTCGGCCGAGGCTGACGCATAATTGCGTGGTGAAAGGGAGGGCATATGCCTGCAGTCATTCTTGAATCGACCCTGACTTGCCCGCTCTGCGGCTACCAGGAAACCCTCACCATGCCGCAGGATGCCTGCCAGTGGTTTCACGAGTGCGCCGGCTGCAAAACCCTCCTCAAGCCGAAGCCGGGGGATTGTTGCGTGTTCTGCTCTTATGGCACTGTGCCCTGTCCGCCGATTCAACTGGATCGACATTGCTGTGCCTGAGCTTGGCGTGACAGCACCATGCCTGCTCAAGGCTTGGGCAAACCACATGGCTGAATTGCGAGGCTATTTGCGCCATCGCTCCGGGTTGGGGGAGGAAGCCGATGATCTCTTGCAGGAAGTCTTCATCAAGGCGATGCGTCAGGACATTCTATTTTGCGCGATCGAGAACCCGCGCGCATGGCTCTTTCAAGTCGCCAGGAATACGCTGGCGGACCGCTTGCGCTGCGCCAGGGAGTTCATCTCGTTGCCGGAAGATGTGCCTGCCCCAATTGCCGACGAACACCCTGTCGTAGACGACCTGAGTCAATGTTTGCCGCGGGTCCTTTCAGAGTTGTCCGCAGCAGACCGCCTGGCGATCACGCTCTGCGACATCGAAGGCTATTCGCAGCAGGTGCTCGCCGATCAACTGGGCATTTCCTTGCCTGGCGCCAAATCGCGTATTCAGCGGGCGCGGAAGCGACTGCGCGACCGATTGGTCAAGGCCTGCCAGGTCAGCTTTGATGACCAGGGTGAAGTCTGTTGCTTCGTACCTCGGCCCCCGTTAACGGAATGATTCAGTGGCAATGGAAATACTTGAAACCGCCTGCCTGTTTGCGATGACTTGATTCGCTCCGGTTTTCCAGACACTCTGCAGCCGGTTGAAATTCCGGTATTCGAAACTGCATCTTTTAAGGTTCGCTCTCGTCTTCGTTGGCAAGAAGCGGTTCACGGCCGTGGTCGGTCAGTTTTTTCCGGTGCCACGAAAGCCCCGCGGCATGATGAAGGCCGGTGCCGGGATCAACTAAACTCCAACGAGGCGGATGTCTGCCAGCGCCGGGCTATTGGCGCCATCCCTGTAGAAAACTCATGCTTATCATTGCTGCCCTGATCACCTTCGCATTGACCACCGTGCTTTCAATGGCTGGTGTCGGAGCGGCCTTTGTCCTGATTCCGGTCTTCCTTGCATTGGGTGTCGAACTGCATACGGCGATGGCTACGGCACTGCTGCTCAACGCCATCGGCATGAGCATCGCCTCGGTCACCTTTGTCCGCAAGGGTCTGGTTGCCTGGCGCCTGGTCCTGCCCATGCTGCTGGTTGCCGTCCTCGCTTCGCCCGTCGGGGTCCATGTCGGGCAGGGGATGGATCGCTCGATTTTATTGTGGCTGTTTGTCGGCTTTCTGGTCTTCGCCAGCGGCATGATGCTTTTTTACCGGCCGCAGCCGCGGACGGCACCAACGTCGCCGCGCGCCGGCATGCTGCTTGGCGTGCCGGTCGGCGGCATCGCCGGTTTCGTCGGTGGTTTGCTCGGCGTGGGCGGTGGCAACATCATCGTTCCCGCGCTGGTGGCGACCGGCCTGGAGCCGAAGCGGGCATCGGCGAGTGCGTCGTTTGTCGTGATTTTCGCGTCGCTCTCCGGGTTTCTCGCCCATGTCCAGGTTGCCGAACTCGGTACCGCGCTGCTCCTCGCCACCGGGCTGGCGACAGCCGCCGGCGCGGCGCTGGGAGCCTGGCTGGCGAGCGAGAAACTGCGCGCCGATCAGTTGAAACGAATCATTGCCCTGGTACTGATCGCCGTTGCGATCAAGACCGCCTGGGGCCTGTTGTGAATCTTATCTTTCGGAAAGTATCCATGAGCACTGGCGACCACGCTCACGAACACAGCCATCAACACAGTGCGGCAGGAAGGCGCTTGGGCATCGCCTGATCCTGACGCTCGGATTTTCCGTCGTCGAACTCATCGCCGGCTGGCGTGCCGGGTCGCTTGCCCTGATAGCCGATGCCGGGCATATGGTGACCGATGGCGCTGCGCTGGGCTTGTCGGCATTCGCCGCCTGGCTGGCCTCGCTGCCACCCAGCCGCCGCCATACCTATGGTCTGGGCAAGGCTGAGCTGCTTGCCGCGCTGATCAACGCGCTCTCCATGCTGGTCGTGGTTTTCTTCATCGGCTGGGAAGCCTGGCAGCGCCTGCAGTCACCGGGGCTGATCGACGGCGCCACGGTGGGCGTGGTCGCGCTGATCGGGCTGGTGATCAATCTGGCCGTGGCCTGGATACTCTCCCGCGGCGAGCAGAATCTCAATATTCGGGCTGCACTGCTGCACGTCATGGGCGATGCGCTGGGTTCGGTAGCGGCGATCGTGGCGGGTGGCGTCATCTACTTTACCGGCTGGACACCGATCGATCCGCTGCTCTCGCTGCTGATCGGCGGACTGATTCTTTCATCGAGCGTCAGACTGCTCAAGGAAGCTCTGCATGGCACGCTGGATGGTGTGCCGGCGCACATCGATCTGGATGGCCTGGGGCGCAGGCTGGCGGGTGTTCCGGGGGTACGGGAGGTCCATGATCTGCATGTCTGGCCGATTGGCGCCGAGCGGCTGGCCCTGTCCGCCCATGTGCGCCTCGAGAACCTTGCAAGCTGGCCGCAAATACTGGGTGAGTTGAGCGAGATTGCCGAGCATCAGGGTATCGAGCATGTGACCTTTCAGCCGGAGTCGATGCGCAGCATTCAGGCCGAGCCGGTGAGCTTCATCAAACGCTGATCGAACCCGCATCCTTTCGGAGTGCGTCTCGTCTACAAGGGCAGGGATACCTTTTTGAAGGAGAAGATCATGACCACCACATTCATTCCTCCCGCCTGGGCCTTCGAGTTTCACGGTCACCAGTGTCCGTTCATGCCCCTCGGCTACCGCATGGGCCGACTGGCCATGGAGAAGCTGGGCGTTGAGCGCGAACCGGATCATGGCTTCTTCGTCTTCCCGGAACTCGGTGAAGGTCACCCGCAGACCTGCCTGATGGATGGCCTGCAGGTCGCCACCGGCGCCACCTACGGCAAGGTGATGATGGCCAAGACCTTCTACGGCAAATTGGCCGCGACCTTCTACAAGCCAGGCAAGGGTGCAGTGCGTTACGCGCTCAAGCCGGATTTCGTCGATGCCATGGGCAAGTTCCCGTTCTTTGCCTTCCGCAAGCAGGGCATGGAACCTTCGCAGATTCCCGTTGAAGCCCGCGACGAAATCCTCAACTGGGTTTACGAGCAGGCAGATGACTTCATTTTTGCTGTTGAAGCGCGGCCGGATTTCAAGTTCACCCCGGTCAAGGGCTCCTTCAACAAGACCAAATGCAGCGCCTGTGGCGAGTATGTTTTCGAGCGCTATGTCCGGACGAAGGACGGACAGCCGGTTTGCATTCCTTGCGCCGGCTATTGAGCGCATTATTGAGGTGCCATACCAACATCAAGGAGACTGACATGGATCTGATCAAGCAAATACTGGCATCGTTTGAAGGCACGCTGCCCAATGACAGCAAGACTGCCGCCGCCATCGCCCGGGGAGCCGGTCCTGAAGAGATTTCCGCCTGTGCGACCGAGGAAGGGTTGCATGCCTTGGCCGGCGCCCTGTTCGAGGCTTGCGAGCAAGGGGGTGACCAGGCCGGCTCACCACTGGAAACCACGGCTCGCGTCACCGGGGCCGTGACCGAACGTCTGAAGGAATTTCGTCAGGAACTGCCGCCGGCGTGCGAGACGGCGCGCCTGATCGACAGCGGGGCAAGCCTGGAAGAAATCTCCGAGGCCGCCCAGAAAGAGGGGCTGACGTCGTTGTCCACATGCTGTTCGAGGCCGAGCAGGAGCAGAACGGAGCTTCCTGAACCAGCAACGCTGAAAGCAAAATGACGCATCGACTCGTTCGGTAGATTCCCTTGAATATGGGTCAGTGTGTATCGGCATTTCGCCATTCCGGGTTTCTGGCAATGAATTCTTTTGCCGGCCACGCCTTGCGGCTGGTTCGGGCCTTGATGCTTGTCCTGGTCGCTGGCGTGAACTTGTCCGGTGTGGCAATGGCCGAGGCGCGAGGCTGGGTCGAGCAAGGCAGTGATGGCGCGGCAAGCATCCATCTCTACTTCTTCTGGTCGGAGCGTTGCCCGCATTGCCTGGATGCCCATCCCTTTGTCGCGGCAATACCGCTTGAACGCCCCTGGGTGAAGCTGCATGCGCTCGAAGTCTCGCGCAATCGCGATAACGCCAGGCGTTTTGAGGCGATGGCAGAGGAACTCGGGAAACGTATCGAAGGCGTGCCGACCCTGATTTTCTGCGGCCGGATGGAGGTGGGCTGGCAGGATGCCGCCACGACCGGCGCGCAATTGCTTGCCGCACTCGACGCTTGTCGTGCCGGCGGGACTGCGCAGATGCCCGGGGCGCTGGTGCCGATCGACTTGCCTTTCTTCGGCGTGCTTGATCCGGCCATGCTGTCGCTACCGCTGTTTACCGTCGTTCTCGCCGGGCTGGACGCTTTCAATCCCTGTGCCTTCTTCGTCCTGCTGTTCCTGCTGAGCCTGCTGTCACACCAGAAGAACCGGCGCCGCATGCTGCTGGTCGGCGGCATCTTCATCGCAACTTCCGGCCTGATGTATTTCGCCTTCATGGCCGCCTGGCTCAATGTTTTTCAGCTTCTCGGCGCGCTGGGCGGGATCACGCTGGCGGCGGGGCTGCTGGCCATCTTTGTCGGCGCGGTCAATATCAAGGATTTCTTCGCTTTCGAAAGAGGCATCACGCTGTCGATTCCCGAGTCGGCCAAACCCGGTATTTACCGACGGGCCAGGGCCATTCTCCAGTCCGGGAATGCGACCGCAATGCTCGGTGCCACAATACTCCTGGCCGTGGCGGCGAATTTCTACGAGCTCTTATGCACCGCCGGCTTCCCCATGGTTTACACGCGAATTCTGACGTTGACCGTAGCATCGCCCGCTGCACGCTATGCCTGGCTGGCGTTTTACAACCTGATTTATATTGTGCCCCTGCTGCTGATCGTGCTGGCCTTCGTTGGCACCTTGTCGGCGCACAAGCTGAGCGAGCGCGAAGGGCGCTTGCTCAAGCTGATGTCGGGCGTAATGATGCTCGAGCTGGGTCTGGTACTGGCCCTCGTTCCGGCCTGGCTGAACAGTCTGTGGGTGACGGCCGGGCTGCTCTTCGTGGCACTGGCCGTCACCGGGATCGCGTCGTACTTGACACGGGAAGAGGCAACCCATGAATGACCGCCGCTCTCCCGTCTGCGTTCAAGACCTGGTGCCGGGTTGTCAGCGACCCGATAAATTGTCACAGGAGGTGATCCAGGATGACAAGGTTGAGGTAACTGATGTCCTGAACTCCCGCCTATTTCAGTCCCGAACAGGTTTTGCCACCAGCGTCGGCGGCTATTGGGCATGGGTGCATCATCGGCAACCTGCGTCGGCTGGATTCTGCTCAATATCCAGCGGGGCGGAATCGGTACGTCACCCGATCCGCACGAACTGCCCGTGTTGTGAGGATCGTAGATCTTGATGAACGACGGGGCGGCGGGGTCGTCCGCATAGACAATCCCGCAATAGTCGTACTCGTGTTCCCGGTGCAGCAGGGCGTCAATTTCGCTCACGAACTTGTCAAGTTCCGCGGCGGACATCGGCGTCGTCGCCGGTGTTTCGCCGATCAGGCTGGCGTACCAGCCGTCGGGTGCTGCCCGTACTCTTTCCCAGAGCGCATCCAGGTCACGCCACGGCAAGATGCCGCGAAAACTGCCTTTCATGCGTGACGCGAAGTCATTGCCACTGCCGCTCATATGCACCAGCCAGGTTGGAATCTCAGGGAAAGCTAATGCTACCATACGCTGCCATGTCCACTGGTTCCGGCGGGCCACCGATGTCGAGCCGGGATGGCATTGCTGGCCGAACCTCGGGCATGCTCCGGATTTCCGATTGACCTGCATCTTTTTGCGATGTGCCACGTCTCCTTGCAACTAACCTTACGAAACAAGCGAACTTGCAGATGACTACCACGACCCTGACAAAAAACAGCGCGCCCGGCATGACCACCTGGATCATTGGCCTGGCCTTTGCCAGCGCGCTCTGGTTCTTGACCTACAGCCACCTGACCGATTTCGCCGATGCCGTGATCGCCGCCCTCGGTCTCGCCCACGGCACGGCGATCGGCGAGGCGGTGCATTTCTTCTTCTACGATACCCCCAAGGTGCTGCTGTTGCTGACCGGCATTGTCTTCCTGATGGGTATCATCCAGACCTTCTTCTCGCCCGAACGCACCCGAGCCATGCTCTCCGGCAAGCGGGTCGGCGTCGGCAATGTGCTGGCGGCCAGTCTCGGCATCGTCACCCCGTTCTGTTCCTGCTCGGCGGTGCCGCTGTTCATCGGTTTCCTCTCGGCGGGCGTGCCGCTCGGCGTGACGTTTTCCTTCCTGATTTCGGCGCCGATGGTCAATGAAGTGGCGCTGGCGCTGCTCTTCGGCATGTTCGGCTGGAAGGTGGCGGCGCTCTACCTCGGGCTGGGATTGTCGGTTGCCATCATCGCCGGACTGGTGATCGGCAAGCTGAAGATGGAGCATCACCTCGAGGACTGGGTGCAAGGCATTCTGGCCGGCACCGCACCGGCATTCGAAGGGGAGAAGCTGACCTGGCTGGATCGCTTCCAGGCCGGCGGGAAGCACGTCAGGGAAATCGTCGGCAAAGTCTGGCCGTACATCATCGCCGGCATTGCCATCGGCGCGGCGATTCACGGCTATGTGCCGGAGGATTTCATGGCCTCGATCATGGGCAAGGATGCGCCGTGGTGGTCGCTGCCGGTAGCGGTGCTGATCGGCGTGCCGATGTACACCAATGCGGCCGGGGTGATCCCCATCGTCGAGGCGCTGATCGGCAAGGGCGCAGCACTGGGCACCGTGCTCGCGTTCATGATGAGCGTCATCGCCCTCTCGTTGCCGGAAATGATCATCCTGCGCAAGGTGCTGAAAATACCGCTGATCGCCACCTTCGCCGGTGTCGTCGCCAGTGGCATCCTGCTGGTGGGCTACGTGTTCAATATCGTCCTTTGACAACCGCGGAATCAGGAAAGAGATCATGAAAGAAATCAAGGTACTCGGCACCGGTTGTGCCAACTGCAATACCACCCTCAAGCTGATCGAGGAGGTCGCTGCGGAAAAAGGGGTCGCGATTACGCTATCCAAGGTCGAGGACCTGCCGGAAATCATGAGGTACGGTGTCATGTCGACGCCCGGCGTGGTGGTCGATGGCAAGGTGGTTCACGCCGGCGGCATTCCTGCCCGCGCCAAGATTGCCGGCTGGCTGTAGGCGCGTTATGGGCAAGATTTTGCAGGCAGTTTTTGGCGCGCTCCTGTTCTTGAGCCAGATGGCTTACGCTGCATCACCATTGAAATCCGAAGATCTCGGTGGAGGCGTCTATGCGCTGATTGGCTCAACGGGACCACGGCTCCATGAAAACCTGGGACTCAATGCCAATTACGGGGTGATCGATACGCCGGACGGGGCGATTTTGATCGATTCCGGGGCGTCGACCGCAGCAGCCAGGTTGCTCGAAGCGGAGGCCCGGCGCCTGACCGGCAAGCCGGTGCGCTGGGTCGTCAACACGGGGAGCCAGGATCACCGCTGGCTGGGGAATTCCTACTTTGTGGCGCAAGGGGCAGAGCTTGTGGCGCTGGAAAGAACGACCCGGACCCAGCAAAGCCTGGGCAAGGGACAACTCGAAGCGCTGAACCCGGCTCTCAAGGAGCAGATGTCGGGAACGCAGGTCGTCACTGCCAGCAAACCGCTGCCGGGTGATGTGGCCCGCTTGCAACTGGGTGGACGCGCCATCGAGCTGCGCTATTTTGCCGATGCCCATTTTCCCGGCGATGCTGTCGTCTGGCTGCCGCAGGAGTCGGTTCTGTTCTCCGGTGACCACATCTACGTCGACCGCATTCTCGGCATCCTGCCGGAAAGCAATGCCGGAACCTGGCTGAAAGCCTTCGGCCAGGCGGTAGCCCTGCAGCCAAAACGTATCGTGCCGGGACATGGTCAGGTGTGTGACGTCGCCAAGGCACAGCGCGACACAGGTGATTACCTGGCCTTCGTGGTCGACGGGACAAAAAAATTCGCCGATGACATGGCCGGCGTCGATGCGGCAGTTGCTTCATTGGGCGGCACCACTGACTTCCGTTACCTGCTGAACTTCGATGAACTGCACCGCGGCAACGTCAATCGGGCGTATTTGCGCTTTGAGTCGGCACAGTAAAGCCTTTCGGGTTGATGTCCTGATGTAGTAAAGTGCCTTCCTCTGTTGCATGCTGACGCGCCTGCGCGAGAGTGACGCGACGGTGCACAGGGTGGCTAATTCGAATTCAGTCATTCCGGCCTGTTGAATAACCGGCATATGTCCGCTTTATTGATTTAATGGTTGATAAATTGATTAAGACAAATTAGATTGTCTCCACCATTTATTACAAGGAGTTAATCATGGATTTGTCTTCTCTGACCGTTGCCCAGTTGCGTGACCTGCAACAACAGATTCCCGCTGAATTGAAGCGCCGCGAGGCTCAGGATAAAGTAAATATCCTGAATGAAGTACGTGCCTTCGCCAAGGCGCGTGGTTATGCGCTCGAGGAGCTGGTTTCAAAAGAAGCCAAAGCCAAGGGCGCGACCGGAAAAGTTAAGGTCAAATACCGCCATCCGGAAAATGCCGCGCTCGAATGGACCGGTCGCGGCCGTCAGCCGAAGTGGGTTGCCGAATGGGTGGCCAAGGGCGGCAAGATGGAATCCATCACGGTCTGATATGCGTATTCTGCTGAGCAACGATGACGGCTATTTCGCCCCCGGGATTCAGGCGCTCTTCCAGGCGCTCGAAGGGATGGGTGAAATTGTTGTCGTTGCACCGGAACAGAATCGAAGCGGCGCCAGTAATTCCCTGACCCTGGACCGGCCCCTGTTTTTGAAACAGGCGGCAAGCGGATTTTATTTCGTCAATGGCACGCCGACCGATTGCGTCCATCTGGCGGTTACCGGAATGCTCGATTACATGCCTGATATTATTGTTTCCGGCATTAATCATGGCGCCAATATGGGCGATGACACCATTTATTCGGGAACCGTTGCCGCGGCGACCGAAGGGTTTTTATTGGGTATTCCCTCGATTGCAATTTCCCTGACCAGTTTCGAGGGTAATAACTATATTACCGCCGGTCGTGTGGCGCGCCAATTAGTTGAACGATTCATCCGGGATCCGATTCGCGAACCGGTATTGCTGAATGTGAATGTTCCCGATATTCCCTACGCCGATCTTCGTGGTACCGAAGTGACCCGGCTGGGACGGCGCCACAAAGCCGAATCGGTGGTCAAGATGCGTTCCCCACGAAACGAAACGGTCTATTGGGTCGGTGCTGCCGGCGCGGCCGCCGATGCCGGACCGGGTACCGACTTCAACGCGGTCGAGCGCGGCTGTGTCTCCATTACTCCCCTTCAGGTCGATCTGACGCACCGGGCGCAGCTTCCGGCGATTACGAACTGGATGCGATGACCGCCAACGGCCTGCACGGAACCGGGATGACCTCGCAGCGGACGCGCGCGCGCATGATCGAGCGCCTGCGCGAGATGGGTATCCGCAACGAGGCCGTCCTCAATGCCATGGCCGCCGTTCCGCGCCATGTCTTTGTCGAGGAGGCGCTGGCCTCGCGCGCCTATGAGGACACGGCGCTGCCCCTGGGCATGGGCCAGACGATTTCACAGCCCTTTGTTGTCGCAAGGATGATCGAACTTCTGCTCAACGGGCGGACAACCTTGGGCAAGACGCTCGAGGTGGGTGCCGGTTGCGGCTACCAGGCGGCGGTTCTGGCGCAGCTCACATCCGAGGTTTACGCCATCGAACGGCTTGCGCCGCTGCTGGAAAAGGCCAAGACCAACATGCGTCATCTCAAGCAGTTCAACGTCCGTCTCAAGCATGGCGATGGCCGGCTGGGAATGCCCGAGGCGGCGCCATTCGACAGCATCATCGTCGCTGCCGCCGGGCTCGAAGTGCCGCCGGCGCTGCTTGAGCAACTGGCGGTCGGCGGTCGGCTGGTCTTGCCAGTCGGCACCTCGGAGCAGTATCTTTCATTCATCGAACGGACGCCGCAGGGGTTTGTCGAAAAGCGTCTCGACGCTGTCCGTTTTGTCCCACTTCTTGCAGGAACGCAATGATTCGCGCATTTACCCTGGCGGTTTCCGCCCTCATGATCGCCGGCTGCATGACTCAACCGCCGGCGCCGACCGTCGACCGCTCCACCGCTTCCAGGCCGGCGGTACCCGTCGCTGGCGGGCCGGGCTATTACACAGTGAAGAAGGGCGATACGCTGTATCGCATCGCCCTCGAGCATGGTCAGGATTACAAGGATGTCGTTGCCTGGAACAACATATCCAACGCCAACTCGATCAAGGAAGGCCAGGTCCTGCGCGTGGCGCCCCCTGTTGCAGCGGTGGGCGAGGCAGTAGTTGCCCAGCCGGTGGTCACGGTGCCGGTCGTCGAGTCCCGGCCGCTGGATGGACCCGGGAGTACCGTCAGCGTTCCCTCGACGGCTTCCGGAAGTGGCGTGAAGCATGAGCCGCGCGGCGGCAAGGAGCCTTATTCCGATGAGGCCTATACGCGTCTCAGCCGTGCTGGCGAAACCGCCCCGAAACCGCCGGTTGTCGCGACCATGGAAGCAACGGCTGGCCCCAGGGTTAACCCGAAACCCGAGGCCAAGCCCGAAGTGAAACCCGAGGTAAAACCCGAAGTGAAGCCGGAACCTGAACCGGTGGCCGCCACCGGCCCGGACGATGTGGCATGGCAGTGGCCATCGTCGGGCAAGGTGATTCTGCCGTTCACGGAAATGGGCAACAAGGGCGTCGATATTGGCGGCAAGTCCGGCGATCCCGTTCAGGCGGCGGCCGATGGCAAGGTCGTCTATGTCGGCACGGGGATTCGCGGCTTCGGCCAGCTCCTGATCGTCAAGCACAACGCGACCTTCCTCTCGGCTTATGCACACAACCGCAAGATTCTGGTGGCTGAAGGCCAGCAGGTAAGCCGTGGCCAGAAAATCGCCGAAATGGGGAATACCGACAGCGACATCGTGAAGCTGCATTTCGAGATTCGCAAGCAGGGCAAACCAATTGATCCAGCCGCTTACTTGCCGAAGAGATGATTGTCAGGGGGGCTGACGATCCGGAGAACGATGATCTGGCGTCAGCCGACGCTGACCCGGAAGTGTTTCCCGAACCCGAACCGGTCACCCCCGAACTCGAGCTTCTCGAGGATGTCACCCAGCTTTACCTGAACGAGATCGGCGCCAAGCCGCTGCTGACGCCGGCAGACGAACTGGCGACGACGCGCCTGGTGCGCGCCGGGGATTTCGCGGCGCGCCAGAAGATGATCGAGCACAACCTGCGCCTGGTTGTGAACATCGCCAAGCATTACCTGAATCGCGGCATGCCGCTGCTCGACCTGATCGAAGAGGGCAATCTCGGACTGATCCATGCGCTGGAGAAATTCGATCCCGAGCGCGGCTTCCGTTTTTCGACCTATGCCACCTGGTGGATACGCCAGAGCATCGAGCGCGGCATCATGAACCAGTCGCGCACCATCCGGCTGCCGGTTCATGTGGTCAAGGAAATCAACCTGGTCCTGCGCGCCTTTCGCCATCTCGGAGTCGGCGGCGACCCGCGAATCCTCGGTCGAGCGCGTGGCGGCGCTGATCGATCGTCCGATCGCCGATGTGCGGCGCATCCTGCATCTCAACGAACACATCGCGTCGCTCGATGCGCCGCTGGAAATCGATCCCAACCGTACGATAGGCGAGGCAATCGCCGACGAAGCGGCGGTCAATCCGGAAGACTCTGCTGCAGTTCCGCGAGATGGGCGCGCTGCTCGACGACTGGCTGGGGCAACTCCCGGAGCGCCAGCGCCAGATCATCGAACGGCGTTACGGGCTGAACGGCGCCGATGTCATGAAGCTGGAAGCGCTGGCGAGCGAGCTCGGCCTGACGCGTGAACGGGTGCGCCAGATCCAGGTCGAGGCGCTCGACCGCCTGCGCATGATCATCAAGCGCGGCGGCGTATCGCGCGACTCGCTGCTGTAACCGTGCGCCCGCTCCTCTATTATTGGCGGCATGCGCTCGCGAATCGCGGCGGCGAGCTGGAATACCGACATCGCGTAAAAACTGGAGCGGTTGTAGCGGGTGATGACGTAGAAGTTGTTGTAACCGAGCCAGTATTCGGTCGGGCGGCCCGGCGAAACCAGATCGACCAGCGTCACCGTGGCCTGCGCGTCGGCATTGGCGGTGATTCCCTGCTGCGCCAGATCGGCGACCAGCAACGTTGGCTGGATGCCGGCCTCGATCAGGCTGCGCTCAGGTTCGCCCCGCGTGCGCGCCGGGACGGCGATCGGCTGATTGGCCTGCCAGCCGTGTTGTTCGAGAAAACGCGCAACGCTGCCGATGGCGTCGTTGACGCTGCCGGAGAGGTCGATTTTCTGGTCGCCGTCGAAGTCGACCGCATAACGCCGCTGGCTGCCCGGCATGAATTGCGGAATGCCGATGGCACCGGCGAAGGAGCCGCGCATGTTCACCGGGTCCATGCCATTCTCGCGGGCCAGTAGCAGGAACTGCTCGAGTTCGGTGCGGAAGAACTCGGCGCGGCGCGGGTAGTGGAAAGCCAGCGTCGCCAGCGCCTCGAGTACCCGGAAATTGCCGGTATTGCCGCCGTACTCGGTTTCGACGCCGATGATGGCGACGATGATCTCGGGCGGCACGCCATAGAGGGCACTGGCCTTGGCCAGGATCAGCCGGTTTTCCTGCCAGAAACGGACGCCACCATTGATCCGCCGATCGTTCAGGAAACGTGGCTGGTAGCGCTCCCAGGAACGCTGGACTGGCGACACCGGCGGTCTGATCAACTGCAGCACCTTGTCGTTGGGCCGTATCTGGGCGAACTGCAGCAGCAGTTCGTCCGCCTTGAAGCCGTGGCGTTGTTCGAGGTCGCGCGCAAATTCGATGACCGCCGGGTCGCTGGCGAAGCTGGCCGCAGCCGTGGCGGCGTGGGCCAGGCAGGCGCAGGCGGCGAGCAGCAGGGTGCCGAGGGCGTGTTTCAAGTCGTTCTCCGTCAGGGCAGGCGCGCGAGGGCGCCGCGTAGCGTGGTCAGATCGTCGGAAATTCCGCTGTAACGCGCCTGCAGGTAGGCGACGACAACCTCCCTGAACGCCGGCGCGAGCGCCGGTTGCTCGCTTTCGACACGCTGGAGGAAGGTCAGCGGTGTTTCCCAGGGTGCGCAGTTTACTTTGCTTCGCGCCAGCCGGCGCAAGGCTTTTTGCCAAAGGCGGGCGGCCGGGTCGAGGCGTGGCCGCTGGTGGAGAGTCCACGCGGTGATCGCGAGCAGCAGGGCGCCGCAGATGACGGCCAGCGCGGCGGCCAGATTGCGCCAGTCGGCATCGGGCAGGCCGAGGCGGGCCAGCAGTTCGCGCTGGCGTTGCGGGTTGTAGCCGAGGACGTACTGGTTCCAGGCATTGTTGACCGCCTCCCAGCGAAAGAGCAGGGTGCGCATCCAGTCGCTGCGCAACTGGATCAGCGCCGGCAATGGTTCGCCGGCCGGCATGGCGGCCGCAATGCCGCCTTCGACGCGGGCCGGGGAGACGGCGGCGGTCGGGTTGACGCGCGTCCAGCCACGCCCGGCGAGCCAGACCTCGGCCCAGGCGTGGGCGTCGGACTGGCGGACGACGACGAAACCATCGACCGGATTCGCCTCGCCACCCTGATAGCCGGTGACGACGCGGGCCGGTACGCCGGCGGCGCGCATCAGGAAGACGAAGGCCGACGCGTAGTGCTCGCAGAAGCCGCGCCGGGTGTCGAACAGGAAATCATCGACCGGCTGCTCGCCGAGCAGCGGCGGTTGCAGCGTGTAGAAAAACTTCTCTTCGGAAAAGAGATTCAGCGCCTTCTGCACCAGACGGGCGGGGTCCGGGTCCGCAGCTTTCCAGGATTCTGCCAGGGCGCGCGTGCGTGGGTTGCCCTCTGGCGGCAGCGCCAGGTTGCGCCGGAGAGCGAGGGGGT
The DNA here is from genome assembly GCA_963727115.1 of uncultured beta proteobacterium. Lineage (GTDB taxonomy): Bacteria > Pseudomonadota > Gammaproteobacteria > Burkholderiales > Rhodocyclaceae > Azonexus. Next base: position 32,385 of record CAVSFS010000026.1, on the reverse strand, counting down.
CCTCGTCCAGGTTGAAACGGAAGTCGAGCGTTGCCGTCAGGGCGAAACGCTGGCGCTGGCTCAGGGGTTCGCGGCTGGTTGCGGTCGAACGTGCTGGAAAGGGCAAATTCCGGCGGCAGCGGGCCGGGCACGTCGAGCGCCAGCAGCCAGCGTTGCTGCTGCGGTTCGAGGGTCGTTTCGTAGGCGATCGGCGGTGACAGCGCCTCGATCTGTGGCGGGCGGGTGCGCCCGGTTTGCGGCTTCCAGGTGAAGCCATCGTAGCTTTCGAGAACCGGCCCGCGCCAGTAGAGTTTGTCTCGGGCGGGCGCCTGGTCGGCGAAGCGCACGCGGAAGGCGATTTCGCTGCTCAACGCGAGGTTGGCGATGTTGCCCGGGGTCATCTGGTCGGACAATCCGCTGCGCCCGCTGTGGGCATCCTGCGGCAGGCCCCAGAGCGGCCCGGCAACGCGCGGGAAGAGGATATAGAGGACGAGCATGAAGGGAATCGCCTGCAACGTGAGCAAGCCGGCGTAGCGCAGCGTGGCGCCGGCCGTGCTCAGTGGCCCGCCATGGAGGCGGATCAGGGTCGCGGTGAGCAGCGTCATCGCCGCCAGCAGCCAGAGGCCGGTCGGGATGCTCTGTGAATAGAAATAGTGGGTCAGCAGCAGGAAGTAGCCAAGCGTGACGACCACCGTCGCGTCGCGCCGGCTGCGCAGTTCAAGCAGCTTCAGGGCCATGAAGACGACCAGCATGGCAACGCCGGCATCGCGCCCGAACAGGGTGCGGAACTCGTACAGCACGCCGCCGCAGGCAACCGCGACCAGCAGCGCGAGTGGCCAGCGGCCGGGCAGTCGCTCGTTGCGCCACCACAGCCAGCCGGCCCAGGCGAAGAGCGCGGACGCCAGAGCGCTCAGCCAGAGCGGCTGATGCGCGGCATGCGGCAGTGTGGTGGCCAGTGCCGCAGCAAAAAGCCAGGGCGCGGCGCCGCGATCGAGGGCTTCGGTCGGACGGGTACTCATGAGGGAAAGAGCGCCAGCGCTTCCAGGCAGCGATGGCGGTGAGTGTCGCCACTGTCCGGCGCGATTTCTTGCCCCGGCAGGCGTAGACCGTAACAGGCGCCGTCATCCTCGGCAGCCATCACCCAGCCGGCTAGGATCGCAATGCGCGCCTCGGGCGCTGTAGCTTCTGGCGTCAGTGCCCAGTCGAGTTGCAGTTCGGTCCGGGCGCCGCCGGCGAACTGTTTGACCAGCAGCGGGCGTTGCCCGGCGTCGCGGGCGCTGGCTTTCCAGGCGACGTGACGCGGCGAATCGGCGGGCTGCCGCTCGCGAAAACCCGAAAAATCCTCCTGGCCGCCATCACCGTGATGGTCTCCGGTTCTTGTCGCGGCCCGCGGCGGCGGCAATGGCGTGGGCAGCGGCTGCGGGTAGATCAGGCAGCGCATCGCCGGTTGCAGATAGCTCCAGGCGATGAAGAGGCCGAGCGGATAGGTCGTGGCGAGGCGTGTGCGCGGCAGGTCCAGCCAGCCACGGCGCAGCGCAGCGACCGGCACGGTGACTTCGCTCAGGCCGTGGGCGGCGACGGCAGCGGTGACGCTACGGGTTTCATCGCCAGCGCGCAGTTCGAGCGCCAGGCGCGGCGTATTGCGCTCGCTCGCCAGATGGAGCGGAAAGTAGGCGACCTCGCCGGCAAACACCGGGGCGCAGCGCCCGGGTGCGATGCTCAGTCCGTGCAGGTTGCGAAAGGCGTGCACCATGCCGGTCAGCGCGAGGCCAACCAGCAGGAAGACGAGCGCATGGCCCAGTGCCAGGTTGTAATTGATGGCGCCGGTGAGCATGGCCAGCAGGGCTGCGGCAAAAAGGAGGCCGGCGCGCGTCGGCAGGATGAAGATGCGCCGTTGCGACAGGCGCAGCGGCGCCGTCCCGTCGCTCTGCCAGCGAAACAGCCGGCGTTTGAGATCGGTGATGAAGCCCACGGTTTCAGGGAATCGGCACCGCGCGGATCAGCGCCGTGATGTCCTCCGCCCGGGTCATCCCGGTTCCCTGCGTCGAGCGTAGACGATGGCGGGCGACAGCAGGGAGTACTTCCTGAACATCGTCCGGCAGCACCATGTCGCGACCGTCCAGCCAGGCCCAGGCGCGTGCCGCCGCCAGCAGGGCGAGCCCGGCCCGCGGCGAGAGGCCATGCTGGAATGCCGGGTCACGGCGGGTCGCCTCGACCAGGGCCTGGACATAATCGATCAGCGGTTCGGCCGCATGCACCGCTGCAACCTCGCGTTGCAGTGCTGGCAAATCCTGCGCGTTGATCAATGGTGTCAGTTGATCTGCCAGCGCGCGTTGCCCGCCGGCTTTGAGCAGCGCGCGCTCGGCGTTGCGGTCGGGGTAGCCGAGTTCGATGCGCATCAGGAATCGGTCCAGTTGCGACTCGGGCAGTGGAAAGGTGCCGATCTGATGTGAGGGGTTCTGGGTCGCGATGACGAAGAACGGCTCGGGCAGCGGGCGGGTTTCGCCTTCGACCGTGACCTGACGCTCCTCCATGGCTTCGAGCAGCGCGCTCTGCGTCTTCGGCGTCGCGCGGTTGATCTCGTCGGCCAGGACCAGTTGCGAAAAGACCGGGCCGGGCAGGAAGCGGAACTCCCCGCGCTGGCGTTCGTAGATCGAGACGCCGGTAATGTCGGCGGGCAGCAGGTCGCTGGTGAACTGGATGCGCGAGAAGGCAAGTCCGAGCAGTCGCGCCAGCGCGTGGGCCAGCGTCGTCTTGCCGACGCCGGGCAGATCCTCGATCAGCAGGTGGCCGCCGGCGAGCAGGCAGGCAACGGCCTGGCGGATTTCGTGATCCTTGCCGAGGATGACCCGGCTGGCTGCCGAAAGGACGGGGTCGATGGCGCGCGGCCTGGCGGTCAGCAAGGGAAGTGTGGCACCGAACATCGCGAGCTTCCGGAAAATGTCATTGCAAACCATTCTAATGCTTGAAGCGGTGCGGCGATTGGGTCGATAATGATATTTTGACGTGCGCCGCACAGTGCGCCGGTACTGAGAGAGAACAATTGACAACCACTGCAATCATCACCCATCGTGACTGCCAGTTGCATGACATGGGTTCGCATCACCCGGAGTGCCCGCAACGCCTCACCGCGATCAACGATCACCTGATCGCCCAGGGGATCGATGCCTACTTCGCATACTACGACGCGCCGCTGGCCACCTTCGAACAGTTGCTGCGCGTGCATCCGGCTTCTCATCTGGAGCGCATCAAGCGTGCTTCGCCTGCGACCGGCGTTGTCCACCTTGACCCGGATACCGCGATGAACCCGCATACCTGGCAGGCGGCGCTGCGTGCTGCCGGTGCCGGGTGTCATGCGGTCGACCTGGTCATGAAGGGCGAAATCGAGAACGCCTTCTGCGCGGTCCGTCCGCCCGGCCACCATGCCGAAAAAGCCAGCCCGATGGGCTTCTGCTTCTTCAACAACATCGGCGTTGCGGCCCGTCATGCCCTGAAGGCCCATGGGCTTGAGCGGGTGGCGATCATCGATTTCGACGTTCATCACGGAAACGGGACGGAGGACTGTTTCGCCGGCGATGAACAGGTGCTGATGTGCAGCATCTTCCAGCATCCTTTTTATCCGTACAGTGGCGCCGAAAAGCCGGCTGCCAACATGTGCAACGTGCCGCTGGCGGCCGGTTGCGGCGGCGAAGAGTTCCGTGATGCGGTCACCCAGGTCTGGATGCCGCGCCTGAAGGCGTTCAAGCCGCAGATGATCTTCATCTCGGCCGGCTTCGATGGCCACTACGAGGACGACATGGGCGGCCTGAAGCTGCTGGAAAAGGACTACGCCTGGTGCACCGAGGAGTTGAAAAAGATCGCCGCGGAATTCTCCGACAAGCGCATCGTTTCCATGCTTGAAGGCGGCTACGTGATGACCTCGCTGGCGCGCAGCGTCGGTGCGCATCTGCGTTCGCTGGCCGATCTCTAAGCACCTGTTTCTTCAGAAATTCGGAAGGGTGGGGTAAAATCCTGCCCTTTCTTAACGTTCAACCGGACGAATCCATGGCGTTGATTGTTCAAAAATACGGCGGCACCTCGGTCGGTAACCCCGAGCGCATCAGGAATGTCGCCCAGCGTGTTGCCAAATTCCAGGCTCAGGGTCACCAAGTGGTAGTCGTGGTTTCCGCGATGAGTGGCGAAACCAACAAGCTGATCGCGCTGGCCAAGGAAGTTCAGGCCAATCCCGACCCGCGCGAGCTGGACATGATCATGTCCACCGGCGAGCAGGTCACCATCGGCCTGCTGGCCATGGCGCTCAAGGACATTGGTTGCCAGGCCAAGAGCTACACCGGCGGCCAGGTCAAGGTACTGACCGACAGCACCTTCACCAAGGCGCGCATCCTGTCGATCGACGAAGCCAACATGCGGCGCGATCTCGATGCCGGCAACGTCATCGTCGTCGCCGGTTTCCAGGGCGTCGATGCCGACGGCAACATCACGACGCTCGGCCGCGGCGGTTCCGACACCTCAGGCGTGGCGCTGGCCGCTGCCTTGAAGGCCGACGAATGCCAGATCTACACCGACGTCGATGGCGTTTATACGACCGATCCGCGCGTCGTGCCCGAAGCCAAAAAGCTTGACACCATCACCTTCGAGGAAATGCTGGAAATGGCCAGCCTCGGCTCCAAGGTGCTGCAGATCCGCTCGGTCGAATTCGCCGGCAAGTACAAGGTCAAACTGCGCGTGCTTTCCAGCTTCCAGGACGAAGGGGAAGGCACGCTGATTACTGTTGAGGAAGACAAGAACATGGAACAACCGATCATTTCCGGTATCGCCTTCAATCGCGACGAAGCCAAGCTGACCGTTCTCGGCGTGCCGGACAAGCCGGGCATCGCCTACCAGATCCTCGGCGCCATCGCCGACGCCAACATCGACGTCGACATGATCATCCAGAACGTCGGCCATGACGGCACCACCGACTTCTCCTTCACCGTCAATCGCGGCGAGTTCGCCAAGGCGACCGCCATCCTCGAGGAAGTCAAGGTCAAGCTCGGCGCCCGCGAGGTGACCGGCGACAACAAGATCTGCAAGGTCTCCGCCGTCGGCGTCGGCATGCGCTCCCATCCGGGCGTCGCCAGCCAGATGTTCAAGGCGCTGGCGGACGAGGGCATCAACATCCAGATGATCTCGACTTCCGAGATCAAGATTTCCGTCGTTCTCGACGAAAAATATCTGGAACTGGCCGTTCGCGTACTGCACCGCACCTTCGGTCTCGACCAGTAAGTTTGACCGCGGGGCGCGGAGGCTATATCATCCGCGCTCTTCGCGATGGAGACGTGGCCGAGTGGTCGAAGGCACACCCCTGCTAAGGGTGCATCCGGGCAAAACCTGGATCCAGGGTTCGAATCCCTGCGTCTCCGCCAGAAATTAAATAAGCCCTTGAACTCCAAGGGCTTATTTTTTTCCAAGGTTCTTGACGAGGTTTGGCGGGGGGAGGTCATGACGATTCGAATTCGTATCATCGGCGTGGCCAGCGGCGTCGGCGCTCAGGACAAGGGATGCGAAGACGGGCCGGTGGCCTTCCATCGTTCGCAAGCCTGGCACGAACTCGAACATCATCCGCTCGTCGATTGGGGGGAAACCCTGTTTGCGCTTGATGCGCTGGGCCATGCGCCGGTCGGGCGGATCGCCGAGCTTTGTCGTCGCCTTGCCGATAGCGTCGGCGAAACGCTGGTCGATGGCGCCTTTCCGTTGATCATTGGCGGTGATCACTCGATCGCCATCGGTACCTGGAGCGGCGTGGCGCGGTTTGCCGGGGCGCCGGTCGGCCTGTTGTGGATCGATGCCCATCTCGACAGCCACACGCCTGAAACTTCCTATTCCGGTGCAATCCATGGCATGCCGCTGGCCTGTCTGCTGGGGCGCGGCGACAAGCGCCTTCTTGGCTTGGGCATACACGGGGTTCAGCTCGACCCGCTGCATACGGTTGTCCTCGGGCCGCGTTCATGGGAGCCGGAGGAGGTGGAGTTTCTTTCCCGCATGGGCGTACGTGTCATCGGCCGCGACGAGATTGGCGAGCACGGTCTCGCAGCCTGTTTTGCCGAGGCCGCCGCGATCGTCACGGGGGCGGCCAATGGCTTCGGCATTACGCTCGATCTCGATGTTTTCGATCCGCAAGCGGCACCCGGGGTCGGCAGTCCGGAACCTGAAGGCCTGCCGGCCCCCGAGGTACGTGACGGCTTGCAAAAACTGGCCGCCAGCGGCGGGTTGCGCGCCCTGGAGATCGTCGAATACAACCCGGACCGGGATCGCAATGGCATCACCGCGAAGCTGATCCGTGACGTGATCAGCGATCTCCTGCCCCGGATTGAAAACAGCCAGCGCGCCGCCGGCCCGACTCGCCACTGAATTCGCTAAATGAAAATGAATCCTCATTCCGTCCTTGGTGTTACGCCCGACGCCGGGCCCGCCGAACTGAAGCGTGCCTACCGCCGGCTGGCGATGCGCTGGCATCCGGACCGCAATACCGACCCGGCGGCAACCGAGCGCTTCAAGGCGATTCGCGCGGCCTACGAGCAGCTTGTCGCGGTTGACGTGCCGGAAGAGGCAAAAACCACGGAGCCGGAAGATGAGTTCGAGGAAACCGTGGCAACGGCGGCGGATATTCGCCTGAATCTTGAAATCAGTCTTGAAGAAGCGGCGGCCGGTTGCCGCAGAACCATCGATTACACGCGCGGCAAGGCCTGCCCGACCTGCGAAGGCAGCGGCGAGGCCGGCATGACCCGCACGCGCTTTTGCGAGGCCTGTCACGGCAGCGGCCGCGTGCGCGACGCCAAGCGCGTGCTGGTGGCTTGCGGCGCCTGCGTCGGGCGCGGGTTTTTCAGCGAGCGGATTTGTCCGGACTGCGGCGGCAGCGGCCGTGAAACTGCCAGCGTCAGCCTGGAAATCCGGGTGCCGCCCGGGATGTTGCCGGGCGACGAGTTGCGCCTGGCCGGGCAGGGCGAGGCGGCCAGCGAAGAACTGGCGGCCGGCGATCTGTACCTGACCATCATCATCCGCAGCCATCCGCTGTTTCAACTGCGCGGGCGTGACATTCATTTCAGCATGCCGGTCAGTGCGCTGGCCTTGCTGGCGGGCGGCGAGATTCAACTGCCCGCGCTGGGCGGCTCAATTTCAAGCACGCTGGCCCCCGGTTCGCCGGCGGCGCGCGAATTGCGTCTGGCCGGCAAGGGATTTCCCGGACGGGGCCGGCATCGCGCCGGCGATCTGGTCGTCCATTTGCAGCCGGTTTTCCCGGCCACGCTCAGCGCCCGCCAGCGCAAGTTGCTGCTGCAGGCAAATGCGGCGTTGCTGGAGGGGGCGGAAGCGAGTTTGCCGGAGATCGCGGCTTGGAATCGGGAACATCTCCAGCCTTAGGCTGGCTGGCCGGCAAAGGGTGCTGGCGCCGGAATTCATGGCTTTTTGCCGGTCGACCGCAAGCGTCGTGCACCCCAAGCCGCAAGGTGTAGACTGGCCGCCTGAGCAACCGGTTTCCACCAGCGCCCGCCGAAGAACTCGTCGGGATACTGGCACTGGGATTCATCCCGGTTGCCGCCGAGGCCTGAGGCCTACAGTAGCGGACTCATCATCTGGACTGCGTTTTCTAGCAGGCGCCGGCTGCGCGGCCGGGCTTTCCACTCGTCGAGACTCAGCGGCTGCGAGCGCGCTTCGTAAGCGCGCTGCAAGGCGCGCATTGCGGAAGAGAAGTCGTGATCGAAGGCGATCAGCGAAAGCTCGAAGTTCAGCTCGAAGCTGCGCAAGTCCAGGTTGACCGTACCGAAAACGGTGAACTCTTCGTCAACGACCACGCTCTTGGTGTGCAATAGCCCATCGCGAAACTGCAGGATGGTCACGCCAACCTCCAGAAGGTCCTCGTTGTATGCCTCGCTGGCATAACGAACGAGGCGCGAGTCGATCTTCTCGGGAACGATCAGTATGACGCGCACGCCACGCAGGGCTGCCGAACGCAACGCCGTCAGCAGGGCCTCGCCGGGGACGAAATAGGGCGTGGTCAGGACAATTTCGCGGCGGGCGGCGTAGATCGTGGTGAGTAGCAGTGCGTCGATGCGAACCCGCGAGGTCTGTGGTCCGGAGGGGAAGATCTGGATGTGACCATTTCCGGCAGGCGGCAGGTCAGGGGGTGGCAGCGGTGCGAAATGGCTGCCGGTCTGTAGCGCGGTCAGCGACAGCGAAACGGCTTCGAGTACCCAGGCGGCGGGCCCCTCGATGCGCGCCATCGCATCCACCCATTCGCCGACCCCGGCATCCTGCTTGAAGAAGCGCGGGTCGGCGATATTCATGCTGCCGGTGTAGGCGATGCAGCGGTCGATGACGGCGATCTTGCGATGATCGCGCAGGTCGAAGCGGACAAACAGTGCGCGCAGCGGATTGACCGGCAGGACTTCGACGACGCTGACGCCGGCTTCGCGCAAACGCTTGATGGCCTCGCTCTTGAAAAACGGGCGACTGCCAAGCGAATCCATCAGGGTGGCGCAGGCAACGCCGCGCGCGGCCGCACGGACCAGCGCTTCGACAAGTTCATCGACGAAGCCGCCGGCGCTCCAGATATAGAATTCCATGTGGATGGAAACGCGGGCAGCGTCGATATCCGCAATCATGGCGCGCATGATCGACCCGCTGTCGGCAAGCAACTGCAGGCGATGGCCGCCCATTGGCGGTAATCCGACGGCGCTCTGGGCAAGGCGGCTGACGCTTTCGCCGCCGGTGGACAGGCGGCTCGGCAAAGCGATGCTGGCGGCCGGGATACCTTCCGCCCATTGCAACATTTGCGGGCGTAGCGTGCTGGCGCGCTGCATCCAGACCCGGCCGAGACGCCGTTCGCCGATCAGCAGATACATGAGCGCGCCGACGCCGGGGATCAGAATGACGAGCAACAGCCACGCGATCGCCGTTCCGTGCGCGGTCCGCCGCGAGAAGAGGCGCAATGAGACGGCAACAAGAACGAGAACGTGGAGAACCGGCAGGAGTTTCAGCAACATCGCCGCAGTATCGATCGTCATCTCGCTCAGGGTCGAACTCCGGCACTGCGCGGGCAGTTGCTACGCGGCGGCCTTTGGGAGCGGCTGGAAATTGAAGCGTTTGGGCACGTTGACCGCAACAATCGGCTTGATCGGCATGTTTTGCCAATAGACCGCTTCCGGATGGCCATTCATCAGCGCAAGAAAGGCGCCTTCGTCCGCGGGTTGGGCATTCGAGTCAAGGCAGCAGGCCAGAAACCCGGCCAGGTCGCGGTCGTCGAGCAAGCCGATGCCGAGTGCCGTCTCAAGCAGCAGGTTGCCTTCTTCGTCGAGATGGATTGCCTTTAATTCACCTGCCGGTGCGCCGGTATGGCTGACGAAGCCGTCAGCCTCGCGGCGAAAGACCCAGGGGGTGTAAGCCAGCGCAACGAACACCCGTTGCGGAGCATTCTGTAAAAACCAGCAGCCTGATTAGCCTCAGTTTTGACTTAAATACGCTGTCTGCTGGAAGCCATGAAGTGACCTTGGGGGTGTTTTCAACAAATGCTTCGTTGGGTCGATTTACTGCGAGCTTTGACGATGTGGTTATCACAGGCGCGGACCTGCTTCCAGTGACCAGTAATGTTCCAGAACCTATGACATTAGCGCTGCTTGGTCTAGGTCTAGCCGGCCTGGCGTTAACGCGACGACGCCGGTCCTTCAGCGCTTCGTAGGCGTCCTACAAGGCTTGGGCACCCGTCGTTAACGGCGTACCGTGCGCCCTTCAGCAGCCACAAGAAGTGTGCGGTGAGTTCAAGCGTTCACGGCGACTGAACGACAGTTTTCAGGGCAGGGGTTCGGACTGGAAGCAGAAACGACTGGCGACGTCGTTTCGAAGAATGGTTTGCAGCTTCATGTCATGCCAGGCGATGGTTGCTATAGCCTCACCGGACATTATTTATGCCAGTTTTCCTCGTTGACCGCAGCATTCGTGTCTTGGTGGCATTGATCAAGAAAAACCGACAGATCGCGGTCATCGAGCAGGCCGATGCTGAGCGTCGTTTCGAGCAGGATGCTGCCTTCTTCGTCGAGGTAAATCGGGCATGATCCAGCTTCACTCGCGCCAATTCAGCATATGCGAGAAGGATGCCGGTGGCAAGGCGGTTGACTGGCATGGATGCATTTGGCGGATGCCATGGAAAAGCGGCATCACCCAAATGAATGTGACGGATTACTTTACACTTGCCTGCCTGCCTGCCTGCCTGCCTGCCTGCCTGCCTGCCTGCCTGCCGCGCCGGCCGTATGTCACATTGTTTTCTGCATATGATCAACGTGTTAGATGCCGCTGTCGATATTAGGCTCGGCTCTTGCTTGGGATACAGCAAGGCGATTGCTGGCTATGCATCTGGCACCCCCTGATTCTTCTCGGGCGACCAAAGCCGTTCAATTAGCGCAGGCGCCCTGACTGATCCAGGCAGCCGGAAGGAGTCAGGGCGAATCGGGGTTTCACGAGCGGGAAAGGTTTTCGAACCCTTGCTCGGTCATTTTGAGGGAGTACTGCCGTGCACAAACATCTTTATACCTTACTGGGTGTGTTGTTGATCGGGCTTGGTGTCGCGCAGGGTGCGCTGGCCACGATAACGACGCTGACCTTCGATGAGTTTTCGAGCGGGACCGATATTACCAATCAGTATGCGGGGATTGGGCGTCACGGCTTCTGGCGCGACTGCATTAGCGGAGCCCAGCTCGCCTTGGCCGGCCAACTCGGGGCTGAATATTGCTTACGCGCCCATTGGTGTGATGACGTTCGTTTTGAACTCCGTTATCACGGGCAACGTTCAAACCGTCTCCGCCTATATCTCGTCAGGAAATAGCATCGGAATATACGCTTTCGACATTTTCGATAACTTAATCGATTTAGCAGTGACACCGACCGATGTTGTTTCTTTCTTTTTATTACTCACCTCCTCGGGTAACCCAATTGCCAGCATCTCGATTCACGATGGTGGTGGAACATTTGCGGTCGATAACCTGACGTTTGTCTCAGCTGATCCAGCATTGGTGCCTGAGCCGATGTCGCTGGCACTGCTCGGGCTGGGCCTGGCCGCTATGGCGGTGACGTGGCGGCGTCGCTCATTCGACGCTTCGTAGGCTTCGCGCGCTTCCATATCCGGTAGTTAGTTATCGGCACCCTTGGTCGGCCCGGAGCAGAGGTGCCGCCTCCCAAACGGTGCCGCTAGTCAACTCGATGGAGATTCTCATGCGAGCAAGCGCAGATGGCGGGCCAATTGTCTGGCCTTGGTCATATCCGACAACTTACGACGTTGGGCAGGCGTTTATCGGTCGGAAAATTCCATTCGGTCAGCACGACAGAGTGCTGACCGAAGACTTCGTTCCTGGCCGAATGACAGTTTTTCTCACGGCTGACCAGCGCGTTGAAGACGTCAAGTTCGAAGCAGACACAGAAGTTTAGTCCTGCCGCCCGGTAACGGTTGATTCGATTTATTGAGAGGGCTGGGGGGTCGGATTGAAGGAGAAGCGGCTGGCAACGTTTGCGTGTTGAACAATTTGCACTGGAAAGCCGTTCCAGGTGATCTTTGCTATCGTTTCACCAGCCATCATTTTTAGCCAGTTTTCCTCGTTTGACCGCAGCATTGGTGTCTTGCCGGCATTGGTCGAGAAAAGTCGGCAAATCGCGGTCGTCGAGCAGGCCGATACCGAACGTTGTTTCGAGCAGGATGCTGCCTTCTTCATCAAGGTAAATGGCCTTGATTTCACCGGCCGCTTCGCCGGTATGGCTGACGAAGGCCTCCCCTTGGCGGCGGAAAACCCACGGGGTGTAAGCCAGCGTTACGAAAACCCGTTGCGGCCCGTTCTGCAGAAACCAGCAGCCTGACTCGTCACAACCGTACTGCCGGTTGATGAAGTTGATCAGGCCGCTGTGGGTCATGCGCTCTCCCTGCAATCGCCAGTCGCCCCGCCGGTCGAGCGACAACCAGTCGTAACAGGCGGGGACGTTGGGCCATTTGGCGATGGCAGAGAGATCGACTGCCATCAGTCGGCGTACGCTTCCATCGGCGGGCAGGCGCAGTTCAGGTTGCGGTCGCCATAGACGTCGTCGATGCGATTGACGCTCGCATCCCGGCCAGAACTTGTTGGCCGCCACCCAGGGCAGCGGGAAGACGGCCTGCTCGCGGCTGTAGGGATGCTGTCCAGTCGCCATCGACGACATCCGCCTGCGGTATGCGGGGCATTCTTCAGCGGATTGTTGTCGGCCGGCCAGACGCCGTTCTCGATCTGGCGGATTTCCTCGCGGATGGCGATCATCGCGGCGATGAAGCGGTCGAGTTCGGCCTTCGATTCGGATTCGGTCGGCTCGACCATGATCGTGCCGGCGACCGGGAAGGACACCGTCGGCGCATGGAAGCCGTAGTCCATCAGGCGCTTGGCGATGTCGATCTCGGCGATGCCGGTGGCGGCCTTGATCGGGCGGATGTCGAGGATGCACTCGTGGGCGACGCGGCCGTTCTTGCCGACGTAGAGCACCGGGTAGTGCGTCGTTCAGCTGCGCGGCGACGTAGTTGGCGTTGAGGATGGCGACTTGCGTCGCCTTCTTGACGCCGGCGCCGCCGAGCATGGCGATGTACATCCAGGAGATCGGTCAGGATCGAGGCCGAGCCGAACGGGGCAGCGGAAACCGCACCCTGGCCGGCATTGACGCGATCCGCCGGGCCGGTGGCTGCACGGCGTGGTCGGCCATGAACGGCGCCAGATGGGCCTTGAGGCCGATCGGGCCCATGCCCGGTCCGCCGCCGCCGTGCGGGATGGCGAAGGTCTTGTGCAGGTTCATGTGGCTGACGTCGGCGCCGATGAAGCCGGGCGAGGTCAGGCCGACCTGGGCGTTGAGGTTGGCGCCGTCCATGTACACCTGGCCGCCGTTGGCATGGACGATGGCGCAGATTTCCTTGACCGCTTCCTCGAACACGCCGTGCGTGGACGGGTAGGTGATCATCAGGCAGGCCAGGTCGTCGCTTGTGCTGCTTCGGCCTTGGCCTTGAGGTCGGCGACGTCGACGTTGCCGTTGTCGTCGCAATCGACGACGACGACCTTCATGTCGGCCATCTGGGCGGTGGCCGGGTTGGTGCCGTGCGCCGATTTCGGGATCAGGCAGACGTTGCGGTGTTCCTCGCCGCGGCTGGCGTGGTAGCGGTCGATGGCGACCAGGCCGGCGTATTCGCCCTGCGCGCCGGAGTTCGGCTGCATGCAGATGGCGTCGAAGCCGGTGACGGTCTTCAGCCACTCGGTCAGGCCGGCGATCATTTCCAGGTAGCCGACGCGCCTGGTCGCGCGGCGCGAACGGGTGCATGCCGCCGAATTCCGGCCAGGTGACCGGGATCATCTCGCTGGTCGCGTTGAGCTTCATGGTGCAGGAGCCGAGCGAGATCATCGAGTGGTCGAGCGCCAGATCCTTGTTCTGCAGCGACTTCAGGTAGCGCAGCATCTCGTGTTCGGTGTGGTGCGTGTTGAACACCGGGTGCTGGAGGACGGCGTCGCTGCGCAGCAGCGCATCGGGCAGGGCGGAGTCGGCGGCGGCAACTTGGGCGTCGAGCACGTCCATGTCGAGCGTGACCTGCGGTGATCAGCTTGAACAGGGTGGCGACATCGTCGCGCGTCGTCGTTTCGTCGAAGCGAAATGCCGAGCACGCCGGCCGCAGACGCGGCGCAGGTTGTAGCCGGCGGCCAGGGCGTCGTGATAGACGGTTTCGGCACGGGCGCCGAGGTCGAGATGCACGGTGTCGAAGAACTGCTTGGTCAGCAGCTTGACGCCAGCGCGCTTCAGGCCTTCGGCCAGGATGCGCGGTCAGGCGGTGGATGCGCCCGGCGATGGTGCGCAGGCCTTCGGCGCCGTGATAGACGGCGTACATGCCGGCCATGTTGGCGAGCAGCACCTGCGAGGTGCAGATGTTGGAGTTGGCCTTCTCGCGGCGGATGTGCTGCTCGCGGGTCTGCAGCGCCATGCGGTAGGCGGTCTTGCCGCGCGCATCCTTGGAGACGCCGATGATGCGGCCCGGCATCGAGCGGACGTAGGCTTCGCGGGTGGCGAAGAAGGCGGCGTGCGGGCCGCCGAAGCCCATCGGGATGCCGAAGCGCTGGCTGGAGCCGAGGGCGATGTCGGCGCCCATGGCGCCGGGCGACTTGAGCAGGACCAGCGCCATCAGGTCGGAGGCGACGGCGACGGTCGCGCCCTTGGCCTTCAGGGCGGCGATGGTGGCGGTCAGGTCGCGGACTTCGCCGTTGTCGCCCGGGTACTGGAGCAGGGCGCCGAAGAAATCTTCACTTTCGATCTTTGCGGCATTTTGCCGGCGTCGGCCGCAGCAATGACCAGTTCGAAGCCGAAATAGCCGGCGCGGGTCTTGACCACGTCGATGGTCTGCGGGAAGCAGTCGGCATCGACCAGGAAGCGGTTGGACTTCGACTTGGAAACGCGGCGCGCCATGGTCATGGCTTCGGCGGCGGCGGTGGCTTCGTCGAGCAGCGAGGCGTTGGCGATTTCCAGGCCGGTCAGGTCGACGACCATCTGCTGGAAATTCATCAGCGCTTCGAGGCGGCCCTGGGCGATTTCGGCCTGGTAGGGCGTGTAGGCGGTGTACCAGCCCGGGTTTTCCAGCACATTGCGCAGGATGACCTTGGGCGTCAGCGTGTCGTAATAGCCCATGCCGATGCAGGACTTGTTGCACGACGTTCTTGCTGGCGATGGCCTTGAGGTCGGCCAGCGCTTCGTGTTCGCGACGCGGGGCCGGCAGCGGCAGGTCGGCCGGCAGGCGGATGGCGGCGGGAACGGTCTGGTCGATCAGCTGTTCCAGGCTGTCGGCGCCGATGGCGGCCAGCATGGCGGCCATTTCGGTCGAGCATGGGCCGATGTGGCGGCCGATGAACTCGTCGTGCTGCTCCAGGGCGGAGAGGGGTTGATTGAGCGGCATGGGAAGTCCTTGCTTAGGCGGCGTCGGCGACGGCCTGGTAGGCGGCGGCGTCGAGCATCTTGTCGAGGTCGGCGACATTGTCCGGGGTCATCTTGAACAGCCAGGCGGCGTAGGCGTCCTGATTGACCGATTCCGGCGCATCGGCAGCGGCCTGATTGACTTCGGTGACGGTGCCGGAGATCGGCGCGTAGACGTCAGCCGCAGCCTTGACCGATTCGACGACGGCGATTTCCTTCTCGGCATCGAAATGGGCGCCGACTTCCGGCAGTTCGACGAAAACGAGGTCGCCGAGGGCTTCCTGGGCGTGGTCGGTGATGCCGACGGTGACGGAGCCGTCAGCGTTGAGCAGCATCCATTCGTGGGAGGCGGCGTACTTGAGGTTGGCGAGGACGTTGGACATGGTTTTCTCCTGAATGGGGGGTAATTAGATGACTGCTTTGCCGTTGCGGGCGAATACGGGTTTGATGACCTTGGCCTTGAGCAGCTTGCCGCGGATATCGACTTCGACTTCGTCGCCGATCTGCGACGCCGAGCGGCAGGCGGGCGAGGGCGATGGATTGCTGCAATGTTGGCGAGAAACTACCTGAAGTAATTTCACCATTGCCTTGTTTTGTAATAACTTGTTGGTGGCCGCGCAGCACGCCCTTGTCGAGCAGGATCAGGCCGAGGAACTGCTTCTTCTGGCCTGCTGCGCGATCAACGCGGCTTTGCCGACGAAATCGCGGTCGGTGTTCAGCGAAACGGTCCACGCCAGACCGGCGTCGAGCGGCGAAACCGTCTCGTCCATGTCCTGGCCGTAGAGATTCATGCCGGCTTCGAGGCGCAGCGTGTCGCGAGCGCCGAGGCCGCAGGGCGCAACGCCGGCGGCGTTCAGCGCATTCCACAGCGCTTCGGCTTCGCCGGCCGGCAGCATGATTTCGTAGCCGTCTTCACCGGTGTAGCCGGTGCTGGCGATGAAATACTGATCGACTTCGGCGGCGAAGAACGCTTTCAGGCCTTCGGTCGCCGCCTTGGCCTGCGGCAGCACTTCCCAGACCTTGGCGCGGGCATTCGGGCCCTGGACGGCGATGATGCCGAGGTTGTTCTCGCCATCGCGGCGCTGGGTGATGGTGACGTCCAGCTGCCATTCGGCGACCTTGGCCTGCATCCAGGCCAGATCCTTCTCGGCGGTGCCGGCATTGACGACGATGCGGAAGCGGGTGTCGGTCAGGAAATAGATGATCAGGTCGTCGATGACGCCGCCGGCCTCGTTGAGCATGGCAGCGTAAAGCGCCTTGCCGGAAACCTGTCAGCTTGGCGACGTCGTTGGCGACGAGGCGGGACAGGAAGGCTCGGCAGTCGGGCCCGACGACATCGACCGGACACATGTGCGAGACGTCGAACATGCCGCAGTCGTTACGCACCGCATGATGTTCCTCGATCTGCGAACCGTAGTTGACCGGCATGTCCCAACCACCGAAATCGACCATCCGGGCATTCATCGCGCGATGAGCGGCATTCAAAACCGTTTTCTTCAGCATATCAATCCTTTGCAGGCATTTATTAACGCCAGTTCTAGAAACGAAAAAGGGGTGAAACGAAAGATCGAATCTTGCGTTTCACCCCTCTGTCCTTGATACCTGAGAGATTTGCCCCATCGGTGGATGCCGGCCAGAAGGAGTCTAAGGTATGCCGCCATCGCTCTCCAGAGTTTCAGGGCGCACTTGAAGCGTGCCCCGGTTCCGCGGTCCTTTTGCCTGAGCGTTTTCGGGTGGATTGCGCCTTCGGCGGCAGAGTGATCTGCGCTCTCCCACGGAACGGGAGGCACTATAGCGGGATGGCCGACTCTAATCAACCTGCTGCACCGCACAAGCGACTCCGGGCGGTTCAGGGCTTCGTGTTAAACTCTTCGTTTGCCTTGTTCTTAAGACACGTGACCCCAGCCAACTTCGACTTTCATTGCCATTCCGCCGTTTCGGATGGCCTGTTGCCGCCGCAAGAGGTGGCGCGACGGGCCGCGGCCAACGGTGTCGACCTCTGGGCATTGACTGATCACGATGATCTGGGCGGCTTGGCCGAAGCACGCGCGACCGCTGAAGAGACCGGAATGGGCTTCGTACCCGGCGTCGAGATTTCCATCGAATGGAAAGGCGTGCCGGTCCATATTGTCGGCCTCGGCTTCGATCCGGCCCATCCGAAGCTTGCCGGCGGACTCGATGAACTGCGCGTCGGTCGCATCGAGCGGGCCAAGCGCATGGGTGACGCGCTGGCTGCCATCGGCATTCCCGGCGTTTACGAAGGCGCACTTTGCTTTGCGACCAACCCGAGCCTGATCTCGCGCGCTCATTTTGGACGCTATCTTGTGTCGATCGGCATCGCCCGCGACATGTCCGGAGTGTTCCAGCACTACCTGACGCCGGGCAAGCCGGGTTATGTCGATCATCGCTGGGCGACGCTCGAGGAAGCCGTCGGCTGGATTACCGTGGCGGGTGGGGTGGCCGTGGTCGCGCACCCCGGTCGCTACAAGATGTCGGGCAGCGAAATGCGGCACTTTCTCGATGACTTCAAGGAGGTCGGCGGCCAGGGCGTCGAAGTCACCTGCGGCAGTCATTCGCCCGATCACGTGATGCATTTCGCCCGTCTGGCGCGACATTACGCCTTTCATGCCTCGCGTGGCTCCGATTTCCACGGGCCCGAAGAGAGCTATGTCGATCTCGGCAAGCTGCCGCAACTGCCCGAAGACCTCAAGCCGGTCTGGCGTCTGGTGATCTGAGTCATGGCCCGCGTCGTCAATATTCACCCTGATTCTCCGCAACCGCGTCTGCTGGCGCAGGCAGCCGAGTTCATCCGCGATGGCGGTATCGTGGCCTTGCCAACCGACTCCTGCTATGCACTCGGCTGTCATCTCGGTGACAAGGAGGCCCTGGATCGCATTCGCCAGATTCGCCAGATGGATGACCGGCATCACCTGACGCTGATGGTCCGCGACCTTTCCGAGATCGCCCATTTCGCCCGCGTCGATAATGCGCAGTACCGTTTGCTCAAGGCGACCACGCCGGGCAGTTATACCTTCATCCTCGAAGGCACCAAGGAGCTGCCACGCCGGGTCATGCATCCCAAGCGCAAAACCATCGGCCTGCGTGTGCCGAATCACCCGGTGGCACTGGCCCTGCTTGAAGAACTCAACGAGCCGCTGTTGACGACGACCTTGCAGTTGCCGGGCGACGACGCGCCGCTGACCGAGGGCTGGGAGATTCAGGATCGTCTGGAAGATCAACTGGAACTGATTCTCGATGCCGGCCATTGCGGTACCGAGCCGACCACCATCATCGACCTGACCGGCCCGACGCCGGAACTGGTGCGCGCCGGGCGCGGCTCGCTCGCGCCGTTCGGACTGGACTGACCGCATGCTCGAAAGCCTGATCCAGACAATTGCCATCGCCGCGCTGCCGGTCATCTTCGCGATCACCTTGCACGAGGCGGCGCACGGCTATGCCGCCCGCCACTTCGGCGACCCGACCGCCTTCCAGATGGGTCGCATCAGCCTCAACCCGCTGCGCCATATCGATCCGGTCGGTACCATCCTGATCCCGGCTGCCATCCTGCTGTTTTCCGGCGGCACCTTCCTGTTCGGCTACGCCAAGCCGGTGCCGGTCGATTTCAGCCGCCTGCGCAACCCGAAGCAGGACATGTTCTGGGTTGCCGCCGCCGGACCGGCCGCCAATCTCTTCATGGCCTTCTGTTGGGCCGCCCTGCTCAAGTTGGCGTGGCTGATGCCAAGCAACGATTTCACATTGCCCCTGTCCGAAATGAGCAAGGTCGGGATCATTGTCAATTGCGTGCTGATGGTGCTCAACCTCTTGCCGCTACCGCCGCTCGACGGTGGGCGGATTGCCGTCAGCCTGCTGCCGCACAAGCTGGCCTGGAAGTTCGCGCAGATCGAGCGCTGGGGCTTTCCGATTTTGCTGCTCCTGCTGTTCACCGGTATCCTCGGTGCCGTGATGAATCCGCTGGTAATGCTTGCCGCGCGGGCTATCGAATCCATTTTTGGGCTTTATTGATCGACTATGTACGCAGAACGTGTCCTTTCCGGCATGCGCCCCACCGGGTTGCTCCATCTCGGCCATTATCACGGGGTGCTCAAAAACTGGGTTCGCCTCCAGCATGAGCATCCATGCCTGTTTTTCGCCGCCGACTGGCATGCGCTGACGACGCATTACGACAATCCGCAGGGGATCGAGCAGGCAACCTGGGACATGGTCATCGACTGGCTGGCCGCCGGGGTCGACCCCAATCAGGCCACTCTGTTCATCCAGTCGCGCGTCCCCGAACACGCCGAACTGCACCTCCTGTTGTCGATGATGACGCCGCTCGGCTGGCTCGAGCGGGTGCCGACCTACAAGGACCAGCAGGAAAAACTGGAAAACAAGGATCTATCGACCTACGGTTTCCTTGGCTATCCGTTGCTGCAGGCCGCCGATATCCTGATCTACCGTGCCGACAAGGTGCCGGTGGGCGAGGATCAGGTGCCGCATATCGAGTTTTCACGCGAAATTGCCCGTCGCTTCAATCATCTCTACGGCCGTGAGCCGGGGTTCGAGGACAGGGCGCGCGAAGCGGTCAAGAAACTCGGCGGCAAGAAGGCGCGCCTCTACGAGGAGTTGCGTACCCGCTTCCAGCAGGAGGGCGACAAGAATGCTCTCGAGCAGGCCAAGGCCGTCCTCGATGAGTTGCAGCACCTGTCGCTGGCCGACCGCGAGCGCTTGTTCGGCTATCTGGAAGGCACCGGCAAGATGATTCTCGCCGAGCCGGGTGCGCTGCTGACCGAGGCCTCGAAGATGCCTGGGCTGGATGGGCAAAAAATGTCGAAGTCGTACAACAACACGATCACCATGCGTGAATCCGCGGAGTCTGTCTCGAAGAAAGTCCGCAGCATGCCGACCGACCCGGCCCGCGTCCGCCGTAACGACCCGGGCGAACCAAGCAAGTGCCCGGTCTGGCAGTTACACCAGGTTTATTCCGACGATGCCTGCAAGGAGTGGGTGCAACAAGGCTGCCGCACCGCCGGCATCGGCTGCATCGAATGCAAGCAGCCGGTGATCGACGGCATCCTGCGCGAGCAGGCGCCGATGCGCGAGCGGGCGCAGGTTTATCTGGACGACCCGACGCTGGTCAAGAACATCATTGCCGACGGCTGCGAGAAAGCCCGCGAACTGGCGCGCGAAACCATGCGCGACGTGCGCGAGGCGATGGGTCTGGAATACCACTGATGTTCGGTTACGACTGGGAAACGTTGATCTGGATCGCCATCGGCTTCGGCGGCCAGGGCCTGTTCATGATGCGCTTCGTCGTCCAGTGGTGGAGCAGCGAGAAGGAAAAGCGCGTCGTCGTGCCGGTGGCGTTCTGGTATTTCAGCATTTTCGGTGGCCTGGTGCTGACCGTCTATGCTATCCATCGCGACGACCCGGTGTTCACGTTCGGCCAGGGTCTCGGTCTGATCATCTATTTCCGCAACCTGCATCTGCATTACAAGGGCAAGGGCCGCGCGGCCGTTTCCTGACATGAATATTGCAGTTGACGTGCCTCAGGGGGTGCTTTTCGACCCGGTCGCCCGCATTTACGGCGAGCCGCTCGAACATCTGCCGCAGGATCTCTATATTCCGCCGGATGCGCTGGCGATCATGCTCGACGCCTTCGAGGGGCCGCTTGATCTGCTGCTCTACCTGATCCGCAAGGCCAACGTCGATATTCTCGACATCCCGATGGCGCCGCTGACCCGGCAGTATCTCGATTACATCGAGAGCATGCGGGCGACCAATCTCGAACTGGCGGCCGACTATCTGGTGATGGCGGCGATGCTGATCGAGATCAAGTCGCGCATGCTGCTACCCCGTCACAAGGTCGGCGAGGGCGACGAGGCCGAAGATCCGCGCGCCGAGCTGGTGCGCCGGCTGATGGAATACGAACAGATGAAGCTTGCCGGGCAGAATCTCAATGAGCTGCCGCAGGCCGAGCGTGAGTTTTTCTGGGTCGAAACGCTGGTCGAAAAAGCACTGTACGTGCGTCTGCCGGAAGTTTCGGTTCAGGATTTGAAAGAAGCCTGGATGGCCGTGGTGCGCCAAGCCAGATTGAACAAGCACCACAAGATCGGGCGCGAGGAGCTGTCCGTGCGCGAGCATATGGGGATTATCCTGCGCCTTTTGCAGCAGCGCGGCGGCTTCGTCCAGTTCGAGACAATCTTCGACCCGGAAATGGGGACGCCCGGACTGGTCGTGCATTTTCTGGCGATGCTTGAGCTGGCCCGCGAAAAACTGGTCGAATTTACCCAATCCGAGGCTTTTCAGCCCATTTACCTGAGAGTGCATCAAGGTGGAAGCGAGCCTGGTCAAGAAAGTGCTTGAAGCGGCCTTGCTCGCCGCCCGCGAGCCGATGACGCCGCTCGAACTGCGCAAGATGTTCGACGAGGAACTGTCGGTCGAAACCCTGCGCAAGCTGCTCGATGAACTGCGCGAGGAATGGGCCGTGCGGCCGGTCGAGCTGATCCAGCTCGCCTCGGGCTGGCGCTTCCGGACGCGTGCCGAATACCTGCCTTACCTCGAACGGCTGAACCCCGAAAAACCGCCGCGTTATTCACGGGCCATGCTCGAAACGCTGGCGATCATCGCCTACCGGCAGCCGGTGACACGCGGTGACATCGAGGAAATCCGCGGTGTCGCGGTCAATACCAATGTCATCAAGACACTTGAAGAGCGTGGCTGGATCGACGCCGTCGGCCATCGCGACACGCCAGGCCGGCCGGCGCTGTTTGCCACGACCAAACAATTTCTCGATGATCTGGGCTTGCGCGCCGTCAGCGAATTGCCGCCGCTCGAACAGATCAGCCAGACACTGGAGCTGGAACAATGAAACCCAAACGTACGCCGCTCCGTCAGTCGAAGTCGACAGGCTCTGAAAATCGCCCCGAAAAACCGGTTGACCGCAACAATGAGTCCCCACGTGGCCGTGCCCCCCGCCGCGACGTGCCGGAGGGCCAGTCGGCCCCCGCTGCGCCGGTCTCGCGCCGCAAACCGGCACCCAATACCGGCGGGCGGGCGAATCGCGGCAGTATCGCCCGCGACGGCCGACCGTTGGCCGAAGCCAAGCCGGAGCGCCTGCAAAAGGTTCTGGCGCAGGCTGGCATCGGTTCGCGCCGTGAAATGGAGGAGTGGATCACGGTCGGCCGGATCAGCGTGAACGGAGTGACTGCGCAGATCGGTCAGAGCGTGGTGCCGACCGACAAGATCAAGATCGGCGGCCGCTTGGTAAACGTACGGTTTACCACGACCAAGACCCCGCGCGTGGTCATGTATCACAAGCCGGAAGGCGAAATCGTCTCGCGTGACGACCCGGAAGGCCGCCCCTCGGTCTTTAACGCGTTGCCGCGCATTCGCGGCGGGCGCTGGATCGCGGTGGGGCGCCTAGATTTCAACACCTCGGGGCTGCTGCTGTTCACCACCTCGGGGGAACTGGCCAACAAGCTGACGCACCCGAGTTCGGAGCTGGTGCGCGATTACGCCGTGCGCGTGCTCGGCGATCTGACGCTGGAAGCGCAGCAGCAGTTGTTGAGCGGCATCGAACTCGAAGACGGCCCGGCCAGTTTTTCCAGTCTGGCGGATGCCGGCGGCGAGGGGGCCAATCACTGGTATCGCGTGACCCTGTTCGAAGGTCGCAATCGCGAAGTACGCCGGATGTTCGAAGCGGTGGGTTGCACGGTCAGTCGACTGATCCGCGTCCGCTACGGTCCGTTCAACCTGCCGCCACAGTTGAAGCGGGGCCGGGTTCATGAATTGGACGAGCTTGAAGTCAAGGCCTTGATGCGCGAACTGGAAAAAATGATCAAACCGGCGGAGATGCCTCTGGAAAGCGCATAAAGTCCGCCAGATTGATTTACCGGAGGGAATAAACTCGTTATAATTCACGGGTTTGTTCCTCTCGTCGTTTCTGGCGAGGCATCTTTTTTGTGAGATGGGCGTTTCGCCCTTTTTTTATTTGTGGCTATGGATTTAAACACGCTGCTTGAAACGACCGTGGTCGGTCTCGGTTATGAACTCGTCGATGTCGAGATGTCGCCGCGCGGTCGGACCATTCGCGTCTTCATCGATGCGCCGGGGAGCGGACGCGCGATCGACGTCGAGGATTGCACCAAGGTCTCCAACCAACTTTCGCGTGTTTTTGAAGTCGAGAACGTCGATTATGACCGCCTCGAAATCTCCTCGCCGGGGCTCGATCGGGTAGTCAAGAAGCTTGCTGATTTCGAGCGCTTCGCCGGTCAGGAAATCCAGATCAAGGTACGTATTCCGCAGGGCGGCCGTCGCAACTTCCAGGGCGAACTGCTGGGCTGCAAAGATGGCAAGGTCGGTCTGCGCCTCGAAAAAGATGATGTGGAACTCGAATTCAATAATATCGAAAAGGCACGTCTGGTGCCGCAATTCGACTGAAGTCCAGGAGGTTTTAGCCCATGAGCCGTGAAATGTTGCTGCTGGTCGATGCATTGGCCCGCGAAAAGAACGTCAGCAAGGACATCGTCTTTGGCGCCCTTGAACTGGCGCTCGCTTCAGCGACCAAGAAACGTATCCATGACGAGGCCGACGTGCGTGTTTCCGTCGATCGCGAAACGGGCACCTTTGAAACCTTCCGTCGCTGGCAGGTCGTGCCGGATAACGAATACGTTAACGAATTCCTCGAAGTGCCGCTCTCCGAAGCGCAGAAGGATGATCCTGACGTCGAGCCGGGCGACTCCCTCGAGGAAGCGCTGGAGCCGATCGATTTCGGCCGTATCGGCGCCCAGGCTGCCAAGCAGGTCATCCTGCAGAAGATTCGCGACGCCGAGCGTGAGCAGATCCTGGCCGACTTCCTGGATCGCAAGGAACACGTTGTCTACGGCACCATCAAGCGCATGGAGCGCGGCAATGCCATTATCGAAGCCGGCAAGATCGAAGCGCTGCTGCCACGCGACCAGATGATCCCCAAGGAAAATCTGCGTGTCGGCGATCGGGTTCGCGCTTACATGCTGCGCATCGACCGCAATGCGCGCGGTCCGCAGATCATCCTGTCGCGCACCGCGCCGGAATTCATCATCCGCCTGTTCGACATGGAAGTGCCGGA
Source organism: uncultured beta proteobacterium (assembly GCA_963727115.1). Lineage (GTDB taxonomy): Bacteria > Pseudomonadota > Gammaproteobacteria > Burkholderiales > Rhodocyclaceae > Azonexus. The sequence continues at coordinate 8,324 of CAVSFS010000026.1, read as the reverse complement.
AATTTCCGACGGCTTGATGGAGCTGAAGGCCTGTGCCCGCGACCCCGGTCTGCGCGCCAAGATTGCCGTCAAGTCCAATGATCCGCGTGTCGATCCGATCGGCACCTGCGTCGGCCTGCGCGGTTCCCGTGTCACTGCCGTACGCAACGAAATTGGCGGCGAGAACATCGACATCGTGCTGTGGTCTGCCGACCCGGCACAGTTCGTGATCGGCGCGCTGGCGCCGGCCGAAGTCTCCTCCATCGTCGTCGATGAGGAAAAGCACTCGATGGACGTCGTGGTCGACGAGGACAACCTGGCCATCGCCATCGGGCGCAACGGGCAGAACGTCCGCCTGGCATCCGAACTGACCGGCTGGACGATCAACCTGATGACTCAGGACGAGTCGGTCAAGCGCGCGGAAGCCGAGTATGCCGTGACCCGCGTCACCTTCATGGAAAAGCTGGATATCGACGAGGAACTGGCCGACCTGTTGATCGAGGAAGGTTTCTCGTCGCTGGAGGAAGTCGCTTACGTTCCGCTCGCCGAAATGCTCGAAATCGAGGGGCTGGACGAGGACATCGTCAACGAACTGCGGAACCGCGCACGCAATGTGCTGCTGACCGAAGCTATCGTGACCGAGGAGCAACTCGAAGGGGTGGCAGACGATCTGCTCAATCTGGAAGGCATGACCCGGGAACTGGCTGCAAAACTGGCCGCCAACGGCATCAAGACCCGCGAGGATCTCGCCGAACTGGCAGTGGATGAACTCGTGGAAATGACCGGCATTGATGAAGAGCGTGCCAAGGAACTTATTCTGAAGGCACGTGCTCACTGGTTTGAGTGAGCGGGAGGGTAGCAAGTATGACTGCAACAACTGTTTCGCAATTCGCCGTAGAACTCAAGATGCCGGAAGCGGCTCTGCTCGAGCAATTGGGCAAGGCCGGTGTCGGCAAGCAGGGAAGCGCCGACCCGCTCACCGACCAGGATAAGGCACGGCTGCTCGAATACCTGCGCCGTGCGCATGGTGACGAGTCGAAGGCGAAGATCACGCTGACCCGCAAGCAGACGTCGGAGATCAAGGCGACCGATTCCCATGGCCGTGCCCGGACTGTCCAGGTCGAGGTGCGCAAGAAGCGCGTTCTCGTCAAGCGGGAAACTGGTGATAACCTCCCCGAAGCCGTCGCCGAAGTTGTCGAGGCGCCGGTCGAGCTTCCGCTCAGCGAACCGGTCGTCGAGGCGGTGGTTGAGGCAGTCGTCGAGCCTGTGGTCGAGCAAGTCGTGGAACCCGTGGTTGAGCCTGTGCTTGAACCAGTGGTCGAAGCGCCGGTTGTCGCTGATGCCGAGCCGGAAGTCACGCCGGCGCGCCGCGTGGTTTCTCGCGCCTCGGTTATTGGCAAGGAAGAACTGAAGGCCCGCGAGGAACAGGATCGCCGCCATAGCCAGTTGCGCCAGATTCAGGAGCAGGAACTCAAGGACAAACAGGCACGCGAAGCTGATCTGGTTCGCATGCGCCAGCAGGCCGAGGTTGCGGCAGAGGCGGCCAAGCTTGCCGAGCAGGCTAAACAGCAGGCTGCAGCCCAGGCCAAGACACAGGAAGCGCCCGGGGAGAAGGGGACGCTGCACAAGCGGCCGGATGCGCCGGGCAAGGATGCCAAAAAGGGTGGCGGCAACCGCCCTGACGACAACAGGAAAAAACCGGGCATCAAGACGCGTTCGTCCGATCCGGGCAGTTCCTGGAAGAGTGGCCGTCAAGGTCACAAGAAGCATGGCCATGCGGCAGATGATGGTCAGGGCAGCTTCCAGGCACCTACCGAAATCATTGTCCGTGAAATCCATATTCCGGAAACCGTTTCCGTATCCGATCTGGCGCACAAGATGGCCGTCAAGGCCATCGAAGTCATCAAGGTGATGATGAAGATGGGTACGATGGTCACCATCAATCAGGTTCTGGACCAGGAAACGGCGATGATTGTCGTCGAGGAAATGGGGCACAAGGCGTTCGCCGCCAAGCTCGACGATCCGGATGCCTTCCTCGAAGAGTCTGCCGAACACAAGGATGTGCCACTGGAGCCGCGGGCGCCGGTGGTTACCGTCATGGGTCACGTCGACCATGGCAAGACCTCGCTGCTCGACTACATCCGGCGCGCCAAGGTGGCGGCTGGCGAAGCGGGCGGCATTACCCAGCATATCGGCGCCTACCACGTCCAGACCGACCGCGGCATGGTCACTTTCCTCGACACCCCTGGCCACGAAGCGTTTACCGCAATGCGTGCCCGTGGCGCCAAGGCCACCGACATCGTCATTCTGGTGGTGGCGGCTGACGACGGCGTGATGCCGCAGACCAAGGAAGCGATTCACCACGCCAAGGCAGCCGGTGTGCCGCTGGTCGTGGCGATCAACAAGATGGACAAGCCGGATGCCAATCCGGACCGCGTCAAGCAGGAACTGGTCGCCGAAGGCGTCATTCCCGAAGAGTACGGCGGCGATTCGCCCTTCGTGCCGGTTTCGGCCAAGAAGGGTACCGGCATCGACGAATTGCTCGAACAGGTACTATTGCAGGCCGAGGTTCTCGAACTGAAGGCGCAGAAGGATGCGCCGGCCAAGGGCCTGATCATCGAGGCCCGTCTCGACAAGGGGCGTGGCGCGGTGGCAACGATGCTGGTTCTGTCCGGTACCTTGAAGCGCGGAGACGTCATTCTGGCCGGTCAGGTCTCCGGTCGCGTCCGTGCCATGCTCGATGAAAACGGCAAGCCGATCAACGAAGCGGGTCCGTCGATTCCGGTCGAAATTCTTGGTCTTTCCGATGTGCCGGCGGCCGGCGAGGAAGCCATCGTTCTGGCCGATGAAAAGAAGGCGCGCGAAATCGCGCTCTTCCGTCAGGGCAAGTTCCGCGACGTCAAGCTGGCCAAGCAGCAGGCGGCCAAGCTCGAAAACATGTTCCAGCAGATGGAAGAGGGCGAGGTCAAGACTCTGCCGCTGATCGTCAAGGCCGACGTCCAGGGCTCGCAGGAAGCGCTGGTGCAGACGCTCGCCAAACTGTCGAACGAGGAAGTTCGGGTTCAGATCATTCACGGTGCCGTCGGCGGTATCAGCGAATCCGACGTCAATCTGGCGCAGGCGTCCGGCGCGGTCATCATCGGCTTCAACACCCGTGCCGATGCCAACTCGCGCAAGCTGGCCGAGACCTTCGGCGTCGATATCCGCTACTACAACGTGATCTATGACGCGGTCGACGAGGTAAAAGCGGCACTTTCCGGCATGCTGTCGCCGGAAAAACGCGAACAGATCACCGGCATGGTCGAAATCCGCCAGGTCTTCCACGTTTCCAAGGTCGGCGCGATTGCCGGCTGTTACGTGCTGGAAGGTGTCATCAAGCGCAATTCGCGCGTTCGCCTGTTGCGCAACAACGTCGTGCAGTGGGACGGCGAGCTCGAGTCCCTCAAGCGCTTCAAGGACGACGTCAAGGAAGTTCGCAGCAATTTCGAATGTGGTCTGTCGCTTCGGAATAACAACGATATCCAGGAAGGCGATCACCTCGAGGCTTATGAAATTCAGGAAGTGGCGCGTTCGCTGTAATGAAGAAGAAGGGTTTTCAGCGCAGCGATCGGGTCGCGGAGCAGATACGTCGCGACCTCGCAGACCTGATTCGCAGCGAACTGAAAGATCCGCGGGTCGGAATGATTAGCCTGACTGCGGTCGAACTGACCCCGGATTACGCCCACGCCAAGGTCTATTTTGCGACGCTGAACGCCGAGCATCTGGAGGAAATTGAGCGCGGCCTCAAGCGCGCGTCGGGTTTCCTGCGGCGCGAGTTGGGACGGCGGATTCACATCCACACGCTGCCGGAACTGCATTTCGTCTACGACAACTCCATCGAGCGCGGCGCCAGCCTTTCCCTGCTGATCAATCAGGCCAATGCCCTGAGCGACCAGACGCCGGAAGAGTAGTTTACCCATGCAAGTCAAGAAGGCCTGGAAACAGGTCGATGGCGTTCTGTTGCTCGACAAGCCGCTCGGGCTGACCTCCAATAATGCCCTGCAGAAGGTGCGCCGGCTCTTTTCCGCCGCAAAGGGTGGACATACCGGAACGCTGGATCCTTTGGCGACCGGCCTGTTGCCGCTATGCTTCGGTGAAGCCACCAAGTTCTCCGCCGATCTGCTCGATGCCGACAAGACCTACGAAGCCGTAATCAGGCTGGGCGTCACCACCGATTCCGGCGATGCCGAAGGCGCCGTGATCGCGACGGCTGCGGTTAACGTCTCCGAAAGCGATGTTTCCCGGGTGTTGCCGCAATTTACCGGCGACCTCCAGCAGATTCCGCCCATGCATTCCGCGCTCAAGCGCAACGGACGCCCCTTGTACGAACTGGCACGCCAGGGCATCGAAGTCGAGCGGGAGCCGCGCGCGGTGACCATCCATGCCATCGACTGCCTGAGTTTTTCCGGTGACCTCCTGACGCTGCGTGTCTCCTGCAGCAAGGGAACCTATATTCGTGTGCTGGCCGCCGATATTGGTCAGGCGCTTGGCTGCGGCGCTCATCTTGCGGCCTTGCGCCGCACCGCGGTCGGCGCTCTCGATCTGGCCAGGGCGGTGACGCTGGCGGAGCTGGAAGCGCTCGATGAAGCCGGGCGGGCAGGGCGCCTGCAACCGGTCGATACCCTGTTGCAGAGCCTGCCGGTCTTGTCGATCGAAGGCGAGGCGGCGGAACGCTTCCGCCACGGCAATCCGGTCGATCTGCAACCCGGTCTTGCCGGGAAAATACGCGTCTATGCCAATGGCCGACTGATCGGCGTTGGCGAGCCGGGGCCGGATGGGCGTCTGTGGCCGAAGAGATTGGTGCAATTGGCGGCCTGATCTGGTATAGTTCTCGGCTTTCCGTCGCCAACGGGAAAAATCATTTTAATCTGGCGCTTGCTCTATCAAACCGGGGCGGCGTTGCAACCATGAAAGAGAGTTTGAAATGGCAATGACCAATGAATCCAAGGCCGGCGTCGTCGCCGATTTTCAGCGTGCACAGGGCGATACCGGTTCCCCGGAAGTCCAGGTTGCGCTGCTGACCGCCCGCATCAACGATCTGACCCCGCACTTCAAGGAACACAAAAAGGATCACCACTCCCGTCGTGGTCTGCTGCGCATGGTGAGCCAGCGTCGCAAACTTCTGGATTACCTGAAGGGCAAGAATATCGATTCTTACCGTACCCTGATTACCCGCCTCGGTCTGCGGAAATAAAAGCAGACGGAAGCTTCGAAAGAGCGGCCCGGAAATCTCCCGGCCGCTTTTTTCATTTGTTGTTGTGTCGTGTGTTGTTCATTGTGATGAGAGTGAAAGGAAAATATGTTTAATGTCGTGAAAAAGACCTTTGCCTACGGAGACCATCAGGTCACCATCGAGACAGGCGAAATTGCCCGCCAGGCTGGCGGTGCCGTAGTGGTGTCAATGGAAGAGACTGTCGTTCTGGTGAGCGTCGTGGCTGCGAAGAGTACCAAGCCCGGCCAGGATTTCTTCCCGATGACCGTTGATTATCAAGAAAAAACTTACGCTGCCGGCCGCATTCCTGGTGGCTTCCTCAAGCGCGAAGGTCGTCCTTCCGAGAAGGAAACGCTGACCAGCCGCTTGATCGATCGTCCGATTCGCCCACTGTTCCCTGATGATTTCTACAACGAAGTCCAGATCATCGCTACCGTGATGTCGCTGAATCCGGAAATTGACGCCGATATTCCCGCGCTGATCGGCGCTTCCGCCGCGCTGTCCATCTCCGGCGTACCGTTCAACGGCCCGCTCGGTGCGGCTCGCGTTGGTTACATCAACGGCCAGTATGTTCTGTGCCCGACCCTGAGCCAACTCAAGGGTTCTCAGCTTGACCTCGTCGTCGCCGGTACCGAATCCGCCGTGCTGATGGTTGAATCCGAGGCCCAGGAACTCTCCGAGGAAGTCATGCTCGGCGCTGTTGTTTTCGGTCACACCGAAATGCGCAAGGTGATCAATGCCATCAACGAACTGGTTGAAGAGGCCGGCAAGCCGGAATGGGATTGGCAGGCTCCAGCCAAGGACGAAGCACTGGTTGCCCGTCTGTCCGGTCTGGTCAGCGCCAAGCTCGAAGAGGCTTACAACATCACCGTCAAGCAGACCCGCAGCCAGGCAGTGAAGGTCATTCGCGCCGAGGCCGTTGCCGTGCTGTGTCAGGGCGAAGGTGCACCTGACGAAAACACCGTTGGCAACCTGTTCCACGACATCGAAGCCGGTATCGTTCGCGGCCGTATTTTGAGCGGTGCACCGCGTATCGATGGTCGCGATACCCGCACCGTGCGTCCGATCACCATGCGTTCAGGCGTCCTGCCGCGCACCCACGGTTCGGCGCTGTTCACCCGTGGCGAAACCCAGGCGCTGGCCGTGGCCACGCTCGGCACCAACCGCGACGAGCAGATCATCGATGCGCTGGCCGGTGAATACCGTGACCGCTTCATGCTGCACTACAACATGCCGCCGTACGCTACCGGCGAATGCGGCCGCTTCGGTACGCCGAAGCGTCGTGAGATTGGCCACGGCCGTCTTGCCAAGCGCGCACTTCTGGCTGTCCTGCCGAAGCCGGAAGATTTCTCCTACTCGATCCGTCTGGTTTCGGAAATTACCGAGTCCAACGGCTCCTCGTCGATGGCGTCCGTCTGTGGTGGCTGCCTGGCCCTGCTCGATGCCGGTGTGCCGCTCAAGGCGCACGTCGCCGGTATCGCCATGGGTCTGATCAAGGACGGTAACCGTTTCGCCGTGCTGACCGACATCCTCGGTGATGAAGATCACCTCGGTGACATGGACTTCAAGGTGGCCGGCTCGACCACCGGTATCACCGCGCTGCAGATGGATATCAAGATTCAGGGGATCACCAAGGAGATCATGCAGGTTGCACTGGCGCAAGCACAGGAAGCCCGTCTGCACATCCTCAAACTGATGCATGAAGCTTCTGCCGGCCCGCGTGAAGAAATGTCCGCCTACGCACCGCGCCTCTATACCTTCAAGATCAACGCGGAAAAAATCCGTGACGTGATCGGCAAGGGCGGCGCCGTGATCCGTGCGCTGACCGAAGAAACCGGCACCACGATCGACATCCAGGACGACGGCACGATTACCATCGCCGCGACCAGCGCCGAAGCTGCTGCCGCTGCCCGTTCGCGGATCGATGCGATCACGGCGGAAGTCGAGATCGGCAAGATCTACCAAGGCACCGTGCTCAAGATTCTTGACTTCGGTGCGATTGTTTCCGTGCTGCCGGGCAAGGATGGTCTGCTGCACATCTCCCAGATCGCCCAGGAGCGTGTCGCCAAGGTCGAAGACTATCTCAAGGAAGGTCAGGTTGTTCGTGTCAAGGTTCTGGAAACCGACGATCGTGGCCGCGTCAAGCTGTCGATGAAGGCTGCCGCTGCCGAGGAGGGCACTGCCCAGCCGGCGGCAGCGCCGGAAACGGTCGTGTAGCAGGATCAGTAGCTACACATGTAGTTGCTTCGTTGATGCGTCCCGTGCGAGCGGGATGCAGCGATGACGACAAAGTAAAAGGGCACCTTGCGGTGCCCTTTTATTTTTGCGGTTTTTTTGAAGGTCAACCGCGTCGCGTCCTCAAGGATACCGTCCCCGGTGCTACCGAGGACATAAAGGCGAAGGGGCCTGTGGCTCCAGTCCCTTTTGGGGGATGGTAGGCGAGGGCGGCGAATTACTTCGCCATCTGCCTTTCCTTCATCTCGTCCAGCGTCTTGCAATCAATGCATAACGTTGCCGTCGGGCGCGCTTCCAGGCGCTTGATACCGATTTCGACGCCGCACTTGTTGCAGAAGCCATAATCGCCGCTTTCGATACTGGCCACCGTCTCGTCGATCTTCTTGATCAACTTGCGTTCGCGGTCCCGGTTGCGCAATTCGATCGCGATGTCCGTTTCCTGGCTGGCGCGATCATTGGGGTCGGCAAACACGGTGGCTTCGTCCTGCATGGTATGCACCGTGCGGTCGATATCCTCGCTTAACTCCTTTTTGAGCGTCTCGAGAATCTTGCGGAAGTGCGCAAGTTGCTTCGTGCTCATGTACTCCTCACCAGCTTTTGGCTTGTACGGCGGGAAATGCTTATGTAATAGTTCTTCGGCCATGTTGCTTGTGGGTCCCAGTGACGAAAAAGGCGATTAAATATCAGAAATCCAGGCCTGCGGCAAGGAAAGTTTGTTGCATGAATATAGGTCTTTGATCTGGTGCGGGTTTCCGGGTGGTGTTAGAATCCCTTTCCTCGTGTCGGGGCGTAGCGCAGCCTGGTAGCGCATCTGCTTTGGGAGCAGAGGGTCGTGAGTTCGAATCCCACCGCCCCGACC
>CAVSFS010000025.1:0-3903 GCA_963727115.1 uncultured beta proteobacterium | reverse complement strand
GGTGCCGGAGATAGGAGTCGAACCTACGACCTTCGCATTACGAATGCGCTGCTCTACCAACTGAGCTACACCGGCACACCTGTTCGGCAAACCAAACAGAGGCGCGGATCATAACCAGATTTCCCGTGCTTGTGAAGACCGGGCGGCACCGGCAAGCACCCCGTACAGCGTACAATCACGGCTTTTGCACGTCCTTTCAGGCAACGCCGGCAACCCATGAATCTTCTCCGCGCCCTGGCGACGATCAGCAGCATGACGCTACTGTCGCGCATTCTCGGTTTCGTTCGCGATTTCGTGATCGCCCGTACCTTCGGCGCCGGCCTGGCGACGGACGCTTTTTTCGTCGCCTTCAAGCTCCCCAACCTGCTGCGCCGGATGTTCGCCGAAGGCGCGTTCTCGCAGGCCTTCGTGCCAATTCTCGGCGAATACAAGAACAAGCGCGGGGATCAGGAAACGCTGCTGCTGATCGACCACGTGACCAGCATCCTGGCGCTGGTGCTGTTTGCCGTCACCGCCATCGGCGTGGCTTCCTCCCCACTGCTGGTCTGGATTTCCGCCCCCGGCTTCGCGGCCGACGTGGACAAGTTCGAACTGACCGTCACCCTCACCCGCATTACCTTCCCGTATATTTTCTTCATGTCGCTGGTCGCGCTGGCCGGCGGCATCCTCAACACCATGAGCCGCTTTGCGCTACCCGCCTTCACGCCGGTGCTGCTCAATGTCGCCTTCATCGGCATGGCGCTGTTTGCCGTGCCCTATTTCGACCCGCCGGTCCTCGCGCTGGGCTGGGCGGTTTTCCTCGGCGGCATTCTCCAGTTGGCGATCCAGATTCCGGCGCTGCGCCGCATCGCCATGTTGCCGCGCCCTTCGCTGAACTGGCGGGCCGCCTGGCAGGACCCCGGCGTGCGGCGTATCCTGACGCTGATGGGACCGGCGTTGCTCGGCGTCTCGGTGTCGCAGATCAGTCTGCTGATCAACACCATATTCGCCTCGTTCCTCAAGACCGGCAGCGTTTCCTGGCTTTATTACGCCGACCGCCTGATGGAATTTCCCTCCGGCATGCTCGGCGTCGCGCTCGGCACCATTCTGCTGCCCTCGCTCTCGAAATATCACGCCAGCGACAACCATCTCGAGTATTCGAAACTGCTCGACTGGGGCCTGCGCCTGACCCTGCTGCTCGCCGCGCCGGCGGCGCTCGCTCTCGCCCTGCTCGCGGTGCCGCTGATCGCCACGCTGTTCCACCACGGCGCCTTCAACAGTGATGACGTCTTCCATACCCGCGATGCGCTGGTCGCCTACAGCATCGGGCTGGTCGGGCTGATCCTCGTCAAGGTGCTGGCACCCGGCTTCTATGCCCGCCAGAACATTCGCACGCCGGTGAAGATTGCGCTGATTTCGCTCGTCGCCACGCAGGCCATGAACCTCGCTTTCATCGGCTGGCTGCAGCATGCCGGCCTGGCGCTGTCGATCGGGCTGGCCGCCTGCCTCAACGCCGCGCTGCTCTATCGCGGCCTGCGCCAGCACGACGTCTATCACCCGCAACCGGGCTGGCTGGCATTTTCGCTGAAACTGCTGGCGGCGCTCGTCGTCATGGGCGGTGCGCTGTGGTTCGCCGGCGGCAGTGATGCAACCTGGCTAAGTTATTCGCTCAGCGAGCGCCTGATCCGCCTGACCGTGCTGGTGGGACTTGGCGGTATCACCTATTTCGCTACACTATGGGTTCTCGGCTTCCGCGTGAACGACTTCAAGCGGCGCGCCGCCTAACCGGAAGGAGACGCACCCAATGAAACTGACCAGCACGAGCTTTGCCGACGGGCAAAGAATCCCCGGCGAATTTGCCTTCTGCGTTCCCGATGCTGCCCACCACGTCAGCCTGGGCAAGAACCTCAACCCGCAACTGGCCTGGTCCGACGTTCCGGCCGGCACGCGCTCCTTCGCCGTCATTTGCCACGACCCCGACGTACCGAGCATGGGCGATGACGTCAATCAGGAAGGTCGCAGCGTTCCCGCCTCGCTGCCGCGCGTCGATTTCTTCCACTGGGTGCTGATCGACCTGCCTGTTGCGGTCAACACCCTGAAAGAGGGCGAATTCTCCAGCGATGTCACGCCACGCGGCAAACCCGGCCCGCAGGCCGCCCACGGCGCGCGCCAGGGAATCAACAACTACACCGACTGGTTTGCCGGCGACAACGACATGCGTGGCGACTACCACGGCTTCGATGGCCCCTGTCCGCCGTGGAACGATGAAATCGTCCACCACTACGTATTCACGATTTACGCACTGGATATCGAGCAACTACCGCTCGCTGGAAAATTTGGTGGCCCGGAAGTGCGCGCCGCCATCGCCGGCCATGTGCTCGCCGAAGCCAGCCTGACTGGCACCTATACGCTGAACCCGAAGGTCGAGGCCTGAGCAAGCCAAGCTTATAATTCGCGGATATTCATCGACGGCACGGTTCATCCATGGCAACAGAAATCGAACTTAAGCTGCAACTGACCCCGCAGGCCGCCCGGCAATTGCCGGCGCACCCGCTGCTCGCCGGCATCAAGCCGCAGCGCCAGCACCTCCTGAACACCTATTACGACACGCCGGGACTGGAACTGCATGCCCGCCGCATTGCCGTGCGCTTTCGCAAGAAGGGCTGGCACTGGCTGCTCACCGTCAAGTCCGCCGAGCCGGCCAGCGGCGGCCTCGCCATGCGCAGCGAATGGGAAACGTCAGCCCACCCGGGTGCGTTCGACTTCAGTCATGTTGACAATCCCGAGCTCAAGCTCTTCCTCGACAATGCGGCGCCGCAACTGCAGCCGGTGTTCACCACCGACTTCCGCCGCACCCTCTGGCACGTGCCGTTCGGCGAATCCTTGATCGAAATGGGCGTCGACCGCGGCAGTGTACAAAGCGAACGTCGCAAGACGCCGATCTGCGAGGTCGAGCTCGAACTGATCAGCGGCAACATCGCCGACATCTTCAGCCTGACCCGCGAACTGCAGAACACGCTCGACCTGCGCCCCGCCGTCGCCAGCAAGGCCGAGCGCGGCTACGCCCTGTTTGCCGGCCTGCCCGAGACACCGTTCAAGGCCAAGACCGCCACCCTCAACCCGAACCTGACGCCGATCGCCGCTTTCCGCAGCATCGCACTCGGCTGCCTCGAACACTTCCAGCGCAACGAGCGCGGCCTGATCACCAGCAAGGACCCGGAATATGTCCACCAGGCCCGCGTCGCGCTGCGCCGCCTGCGCTCCGCAATCAAGCTCTTCGCGCCCGTCCTGCCCGCCGATTTTGTCGCCGCCTACGGCCAGACCTGGCAGACGCTGGCCGGCGCCCTCGGCGACACCCGCAACTGGGATGTCTTCGTCGCCGAAACCCTGCCGCCCATCCTCGCCACCTTTCCCGGGCACCGCGACGCGCGCCGCCTGCTACGTGAAGGCGCCCGCCGCGCCCGCCAGGCGCGCGCCGCCCTCACCCACATGGTCGCCCTGGCCGATTACCCGCGCCTGATCGTCGAATTCACCGCTGCCATCTACGCCCTGCAGGACCAGTTGCCGCAGGATCTCGACGAATTCGCCCGCCAGCGCCTCAAGGCCCGCGCCCGCCAGGCCCGCCGCCTCGCCGAACGCCACGCCGAACTGGAACCCGCCGAACGCCACCGCATGCGCATCTGCTTCAAGAAGTTGCGTTACGCCGTCGAATTCTTCACCCCCCTGCTCCCACCCAAGCGCCTCAAGCCCTATCTGCAGGCGCTGTCGCGGCTGCAGGACGAACTCGGCCTGATCAACGACCACGTCACCGCCCAGACCCTGCTCGACGAAGCCCTGCAAACCGCCCCCCCGGCCCCATCCACGGCTGGATCGCCGGCCGCCACGCACTGCTGGTCAGCGAACTGCCGGAAGCGCTGGAGATCT
>CAVSFS010000024.1:0-212286 GCA_963727115.1 uncultured beta proteobacterium | reverse complement strand
GGGGCATGGAACGCATGTCGTTCTCCTTTGTTCGTCGCACGGGCAGCGCAGCCCAACGTTTGCACCGTCGTGCCGGCCGAGTGTCAAGCGAACCCAGGTCGCTTGAAACGAGCACGATGGCAGGCGCGAGACGCGCAGGCGCCGCTGTGGCACTAAAATGGAATCGACCCATGGCCAATGAACAGCAGGATATTGTCAGGATCAACGACAAGGAATACCCATTAGGCGATCTATCGGACGATGCGAAGGCCCAACTGAACAGCCTGCGCATTACCGATGTCGAAATCAAACGACTGAAGAGCGCACTGGCGATCCATGAGACTGCCCGTAACGCCTATGCACGCGCACTGGACGCTTTGTTGCCAAAGACCGCCCAGTAATCAGCTTCACGACACCCTGCCAGGGCTGCAGGTAAACCCATTGAACCCCCTCACGTTTCGGCGTTAAGGGTGTTTTTTGATTCCGCTCACCCGGGATATTTTGGCTGTTATGAGGAACCGGTCGCGCCGGAACTGGTGGTCGACACCGCCAATCCTCCGCTTCGACGCTTGCGTCGATCAGGTGATCGACTTGCTGCACGAGCGAGGGATACTCCGGCATAGCGATGATTTGAGCCGCCGAGGCGTAGCCTGCAATGGCTGGAGGACTGCGCGGTTTTGATTATTTTTCCAGCCAACGCCGCACCCGTTGCACCGCTTTCCCGATCAATCGACACCAACCAAGGACGCTTCATGCCCAACTACCAGGTCATCACCCGCGAAAGCCACGGCGCCAAACGCTGGTTGCGCTATACCGGTTACGCCTTTGCCATGCGCGAAGCGGTCATGCCTTTGGCCTTGGCCGAACTCGCCAAGGCGGCGTTGAGTTTGCCGATTGGTTTCATTGCACAAGGTGACGGCTTTGTCCCGGCCGCCGTGATGAGTCTCCAACCGGAAAAGAACCTTTTCGTTGCCGCCGATGGCCGCTGGATCCACGGTTACATCCCTGCCGCCGTCCGTGGCTATCCTTTTCGCCTGGCCAAAGCCACCGATGGCCGGCAAGTGCTCTGCATCGACGAAGACTCGGGACTGGTCAATGACGGCCCGGACGGTGAATCATTCTTTGACGATGAAGGCAAACCCGTCCAGGCGCTGCGCGAAATCATGGATTTCCTCGATCAGACCGAGCAAAGCCGGCAAGTGGCGGCGCGCGCCTGTGCTGTCCTGTCCAAGCACCACTTGATCCAGCAATGGCCGATCATTCACCAGACCGCCAGTGGCGAACGGAAAATCGACGGGCTGTTCCGGATCGACGAAGCGGCGCTAAACCAGCTTGCCGCCGACGCCCTGTTTGAAGTGCGCAACGCCGGCGGTCTGCACATCGCCTACTGCCAACTGCTCTCAATGCAGCATTTACCGGCCCTGGGCGAGTTTACCGCAGCCCATGCGAAGGCAGAAGCCCAAGCAGCGGCGGCCCGGATCGTCACGGTATCCGGCGAGCTGAATCTGGAACTTTTCAAGAAGAATGATTCCATCAGCTTCAACGGCTTCTAAGCGCTCAACCAATCCCCGTCAAACCGTTATTTATGCATTGACATAAATAAATTGGGGAGCTGAGCGGTTGTGATTACTTGTCCAGCCAGCTCTGCACGAGTTGCACGTCTTCCTCCCCGAGCAGGCCGGTCGCCGAACGCAACTTGAGTCGCGAGGTAACATAGCCATAACGCGCCTGCGCCAGATCGCGCCTGACTGTAAACAGCAGTTGCTGGGCGTTGAGCACGTCGAAACTGGTACGCATGCCAGCCTCCTGGCCTCTCTGGGCGGAATACAGCGCAACCTCGTTGGACTTGACGGCCTGCTCGAGCGCCTTCACCTGAGCGACACCGCTATCGACGTTGAGAAATTCCTGGCGAGTCGTAAGGACGGTCAACCGCTTCACCGACTCGAGTTCATAACGGGTCCGCTCGCGTACCGCCCTGGACTGATCGACCCGCCCCTGCGTCGTACCGCCGGCGAATAACGGAACCGCGAGCTGAATACCGACCGTGTTGGTCCAGTTGGTATTTTCAAGAAGCGAGTAGGAGGGGTTGATCACTTGCGAACGGCCGGCGACGATATCGACCGTCGGAAGATGTCCTGCCGCGCTCTTGCCGACGTCCTTTTCAGCCACTTCCAAAGCGGCCTCCCTGGCCTTCAACTGAGGATTGTTGGCCAGCGAGAAATCGACCCATTCGTCAACTTTTTCCGGAATGGGCTTTTCCAGGGTCAGGCGGGGACCGAGACGATCCAGATGGCGGTGCGTACCGCCAACGATCTGTTCAAGGGCGCGCACCCTGACTTCCAGCGTATTGCGAGCGGCGATTTCCTGAGCCTGGATCGTGTCGTAACGGGCCTGGGCATCGTTGATGTCGGTCACTGTACCGATGCCGGCCTCGAAATAACGTTTTGCCTGCTTCAGTTGTTCGGCGATGGCTGCCTTCTGCTCCTGGGCCAGCGAGACGTTGTCCTCCGCCAACAAGACATCGAAGTAGGCCTGCGCCAGCCTCAGAATCAGTTCCTGTTCGGCCTGCCTGAACTCGGCTTCGGCCTGCCGTACCTGGTCATTGGCCTGCGCCAGGGCAATCCACGCCTGCGGACGAAAGAGCGCCTGACTCAGATTCAGCGAACCGTTACCGGAATAGTAGTCGTACTGCTTGCCAACGGCGCTGCCTTGCGGCGTCTGGAATTGATTATCCGTATTGTTACGGTTACGTGAATAATTGAATGCGATTTGCGGCAGAAGTTGTCCTCGCGCCTGCGGAACCAGCGTCTGGACAGCGTCCAGCTGCGCTCGCGCCGACGCGTAAACCGCGTCATTGGCAATGCTTTCCCGATACAGGTCAACCAAACCTGCCGCATTGGACATCTGCGACCCGAACACCACGGCGACGGCGGCAAAAGACTTCCGCAACCGAAAAAACGATGAATTCATCGTCATTCTAGAGCTCCTTCATGCCTGAACTGATCCGCGAAACGAGCGGCCGCAGCAAGTACTGGAGAACCGTCCGCGCGCCGGTGATGACGACAACATCGGCCTGCATGCCTGGCTGGACATGGATCTTGTGCTTGACGAATTTCCTCTTCGCCACGCGGCGTGATCTCGATTCGCGCCGAGTAATAGGGTGCGCCCGTATGCGGGTCGGTCAGACGGTCCGCCGAAATGCGTGCCACCCTGCCTTCGATCACCGGCTGAATGCCACCACCAAGGACAATCTGCAGGTGCATGTTGGCAAGCTGGCCGACCCGCACCTTGTCGATGAGGTTAACCGGCAACTGCGCCTCGACGACGAGCACATCCCCTTCCGGAACAACGTCCATGATGCGATCACCCGGCTTGATGACGCCGCCTACCGTATGCGCTTCCAGTCCAACGACATAGCCGTCGGTAGGTGCCTTGATAACGGTTCGCTCGAACTCGTCCTCAAGCGCTTTCAATTGATCGCCGCGCGAACCGACATCCTTCTGAACTTCCGAGATCTGGGTCTCTACCTCCTTGCGAAAATCCTCTTTGCGCTGCAGCTTGCGCAGCTTGGTTTCGTTGATGGAAGCCTGGGCACGCGCGATCTGTGCCAGATCACTGCCGCGGGTACCCGAAAGATCGGCCAGCATGCGCTCGAGTTCGTACAGCTTGTTGCGCGGTACAAAGCCTTCCTCGACCAAGCCGCGAAGCGAACCCAGTTCCTTCTCGATCAGTTCGATCTGGGTCTTCTTGCCCGCTTGAACCGACTGCAGGCCGGTAATCTGGTTGTTGAATCCGGCGATGGTTTCGTCCAAGCGCCAAGTTCGCTGGCAAGCGGCTGCGGCGAGCGGCAAACAGGCGGCTCTTGCGAACGCATGGCCTCCTCGGCACGCGAATCGGTCTTGCCCGCTTCGACAAGATCGTCGGGGAAAATCGACTATTTGCGCAATTCGTCGCGCTCGGCCAAGCAGACGTGCCTCCGTGGCTTTGGAAACGAAATACTGGCCGCGGACGATGTCGAGTTGCGCCTTGGTTTCCTTGTTGTTGAGGCGCAGCAACACATCGCCCTCTTGACCCGCTCCCCTCGCGGACCAGGATGGCTTCGACGACGCCTCCTTTCAGGTGCTGCACGGTCTTGCGATTGGTATCGACGCTGACGATCCCCGTTCCCGGCACGCCTTCATCGAGCGGCGCCAGTCCGGCCCAGAGAAGAAAGCCGCCAAAGCCGACGACTAGCGTCATCATGCCGAAGCGGACAATCGGCTTTTCATCTGTTTCAACCCTGCTGTTCTTCGGCCCTTGATCTGTCTTCGACGAGTTCGCCTTCAATGGCTTCCGTTTTTTTGGGCAGGAAAGTTAAGTAGTTTCTTGATCATCTTGTTCTCATCCACGAAGCATCAAGCCGGCATTGCCGCGGGCAGTGGCGGCTGGCGGATTAGGGTTGGTCGCAGCCTGCGCGCGCTGCTGAATGGCGAGCAGCACCTGATCGCGCGGGCCGTACAACTGCAGCACGCCGTCGACAAGCAGCAGCAATTTATCAACCACGCTGATGATGCTGGTGCGGTGCGTAATCAAAATGACCGTAGTCCCGCGCCGCTTGAGTTCTTGAACGGCACGAATCAATGCAGCCTCGCCGACGTCGTCGAGGTTGGAATTTGGCTCGTCGAGCACGACAAAGGAGGGATTCCCATAAATGGCGCGGGCGAAACGCGATGCGCTGACGCTGGCCACCGGAAAGGACGCTACCGCTGTCACCGATCTGCGTATCGTAGCCGTTGGGGAAGCGCAGAATCATGTCGTGCACCCCGGCCAGCTTGGCGGCCTCGACAACCTGGTCGGCATCGACGTCGCCAAATCGGGCAATATTTTCCGCAATGGTGCCTTCGAAGAGTTCAATATCCTGGGGCAGATAACCAACCGACGGGCCCAGGAGATTTTTGTCCCAAGTGTAGATATCGGCGCCATCGAGGCGCACCTTGCCGCCAAGCGTCGGCCAGACACCGACAAGCAGGCGGGCGAGCGTCGATTTACCGGAGGCGGAAGGACCAATCACGCCAACGATCTCACCTGGCGCGACATTGAAACCCACCTGTTTCAGAATCAATGCCTGGCTCCCTGGCGCGGCCGCCATCACGCCCTCGAGCAACAGGCTGACCTGCAGGCGCCGGCAATGCCATCCCGGACGGGCGCTCCGGGTGATCCTGAAGCAAGTTCTTCCAGCGATGGTAGGCGGTTCGCGCGCCGAGCAGTTGCTTCCAGACACCAATCGCCATTCGACCGGCCCGAGTGCCTTGCCGAGCAGGATGGAAGCGGCGATCATGCCGCCCGGCGTCAGTCGACCCTCGATGACGAGCAACGCCCCGCCACCGAGCACCAGCGATTGGACGGCGATACGGACTGATTTGGTGGCTGCGGAAATGCTCGCCGCCTTGTCGCTGGCCTCATTCTGCAGCGACAAGAAACGCATCTGCTTCTTCAACCAGCGGTGCCTGAGGTTATCGAGCATGCCCATGGCCTCGATGACTTCGGCATTGCGGAGATTGTTGGTCGCATAATTATTGGCGCTTGCCGCGATTTGGGTGGCTTCGGCCAGCGGCTTGCGGGTGGCCAGCTCGGTGGCCCACGCCAACGAAAAGAGGATTAGCGCGGCAAATAGCGCAAACAAGCCAAGCCACGGATTAAAAATGAAAATCACGATCAGGTAGATAGGCGCCCATGGCGCATCGAAGAAAGCAAACAAGTCCGTTGCCGGTAAGGAACTGGCGCACGTTGGTCAGATCCCCCAATGCCTGCCCGGCATTGCCGCCGGCACGCTTGAGATTTTGCTCGAAAGAGGCGACAAACACCCGGTTATTCAGCTTCATATCGAGCTGAGCCCCGATTCGAATCAGGAGCTTGGAGCGAGCCAATTCAAGCATGCCAAGCATCAGGTAAAAGCCAAGCATGATTACGGTCAACATGACCAGGGTCGTCATATTCCGGCTCTGCAGGACGCGATCATAGACTTGCAGCATGTAAATCGACGGCACAAGGCCGATCAGGTTGATGAACATGCTGAACAAGCCCGCTGTGTAAAAAGCCTTTCTGAACGAGAACAGGATTTCAGCCAGTTCGGTTCGCGGCATCATGGTTTTTTTCATGTCTTAAGCACCAAAAAATCTTTAGGCAGCCAAAATGCTTGGCTCGAGAATCATCAGGTATTCAGGAAATTCGGAAGTGCCTGACACACCCTCCGCCTCACCAAATGAAAAAACCAGGAAAAATCCTTGCGCGTCCCGCGAAAGCACGATCTCCTTGATTTTCTCTTCACGAAAGCGCTGCTCATCGCCCGGCGTCAGCGCGACGTCAAAACGCAGACGGCCATCGAGGGTGTACATGGACAGCCGCCCTTGGCGCAGGCTCAAGGTATGCCGGTCAAAAAAAACCGGCGCGGCAGGGGCAAAGCGCAAGAGCGGCAGAGGCAAATCCACGCGCTTTTCGATGCTCCACGGACTGGCCCGATTCTGGAAAATCAAGCGTGCCGCACGCGAAACCGAGTAGATCGCATTGCAGACCATCTGCGAGCCAAGCGCCGGAAACTGTTCGCGCAACTTGCGATAGGCCAGATGATGCAATGTCACCCGGTTCCAGCAACGTGTTTCTTGAACAATTGGACCAAGTTCATTACAGACCTCGGCAAAAGCAGCCTGCAAACGCTCCAGGCTGGTCAGTTGCTCGGCACTGGTGTTTAAACGAAGAACAATTTTGGAATTCATATAGGACTATTATACAAGAAATTGTTCCTATATGACTTTTTTATGCCATTGATCCGGCCAAGCGAAGTTTGAAGCGTGCTTGTCCTCGTGATCGACTCAGTGATTTTCTGCCATAGCGACGGGGCCGGAAACCCGCCAATCTTCACCCTGTCTTGCCGCCCGCCTCGAGCATCGACTTCAAACCGGCAAACGGCGAGTGCGAGGCGCCGCCCGTCTTTGTTGCGCCGGCATCCGTGTAACCGCGGTCGGCCTCGATCTGTTTCTGATGCTCGTTGTCGTGGCAATAGACGCAGAGCAACTCCCAGTTGCTGCCGTCGGGCGGATTGTTGTCGTGATTGTGATCGCGGTGATGAACGGTCAGTTCGCGCAGGTTGGCAAGGGTGAACTCGCGGGCGCAGCGACCGCATATCCACGGATAGATCTTGAGCGCGCGTTCCCGGTAGCCATTTTCCCGGGCTTCGCGGGTCTTTCGCGCATCCAGCACGAGTCGGTCAAGGCGGTCGTGGTCTATCGTCTTCATGGTCACTCAGGATTCCCGTCAGCAGGTGCAAGCGATTTTGTGGCACATTACTCCAAACAAGACAAATCGGTAAGCGTGGCGCCGTTGCCCCTTATTCAATCGACCATTCGAGCAGATCGGTAATTCATGGCCACCTACGCCGTCGGCGATATTCAGGGCTGTTTCAATTCCCTGGAGCGGCTGCTGGACAAGTGCGGATTCAGCCCGGCGCGCGATCGCCTGTGGCTGGTCGGCGATCTGGTCAATCGCGGGCCGAAATCCCTGGAAACGCTGCGCTTCATCAAGCGCCTCGGCGATTCGGCACTGACCGTCCTCGGCAACCACGACCTTTACCTGCTGATGGTTGCGGAAGGCGGCGCCAAGGCGCGCGGCAAGGACGACACCCTGCAACCCATTCTCGAGGCGGTGGACCGCGATGAATTGCTGGACTGGTTGCGCAGGCAACCCCTGTGTCACGTCGAAGGCCACTACTGCATGGTTCATGCCGGGCTGCTCCCGCAATGGACGACACAGCAGGCACGCGCGCTGGCCCGCGAGGCCGAAACCACCCTGCAAGGCAGGAAATACCGTGAATTCATTGCCAACATGTGGGGCAGCAAGCCTGATTGCTGGTCCGACGATCTTTCCGGCTGGCCGCGGCTGCGCGTGATCGTCAATGCCATGACCCGCATGCGCTTCTGCACCGCGGGCGGCGTCATGGACTTTCATGCCAAGGGGGAAACCTTCAAGGCGCCGAAGGGTTACATGCCGTGGTTCGAAGTGCCCGGACGAAAGAGCGCGGAAGCCGTTCTCGTGACCGGTCACTGGTCGGCCCTCGGATTGAAGGTTACCGATAATCTGCTGGCCCTGGATTCGGGCTGCCTGTGGGGCGGCCATCTCACCGCATTGCGCCTGGAAGATCGCCGGGTTTTCCAGGTCGACTGTTCCGCCGGCGAATCGGTCCCGTTGGAAAAATAGCGACCACAGATGATCGAATCCATTCTTCTGGCTGCCGCACGAATCTGCACTTTCGACGGCCGGCGGCCACTGACGAACGCGAGCGGGCTATTCTTCGAGCGCGACGAACGCCTGTTTCTGGTGACCAGTCGGCACGTGATGATAGACAAGCCGAGCAAGCACTTCCCTGATCGCATCGAGGTGGAACTCCACATCGACCCCGACAACATGGCCAAGTTCCACCGGCTTTTCAATTCCGCTCTACCGCAACGGCAAGAGTCTCTGGCGGCAAGGCCTCGATACTGCCGGGGAAATCGACGTGGCGGTCATTGAAATCGAACGCCCGGCGCTTCCCAAGACGTCGGTTTACCGTGCCTTCACCCCAGAACACCTGCTGGGCAGTCTGGATCATGTCGAGGTCGGCACCTCACTTCTGGTGGTGGGCTTCCCGCTCGGCTTCCATGACACGCTGCACCACATGCCCGTCGTGCGCCACGCGGTGATCGCATCGTCGTTCGGCATGCGCTTTCAGGGCGAGGGCTACTTCCTGACCGATGCACGCACCCATCGCGGGACCAGCGGCGCTCCGGTCGTCATGCGCGTACCGGAAAGAGGCCGGATACATGGCGACCTGCCGTGGATGCTCCTCGGCATTCATTCGGCACGCCTCGATGTCGGAACCCGGGACCTGAAACTCGATGAGGCGCTTGGACTGAATTGCGCCTGGTATGCCGACATCCTGCTGACACTTACCGAACACTGACCGTTCCATGCCGCGAATTCTCGTCGAACCTTTCACCATCGCTTCTGAATCGATCGACATGAATGGCCATGTCAACAATCAGGAATACGTGCGCTGGATGCAGGACATTGCCACCGCACACTCGCATGAGCAGGGCTGGACGGTGGCCCGCTATCTGGATACCAGAACGACCTGGGTCATCCGTTCGCATTACATCGAGTACATTCGGCCAGCTTTCATGGGCGATGACCTGATGGTCGCCACCTGGGTCGCGGGCATGGCGGCACAAACCTCGCCGCGAAAGTACCGCTTCGTGCGCGTCCGTGACGGAAAGACGATCGTCGAGGCGGAAACCCTGTGGGTTTACTGCGACGCGACGAGCTGGCCGACCGCTCGCCATTACGCCGGAAATCCGCGACGCTTTTCCCGTGGTCAGCGACGAGGCAGAAATTAGCGCTGCAATCGCCAACCAGCTGACGGATACGAGCGGAGACCGATAGGCCGCTGCTCCTCGCCGGCCATCGGAATGTCAGGCCAGTAATCGGTTCGCATCCGCCATGCCGGGCGGAGGAAGCCCGGCGCCAGCACAGATCACTTCCCGGGCTGCCGTGGCCACCTGCCGGCGGTCTTCGCCAGCCATGCCGAGCGCCGGGCAGGTCGTGACGCGGGCGACCAGTCTCTTGCATCCGGCAATCTCCAGCGTGCATTGCGCCAGAGAGACATCTCCCACATAACCCGGGGCCAGGCTGCGACTTCCGTCTGTTCCCCAGTAGGAAATCGCTACCGGCAGAACTGGTCGGCCAACCGCGAGTGCCGGCTGGATCAGGGCGGCATGGAAATGGAGGAGATGCGTGCCATCGGTCGTTGTGCCTTCGGGAAAGACCGCGACGTAATTCCCTTTGCCCAAAATTTCGGCGATTTGCTGATTGATGATACGGGCGTGACCGTGGCTGCCACGACGCAGGAAAACCGTATCACTCCTTGCCGCCAGCCAGCCAACCAGTGGCCAGTGCCTGACCTCCTCCTTCGAAACAAAGGCTGACGGCAAAGCGGCATTGATGACGAAAATATCGATCCACGATATATGGTTGGCAACGATCAGCGCCCCCGGCACGGCATGGCTCAGATCGGCCTCGAGTTTGATCCCCAGTGCGTCGAGAACCCCTCGGGACACACTCGCCTTCAGGCGCAGGCGGGTTGCATCGCCGCAGACCGGAAACAGGCAAAGCACGACAAACACAGCCCGCATCATCGCCAGAGCGAGACGAAACAGCCGGAAGGCGCGGATCGGAAAGCTGGATCGGGTCAGCCTGTTTTCCCCAGATAGTGTTTGGCGTAGCGGTCTGAGACCTTGCGCATCGACATCAGAATCGGCAGGTCCGCCGTGTTGAAATCAGGATCCCAGGCCGGTTCACCGCAGACCCAGGCACCGGCTCGCAAGTATGCCTTGATCAGTGGCGGCGTTTCGGCCTGCCGGTCCTTCCTCAAGGCGGCCAGCGGCAACGGACAACGCGGAAAGACCCGGTATTCCTGCGGCCCGAGATTCTCGGCCAGTCGATTATACAAGCTGGCTGCCGCGTGGCCGCCATCGGCCATGCTGATCGAGGCGCAACCCATCAGATAGTCATAACCGCGCTCAGTCATATAGCGTGCGAGGCCGGACCAGAGCAGCGCAATCGTCGCCCCGTTACGGTAATCGGGATGAACGCACGAGCGACCGATTTCCGCCAGCCGTGGGCGCAGATGCTGCAGACGGGTCAGGTCGAATTCGTTCTCGGAGTAATAGCCAACCTGCCGGGCGTTTTCGGGCGAGAGAATTCGATAGTTGCCGACCACTTCACCGCTCCGGGTATCGCGCACCACGAGGTGTTCGCAGTACGGATCGTAGATGTCGTGGTCTATGCCCGGGGTACGGCTCGGCAGATTGGCGCCCATTTCTCCGGCAAAAATACGGTAGCGCAAACGCTGGGCGTCGTGAATTTCGCTCGGAGTCCGGGCGAAGCCGACTGCCAGTCGATGACGTTCGGGGCGGTGGCCACCCGCTTCCTTGTGCAATTGTTCCATTCTGTTCTCCATGGGTTTGTGGAGAAGAAGTCTGGAACCGGACTGTTACATGCGTTTTGCCAGAAGATGACCGCTATGTTTCAACGACACCCTACCATGGAAGCGTACCGAATGCCCGCTGGTAGCGGTCGGCAATTTCCTCACGACTTGGCTGATGACTCTGGCCGCCACGATGAGCGATCTTGATCGCCCCCATTACCGCGGCCAGGCGTCCCGTGGTCGGCCAATCGAATCCGTTGGCGATGCCGTAGAGCAGGCCGGAGCGGTAGGCATCGCCGCAACCGGTCGGGTCGAGGAGCTGATCGGCATGAACGCAGGGAATGTCGTGGCGCTGGCCGGCAGCGTAAATCTGGGAACCCTCACCGCCGCGCGTGACGATCAGCGCCGTCACCTCGCCGGCCAGTTGTTCAAGGCTGCGGTCGGTGCGATCGCACAACAGTTTTGCCTCGTAATCGTTGAAACAGGCGTAATCGGCCAGGCCCATGAAGTCGAGCAATTCGTCGCCGTTGAACATCGGCAGGCCCTGACCGGGATCGAAGATGAACGGAATCCCGGCCGCCGCGAAATCGCGGGCATGCTGCATCATGCCTTCGCGGCCGTCCGGGGCAACGATGCCCAGCGTTGCCGCTTTGGCATGTTCAACCTTGTTCAGGTGGGAGAAGGTCATCGCGCCCGGGTGGAAGGCGGTGATCTGGTTGTCGTCAAGATCGGTGGTGATGAAGGCCTGGGCCGTGAAGCTGCCCGGTACATGGCGCACGTGGTTGCGCGACAAACCAAGCTTGTCGAGACGCTCGAGGTAAGGCCCCGCATCGTCACCGACGGTTGCCATGATCAGCGGCGAGCCGCCCAGCAACATCAGGTTGTAGGCAATGTTTCCGGCACAGCCGCCGTACTCGCGACGCATTTCGGGAACCAGAAAGGCGACATTCAGGATGTGAATCTGCTCGGGCAGGATGTGGTTCTTGAAACGGTCGGGAAAGACCATGATGTTGTCGAAGGCAAGCGAACCACAGATCAGGGTATTCATGGCGGAGGCAATCAGGGATAGAAGATATAGAGTCGGTATCCGGAAGCGCCGAGGCCCTTGGCGTCGATCCACAGACGAACGGGAACCTCGGCGTTGGCCGGAAACGAAGTCAGGTCGCTGCCCGGCGGCAGATAATTCGCCGCGCGCATGACACGCCGCGCAACCGGTGCGTCGCTGGCATCGATCAGCGTCAACTCCAGCGCGGGCCAGGCCTGAGCGTAAGCTGCACGGTTGCGCAGGGACGCATTGAGAACGAACAGGCCACGCGGGTTGTCCGACCGCAAATCCGAGGCTTCGATACTGACCAGATCACTGTGCGCCGGAAGCGGAACCGGAATATCGAGCGCCGCGAAAACATCGGCTGCGGCGGGAACGGACCTGACGAGTTCGGTACGGAAATGGTATGCGATCTGAGCTATAAGAACGGCAATCAGCAGCAACGCTACAACCAAAAATAGCCAGCTCGCGCGCCGCCCGTCCTCGGCATCGAATCCGCCAGGACCACCCCCGGACAGTGTGCCTGTTGCCCAGCGATCGAATGCCGGAGTCTCCGACAATTCCCGCGCTGCCACCAGACCCGCTTCCCGCGCGGCCTGGGTCGCCTCCTCCGGGGTTTCGTCCGGAACCGGAACTGCTGGCTCGGCCTCTGTCGCGGTCAACACCTCGAATGGGGCAATTTCTCCCTGTTCGCCTGCCTCGGAGTCGAGTTGCTCCGGTACTTCCTCTGGGCTCTGGCCTTGGTCCGGCTCGTCCGCGTCATCCGACTCGATTTCGGGCTCGACTTCCGGCGTGACAGCCGCTTCCGACTCGTCGGTTGCTGGCTCTGGCTCTGTGATCAATACCTCATCGTCAGCCGCCACGGTCCCGACTGCTTCAGTTTGCTCGTCTTGCAAGTATTCGTGAGGGGCTGCGCCAAGACTAACCGGAGGTTCGACTAGAGGCTGAGTAGCCACTGCCTGGGTTTCATCGATCAATTCGTCGAAGGCATTGAAAACTGCCTGGCAGTATCCACAGCGAACCTTGCCCGCCTTGGCGCGCAATTGATCGGAGGTCACACGGAAAACCGTGCTGCAAGCCGGGCAGCGAGTCCGGGTCAAGGTTTGGTTCCGGCCAGGCACACCCAGTCCTCACGAACGTCCGCCACTTCCAGGGGCAACCATTGTGCATAGATCGCCATGATTTCGTCTGCCTGTTCGCGCAGGATGCCGGACAGCGCCAGGCGACCGCCCGGGCGGACATGCGCACAGATGGCCGGAGCCAGTACCCGTAGTGGATTTGACAGGATGTTGGCCACAACAAAGTCATACTCACCGGCAACCGGCACGGTCGAATCGGCAAACACTGCGGTCACCCCGTTGCGCTCGGCATTGGCACGTGCCGCGTCAACTGCCTGCGGGTCGATGTCGACACCCGCGACTCGCCCGGCGCCGAGACGGGCAGCCGCGATGGCCAGAATCCCCGAGCCGCAGCCGTAATCAAGTACCGAACACGCTCCGGAAACATTTCGTTCCAGCCACTCGAGGCATAGCCGGGTCGTTGGATGCGAGCCGGTACCGAAGGCCATTCCGGGGTCAAGAATAAGGTTGACCGCAGCAGGGTCCGGTGATTCATGCCAGGACGGAACGATCCACAATCGCTGCGAAACGCGAATGGGGTCAAACTGCGATTGGGTCAGTTGGACCCAGTTCTGCTCCGCGACAGTTTCGACGGTCCATTCCGGAACCCTGAGCAAACCAATTGCGGCGCTCGAGACGGCGAGCAGGGCGGGTGCATCGGCATTTTCCTCAAGCAAGGCAACGACACGGGAATGTGTCCAACCCGGCGAATTGACCGAACCCGGCTCGCCAAACTGGGGTTGTTCGTCCGCCGTTCCGGCATCGGCATCCTCGATACTGGCGGCCAGCGCACCGGCCGCCAGAAGGGCATCGCACATCGACTCCGCGTGCGATGCGTCGGTCAGGAAACTGACGCTCTGCCAGCCCATCGCCTACTTCTTGACTTCGCCCTTTTCGGCGAGCTTTTTTTCAAGATAGTGAATGCTGGTGCCGCCCTCGATGAAGCGCGCGTCGTGCATCAGTTCCTGATGCAGTGGGATATTGGTCTTGATGCCCTCGATACTCATCTCGGACAGCGCGATGCGCATGCGGCGAATCGCCTGCTCCCGGGTATCGCCATAGGCGATGACCTTGGCGACCATCGAGTCGTAATACGACGGAACCGTATAGCCCTGATAGATGTGCGAATCGACACGAATTCCCGGTCCACCCGGCGGGTGATAGAAGGTGATTTTCCCCGGAGATGGCACGAACGTGAAGGGATCTTCGGCGTTAATGCGACATTCGATGGCATGGCCGCGAAGCGAAATATCCTTCTGGCGATAGCGCAGCTTTTCACCGAAGGCGACACGAATCTGTTCCTGGACGATATCGACGCCAGTAATTGCTTCGGTCACCGGGTGTTCGACCTGAACCCGGGTATTCATCTCGATGAAAAAGAACTCGCCGTTTTCGTAAAGAAATTCAAAGGTTCCCGCACCACGATAACCGATCTTGCGACAGGCTTCAGCACAGCGTTCGCCGATCCGGTTGATCAGGCGGGCCGGAATATGCGGCGCTGGCGCCTCCTCGATCACCTTCTGGTGACGACGCTGCATGGAGCAATCACGCTCGCCCAGGTAAATCGCATTCTTGTGCTGGTCGGCGAGAATCTGGATTTCCACGTGGCGCGGATTTTCCAGGTATTTCTCCATGTACACCACGGGGTTGCCAAAGGCCGATTGCGCTTCGGCGCGCGTCATCTGCACGGCATTGACCAGCGCCGCTTCGGTATGCACCACGCGCATGCCGCGTCCGCCACCGCCGCCAGCCGCCTTGATGATGACCGGATAGCCGACTGCGCGGCCAATGCGCACGATTTCCTTGGGGTCTTCCGGCAAGGCGCCGTCGGAACCTGGTACGCAGGGGACGCCGGACGCCTTCATCGCATCCTTGGCTGACACTTTGTCGCCCATCAGGCGGATGGTGTCGGCGCGCGGCCCGATGAAAACGAAGCCCGAGGTTTCGACGCGCTCGGCAAAATCGGCATTTTCGGAGAGAAAACCGTAACCGGGGTGGATCGCTTCGGAATCAGTCACCTCGGCCGCCGAAATGATGGCGGGAATGTTCAGGTAACTCAGGGCCGACTGCGCCGGGCCGATACAGACCGATTCGTCGGCCAGCTTGACATACTTGGCCTCGCGATCCGCCTCGGAATGCACAACAACCGTCTTGATACCGAGTTCGCGGCAGGCACGCTGCACACGCAGCGCAATTTCGCCTCGGTTGGCGATAAGTATTTTCCCGAACATGCCGTGATCAGCCGATTACAAAAAGCGGTTCGCCGAATTCGACCGGCTCGCCGTTATCAAGCAGAATCGCCTTGATCACGCCGGACGCGTCGGCCTCGATTTCGTTCAGAAGTTTCATTGCTTCGATGATGCACAGGGTATCGCCTTCCTTGACGGACTGGCCAATCTGGACAAACGCATCGGCACCTGGCGACGCGGAGCGATAGAAGGTGCCGACCATCGGCGACTTTACGACGTGACCTTCCGGCAAATCGTCCTCATCGTCAAGATTCACCGACGAGGCACCGACTGGCGCTGCTGTCGGCATGGCTGCTGGAACGGCATAGTGCTGCACCGGAGCGGCCACCGCCCCGTAATGCTTGGCAATGCGCACCCTTTCTTCACCTTCGGTCACTTCAAGTTCTGAAATACCGGATTCCTGAACGAGGTCGATGAGTTTCTTGAGTTTACGCAGATCCATGGAGACTCCTTTCTGTCTTGTCCCGGTCCGAGGCAAGTGCCGGCATCTGCCGGTCTATTCGATATTGAGTTTGTTGAGCAGGTACTCGAGAGCCAGCAAATAGCCCTGGTGACCCAGGCCGCAGATTACCCCGATGGCCAGATCGGAAAAATAGGAATGGTGCCGGAAAGGCTCCCGGGAATAGACATTCGAGAGGTGCACCTCGACAAAGGGAATGCTTACCGCCGCCAGCGCATCACGCAGTGCCACGCTGGTATGGGTGTAGGCTGCGGGATTGATGATGATGGCCCGCACCCCCTGTTCATGGGCGGCATGGATGCGCTCGACCAGGGCGCCTTCGTGGTTGCTCTGGAAGGACTCAAGGTCAACACCGACACCATCTGCCATGCGGGCCAGTGCCAAATTGATATCCGCCAGGGTCACTTGTCCGTAGTGTTCTGGCTCACGGGTGCCAAGCAGATTGAGATTAGGCCCGTGAATTACCAGAATTCGCGGTTTCTCGACTGGCTTGGAAGCGGTTTTTTGCTTCTTCATAGCCGCAAGTTTGCCGCAGATCGCCGCAACTTGTCCAGACCTATTCCAGAATGAGGGCGCGCAGGGCTTCGGCGCGGATCCGTTCCCGTGGCCTGCCATCGCGGTGCTTCATGACGACCCGCTCCAGTTGCGGCGGAAAGATGACCAGATTGGCATCCACCGTATCGGTTTCCATGACCAAAACTGCTTCGGCACGCTCATTGCGCGGCTCGACGTGTTCGAAAGCGAGGCCGCGATTAAGCAGAAAAATTTCGACTTCCTTGGCACTGTCCGCGAACAGCAGAATGTCGATGTGCGAGTGCTCACCGGCCGTGCCGTCGAGGACCGAACCGGCGAGATAGGGCGAGTAATCGGCAAGCAGTTCCAGCAAGCCGAGTGCGGTCTGGCGCAGTGCGAGGATCAGTTCCGGATGTCCCTCTTCCTGATAAAGACCACGGTAGGCGCGCAATTCCGCCTCGACTTCGGCATTATCCGGATAGGCCGTATTCTCGGGCAGGCCCAACTGACGGGCCGCCTTGCGCTTGGCGTGGTGGTAATCGGCAATACCATCCTCCGCCATCAGGCGCGCCGCGGCGCTGGCGATACTGGCCCGGGTGCTGGCACTGGTTCGTGGCCGTTCAGGACGGGGCATTGGGGAAATGGACAGGGTAGAATCGCCCCCATTCTAACGGGTCTATGTGACATGCACATTCATATTCTGGGTATCTGCGGCACTTTCATGGGCGGCGTCGCGCAACTGGCGGTGGCTTCCGGCCACAAAGTAACCGGCTGTGACGCCAACGTCTATCCGCCGATGAGCGACCAGTTGCGCAGTGCCGGCGTCGACCTGATCGAAGGCTTCGGAACCGACCAACTGGTCCTGCAACCCGATATTTTTGTCATCGGCAACGCCATTTCCCGTGGCAATCCACTACTTGAGGCGATTCTCGACCAGGGCCTGCCCTATGTCTCCGGACCGCAATGGCTGGCCGAACACGTGTTGCAGGGGCGCTGGGTTCTCGGCGTCGCTGGCACGCACGGCAAGACGACGACCGCCTCGATGCTGGCCTGGATTCTCGAAGACGCCAACATGGCACCGGGTTTCCTGATCGGTGGTGTGCCACTGAATTTTGGCGTTTCGGCCCGGCTGGGCGACACGCCTTTCTTCGTGATCGAGGCTGATGAATACGACACGGCTTTTTGCGACAAGCGTTCAAAATTCGTCCATTACCGGCCGCGGACGGCCGTCCTGAACAATCTTGAATTCGATCACGCCGACATCTTCAGCGATCTGGCGGCGATCGAAACGCAATTTCACCATCTGGTGCGCACCCTGCCCCAATCCGGCCTGATCGTTTCCAATGCGGCCGAGGCCAGCCTTGAGCGCGTACTGGAGCGTGGTTGCTGGACGCCGGTCGAACGCTTCAACGACCCGGCCGGCTATCGGGTGACCGGCGACGACGCCCGGGGTGAGCTGACGCTACATGGCCCCGAAGGAAGAATTGGTCGCACCGTCTGGCGACTCTCCGGCGAACACAATCGCGCCAATGCCTGTGCAGCCTTGCTCGCCGCCCGCCATGTCGGCGTATCGCTGGCCCATGGGCTGGATGCGCTGTCCCGTTTCGTCAATGTCAAACGGCGCATGGAAGTACGCGGTGAAGTACGCGGCGTCACGGTCTACGACGATTTCGCCCATCATCCAACAGCCATTGCCACCACCGTCGCCGGCCTGCGCCGCAAGGTCGGCAATGCCCGCATTCTCGCCGTGCTCGAACCGCGTTCGAACACCATGAAGCTGGGCACGATGAAAGCGCAGTTGCCGGACAGCCTGTGCGAAGTCGATATGGCCTTCTGCTACGCCGGCAATCTCGGCTGGGACGCCCGCGAGGCGCTGGCCCCGATGGGCGAACGCGCCATTGTCGAAGAAGATCTGGCTCGCCTGGTCGACCAGATCGTCATCGCCGCGCAGCCGGGCGACCACATCCTGATCATGAGCAACGGCGGCTTCGGCGGCATTCACGGCAAGATACTGGCGGGACTCTCCGAGTAACTGCTGCGGTCAACCTGACAAAAGGGCCATAAATGAAAAAGGCGCGGCGAGGTTTCCCTCCCGCGCCTTTTTGTTTCGCCGAGTTTAGCGCTCCATCGATTCCACTACGGCCAGCGCGGTCATGTTGACCAGGCGACGCACGGTGGCCGTCGCCGTCAGCACATGCACCGGGCGTGCCGCGCCGAGCAGGATGGGGCCAATGGTCACCCCTTCGCCGGCGGTCATCTTCAGCAGGTTGTAGGAGATGTTGGCGGCATCGATATTTGGCATCACCAGCAGATTGGCCTCGCCTTTGAGCGGTGAATCCGGGTGGGCTTCGTGACGAATCACTTCCGACAGCGCGGCGTCGCCGTGCATTTCACCGTCAACCTCCAGTTCGCCTGAGGAAATGGCCGGCAGCAGGGCGGCAGCGCGACTCATCTTGCGGGCGGATTCGGATGAACCGGAACCGAAATTCGAGTACGAGAGTAGCGCAACCTTCGGATGGATACCAAAGCGCTTGACCTGCTCGGCGGCCATCAACGTCATTTCAGCGATTTCCTCAGCCGTCGGGTTTTCATTGATATGCGTATCGCAGATGAACAGCGAGCGACCCGGCAGCATCAGGTAATTCATCGCCGCCAGCGTATTGGTGCCCTGGCGCTTGCCGATGACCTCGTTGATCACGCCCAGGTGACGGCTGTACTGGCCGGTCATGCCGCACAGCAGGCCATCGGCGTAGCCAAGCTTCAGCAACATGGCACCGATCAGTGTCGGCTTGCGGCGCAAGGCTTCCTTGGCGATCGCCGGCGTGACGCCACGGCGGACCATCAGCTTGTGATAAGCCGTCCAGCATTCGCGGTAACGTTCGTCGGATTCCGGATTGACAATGTCGAAATCGACGCCGGGTTTGATTCGCAGGTTGGCCTTTTCCAGGCGATGCTCGATGACCGGCGGACGGCCGATCAGGATCGGGCGGGCAAATTTTTCTTCGATGACGATTTGGGCGGCGCGCAGTACTCGCTCATCTTCACCTTCGGCATAAATGATGCGCTTCCTGCCCTTGGCCTGACGTGCAGCCTGGAAGATGGCGCGCATGCCGACACCGGTGTGATAGACAAATTCGGAAAGTTTGGCGCGGTACGCATCAAAATCGTTGATCGGCCGGGTTGCCACGCCGGAATCCATCGCCGCCTGGGCGACAGCCGGGGCGATCTTGACGATCAGGCGCGGGTCAAACGGCTTCGGGATCAGGTATTCGGGACCAAAGGACAAATCGTGGCCGGGATAGGCCATGGCCACTTCATCGGTAACTTCGGCTTCGGCCAGTTCGGCAATGGCGCGAACGCTGGCCATCTTCATCTCTTCGGTAATGCGCGTGGCGCCGACATCGAGCGCACCGCGGAAGATGAACGGGAAGCACAACACGTTATTGACCTGGTTCACATAGTCGGAACGGCCGGTGGCGATGATGACATCCGGACGCACAGCCCTGGCCAGTTCCGGCATGATTTCCGGCGTCGGGTTGGCCAGCGCGAAGACCATCGGCTTTTCGCCCATGCTGGCGACCATTTCCTGCTTCAGCACACCGGCGGCCGAGAGGCCAAGGAAGACATCGGCGCCGACCATCGCATCGCCCAGGGTGCGCTCGGCAGTTTCGCGGGCATAGCGGGCCTTGGTCGCTTCCATGTTGGCTTCGCGGCCAACAAAAATGACACCCTTGGAATCGCAGACCGTGATGTTCTCGCGCCTGACGCCAAGCTCGCACCACAGGTTGAGGCAGGAAATGGCGGCGGCGCCGGCACCTGAACAGACCACCTTGATTTCCTCGATCTTCTTGCCGACGACCTTCAGGCCATTGAGCATGGCGGCGGCTGAAATAATTGCCGTGCCGTGCTGATCGTCATGGAAGACGGGAATATTCATCCGCTCCTTGAGCTTCTCTTCGATATAGAAGCACTCGGGGGCCTTGATGTCTTCGAGGTTCACACCGCCGAGCGTTGGCTCCATGGCGGCGATCATGTCGATCAGCTTGTCCGGGTCGTTCTCTGCCAGTTCGATGTCGAAGACGTCAATTCCGGCGAACTTCTTGAACAGACAGCCCTTGCCTTCCATGACCGGCTTGGCGGCCAGCGGGCCGATATTGCCGAGGCCAAGCACAGCGGTGCCGTTGGTGATCACACCCACCAGGTTGGCCCGCGAGGTCAGTTCTGCGGCAGTGGCGGGGTCTTCGACGATCGCGTCACAAGCCGCGGCAACTCCCGGCGAGTAGGCCAGCGCCAGATCGCGCTGGTTGGTCAGTCCCTTGGTAGGACGTACGGAAATCTTGCCCGGGGTGGGCCAGCGATGGTATTCGAGCGCGGCTTCGCGCAGATCCTTTTCCACGAAATCTCCTTGGACTTTCTGCAACAGGGGAAAACCCTGTAGGTTACCGGAAAGCCCTTGGTCCGGTAAAGCGTAATTATGGATTTGGGGGGGTCAGAAGCGATGCGCAAAGCTCAACCTGAAGGTGCGTGGCTCAGCAGGATGAATGTGGCGATCGAAGACCGGCGCGGTTTCATTGGGTAACTGCGAGTCGTACCAGTATTCGATGTCGTTCACGTCGCTGTCGAACAGGTTGAAGACATCGAGGGAAATCCGGGTTTTCGGACTCAATCTGTAACCGATACGCAGGTTGGTCAGCGATGAAGCCGACGATCGAACCGAGTTGTCCTCGATCAGCGGGCGCGGCCCGAAGTAGCGCCAGCGCAATGTGCCGAACCACGGGCCGAGCTGGTCGATGGTGATGCCCACATTGGCCGTGGTCTCGACCGCGCCAGGAATCTTGTCGCCAACCGGGTCGCTATCCGTGAAGTGCGCCTGCGACCAGGCGAGATCGGCATCGATGGCCAGCCAACTGGTCGGAAGATAGAGATTGTTCCACTCCACCCCGTAACGGCGTGACGGGCGCGACGCTTCGGTCGTCCCGGCGTCGCCGACGAAGAGCAATTCCGATGCCGAATCGAGCTGCCACAGCGCGAGGGTGCTTTGCCAGCCGCTGACCGGCTCGCTACGTAACCCGGCCTCATAGCCGGTTGTCCTGACCAGCGGCTGGACCCGGTCGACCGGTGTCACGCCATCTGCAGGGTCGACCTTGATCGTGGTACCGCGGGCGTCGTTCGAATGGAAGCCCTGGCCATAGTTCAGATAGAGCTCGGATTTCCGCCACGGCCCGAAGATCATCGAGAACTTGGGTGTGACCATCTGGTCGCTGGCCGTTCCGGAATTGTCAGGTAGGTTGGCGTCGACCGTGAAGTCGTAGGCCTCGCCACGCAAACCCGCCACGGTACGAATCCAGGACGTCCAGCGCGTTTCATTCTGTGCCCAGAGCGAGAGATTGCGTTGCGTGACACGGTCTTCGCGGACAGTGTTCCAGGTATTGCGGTTGGCCGTGTTATAGAGGCCGACCGGACGTATCTGGTCAACCCGACCGAGAACGCCAAACGAATTCTCGACGTCGAATCCGCCCCAGCGATCGAAAATGGCGTGTGATGCCGTGAGCCCGCCAGCCTGGCGGCGCTCGGCCTGCTTGAACTGGTCGCCGGTGTCGCAATTGCCGTTGGCGGCAATATCGTTCAGGCAATACTGAAAGTTGGACCACAGGTCGAGACCGGATTTCAGCCACCACACGTTGGCCAGGGACTGGCTGTCGGTGCCGCGCCGCGCCCAGTCGCCCGACAGGCTGTAGCGATAGGTTTCCCCGCCGGTCGTCGGATCGAGCGTACCGAAGCGGTTGATGTAACCACTATCGATCGCCCGCTTGGCAACCTGGTCGGTTGATGTCCAGTCACCCCGATAGGCCATGCCGGTCACCGAAAAGCCGTCGTCGCGGCTTCCCTGGCTGTAGCGCAGCACACCATTGTATTTCCGGTAGTTTTCGGGAATTTCCCACGGCCCATCGTTGGTGAACAACTCCACGGCGTAGAGCAGATTGCCGGCGCCGACTTCTGGGGAACCGGCAAGCAACGCGCGTCCGTAGCCATTCTGGCCGGCGGTAATCGTGGCCAGCGTTCCATCGATCTTGCGCAGATAGTCGATACGCGCGACCCCGACTGACGAAAAATCACCTTCATCCGCATAATAGGGACCCTTGCGGTAACGGATGCGGTCGACCAGCTCGGGAATCAGAAAATTGAGGTCCGTATAGCCTTGCCCGTGCGCATGGGTTGGCATATTCACCGGGATGCCGGCAACGTAGGTCGCAAAATCCGTCCCGTGATCGAGATTGAAGCCGCGCAGGAAATACTGGTTCGCCTTGCCGTCCCCGGCATGCTGGGTCACGATCAGTCCGGGCACCATCTCGAGCACCTCGCCTGGCCGCTGCAACGGCACGGTCGCCAGACGCTGGCCGGAAACGACCCCCTCGCTGCCGGCGGTTGCCAGGCCTTCCAGATTTTCCACCTGGGCACGAACTTCGATCGGCGACAGCACGATCGCCTCGTCAGCTGAAACTCCGGCAATCGCCAGCAGGAAATATGAACCAATAATTTTTTGTCTTAACTGCATTCAAAAAAATAGCCGGTTTGACCGGCTCTCCTCACTTGTTCAGATCAAGCCAATGACGGCCGGCGCGTCAGTCGAATTGCGGCAACAAAACTGAGGGCGATGATCGCCACCAGCATGAAGCCAAAGCCCAGTTCTTTCCCTTCGCTCCAGGCATCGACCGCCGGCGAGAGCAATTTTGCGGCACCGAAGGCGGCGACCAGCAAACTGATACCGGAAACCACCAGCCCCATGACCCGCGAGGCAACCAGCGCCACCTGATCAGCCCGGGCGATCAGACGGGCGATCCACAGACCGTTGATGCCGTCGGTCAGCAACATGCCGAGCATGAACAGCAGTGCAAGCACCAGGGCATGCTCCCAGCCGCCAAACTGGGTTGCTGTCAGGGCAAAGAAGGCAGCCTGCGAAAGGGTGTCGAAGGAGAGCGCGAAAAGCGCGCCGACCAGGGCAATCAACGCGGGATGCGAGGCATGGCGCAAATTGCCCAGCAGCCGCCCCTTCAGTCCGACCGGCTGAACCACTTCATCCGGTCCAGCGCGCAAAACCGCCGCCAGATTGAGACTACCCAGGGCAACCAGGAAAGCGATCGAAATCAGTGAACCAAGGATGCCAAACCACTCGGGCACCTCCCACTGGCTTGCAATGCCCGAGACACCGAGAGCAATCGCCATCACCACGGCGCCATGCCCGAGCGAAAAGAGCGTACCGCAATAACGTGCCAGGCCGGGGCGGAGACGAGCGTTATAACGCGTCAGACCATCGATGGTCGCCAGATGGTCAGCATCGAAACCATGCTTCATGCCGAGCACGAAAGTCAGGATCAGCAGTGATGTCCAGTCGCCCAAAAACGCCCCCAGCACGATTGCATGATTTTTTTTAAATTTATCATATCAACGCTGCACCTGGCAAAAAAGTTCATGCCAAACCCGCAGGCGGATTGTCGATTTAGCGTGTGGGTCGGTAGTGAATGTGCTTCGAATCGCTTTCGCCATGCGCATGGCGATGTGCAGGCTCGACCGCAATGACGTTGAATTGTCCATGGCGCACGCCGCTTTCAGCCATCAGGCGCTCTGAAAACCGGACAACCATCTCAGTCTTTCCCCTCAAGATCACCGATTCGAGACAGTTTTCGTGGTCAAGATGGACATGCATGGCGGCCACCGTCAGATCATGATGGTCGTGCTGGATAGCCGTGAGCCGCTCGGCCAACTCTCTGGTGTGATGGTTATAGACATAGGAAAGGTTGGCAACGCAGTAGCCGCTGGGTGCCGAGCGCTGGCGATCGCTTTCGATCGCTCCGCGAATCAAGTCGCGTACGGCCTCGGAACGATTGCTGTAGCCGCGAGCGCCGATCAATTCATCGAATTGCCCAGCCAGCGATTCATCAAGAGAAATAGTGAAACGGTCCATAACTTCCTCACCGCAAGGCAATAAGCGTTCAGCAGATACGTGGCAACTGATCGCCGGTCAGCCAGTTGACGATCCGCTTTCCGCCAAGCGCAGTCGCCATCTGAACGAAATGATGCGGGTCTTCATGAACCGAACCGATGATCGCTCCGTCAGCTCCGAGCGGATGCTTGCGCATGGTCGCCAAGAGCATTTCAGCATCATTTTTGGCGCAGATCGCCACCAGTTTGCCTTCGTTGGCAACATAAAGTGGATCCAGCCCAAGAAATTCGCAGGCTGCGGCGACCAGCGGATTGATCGGTAGCGCCTTTTCCTGAATCATCATGCCGACGCTGGACTGCCGGGCGATCTCGTTGAGCGTCGTCGCCAGGCCGCCGCGGGTCGGGTCGCGCAGCACATGAATATCGGCGCCGCATTCCAGCAACGCATCGATCAGGCCGTGCAACGCTGCCGTATCTGAAACGATGGGCGACTCGAACCCGAGGTTGTCGCGGCCAGCCATGATAGCCATTCCATGATCACCGAGCGTGCCTGAGACGAGGATCGCATCGCCCGGTTGCGCCCGACGCCCGGAGAGTTCGCGCCCGACCGGCAACAGACCGACACCGGTGGTCGTGATAAACACGCCGTCGCCATTGCCCCGCTCGACCACCTTGGTGTCGCCGGTGACGACCGGCACGCCAGCCTGTCTTGCGGCGAGCGCCATGCTGTGAACGATACGCGCCAGATCGATCAGAGGAAAACCCTCTTCAAGAATGAAGGCGGCAGAGAGCCAGAGCGGCTTGGCGCCCATCACCGCCACATCGTTGATCGTGCCGTGCACCGAGAGACAGCCGATATCGCCACCGGGAAAGAACAGCGGCGAAACCACATGGCTATCAGTCGCCATCACCAGGCGGCCTTCGCCCGGCGCCGGCAACACCGCGCCGTCGTCGCCCTGGGCCAGCCACTCGTTGCCGAGACGGCGGGCAAAAAGCTCTTCGATCAGGTGGGCCATCGCCCGGCCACCCGCTCCGTGCGCCATCTCGACCCGGCCATTCTTGAGATCCAGCGGCCGTGTGTAGTCACGCATCACGGTAGCGCCCATAGGTGTAATGGGCCGCGCAGGCGCCCTCCGAACTCACCATGCAGGAGCCGACCGGATTTTCCGGAGTACAGACATTGCCAAACAGCTTGCACTCGACGGGGCGTTTCAATCCGCGCAGGATCGCTGCACATTCGCAGCTTTTGTGATCATCTACAGCTTGGTACTCGCTTGCAAAACGCAGTTCGGCATCGAATTCAGCGAAAGCCGGGCGCAGACGCAGAGCAGAGTGCGGGAGGACGCCCAGTCCCCGCCATTCGAAGGTTTCTCGCAACTCGAATACCTCATCGACCAGCGCCTGCGCCTTGCGGTTGCCGTCACGGTCAACAGCCCGGGTGAACTCATTTTCGACTTCGGCCCGTCCGTCGTTAACCTGGCGAATCAGCATCCGGATCGCCTGCAGGACATCCAGCGGCTCGAATCCGGCAATGACGACCGGCTTGCCGTACTGCTGCGCAAACGGTTCATAAGGCCGGCTGCCGATGACCGTCAACACGTGCGCCGGCCCAACGAAGCCCTCGATGGCGATTCGTTCCGGCGCGTTCAGGATGGCCATCATCGCCGGCGGGGTCAGTACATGGCAGCACAACACCGAAAAATTCTTCAAGCCCAGCGCGGCGGCCTGCTTGATGGCCACCGCCGTTGGCGGGGTCGTGGTCTCGAAACCGATGGCAAAGAAAACCACCTGACGGTCGGGGTGCTTGCGGGCCAGTTCCACCGCGTCAGCACTCGAATAAACCATGCGAATGTCGCCGCCGGTTGCCTTGGCGCGCAGCAGCGACAGCCCGCCGGAGGCCGGGACACGCAGGCAGTCGCCGTAGGCGCAGAGGATGACATCGTTTTCCAGCGCCAGCCGGATGGCCTGGTCGACACGGCCGATGGGCAGCACGCACACCGGGCAACCGGGGCCGTGAATCATCTCGACATTGCACGGCAGCAGGTCGGTGACACCGTAGCGCGAAATGGCGTGGGTGTGGCCGCCGCAGAATTCCATGAAATGGTAGTGGCGCTCGGGCTTCGCCTCGCGCCGGATGGCTTCCGACAAGCCCTGGGCAAGCGCGCCGTCGCGGAATTCGTCGATGTACTTCATCAGTGAACGGTCGGACTGGCGTCGAGCTGGCCGATTTCGGCGAAAAGCGCCAGGGTTTTGGCCGCTTCTTCCGGATCGAGCTTGTTCAGCGCGTAGCCGACATGGACGATCACGTAATCGCCAACCGCCACGCGGTCAACCAGGGCCAGCGAAATTTCCTTGCGCACGCCGGCCAGATCGACCACGGCATTGTCGCCTTCGCGCAGTTCAACAACCTGAGCGGGAATTGCGAGACACATCAGCGCACCTCATTGTTCATGGTTTTGCATATTGCTAGAAATCAGATCGGCGGCAAATCACGGAAATGCTGGTCCGGGTCGTAGGTGCCATCCAGCGAGGCCGCCAGCGCCGCCAGTGCATCCTCGATCTGCACCAATTGCCCGGGTTCGAGCACTTCCTTGGCCAGTCCCAGAGAAGTCAGCAACCACGTACCAACCGGCTGCGGACCGACCAGCATCATATTGACACACTCGCGGCGACCTGGACGTTCAACCCAGGCGAATTCCCCCTCGCCCTGCCAGGCCGTCACCTGCATGGGAATGGACAGACACATCAGTCGCACCCCCCGGCCGGCGTCGGGCGCGCGCCCAACTCTTCGCAGCCCCGAAAGTCATCAATGCGGATATTCACGATAAGCAGATTGCCCATAAACCAGTGTGAGGCGAGTGTCGCGCCCATAGGGAAGGAAGGGATTGCGCCAGATCAAACGAATTGTGCGCCAAGCAACGCTGTCGCGCAGCGTCAACTCGACCTGACCGTAACTTACCAGACATTTCAGGCACAGCGCGCCACCCAACCCTGGCCAAGCGCCAGACCACCATCGTTTGGCGGCGCCTTTTTTGCGTCGAGCAAGGTCACGCCGTGCTCGTCAAAATGGCGGCGCAAGGCCGACATCAGCACGACATTCATCGCACAGCCACCGCCGACCGCAATTTTTGCCACTTTTTCCCGGTCAACCGCGCTGCGGAGCAAGTCCCCTTGGGGGGCGGCGATCACCCATTCTGCCAGGCCGGCGGCGATTGTGGCGTGGAACAGCGCCGCGCCATAGCCGGGATCTTTGCACTCAAGCAGGGTTGACAACATCGGCGAAAAATCGAGACAGCCACCCCGGACAAGATAGCCGCCAGTCAGCGCAGACACCGACCCGTGCGCCGCCGCCAGCCCCTCCAGTTCCATCGCCGCCTGCCCTTCGTAACGCGATTCCGCGCGCAGCCCGAGCAACCCTGCCGCAGCGTCGAACCAGCGGCCGAGACTTGAGGTCAACGGACAAAAAAGATCGCGGTCGAGCATGTTCAGCAAAGGGCCGGCCTCACGCTCCGGGTAATGTTTATTCAGCCAGCCGGCGACGCGCTGCTCCAGCCCGGCGCCATGCAAGGCCGATACCGCCATGCGCC
The DNA here is from genome assembly GCA_963727115.1 of uncultured beta proteobacterium. Classification (GTDB taxonomy): domain Bacteria; phylum Pseudomonadota; class Gammaproteobacteria; order Burkholderiales; family Rhodocyclaceae; genus Azonexus. The sequence goes on along the minus strand of CAVSFS010000024.1, from coordinate 184,401 downwards.
ACGGTTCGCGCGCGGCACGGTCACCGCCGGGGAGTCTGAGGGGCGACAAATGACCAATCCGTTCGGCGTTCCCACCATCGACACGCAACAACTCGCCACCCCACAGTCCGCCATCCGGCCCGAGGCCAACGCCGTCGATGGCCAAGCCAATTACCGGCTCGTTAACGCTATTTTCAGCACATATCGCAGCAATATGCGCGTGATGATGAGCCACCGCCTGCGCCGGAATACTCCACTTGGCGGCCAGACGCTGCGCCAGATGGGTCGAGGGAAAATCCGGATGCAGATCGTGCGCAATCAGGTCAGGCTGCACGTCGAGGATGGTGAGCAGATGCGCGACAGTTTCTTCGAGAAAATCGATGGCCGCTACGTTGTCGAGTCCGCCGATGTGCTGCGACAAAAAAGCCTTCCTGCCCTTGAGTACGCAAATCGTGTTCTTCAGGTAGCCGCCGAGCGCCAGCACGGTCGGCCCATCGTTGGCCAGCGGGATCGGCAACGGCGTGTAGCCGCGCGCACGCCTGATGAAGGCTGGTCCGCCACGCACCACGGAATCGTCGCAGCGGACCACGATGTCGCGGTCGTGAATCAGGAAGGCGTCGGCGATACCGGCGAGTCTTTGTTGCGCCTCATCGTTGCCGATGACCAGCGGTTCACCGTGCGGGTTGGCACTGGTCATGACCAGCAGCAGGCCGCTCTTGTCATTGAGCCACTCGACACCCGCCGGACGACCAGCCGCTTCGTGCCAGAGCAGCAGATGCACTGGCGTCGCCGGCAACATAACGCCGAGCCAGGCCAGACCGGGTGCGATACCAGGCAGTTCGGCCGCAGACTTGGGGCAGAGCACGATGGGCGCAGCGGCGCTTTTCAGCAATGCTTCTTCCGCTGCGCCGATCCGGGCGTACCCGGCAAGCGAAGCGATATTCAGCCCCATAACGGCGAAGGGTTTTTCCTCTCGCTGCTTGCGCTGCCGCAACTCGGCAACCGCTGCGGCATTGTGCGCGTCACAGGCAAGGTGAAAACCGCCTAACCCCTTGAGCGCAACGATCTTGCCGGCGTTCAACAGGCGCAGGGTTTCGCTGATCGGGTCACCAGCCACATTCTGACCTGCCGCATCGAACATGCTCAGTTGCGGGCCGCATTCCGGACAGCAGGTGGTTTCGGCATGAAAACGGCGGTCAACGGGCGCTGTGTATTCCACCTGACAAGCTGGACAGAGGGGAAAGGCTGCAAGGCTGGTCTGCGCCCGGTCGTATGGAATGCGCCGGCTGACGGTGTAGCGCGGCCCGCAGTGCGTGCAGGTGGTAAAGGCGTAACGCCAGCGGCGATTGTGCGGGTTGCAGATATCGGCGATACAGTCCGGACAGATTGCCGCATCGGGGCCGATGGCGGTCAACACGTCACCGGCCAAGCTTTCGAATATGGCAAAGCCTTCGCCATCCACCTCTGCGGCAACAGCTTCGATGTTATCGATGCGCGCCAGACGTGGCGCCTCGTTCGGCAAGCGGCTCAGGAATTCTGGCGTTTTCGGACCGTCGACCGCAATCGTCACCCCTGCCCCGTCGTTGCGGACCCAGCCCCTCAAACCAAGTTCGTTGGCCAGTCGCCAGACGTAAGGGCGAAAGCCAACGCCCTGAACCAGACCGCGCACACGAATCTGCCGGCCTGCCATTGAAAACTACCCGCCGGCCAACCGGCGTTCCAGTTCGGCGACACGCCGCTTCAGCGTATCGACCGTTTCCGAACGCTTGCCGCGCTGGGCCTCGAGCCCGGTTTCGATCCACGACACCCAGGCCGCCAGACCCTCGCCGCTGGTCGCCGAGACGCGGAAGATCGTCAAATCCGGATTGACACGCCGCGCGTTGGCTTCCGCCAGATCGGCGTCGAATTCGAGGTAGGGCAGCAGGTCGCACTTGTTGAGCAACATGATGTCGGCGGCGCGGAACATGTCCGGGTACTTGAGCGGCTTGTCCTCGCCCTCGGTTACCGACAGGATGGCGACCTTGTGCTGTTCGCCGAGATCGAAAGCGGCCGGGCAGACAAGATTGCCAACGTTCTCGATCAGGAACAGTGATTCGTCGGCAGGATTGAGGCGCTCCAGCGCGTGGCCGACCATATGGCCGTCGAGATGGCAACCCTTGCCGGTGTTGATCTGCAACGCGGCGACGCCGGTTGCCCGGATACGTTCGGCGTCGTTGGAGGTCTGCTGGTCGCCCTCGACGACGCTGATCGTCACTTTTCCCTTCAGCAATTCGATGGTCCTGACCAGCAGCGTGGTCTTGCCCGATCCAGGGCTCGAAACCAGGTTGAGCGCCAAGATTCCCCGTTCGTCGAAACGCTGGCGGTTGGCCGCGGCATAGGCGTTGTTCTTGGCGAGGATGTCCTGCTCGATCTGCACCATGCGCGACTGGCTCATGCCCGGCGCATGGGCGTGCGCCGGGCCGGTGCCGTAATCCAGATCGCCGGCGACGCCGTGTTCGTGGTGATGGTGTTCGTGACCGTGCTCATGGGCATGTTCGCCCTCATGGATATGGGCATGGCTGTGCTCGCTGCCATCGGCATGGTGATGGGTGTGCGAATGGGCACCGAGCGGCGACTCCTCGCTGCCGTGGACGTGCGCATGATCGTGATCGTGGCCATGGGCGTGGCTATGCACCGTGCCGTCATCATGGACATGGGTGTGCTCATGCGAATCTTCGTGCGCTCCACCCTCGATCTTCACTTCACCCGCGCCACAACCACAAACTGTACACATACCATTTGCTCCTATTCGATTTCGATTTCCTTGACCCGCATCTCATTGCCGCCCGTCGGCTGCACCTGATAGCCGCCACAACGCGGACAGGCGGCGTACGACTCTTCCATGGCCACCGTCTCGCCACAGGCCATGCACCAACCCTCACCGGGCACGACGATGATTTCCAGCGTCGCGCCCTGGGCGATACCGCCATTAGCGACTGCCTCAAAACAGAATTTCATTGCTTCCGGCTCGACCGATGACAAACGGCCAATTTCCAGCACGACCAGCTTAACCCGTTGCGCCTTTTCGCGCATTGCCGTTTCTTCGACGAGTTGCAACACGCCTTCGGCGAGCGACATTTCATGCATCGTTCAGCTCCAGAACATAGGGCACGCAGGGATCGAGCGCAAGGATCGCCTGGTCGAGCGCCCGGCGCGCCTCATCCGGCGCGGCGAACTGCCGGCCATCGAGCAGTCCGGACAAGCGCGGCGGCATCGGCAAAAAAGGTGTCGGTCGGCGCCCAGACCCGATATTTCGCCACCCTGCCCGCATCGAGATGCACAGCGTGGGTCAGCACGCCACGCGCCGTGGGCATTTGCGCGACGCCCCATCCGTTGCCGCCGGCAACGGCGATCGGGTAGGGCGCGCCGGCCGCCAACGCTGCGGCAGCGCGTTCCACTTCGCCAACCCGCCCTTGATAAGCCGCGCGAATCGATGGCGGCGCAATCGGCGCGGCTGCGGTTCGCCGGCCTCACGCCAGCTGGCAAGCCATTCGTCAGGATTCAGCGCCGCTGAATCGCCAGCAGGAGAATGACTGCAGCCCAAGGGTACTTGAGCCACGAGGCCCCTTTGCCTGTCGGGGCATCCCGCCAGGGGCACTTCGCTCCGCGGCGCGGTCGACCAGTTTCGCCAGGCATTTTTCAGCCAAACCGTCCAAGGTATCCACCAGCAATCTCTTCGTTTCCCCGGCACAATTTCCACCAAACCGCGTCGCGCGCCAGGCGATGAAGGCCTCTTTCTCCGGCGGCAAACCCAGCGCCGGCGGCCAGTCGAGCAACAGCCGCCAAAGATTTTCGTGCAGCAACTCGACCCACAAACCGGCATCGTCCGCCGCCGGGCGTTCGTCGTCCGCCGCCACGGCCAGCGCCGCCTGCGCGGCCGCCTTCTGGGCATGCGCGCAGATCGTGTACAGGCAGGGTACCGTCTTGACCACCGCTTCCGGCGCCAGGCCATGAAAGATCTGCGTCACCGCCGGGCGCCGGAGATCGACATCGAGATTGCCCAGGCGGCCGTCGGTCAACGTCGCCCGGACCGTCAGCGCGCCCGCCGATATCACCGGCCCACCCCCGGCATGGCAGGGCGGCACGATGCGATCACTGCCAGCCGCACGAAAATTACCGAACCGGGGAGGATATTTTTCCGGGACACGAAGGATGGGTGATCATCTGAAATAAGGGTTCCATCATACGACCTGGCGTCGATGCCTGACAGTGCACGCAGTTCGAACCATGTTGCCATGGTACATAATGCGGATCGAACGAACCTCGCGAAACGCCATGTCACGAAAATCGCCGCCGCTTGTCGCATCATCCCGCCGAGGCATCGGCAAGCGGCATTTTGCGATGATCTGCCTGACCGTCGGCCTGACCATCGCCAGCTTGCCGCCGGCGCTTGCCGATACGCTCCGCTGGTTCAGCGCCGGGCGCCCGACCGCCACGGCCCATCAGGCAGTCGGCCTGCTGACGAGCGCCGCCGATGATGGCCTGGATGCGAACGATTATGGCGCCGAACACCTGCGAAAAGCGATCGACAACGCGACATCCGGCCCGCTTCTTCCCGACCAGCGCATCGCGCAAATCGATCTGGCACTGACTTCGGCAATGGTGCGCTATCTGGCCGATCTGCACGGCGGCCGCGTCGATCCGCAACGGCTTGCCGAGAATTACACGCCCGCATCTTCGCCTGGCTTCGACCCCGATGCCCTGCTGCTGACGGCAATCGCCAATGACCGCCTCGCCGAAGCAGCGCGCCGGGCAGCACCGCCGTTGGCGCAATATCTCGAACTGCAGGAAGCGCTCGCCCGCTATCGAGAACTGGCGGGCAATCCGGCCTGGCACAAGGCATTGCCGCCGCCCGCCGGCGGCAAGCTGACGCCGGGGCAAACCTATGCCGGCCTTGCGGCGTTGAGTCAGCGCCTGCGCTTGCTCGGCGATCTGCCCGCCAATGGCGCGCCGCCATCAAGCTATGAAGGCAAGCTGGTCGATGGCGTCAGGTCGTTTCAGGAACGGCATGGCCTGACGGCGGACGGCGTGCTCGGCAAGGGCACCCTCGAGCAGCTCGACGTGACCCCGGAAGAGCGCGTCCGGCAGCTTGAACTGGCGCTGGAACGGCTGCGCTGGACGCCGCTGCCGCCGGCGGCGCGCGCCATCGTCGTCAATGTTCCGGAATTCAGGCTGCGCGCTTACGCGGTACGCGACGGCAAGTTCGAGATGAAGACCGCCATGAACATCATCGTCGGCAATGCGCGCAAGACCCGCACGCCGCTCTTCGCGGCCGAAATGCAGTACGTCGAATTCAGCCCGTACTGGAATGTGCCGCCCTCGATCGCCCGCGGCGAAACCCTGCCCAAGCTGCGGCGCGACCCGGCCTATTTCGACCAGCAAGGCTTCGAATTCGTCGGCAGCGACGGGCGGGCCATCAGCGGCTTCTCCGAGTCGTATCTCGACGCCGTCCAGCGCGGCCAGATGCGCATCCGCCAGCGGCCGAGCGCCAGGAACGCCCTCGGCGACATCAAGTTCGTCTTCCCCAACCGCGACAACATCTATCTCCACCACACGCCGACCCCGCAACTCTTCAAGCGCGACCGCCGCGATTTCAGCCACGGCTGCATTCGTGTCGAGGAACCGCTGGAACTGGCGAAATTCGTCCTCGCCGACGACCCGGAGTGGACCGAGGAACGCATCGTTCAGGCGATGACCAAGGGCCGCTCCGCCACCCTTCGACTGCAGGAACCTTTCCCGGTAGTCATTGCCTACTCCACCGCTGCCATCAGGGACGGAAGGGTTTATTTCTTCCCCGACATCTACGGGCAGGACAGGATTCTCGACGATGCCCTGCGCCAGCGCTCGCGCAATCTCCAGGCTTTCAATCAGGGCAAAATTGGCGCAGAATCAACAAATTAGCCTATCTATTGACCAGCAATGCCAAACTCGATAAAACACTCGCGCCGCCTTTTTCTCAGTCATGCCGCGCGGCTGGCCGTCGCCGGCGCCGTACTGCCGCTCGCCAAACCCGCGCTCGCCTCGCTGCCCGACGCGCGTAGCCTGGAATTCGATCACACCCATACCGGCGAACGGATCTCGGTTGTTTTCGCCGTCGGCAACCACTATGTTCCCGATGCGCTGAACATCGTAAACCGCTTCCTGCGTGATCATTACTCGGGCGAGGTCGGCAAGATCGATCCGCAACTGCTCGACCTGCTGTTCCGGACCCGCCAGGAACTCGGCAGCGACCAGCCCTTCCATGTCATTTCCGGCTACCGCTGCACTGCCACCAATGCGAAGTTGCGCAACGGTCGCGGCGGCGGCGTCGCCCGGAACAGCCTGCACATGCAGGGCAAGGCCATCGACATCCGCATTCCCGGCGTCCCGCTCTCCGATCTGCGCGATGCGGCGACATCGCTAAGTCTTGGCGGCGTCGGCTTCTATCCGCGTGACAAGTTCGTGCACGTAGATACCGGCAAGGTACGTTACTGGTAAGTCGGGTTTCGAAGATCGCTGCGGAACCTCGCCCCAGTTAACCGCAGATTTCCATCAGGCCTGACCGGCGATAATCCGCCCTTTGGCCGCGCCACCGACTTCCATTCATCATCAGGATGGGACCGGCCAGATCCAGTCATTCAAGAGTTCGAGAAATGCTGAACTTGAACGACGGGCAAGTGATCCGAAGCCAGTCTCTCGACCGCACTGAAATTCCCTCGGTTTTTCGTCGGCCAAAGGGCGGGGTTCATGCTGCCTGTTTTTCCTGATGCTGCGCTCTGATCGATAGCGTCGAAGCTCTGGAGATAATCGCAAAAACCTTCCGCATCAAAATGTAATTCCGCCACACCAAGCCAGCTGATCAAACACGCCGCGTTGTTAGCGGCAGAATTCCCTGGAAACCGCTGGCAATGCACGCCTCATGACCTGATGGACGGCAGTCCCGGCACAGCCGCCGATGGTCGGCCGCGCTATCCGAATAGTGTAGAGTGGCGGCCTATGAACAAGCGTGTTCGCCCCAGAAATGCCGTTCTTGCACTCTCGACGCTGACGATTATTGCGATTGTGTTGGCGGTGACGTTATTGCTCGCTGATCTTCGCAAACGCGAGCTTCAGCATGCCCACCTTGAGACCCTGAGCATTTCGAACATGCTCATGGAGAACACCGTCCAGGCTTTCGATGGTATTGACCAGGTTCTGCGGGGAGTTCAGGAGCGGCTGCAGTCCAGCGTCGGCAAGCAATTTTCGCTCGACAGCCCTGAGGTTCATCTGCTGCTTAGCGCACGTATCGCAGGCGTCAAACAAGTAAACGGCCTGTTTATCATCAATTCTGACGGGGTCGCCATCAACTCCTCACGGGAATTCCCAATCTCGCCGATAGATTTGAGCGACCGCGACTACTTCAAGGCCTTCTCGACTTCCAAGCACAACGGCCTCTTTGTCGGCAAACCGGTGCGAAAACGCGTCGACAATAGCTGGGCAATAAATCTCGCTCGATTTGTCCCCGAGGCGGACGGCGGAAGAGGGGTCATAGTTGTCGCGGCAGTAAACCTCCAGTATTTCGAGAAACTCTACGACTCCCTCAAGATCGATTTCGTCCGTCCGATCATGCTCTATTTTGACGACGGAACCCTGGTTGCGAGTTTGCCGCGCCGCGAGAATATGATTGGCGACCGCGCCCCGGAGTTGACTAGAGAAACGATGCCTGTCGCGGGCGAGGCGCCACGTCTTGTGACTCATATCAGCGGCGACGGTTCGCGGCAGATCTTTTCGCTCGGCCATGTGGCCCGATATCCAATGGTGGTGAGCGTAACGGACGATCAAGAAGAGGCACTTTCCTCCTGGCGGGAAACAGCTTTTCCGATCGTTCTGGGCTCAGGCGTGGTGTGCTTGTTCGTTCTCTTGGTTGCGGCGATCCTGATGCGCGAACTAGCGCGCGAAGAAAAGCTGGCCACGGCGCTAAACGAATCCTACGACCGCTATCAGCGCACCATCGACTCGGTTATGGACGCGATTGTCGGGGTCTGACAAGAACCAGTCCATTGTCTTTTTCAATCCGTCGGCGGAGAGAATGTTCGGACTGGCGGCGGAAGAGGCAATCGGCAGCCAACTGGAACGTCTTATCCCCGAACGTCTTCGTGGCGCGCACCGTCACCATATTGTTGGATTCATGCATAGCGATGTGCGCTCGCGCACGATGGCGCCGAACCTTGAGATTAGTGGCTTGCGTGCCGATGGCAGAGAAATTCCCGATCGAATCAACGATTTCGCAAACATTAATTGGCGGGGAGCCCCAATACACCGCAGTACTCCGCGACGTTACCGAGCGCCGTAACTCTGAAGCAGAATTGCGAGAGATGAACCAGCAATTGCAAGAATCTTTCTGCATCGCTGCAAGATATTCGAGAACAGGAGCGCAGCCGCATCGCGCGCGAATTGCACGACGACCTTGGCCAGCAACTGACCGGCCTCAAGCTTGAACTCTCCTGGTTGAGCAACCGCTTGAAGGAGGGGCGTCCAGCACCGCCCGAAAAAACGGATACGATGCGCCACCAACTTGATGATGCGATCGCCGCCGTGCGCCGCATCTCGACCGAGTTGCGTCCGCTGATATTGGATGACCTGGGCTTCGGCGAAGCTGTGGTCTGGCAAGCCGGCGTATTGTCCAAACGTACCGGACTTGAGATCGATCTTGATCTTTCAGCGGCGGCGCTTGTCAAGAATGATGTACTTGCGACCGCTCTGTTTCGCGTGGTGCAGGAATCGCTGACCAACATCGTTCGTCATGCCAATGCCGAGCAGGTGGAAATCCGGCTTGCCGCCGAAGGTGACGACCTTCTACTTACGGTTCGCGATAACGGCATGGGTATTGCTACTGGCGCCATTAAAGGCGGTATTGGTCTCGTCAGCATGCGCGAGCGTGCCACTGCCTTGGGCGGCCAATTCAATATTTCCAGTGTCCCCGGCGACGGTACAGTCATTGAGGTGAGGGTATCTAACCCGGCGCCGATTGCGACAGGGAGCAATGAATGAAGATCGACGTCCTGATTGCCGATGACCACGCCATCATCCGCAACGCTCTCAAGAACATCATTGCCGACACCGACGACTTGGTTGTCGTCGGCGAAGCCGCCAGCGGCAACGCGGTGCTCGAGAGAATCCGGGAACGCGACTGGGGGCTCCTCGTGCTTGATCTTTCGATGCCAGGACGCAATGGTCTCGAACTGATCAGGCTTATCAAGAGCGAGCGGCCAAAATTGCCTATCCTCATGTTAAGCATGCATCCGGAAGAGCAGTATGCCGTACGGGCGATCCGTTGCCGGCGCGGCGGGCTATCTCACTAAAGAAAGCGATAGCGACCTCCTTCTGCCTGCGATTCGCAGAGTAGCCTCCGGTGGCATTTTTCTCAGCCACAATGTTGCAGAATTGCTGGCTCAGGACATTTCGCGGACAGTGGATGCACCGCTGCATAAACTGCTTTCCAATCGCGAGTACGAAATCTTTACCAGAATCATCAATGGCGAGAGCATGACCAAAATCGCCGCCGATCTTTCCCTAAGCATCAAGACAGTCAGCACACACAAGTCTCATATCCTTGAAAAGATGAATCTCTCCGGCCAGGTAAACCTCGTGCGCTACGCGATCGAACACCACTTGCTCGAGCTTTCGAGAGGGTAGGCGTATTCCGATCGGCCATAGGAAATTTCCTGATGGCCACATTAATCCATGGCCTATATCTTTAGGCATATCCAGCTAGCAGAATCCACACAGTCGCCAAAGGCTCGTCTTGGCGCAAATGGCTAACAACAACCGTGCTAGGTGGAAACAATGAAATCAGTTACCCGTTCCGCGATGACCTCCGTGGTGGCCTGTGTCGCCTTTGCCTTGCTTGTTCCGGCAGCCAATGCAGTTGATGCAGACGCCGCCAAGGCGCTTGCCAAACAAAACAACTGCCTGAAGTGCCACGCCATCGACAAGGATAAGGATGGTCCTTCCTACAAGAGCGTTGCCGAGAAATACAAGGGCAAGCCCGAAGCGGAAAAACGGTTGATCGAGCACATCACTTCTGGAGAGAAGGCCAAGTTCCCCGATGGGCATGAAGAGGAGCACAAGATTGTCAAAACCTCGCCGCCGAAAGACATGGAGCAGATAAAGAACCTTGTGCAGTGGGTTCTCGGCACAATAAAACCGGCCTGATGTGGCCGATTCTCAAGGGGGGATCAAAATGAGTCAAAGCGTCTCTGTACGTGCACAGCTTCTGGCTGGTGCAATGGCTGGCCTGTTTATTTCTTCGTTTTCAGGATCGGTGCTGGCGGTTAACGCCGTTGCCGCGAAGAAACTGGCGCGTCAGGAAAGCTGTTTGCGTTGCCATGCGGTGGACAAGAAAAGAAGGTCCTTCGTACCAGGCAGTCGCCTACAAGTACAAGGGGCAGTCAGACGCTCAGGGCAAATTGGTCGAACACATCACGGTAGGCGACAGAGTCAAGCTTTCCGATGGTCACATGGAAGATCACAAGATTACCAAGACCAAGGATGCCGAGCGGATCAACAACCTGATCGCTTGGATACTGACGCAGTAGCGACTGCCTCAGGAAAGACTTTTGCAGAAACGATGGGTTAGGTAAGGGGCAAAAAATGATGACAGTTCGACAAGTACTAGCGGCATGTGCCTTGATTACAGGCATCGGCATGTCTGCTGGTGTGATGGCAGCCGATAACAATCTTCCGGAAACCAAGTTGGGCGGTGATGTCACCAAGACTGCGGTTGCCGAATCCCTGAAGAAGGATGCCGTGTGCACAAGTGCCACGACGAGAGCGAAGTCAAACCGGTCCTGTCGATCTATCAGACCCGACATGGCGTCAAGGCCGATTCGCGTACGCCTAGCTGTCAATCCTGCCACGGGGATAGCGAAAAACACCTGAAGGGTGACCCCAACGTTAAGGGCCGCGCTGCTCCAGATGTGGTATTCAAGAAGGGAACTTACACCGCTACCGAATCGGAAACACAAAGCGGCGCCTGCCTCTCCTGCCACCAGTCCGGCAAGCGTAATCATTGGAGTGGCAGCCAGCACCAAAGCCGCGATATCCCCTGCGCCTCCTGCCATTCGGTGCACGTCAAGTCTGATCCGGTCCTGACCAAGGTCACTCAGCCCGAAGTCTGTTTTACCTGCCACAAGACCGAGCGTGCGCAGACGCACCGCATCTCGACCCACCCCTTGGCAGCCGGCAAGATGTCCTGTTCCGATTGTCACAACCCGCATGGTTCGACCGGCCCGAAGCTGCTGGTCAAGAACAATGTCAACCAAACCTGCTACACCTGCCATGCCGAGAAACGCGGTCCCTTCCTCTGGGAGCATGGCCCGGTGGTTGACGACTGTACCAATTGCCACACCCCCCACGGCTCGACCAACACGCCGTTGCTGAAGGCGCGTGCCCCTTGGCTCTGCCAGGAATGCCACTCGGGTGACCATGGTGCCGCCAACTACAGCGGAGCCAACTTGCCGACCGGCAATGCGACGACGACGAATGGCCTGGCCCCGAAGGGAACCTGGAGCCCGCGCGCACAGCTTAATACCCGCGCCTGCCTGAACTGCCACGTGCAGATTCACGGCTCCAATCATCCTGCCGGTGCGAAGTTCAACAGATAGCGAATCGGGGAGCATGTCATGAAAACCAATGTGAACAAATTTGCGGTCCGAATTTCCGTTTTAGCTGTGCAGGGTGCGCTTATCTCGCTGGCCGTGCTGCCGGCGGTCGGTCGCGCCGAAGAGGATGCCACCGTTGCCAGCCTGACGACGCCAACCAACACGGTCGAAATTGGTGCCGCCTACACCTGGCCCATCAACACGGACAACCGGGGAAGCGTCAATAACAGTAATGGCAACAACACGTCCTACAAGGCTGGCGAATACAACGGCTTGCAGGACAAGGGAACGACGGCGATCGGTGCTTTCGACTTGCGTGGTGGCGGAGCCTATGACAGCGACGATGCAACACGGTGGAGAGCCACGGGGACGAATCTCGGCCTTGACATCCGGAATCTGTATGGCGAGTACGGTCAGCAGGGATCATTCCGGTTCTTCCTAGGCTATGACGAGCTGCGCCACAACATATCCGACACCTTCATGACGCCCTATAACGGCGCCGGCTCCAACAACCTAAGGCTGCCTGCAAATTGGATTGTCCCCGTCGTTCCGCAGAACAGCGCTACCGCGGTAAATGCACGGGCGTTCTCGTCTGAATCGGGACTGGCCCCCGGCCCTTATACATACAACGCCGGCAGCAAAAAGTGGACCGCAACAGCGCCGACCGCAGCCAACACCGCATCGGTCATGGCGATTCAGACGGCCGATCTGCCAGCCTTCCATAACGAGAATATCTATACCACGCGCAAGGCGATCGATGGTGGCTTCCTGGTCAATCTGAGCCCACAATTCGATCTCCAGGTCACTGGAAAGCACGAGAAAAAGGAAGGGCTCAAGTTGATGAGCTCGGTATCGCGAATTCCTGCCTCCACGACAGGAGGTCCGATCACTGACGTGGCGACGACCCTTCCCATCCAAGTTGATGATGATACCAACCAGGTCAATGTCAGCCTGAATTTCCATGATGACAAGAGTTTCTTCACGGCAGCCTATTACGGATCGCAGTATCTGAACGGCGTGACCTCGATGAATTGGACACCGTGGCAGACAGGAAACACTGTTGCAGGAGCTGGTGTGGTTACCGGGCACCCCTTTGCGACGCAATCCTTGAGTACGGCGCCGAGTAACTTCTTCAACCAGTTCAGTGTCGTTGGGGGTTACAACTTCGACCCAAAGACCAAACTGGTGGTCAACGGCTCCTATGGCCGCAATACCCAGAACTCTTCCTACAACAGCGACCCCAGCGTGACCTCGATGCCGGTGGCGTCATTGGACGGTCTGGTCGTGAGCGAGAACCTGGGAGCGAAATTCACCGCCAAGCCGGTCAAGGACATGAACTTCTCCGCCGGCTACAAATACGACTTGCGCGACAATCGCACAGGGGTTAACACTTACATGTACGCCGATGCCGCAGAACCGGCGGTGGCGAACGCCAGTTTCCCTGGTGTGACGGCGCAGAACGCCAACGCCAACCGTGCATACAGCAAGCGAAGCAACCTGTTCAATCTGGATGCCGACTACATGATTGCCCGCGGCAATGCAATCAAGGCTGGTCTCGACTGGCAGAATATTCAACGCTGGTGCAACGGCTCATGGACCGATTGCGTCGATGCGGCCACGACCAAGGAAACCACCGGCAGGCTCGAATATCGTGCCAACATGATCGAGGATCTCAGCGGGAGAATCAGCTATGCCTATTCTTCACGACGGGTCAGCGACTACAACGAGAACGCCTTTCTGGCGCTGGTTCCCTACGCCAACGTGACCCCCAAAGGCGGCGCGACCACGAGTGCGAATCAGTACATGCTGGCCAACGGCTTGACGGGTTACGGCCTGGCGGCACCATATGCGGTCACGACTGGCAACACAAATGTATTCTTCCCCAACAACAACGCCTTGGTGAATAGCGTCGGGTATGCCAACAATAACCGCATCAGCGAACTGCCGGGCATGCGGCGCTACAACATGGCGGATCGTATCCGCAACAAGGTTCGTGCTTCCAGCAACTGGCAGGCAACCGACCAGTTGTCGCTGACCGGTGGTCTGGACTTCAACTACGACGACTATAACAATTCTGCTTATGGCCTGCTGAACGCGAAGAGCTGGGCGCTCAACCTGGATGCCACTTATGCGACCAGCGAAAATCTTAGCGTGTCGATGTATTACACCTATGAGAATCAGGCCTCGAAAAGTGCCGGTGATGCCTATACGGCCAACAGCAATACTGCCAACGTAAACGGCCAGACGGCGGTGGTCGGCGGTTGTTATCCCACCATTCAAACCCGCAATAACAATGCCAAGATCGACCCATGTTATCAATGGTCGATGGACATGACGGATAACGTCAGCACGCTCGGTTTTGGCGTCAAGCAGAAGGACCTGCTGTCCGGCAAACTCGAACTGGGTGGAGATCTGGTCATGACTTGGGCACGTACCAATGTCAATGCATTGTCAGGCGGTGCCTATGCCAACAATCCGCTTGCGGTATCCGGGGTTCCGGCAAACACTGTTCCGGCGGCATACTGGATTCCGGCCTCGGATCTTCCCACCGTCACGACCAATGCTTTGGAGCTGAGGATCACCGGAAAATACACCATCGACAAGGCTTCTGCGGTGCGCGTCGGGTATTTGTTGCTGCGGATGAAGTTGAACCGACTACGCTTATGATGGCATGCAGTACGGAACCTTGGCAACGGTCCTGCCGACCAACCAGCAGGCACCGGATTACCTGGTGCAGTCGCTTGGCGCTGCCTACATCTACAGTTTCTAACGAATTGCGGAAGTTGTGGCGCGACTTCATTTCGGGGCCGGTATTGCGGCCTCGATCTATTTCAAGATTGAATAACCGGAGTAGCAAGTCATGGCAAACGACAATCCAGGCACCCTGAAGCGCTTTTGGCAAGCGCTTAACCGGCCGAGCGCAAAATATTCGTTCCTGGCAATCGCCGCAATTTCATTTTTTGCTGGCATAATTTTCTGGGGTGGCTTCAATACCGGCATGGAAATGACCAACACCTTGGAGTTTTGTACTACCTGCCACGAGATGCGCGACACGGTGTATCAGGAGTACAAGGAAACGATTCACTACAGCAACCGCAGCGGCGTACGCGCCATCTGTTCTGATTGCCATGTACCCAAGGACTGGGTGCACAAAATGATCCGCAAGTCGAAGGCGAGCTTCGAGATATGGGGAAAGATCACGGGCAGCATCGATACGAAAGAGAAATTCGAGGCCAAGCGCATGACCTTGGCGACCCACGAGTGGGAACGCATGAAGGAAAGCGGGTCGCGTGAATGTCGCAATTGCCATAACTTTGATGCGATGAGTCCCGAACTCCAGAAACAGACGCCTTACAAGAAGCACATGAAGGCGAAGGAAGAGGGCAAGACCTGCATCGACTGTCACAAGGGCATCGCACACCAGTTGCCGAAAGAATACGAAGAGCCGGACGAATAACCGAAGGCGGGGCCGATTTCATTTTGTCCGGAGCTTTCAGTCAGCTGTCCGGACTAATTCCAGGAGTTTGGTCGGCCCCTATCCGCGCAAAAGTCATTGCCCTGGCATTGCCCAACCTGAATTACTGTTGCAATTCAAATTTTGCCCATGACCGCTTTCATCCTGCTCGCTGGTGTCCTCGTCGTCATCACTTTGCTTCTGCTTTTATGGCCGTTGTGGAGAGGCGTGGGCGGCGCCACAAGCACGGTCCGGCGCCAAGAAGCCAATATTGCAATTTTTCGCGACCAGTTGGCTGAACTGGAACGAGAACGGGATGAGGGGTTATTGGCGGAAGCCGAATTCGGGCAGGCGCAGGTAGAACTCAGGCGCCGCCTACTCCAGGAAATTCCCGCGGAGAATGTAGAGATGGCGGGGCTCAGTCAAGCACCTAGCCGAAAGGCAACTGTCCTCATCGTACTGCTTTTGCCGTTGCTGGCAGTGGGCGGCTACATGCTTCTCGGTACGCCACAAGCAGTAAACCCATTGATGACCGCCCAGCCAGCGAAAATGACCCCGGAGCAGATACAGGGCATGGTCGCTGGGCTTGCCGAGCGCCTCAAGGCCAACCCGGATGACACCCAAGGCTGGCTTATGTTGGCGCGCTCCTATAAAAGTCTGGGCCGCCCTGCGGAAGCGGCCGATGCCTATGGCAAGGTCGAGGCAGCGATTGCCGAAGACCCAACCTTCTGACAGACTACGCCGATCTCCTGGCCATGCTCGCCGGCGGTAGCCTGGAAGGCAAGCCGCTGACATTGATTAATCGGGCTCTTCACCTTGACCCGGATAACATTCTGGCGTTGTGGCTAGCCGGCACCGCTGCTTTCAACCGGCGCGACTTCGTGGAAGCAGTAACCTTCTGGGAGAGGGCTGTGAAGGGGTTGCAGGCGGATTCGGAAGATGCCCAAATGCTGATCGACAGCATAGCTGAAGCAAAGCGCCACATGGAGGCAAAAGCGGACCCGGCGAAATCGGTAGCTGGCAAAATCGAACTCGCGCCAGCCCTGATGACACGGACGTCTCCCGGTGACACGGTATTCATTTTCGCGCGCCCGGTCAACGGTACTCGCTTCCCCTTGGCCGTAACCAAGGTTCGGGTCGCTGACCTTCCCTTTGACTTTGTTCTTGACGATAGCCTGGCGATGGTGAGCGACAAGCGAATTTCCGGTCAAGCACAGGTGATTGTCGAGGCGCGAATTTCCCGCTCCGGAGACGTAAATGCCAAGGATGGTGATCTGCAAAGCAAATCGGTATCTACGCGGGTTGGAGAGCGGAAACTACATCTGGTGGTTGATCAGGTAATCAGTCGTCCCTGAGTAGCGCTCGTTCGAATTTTTTCGCGTTTTGGTACATGCGAATAGGTGGACGCCACCTGAACTTGTGCGGATTGCTTCTGACGGTGGCCGCGGCCTTGTATTTCCTGCCCGTTTTTGTTTGATGATCATCAATCTGCCGGTACACTTGCGCGTTCATAATTTGCCGCTGATTTATTTCGGTTTTTCCCCTGATGCTTGAAGCTGACAATCTGGAATGCGTGCGCGGCGAGCGCCGCCTGTTCGCCGGCCTCGGCTTTCGGCTGGAAGCCGGAGAACTGCTGTATCTGCAGGGCAAGAACGGTTCCGGCAAGACCAGCCTGCTGCGCATGCTGATCGGCCTGCTGCCGCCGGAAGCCGGCGAAATCCGCTGGAACGGCGAACCGATCAAGCGCCTGGCCGACGAATTTCGCGCCGACCTTTGCTATCTCGGCCATCTGAACGCCATCAAGGAAGAACTGACGCCGCTGGAAAACCTGCTGGCCGCCGCCCGCCTCGCCGACGAGGAACTCTCCGAGGACGATGCGCTCGACGCGCTGGAGCAGGTCGGCCTCGCCGGGCGCGAGGATCTCGCCTGCAAATACCTGTCGCAGGGCCAGAAACGGCGAGTTGCGCTGGCGCGGCTGGTCAAGGAAAAGCGCCCCTTGTGGATTCTCGATGAACCCTTCGTCGCACTGGACACTGCTGCGGTCAACTGGCTGGCCGGCATCATTTCCGGCCACCTGCAACGCGGCGGTCTGGCGGTGATGACGACGCACCAGCTAGTCAACATTCCTGCGGGCACGGTGCGCGAATTGCGGCTTTCCTGATGTTCAAGATCATCACGGCGGTGATCGGCCGCGATCTCAAACTGGCCATGCGGCGGCAGGCCGACATCGTCTCGGCGCTGTTTTTCTTCGTCATCGTCGTCAGCCTGTTCCCGCTCGGCATCGGGCCGGAACCGGACCTGCTGCGCAAGCTGGCACCCGGCGTGCTGTGGGTCGCCGCGCTGCTTGCCACCATGCTGTCGCTGCCCCGCCTGTTCGCCGACGACCATCGCGACGGCACGCTGGAGCAACTGGCGCTGGCTCCGCACCCGCTCGGGCTGGTCGTTACCGGCAAAGTGATCGCTCACTGGCTGGTGTCCGGCCTGCCGCTGGCGCTGATCGCGCCGGTGCTCGGCATCCAGTTCGATCTCTCCGCCGATGCGCTGATCGTGCTGACCGTGGCCATCCTGATCGGCACGCCGGCGCTGTCCGGCATCGGCGCCATCGGCGCCGCGCTGACCCTCGGTTTGCGCGGCGGCGGCGTTTTGTTGTCGCTGCTGGTGCTGCCGCTCTACATCCCGGTGCTAATATTCGGCGCTGGCGCAGTGGATGCGACAGTGACCGGACTCGGGGGAGAAGGCCACCTGTCGTTGCTCGCCGCCCTTACTTTTGCCGCACTCGGCTTTCGCCCCCTGGGCGATCGGCCGCCGCCTTGAAGATCGCCCTCGAATGAAAGACCGCTTCAACCTTTACCGCTTTGCCTCGCCGGCCACCTTCTATCCGCTGGCCGGCGCGCTGATTCCCTACTTCGCCGCCGTCTCGATCGTCTTCGGCCTCGCCGGGCTCTATCTCGGCTTGCTGGTCGCGCCGACCGATTTCCAGCAGGGCGAAGGCTACCGGATCATCTTCATCCACGTCCCGGCCTCGTGGATGTCGATGTTCATCTATCTGGTGATGGCTTTCTGGGCCGCCATCGGGCTGGCCTTCAACACCCGCCTGTCGGGCATGATGGCGCAGGCGCTGGCGCCGACCGGCGCGCTGATGGCCTTCCTGTCGCTGTGGACCGGCGCCCTGTGGGGCAAGCCGATGTGGGGCGCGTGGTGGGTCTGGGATGCCCGCCTGACCTCGGAGCTGATCCTGCTCTTCCTTTATATCGGTTTCATGGCGTTGCACCGCGGCGATCGACGATGCCGCGCCGCGCCGACAAGGCCGGCGGCCTGCTGTTGCTGGTCGGCGTGGTCAACGTCCCGATCATCTATTTTTCGGTGAAATGGTGGAACACCCTGCATCAGGGGTCCAGCGTCAATCTGGCCAAGTCGCCTCGATGGCGACCACGATGCTCTGGGGCATGCTGCTGATGGCCATGTGTTTCTGGATGTATTCGATCGCCGTCGCCTTCATGCGCGTGCGCACCATCATGCTCGAACGCGAGCGGCACACCGACTGGGTCAAGGCACTGCTGGCAGGAGGCGAAAAATGATCCACTGGAAGAGTTTTTCCGACTTTCTCGCCATGGGCGGCTACGGCTTCTACGTCTGGGGCTCGCTTCGGCGTCACCGTGCTGATCATGACCATTGAACCGATCATGGTCGCCCGCAATCGAAAGACCACCATTGCTCGTCTCAAGCGCCAGATGAGAGCTGAAACCCGCGCTGAAAACAGGAACACCGCTGAATGAAATCCCGTCACAAGAAACTCGCCCTGATCGGCGGCGCGCTCGCCATCGTCGGCATCATCGCCGCCCTGGTCCTCAACGCCCTGAACAGCAACATCGCCCTCTACATCACGCCGACCGACATCGCCGACGGCAAGGCGCCGCAGGGCAAGGTTTTCCGCATCGGCGGCCTGGTCAAGGAAGGCAGCCTGCAACGCCAGGCCGACGGCGTGACCATGGCCTTCATCGTCACCGATACCGCCAAGGACATCACGGTGAATTACAAGGGCATCCTCCCCGACCTGTTCAAGGAAGGCAAAGGCGTCGTCGCCCAGGGCAAGATGACTTCGGCCGACACCTTTACCGCCAACGAGGTGCTGGCCAAGCATGATGAAAACTACATGCCGCCGGAAGCCGCCAAGGCAGTGAATGACGCCCAATCCAAAGCAGCAGGTGCTGAAAGCCCGAAAGCGAGCTATTGAACATGATTCCCGAACTTGGCCATTTCGCCCTCATTCTCGCGACGCTGGTCGCGCTGGTTCTCGGCACCCTGCCGCTGATCGGCGCGCACCAGAACCGAATGACCTGGGTCGCCCTTGCCCGCCCGGCTGCCTCGGCGATGGCGTTGCTCATCACCTTCTCCTTCGCCTGCCTGACCCAGGCTTTCGTGACCAGCGATTTCTCGGTGGTCTACGTCGCGCAACACTCCAATTCGCTGCTCCCCATCCAGTACCGCGTCGCTGCCGTCTGGGGCGGGCACGAGGGTTCGCTGCTGTTGTGGATGCTGATGCTGTCGTGGTGGGCTTTCGCCGTCGCCATGCTCTCCCGCCAGTTGCCTGAAACGATGGTTGCCCGCGTCCTCGGCACCCTGGGCCTGGTCGCTTTCGGCTTCCTGCTGTTCATCCTGATCACCTCCAGCCCGTTCGAGCGCCTGCTGCCGGCGGCGGCGGAAGGCAAGGATCTGAATCCCTTGCTCCAGGACTTCGGCCTGGTCATTCACCCGCCGCTGCTCTACATGGGCTATGTCGGCTTCTCGGTGGCCTTCGCCTTCGCCATCGCCGCCCTGCTCTCCGGCCAGCTCGACGCCGCCTGGGCGCGCTGGTCACGACCGTGGACACTGGCTGCCTGGTGCTTCCTGACGCTGGGCATCGCCATGGGTTCGTGGTGGGCCTATTACGAACTGGGCTGGGGCGGCTGGTGGTTCTGGGACCCGGTCGAAAACGCCTCGTTCATGCCCTGGCTGGTCGGCACGGCGCTGATCCATTCGCTGGCGGTCACCGAAAAGCGCGGCAGCTTCAAGAACTGGACGGTACTGCTGGCCATTTCCGCCTTCTCGCTGTCGCTGCTCGGCACCTTCCTCGTCCGTTCCGGCGTGCTGACCTCGGTCCATGCCTTCGCCACCGACCCACGGCGCGGCATCTTCATCCTGATCTTCCTGGTCGCCGTCATCGGTTCGTCGCTCGCTCTGTTCGCCTGGCGCGCACCCAAGGTCGGACTCGGCGGGCGTTTCGGGCTGGTTTCGCGCGAATCGCTGCTGCTCACCAACAACGTGCTGCTCGTCGTCGCCGCTGCCACGGTATTGCTCGGCACGCTCTACCCGCTGCTCATCGACGCGCTGGGCATCGGCAAGATTTCGGTCGGCCCGCCCTACTTCAACGCGGTGTTCGTGCCGGTGATGACGCCGATCCTGTTCCTGATGGGCATCGCCCCTTTCGCCCGCTGGAAGGAAGCCTCGCTTCCTGAAATCGCCCGCGCCGTACGCTGGGCAATCGCCCCGGCCGTCGTCGTCGCCATTGCCCTGCCGTTGATTTACGGCACCTGGTCGGCGTTGACCGCACTCGGCCTGTTGCTCGCGACGTGGATCGTCTGTACCGCCGCCCTCAACTTCATCGAACGCGTCCAGCACACCCGCGCCGGTCAGTCATTCCTGGCTGCCGCCCGCAAGCAGCCGCGCCACTTCTTCGGCATGCACCTGGCCCACATCGGCATCGCCGTCTTCGTCGTCGGCGTCACCATGGTCAGCAGTTTTCAGGAAGAAAAGGACGTCAAGATGGCGCCCGGCGAGAGTGTCGATGTGGCCGGCTATCACTTCACCTTCAACGGTGTGAAAGCGGTGGAAGGCCCCAACTACGTCGCGGCACAGGGCGATTTCGATCTCGCGGTCAACGGCAAATTCCAGCGCAAAATGAACCCGGAAAAGCGCAACTATGCGTCGTCCGGCATGCCGATGACCGAAGCCGCCATCGACGCCGGCTTCGTGCGCGACGTCTATGTCTCGCTCGGCGAACCGATCGACCGCGACAAACCGGAAGGCGAGTGGGCCGTGCGCGTCTATTACAAGCCCTTCGTAGACTGGATCTGGGGCGGCTGCATCCTGATGGCACTCGGTGGTCTGCTGGCGCTGCTCGACCGCCGCTACCGCGTCAAGGCGCGCGCCTCATCCTCGGTCAAAACCCTGGCTGGAACCCAACAAGCATGAACCGTTACTACTGGATTCTCGGCGGCTTTGCCGCCCTCGTCGTCCTGCTCGCCATCGGCCTCAACCTGAACCCGCGCGACGTGCCTTCACCGCTGGTCGGCAAGCCGGCTCCGGCCTTCAACCTGAACGTGCTGGCGACACCGGACAAGACTCTCGGCCCCAAGGACATGCTGGGCAAGGTCTGGATGCTCAATGTCTGGTCATCGTGGTGCGTTTCCTGCCGCGCCGAACACCCGATTCTGGTCGACTTCTCGAAGAAGTCCGACGTCCCGCTGATCGGCCTCAATTACAAGGAAGTGCGCGGCGACGGTGGCTTCGACATGAGCAAAATGGCGGCCGACGAAGAGAAAAAACTCGCCTTCCAGCGTGCCAACACCTGGCTCAGCCAGCACGGCGATCCGTACAAGCTGACCGTGATGGACCTCGACGGCCGCGTCGGCATCGACTACGGCGTCTATGGCGTGCCGGAAACCTACGTCATCGACAAGGCCGGCATCATCCGCATGAAGCATACCGGCCCGATTTCGCCGGATATCCTCACGCAGAAGATCATGCCGCTGCTGGCGGAGTTGAACAAATGAACGTCCGCGCCCTGGCTCTCGCTTTCGTATTTGCCTGTTTTTTCGGGTCAACCGTAGCAATCGGCTCCGAGATCAACGAAGCGGCACAAGCAGCCGACCCGGTCGCCGAAAAGCGCCTGCAAGGCTTTCCGAAGAACTGCGCTGCCTGGTCTGTCAGAACCAGACCATCGCCGATTCCAATGCCGAACTGGCGCAGGACCTGCGCCACGAGATCCGCGGCATGATCGCGGCCGGCAAGTCGGACAAGGAAATCATCGACTTCATGGTCGCCCGCTACGGCGATTTCGTGCTCTACCGGCCGCCGGTCAAGGGCATCACGCTGCTCCTCTGGGGCGGCCCGATTGCCTTGATGCTGCTCGGCCTCTTCGCCCTGCAGCGCTACCTGCGCCAGCGCACCCGCCGCATGGGCGAAGACCAGCCACTCTCCGCCGACGATGCCGGCCGCGCCGATGCGCTGCTCGAGGAAGCTGATAACAAATGACCCAGTTTGCCATCTACGCCATTCTGCTTGTCGCGGTGGCCGCCGCCTTTCTTCTGCCGCCGCTCTGGCTTGGTCTGCGCTCACCCAAGGACAAGGCGGATCGCAAACAAGCCAATCTGGCGATTTTCCGCGACCAACTGGCAGAACTGGAGCGCGAAAAAACCGAAGGCACGCTGGCCGAGAGCGATTTCGAACAGGCCAGGCGCGAACTGCAACGGCGGCTGCTCGAAGAGGTAGCGCCGGACGCCGGCGCTGCAACTCAGGGCGCGCATGGTCCGAGCCGCAAGTTGGCCATCGCCATCCTGTTGTCGATGCCGATTCTCGCCCTGCTCGGCTACGGCATTCTCGGCAATCCGAAAGCACTCGACCCGGCCCAAACCGCCGCGCCGCAACAAATGACCCAGGAGCAGATCAGCGGCATGGTCGCCAAGCTGGCCGAGCGGATGAAGGCCAATCCCGACGATATGCAGGGCTGGCTGATGCTGGCGCGATCCTACAAGACGATGGGCCGTTACGAAGAGGCTGCCGAAGCCTACGGCAAGGCGGAAAAGCTCATCAACGACGATCCCGAACTGCTGGCCAGCTATGCGGAGACCATCGCCATGGCCACCGGCAACGGGCTCAAGGGCAAGCCGGGCCAGCTTATCGAGCGCGCCCTGAAGATCGACCCGCAGCATCCGCACTCCCTTTTCCTGGCCGGCGCCGCCGCCATGGAAGCCGGCGACAACAAGAAGGGCATCGCCTACTGGGAAGCCTTGCTGCCGCAGGTCGAACCCGGCTCGGAAATCGACCAGATACTACGCAGCGGCATCGACAAGATGAAGCAGGGAAAATAGGCCGGCGGCGATGGTCGATGCCAGCCGCCGCGGCTTCCTGCGCGGTTGACCCCGCCCCAGGGCCGAAATCCGCCCGCCATGGGCTTTACCCGAAGCAGCTTTTGTCGACTGCTGCACGCGCTGCGGGGACTGCCTGAGTGCGTGCCCGCAGAGGATTCTGGTCACCGGGGACGGCGGATTCCCGACTGTCGATTTCAGCCAGCGCGAATGCACTTTCTGCGGCGATTGCCTGACAGCGTGCCAGCCATTGGCGCTTGTCCGCGTCGAAGGTGTGGCGGCGTGGCCATACAAGGCCGTTGTCGGCGATGCCTGTCTGCCAAGGCACGGTGTCGAATGCCGGGTCTGCGGCGATTTCTGCGACGTGCGCGCGATCCACTTTGCGCCGCGCCTGGGCAGCACTCCATTGCCGGCCATCGACACGGATACATGCACCGGCTGTGGTGCATGCGTGGCGCCCTGCCCGACATCGGCAATCCGTATCAAAGGCTGAAAGCCCGGCCAACAGACCGGATTGGCAGCCTCTTCACCACAAATCAGTGTTTATTGGCGAAACTCATGATCCAATTTGACCGGTTCGCACTCATAATGGCCGGATTCGACCATGGTCACAGCATAATCTGAAAGGAGTTGCCATGCTTTGGCTCCGCTTGCCCGAACCCCGCCGTGATATTGCCCCAGCTTTTTCGGATGCCGAGTCGGCTCAGGCCTGGCTTGGCAAACTGGCGCCGGCGCTGCCGCTTGCGGTTTTCTCGGCGCTGCTTGAACAGATTCAGGCCATTGACGGCGCGACCATGCCCGCCGCCCAGGCAATCGCGTTGCTCAACCTGCTGCGCGCTGCCGCCGTTCCGCTTCAGGCCACGCTGGAAGAGCGCTTCACGCGCAGAGCCCTGCCCATGCTCGCCGATGAGGAGCGCACCTTTGAAATCACGCACCAGCTCTGGGCGCGACTCGGTATCGCCTATCTGCGTCGAGTACCGCAATGCACGCCGGCAAACCGCTGCCTGCCGCTGCAGCGTGCCGCCACCGCCTTCCGGATGGCCGAATATTGCCACTTTCTAGCCGCCCGGACCTGCCCCGCGCTGCTTGACCATTTGCTTCTTTCAGTACTTGCCACGGCCGAGGTCAACGGCGTATTGGTCAAACCCCTGGCTGACCCGGATTTCCCGCAGTATGGCAAGGGAAGCATTTCCGGCCAACTGGCCTGGGCCTTCCTGATTCGCACCATCGACCCGTACCACCTGACAGCCAGCCAGCTTCCGGTCGTCAATCGCGCCTTCAGCCGCTGGCGCGAACTGGTCGAACTTTCAGGAAGCCGCCCCCGGCGGGCGGGAAACCTACACGCTCGACCTGTCGCTGCTTTTCGGCAGCGACCTTCCAGAAGGCATTCCACTTTACCTCAACCTGCGTTCGGTAGCGCACAAGCTCGCCCAGCGCGTCAAACTCCTGGAAACCGGGGAGTCTCCGGAAGCGTTGAAGCTCGGCCGCACACTTTCTGCTGCCGCGGCAATCCGTCTGCTCAAAGACCTCGAACAGCACCTCTATCCGCGCAAGAAGCGCCGATCGAACGAGACCGGCGAGATCGAACTGGTCTTCGGCGCGGAAAATGCCTACGCGGTGCTGAACAACAGGATTCTCAATCCGGCGAGCGGCCATGGCGATTCAGGAAGCGCGGTCAACTACCAGCGAATGGCAATTTTCGGGCGCGACCAGGTTTCAGAATTGCCGACCAGCAAAAAACGGCTGAAGGTAAACGGTGAGCCATGGACGATCATCGACGGCCTCGTCAAGCGTGCGCCAATGGCCCAAGCCAGCGACTCGCGCCTGCTGTCACCCTGCCTCGTTGCCTCGCATGTCGGCGGCAACCCGCGCCTCGGCATCATGTCCAGCCTGCAATGCGACGCCGACGGCGCACTCTCGGCACAGTTGTCATGGTATGACGATGGTGTCGAGGCCGGCAATCTCAAGCGCTTTGCCCCGAAAGGCAACAAGCTGGTCCGCGTTCCTGCATTCCTGCTCAAGCACAGCGCAGGCCATTCGCTGATCCTGCCCGCCGACACTGGCGCCCGTCTTGGCATCGCCCTGGAGCTTACCGATCTCTCGGTCGAAGAGCTGATACCCACCGAAGTCATCGAACAGGGTACCAACTTCGTCCACCTTGCCTGCAAGATCAAGCAGGAAAGCCCCGAAAAACCGATTACTCGAACTCGATGATGACCTGATCGACAGTCAGGCTTTCGCCGGCAGCCGCGGAAACCTTCTTGACCTTGCAGTCCTGGTCGGCCTTGAGGATGTTTTCCATCTTCATCGCTTCGATGACCGCCAGCTTCTCGCCAGCCTTCACTTCCTGACCGACCTTGACCGCCACTTCGCGCAACAGGCCCGGCATCGGCGAGAGCAGGAACTTCGAGAGGTCGGGGGCCGGCTTTTCGGGCATCAGCGCCAGCAGTTCGGCGGCGCGGGCGCTCATCACCATGAAGTCGGCTCGGGTACCCCAGTGGAACAAGGAGTACCTGGTCTTGTGGCGCTCGACCTGCAGCGTGAATTCTTCGCCGTTGCAGGTACCGTTGAACAGCGACTCGCCCAGTTTCCAGCCGGAGAGAATCTCGTAGGATTCGCCCTTGTACTCGACGTGGTAGCCGCCAGAGACCGGACGGGCAACGACCATGTGGTTCTCGTTGCCGTTCGGGTTCAGGCGAACCACGCACCAGTGGTCGCCGACGATACGCTCGTGGCCCTGCAACTGGCCGGACACCGAAGCGCCGCGGTCGGTGTAGGCACGATAGACGTAAGCAGCCACGGAAACCAGCAGCGCCGGATCGTCGTGCGGCACCATCGAGGCATCGAAGCCCTTCGGGTATTCCTCGGCGATGAAACCGGTGTTGAAGTTGCCGGACTGGAAGCGCGGGTGTTGCATCAGCGCGGCCTGGAATGGGATATTCGACGAGATGCCGCGAATGACGAAGGCGTTCAGCGCATCGCGCATGCGCGAAATCGCCTGCTCGCGGGTGGCGCCGTGCACGATCAGCTTGGCGATCATCGAGTCGTAGAACATCGAAATCTCGCCACCATCGTAGACGCCGGTATCGACGCGGACCTGACCCGGAACTTCCTTGGGCGGCTGGAACTTGACCAGACGACCGGTGGACGGCAGGAAGCCGCGGAACGGGTCTTCGGCATTGATCCGGCACTCCATGGCCCAGCCGTTGAGCTGGACTTGATCCTGGGTCAGCGGCAGCCTTTCGCCGGCGGCGACGCGAATCATCAATTCGACGAGGTCGACCCCGGTGATCAGTTCGGTAACCGGGTGTTCCACCTGCAGCCGTGGTGTTCATTTCCAGAAAGTAGAAGCTCTTGTCGGCGCCGACCACGAACTCGACCGTACCGGCCGATTCGTACTGCACGGCACGGGCCAGCGCCACAGCCTGCTCGCCCATCGCCTTGCGCATCGCCGGGTCGACGAAGGGCGACGGCGCTTCTTCGATGACCTTCTGGTGACGGCGCTGGATCGAGCAGTCACGCTCGTTCAGATAAACATAGTTGCCAAAGGAATCGCCCAACACCTGGATTTCGATGTGGCGCGGTTCCAGCACGTATTTTTCGATGAAGACGCGGTCATCGTTGAAGGCATTCTTGGCTTCGTTGACGCAGGAGGTGAAGCCCTCGAAGGCTTCCTTGTCGTTGAAGGCAACGCGCAGACCCTTGCCACCACCGCCGGCCGAGGCCTTGATCATCACCGGGTAACCGATCCCCTTGGCGATTTCAACGGCCTGTTCCGGGCCGGCAATCGCGGCGTTGTAGCCGGGAATGGTGTTGACCTTGGCTTCGAGCGCCAGCTTCTTGGACTCGATCTTGTCGCCCATCTTGCCGACCGAGTAGTGCTTCGGGCCGATGAACTTGATGCCTTCCTCTTCCAGACGACGCGAGAACTCGGCGTTCTCGGACAGGAAGCCGTAGCCCGGATGGACAGCCTGAGCACCGGTCTGCTTGCAGGCGGCGATGATCTTGTCCATGACCAGATAGGACTCTTTCGAGGCGGCCGGGCCGATGCAGACGGCTTCATCGGCCAGATCGACGTGCAGCGCATCCTTGTCGGCTTCGGAATAAACGGCGACGGTCTTGATGCCCATCTTGCGGGCGGTCTTGATGACGCGGCAGGCAATTTCGCCGCGGTTGGCGATCAGAATTTTGTTAAACATGTATAACCCTCAATTCAGAGTGACTGAGCAATTTGGGGCACGCAGGGCGAGGCGGCGACGCTGGCTGCGACGAGACAGTACGCCAGTACGGCGAGGAGCAGACGAGGAAGCCAACGAAGTCATGCGCGATGCCAAATTGGTCAGAGAGGAATGTTGCCGTGCTTGCGCCAGGGATTTTCAAGTTTCTTGTCGCGCAGCATGGCCAGCGAGCGGGCAATGCGCTTGCGGGTGTCGTGCGGCATGATGACGTCGTCGATGAAACCACGCGCACCGGCCACGAAGGGGTTGGCGAACTTTTCCTTGTACTCGGCTTCGCGCTCGGCGAGCTTGGCGGGATCAGTCTTTTCTTCGCGGAAGATGATCTCGACAGCGCCCTTCGGACCCATCACCGCGATTTCGGCCGACGGCCAGGCGAGGTTAACGTCGCCGCGCAGGTGCTTGGACGACATCACGTCATAGGCACCGCCGTAGGCCTTGCGGGTAATCACCGTAACCTTCGGCACGGTGCATTCAGCGTAGGCGTAGAGCAGCTTGGCGCCGTGCTTGATGATGCCGCCGTATTCCTGCGTAGTGCCCGGCATGAAACCCGGAACATCGACGAAAGTGACGACCGGAATATTGAAGGCGTCGCAGAAGCGGACGAAGCGGGCGGCCTTGATCGACGACTTGATGTCCAGGCAGCCGGCCAGCACCAGCGGCTGGTTGGCGACAATACCTACCGGATGGCCATCGATGCGGCCGAAGCCGATGATGATGTTTTTGGCGTAGTCGGCCTGCAGTTCGAAGAAATCGTTGTCATCGACCACCTTGATGAGCAACTCCTTCATGTCATACGGCTTGTTGGCGTTATCCGGCACCAGCGTATCGAGCGAGTAATCCATGCGCCCGACCGGGTCGTTGGTCGGCATGACCGGCGGCTTTTCCTTGTTGCTGGCCGGCAGGAAATTCATGAAGCGACGCAGCATGGCCAGCGCTTCGACGTCGTTCTCGAAAGCCAGATCGGCGACGCCGGACTTGCTGGTATGCGTGACCGCGCCGCCCAGTTCCTCGGCGGTGACTTCTTCATGAGTGACGGTCCTGACGACTTCCGGGCCGGTCACGAACATGTAGGACGAGTCCTTGACCATGAAGATGAAATCGGTCATCGATGGCGAGTAGACCGCACCACCGGCACAGGGGCCCATGATCATCGAGATCTGCGGCACGACGCCGGAGGCCATCACGTTGCGCTGGAAAACGTCGGCGTAGCCGCCCAGGGAGGCGACGCCTTCCTGGATGCGGGCGCCGCCCGAGTCGTTGATGCCGATCACCGGCGCCCCGACCTTCATCGCATGGTCCATGACCTTGCAGATCTTCTCGGCATGGGTTTCGGACAGCGAGCCGCCGAACACCGTGAAATCCTGCGAAAAGACGAAAACCAGACGGCCATTGATGGTGCCGTAACCGATGACGACGCCGTCGCCGGGAATTTTCTCGGCCTGGTCCATGCCGAAATCGGTACAGCGATGTTCCTTGAACATGTCCCACTCCTCGAAGGAATCGGGATCGAACAGCAACTCGATACGTTCGCGGGCGGTCAGCTTGCCCTTGGCGTGCTGGCTGTCGATGCGCTTCTGGCCGCCGCCGAGACGGGCCATTTCACGCTTTTTTTCCAGCTGGCGGATGATGTCATGCATGGATAACTCCCTTAGTGGATCGGGTAACTTGATTCAGTGTTTCAGATAGTCGAGCAGCGCATACGCGGCAGCAGCCGGGGTCGTATGGCCCTGTTCAACAGATTGAGTGAGCGCGAACAGATTTTCCCGCACGCGTGGGTGATGACGGAAATGCTGGCGCAGGCCGGAGTCGATCAATTGCCACATCCAGCTCAAGGACTGGTGCCGGCGCTTGGCGGCAAACTCGCCGGTCGGGGTCAGCGTGGATCGGTATTTCTCGATGGCAGCCCAGAAATCGACGATGCCTTCCTTGTGCAATGCGCTGGCGGTCAGCACCGGAGGCGACCAATTCGGCGAGGCCGGGCGCAGCATGTGCAAGGCATTACGCCACTGGGCGTGGGCAACGGCCGTCGCCCGCGGGTCAATGTCAGCCTTGTTGATAACCACCAGATCGGCAATTTCCACGATGCCTTTCTTGATCGCCTGCAGGTCATCGCCGGCATTCGGCAACTGCAGCAGGCAGAAGATATCGACCATGCCGGCCACCGTCGTTTCCGATTGGCCGACACCCACCGTCTCGACAATGATCACGTCAAAGCCGGCCGCTTCGCAAAGCAGCATCGCCTCGCGTGTCTTTTCGGCGACGCCGCCGAGCGAACCGGCAGACGGGACTGGGCCGGATAAAGGCTTCCTCGCGCTGGCAAAGCAGTTCCATACGAGTCTTGTCACCCAGGATTGAACCGCCTGAAACCGAGGAAGAGGGATCGACCGCCAGCACCGCCAGTCTCTTGCCCTGCTCGATCAGCCAGACACCGAGTGCCTCGATGAAGGTGGATTTACCTGCCCCAGGGACACCGGAGATACCGACGCGGATCGCGTTGCCGGTTTTCGGCAACAGTGCATTCAGCACCTGCTGCGCCCGCTGCTGGTGATCGGCGCGAGTCGATTCGATCAGCGTGATGGCCTTGGCCAGCGAACGACGCTGCCCTGCCAGCACGCCATCGATCAGCGACTGATCGGAAGATAGCGGCGTATGAGCCGACACCGGCGTCTCGCTCAATATCATCGTGAATCAGGAACGTGCCTTGCGGATCTCTTCCATTACCTTGCGCGCTGAATCTTCGATCCGGGTTCCAGGTCCGAAGATCGCCTTGGCACCGGCGTTGTAGAGGTAATCGTAATCCTGTGCGGGAATCACGCCACCGGCAAAGACGATGATGTCGTCCGCACCCTGCGCCTTCAGCGCCTGGACCAGCGTTGGCAACAGCGTCTTGTGGCCGGCCGCCAGCGAGGATACGCCGATCGCATGCACATCGTTTTCGATGGCCTGACGGGCGGCTTCTTCCGGGGTCTGGAAGAGCGGGCCCATGTCGATGTCGAAACCAAGGTCGGCGAAGGCGGTGGCAACCACCTTGGCGCCCCGGTCATGACCGTCCTGGCCGAGCTTGGCAATCATGATGCGCGGACGACGGCCTTCTTCTTCGGCGAACTTGGCGATATCGGCCTTGATGGCTTCCCAGCTTTCCTGACCTTCCACAACACCTCCGTACACACCTGAAATGGTCTGATTATTGGCGCGGAAACGACCAAAGATCTTTTCCAGCGCATCGGACACTTCGCCGACCGTGGCGCGCAGGCGCATGGCCTTGACGGTCAAATCGAGCAGGTTGCCCTGACCGGATTCGGCTGCTGCGGTCAACGCCGCCAAAGCGGCCAAAACGGCAGCGGAATCACGGCTGGCGCGGATGTTCTTGAGGCGGGCAATCTGCGAATCGCGCACGGCATGGTTGTCGATATCGAGAATATCGATGGCGTCTTCCTTGGCCAGCTTGTACTTGTTGACGCCGACGATGACGTCCTTGCCGGAGTCGATGCGCGCCTGCTTGTCGGCGGCGCAGGTTTCGATCTGCATCTTGGCCCAGCCGGATTCGACGGCCTTGGTCATGCCGCCCATCGCCTCGATTTCCTCGATGATGCCCCAGGCCTTGTCGGCCATGTCCTGGGTCAGCTTTTCCATCATGTAGGAGCCGGCCCACGGATCGACGACATTGGTGATGTGGGTTTCTTCCTGGATGATCAGCTGGGTGTTGCGGGCGATGCGCGAGGAGAACTCGGTCGGCAGCGCGATGGCTTCGTCGAGCGCATTGGTGTGCAGCGACTGGGTGCCGCCGAACACCGCCGCCATCGCCTCGATGGTCGTGCGCACGACGTTGTTGTACGGATCCTGCTCGGTCAGCGACCAGCCGGAAGTCTGGCTGTGCGTGCGCAGCATCATCGACTTCGGGCTCTTGGCGTTGAACTCGGTCATGATGCGGTGCCACAACAGGCGGCGCGGCGCGCATCTTGGCGATTTCCAGATAGAAATTCATGCCGATGGCCCAGAAGAAGGACAGGCGGCCGGCGAAGGTCATCGACGTCCATGCCGGCAGCGATCGCCGGTACGCACGTATTCCATGCCGTCGGCCAGCGTGAAGGCCAGTTCGAGCGCCGCGTTGGCGCCGGCTTCCTGGATGTGGTAACCGGAAATCGAGATCGAGTTGAACTTCGGCATGTGCTGCGCAGTGTAGCCGATGATGTCGGCGATGATTTTCATCGACGGCTTGGGCGGATAGATATAGGTATTGCGCACCATGAACTCTTTGAGGATGTCGTTCTGGATGGTGCCGGACAGTTGCTCCTGCGCCACGCCCTGCTCCTCGGCGGCGACGATGTAACCGGCGAGAATCGGCAGCACGGCGCCGTTCATCGTCATCGACACCGACACCTTGTCGAGCGGAATGCTGTCGAAGAGGATCTTCATGTCCTCGACCGAGTCGATCGCCACGCCGGCCTTGCCGACGTCGCCGAGCACGCGCGGATGATCGGAGTCGTAGCCGCGGTGCGTCGCCAGGTCGAAGGCGACCGAAACGCCCTGACCGCCGGCGGCCAGCGCCTTGCGGTAAAAGGCATTGGACGCTTCGGCGGTGGAGAAGCCGGCGTACTGGCGGATGGTCCACGGCTTGACCGCATACATCGTCGCTTGCGGACCGCGCAGATAGGGCGCAAAGCCGGGCAAGGTGTCGGCAAATTCGAGGCCTGCAAGGTCGGCCTTCGTATACAGCGGCTTGACGGCAAGACCTTCGGGGGTGTTCCAGTTCAGGTTCTTGGCGTCGCCACCCGGGGAATGTTTTGCCGCCGACTTTTCCCAGGCATCCAGGTTATTGGAATCAAAGAACTTTTCAGACATGACACACCCCTTGCTGATTCGATTTTTTGAGGCCCAAGATGCACAATTGGAAATTCTACGCCTCTGGACTCAGCTTGACATACCAAGCCCGACATAATACTGTATCCATAATTATAGAAGCAAGTCTGCAACGTACGGACTTGGTCACTCTCACCACACCACGAATATGACCCGAATTGCACCCACCGCGCTTTATCAGGAAGTGGCAGAACGTTTGCGCCAGCGAATTTTTGCCCATGAATTGATGCCGGGCGACTGGATTGACGAGCAGAAACTAGCCGAACAGTATGGTATTTCGCGCACGCCGTTACGTGAGGCGCTCAAGGTTCTGGCCTCTGAAGGACTGGTCGAACTCAAGCCACGGCGCGGTTGCTACGTTACCCAAATTTTGCGGCAGGATCTTGATGACATCTTCCCGCTGATGGCATTGCTGGAAGGGCGCTGTGCCGCCGACGCGGTTCGCCACGCCAAGCCTGCCGATATTGCCGCGCTCAATAGCATCCATGAACGCCTTGAGTCCGCCGCTCGCGACAATCGTATCGATGCTTTCTTCGAGGCCAATCAGGAGTTTCATTTCCGGATTCAGGAACTGGCTGGCAACCGCCGGCTGCTTGCGGT
The DNA here is from genome assembly GCA_963727115.1 of uncultured beta proteobacterium. GTDB lineage: Bacteria > Pseudomonadota > Gammaproteobacteria > Burkholderiales > Rhodocyclaceae > Azonexus. The sequence goes on along the minus strand of CAVSFS010000024.1, from coordinate 151,484 downwards.
GGTTCAGGACCTGCGCAAGGTGCTCAAATTGTGTCGTCTGCATTCCTTGTCGCTCGAAGGGCGACTGCAGCAATCGCTCGACGAGCACCGCGCCATCATGGCCGCTTTCGAGGCAGGCGATGCCGCCAGGGCCGAAGCGCTGATGCACGACCACCTGCTCTCTGGCCACGACGCCTTGGTCAAAATGCTCCCCAAGGAAGCAAAGGCCGCCTGAATATCAAGAAGTCGGCTGTTGAAGTCGACGCCACGAGACCAATGGACAGCCCTCATGAGCACGGTTAACCTCTCCCGCGATGGCGAAATCGCCACCCTGACCCTGAACAACCCGGGCAAGCTGAATGCCGTCAATCTCGGCATGTGGTTGCAACTCGCCGAAAACATGGCCAAATTGTCGGTCAACCGCGACATCCGCTGCATCGTCCTGCGCGGCGCGGGCAACGATGCGTTTGCCGCCGGCGGCGATCTCGAGGAGTTCCTCACCGCCCGCGCCACCCTGGAACAGGCGCTGCACTATCACGGGCAAGTGGCCGCTGCGCTGAATGCCATCGCCGATTGCCCGCACCCGACGCTGGCGCTGATTCAGGGCGCCTGCATTGGCGGCGGACTGGAAATCGCCGGCGTCTGCGACCTGCGCATCTGCAATGAATCAGCCCGCTTCGGCGCGCCGATCAACCGCCTCGGCTTCTCGATGTATCCCGGCGAGATGGAAGGCCTGCTCAAGCTGGCCGGCGCCGCGGTGATGAAGGAAATTCTGCTCGAGGGCCGCATACTCACTGCTACCGAAGCCTACGAAAAAGGTCTCGTCACCCGCGTCGTGCCCGACAGTCAAGCCACCGACGAAGCTTACGCCACCGCCCGCCGCATCGGCGCCGGCGCACCGCTGGTTGCCGGCTGGCACAAGCAGTGGATACGCCGCCTGCAAAGCGGCCGCCCACTGAACGATGAAGAAAAGGTGGCTTCCTTCGCCTTCCTCGCTACCGCGGACTACAAGGAAGGTCTCGCTGCCTTCCTTGAAAAACGCAAGCCCCGGTTCACGGGGCGCTGAACAGGTTCCACAGCATTTTTGCGGCGAGCAGGATCAGCAGTCCCGCGAAAATGCGCTTCAGCGTCGACACCGGCAGGCGATGCGCCATCCGCGCGCCGAACGGCGCTGTCACCATCGTCGCCACCACCAGAATGGCCAGGGCCGGCAAATAGACATAGCCCAGACTGCCCTCTGGCAAACCCGCCTTGCCCCAGCCGTTGAAGATGTAGCCCAGCGTGCCGCCGATGGCAATCGGCAAGCCCACCGCCGCGGAAGTGCCGATGGCGTGCTGAATCCGCACATTGCACCAGGTCAGAAAAGGCACCGTCAGCGAACCGCCACCGATGGCAACCAGGGATGACAAGATCCCGATTCCCAAGCCAACGCCGGCGACCCCCACGCGGCCCGGCAGTTCACGCGTAGATTTGGGCTTGAGGTTCATGGCCATCTGCACGGCCACAAGGCACACGAAAAAGGTAAAAAACACCGCCAGCGGCCGGCTCGGCACACTCGCCGCAACCAGGGTGCCCAAGCCGGTACCCACAAGGATTCCGGGTGTAATGGTCTTGACGACATGCCAAAGGATCGCGCCATGACTGTGGTGGGTCCGGATACTGGCGATTGCCGTGAAGATGATGCTCGCCATGGAGGTTCCCAGCGCCATGTGCAAGGTTTCGCCAGCCGGGAATGGCGCCTGTGCCGCAAACATCAGGGTCAGTACGGGGACCAGCACGAGCCCGCCGCCGATCCCCAGCATGCCCGCAAAAAAGCCCCCGAATGCGCCGAGCGCAAGATATGCCGCGATCCACAAAATGGTCATGCCAATGATTTCCGAAACTTTTTTGCCTTATGGTTTGGCCGTCTTGGCCACCTTGGATGGTCTTGCCCTCCTTGCAGGCTTGGTCGCGGCCTCGGCGCCATCTTCTTTCACTGCCGCCGCGCTTGCGGTTTTCCGTCCGTGGCGTGTCGGCGTCTTTTCAACAGCCGCTACCACGGGTTTCGCAGCCGCCCGAGTACGCTTTGCAGCTACCGGTTTGCGCATCGCAGCCACCTCCGCGGGCTTTTTCTCGCGCGCCATCGCCCCGGCCAGCAGCTCGGCGAAACTCTCCTTGAGGCAGTCGCAGAACTCGTCCGGATCGGGCAGCATGTCGCGGCAGGCAACGAAGCAGACCCACAGGGTACCGTTGTAGCTGAAGCCGGTCACATTGAGCCCGATGCCGTCGAACGCAATCGACACGGCCAGGAACAACTCCAACTGCGCGCCGGCCATGTAAAGCGGAAGATCGGGCCCGCGGACATTGGAGACCGTCACGTTGCATAGCGAAACAATACCGAGACGCACCAGTTGCTCCGCCGCGACAGCAGGAATTACCTGCACCAGCTTTGCCGCCAGATCCTTGCCCAGCGCCGAGGTCGCCGCCTTGGTCTTGGTCGTGCCGCGCTTGATCGCCAGCACGCGCTCGACCGGATCGGCGATGTCCGTCCGTAAAGCCATCGGCGCCATGCCGAATTGATTACCGGAATCCATCTCCTTGCTGGCCCCGCGCGTCAACATCGGCACCATGGCGTTCAGCGTGCGCGCCGGCAATTCGCCCTTGCGTTCCAAGTATTTGCGGATCGCGCCGCCGGTGGCGGACATGAAGATATCGTTGATCGTGATGTCGTCTATGTGCTGGCGGATCGTCTTGCATTCGGCCAGCGAAAATCCCACCGCATCGACCACGCGGTGCGGCGATACCGGGTGGTCGAAACGCGTCTGCGGCTTGCGCCCGGCCATGTCGCCCGGCGCCTTGTTGCCACCGCCGCCGGATCCGCCGAAGTGCTTGGCGATCAGGCCCTGGGCGATATCGAATGCCTTCCCCGAGGCCACGAGATCCTTGCCGGCCAGCGCCGCGCGCCCGCCCAGATTGGCAGCCAGCTTGGCGGCATCCAAGACCTGGCGCGTCCGGTTGGCGACCGCGCGCGAATACAGTTCAAGCTTCGACGGCTCGCGATCCGCGAACACGGTCCGGTCGCCAGCGGATGGCGCCTCGTCAAGCTCGGCGGACAGCGTATGGATGGCCCTGATGATCTCGGCGCCACCCTCCCCGTCGACCCCGGCATGGTGAAATTTGACGTAGAGCGCAAAGCTGCCCTTGGCGATACCAGGAATATTGTCGAGACCCTCGATGACGTAGGCCTCCCAGAGCGGCCGGCTACGGTCCAGCGGGCGCGAATGGATGCGCGCCACCTGGATCATCAGTTGCCGCCAGTCGCCGGGTTGGGGCAGGGCAATATGACGCACATGGTATTCGGTATCGATCTCGCCCTCATCGATCCAATAAGGCCGGTCAAGCCCGAGCGGCGCGGATACCAGTCTGCGGCGAAAGACCTTGGCGCTGTCCAGTCGATTGGCAAAGAAATTCAACACCTGCTTGAAGCGTACCTTGCCGCCCGGCGCGGTGGACGGATCGTAGATGCCCAATCCGGCGACATGCATGTATTGATTGCCCTGTTCCATGTGCAGAAACAGGTTATCGATTCCTGAAAGCAGCTTCATTTGTCCCCCGATTGCGATTGGCGGCAAGGAAGTAACACTGCCGCGAGTATCCGTGCCTCCGCCAGCACTGTGGCGGCCTACTTGAGCGCAGTAGCTTCGAGCCGCATGCGCACGCGACCGCCCGAATCGAGCAGTTCCAGCGTTTTACCCTGAATCCGGTAGTCAACCGTAGCCTCGATTGCCTGCATGAATTTCCGTGCCTGTTCCATCACGGGCGGGACGCAGGCCATCATGGTCAACGCCAGGCGGCTGAAACGCAGTCCCGTGGCATCCTCGTAACCGCCGTGAAAGCGGTTGCATCCGTCCGAACCATGGGTCTTGCTGTCCCCGGCGAGGACAATGTGCGGCTCGGCTTTCTGGTTGTCGACCTTCACCGGCTGTGCATCGATTTCCAGCACGCGCCAGTAACGGTCGGTCAAAGGCTCGTTGCCGGACAGCGAATTACCCGAACAGGCAACCAGGGCAAGCCCCAGCAAAAAGGCGGATAACAGGGTTCTCATCAGCTCATCCAGAAAGAATGGCCCCCGCGAGTGCCGTCAGGCCGGCATCCTGAACCTGGGTCCAGAGTGGCTGCTTTCCTTCCGCATCAGGCATTCTCGAAAAAGAGAGCGCACAACAGCGGTTTCGATGGTCCGCAACCGATGCCAATTAGCATTGGTTCAAGGAATCTATGGCCTTAACAAACACCGCAGGGACGCTCGGCGGGCGGCGCCGGGGTCAGCAGCAAATGACTACAAGTCCAGTTGCTGCTGGGGCGCAAGCACGGTACTGATCCGTGCTCCCATGTCGGCGATTCTACGCTTAGCGTCGGAAGTATCAACCGCGTAGTCGACTTCTTTTTCAGCGGTGACTGACGGTGCGGCAAGGTGTTCATGCGCGATATTGAGGGCAGCCATGACCGCCACGCGCTCGGCGATGGTGCTCTTGGTCCGCTGGGCGATTTCGCGCATCTTGTTGTCAACCAGCTCGACTGCCGCCAGCAGTCCGTCGCGCTCTTCCGGCGTACAGGCCACGCGGTATTCGCGGCCCATGATCTTGACGTCGAGAAAATTATGCTCGCTGCTCATTTCAGGCATCCTCGGGCAACTTGTCGATCAGACCTTCGAGACGCTCACGGGCGGCCGTCATCGACTGGCGCAGGTGCAGGCGCTCGGCGTCGGCTTCGGCGATCTGATTTTTCAGCACATCGTTCTCGGCGCGCAACTGGTGAACCAGGGCGACGACCTGTTCAATCTTGGCTTCGAGCTCTTCAAGATGCGTATTCATGGCGCGCACTATAGAGGCAAAAACAGTGCATGGTCAAGGACTAAGCCTTTATTCTAAAAGTGGTTTATCGACACCCGCCCGCAACGTTTCGGGTGCAATGCAACAACGAGCGATGTAGAATGCGCGCCGTAACAGGTGCTGCGGACGGATTCTCCAACCGCGGTTAAACGGGAAAGCGGTGCGTCCTTCGGGACAACTCCGCTGCTGCCCCCGCAACGGTAAGCAAGTGCGGGCGCGCCACGATGCCACTGGGTTTCGACCTGGGAAGGCGGCGCGTCAAGACTTGCGAGCCCGGATACCGGCCTGCGACAACCAGCGGAAGTGCCACGGGGGTGTGGCGCCGGTCTCCGACCTGCGTTTCTCCTCCCGATGCTTCCTTGTTCAGTCATTCCGGTATGCGGGGACGCCTGCCGGAAAGGGAGAAAAAAATGAATCCACGTCTCAAGCCGCTGACCGCGGCGCTTTCCATTGCATTTCTGACACTGGCGCACGCTGCTGCCGCCGACAACCTCGATCCCGTCATCGTCACCGCTACCCGCTTTAGCGAGCCGGAGGTGAACGTGCCGGCCAACATCAGCGTCATCACCCGCGACGACATTCGCAACACGCCTGCCACCGACCTGCCCAGCATGCTGAAGTCCAGCGCCGGGGTCGACGTCCGCGCCCTCTACGGCAGTCTCGGGATCGATTCGACGATCGACATTCGCGGCTTCGGCGAAACCGCCGGCAGCAATACGCTGATCCTGCTCGACGGCCAGCGCCTCAACCCGATCGACCTGGGCAGTGTCAGTTGGTCGGCGATTCCGCTCGACAGCGTCCAGCGCATCGAGATCCAGCGTGGCGCCGGCACCGTCCTCTTCGGTGACAAGGCGACTGGCGGTGTCGTGAACATCATCACCGACAAGTCAGGCACGCCGCGTGCCGGCGCGACGATCGGCATCGGCAGTTACGACACCCAGACCGTCGACGCGAACGCGGCGGCCGGCAACGAAACCGGCTATTTCAACATCTTCGGCCATTACGCCCACACCGGCGGCTGGCGCGAAAACTCCCAGGCAGAACAGGCGGCGCTCAGCGGACGCGGCGCGCTCTATATCGGCCAGGGCGAAGGCTTCATCGACTATTCGGTGTACAACAGCCAAAGCGGACTGCCTGGCTATCTGCTCAGCGCGGCCTATCAGGCAAACCCCAAGGCTTCGACAACCCCTTACGATTCGCAACGCAGCAACGGTTACCGGCTGCGCCCCGGCGTCGCGCTGCCGGTGACCGACACGCTGCGCATCGAGGCCGAAGTGTCGGTTGAAGGCCAGGACAGCCATGCCAATTATGTCTCGTTCGGCAGCGAAGCGGACCGTACCCGCGAAAGCTGGTCGCTGACCCCGCGCCTGCGCTGGCAGCATGGTCTGGGCAGCCTGAAGAGCGAGACGGTGGCGGGCATCGACTATTACTCCGGCCAGGTTGACGCTACCTATACGACATCGGCCACGCAAGGCGCCAAGCAGGACAGCACCGGCTTCTATTTCCAGAACACCACCGAATTCGGCGCGGGCTGGGCCGGCACCCTGGGCGCGCGCAATCAGCGCGTCAACCAGTCGGCGTGGCAGGATGCCTACCCCGGATTTTTTGGCCCGCAAGCCGGCGATGCAAGGCAGCGCCGACTATTCACGCAACGCCTGGGATCTCGGCCTGACTTATTCCGGCGAAGGCTGGCGTACCTACGGCAAGGCCGGCACGACCTTCCGCTTCGCCACCACCGACGAACTGTTCGGCTACGACCCATTCACCGGCAACCCGACCTTCGCCGGCGACCTCAAGCCGCAGACCGGCACGCTCGGCGAGCTCGGCGGCAGCCTTGCACTCGGGCCGGTCAAGGGCAGGGCGGCAGTCTATTTGATGGATCTGGAGGACGAAATCGCCTATGACGGCGCTCTGTTCAAGAACGTCAATCTGGCGCCGACCCGCCGTCAAGGCCTCGAACTCGAAGCCGACTGGCGCATCGTCCCGTCGCTGCTGGCCCGCGTTTCCTATACCTACGCCGATTCGACCTTCCGCGACGGCGTCTACGACGGCAATCAGGTTCCGCTGGTGCCGAAGAACAAGGCAGCGGCGCGGCTGACCTGGGATGGTGGCAACATCGGCCAATACACGGCAATCGCCAATTACGTCGGCGAGCGTTACTACAGCGGTGATTTCGCCAACGCTCTCGACAAGCTGCCCGGCTACACCACGGTCGACTTCATGGCCGGCTGGAATTTCAAGCCGTGGTCGATTTCGGCACGCCTGCTCAACGCCTTCGACAAGAAGTACTCGCCATATGCCGGCTACTCGACCTTCCAGTCGGACTATTATTACTACCCCGCCGATGGCCGCACCTTCCTGATGACCGCGAGCTACAACTTCCGCTGATGCCGACCCGCCGCCGCGCCTTCCTGATCCTCGCCGTGCTCGTGCTGCTGGCACTGGCGAGTTTCTGGGCGGCGCTGGCGGCCGGCAGCATCCCGGTCGCGGCGAGCGACGTCCTCGCCGCCCTGCTCGGACAGGAGGCGCCGGGTTCCGACATCGTTCGTCAATTGCGTCTGCCGCGCGCCCTCGCCGGCTTCGCCTGCGGCGGCCTGCTGGCGCTGGCCGGCGCGCTGATGCAGGTGCTGCTGCGCAACCCGCTGGCCGACCCCTACATCCTTGGCATCTCGGGCGGCGCCGGCGTCGGTGCCTTGTTCGCCATCCTGCTTGGCCTGCCGCTGCTCGGCATCGACGGCCTGGCTTTCGCCGGCGCCCTCGGCGTCATGCTGCTCGTCTTTGGGCTGGCGCACGGCGACGGCAGCTGGACGCAGACCCGCCTGCTGCTGACCGGCGTCATCGTCGCCGCCGGTTGCGGCGCGCTGATCGCCCTGATGCTGGCGATCGCTCCCGACGACCGCCTGCGCGGCATGCTGTTCTGGCTGATGGGCGACCTCTCGCAGGCCGCCAGTGCCTGGCCGCCGCTGGCCGCATTGGCCGTCGCGCTGGCCCTGGCGATGCCCTTCGCCCGCGAGCTCAACCTGCTTGCCCGCGGACAGATGCAGGCGCAGGCGCTGGGTGTTGCGGTCAACCGCCTGCGCTATGCCATTTTCCTGCTGGCGTCGCTGGCCACCGCCGCGTCGGTAACGACCGCCGGCTCGATCGGCTTCATCGGCCTCGTCGTCCCGCACCTGGTCCGCCTCGCCACCGGCAACGACCAGCGCCTGCTGCTGCCGGCCTCGGCAGTGGCCGGCGGCGCGCTGCTGATGCTGGCCGACACCCTGGCGCGCACGCTGATCGCCCCGCAGCAGTTGCCGGTCGGCGTGCTGACGGCGCTGATCGGTGTCCCGGTTTTCCTCTTTCTGCTCTCGCGGCAGGCCAGATGAGCACCCCGCTGCTGACCGCCACGGATCTTTCGGTCGAAATCGGCGGCCGCTGTGTCACCCGCGCGCTCGATCTGAGCATCGAGAGTGGGCAACGTCTGGCCATCCTCGGCCGCAACGGCGCCGGCAAATCGACCCTGCTCGCGACGCTGGCCGGACTGCGCGCGCCCGCTGGCGGCAGCGTCGAACTGGGCGGCTCGCCCTACACCGTGCTTAACCCACGCGAGGCGGCGCGGCGCCGTGCCTGGCTGGGCCAGACGCAGGCCGATCCGTTCGGCTCGACGGTGCTCGAAACCGCACTGACCGGCCGCCACCCGCACCTCGGCCGCTGGGACTGGGAAAGCACGCGCGACGCCGATCTGGCGCGCAGCGCGCTGGCCGCTGTCGGTCTCGCCGGCCTCGAAAAGCGCCAGATCCACACCCTGTCAGGCGGTGAACGCCAGCGTCTGGCCATCGCCACGCTGCTCGCACAAGCCGCGCCGCTCTACCTGCTCGACGAACCGCTCGCCCACCTTGATCTCAATCACCAGATGGCCGTCCTCGAACTTTTCGCCGGCGCGGCGCACGATTGCGGGGCGGGTGTCGTCATGGTCCTGCACGACCCGGCGCTGGCCCATCGCTTCTGCAATCACGCACTGCTGATCGACGGCAACGGACATTGCGAACTGGGTGCGGTCAACACCATCCTGACCGCCGAAAAGCTCAGCGAACTCTACGGCTACCGCCTGCACCAGTTCGAGTTCGGCGGCCAGCGCTGTTTCATCCCGGACTAGTGTAGGTAATCCTGACAGCGCTTTAGCCCGAGGTACGGCAACCCTGCAGCCGCCCCTTCTCAGGAGCGATGCCTTGCTGGAACACGCGTGAAATCATCTAAGCACATGTCCCGCTGCTCCGACCGATACCTAGATTTTGACGTAGGTCCAACCGTGTTGGACCCGCCTCAGAATCTCATCAACGACAGACGGAGTGATCTCAACATATGGCAGGAGCCTCACGTCCACGCCTGCCTTGCGAAGCGTTCCGATCGTGTTGTTGCACGCGATGAAGGTAATATTTTCGTGGGTCTTGTTCATGGTCTCGATACGCCGGGCATACGGCGAGACATCGGCGCGAAACAAGGTCAGGCCGCCCTCATTGGCTACAAGTTCGACTTGCATGGGACTCCCGGTCCGGTCACGACGTTGCGACATTTCTTCCGCTTCATCCAGCGCTGCCTTCAGCTTTCCAGGATCGGATGACGCCAGGTGCAGTATCACTTTTCCTTCAGTCGTTTGCCGCGCCGCCAGGTTTTGTCCAGCCGAAGTCCCCTGTCCTTCATTTGCAAACCAACCCAGTGCGGCACCCAAGGCTAGCATGAGGCTGGCGGCAAGGGCTTGGCTGTAGCGTCCAAAGTTTGTTCCGCTCCTCTTGTTCGGAGGTGACAGTGCATTTTCCTGCTGAGGATATGCGCTGCGCACGAGTTCCTTGAGCTGCCACAACTGACATACCCGTTCCCGCAGCTGGCCACTGGCGTCTTCCACCATGTGATTCAGCAGCCTGGATTTTTCCTCGGCATCGAGTTCATTGTCGACGAACGCATTCAGAAGTTCGTCACTCACTTCGAGAGACTTGTTGCTTTCAATGTTCATTTGATCCTCGAAATCCTGGGAGCCACGGTAGTCTCCGGATTCTTCATATATTCCAGAAGCAATTCACGCAGAGCGAGTCTGGCCCGAGAAAGGCGACTCATGACGGTGCCGATCGGAATGCCAAGGATGGCAGCAACGTCCGCGTACGAAAATTCTTCCAGGTCTATGAGCGTCACAACCTGACGCTGTCCCAGCGGCAGGCAGCCGACCGCCCGGCGTACCCGCTGGATCACCTGGTTTTTCTCGAATTCGTATTCTGGCGTGAGATCGCATGCCAGCGCTTCATCGCCCACTTCATCAATATCCACTGTTTCGCGGTTGCGCCGAAAATGGTCTCTCCAGCAATTGGCCATGATGGTAAGCAACCAGGCATCCATGGCCTCGGGGTTCCGCAACTGTCCGGATTGGCGCAAGGCCTGGACCAGAGTGTTCTGGACCACATCATCGGCCAATGACTGGTTACGGGTCCAGGCACAGGCGAGCCTGTAAAGCCGCGGTCGGCTTTGCTCGAGTTTGGCCTCGAAGGCCCTGCTACGGCCAAAGAATCCGAGAATGTTCAATTTGACGTCCATCCGACGGTCGTGATGAAAGTGTAAACGTTGGGATGCCGGAAATTATTCCGTGAAATAAAAATTAAGCGGTGTTGGAATAAATCCGGAACCCTGTCCGTCTTATGAGCTACACGCAGCGATTCCGAACAGGCTTTTTCGTGGGTATCTTGAAGCGAAAAGTCGGCGGCAACTTTGACGGGGGAAGGTGGATTATGGAGTGGAATGCAGACCCAGAGCATGTCCGGGTGTCAACTTCGGGGAATATTTCAACATGAATATTCGCGGATTTATTGCAACCGGAGTGCTGGTTGGCGCGATTCTAGGCCTTATCAGTCTGCAGCCGGCACGCGGGGCTGACGAGTCGGTCGCCGCACCCGAGCAGACGCCCAAGCTCAAAGCTGTTTTCCAAGTTAGCGATGGCGACCCCAAGAAATGGAATCTGGCTCTGGTCAACATCAAGAATGTCCAGGAGGAGATCGGCAGGAACAACGTCGACATCGAATTGGTCGTCTTCGGTCCCGGCATCGGCATGTTGAAATTTGACTCGGAGCTGGCCGATCGCGTGGCGGAGACCATTGACCGCGGCGTTCACGTTGTCGCCTGCGAGAACACGATGAAGGGCGCCAAACTGACGAGAGACGACATGCTGCCGCACCTCGACTACGTCAAGGCGGGCGTCGTTGAAATCCTCGCCAAACAGGCGCAGGGCTTTATGTACATCAGACCCTGACGGCACCATCAAATTCTTTGGAGACATTGTGGCCGGCAGTAACGCGGCCAACATTGGAGAAGTTGTTTCGCATCAATACATCCTTGGAGGAGGGAATCATGAAAAGAAGGGAAAGACAGTCGTTACTGCCTGTATTTGTTGCGCTATGTGCGGTTAGTGCCGCGTTGCCAGCAAGTGCACAGGACCCGGTAACCAACCCGTCAGAGGCACAGTTTAGTCCGCCGGAGCATAGTTCGATGCCGGTCGGCAAGATGGGCGAGGCAATTCAGTATGGCCAAAAGCTGCTCAGCCAGACCCAGGTATTCGCCAAGGCCTACGTACCCAGCGCGGCGCTGAACTGCACCAGCTGCCACCTCGATGGTGGCCGAACGCCCTACGCGGCACCTTGGGTTGGCATCTGGGGAGTGTTTCCAGAATACCGCACCCGCAATGCCGAAGTTAATTCGCTGCAGGATCGCATCAATGACTGCTTCGAACGCTCGATGAACGGCAAGCCGCTGCCGGTAAACAGCAAGGAAATGCGCGGCATCCTGGCCTACATGCAGTGGCTATCCTACGGCGTACCGACGGGCGTCAGCGTGCCCGGCCGCGGCTTCGTAAAGATTTCGGCGCGGCAACCACCCGACGCTACCCGTGGCAAGGCTGTGTTCGCCGAGAAGTGCACGGTCTGCCACGGCGCCAATGGAGAAGGCATGTATGGACCGACCGGCGAAACGCTCTTCCCGCCTTTATGGGGTCCCCGTTCATTCAACATCGGGGCGGGCATGGCACGACTCAATACGGCTGCGGCCTTTGTCAAGCACAACATGCCGCTAGGCCAGGGTGGCAGCCTCACCGATCAGGAAGCGTATGACGTCGCGCTTTACTTCACGACTCAGCCGCGACCCGATTTCGCCAGCAAGAACAAGGATTGGCCGAACGGCGACAAACCAAAAGACGCGCGCTACTGATCGAGCCACTCAAAACAACGACAAAGGAAAATCACATGAAACTATCAGCACTCTGCGCGTCCGTGGTCTGCATGGCCAGCCTGCTCGGCAGCTTGCCGGTCGCCGCCGCAGGCAGCGGGGACGTCACCCTGATCCATCTCGGCGACCTGCACGGACACATGGTGCCGCGCCCAAGCGTGCGCGAGGAAGAAGCGGGCCAGACCCTGGGCGGCTTCGCCCGCATCTACACCAAGGTGCAGGAAATCCGTGGCCGCGAGAAAAACACCCTGCTGGTCAATACCGGCGATACGGTGCAGGGATCGGCCGAAGCGCTGTTTACCCGTGGCCAGGCCATCGTGGACGTCCTCAACCGCTTCAAGTTCGATGCCTTCAATCCCGGCAACTGGGATTACGTTTATGGCAGTCGGCGCTTCGTGGAAACCTTCGCCGGCAAGTCCCCGAAGGCGAACTGGAATACCATCGCCGCCAATCTCTACTACGTGACCACGGATGGCGATCCCCAAACCTTCTTCCCTGCCTCCGCCGGCCAGCGTGTACTGCCGCCCTACATCATTCGCCAGTTCGGCGACCTCAAGGTCGGCATTCTGGGCCTGACCAGCGACCGTGGGCCGCAGGTAGTAGGCAGAACGGTGACCAAGGGTTTGGTGTTCTCCCGTGGCGAACCGGAGTTGGCGGAGTTCATTCCGATTCTGCGCAACGTGGAAAAAGTTGACCTCCTCGTCGTTGCTTCCGAATTGGGATTGGCCAACAACGTGCGCCTGGCTGAACGGTACCCCGGGATCGACGTGATTCTGTCGTCCGACATGCACGAGGAAACCCGTCAGCCGGTGATCACCAAGACCGGCACGATCGTGGTCGAGGAAGGTCAGGACGGCACCATGGTGGGCGAACTGAATCTGAAGGTCAGCAATGGAAAGCTCGAGAAGTGGCAGTGGACGGCCCACACCATCAACAGCAGTATCACCGAGGATGCAGGCATTGCCGAAGCGGTTAGGCAGGCGCGCAAGACTTTCGTCAGCGGACCGGACTTTGTCCAGCATGTGAACCCGTTCAATGGCTCCCTGCTGACGCGGCCTATCGACACGGTGGTGGGCAATACCAAGGCGGCCCTAGTCCGTGGCAACTTCGCCAACCATGATATGCCGGGCGTGGTCGAGGGTTCATCGCATGACTTCATTACCGATGCCTTCCGCAGCATCGCCAAGGCTGACGTCGCCGCCATACGGGGATTCCGCTATGGCACGCATGTGCCGCCTGGACCAATCAAGCTGGAGGACATCTATCATTTCATCCCGATTGGTCCACAGATCGGTGTCGTCCGCATTCAAGGCCGCTGGTTGAAGCGTCAACTGGAGAATACGGCCGAAGGATCCCTGGACCCGAATCCTGCCCTATGGACTGGCGGTTGGCTGTTTGGGTATAGCGGCCTGACCCTGGATCTCGACCCCTATCGCGCTTATGGCTTCCGGGCCTCGAACATCCAGGTCAACGGCAAGCCGCTCGATCCCGAGGCGGTCTACTCCTACGCCGGCTACTGGTACGGCGATGACCCCGAGGACATCAATGGCTGCGATTGTCCGAAGGTACCGGGCACATTCATCCGCATCGTGCGCGGCGAGGGCGGCGAGATTCTCGACGGTACGGAAGTCGTCGTGCGCTACCTGGAGTCGTTACCCGGGAAGACGGCCGATCCCAAGCTGAATCGCATCAAGCTGCTGAAGCCGCTGCCCAAGCCGGTTTTCGGCTTCCCTGAAATTCAACCTCTGCACGGTGCCACGCCGAATTATTGAGTGCCCCGCTTGGGGGTCACCCTTCCAGCTACGCGGTTAACTGGAACAACTGACCTCCAGGCCGTTCGCCCAGTCGGGCGGCAGCGCGGCGTAATGTTCGAATTCCGGCTGCTCGTCGAAAGGGCGGCGCAGGCAGGCCAGCAAACGCTCGACTTCCGAGAAATCCCCTTCCTGCGCCTTGCGGATTGCGCCTTCAGCCAGCCAGTTGCGCAACACGTATTTCGGGTTGGCCGACCGCATCGCCGCCTGCCGCGCATCGTCTTCCCACGGCGTTTGCGCCAGGCGGGCGCGCCAGTTGGCCAGCCAGGTGTCGCAGGCGGCACGATCGACGAACTGGTCGCGCACCGGCGCATCGGTTTTTGCATTTTTTTCGGGGTTGAACCGCAGGCAACTGCGACAGGGCGCGGAAGAACAAGGTGAAATCGGGACGATGCTGTTGCAGAAGACCGAAAGTTTCGGTGATGAAGTCTTCGTCGTCCGGCAACGCCTCGCGCAAGCCGAGCTTGGCACGCATCAACCGCTCGAAATGCGCGTCGAAAGCATCGCCATAGTTGTCATCGACGGCGCCCCGCAGGAAGTCACCTTGGGTGGCCGCCCGAACTGTCGCCTGATCGCCTGCCAGCGGGCGGAGAGCCTCGGCCAGACGATAGAGATTCCATTGCCCGACATGCGGCTGGTTGCGATAGCTGTAGCGGCCCTGATCGTCGGAGTGGTTGCAGATGTGGCCGGCGTCGAAGGCCTCCATGAAGCCGAAGGGTCCGTAGTCGAGCGTCAGACCGAGGATGGACATGTTGTCGGTATTCATCACTCCGTGCATGAAGCCGACCGCCATCCAGCGCGCGATCAGTTCGCCGGTGCGGCGGCTGACATCGGCGAGCAGGGCGGCGTAGGGATTGGCGGCCGCGCGACACTCGGGGCGGAAGTTGTCAATCACGTAATCGGCCAGTAGCCGCAGTTCGTCCGCGCGCCCGTGCGATGCCCAGTGCTCGAAGGAGCCGAAGCGCACGAAACTGGGCGCCACTCGGGCGACAACCGCCGCGCTTTCGATTTCCTCGCGACGCACCGGCAAGTCGGCGCCAACCACCGACAGCGCGCGCGTCGTCGGGATGCCGAGCCCGGCCATCGCCTCGGAACAGAGAAACTCGCGAATCGACGAACGCAGCACGGCACGGCCGTCGGCACCCCGCGAGTAGGGCGTGCGCCCGGCGCCCTTGAGCTGGATTTCCCAGTGGCCATGCGCGTTGCGCAGACCACCCAGCAGATGCGCCCGCCCGTCGCCCAGTTGCCCTGCCCAGACGCCGAACTGATGTCCGGAATAAACCGCAGCCAGGGCGTCGCTGCCCGACGGCAGGCTGTTCCCGGCAAAAACCTCGCAGAATTCGGGGCGCCCGAATTCACTTGGGTCGAGCCCGATCAGTTCAGCCACCTCGTGGCTGGCACCCACCAGATAGGGTGCCGGAAGGCCTGCCGGCGCCAGCCGCGTATAGAACGTTTCAGGCAAGCCGGCAAAGCTGTTGTCGAACTCAAGGTCTTCGAGGCGACCCAGTCGCCGGTGGTGTTCAGGTGCGTTCATGGAATCGTCTGATCGAGTTTTCAAGGATGGCCGCTCCCGAGACCGGAATGATCTCGCGCCAGGAGTTGAGTCAGAGTAGAAAATCGTGGGATAGTTCTGTGCCCGACTTGCGCGGGCGATTCCTTCCAAAGCCGGTGCGCAGCGCCGGCAACATATGCCTTCCGGGACCACGCCATGAACGAGCTCACCAGCCAGGTTTCTTCCGTCGCCCACGTCATCCAGCTGGCGGTCGCCCCGGTTTTTCTTCTTGCCGGCGTTGGGGCGCTTCTCGGCGTGTTGACCAATCGCCTGGCCAGGGTCGTCGACCGCTTCCACGCACTGGAACGAGCGCTCGCCGAGGAGTCATCCCCCGCATTCCGCCTGAAGGCCCAAACGACAATCATCTCGCTGGCGCGCCGCGCCCGCCTGATTCACTGGGCCATCACGCTGTGTACGGTCTGCGACCTGCTGGTCTGCCTGGTCATCGCCGCGCTCTTCGTTGGTGCCGAGTTACATGTCGAGTTGCCCAGCACGATCGCCAGCCTGTTCATAGCCGCCATGCTGGCGCTGATTGCCGGACTCGTGTGCTTCCTGCGGGAAATTGCCCTGGCGACCAGCGTTATTGAGAGCATTGATCGCTCGGCTTCCAGCTTCGACGCCGAATTCTGATCCACCGAGGCAAACCGGGCGGACCATGCCGGAATGACGAAGTGAACGCTAACGCTTCGCCAGGTCGCGGAAGCGGTTGGGCAGCCCGAGAAGAAGGCGGCCGAACTCGTCGAGCAAGGACTGGTCGATCGCCCCCGGCTGTATGGTATGAACCGCGCTGCCAAGGCGTTCGAGGTTGCGTGACTCGAGGACCAGAACACCGTTGGCGAAATCCGCCTTCCAGCGCGCGCTGACGCCTACCTGGCCGCTGATTTCGAATTCGGCGCGCTCGACATAACTGCGTTCGTTCTTGAATTCCTTGCAGGTGAACTGCAGACCGTAATCGAAGAGCGCCGTGCGCAGACGCTCGACACCCGCTCCATCGCGCTTGATCGAAAAACTGACGGGCGATACGAGCTGGTAGGCAAGGGTGACCAGTTCAACCATCGCCCCCGCGCTCTGCGACTGGGTCCGGTAATCGGCAAAACCTTCCTGCCAGACGAGGCCGCTGTACATCACGTCACCAGCCGCGGAGTACTCGCGCTCGACCGCCGGCTTTACGATATTGAGTTGCTGCACGAGATCGTGCAGGAAGAAAAACAGTTTCTTGAGTGCGTGCTCCAGTGCGATATTACTGGCCGAGCGCTCGGCCATCTCCGAATGCAGCTCGCGCTGCCGGAGCTCTGCCTGGTGCCGTAACTGACCAAGGAGGTTGCTGCCGTTGACGATCCGTTGCGGGTTCCGCCGGGCGTCATCACCCTTGTTCGGATGATCGCGATGGCGGACGGCGCCGGCCGGCACAATCTCGGGAAATACCAGCGATGCGTCGCTCATGCCACCGTGCATGCTCGCCAGTTGCTCGCGCCGCGCCTGACGCTCGGCCTCTTTGAGATCGAAGGAATCGATGTCAGCCATCAAAGCAGCCTCAAGCGCCTCGATGTCGCCAGATGTCGCCGTATGGCGCTCACGCTTGGCGCGAATGGCGTCAAGAATTCGGCTGGACTCCCCGGTTTTTTCGTTTGTGGTCATGGCCCTTGCGAAATCCTTTTGAAGATAAGCAATAGTGGAGTGAAACAACGGCAAATGCAAGATTGACCAGCCCCAATCCCGGCAGAGAACTCCACGCCATCGATCAAGGGTCAGACCGCGAGCTGATCGAACCATTCCCGCAACGTGCCGGCAACCAGTTGCCATTCCTTTTCATGGGTCACCGCATGGCCCATGTTGCGGAAGATATGCACCGGCAGCCCATAGCTGTGACCCGTTGACTGGACCAGGAAAGCCGGCACCAGCACGTCGTGCTCGGCGCCGAGAATGAGCATCGGCGGCCGGTTCATCGCATGCAGATTGGGCAGGCTGAACATCGACATGTCCCACAGCGCCCGGTGCGACTCGGACTGCATGCGCCCCATCCAGACCGCGAGCATCGCCTCGTCAACTTCGCCGGCGAACAGGGCTTCGCGCAAGGTTTGGCTATCCGCATGGTCGCCGCCCATGACGCTGTTGAGGTCCATGAACAGATGCGGCTTCTGGAACATGAGATGAAACTGGGCCGCGACCAAGCCTTGCGGCGGCACCGAGCAGAGCAGTACCGCAGCCGGCGCGGTATGGCGCTCAAGGTATTTCTGGATGATGAAGCCGCCCATCGAATGACCGATCAGCACCGGCTTCTCGCCCAGCCAGTCGATGACCGCCGCGACATCGTTGACGTAATCGGCGATCGAGAACCAGTCGATGTGCTCGTGTCCGTCGCTGCCCCCGTGTCCGCGCAGGGAAAGCGCATGACAGGGATAACCGGCCTGGGCCAGAAATGGCACGAAGGTATCGGTCCACATCCAGCCCCCGGCAAAGGCGCCGTGAACGAAAAGCAGGGGCGGGCGATCCGTCGTGCCTGCCGGCAGGCACGAGAATACCTCGATGCCGTTGATTTTTTCGGTTTTTATCATTGCTACTCTATTGTTGGGTGAAGCATGCTTAAATGCACGATCCCCAAGGGTAGCTCAAGTCGATATGCTGAAGTGGATCCTGACACTGGTGATCGCCATCTTTCTGCTCGGCATCATCGCCCCGCACGCCGCGCGCTTCATACGCTTCGGACAGCTTCCGGGCGATATCACCTGCCGCTTTCGCGGCCGCAGCTACTATCTGCCGTTTACCACGACGATAATTTTCTCAGCGCTCATCCTGCTCGTCTCGCGCCTCATTTAGCATGGCCTTGACGGCGGCGACCCGCGCCGAACGAATCCGCTCGGAAATTTTCGCCTTGTCGGTGCAGGCCGCTGCGACAGCCCCGGCATCGACAGTCCGCACCGCATCCAGCACCGCCAGCAGCAGGCGGGGACTGTCATAAGGGCGATCGGCCCAGCCCAGCCGACCATTGAAGTCACACTGGCAGGCCTGCAGCAATTGCGCGAAGCGCTCCGGGCGCCGCAGCGCATCGGTCCGTTCGAGCAAGGTCACCAGCGTCGTCGGGCGCAGTTCGGCGGCGCGATGAATGTCGCCGTGGTAGCGCGCGGCGAGCAGTGCCAGGTCGCGGCATTCGTTGGGCACCCGCAGACGCTCGCAAAGCGCCATGGTCAGCCGCACGCTGCGCGCTTCATGGCCGTAATGGCGCGGCAGGATGTCAGCCGGCGTCGTCGCCTTGCCGAGATCATGCGTCAGCGCGGCAAAGCGAACCGGCAATGAAAAACCTTGACGCGCTGACTCGTCCACCACCATCAAGGTATGGACGCCGGTATCGATTTCCGGATGGTAATCCGCCCGCTGCGGCACCCCGAACAGCGCGTCAACCTCGGGCAGCAGCCGGGGCAACGCGCCGCATTGGCGCAACACCTCGAACATGCGCGACGGCCTCTCTTCCAGCAGACCCTTTGCCAACTCCTGCCAGACGCGCTCGGCAACCAGATGATCGACCTCACCGTCGGCGACCATGTCGCGCATCAGTGCCAGCGTTTCCGGCGCCACCGAAAAATCGGCGAAGCGGGCGGCAAAGCGGGCCAGGCGCAGGATGCGCACCGGGTCTTCGGCGAAGGCCGGACCGACATGGCGCAGGATTTTGCCCTGCAAATCACGTTGACCGCAGAAGGGGTCGACCAGCGTGCCGTCGATCGCCCTGGCCATCGCGTTGATGGTCAGGTCGCGGCGCGCAAGATCTTCTTCCAGCGTGACGTCGGGCGCCGCGTGGAAGGCGAACCCGTGGTAGCCATGGCCAGTCTTGCGCTCGGTGCGGGCGAGCGCGTATTCCTCGTGCGTGTCGGGATGGAGAAACACCGGGAAATCCTTGCCGACCGGGCGAAAGCCCTTGTCCAGCATGGCCTGCGGGCTGGCGCCGACAACGACGTAATCGCGGTCGGCATTCGCCCGCCCGAGCAGTTCATCGCGAACCGCGCCGCCAACGATGTAGATTTTCATCGGCGGCCGGTGCGTTTACCGTCCAGCCCGGTAGCGGAAGCCGTCGAGCTTGCCCTTGGGCGTGTTGTGGGCGATGTAGGTCGGGGCGACCGCTTCCAGCGCCGTCGGCTTCCAGTTGGGCGGCAGGTTGCAGTTGCCGTCGCAGACGTTGTCGACCTGCATCGAGCGCAGATTGTCCGGCGACATCAGCGGCTTCGGCGCCAGCCACATCAGGCCGGCCTGCAGGTAGGCAAGGCCTTCGGGTAAGGCGATGATCCGCGCATTGCTGCCGACCAGCCTGGCGGTGTAGTTGACGAGTTCGCGCAACGTATAAACCTTGGGGCCGACCAGATCGTAGGCCTGGCCAAAGGTCGATGCATCACCCAGACTATCGACAAAGGCATCGGCGACATCGGCCGCCCATACCGGCTGGAAGCGGGCCTGACCGAAACCGAGCGGGAAGAACGGCAGCTTGCGCAACACGTCGGCAAACATGGTCAGGAAGGAGTCACCGAGGCCGAAAATGACGGAGGGGCGGAAAACGGTCACCTCAAGTTCGCCTTGGGCGGCCATCACGATGGCCTCGCCGTCGCCCTTGGAACAGAGGTATTCCGACGGCCCCTTCGGGCTGGCGCCGAGGGCGCTCATATGGACCAGACGGCGGACACCTGCCTTCTTGCAGGCGGCGACGATCTTCTTCGGCAGTTCGACGTGCGCCTCGGCAAAATCCTTGCTGTACGGCAACACGACATCGCGACTGTGCAGGATGCCGACCAGGTTGATGACCGCATCCTGGCCCTGCATCAGCGAAACCAGCGTTTCTTCCGAGTTGATCTTGACTTCCGGCATCAGGACATTCGGCTGGATGATCAGCGCCTTGGTCCGCTCGCGACGCCGCGTCGGGACAGTCACCTCGATGCCGCGCTGCGACAGCCGATTGACGATGTAGGTACCGACGTAACCGCTACCGCCCAGCAGCAATACCTTCTTGATATCCATCTGAAACCCCGGAGTTTATTCTTTGGAAAGGTGATTTTAAGGCAAATCGCTCAACTCTGGCGTACTTGCCCGGCCTCGGGCGTCCGGCGCAACGCCTTCTCGGCCGCCGCATTGAACAGGGAAACCCGCGAACTGACGCTGGCCTTGCCTTCCCTGAGCTGACTTTCCATGATTGCCGGATGCAGCAGTACGGCGAACCCCCAGTCCGGGTTGGCGAGCAGCAGTTTCCCGCTGCCCTTGTTGATGCTGCTGACGCGTCCGCACAGGGACTGATCGTCAGCCATATGGAACGCCAGCCAGTCGCCGGTATGAACCTGAACCTGGCGGTATCGTCCGGGCATCCGCGAGCCACCCGCGAGGTCGAATATCTTGAGCAACTGCCCACCAACCCGTAGTTCGCTGGATGCCGGTGTCACACTGACCGCCTGCCGTACGGCAGGGATATCCGGCGACTCATCGGCAACCGAAGCTGGCGCTGCTGCGCCACGCATCGCCGCCGTTTGCAGCGCGAAGCACGCGTCAAGGAATTCGGCGCGCACTGCTTCGGGCAGGGCAATGCGCTGCATCCCCGTGGACAGAACCTGCAACATCTGCGGCAGCACCCGGGCCAGTTGCTTGCGCTCTTCGAGTTCGACCTTGGGCCGGATGCTCCACAGCAGGTGATCGACGACCAGTGTGTTTTCCTGCCACTCCGGGCTTTCGGCCCCATGCTCCAGCCAGACCTGACGCAGAACCCGCTGCCAGTGTTCGCGCAGGAAGCGGGCAATCGAGGCTGGAACATCGGGGCTCATGCAAAAATGATCGACAGCCTCGCGGCTGCGTGACTCCGCCAGATCACTCTTCTCCAGGCGCTGCAGCAGGGGGCGATAGGCCGCCGCGGCCTGCGCCGTGGCCGCATCGCGCTCGGCGATCAGATTGTCGAGTTCGCCAACGTGGTTCAGAAAAACCTGGGTATCGTTCACGAATTCGGCACGAACACGCGAAGCGATCTGCTGGATGCTGGCGCAAAGCGGGTGCCGGGATGAAACATCGAACGGCAATCCGACTGCGGCGCGCGCCATCTTGTCGAGCAACTGGCGGGCCGGGTGCGCATCGGCCGTGAACAATGTTGAATCGAGCATGGCCGCCTTGAGCATCGGAATCTGGAGGCTGGCCAGCGCCGACTTGACCGCATCGGGCAACGAGGGCGATTCGAAAATCGCCTCGAAGATCATCGCCAGCGCATCGATGGCCGCTGCTTCGGGCGCCCCGGTCGGCACGCCCAGTTCGGTCGCATTCAGCGGGTGGAGGGCAACGGCCTTGCCGTCGGCGGAAAGATGCCCGGCGCGCTCAAGGTCATCGAGCCTGGCCAGCAGGCGTCCGAACATAGCCTGAGTCACAAGCGATGCCGCAGCCCCTCCGGTCCACGCCACCTGGCCAGCCGACTGCTGGCCGAGCAGACTTTTCTGCAGCGCCGCCGCCGGGTCGATCGCCAACATGCCGCCGGCAACACCTGACGTAGCGGTGTGGTTGACAACATCCGGGGCAGTGACGATCGTCGGCTGGGCCGCCGACACCTTGCGACTGACCAGAAAATCATTGAGCGCCAAATAGACCCCCGGCAGAAATTCACCAAAGTAGTCTTCCAGGCGCGCGATCCGGTCCAGTGCGCGGTCGTGGTCGTCGTCGAGGGCTTTGCACAAGGCCACCAGACCCATCGCGACCGCCTTGGGGCCTGCCGGATTGTCGCTTGGCGAAAGATCGGGACGGCCGAGCAAGGTCACGAAGCGGAGATAGACGCGCCACAGTTCGCTGCTGTTTGTCTCGAGCAACTGCGACACAAAACTGCTGAGGCGGATATCCAGCTCAAGGTCATCCTCCCCCAGGAGCGATATCCGTGAGGCGGTGAGGCTTCCAAGCTGATCGAACCGGCTGCGCTTTTCCGTCGACACAATGTCGTCGAAATACGCACCCACAGCCTTGGCGAAGGCGCGCAACGGTTCTTCGGGCAGCGGCTCCGCCTCCTGGAGCAGGCGGACAAGCTGCTTCAGGAAGAATACCCGGCAGTCGCGCAAGATCTCCCAGGCATCATCCGGAACCTGCAGAATCTCGTTATCGACTGGCGGGGACATCGCTGATCTTTTCGTTGTTGCTTAAAAACATGAATCTTAAGGCAAATCGGCGTCCTTGGGCGCGTCCGCGGTACGTCCCCCGACCACCCCCAGCCGCGTCTTCAAGGAATCCGGACGACCGGTAAACTGCATGGAGTAATAGACCGAGTTGCTCATGACCTTCTTGACGTAATCACGGGTTTCGTTGAACGGAATGGTTTCGGCATAGATGGCGCCTTCGAGCGGCTGGTCGGCACGCCATTTTTTGGCACGGCCGGGGCCGGCGTTGTAGGCGGCCGAGGTCAGCACCGGGTGGTTGTCGAGGTTCTCCATAACCAGCCGCATGTAGCTGGTGCCCAGCAGCACGTTTACTTCGGTGTCGGTGACGCGTCCGTGGTTGTAATCCTTGAGGCCGATCTTCTTGGCCACCCACTTGGCGGTCGCCGGCATCAACTGCATCAGGCCGGAGGCGCCGACATTGGACTTGGCGCCGGTGATGAAACGGCTTTCCTGACGCATCAGGCCATAAACCCAGGCATCGTCGAGCGACTGATTCTGTGCTGCGGGGCGCACCTGTTCGCCGTAGGGGGCGAGGAAGCGCAGGGTGAAATCGTGTTCGTTTTTGGTCCGGTCGGCGGTGTTGATGGCGCGGTCCCAGATCTGGTTACGCTTCGCCAGATCGGCCGCCGCCAGCAGTTCGCGGTCATCCATGCCGCGCAGCGACCAGTTCCATTCCTTCACCGCCTCGGTTCGCATGTTGAGTCTGAAAAAGACCATGGCGCGACGAATTGCCGGATTGTCGCGCGCCGCCTTTTGCTCCTCGGCGGTCGGCGCCTTGGCTTTCGGCGGCGTCACGATCTTGCGCCCGAGTTCCTCGTCGGCCAGGTTGCCATAAAAGTTGTGCTGCCCGGCGACCTTCTCGAACAGTGCATCGGCCTGGCTGGTCAGACCACCCGCCTTGTAGGCACGACCCTGCCAGTAGACCCACTCCGGCTGCGCGGCCAGGGACGGCGGCATTTCGCTGATGGTCGCCAGGACCACGCTCCAGTCGTGTGCACGCAGCGCGGCGCGCACCTTCCACTGGGCGCCCTCGTCGGAAAGCGGCGTTTCTCCGCCTTGCGCATACCAGCCAAGCGCCTCGGAATAGTGCCGCCTGGCCGCCTGCAAGCCAAGCTGACTCCATGCCCACTGGCGCTCGGGGTCCTGCATGCGCCCTAGCAGCTTTTCCAGTTCAGTCGCCGCGGCGCGCGGATCGTTGGCCGCAATGCGCTGGATCGCCAGCGCGGCCAATTCGCGACCGGTTCGGCTGCCGCTCCAGTTGGCTGGCTGCTTGGCCAGATAGCCCAGCGGGCTGTCGATCACCTTGTCGAGCGCCTTCGCATCCACTGCCTGGCTGGCCGGCAGCGCAGCCAGCGTGAACTTGGCGGGACCGGTGCGATTGGCCTCGAACTGGCGACGGGTCCGCGCCCAGATGTCATCGGTCGCAAGCCGGTTGTCGCGAATCAACAGCCTCGAGTACCGCGCGACAGGCTTCCGGCGGTTCGAGCATGGTCAGCCAGAGTTGCTGCGCCTCATCGAGCGCCGACTTTCTTTGGTCGTCGCCGCCCGCCAGCCTTGCCTGCTGGTTATAGCAGGTGACATCAGGCTCAGGAGCGATCAATTTCGGGTACTCGGCAACGATCTCGCTCCAGTTGCCGCGCTTGCCCAGCCAGCGGATCCAGTCGGCGCGTAGTTTCTCGGCGACGTAGCTGCGCTCGTTGCGCTCCAGAAAGGCACGCATGGCGGCGCTATCGCCCTGGTCGATGTTCATGCGCAACTGGTAGTTTTCGACGTAGGGCGCCAGTTCGTGGTTGCCGATCTGCTCGGCGGCGCGGCCCAGCTTGGCACGATCACCGGCGCGAAAGGCGTCGCGTGCCGCAAGATAGGTGCTGTCACCGCTTTCCTGCGCGAAAAGCGGCAATGAAACAAAAAGACCGAGGAGGAGGGCTTGAAACTTCATGCTAGATTTCAGGTATGAATAGTCGTTCCGAGGATAACACGGCCTGGCGACGGGCATTGCGGCAGGAAATGGCGAGCCGGCGGACGGCCTTGGCAGGCGCCGAGCACGCTACGCTCTCGGCGCGTATCGTGGCCCATGCCCTGGCCGCCCTGGCGCGTCCCAAGGTCGCGGCTTTCTGCTGGCCAATCAAGCACGAGCCTGATGTGCGGTCGCTGCTGGCAAGCTGGAAAGGCGCCGATGTGCGCGCCGCGCTGCCGGTTGTCGTCGCCGCGAACGAGCCACTGCGCTTTCGCGAGTGGACGCCGGATACCCGGCTCGAACCGGATCGCTACGGGATCCCGACGCCGACCGCCGGCGACTGGCTGACGCCCGACCTGATCCTGCTGCCGCTCAACGGCTTCGATTCCGCCGGCTATCGCCTCGGCTACGGCGGCGGCTATTTCGACCGCACGCTGGCGGCACTTTCACCGCGGCCGCTGGCGGTGGGCGTCGGCTTCGAGGTCAACCGCGTGGACAGCATCCGGCCCGAGCCGCACGACCAGCGGCTGGACTGGATCGTTACCGAGAGCGGTGCGTTCAGGACAGCCGCCTGAGACCGTAGAACCGCCAGCGCAAGCAGCAGCGAAGCAACGCCGGAGAGAACCGCCTGGCGCAGGTCGTGGAGACCGGTGCTCAAGGCCAGTTCGAGCGCATAGCCGTATTGCAGTGCCAGGATCAGCGAGCCGATGGCCAGCGCCAGCCAGGAGCGCCGTACCAGGGAACGCTGCTCCTTGCGCAGAAAGAGTTCGGTCGCCAGACCGCTGACGAACAATTGCGCAAGCAGCGCACCCAGCAGCGCGAACACGGCCAGCGTATAGGAGCTCATACCGCCTGGCAGCCGGCGGCGAAGCGCTCCAGCGCCTCATCCAGCGTCGCGCGGTTGCAGCCGAAATTGAAGCGCAACCAGCCGGGAGCGCCAAAATCGGCGCCGTCGGAAAGACCAAGGCCATGTGCTTCGAAATGGGCTGCCGGGTTGGCCAGGCCGAGTTCGCGGACGTCGATCCAGGCCAGATAGGTGGCCTCGACGTGGCTCATTTTTGCCCCTTTTTCGGCCGTTGACCGCGCCCCGCAGGAAGTCACCTTGGATGGCAGCAGCCACCCGGTCGCGATTACCACGGAGGTAGGCGATCAGTTCACCATGCCATTCGCCGCAATCACGATACGCGGCTTCGCAGGCGGCGAGACCCAGCACATTCACATGCGGCACGATGCCGTCCATGGCGCGCAGGAAGCGGTGGCGCAAGGCAGGATCGGGAATCACCGCGAAGGCGCAGCCAAGGCCGGGGATGTTGTAGGTTTTCGACGGCGCCATCAGCGTGATGCTGCGCTTCGCCGCATCCGGCGACAGGCTGGCGAACGGGATGTGGCGTTTGTCGGCGTCGAGGACCAGGCCGCAGTGGATTTCATCGGAGCAGACGATCAGGTCGTTCTGTTCGGCGAAGGCGGCGAGATCGCGCAGCTCTTCCTCGTTCCAGCAGCGGCCGACCGGGTTGTGCGGGTGGCAGAGCAGGAACAGGTCGGTTGCCGTGGTTGACGCATTCTGCAGGGCAATTTTGTCCCACTGCCAGCGACCGTCGGTGCAGGCCAGTTCGGCGCGGTTCAGCTTTTTCCCCGAGAAACGTGGCGCCGACAGGAAGGGCGGGTAGATCGGCGTCGCCGTCAGCACCTCGCCATCGACTGCCCGGCAGGCGACGTTGAGACCGCTGACCAGCCCCGGCAACCAGACGATCCATTCCGGCTCGATGGCCCAGCCGTATTCACCTTCCAGGTGAGCGAGCACTGACTCCGTGAGTGCAGGCCAGGGATGGCCGTAACCAAAAACACCGTGCGCGATGCGCTTCTGCAAGGCATCGATCACCGGCGGCGGCGCGGCGAAATCCATATCCGCCACCCACAGCGGCAGAACGTCACGACCGGCGTACTTGCCCCACTTGATCGAGTCGGTGCCGCGCCGGTCGAGGGGTTGGTCGAAGATGCTCAAGCTTTCGGGTTCCAATTGAGGACGGTGAATTGTAGGCGACTCAGGGTGGCGTGAATGTTGGCGCCGATAAAAAGACATCTATAATTGCATCATTCTGTACATTTTGAGAGCACCATGAAGCAAGCCACGTTCACCGAAATTCGCAACCACGCCAAGCAATATTTCGACATGGTCGAATCTGGCGAATCCGTGCGCGTCCTGCGCAACGGCAAACCCATCGCCGAGATCATTCCGATCGCCGCCGACCTGCCTTCATGGAAGCGGCGCCGGGCGCAACCCCTGGTCCTGGATGGGGTTTCAATCAGCCGCATGATTCTCGAAGAGCGCGAAACGGCTTTTTGAAGAGGGAATCCCGATGCGCGTTTTCTTTGACACCTCTGCCTTCGTCAAGCGTTATGTCGCCGAAACCGGAACCGACACCGTGCTGGAATGGTGTGATCGCGCAACCGAAATCGGCCTGTCCGGCATCGCGCTACCCGAAATTGTTTCGGCATTCTGCCGCTTGCGCCGGGAAAACAGGATCACCGACGCCCAATATCGGCAACTCAAATCGCTGCTGCTGCTCGACATCGAAGATGCAGCGATCTGCGACCTGACGCCGGCAGTCATGGCGCAGACGATTTCGGCGCTTGAAAACAATGTGCTGCGCGGCATGGACGCCATTCATATCGGCAGCGCGGTAACGCTGAAAGCCGATGTTTTCGTGTCGGCTGAT
This sequence comes from uncultured beta proteobacterium, assembly GCA_963727115.1. Taxonomy (GTDB): domain Bacteria; phylum Pseudomonadota; class Gammaproteobacteria; order Burkholderiales; family Rhodocyclaceae; genus Azonexus. The sequence goes on along the minus strand of CAVSFS010000024.1, from coordinate 124,213 downwards.
CAGCGCCAGTTGGAGGCCGCCCTCGGCGCCGGTTTGCGGGTTGAAGCGGTATGAAGTGATGCCGATGCGCTGGTCAACTTTGCCGATTGGTTGCGCGTAAATCGGGGGCAGAAGCCCGTTTGATTCAAGGCGGCGATTACGCCCCCGCATCCGGCGCATCTTTGTCGGGCAAGGCAGGGAGTGGCGGCAAAACCAGGGAGCCGCCATACCGGCGCTTGATACGCCATTCATGGCCGCAACTCGTGCAACTGCGCTCCGGGCCGTCGAGGTCGATGCAGCAACCGCCCAGCGCCAACAGATTCTTGCCCGCCAATTCGAAAGCCTCATCGGTTGGCATGCCATAGAGAATATCGACCCCGGTTTTCTGTTTGCACGCTGGGCAAATGTATTTTCGAAGCCTCACCCGCCGCTCGCCCGAAAAAAGTGCCAAAAATCAGACTGCGTGCAGTTCTTCGCGAATGATGGCGCGCAGATCCGCTTCCAGCGATTCACCTGCAACCGCCCGGCGCAAGGTATCGTTAATCAAGGTCTGATAGCCGCGCTCGCCGGCCAGCGCCTTGAAATGTTCGACGATTGGCGCATCGAGCATGATGTTGATGCGCAACTTGCCGGTTTTGGCACGCACCGCCGTTTGCCATTCCTGTTTGGTGGCAGCCTTGCCGCCGAGATTGAAGTTCGCGCGGTCGAAATCTGCCTGCGTCAAACGTGGCGCCTCGTCAGAAATATCCGGCGTTACGGTAGTAGAGGTCGGCTTCATCGCTTTCTGCCTTTCGCATTGAAATGATGCGGATCGATTCGTCGGATTCGACATGAACAATCAGCACGACCAGCGTTTCGAGCAGGCCGATACCGATCATGCGCTGCTCGCCGTAATCCTGGCGAACATCCTCGAACAACACCATCGGCCCGGCAAAAACTTTTTCCGCATCGGCAAAATCGAGGCCATGCTTGATCAGGTTGGCCTGGCGTTTGGCTTCATCCCAGAGGTAGCGCATAACTTAATTATACATATTAAAATACACATATCAAGCTGAAGCCGCGGTACGTTCGAGGTTCAAGGCCAGCAGGCGGCGGCGAATTTGGCTGGTGTACATGTTGGGCGCTACTTTGACATCCAGTTGACTGCTGCGACCATAAAAACAAGGGCTGGCCCCAGGTGTTACCGGGAAAAACGGCCAATTTTTAATTTTCACGCAGATCATTGACCCTCAGCGCCAGCGCATCGGCAATCGCCTTCAGCGTCTTCAGGGCGCCGACGCGCTTGCGGGTTTCGATCTGGCAAAGGTAAGCCTTGCTGATCCTCGCCTTTCCAGCCAGCGCCTCCTGCGTCAGTCCGCGCTGCTCCCGCCAGACCTTGACCGGCTGCTCGCCATCCAGCAAGGCGTTGGCTACGGCGGCGGGAATACGAAAGCCGTCATCGGCAGCGCGTACGGAATCGAACAGCGCCGCATCCTCGGCATCCTCCATGGCTGCGGACAGCCGCTCAAACAGCTCGATAGGAATCACCGCGAACTCGCGTTTGCCATCCCGTTCGATAAATTGAATGCCAGTCATTGATACGCACCTCCACGCGGCGCCACGGTCAGCACATGAATCACCAGCCGTCCGCCTTCGATTTCATAAATCATTCGCCAGTCGCCTACCCGCAACCGATATGCCTCGCGGCCAAGCAGCTTCTTGACGTTGTTGTTTGCCGCAAAAGGGTCTACCGCCAGAAGCTCGATCTTGCCGCGTATCTGCAGCGACACGTTGCGCGGCATTGCCTTCAAGGCTCTGGCCGCATCGCGGGTGTATTCGATCTGGTACATTGGACGAATGTTAGCAAATAGCTAACTTTTCCAAATGTTCTGGGCGTCATTGGCATCGCTCCGGTTACGAGGCAACCTCGTCCGTAATGTCCGTGGGTAACCCTTCATCGCATCCCATGAACCGATAGGACAACTTAAAATTGTCCGTAGGTATCCACTCCACACTCACCGAGTCGCCGTCCTTGATCGATGCGATGTCTTGCTGAACTCTCGGGATGACCCCCTCTATGCGCAACTCCACTCTGGGCAAGCGAACCTCTTGGCTGAAAATACCTATCAAGTCACCCTCATGTGCCCGGAGGTACATCGCGGTCTCGGTTGTATCTGTTGCAATCAGTTGCCGAATATTGCTTGCGCCATCTTCAGCGAGCAATTGGCATGTCGGGTTTTCACTGAATGAAGATTGGCCATAAACCTGTCGCCCCTCAAAAATCTCGACGGCCTCCTCCAGCGCCTTGAAATCCTCGATGGAAATTTTTGCGGAAGGGTCGAAACGTATGGCTATCCCGAGATACTTTGCAAGCTTTCTTGCCAGGGCGGTATAGCGTAGAAAATTGTTGTTGCGCCAAAAATATTCGTTCTCCGCGCCCCCGTTCAAGGTGCCGTCAAGCGCACTTTGCCCGTCAACTTCAACGGCACACTCCAAGCGCCAACCCGATGCGAGCAACTCGAAAAAATGCGCAAGCTTCTCGAAATAGGGCAAATCACATACATCTCGTTCCGACCAGTTTTCAAAAGCATCCGTCAAGGTAACCGTTCCGTTGCACGGCACTTCGGAAACAGGAACATTGAAAGCCAGCCTAATTAGCCCGCGACATAGCTCCCCTTCAAATCGTAGGGATTTCATGCCCAGAGAAACAGCGCCATCACAATCGTCGAATTGCTCAACGCGACTTGTTTCATGGTCAAACAATTTCAATCTCAGAACAGCCTGTTTTTTGTGGGGCTCCACCAACATGTTCCGAAGAGCAAACCCCGACTCAGCATGCAATGCCTCGATCAGCGGGGAACCGGTCACCTTGATGCCTGTGGCTGGAAGTTTCGCACCCTGCGCATGATCGATCAGGTTTGCGATGCCGGTGCGCCACACCTGCGCCAACTCTGCTGGAATGGAGATATTGAATGGAACCGTTTCCAGGGCATGAATATTGAAGGTCGTTACCCCATTGATGTATGCCGTTTCAACCCTCAGACGCGGATCGAGCAAATCCAGCCGCTGCTTTGATGCCTTGTGAACATTGCTAATTGCCGTGTGCGTAAAGGGAACGGGCAAGCCGCTGAATGCGGCGATCAATTCGTTGCGAGCGTCGTCAGCATGCGGCTGGCGCTTACCTTTCTCGGCATCGGCCAGTGCCTCTGCCTTGCGTTTCCATTCGTGTAGCAGTTCAACCGAATAACGTGCCTTATTTACGTCAATCTCAGTTGCACAGTTCGAGCAGAGCCAGATGGCATTGCGAATCGAGCTCCGTTCCGCATTACTCAACGAACCATCGTAGCGAGGCCCGCGTACCGAAGCGCGGTGATAGCGCAGCTTTCCGAAAGAGAACATCGGAATCGCCCTTCCGGCCAACGTAGAACCGACAGTCCAATCGAGCAGCGAAAACCAACCCGTTTCCTTAAGCAGTCTATGACCTTCAGCGAAAAGTCATCTTTCGTTTCATATATCGGCAATCAACCTGTGGCGTTTACTTTTGAGCCCGTTCCAGATTCAGCGCCAGCAGGCGGCGGAGGATTTCTTCGTCGGGCATTTCGGGCGGCGTAGTCGGGCCAGCCGTAGGCGGCGGCGACGGCTTTGTCGAGGGCCTTGTGGGCGAGGTCCAGCCAGGCGGGGCGGGCGTTGTAGAGGTTGGTCAGGGTGCGCTTTTTGAGGTCGGCTTCGTGGCCGGGTTTGGCGACCGGGCGTTTGGGGAAGCCGGCTTTTTCCTCTTCCGGGGTGATGACCCAATCGACCCACTCGGCCGGGTTGAGCCAGGCTTCGCGCAGTTCGTTGAGGCGGCGGGCGGCGGCGGCGATGTTGGCGGCGACAATCTCGCCGGCCAGGCACGGCGGCGAAGCCTGACCGGCGACGGGGGCGGTGTCGCGCGGCGTCAGGCCGGCCGGGAAGGGGAAGGTTTCGAAGCAGGTGTGGGGTGTAGCGCGGACGTCTTCGAGCCGAAGTGGCCGAGGCGCAACGACCAGAGATCGTGGAAGCGGGAATGACAGGATGCCGAAGGTGACGTCGTCGGCGACGGCGATAACTACCAGTGTGTGATCGGGCAAGACGCACGACTGGAAGCCAAACGAAAAACGCGATGTTTTGCAGTGCGCGACAGTGGCGATATAGCGGGCAAGTCCGTTAAGAGCTTTTCGCAAGTTCCAGGCCGCGTCTCACCAAATCGCCACCAAAACTTTCGCGCGGTTTCTCGTTGTTTGCTGAGCTTCGGGCTTGGACGATTCTCGGTGAATGTGCGTAAAGGAATTTCGAAAAGTGACGCCTCTGCTTCAGATCATTTCGACCCAAAATCTATTACCCAGTGGTCAGCCTAGCGCCGCGTAACATCCTGACCGTTGATGCTCGGGCGTAACAACATCGTGATTTGGTCGGCCGTTTGGATTCGGCTGTTTCAGCCAATGTTCGTGGCTATGTCCCCAGTCAACTTCGAAAGTCGCCGACTCGTGCTACGTCCCATAAATCAGCGAGCCTGCATTTTCGGTCAAGCTGTTTGGCTTTGGTGAGGTTAAGGCCCTCGCCAGCCGTCAAATCAGCATGAATTGACGCCACTTCAACGCCATCCAGCCGATTGCTACGGTCAACCGGAAAAATCGGCCCAAATCCAAGTAACGAAACGCGCACGGCGGCGCCGTCGTTGACCCATTCTTCGTCGCTCCAGGCTTCGAAAATGCGCGTCGTCGTCGACGATGCGTTCCAGCACCTTGCGGTTGGCGCCGCCGCGAATGGAGTTGGTGGCAACGAGGCCGGCGGCTTGCAGTTTTCCGGCGGCGATCTGGGCGCGGGCTTTTTCGAACCAGTAGGTGACGAGGTCGGCGCCGCCGGGGACGCGGCCATCGTAGGTTTTGCGCAGGGTTTCGACGTAGTCGGCGCCGAGTTCGCTGCGCATGACCTTGTCGCCGAGGAAGGGCGGGTTGCCGACGATGACGTCGGCGGTCGGCCAGTCGGCTTCGCTGCCGTCCGGGTTGAGCAGGGCGTCGCGGTGTTCGATGCCGTCGAGCGCCTTGAGGATCGGGTTGATGGCGTGGGCGTAGCCGTTGCGGCGGCACCACTGGATGTCGCCGATCCAGACGGTGACGCGGGCGAGTTCGGCGGCGAATTCGTTGATTTCGAGGCCGAGGATGTTGTGCGGGCCGGTCTGCATGGAGAGTTCGGCGCCGAGGCCGAGTTCCTGCGCTTCGACGTGGGCGCGCTTTTCAACGTCGCGCAGGGCTTTGAGGGCCAGATAAAGGAAATTGCCGGAACCGCAGGCGGGGTCGAGGACGCGGAAGTGGTTGAGGCGGAGCAGGAAGGTCTGGTAGGCGGCTTTGGCCTTTTTGGGCTTGGCGAGAATTTCGGCTTTGGTTTTCGCCCATTCGGCGAGCAGCGGCTCGCTGATCAGCGGGTCGATCAGTTTGGTGATGGTGTCGGTGTCGGTGAAGTGGGCGCCGAGCGGGGCGCGCGCGGCGGGGTCGAGGCCGCGCTCGAACAGGGTGCCGAAGATGGTGGGGTCGATGGCGCGCCAGTCCATGTCGGCGGCGGCGCGGTGCAGGGCAGCGAGGTCGGTTGCGGTCAACAGCGGAATATCGATGGTTTTGAAGAGGCCGCCGTTGAACCAGGCGATGTCGTGGTCGCCGTATTCGCCGCCGGATTGCTGCATGGCGTGGAAGAGTTTTTCGATGCGCCGGGCGGCCTTGGCGGGGTCGCCGATGGCGTGGCCGAGCAGGTCGGTGAAGATGTTGGCGGGCAGCAGGTGTTCATCTTCGGCGAACATGCAGAACAGGCACTGGACGAGGAAATGGGCGACCTGCTGGCCGCCCCCGCCGCGCCGGCGCATGGCGGCGGCGAGTTCGGCGAAGTGGCCGGCGGCCTCGGCAGTGATCGCGGCGGTCGACTTCTCGGGACGCAGCTTTTCCGGGTCGGTGAACACCCATCTGAGAATTTGCCGCTTCTCGGGGTTGACCAGTTGCTCGATGCGGATTTCGCGCGGCTCGTCCGGGTAGCCGGTGAAGGCGGTGTGGATGACGATGCGCTCGCGGTCGCTGACGACGAGCAGCGGCGGGTTGTCGAGTTGCAGCGTGTAGTCGGTGAGCTGCTTGAGGGCGGCATCGAGGTCGCGGCCGGGCTTCTTGTTCTCCCAGCCGAAACGGCTGCGCATCCAGACATCGGCCCAGCCGTTGCCGCCGCTGGCCTTCCTGGCGCCGCGTTCGAAGCAGTAATTTTCCGGGTCGCGCGGCTTGTCGACGCCAAGCAGGTCGCAGAGATCGTCGAAATGCGCCTGGGCGCCGGCGCGCTCGGTCAGCGGGTTGTCTTTCCAGCGGGCGATGAAGGCTTCCGGCGTCATGCCGGGCTAGCCAAGAAAGAGCTTGTACGCCGGGTTCAGGCTCTCGTTCCAGTGGGCATAACCCAGATTCTTGAGGAAGGCCTTGAACTCGCCCATCTCGTTCGGCGGCACCTGCATGCCGACCAGCACGCGGCCATAGTCGGCGCCGTGGTTGCGGTAGTGGAACAGGCTGATATTCCAGCCGGTGCTCATCCGGGTCAGGAAATTCATCAACGCGCCCGGCCGCTCGGGGAACTCGAAACGGTAGAGCAACTCGCTCATGCCCTTCTCGCAAACCTGCGGGGCGTGGCCGCCGACCATGTGGCGGATGTGGTTCTTCGCCATTTCGTCGTCGGTCAGGTCGAGCGTCGGGTAGCCGTGCCTGGCCAGTTGCTCGACCAGCCTGGTCGATTCGTTGCGGTCGGCCACCTGAATGCCGACAAAGACGTGGGCTTCGTTCGCCGTGTGGTAACGGTAATTGAACTCGGTGACGTTGCGCTTGCCGATCAGACCGAGGAATTTCTTGTAGGCCCCCGGTTTCTCCGGCAGGGTCACCGCCAGCACCGCCTCGCGCCGCTCGCCGACCTCGGCGCGCTCGGCAACGAAGCGCAAGCGGTCGAAGTTCATGTTGGCGCCCGAGGCAATGGCCACCAGATTCTTGTCTTTCAGCTTGTGCTGACGGGCGTATTCCTTGGCGCCGGCGATTGCCAACGCGCCCGCCGGTTCGAGAATCGAGCGGGTATCCTCGAAAACGTCCTTGATCGCGGCGCAGATGGCGTCGGTATCGACCAGCACCATTTCATCGACGTATTCCTTGCACAGGCGGAAGGTTTCCTCGCCGACGAACTTGACCGCCGCGCCGTCGGCGAACAGGCCCACCTGCTCCAGACGGACGCGATGACCCTTGGCCAGCGACTGGGCCATCGCATCGGCGTCCTTCGCCTCGACCCCGATGATCTTGATTTCCGGGCGCAGGCGCTTGATGTAGGCGGCCACCCCGGCGATCAGCCCGCCGCCGCCGACGCAACAGAAAATGGCGTGGATCGGCCCGTTGTGGCGCGAATGCTGGCGCAGGATTTCCATCGCGATGGTGCCCTGGCCGGCGATCACTTCCGGATCGTCGAAGGGATGGACGAAAGTCAGCTTCTCCGCTTTCTCCAGCTCCAGCGCGTGAGCATAGGAATCGTCATAGGAATCACCGAACAGCACCACCTCGCCACCACGGCTTTTAACGGCATCGACCTTGATGCCTGGCGTCGAGGTCGGCATCACAATCACCGCCCGACAGCCAAGCTTGGCCGCCGACAGCGCGACGCCCTGGGCGTGGTTACCGGCCGAGGCGCAGATCACGCCGCGCTTGAGCTTCTCGGCCGACAGGCTGGCAATCTTGTTGTAGGCGCCGCGCAGCTTGAAGGAGAACACCGGCTGCAGATCCTCGCGCTTGAGAATGATCTTGTTGCCAACCCGTGCCGAAAGGTTGCCGGCCAGTTCGAGCGGCGTTTCGATCGCCACGTCGTAAACCTGAGCGTTGAGAACTTTCTCTAAATAATCCGGGTGCATGGCACGACTCATCAAAGCAAAGTGGGGATTCTACGGGTGGCGTGGCCAAACGTCACGGCGGAAGCGGGGAACAACGGCTTTTTTGCCTGTTTCCGCGAGTCGACCGCAGCAACCGTCAGCGGGGATTTATCTGTCCGGAGACAAGCTTCGGAGAAACTCAGGCACCGCAGGATTTGTCGCTGCTGCAGCCGCTGCCGCCGGAACAACAGCCGCAGCCATCGCTCTTGCGGAAGGGGCCGAGTTGCGGATGACGCGCGGCAAAGGCACGATACAGCCGTTCGACAACGATGCCGAACAGCATGATGGCGAAGATCAGAGCAATGGTGACGACATACAGCGACATGTCACCCGCCAATACCCGCAAAGCCCATGAAGGCCAGCGACAGGATACCCGCGAGCATCAATGACAAGGCCGTGCCTTGCGCCACCGATGGCACGTCGGAAAGTTGCAGACGCTCGCGCACGCTGGCCATCAGCACCAGGGCGAGCGTAAAACCGGCGCCGCCGCCAAAGCTGAAAGCCATTGACTGGACGAAGTCGTATTCGCGCGCCGTCTGGAACAGGGCGACGCCGAGCACGGCGCAGTTGGTGGTGATCAGCGGCAAATAGATGCCGAGGGCGCGGAACAGCACGGGGCTGTATTTCTTCAGCACCATTTCGACCAGTTGCACGGACGAAGCGATGATGACGATGTAGGAGATCAGGCGCAGGAATTCGAGCTGGAAAGCGGTCAGCAGCAGGTTCAGGCCATAGGCGCACAGCGACGCCACCAGCATGACGAAGGTCGTGGCCACGCCCATCGGGAAAGCCGTATCGAGCTTGCTCGACACCCCGAGAAAGGGGCAGAGGCCGAGGAACATCGCCAGCACGAAGTTGTTGGCGAGCAGCGCATTGACGAAGATATTGGCGGCGGACTCATGCATTTTGCGTGGCCTCCGCAAGTTTGCGCTGCTTGCGCCGCTCCAGCGTGGCAAATAGCAGCAGCCAGGCGCCGAGCACGAAGAAGCCGCCCGGCGGCAGTACCATGACCACCCAGGGCTGGAAATCAGCGCCGAACAGACTGACGCCAAACAGCGAACCGGCACCGAGAATCTCGCGCACGGTGCCCAGAGCCAGCAGGCCAATGGTAAAGCCGATGCCCATGCCGAGCGCGTTGGTCATTGCTGCTTTTGGCGGGTTCTTCGAGGCGTGCGCCTCGGCACGGCCCAGAATGATGCAATTAACGACGATCAACTGGATGAACGCCCCCAGCGCGTCGTAAAGCGCCAGGCTCACCGCCTGGATGACGTAATCGACCACGGTAACGAAGGTGGCGATGATGACGATATAGGTAGCGATGCGCACCTCTTTCGGAATCAGCTTGCGCAACAGCGACACCAGGCCGCAGGAGCAAACCAGCACAAAGGCGGTGGCGAGGCCCATCGACAGTGCGTTGACGCCCGACACCGTCACCGCGAGCGTCGGACACATGCCCAGCACCATGACGAACACCGGATTCTGGCGCCAGATGCCCTCCATGAATTCGTCCCAGTTGCGAGCAGTTGGCTGGCTCATGATTTTTCCTTCAACTTGTCCAGATTGGGCGCGATGCGTGGCAGCAGGGCCTGCGCGGCATCATTGATCGCCTTGCCGACGGCGCGCGAGGTGATGGTGGCGCCGGAGATGGCGTCGACTTCCCAAGGTTTGGTTTTACTGCCGTGCTTGACGGTGCGGATTTCATTGGCCAGGCCTTTGAGATCGGCGGAAACCTTCGCTTCCAGCGGGAAATTCGCCAGGAATTCCGTGTCGACCAGAATCTTGTCACCGATGCCGGGGGTTTCGCGCATGGCCACCACGCTGAATGCCGTGATGCTCGACGTCGCCAGGTCGTAAGCGAAAAGGATGCGCACATTGTCGGCATAACCCTTGGCCGCGCCCTCGGCGGCGATGCCCGCAAGCCTGCCGCCCTCGTCATAGCCGGCATAAAACTTCACCGCACCTGCCGGGGCAGTCCCGCCAGCGCCGATTTTTTCCACGCTGCCGGTCGGCAGGGCGGAATATTCGACGATCGATTTGGCTGCGGGAATGACCTTGAACACGGCGCGCTCAACGGCGATGCGCTTGTTCTCCTGCACCGCATCGTAGGTGCCCTGGTAGGCGGAAACAATGATCACGCCGCAAATGGCGGCAATCAGTCCGAGCGTGCGGATCATCGCCGCCGCCGGGGTCGTTTGCGGAAGAATCGCTGCGCTGTTCATGATTCCTTGTCCCGATCCTGCGGCTTGGGTTTGTTGGGCAGGAAGCGTTTTTTCGGCGTCACCGCGCCAGCATCTTCACGCGATATATAACCCGGGTGCAAGCGGATAAGACGCACCCTTCTTGGCGCGCCCGAGTATGGCCAGCGCGCTCTTGCCGAAGGGCGTCGGCTGCGTGACCTTCTCGATCAGCGGCGTCGCGGCATTGCCGAGCAGGATCGCGTACATCACGCCTTCCGGCAGGCCGCTGTAATAGCGGATGATCACGGTCAGGAGACCGATCAGCGCCCCATAGACCCACATGCCCTTGGGCGTGACCGGCGAGGTCGCCATATCGGTCGCCATGTAGATCGCGCCGAGAATCAGCCCACCCGAGAACAGCATGAAGAATGGGTTGGGGAAACGGTCGGGGCTCAGGGCGAACAGCAGCCAGGCGGTGAGACCGGCGCTGCCGAGTATGGCCGTCGGAATACGCCAGTCCATGTAGCGGCGGAAGGCGAGATAGGCGCCGCAGATGAGAATCAGCGCCGGTGATGGCCCGACCGCCATGTGCCCGGAAAGCGAGGTCAGCAGATCGTCGGCATTTGCCAGTATGCCGTCGAACTTCCATTTTGCCAGCGGCGTTGCGCCCGCCAGCGCATCGAACTGCTTGACCTTGAGCCACTCGACGACGGAGTCGGGCCGCATCAGCGGAATCGCCATCGAAGAGGGAATCAGTTCGTAAAACCGTCCGGGCAGGAACGAGGGCGTGTAGGAGGCGATGGCCTGCGGGAAAGCCGCCTGCACGAAGGCGCGGCCAACCAGCGCCGGGTTGAAGACGTTGAAGCCGATGCCGCCGAACAGCGCCTTGCCCAGGGCGATCGCCGCGAAACCGGCGACTGCGCCCATCCACAGCGGGAAACCTGGTGGTATCGAAAGGGCGAGCAACAAGCCGGTGATGACGGCCGAGAAATCGCCGATGTCGCCGGACTGCCCGCCCTGGCGCACGAAGAAGCGCTCAGTGGCCAGACAACTGGCGGTGACGACGACCAGCGAAGCCAGCGCCGACAGCCCGTACTGGACAACATAGAACGCGCATATCGGCATCAGCGACCAGACGACATGGCGCATGATCTGCTCGACCGTGCGCGCCCCCTTGATGTGCGGCGCCGAACGAATTTCGATGGTCATTTGGCGATCGCCTTTTCACGCAGGATCTGCTTGGCAACACGGAACTGCTGCACGAGCGGAATGTTGGACGGACAGACATAGGTGCAGCAGCCGCACTCGAAGCATTCGCCCAGGTGGTAGTGCGAGCCCATCAGATCGTATTCGCGCTTGGCCGCCAGCATGCCGAGCTGCGACGGGTTGAGGCCCATCGGGCAGCTTTCGACGCACTCGGCGCATTTGATGCACGGATAGGTTTTCAAACGCTCGTGCTGCGTCAGCGCGTCGCCGAGCAGCACCAGCACGCCGGACATGCCCTTGGTGATCGGCACATCGAGCGAGGCGGCGGCCTGCCCCATCATCGGCCCGCCGAGAATGACCTGACGTACATCTACCCCGGGCGCGCCTGCATAATCGAGCACGAAGCGCAAGGGCGTGCCGAGCGGCACGATGTAATCGCCGGGCTTGGCGACGCCGGGACCGGTGATGGTCACCACCCGCTCGGTCAGTCCGCGCCCCGCCGGCAGGAGCTTGCCGAGCGCCGCCAGCGTGCCGACGTTGTTCACCACCATGCCGAGCGACACCGGCAGCCCGCCCGCCGGAATTTCGACGCCGAACAGCGCCATAATCAGCATCTTTTCGGAGCCTTGCGGATACTTGGTCGGCACCAGCTCGGCGTGAATTTCCCCCTCCGGAACGGCGCCTGCACGGCTGATCGCCGCCTCAATCGCCGCCAGGGCGTCCGGCTTGTTGTCCTCGATGCCGACGATGGCGCGCACCGCGCCGGTCGCCCGCATCGCATAGCGGATACCGACGATCAAGTCGTCAGCCTGCTCGACCATCACGCGATGATCGCAGGTGAGGTAAGGCTCGCACTCGCAACCGTTCACGACCAGCGTATGCACTTTGGCCTGTTTCGGCACCGTCAGCTTGGCGTGGGTCGGGAAGGCCGCGCCGCCCAGGCCGACCATGCCGGTATCCCAGATCGCCTGCAGGATGTCGCCGCCGCTGGCCGTCGAGAGGTCGCGCGGCTGGCCCCACAGATCCTCCTGCGTCGCACCGGGATAGGCGCGGATGACGATGGACTCGACCCACGGGCCGCGCACCCCTGGCCGCAAGCCGATGAACTCGACGACCCCGGTCACCGGTGCGTGGTGCGGCACCGACAACCAGTCGTCGGTGCGCGCAATCGGCTCGCCGCGCACCACCTCCTGCCCGACCTTGACGATGGCATGCGGGACCTTGCCGATGTGCTGCGACAAGGGCACGATGACCTTGGGCGGGAACGGCAGACGCCGGATTTTCGTGTTCGCCGTCAGCTTGCACGACGGCGGATGCACGCCCCGCTGAAAGGCCTCGCCACGGAAATAGGAGAGCAGTTTCATCGCCGGATCAGTTGAACTTCGCCGCGCGCGCCATCAGTTTCTCGACGCCCGGTTCACCCATGTTCCACGGCGTTCCGGGATGGATGCAGCCGGCCGTGCACTTCTCGGCCGCCTTGACGATGTCGGCGAACTTGCCGCCTTTCGGATTGATGACGATGGCGAGCTTCTGGTCGTTGTAGGCGAAGGTCTTCGGCGCCAGGTTGATGCACTCGTCGCATGCCGTGCATTCGGGCGACTCGATCCACACCGGATCGTAATCGGCGCTGCTGCCTTCCGCTGGCGCCACGCCGGCAAAAGTCAGCGCCGGCGAACCGGCACTGGCGGCTCCCGCATAGCTGTCGCTGCCCGCCATGCCGAGACTGGCGGTAATCTTCGCCAGCAGTTCGGCGCGCACGCGCTCGGCCACTTCGCGCCGCATCCGACGCCTGAGCATCGAGTCCGGCGATGTTGCGCAACTGACGCCAGAAATGCATACGTTCCTCGGTTGACCGCACGAGATCCTCGGTCACCAGCAAGCGCATCAGACGGTTCTTGGCGTCGACCGCCCAGATGAAGGGGAACTTGCCCTCACGCTCGTCGGCGTCGAGTTGCAGGAAGTCGGCCAGCATCACCATGTTCTCGTTCCAGGTCTCCGGCGGCGCCTTCTTGAACTGCTTGAGGAAGCGCGCCTCGGTCGCGGCGAAGTCGGCGAAGGTCATCGGCAGGCTCATCGTCTGCTCGTTGCCGGCGTCGTCCTTGTACTTGAGCGTGTAGGTCGGCCAGTCGGTATCGATGCGAGGGATTGCCTTCGAGGCTGACGCACTCATTAAAGGTAATGCCGGCATCGGGATCGAAGCGGAACAGCGGATACGCGCGGCCCTCGACCGCCAGCTTGCTCTGGTCGACACTCTTGTCGTCGCCGACGCCGTGCTCGGGCGGGCAGACGGCGTAGATGTTGAACAGCGCCGGACGGCGGCTGTTGAGGCCGTCGATGTAGCTTTCCAGCAGGTGATTGACATGCGCGATGGTGCCCTGCATGACGTAGGACGTGCGGTGCGCCATGCCGATCAGCGCAGATCTCCTTGCGCGTTTCCTGCTTGCCGCGCATCGCCTGACCGTAGGGCGCCATGTCCGACACCTGGCCGATGAAGCCGGAGGTGCAGGCCTGGCCGCCGGTGTTCGAATAGACCTGGGTATCGACCACCAGAATCTTGATCGGCATGCCGGACATCATGGCGCGCGAGAGGTTCTGGAAGCCGATGTCGTACATCGCGCCGTCACCGCCGAGGCTGACCACCGGCGGGCAGAGCAGCCACTCGTCTTCCGAGAACTTGCTCCAGGCAAAGCGGCGGAAGAAGTCGTCGTCGCGCTCGGGCAGGTAGTCGCCGGCGAGTTCCTTTTCGGCGATGCGCACGGCCTTGAAGCCGTCGGCCATCTTGGCCATGTGGCCTTCGAAGATGCCCATCGCCACCGACGGCGAATCCTGGAACAGGTGCGAGGTCCACGGGAAAGGATAGGGGTGGAAGGGATAGGTCGCGCCCCACACCGAGGTACAGCCGGTCGAGTTGACGATACCCATCTCGGAGCGGCCGCGTCCGGTCGGGCCGGTCACATAGCGCCACTTCAGGTCTTTCAGCTTTTCCAGCAACTGGGCGGTATTCTTCACCCAGACCGGATCCAGCAGTTGCGACGGCTTGTTCTCGTTGAGCTTGGCCGCGAGGTTGGAAAGCGTCAAATCGTGCTGGCCGGTAGCGTCGACCGCGCGCACCACGGCGCCGGTGTCGGTCAGGTCGACCGCCGAGGCGAGCTTGACGCGCATGTGCTGCTCCAGCCGCCCGATCAGGTCGTCGATCTTGTCGACGAAAGCCTTGACGCGCGGCTGCATCAACGCGGCAACCGTCGAGGTGAACAGGTGGATTGCCGTCTTCTCGCCGCAACCGAGACAGGCGCCGTCGCCGCAATTCATCGAGTTGTAGTTGTGCTTGTCGAGCAGCAGGGTTTCCAGCGCGCCGATCTTCTCGTCGAGGTTGTCGATGCGGCTGTATTCCTTCGGCGTGGTCGGCAGATCGAGCCAGAAATTCCAGTCGCGGCGCAGGCGCTCGGTCGATTCGTCGGTCTGCGTCACCATCTTCAGCGCGTTGTCCTCGCAGACCGTCACGCACAAGGCACAGGCCTTGCAGGTGTAGGGGTTGATCGTGATCGAGAACAGGCCGCCGCTGCCCTTGCCCTTCTTCTCCTTTTGCGTCCAGAACGGCTTGGTGGTGCCGAAGGGGAATTCGCCCATCTCATTGGTGAACAGCTTGAACTCCGCCGCCATCTTCTCGCGGTCTTCCTCGGCGCGCCTCGGCGACCGTGGCCGCGATGGCCTGGTCGATCAGCGGCCGCACGGCGACGCCGTCGCCGGCGATCAGGGCGCGCAACTTCTTCTCGACCGTACGCGCTGCGCGGCGCAGGTAGCGCGTCGGCGTGCCGGTGGTTTCGATGCGGTTGATGACGGTGTTGAATACATCGGCCACCGAACTGACCAGGCCGGGAATCGCCGAGTCCGGACATTCGGTGTAGCAGTTGCCGCAGGCCGTGCAGTTTTCGGCAATCCATACCGGATGCTCGAAGCGGATGCCGGTCATGTCGCGGAACACGCCGGTGGCCGCCGGCATCAGCGAGGTGCCGATGAAGGGATCGACGAGGTTGTCCGAACCCTTGCCGGTCAGGTAGAAATTGCCGGTCTGTTCCCAGAAGCGGTGGATGTCGGCGATGCCGCCATCGCCGGCCGGCAGTTGCTGCAACATGACCGGCAGGCCGGCATCCTTCTTGACGAACTGCTTGCGCGTCACACCGACCTGCTTGTCGGTGATTTCCGTCAACTCGGTATAGCCGCGCTTCACCACGCGCAAGTTGTCTGCCACCACGCGCGCGCCCTTGCCGCCGAACTTGGCTTGCAACTGCGCCTCGATCGCGGCGAACAGCGCATTTTCGGTCAGGTTGGCATTCTTCATCGTCGGGCTGGCGGCGAAGAAGGCGCCCTGGAAGGCGATGCCCTGCATGCGCAGCTGCAATTCGGCCGAACCGGCCTCCTCGCGCGCGATCTGGAAGGCGTCGATGTAGTAAACGTGAATGTCGTTATCGACGATGAACTTCTGGGCCCAGACCGGGAAATTCGGCCCAGGTCTCCTCGCCGAGGTTCGACTGGATGATGAAATAGCCGCCCTTCTTCAAGCCGGACAGCGGGTTGGAGTGGCCGAAGACATTGGGATCGGGCGAGAGCACGACATCGACAAAGGTGTATTCGCAGTTGATGCGGATCGGCTCCGGCGCCGCGGACAGATAGTAAGTGGTCGGCTGACCCTTCTTCTCCGAACCGTATTTCGGATTGGCCTTGATGTCCCAGCCAAGCAGTTCGAAGAGCGTCATCGCCAGATTCTTGCCGGTGGTGATGGCGCCCCAGCCGCCCACCGAGTGCATGCGCACGGTGATCGCGCCCTTGGGCAACAGGTTCGGGTTCTCGCTGCCGCGAATGCCCATTGCCCTGATCTGCGGATATTTTTCCTGCAGGTCCTGTTGATGCACTTCGTCCTTCGGGTTGAGCGGGTCGCGGGCGAAGTCGATGGAAAGATAGAAAAACTTGCGCTTCGCGCCTTCGGGCAGCATGTTCTCGATGGCGCCGATCAGCCCTTCGGGCTGCAGGTCGCGCGAACCGAGGCCGTAGCAACCGGAGTAGAGGCGCGGCATGTCGCCGGCCGCGAAGCTCGCATACGTCGGGAAGGGCCGCTCGTCATCCGGCGTCATGCCGTTTTCGATGCATTTGATCAGCGTGGCGCGTATCTCGCGCATCAGCGGCAGGTCTTCGGCCAGCGGCTGGTCGGTGCGCTCCAGCACGACGACGCCTTTCTTGCCGCGCAGCACCTGGCCGAGCAGGTCGCCGGGGAAGGGGCGGAACATGGTCAGATTGACCACGCCGACCTTGAGCTTGCGCGTCTCACGCAGGTAGTCGGCGACGCATTCGGCCTGCACGATCATGCTGCCCATGCCGACGATGACGTAATCGGCGTCTTCCATTTTGAAGGTCGCCACGCGCTGGTAACTGCGGCCGGTGAGGCCGGCATATTCCGCGAAACAGGTATCGGTGATCGCTTCGATATGATCGAAGAAATACGGGCGCTGGCCGGCGGTGGCCTGCATGTAGGCATCCTGGTTCTGCACGACGCCCGACACCACGGGTGTGTCGACGTCCCAGATCGCCGGTACGCGGCGGCGCTTCGGGCCATAGAGCATCGCTTGCGCCGGCGTCGGCGTGTCGATGATGTCGTCGGGCCTGCCGACGAATTCCTCGATCAGTTCGCGCTCGGGCAATACGGCCGACTCGATCAGGTGCGTGGTCAGGAAGCCGTCCTGGCCGATGATCGCCGGCGTCAGCGACAACTCGGCGATCTTGCGGCCGATGAGGTTGAGGTCGGCGGCCTCGGTGGCGTTTTTCGCCATGACCTGAATGAAGCCGGTGTCGTCGACGCAGTGGTAATCGTCGTGGCTGCAATGCACGTTCAGCGACGCCTTGGTGATCGCGCGGCAACCCATGTTGAGCACGTAGGGCAGGCGCTTGCCGACGGCGCCGTAGAGCGACTCGTGCATGAATGCCACGCCTTGCGCCGACGAGAAATTGGTGGCGCGCAAGCCGGTCATCGCCATGCCGGCGGTGACGCCGGCGGCGGCATGCTCGGATTCGGGCTCGATGAAGATCAGCGGCTTGTTGGAGATGTTGATGTGACCCTTCGCCACCGCCTCGGCCCAGTATTCGCCCATCTGCGTCGACGGCGTGATCGGATAGGCGCCGGCGGCATCCGAAGCCTCGCGTTCGACATGAATGACTGCGGTATTGCCATCGACGGCCTCGCGCAGCCCCGGATATTTGATTTTCTTGGTAGCTTCGCCGGCGTTTGTGGCGGACGAGAACAGTTTCTTCAACATGACAAACTCCTTGAGAATTCAGTGCAACTGGGGCAGCGCATCCTGCCGCAGGATTTTCTTGGCGGTGGCGCCCTTGGTCGCCTTGTTGGGCGTCTCGAACCAGACGATGGCGCCGGTCGGACAACGTTCGGTGGGGCCTTTGGTGGCCCAGGCATTCAGTTCGTAAACCACCGTTGCCAATTGACCGTCGAGACGCATCAGTCCGGGCGGCGCGTCGGCCACGCACTTACCGCAGGCGGTGCAGGCCACTTCGCAGGACGCTTCGGCCGTGTCGCCATCCGCCTTGTTCTTGCAGGCGATCCAGAGACGGTGGCTGATCGGCTCCAGGGAAAAAAGACCCTTCGGGCAAACTTCGACGCAATCGTTGCAGGCCGAGCACTTGTCGGCATCGACGACGGGCAGACCATGTGCGTCCAGATGCAAGGCATCGAAATGGCAGACTGCTTCGCAATCGCCCAGGCCAAGGCAGCCCCAAGCGCATTCCTTGCCGCCACCACCGACCACGGCCGCCGCGCGGCAGTTCTTGAGGCCGGCATAGCGGGCGCGGGTAAAGGCGACATGCTTGCCACCGGCGCAGGCCAGACGCGCGACTTTCTTTTCGATATTTCCGGCATTCACGCCGAGCAGGTCGGCGATGTCCTGGCGTTGTTCCGGGGAACTCACCGTGCATTGCGCCGGCACCACATCGCCGGTCACCACCTTTTCAGCAAATCCACGACAGCCGGGCATGCCGCAGGCGCCGCAATTCGATTTGGGCAGCAGATCCTCGACCTGCTCGATGCGCGGATCCTCATAGACAAACAGCTTGCGATTGGCAAAAGCCAGCAGCGCCGCCAGCGCAACGCCGAGCACGGCCATGAAGCCGCCCGCCACCGCCAGACTCGACATCGATTCCATGAAGACCGCCGTACCCCAAATATGGCGTTGCAATTCGCGATTGCGCGCCGTGATCGAAAACACCGTCCACTTTCCGGCTACTCGGTCCGGAAATTGTGGACAGGATGAACTTCGTCGGTCAATCGAAGCGCTCACCTTGAGAGCAGACGCCTCGACGGCCACCACGGTGCAGCCGGTAGGGTTTTCCGGCCAACGGGACGAGAAGACCGGTACGGCCCACTCGAAATTGCACATGCACGGTTGCGCCCCGCATGTGTTCGTGATAATTCACAGTATAAGAAGAATGTGGCGGTGCAGCAAAGGTTGCATTTGATCCAGCGCAAACTTTGTTCATATTTCGCTGTCAGCAGATTCGACCGGCACTGGCTGCCCAGTCAGGCGGCACTACCCGGCTGAACCCTTGGCGACGTTTCCGACACCTACCCGAGCCCGCGTGTTGCGCTGCAATACGCTAAAATCCAACTTTTGACGGACCCTGGCTGCTTCCATGACTGCCCGCCTGCGTGAAATCCCCTACAACTACACCTCGTTTTCCGATCGCGAGATCGTCATCCGCCTGCTCGGCGCCGACAACTGGGCCGTCCTTGACGAACTCCGCTCGGAGCGCGTTACCGGCCGCTCGGCGCGCATGCTCTACGAGGTGCTGGGCGATATCTGGGTCGTCCAGCGCAACCCCTATCTGGAAGACGACCTGCTCGACAATCGCGAGCGGCGCGCGGCGCTGGTCAATGCGTTGCGCCATCGCCTGATCGAGGTCGAAAAGCGCCGCCAGGCGACGGAAAGCGAGGACCTGGGGCGTTCAGCAAAGGTCAAGCGCCTGGTCGATGCCGCCCAGCTTGCGGTCAACCGCTTTTCCGAGCATTTCGAAAAAACTTATGATTTGCGCCGCAAGGTGCAGAAGATCCTCGGCAAGCACACGCGCAAGGACAACATCGCCTTTGACGGCCTGGCCCGCGTTTCGCATGTGACCGACGCCACCGACTGGCGTGTCGAATATCCCTTCGTCGTCCTCTACCCGGACACCGAGCAAGAAATCGGCAACCTGGTGCGCGGCTGCATCGAAGCAGGCCTGACTATCATTCCGCGTGGCGGCGGCACCGGCTATACCGGCGGCGCAGTGCCGCTGACGCCCTACTCGGCGGTGATCAATACCGAAAAGCTGATCGACATCGGCACGGTCGAGGAAATCGTCCTGCCCGGCCATAGCGAGCCGTATGCGACCATCCGCACCGGCGCCGGCGTCGTCACCGAGCGTGTCTCGGAAGCAGCTTCGGAAGCCGGCCGCGTTTTCGCGGTCGACCCCACCTCGGCCAGCGCATCCTGCATCGGCGGCAACATCGCGATGAACGCGGGCGGCAAGAAAGCCGTGCTGTGGGGAACAGCACTCGATAATCTGGCCTGGTGGAAGATGGTGATGCCGGACGGCAACTGGCTGGAAGTCGAACGCGTTAACCATAACTTCGGCAAGATTCATGAGCAGGAAATGGTCGAGTTTCGCCTCAAGCGTTTCAACCCCGAGCGGCAGGAAGCTGCTCAGCGAGGAAAAGCTGACCCTGCCGGGCGCCGCCTGTCGCAAGACCGGACTGGGCAAGGACGTCACCGACAAGTTCCTCGGCGGCGTGCCGGGCGTGCAGAAGGAGGGCACCGATGGCATCATCGTCGCCGCGCGCTGGGTACTGCACAAGATGCCACCAGTGACGCGTACTGTTTGCCTCGAATTTTTCGGCCAGGTGCGCGAAGCAGTGCCGGCCATCGTCGAAATCACCGATTACTTCAAACCGGGCGGCGACGGCCAAGCCGCCGGAGTCCTGCTGGCCGGTCTGGAACACATGGACGAGCGCTATGTGAAGGCCGTCGGCTACGCGACCAAGGCCAAGCGCCATGGTCGCCCGAAGATGGTGCTGATCGGCGACCTCGTCGGTCACGACGAAAAAGCAGTGATGGCCGCCGCTTCCGAAGTGGTCCGCATGTGCAACCTGCGCGCGGCCGAGGGCTTCATCGCGGTCAACGCCGAAACGCGCAAGAAATTCTGGCTCGACCGTTCGCGTACCGCCGCCATCTCGCGTCACACCAACGCCTTCAAGGTGAACGAGGACGTGGTGATTCCGCTGCCGCGTATGGGCGACTACTGCGACGGCATCGAGCGCATCAACATCGAATTGTCCACGCAGAACAAGCTCGCCCTGTGCGATGCGCTGGCCGCTTTCCTCAAGGGCGAGTTGCCGCTGCATGCCGGTGACGCCAACCTCGACAAGGAGGTGCTGATCGGCGACCGCCGTCAGGCCGCGCTGGATTATGTCGAGGCCATCCGCCGACGCTGGGCCTGGCTGCTGGAAAGCCTCGACCTGCCACTGGCCGAAGCCGAAGCACGTTTTGGCGAATTTGGCGTACAGGCCGGCGAGCTGACCAACAAGGCGGTTAATCCGAAGCTCTTTCATCGCCTGCAGGACTACTCGGTTCGCACTTCGTGGAAGCAGGAGCTGAAACCGCGTCTCTCCAAGATCTTCGACGGCGGGGTTTATCGCCCGATCGTCGAGCGCATCGAGGCCATCCACAAGGAAGTCCTGCGTGGCCGCGTCTTCGTCGCGCTGCACATGCACGCCGGCGATGGCAACGTGCATACCAACATCCCGGTCAATTCCGACAATTACGAGATGCTGCAGACCGCCAACAAGGCGGTCGAGCGCATCATGCACCTCGCCCGTTCGCTGGATGGCGTGATTTCCGGCGAGCACGGCATCGGCATCACCAAGCTGGAGTTTCTCACCGAAGCCGAAATCGGCCCCTTCCGCGACTACAAGCAGAAGGTCGATCCGGACGGCCATTTCAACAAGGGCAAGCTGATGCCCGGCGGCGACATGGGCAATGCTTACACGCCGTCATTTTCTTCTGCTGGGCACCGAATCGCTGATCATGGAGCAATCGGAAATCGGCAAGATTTCCGACATGGTCAAGGACTGCCTGCGCTGCGGCAAGTGCAAGCCGGTCTGCTCGACGCACGTGCCGCGCGCCAACCTGCTCTATTCGCCGCGCAACAAGATTCTCGGCACCTCGCTGCTGGTCGAAGCCTTCCTTTACGAAGAGCAGACCCGGCGCGGCATTTCGCTCAAGCATTTCGACGAATTCAACGACGTCGCCGACCATTGCACGGTCTGCCACCGCTGCCTGAAGCCGTGCCCGGTCGACATCGATTTCGGCGATGTTTCCGTCGCCATGCGCAATTTCCTGCGCAAGCAGGAGAAGAAGCGCTTCAGCCCGGGAACCTGGGCGGCGATGACCTACCTGAACCTCAAGGATCCGGCGACGATCAAGCTGATGCGCTTCGGCATGATGGACTTCGGCTTCAAGGCCCAGCGCCTGGCCCACAAGGCGGCCAAGGCACTCGGCCTGGTTCAGGACAGCCGCGCCCACCCGCCGGCAACGGTCGGCGCGCCGACGGTCAAGACGCAGGTCATCCATTTCCTCAACCGGCCGATGCCGGGCAACCTGCCCAAGCGCACCTCGCGCGCCCTGCTCGACATCGAGGACGACAAGGTCATCCCGGTCATCCGCAACCCGCGGAAGACGACCGAGGAGTCGGATGCCGTCTTCTACTTCCCCGGCTGCGGTTCCGAGCGCCTGTTCTCGCAGGTCGGCCTGGCCACGCAGGCGATGCTCTACGAAGTCGGCGCCACCACCGTGCTGCCGCCGGGCTATCTGTGCTGCGGCTATCCGCAGACCTCGTCCGGCGACGAAGACAAGGGCCTGAAAATCACGACCGACAACCGCGTGCTCTTCCACCGCGTCGCCAACACGCTGAACTACCTCGACATCAAGACGGTGATCGTCTCCTGCGGCACCTGCATGGATCAGTTGCAGAAATACCAGTTCGAGAAGATCTTCCCCGGCTGCCGCCTGCTCGACATCCACGAATACCTGATGGAAAAGGGCGTCAAGCTGGAGGGCGTTGAGGGTACGCGCTACATGTATCACGACCCCTGCCACACGCCGATGAAGGTCTACGCGCCGTTGGCGGTGACCAAGACGCTGATGGGTCAGGACGTGCCGCTGACCGACCGCTGTTGCGGCGACGCCGGCTCCTTCGCCTATTCCCGTCCGGATATCGCGACCCAGGTGAAATTCCGCAAGCAGGACGAAATCGAGAAGGGCGCCGCCAAACTGCGCGCCGATGGTTTCACCGGCGAGGTCAAGATTCTCACCTCGTGCCCGGCATGCCTGCAGGGACTTTCGCGCTACGACGACGACGCCGACACCAAGGCGGATTACATCGTGGTCGAGATGGCCAAGCACCTGCTCGGCGAAAACTGGATGGCAGATTTCGTGGCCAAAGTCTAACATAGGTGGGGTCGAGCGCGTACTGCTCTGATTTCCGGCTGTTTTTGCCGGTTGACCGCGACAGCCTGGCGGGCGGCGCAGGAAGCACTTGCAGTATTTTTATGCAAGTGCAATCCTTGGAAACTTACGGAACCATGAACGTGGAGAGGGACGGCAAGATGTGCGAGTTATGCACCTCAACGGGGGGAACGGCCCTCTGGGAATCTCCGACCTGCCGTGTGGTACGGGTCGATGATCCGCATTATCCGGGCTTCTGCCGGGTCATCTGGACGGCCCATGTGCGCGAGATGACCGACCTCGATCCTGGCGAGCGCCAGTCCATGATGAATCTGGTTTTCGCCGTCGAGAAGGTCGTGCGCAACCTGTTCGCTCCCGACAAGGTCAATCTGGCCAGCCTCGGCAACATGACACCGCATCTGCACTGGCACGTGATTCCGCGCTGGCGCGACGACCGCCACTTTCCCGAACCCATCTGGGGCGCTAAGCAACGTGACGCCCGGCCACGCGCCGTCGTCAGCGATGACACCATGCGCCAGGCACTACGCAAGCAACTGCACCCTGAAGACAATCAAGGCTGAATATCATGAACACGGCATCGTCCCCGCTCTCGATCCCCGATCTGCACGCCGGATCGCTTTTTCTTTCGCAACTGCCGCTGGCCAATCCGCCGCTGGCGGAACAGCAACTCATCGAATTCCTTGATGCGCTGATTGCGAATCCACCGGAATCCGGGGTTCTGCTTTCGCTTCTCGAACAGACCAGGGTTCCCTTGAGCTTTGTCGAGGAAGAAAGAGCCAAGACCTATCACAACAAGCCGCTGGTTCTCTCCGATGAACAGGAGCAGTGTTTCCAGCAGGTGCTTTCGGCATGGCAGCGCATGAGCAGGGCCTATGCGCTGTGCGCGCGCATGCAGGAACCCGCCGCCGACAATCCCCAGTATTCGACGCTGCTGGCGACGGTTTTGCATCGCTGCCTGTACTACACGGGGATGGTCATCATCGAACATTTCCGCGCCCGGCGCGAGGTACCGGCCGGCATCTGGCACGATCTTCATGGCTACTACGAAACCGCCGAGCAGTGGGGCGTCACCTGCACACCGGTCAACGATTCGCTGGAAAATGATTTGCAGGCCACGCACTGTGCGGCAGCTTACGTCACCCTGTTGCTGATCGAGATCGCCAATCCTTACAGCGACAGTGTCCGCGACCTCAATCTTGTCCGCCGCTGGGCGGGCATGTGGGCGCCGTTGGTATCATTGCATCATGTAGACGACGAATACGAGGTGCCACCGTATGTCGTCGAACTGATGACCGACCAACCCCTTCATCCGACTGGCGCCTCGGACGGCATCGGCCCTGATGCCCGCCGTCTGGACACCAGCCGCCTCGGTTTACAGCTGAGCCATATGCTTTCTCAGTTGCATCAGCGCCTGACTCCATCGCAACTCGGTCTCGGCGAAGACACATCGGGGCACGTCATCAGACTGCTCGAACAACTGTCCCGTCCATGGACACAGACGGCGTCACCACGCAGATTCCGGCGCTTTGTTTCCGAGGGGACGGCAAAAGTCGCTGTTGGATATGAAGCCATGCATTTCTTCGTCGGCGGCAAGGAGTTCATCCAACCGGATTCAGCAGAAGCCTATTCGCGGAACCAGTTCGATGAACTGTTCACTTTCCGCGAACGCGCCGCACCCGGGCAACAGTTGAGCATCAAGGCGCATTCGAGTTTCCCGATCGATGAATGGACGGTCATCAACCACTCGGCAAACGGTTTCCGTCTGGGTCGTAGCCATGCCGGGCAGAGGATCTCCCACAGCCAATTGCTGGCCCTCTGCCCGCATGATGGCGACCGCTTCTTGCTCGGCCAGGCCAGCTGGCTGATGCAGGAAAATTCCGGCGGATTGGTTGTCGGTGTCGCTGTTTTGCCCGGCATGCCTGAAGCAGTCGGTGTCCGTCACGCGCCCGAGGCGCCGGGGTACGAGAATCGTTATGTCCGGGCGTTCCTGTTGCCGCCGATCGCCGCCATTGGGCAGGAGGGTTCGATCGTGATTCCCGGGGGCATGTACAAGGCAAGCAGCTTGCTCGAAGTCGTTGCTGATGGACAGACCTGGCAGTTGCGGATGCAACACGTCAGGCAACGCGGCGTTGATTTTGACCGGGTCAGCTACGAGACGCTTTGACTTAAGCCATCTCCAGGGGACGGCGAGTGCGCTAAACTAGCGCCTTAACCTTGGAGGCTGTTATGGCAGGCATCAAACGCGACACCCCGATTCCGACCGACATCAAGTTGCATCAGAAATCCCGCTTTGTCGAACTCTTCTACGAGAATGGCGAGCGCTATGAACTGGACTTCGAGTTCCTGCGGGTTTTCACTCCTTCGGCCGAGGCACGCGGCCACGGCCCGGGCCAGGAAACCCTGCAAACCGGCAAGCGGAATGTCGAAGTGGAGCGCATCGAACCGATCGGCACCTACGCATTGTGCTTTGTTTTTTCCGACGGACACGACAGCGGCCTCTACTCATGGGACCTGCTCCACAACCTCGGGAAACATCATGACGAGTTATGGCAGGAATACCTGAAGCAGATCGAAACCCAGGGACTTTCCCGCGATATCGACACCTCGTCGCCGAAGAGTGGCGGCAGTTGCGGTTCACACCATTGAAGTCATGAAAAGCGATACCACTCACTTCGGCTATGAAACCGTCGAGGAACGCGAGAAGGCTCGACGGGTAGCCGACGTATTCGACTCGGTCGCCAGTCGCTATGACCTCATGAACGATCTGATGTCCGGCGGCATGCACCGGATCTGGAAAGCGTTCACGATTCAGCGCAGCGGCGTTCGCGAGGGTTCCAGAGTTCTCGACGTGGCCGGCGGCACCGGCGACCTCGCGCTCGCTTTCGCCAAAAAGGTCGGCAAGAGCGGCCAGGTGTGGCTGACCGATATCAACAACGCCATGCTGGCGCGCGGTCGCGACCGTCTGCTCGACAAGGGCTACGTTGTTCCCGCCGCCCAGTGCGATGCCGAAAAGCTGCCATTCCCGGACGACTGGTTCGACTGCGTTACCGTGGCCTTCGGGCTGCGCAACATGACGCACAAGGATGTCGCGCTGGCCGAAATGCATCGTGTTCTCCGTCCTGGCGGCCGCCTGCTGGTGCTCGAGTTTTCGCATATCTGGAAACCCCTGGCGCCGGCCTACGATTTCTATTCCTTCCACGTCATCCCGCGTGTCGGAAAGCTGGTCACCAACGATGCGGAAAGCTATCGTTACCTGTCCGAATCGATACGGGTTCATCCTGGCCAGGAAGAACTGAAGCAGATGATGGAACAGGCCGGACTTGAAAAGGTCGAATATTTCAACATGGCATTGGGCGTCGTTGCGCTGCACCGCGGCTTCAAGTTCTGATCGGGAGGGCTCATGAAAAGATTCTTGTTACTGGCCTGTACCGGGGTTTTCGTGCTGAGCCTGGCGATTCAGGATGCCGAGGCAAAACGGCTGGGCGGCGGCGCTTCCAGGGGAATGCAGCGGGAATCGGTAACGCAGAAACAGGCCACTCCGCCACCTGCTCAACAACAGGCGGCAACTCCGGCTGCGGCGCCGACCCCGCCTGCCGGGCGCAACTGGATGGGGCCACTGGCCGGACTGGCAGCGGGACTTGGACTCGCGGCATTGCTCTCACACTTCGGCTTGGGTGAAGGCATGGCGAACATTCTGATGCTTGTGCTCCTCACCATGGCAGCCGCTTTCGTGGTCCGCATGATTTTCCGCAAACGCCCGGCTGATCGCGGCCCGATGAGCGAGCCGATGCAATACGCCGGTATTGGCGGGCCGGGCATGTCGCCCGCGAAGGAAACAATCTTTCAACCACCAGCACCTGCTGCATCCGTTCAGGCTAACCCGCCGCCCTCCGTTCCGCGCGCGATTCCTGCGGATTTCGATCAGGAGGGGTTTCTGCGCGTGGCCAAGCTCAACTTCGTCCGCCTTCAGGCTGCCAACGATGCCGGCAAGCTCGAAGAAATCCGGGAGTTCACGACGCCGGAAATGTTCGCCGAGATCAGCCTGGATTTTTCCGACCGCCATGGCTCGGTGCAGACCACCGACGTAGTCACATTGAATGCGGAACTTCTCGAAGTCGTCTCTGAGCTAGCTCGATACGTTGCCAGCGTTCGTTTCCACGGCATGATTCGTGAGCAGAAGGATGCCGCGCCACAACCGTTTGACGAGGTCTGGAATCTGGTCAAGCCGATCGCTGGCGGCCAGGGCTGGGTAGTTGCCGGAATCCAGCAACTGAGCTGAAGATGGCATCGCCAGTTGATATTTTCGTCCCGCTACTGAATCATCTGCTTGAACGGGAAGCTTGGGCCCGCCAGCGCCTCAAGCCTTTCAGCGCGCAAGCGGCCCGAATCGAAGGTGGCCCGATCCAGTTGACGATGACCGTTGACGAACGGGGCGCTTTCCGGCCAGGCAAACTGGACGAGATCGCTGCCGTCACGATCTCGTTGCCGTCCGATGCGCCTTTCAGAATGCTTACCGACCCGTCTAGCATATTTGGATCGGCACGAATCACCGGGGCCGCGAGCTTTGCCGAGACGCTCGCTTTCGTGTTCAGGAACCTGCGCTGGGACTATGAGGCGGACCTCGCCGCGATCATCGGCGACATATCTGCACACCGCCTCTCCCGACTTTTGGCTGAGGGCGCTGCCTGGCATCGATCGGCTGCAAAGAAGCTGGGGCTGAATGCAGCCGAATTTGCGACGGAGGAGTCAGGGCTCATAACGTCTGCACGCGACCTGGTGCAGTTCGGCCATGACGTCGATCAATTGCGCGACGATGTGGCACGCCTGGAAAAACGAATTTCCAGGCTGTAACCGACGATAATTTCAGGCCGAAATCCACAAGGGATACCGTCACCTGCAAAGCCGGTGACATAAAGAGAAAGGGCAGCCGAAGCTGCCCTTTTATTGTGGGTTGTTCCGGAATCAGTGGGTTGCCTTGCGCAAGCGCTGGATGGCCTGTAGCTGAGCAATAGCCTGAGCCAGCTCGACTTCCGCAGCAGCATAGTCCATTGCGGCCTGCCGGTTGGCAAGAGCCTCTTCGGCACGCTTCTTGGCTTCCATGGCCTTGGCTTCGTCCAGATCGTGCGCGCGGATGGCTGTGTCGGCCAGTACCGTAATCATGCCCGGCTGAACTTCCAGCATGCCACCGGAAACATACACCAGCTCGAAATCGCTCTGCCCCTGCACCTTCAGACGGATGGTGCCCGGCTTGATGCGGGTGAGCAGCGGGGTGTGGTGCGGCAGTATGCCGAGTTCGCCTGCTTCGCCCGGGAAAACGCCGAATTCGACGGGACCGGAAAAAATCGACTCTTCCGCGCTGACGACGTCACAATGAACAGAAATTGCCATAGCTTGATCCTTTGCTGGGAACATCTCTTACTGCAGGGTCTTGGCCTTCTCGATGACTTCCTCGATGCCGCCGACCATGTAGAACGCCTGTTCCGGCATGTGATCGTATTCGCCGGCACAAATCCCCTTGAAGCCCTTGATCGTGTCCTTGAGGGAAACATACTTGCCGGGAGAGCCGGTAAAGACTTCCGCCACGTGGAACGGCTGCGACAGGAAACGCTGAATCTTGCGGGCGCGGTACACTGCCAGCTTGTCTTCCGGAGACAGTTCGTCCATACCCAGAATGGCGATGATGTCGCGCAGTTCCTTGTACGTCTGCAGCGTCATCTGGACGGCACGGGCAACCTTGTAATGCTCTTCGCCAACGACCTGCGGATCGAGTTGGCGGGAAGTGGAGTCGAGCGGATCGACAGCCGGGTAGATACCCAGCGAGGCGATGTCACGCGACAGCACGACGGTGGAATCCAGGTGCAGGAAGGTGGTGGCCGGGGACGGGTCGGTCAAGTCATCGGCAGGCACATACACGGCCTGGATGGAGGTGATCGAGCCAACCTTGGTCGAGGTAATGCGCTCCTGCAGACGGCCCATTTCTTCAGCCAGTGTCGGCTGGTAACCCACGGCGGAAGGCATACGGCCAAGCAGTGCGGAAACTTCGGTACCGGCCAGCGTGTAGCGGTAGATGTTGTCGATGAACAGCAGGATGTCACGACCTTCGTCACGGAAATGCTCGGCCATGGTCAGGCCGGTCAGCGCGACGCGCAGACGGTTGCCCGGCGGCTCGTTCATCTGACCGAACACCATCGCAACCTTGTCGAGAACGTTGGAGTCCTTCATTTCGTGGTAGAAGTCGTTACCTTCACGGGTACGCTCACCGACGCCGGCAAACACGGACAAGCCGGCGTGCTGTTTGGCGATGTTGTTGATCAATTCCATCATGTTCACGGTCTTGCCGACGCCGGCGCCACCGAACAGACCGACCTTGCCGCCCTTGGCGAACGGGCAGATCAGGTCGATAACCTTGATGCCGGTTTCGAGCAGGTCGACCGAGGAGGACAGTTCGTCGAACTTCGGCGCTGACGCGTGAATCGGACGAAGTTCGCCGCCAGGGATGGGGCCGGCTTCGTCGATCGGACGACCCAGCACATCCATGATGCGACCCAGCGTACCTTCACCAACCGGCACGGAGATCGCTGCACCGGTACTGTTCGACCTTCATTCCGCGGCGCAAGCCGTCGGATGAACCCATGGCGATGGTGCGAACCACGCCGTCACCCAATTGCTGCTGAACCTCGAAGGTCAGGCCGTCTTCGGCCATACCGCCGCCTTCTGCAGCATCCAGCTTGAGCGCGTCGTACACCTTGGGCATCGCGTCGCGCGGGAACTGGATGTCCACAACGGCGCCGATGCACTGAACGATGTTACCTTGACTCATTTTCAAATCCCCAAATAAATTAAAAGCTTCGCGTTTGCGTCAGACGGCGGCGGCGCCGCCGACGATTTCCGACAGTTCCTTGGTAATCGCCGCCTGACGGGTCTTGTTGTAGATCAGTCTTCAATTCACCGATAACGTCCTTGGCGTTGTCGGAAGCGGCCTTCATGGCCACCATCCGGGCGGATTGCTCGGAGGCCATGTTTTCAGCCACGGCCTGATAAATCAAAGCTTCAACATAACGGATCAGCAGATCGTCGATGACGGCCTTGGAATCCGGTTCGTAGACATAGTCCCACTTGGTCTTGGCCGATCCGACAGCCTCACCGGACAAGGGAAGCAGCTTCTCGATCACCGGCTCCTGCTTCATCGTGTTGATGAAGCGGGTGTAGCCGATATACAACTCGTCGATCTCGCCCTTCAAGTAGGCATCGAGTTGCACCTTGACCGGCCCGATCAGTTTCTCGAGATGCGGTGTATCGCCGATGCCGGCAACATTGGAAACCACCTTGCCGCCCACGCGCTGCATGAAACCGAGACCCTTGATTGCCGATACAGGTCGACTGATACTTGATTCCCCGGGTGTCGAGATCTTTCATCTTGCCGACGACCATTCGCAGGATGTTGGTGTTGAGACCGCCGCAAAGACCCTTGTCCGATGTGACCAAAATCAGGCCGACACGACTGCACCGGGTCCCGCTTGATCAGGAATGGATGTTTGTATTCCGACAGTGCATGGGACAGATTGGCCGCAACGCGCCGGATCTTTTCGCCATAGGGACGCGCAGCCCGCATCCGGTCCTGCGCCTTGCGCATTTTGGATGCGGCCACCATTTCCATGGCCTTGGTGATCTTGCCGCGTGTTTTCGACGCTCTTGATCTTTGTGCGAATCTCCTTGCCGCTAGCCATGGCGTTCTCCTAGGTCAGGCCCAGCTGCTCTTGAAAGCGTCAATGCCGGCGGCCAGTTGCTTCTCGGATTCGCCATCCAGGTCTGCGGTGGACTCCATCTTGTTCATGAGGTCTGCGCAGTTGGCCTTCAGGTAACCGATCATGGCCTTCTCGCATTCGAGGGCACGCTTGACTTCGACGTCGTCGAAGTAGCCCTTGTCGGCCGCGTACAGCGTGACGGCCATTTCGGAGATGCTCATCGGCGAGTACTGCAGCTGCTTCATCAGCTCGGTCACCAGCTTGCCGCGTTCCAGCTGCTTGCGGGTTGCTTCGTCAAGGTCGGAAGCAAACTGCGCGAAAGCAGCCAGTTCGCGATACTGGGCCAGCGCCAGACGGACACCGCCGCCGAGCTTCTTGATCACCTTGGTCTGGGCTGCACCACCGACGCGGGACACGGAGATACCGGCGTTGATCGCGGGACGGATACCGGCGTTGAAGAGATCGGTTTCCAGGAAGATCTGGCCGTCGGTAATCGAGATCACGTTGGTCGGAACGAAGGCGGATACGTCGCCGGCCTGGGTTTCGATGACCGGCAGCGCGGTCAGCGAACCGGTCTTGCCCTTGACTTCACCGTTGGTGAGCTTCTCGACCCAGGCTTCGGAGACGCGAGCGGCGCGCTCCAGCAGGCGGGAGTGGAGATAGAACACGTCGCCCGGATAAGCTTCGCGGCCCGGCGGACGGCGCAACAGCAGGGAGACCTGACGGTAAGCCCAGGCCTGCTTGGTCAGATCGTCATAAATGATCAGCGCATCCTGACCGCGATCGCGGAAGTATTCGCCCATCGTGCACCCGGAGTACGGAGCGATGTACTGCAGTGCGGCGGATTCGGAAGCCGAGGCGGCAACGACGATGGTGTATTCCATCGCGCCATGCTCTTCCAGCTTGCGCACGACGTTGGCGATGGTCGAAGCCTTCTGGCCGACGGCGACGTAGACACAGAATATGTTCTTGCCCTTCTGGTTGATGATGGCATCGACCGCAACAGCCGTCTTGCCGGTCTGGCGGTCGCCAATGATCAGCTCGCGCTGACCACGACCAATCGGCACCATGGCGTCAACACACTTCAGACCGGTTTGCACCGGCTGCGAAACCGACTTGCGCCAGATCACGCCCGGTGCAACCTTTTCGATCTTGTCGGTCAGTTTGGCATTGATCGGGCCCTTGCCGTCGATCGGCTGGCCGAGCGAATTGACCACGCGACCGAGCAGTTCGGGGCCGACGGGGACTTCCAGAATGCGACCGGTGGTCTTGACCACGTCGCCTTCGGAGATGTGCTCGTATGCACCAAGCACCACGGACGCCGACGGAATCACGCTCGAGGTTGAGCGCCATGCCGAAGGTGTTGCCGGGAAACTCCAGCATTTCACCCTGCATGACATCCTGCAAGCCGTGCACACGGCAGATACCGTCGGTAACGGAAACTACCGTGCCCTGCGTGCGCACTTCCGATGCGCCTGGCAGGTTCTGGATCTTGCTCTTGATCAGTTCAGAAATTTCGGAAGGATTCAACTGCATGAAATTCTCCTAGTTGTTCAGCGCCGTAGCCATGGCGTTGAGCTTGCCACGGACTGAAGCATCCAGCATCTGGTCGCCAACGATTACCTTGATACCGCCGATCAGTTCGGGATCGACCGAAACCGAGGCCTCGAGTTTGGACTTGAACACGGTCTCGAGTTGGGGAACAAGGGCGTTGACCTGAGAAGCGTCAATCGGGAAGGCTGAAACGATCATGGCCTGCTTGATACCTTCTTCGGCCTGCTTGTAGCTTTCGTACAAAGCACCGATTTCGGGCAAGAGCGCCAGGCGATCATTCTTGGACAGCAGCTGGATGAAGTTCGACAGCTCCGAATCTACCGCCGTACCGCAGGCAGACCGGAACAGGTCGGCCAGTTGCGGGGCCGCCACATTGGGATCGCCGATGGCCTCGCGGGCCTCGGGATTGGCAGCCACCTGGCCGAGCAGGGAAACCTGCCCGGACCACTTGGCCAGATTGCCGCTTTCCTTGGCCGCAAGAAACAGCGCTTCGGCGTAGGGGCGGGCGATAGTGACGAATTCAGCCATTGCTTACAGGTCCTGTTTCAGGGCGACCAGCATGTCAGCATGCGCGGACGCGTTGATTTCCTTGCGCAGGATCTTCTCGGCACCGGCAACCGCCAGTTCGGCGACGCGCTCACGCAGTTGCTGCTTGGCACGTTCGACCTCCTGGTCGATTTCAGACTTGGCGCCGGCGACAACCTTGTCGGCTTCGACCTTGGCATTGCCCTTGGCTTCTTCGACGATCTGCTGCGCACGTTTTTCGGCTTGGGCGACGAGATCCGCGGATTTCTCCTTGGCTTCACGCAGCGCATCGGCGGAACGCTTGGCAGCGAGTTCTTGCTCGTGCTTGCCACGTTCGGCCGCAGCCAGGCCTTCAGCGATCTGGGCTTGGCGGTCGGCCATCGCCTTTTGCAGCGGCGGCCAGACATACTTCATCGTGATCCAGATGAAGATCAGCAAACCAGATTGCCTGACCAATCAGTGTAGCGTTGATATTCACGCTAACCTCCTAGCTATTAGGGTTACAGGCGCGTGGAAGATTACTTGACCAGAGCGATGAACGGATTGGCGAAGAGCATGAACAGGGCGATACCGACACCGATCATGGTCACCGCGTCAAGCAGACCGGCAACGATGAACATCTTGACCTGCAGCGTCGGGATCATTTCCGGCTGACGGGCAGCGCCTTCCAGGAAACGGCCGCCAAGGATACCGAAGCCGATGGCGGTGCCCAGAGCGCCGGCGCCGATCAGGATGGCCACAGCGATGGCGGTGTTGGAGAGAACGGTTGCGAGTTCCATGTTTACTCCTCAGTAGGGTAGGTTGTTACGGTTTAAGTCAAAAACGACGGGAAACTGCTAAAACACTTAGTGCGATTCTGCGGCCATGGACATGTACACGATGGTCAGCATCATGAACACGAAGGCTTGCAGGGTAATGATCAGGATGTGAAACAGCGCCCACGGCAAAGCCAGGGGAAGTTGCCAGATCCCGAGCAGGGCAATCAGGATGAACACCATTTCGCCAGCATACATGTTGCCGAAGAGTCGCAGGGCCAGCGAGATCGGCTTGGCGATGTCCTCGACAACGCGGAACAGGAAATTCACCGGAGCCAGCTTCATCCCGAAGGGCGCGGAGAATACTTCGTGCAGGAAACCGCCGATGCCCTTCACCTTGATGTTCATCCACAGCATGATGAAGAAGACGCTGATCGACATGGCAAAGGTAAGATTGGGATCGGTAGTCGGCACGAACTTGAAGGCCAGATGTTCGTTACCGGTGACTATCTGGGCTGCCGTGGGCAGGAAATCGACCGGAATCAAGTCCATGGCATTCATCACGAACACCCAGACAAAAATGGTGATGGCGAGCGGGGTAACCAGCTTGCTCTTGCCGTGGAAGGTATCCTTGACCTGCTGATCGACCAGGCCGACGACCATTTCAACGAAGTTCTGCAACCCCCCCGGGACACCTGCGGAAGCCTTGCTCGCCACCTTGGCCATCAGACCGAAGACGAGCAGACCGAGAATTCCGGAGACCAGAATGGTGTCGAGGTGAAAGGACCAGAATCCGTGACAGTGCCCGGTCGCATCCCTGGCGGCGTCGGAACAGACGGCCAGGTTGGTCAGGTGGTGTTGGATGTAGGCCGTTGTGGTCAGGCCGCCTTCAGCGCTCATGATTTCTCCAGTCAGCTCAACGTTGCTTCAAGAGTGCCATCCAGAAGATGACGAAGGTTGATGCATAGCCAAGAAAGAGCGGCAACGCCGAAACTTCCTTGTACCCCCAAAAAACCAGTGCAAACCCGGCGAAGGTCAGAGCGAATTTCAACCCCTCTCCAGCCGACTGCGCCCGATACTGCCTGAGCGGGTCATCCCCGGTCGTCATTCGCATGGCCCTGAGAGCATACCCCAAGTTGGCGATGATACCGATCGATCCCCCGATCAGAGTCGAGATTGCCGCATTACCGCTTGCAAACACCCAGGCGATGATCGCCAGCAGTACTGCCAGCGCCGCTTGTCGGCTGAGTATCCAGCTCACATGCGGGTGCAAGACAAGCCCCGACTGATAACTTCACGAGTGTAACTATGTCTTATAGAAGAGTCAATTGTTGCGGCGCACAAATTTCTGGTTTTTTTGCATTCGCAAAACGTGATTGCAACTTCCATAAATCACCCGCGCAGTCGCGAAAGCAATCCGTCAAGCTGATCAAGGCTAGCGAACTCGATCGTCACCTTGCCCGCCCCCTTCTTGTTGGACCTGATAGCCACATTGGCCCCAAGACCATCCGAAAGCTCTTCCTGCAAGCGTAGCAGGTCGCGGTTGACGTCCTGTTCGGGGGCTTTTCTGGGCGGATTGAGCAGATGCTGCACCAGTCGCTCGGCCTCGCGAACCGACAATCCCTTGTGCACGATGCGCTGGGCCAGCGCGACCTGCTGCGCGCCGTTCAGCGGCAACAAGGCACGCGCATGGCCCATGTCCAGTTTGCCGGTCATCAGCATTTCCTGGACTGCTGCGGTCAACTGCAACAAACGCAGCAAATTGGTCGCCGCCGGGCGCGAACGGCCAACCGCGTCGGCCGCCTGCTGGTGGGTCAGGCCGAATTCGTCGATCAGGCGCTGCAGGCCCTGCGCTTCCTCGAGCGGGTTGAGGTTCTCGCGCTGGATGTTCTCGATCAGCGCCATGGCCAGCGCCTGCTCGTCCGGAATGCTGCGAATCAGGACCGGCACCTCGCTGGCGCCAGCCAGCTGGGCGGCGCGCCAGCGGCGCTCGCCGGCGACGATCTCGTAACGTTCGGCGCCCGGCGTATTGTCGATGGCGCGCGCCAGAATCGGCTGCATCACGCCTTGAACCTTGATCGAGGCCGCCAGTTCGGCCAGTGAATCTTCGTCCATGTGCGTACGCGGCTGGTACTTGCCGGGGCGCAAGCGCTCGACCGGCAGGTTGCGCTGTTCATCACCGTGCGGCTTGTCGCTGCCCGAAAGCAGCGCGTCGAGGCCGCGGCCGAGTCCTTTCATCTTGATCATGGGG
Organism: uncultured beta proteobacterium; assembly: GCA_963727115.1. GTDB lineage: Bacteria > Pseudomonadota > Gammaproteobacteria > Burkholderiales > Rhodocyclaceae > Azonexus. The sequence continues at coordinate 88,548 of CAVSFS010000024.1, read as the reverse complement.
CGACCCTTTCGAGAATTTCCCTGGCGAGCGCCGTATAGGCTTGCGCGCCCTTCGAGCTTTTATCAAAGGCGATGACCGGCTTGCCATAGGAGGGCGCTTCGGCCAAGCGAACATTGCGCGGCACGATGGTCTTGTACACCTTGTTGCCGAAATGGCTTTCCAGTTCGTTCGACACCTGCTGGGTCAGGGTGCTCTGCGCATTGAACATGGTGCGCAGCAGGCCTTCGATTTCCAGCCGGGAATTTAGGTGGGCGCGCACCTTGCGCAGGGTCTCGACAAGGTCGGAGAGACCTTCCAGTGCGTAGTACTCGCACTGCATCGGGATCAGCACCGAATCGGCAGCGACCAGGCCATTGACGGTCAGCATGTTGAGCGCCGGCGGGCAGTCGATCAGGATGAAATCGTAGCTGGCATGGCCGGCCTGCAAGGCGTTCTTCAGGCGATATTCGCGCTCGCTCAAGTTCGATCAGTTCGACCTCGGCGCCGGCCAGTTCGCGGTTGGCGGGCAGCACGTCGAAGCCGAATTCGGTCTGGATGCAGACTTCGGCCAGCGTCGCGGCGCCGATCAGCAGTTGATAGACCGTCGGCAGCGCTTCCTTCTTGGTGATGCCGGCGCCGGTCGTCGCATTGCCCTGCGGATCGAGGTCGATCAGCAGGGCGCGCCGGCCTTCGGCGGCAAGGCAGGCAGCCAGATTGACCGCCGTCGTCGTCTTGCCGACGCCGCCTTTCTGGTTGGTGATGGCGAGTACTTTCATGACCCGGCTTTCAAAATGATCAAATGTCGTTCGGCGTCCAGCCCCGGCACCTTCAGCGGAATGATGGCGTCCACCATGATGCCGGCCGGCAGCGCGGCAATTTCGTCATCCGGCCGCACGCCCTTCATCGCCAGCCAGCGCCCGCCCGGCGCCAGCAAATGGCGGGTCAGGCTGACAAAAAGTGTCAATTCAGAAAAGGCGCGCGAACAGATCTGGGCGTACTGGCCACTCATTTCCTCGACTCGGGCGTGGTAGACCGTAACATTCTTTAAGCCTAGTTCGATGGCTGCCTGTTGCAGGAAGCTTGTTTTCTTCTGCACGGCATCGACCATCGTCACCGACAAGTCGGGGCGCGCGATGGCCAGCGGAATGCCGGGCAAACCGCCGCCACTGCCGACGTCGAGCAGCGAACCAGCGCCGATACTCGGCAGAATGGCCAGCGCGTCGAGCAGGTGGTGGGAAATCGCCTGTTCCGGATCGCGCAGCGCGGTCAGGTTGTAGGTCTTGTTCCACTTGAGCAGAAGGTCGCGGAAGGCGAGCAATTTCTGCTGCACCGCTTCCGGCAAGTTCAGTCCGAGGTCAGCCAGGCCGGCCGCAAGCGTTTGCTGACTCATGCGGCTTGCGACAGGCTGAAGCGCTTGAGGTGGATGAGCAGCAGCGAGATGGCGGCCGGTGTGATGCCCTGAATCCGGGAGGCCTGACCGATGGTCTGCGGCTTGTGCTGCGCCAGTTTCTGCTTGACCTCGTTGGACAGGCCGGCCACCTTTGAGTAGTCGAGATCGGCCGGCAGCGGCGTACTCTCGTAGGAGCCCGAGCGTGCCACTTCCTCGGCCTGGCGGTCGATATAGCCCTGGTATTTGGCGGAGATTTCGAGTTGCTCGACGACCAGCGGGTCGGTCTGCGCCTCGCCGGCGCCGGGCAGGGTCAGCAGTTCGCCATACGAAATTTCCGGCCGGCGCAGCAGTTCGAACAGGTTGTATTCATGTTCGATGGCCTTGCCGAGGACGCGGAGGGCATCTTCGGCAGGAAGTATCTTCGGATTGACCCAAGTGGATTTCAGGCGCTCCTGCTCGGCCGCGACTGCATCGCGCTTCCGGCAGAAGGCGGCCCAGCGGATGTCGTCGACCAGGCCAAGCTCGCGCCCCCGTTCGGTCAGGCGCAGGTCGGCGTTGTCCTCGCGCAGGCTAAGACGGTATTCGGCACGGCTGGTGAACATCCGGTAGGGATCGGACACGCCGCGCGTGATCAGGTCGTCGACCAGCACGCCGAGATAGGCTTCGTTGCGCTTCGGGCACCAGCCTGCCTCGCCGCGCACGTAACGCACGGCATTGACGCCGGCGAGCAGCCCTTGGGCGGCTGCTTCTTCATAGCCGGTGGTGCCGTTGATCTGGCCTGCAAAGAACAAGCCATTAATTGCCTTTGTCTCCAGCGTGTCCTTGAGGCCGCGCGGATCGTAGAAATCGTATTCGATGGCGTAGCCGGGACGCAGGATATGGCAGTTTTCCAGCCCCTTGATCGAACGCACCAGCGCCAGTTGAATGTCGAAGGGCAGGCTGGTTGACACGCCGTTCGGGTAGATCTCGTGCGTCGTCAGGCCTTCCGGCTCGAGGAAGACGTTGTGGCTGTTCTTGTCGGCGAAGCGGTGGATCTTGTCTTCGATCGACGGGCAGTAGCGCGGCCCGACGCCTTCGATGACGCCGGTGTACATCGGCGAGCGGTCGAGGCCGCTGCGGATGATGTCGTGGGTCCGCTCGTTGGTTTCGGTGATCCAGCACGGCAATTGGCGCGGATGCTGGGCGGCGTTGCCGAGGAAGGAGAAGACCGGCATCGGTGTATCCGAGTGCTGCTCTTCCATCACCGAGAAATCGATGGTCTTGCCATCAAGGCGCGGCGGCGTGCCGGTTTTCAGGCGGCCTTGCGGCAGGTTCAGTTCCTTCAGGCGGGCGGCCAGCGAGACCGAAGGCGGATCGCCCATGCGGCCACCGGTGTAATTCTCCAGCCCGACGTGAATCTTGCCGTTGAGGAAGGTACCTGCGGTCAACACCACGGAATCGGCCAAAAAGCGGATGCCCAGTTGCGTCACCGCACCAGCAACGCGCTCACCTTCAACGATCAGGTCGTCGCAGGCGTCGGCAAAGAGGGTCAAATTGGGCTGATTTTCCAGTCGACCGCGGATGGCCTGCTTGTACAGCACGCGGTCGGCCTGGGCGCGGGTGGCGCGCACCGCCGGGCCTTTCGAGGCATTCAGGATGCGGAACTGGATGCCGGCCTCGTCGGTCGCCGCCGCCATCGCCCCGCCCAGCGCATCGACTTCGCGCACCAGATGGCCCTTGCCGATGCCGCCGATCGACGGATTGCAGCTCATCGCTCCCAGCGTGTCGAGGTTGTGTGTCAGCAGCAGCGTGTTCGCACCCGCCCGCGCCGCGGCAAGCGCAGCCTCGGTGCCGGCGTGGCCGCCGCCGACGACGATGACATCGAAACGGGTGGGGAAATGCATGAAAAGGGGAATGTTGCGGCGCAGTATCGGGAGCCGGATTTTACGTCAGGGGGCTGAAAAATAACAGGTTTTTCCCCACTCGCATCGCACCGACTCCGTAACTGACAGGGACGCCGGTAACATCCTGAAACGATTTTTTTGTGACCGAAATGCATCCGATCGGGCTCTAATACGTTAAATGATCACGCGGCAAGCCATACAGGCGGCCGCGACTGATGGAGTTGATGATGCTTTCACTGTTTCGCTATTTTCTCGGCCTGATCGTCCTGATCGGCTTTCTGACGCCGGCGCTGGCCGAGAGCGACCCGCCAGCCCGCGTCGGTCGCCTGTCGCTGACCGAAGGTGACGTGACCTTCCGCGCCAACCGTGAGGATTCCGGCAATCCGGCAACAGTCAACTGGCCGATCAGTAGCGGCGCCATCCTCGACACCGAGCGCCGCAGCCGGGCCGAAGTCTGGATCGGCTCGACCGCCTACCGGCTGGCCGGCAACAGCCGGGCGGAATTCGTCACCGTTGACGACCGCATCGTGAATCTCCGACTGGCGACCGGCACCCTGGCCGTCACCATCCGCGATCGCAACCAGGCGGACGATCTTGAAATCGAAACGCCGGAAGGGCGGGTCCGCTTTGCCGGCACCGGGCGCTACCGGATCGAGGTACGGCCCGACCGGACGACCGTCGCCGCCCAGTCGGGCACTGCCGAGGTGATTGCCGGCGGCCGGTCGATTACCGTGCGGGCCGGTGAAATGGCCGCCATTGGTCGCCACGGCCCTGCCGGCATGGAATCAGCACCTTACGGCGATGATTTCGACACCTGGGTTTCGGCGCGCGACAACCAGGAAAAATCGGCGCTCGCCCGGCGCAATGTTTCCCCCTACATGACCGGCTACCAGGATCTCGATGCTTACGGCGACTGGGACTCGGCCGCGGATTACGGCACGGTATGGTATCCGCGTGCCGTGGCCGACGACTGGGCGCCCTACCGCGATGGGCGCTGGGCCTGGGTGGCTCCCTGGGGCTGGACGTGGATCGACGCGGCCCCCTGGGGCTTTGCACCTTTCCACTACGGACGCTGGGTCCAGACCGGCGGACGCTGGGGCTGGGCGCCAGGCGCCTACACCGCCCGCCCGGTGTATGCGCCGGCGCTGGTCGGCTGGCATGGCAATCCGGGCCGGAATAGCGGTTTCGGCCATGGTTCGGCCCCGGCAGTCGGCTGGTTTCCGCTGGCGCCGCGCGAGGTCTATGTGCCGGCCTATCGCACGAGCCCGAATTACCTGCGCCAGATGAACGTCACGCACGTCCCCAATGTCCGGGAAATCGAGCGCGCCGCGCGACCGGACTATCAACCGCATTACCTGCACAGCGGCCAGCCGCACGCCGTCACGGTCGTGCCGGCCAACACGCTGCGCGAGGGCAAGCCGATCAACGGTGCCGCCATGAGGCCACGCGACATGCACGAACTCGACAAGGCACCGGTGGCCAGCCGGGCGCCGGGTCGCGACGCGCTACCGCCTGCCGGTGCCACGTCCCCGATGCAGCGTGGCGAACCGGACGCCCGCCCGGTGCACCAATTCATTCCGCCGCCCGCCGGCCAGCAGCGGGCGCCAAGCGACATGCCACGCGGCACTTCACCGCAAGCCAATCATCGGATTGATAGCGGCGCAAACCCAGACGCCAACCGTCCGCCGCCAATGATCATCCGGAACGACGAAGGCCGCGCGGGCCGCGCTCCTTCCCCGGAAGAAAGGCCGGCACGCATGGCCGCACCAGTTGCTCCGGCCATGCCGGCAGCCCCGCGCATGGAACGCGAACAGCGGCAACCGATGGCGGTGCCGAGCGCGCCGCGTGAAGAACGCCGTTACCAACCGCCCCCGATGCGCGAAATTCAGCAATCGGCACCGCAACCACGGCCCGAAGCTTATCGCGAAGCGCCGCGTGAGCGGCCGGCACCTGCGGTACGTGAAGCACCGCGCCCGATGCCGGCGCCGGCCAGCCAGCCGCGCGAAATGCCACGCAGCGAACCACGCCAGGCACCGCCGGGCGATGGCAATCGCGGCGGCAATCATGGGCGCAACGATCGACCGAACGAACACGGACCGCACTAGCTTACTTCCCGGTCAACAGCGGAGCCAGCCGATCAGTGCTTGTGCCCTAGCCCCAGATAGCTTTCGATGACGCGGGGATCGGCGGCCAGTTCGTCGCTTGGCCCCGCCAGCGAGACTTCGCCGGTTTCCAGCACGTAGCCGAAGTCGGAGATCTGCAGCGCGGCGCGGGCATTTTGTTCGACCAGAAGGATGGCAACGCCGGTCTGCTTCAGTTCGGCAATGATGCGGAAAATTTCCTTGATGATCAGCGGCGCCAGCCCAAGGCTGGGTTCGTCGAGCATCAGCAGCTTCGGCTTGGCCATCAGCGCGCGGCCCATCGCCAGCATCTGGCGCTCGCCGCCGGAGAGCGTGCCGGCGAGCTGGGCACGGCGTTCTTCGAGGCGCGGGAACAGTTCGAACACCTCGTCCATGGTTTCCATGTGGTCGCGATGGCCAGTGCGGTAGCGGTCGAAGGCGCCGAGCACCAGGTTGTCCTCGACGCTCATTTCGGCGAACAGTTCGCGCTTCTCCGGAACCAGCGTCATCCCGTGGCGTACCAGATGTTCGACATCCCGTTCGCGACCCTGCGCCTGGCCCATATAAACGATGTCGCCGGCAACCGGCAGCAGGCCCATCAGCGCCAGCAGCAGCGTCGTCTTGCCGGCGCCGTTGGGGCCAATGACAGTGACGATCTCGCCACGGCGGATGGTCAGGCTGACTTCGTGCAAAGCCTCGACCTTGCCGTAGGAAACCGACAGGCGATTCACCTCGAGTATGGTTTCATGCTCATGCAGGTGAGGATGCTTGGTGACCATCAATCCACCCCCCCGAGGTAGGCTTCGAGCACCTTTGGGTCACGCTGAACTTCTTCCGGCTTGCCCTCGGCGATCTTCTCGCCGAACTCCATGACGACGACGCGGTCTGCCAGCCCCATGACAAAATCCATGTCGTGCTCGACGAGCAGGATGCCCATGCCTTCGGCGCGCAGTTTGCGCAACAACTCGGCCAGCGCCTGTTTTTCCTTGTAGCGCAGGCCGGCGGCCGGCTCGTCGAGAAGCAGCAGGCACGGGTCGGAGGCCAGCGCCCGCGCAATTTCAACGATCCGCTGCTGGCCGAGCGACAAACTGCCCGCTGGATCGAACAAGCGCTCGCCAAGGCCGACCCGCTCGATCTGGCGAACCGCTTCGGCAAGCAGCCGGTTCTCTTCGCCACGATCCAGTCGCAGCGCCGCGGAAATGAAGCCCTTACGGCCACGCAGGTGAGCGCCGATGGCGACGTTTTCCAGGACCGACATCTGGCCGAGCAGGCGAACATGCTGGAAGGTACGGCTCATGCCGCGGCGGGCGATTTCACGCGCGGCAAGCTCCTCCGTCGAACTCGCCAAGGAAGGCAATCTTGCCCTCGGTTGCCGGGTTGGCCGCGGAAATGCAGTTGAACATCGTGCTTTTGCCGGCGCCGTTCGGACCGATCAGGGCCATGACCTCGCCGGCCTTCACGGTCAGCGCCATGTTGTTGTTGGCGACCAGGCCGCCGAAGCGCTTGGTCACTTCGCTCGCATCGAGAAGCAGCGCGCCGGGTGCGGTCAACCCGCGTTTGGGGAGCAATTCCGCCTGCGGGATTTCACGGCGCAGGGTGCGGACCGGCAGCAGGCGCATGATCAGCGGCCACAGTCCGGCGCGCGCCTTTTGCAGGATCAGGACCATGGCGATGCCGAAAACGATGATCTCGAAATTGCCGCTTTGGCCAAAAATCTGCGGCAGCCAGTCCTGCAGCCACTGCTTCAGGATGGTGATCAGGCCAGCCCCCAGAACTGCGCCCCAGACATGGCCGATGCCGCCGACGACAGCCATGAAAAGGTATTCGATACCTTGCGTCAGCGCGAACGGCGTCGGATTGACGAAGCGCTGCATGTGGGCGTAGAGCCAGCCGGAAACGCTCGCCAGCAGCGCGGCGAGCAGAAATATCTTGATCTTGGTGCGATGGGTATCGATACCCATCGCCTCGGCCATCACGGTACCCCCCGGAAGCGCCCTGATCGCCCGGCCTTCGCGCGAATCGAGCAGATTCCGGATGGCGACGATAGCCAGCAGCACGACAATCCAGATCAGGTAGTAGAACTCACGACCCGACTTGAGATCCCAACCGAACAGCGATACCGGCGGGATGCCGGTAATGCCGGTGTGGCCGCCAAGAAATTCGAGGTTGCCGAACAGGAAATACAGGCTGATGCCCCAGGCGATGGTACCCAGCGGCAGGTAATGGCCGCCCATGCGCAAGGTGATGAAGCCGAGGAAGAACGCGACCGCACCGGTGATGGCGAGTCCGATGAACAACGTGACCCACGGCGAAAAGCCGTGCGTCGTGGTCAGCCATGCCGTCGTGTAGGCGCCGAGACCGACGAAAGCCGCCTGCCCGAAGGAGGTGAGGCCGCCGACGCCGGTCAGCAACACCAGTCCAACCGCGACGATGGCATAGAGTCCGATGTAGTTGAGCAGGGTGACCGAGAATTCGGGCAGTACTTGGGGAGCAAGCAGCAACAGGCCAGCGAAGACGGCAAACGGCAGATAGCGGCGCCAGCGGCTGGCAATCTGCGCGTGCCCGGGGTCGGCGCTGACAATGTCCGTGTGCTCATCATCGTCCTCGGCATGGTGCGCGGTCAGCGAGCGCCACAGCAGCACCGGGATGATCAGCGTAAACACGATCACTTCCTTGAAGGCGCTGGCGTAGAACGAAGAGTAGGATTCGAGCAGGCCGACCAGCAAGGCGCCGAGGGCGGCAACCGGGTAGGAGGCGAGGCCGCCGATGATGGCGCCGACGAAGCCCTTGAGGCCGATCAGGAAACCGGAATCGTAGTAGAGGGTGGTGATCGGCGCGATCAGGATGCCGGAGAAAACACCGATCGCCGCCGCCAGCGTAAAGCACAACTTGCCGGCAAGGGCCGGCGGGATGCCCATCAGGCGTGCCCCGGTGCGGTTCATCGCGGTCGCCCGCAGCGCCTTGCCGTAGATGGTGCGCTCGAAGAAGAAATAGAGACCGATGATCAGCAGCGCCGAGGCAACGACGATAAGGAGGGTCTGACCCTGTAGCGGAGCCCCGGCCAGTTCGAAACTGATGTCGGTGAACGCCGGCGTGCGCGAACCCTCGGCGCCGAAGAAGAGCAGACCGAGGCCGGTCAATGCCAGATGGACGGCGACCGACACGATGAGCAGAACCAGGACCGAAGCACTGGCCAAGGGTTGGAAGGCGATGCGATAGATCATCGGACCCATCGGCACGACCAGCAACATCGACACGGCGACCTGCGCCCACAGCGGCAATTGGGCCGGCGGTACGACGAACAGGGCGCCGGCGCCGGCCAGCGGCATGCCGATATTGAAGATCAGCAAGGGCGGCAGTTTGCGGAAACGTCCCTCGCGCAACAGCCTGCTCCCGTCGATCAGCGCCACCATCGTCCCCAGCGCCAGCAGCAGCCAGACCGTGCCCGGCACCTTGCCGGCCTGCAGCGAGGCGAGGGTCAGCGCCCCATAGGCGACGAACTCGCCCTGCGGGATGAAAATGACGCGGGTGACCGTGAACACCAGCACCAGGGCCAGGGCCAGCAGGGCATAGATGGCGCCGCTGGTGATGCCATCCTGACCAAGGAGAAGGAAGATTTGCAAATCCATAAGTTACCGGAAACGGCATGGTACAGCGCTGTCAGGGCAAGCCTGACAGCGCAAGCGAGCGCTTACTTGACGAGTTTCCAGGTACCGCCTTCGACCTTGACCATGACTCGCGCACGCTGATCGAGACCGAGATGGTCGGTCGTGCTCATGTTGAAGACGCCATGCGCGGCCGGCAGGTTCTTGGTGCCCTCCAGCGCATCACGCAGCGCCGCGCGGAACTCCTTGCTGCCCGGCTGCGCCTTCTTCAGCGCGACCGGTGCGGCAGTCGCCAGCAGCAGGCCCGCATCCCAGGCGTGGGCGCCGAAGGTGGAGACCGTGCCCTTGCCCTGGGCGGCCTCGTATTTGGTCACGTATTCCATGGCTGACTTCTTCACCGGGTGATCGGCCGGCAACTGGTCGGCAACGAGGACCGGCCCCGCGGGCAGCACGGTGCCCTCGCAATCCTTGCCGCAGACGCGCAGGAAGTCGGCATTGGCGACGCCGTGCGTCTGATAGATGACACCCTTGAAACCCTTTTCCTTCAGCGACTTCTGCGGCAGCGCGGCCGGCGTCCCGGCGCCGCCGATCAGCACGGCGTCCGGCTTGGCGGCGAGAATCTTGAGGACCTGACCGGTCACCGAGGTATCGGTGCGATTGAAGCGCTCGTTGCCCACCAGCTTGATCTTGCGCACCTCGGCGATCTTCGAGAACTCGTTCCACCAGCCTTCGCCGTAGGCATCGGAGAAGCCGATGTAGGCGACGGTCTTCACGTTGTTGTTGGTCATGTGCTCGACGATGGCGGTCGACATCTGGGCGTCGTTCTGCGGCGTCTTGAACACCCATTTCTTCTTGTCGTCCATCGGCTCGACGATGCGCGACGAAGCGGCCATGGCGATCATCGGCGTTTCGCCTTCGGCGGCGACATCGATCATCGCCAGCGAATTGGGGGTCGTGGTCGAACCGATCACGACATCGACCTTGTTCTCGCTGATCAGCTTGCGGGTGTTCTTGACAGCGGTCGTCGTATCGGTCGCATCGTCGAGGACGATGTAATTGACCTTCTGCCCGGCGATCGTCTTGGGCAGCAGGTCGATGGTGTTCTTCTCGGGAATGCCGAGCGATGCGGCCGGGCCGGTCGCGGAAAGCGTCACGCCGACATTTATGTCGGCCAGCGCGGTCGCGGCAAGGGCTGACAGCAGCGCGGCAAGGATGGTTTTCTTCATTTCTCTCTCCCTTTGGTGAATCAGTTTCTCAAAGGTGAAAACCCTATTACCAAGCTGCCTTTCGTGCAAGCCGCGAGGTCAAGGGAGCGTGATAAAGTTCGGTTTTTGAACGAACGGTGCCTCTCATGTTCTCCGGAATCATTGCCGCAGTCGGCCACATTACCCACCTCACCACGCGCGAAGCCGGTTTTCGCCTGAACATCGAAGCGGCCAACCTCGGCCTCGATGATGTCTCGCTGGGCGACTCGATCGCCTGCAACGGCGTCTGCCTGACCGTCGTGGCCAAGGAAGGCAACCATTTCATGGTCAACGTCTCGCCGGAAACGCTTTCCTGCACGGTGGGCCTCGATGCGCCGGGCGAGATCAACATGGAAAAGGCGCTGCGCCTGATGGACCGTCTTGGCGGTCACCTGGTTTCCGGGCACGTCAACGGGGTTGGGGAAGTGTTGCGCTTCGATGCGGTCGGCGACAACCGCCTGCTGGAAATTGCCGCGCCGCAGGAACTGGGCTGCTACATCGCGCGCAAGGGGTCGATCACCATCAACGGCGTCAGCCTGACCACCAACGAGGCCGCCGGCAGCATCTTCACCATCAACCTGATTCCGCACACCCTCGAAAACACGACGCTGAAGCATCTGAAACCTGGCAGCCGGGTAAATCTCGAGGTGGACCTCATCGCGCGTTATTGCGAGCGCCTGCTGAGCGCCGAACGCGATGCCTGAAAGGCCTGCACCCTCACGCACCGAGGCGCAGCAGCGCGCCGATGACATTCATACCTTCCGGAATGAACTCGCGCGCCTCGCCGACGAAGGCGTGCTGCGGCTCGATGCGGCGCAGCAGGCGGCCGTAAACAACCACCACGAACACCTGCTGGGCTGATTTTGCCGCGCTTTTCGACGTCGACCGCGACAGCCGCGCCAAGCAGCTTTCGCTCGGCATGCGCGTCGCCTCCTTCCTCGGGGCGCTGGCGCTGGCGGCCAGCGTGTTTTTCCTGTTCTACCAGTTCTGGGGCCATTTCACCGAAGCGGCCCAGGTCGCCATCCTGATCGCCAGTTCGCTCGCCAGCTTCGGGCTGACGATGTGGCTGCAGCGGCGCGATGCCACCGGCTATTTCACCAAGCTGGCCGCGCTCGTCGCTTTTGCCTGCTTCGTACTGAACATCACGATGCTCGGCCAGATCTTCAACATCACGCCCTCGGACAAGGCCCTGCTGCCGTGGGCGGCGATGGCCTTCCTGCTCGCCTACACCTGCGACCTGCGCCTGCTGCTGGCGGCCGGCATCTGCTGTGTCATCGCCTATGTCCAGGCGCGGGTCGGCACCTGGCACGGCGTCTACTGGCTGCATGCCGGCGAGCGGCCGGAGAATTTCTTCCCGGTCGCCGCGCTGCTCTTCGTCTTTCCGCTGCTGGTCGCGCACCGGCGCTTCCCCGGTTTCGCGCCGCTGTACCGGGTCTTCGGCCTGCTTTGCCTGTTCATCCCGATGCTGATTCTCAGCCACTGGGCCTACGGCAGCTACATCGACCTCGACGCGCACCTGATCGAGGGCGGTTACCAGGTCGCCGGCTTCGTTGCCAGCACCTTGGCCATCTGGCTCGGCGCGCGGCGCGGCTGGCCGGAAACGGTCAATACCGGCATCGTCTTTTTCGTCATTTTCCTCTACACCAAGTTCTACCAATGGTGGTGGGCGATCATGCCCAAATATCTGTTCTTCCTGGTGGTCGGCCTGACCGCCGTGCTGATCCTGCTCATCCTCAAGCGGCTGCGCCAGACCTTCAGTCCGTCAGCCGGGGAGGGCGCGCCATGAAAGCATGGACACGCGGCCGCACCTTCGGCCTCGGCATCGCGCTGATTCTGCTGACCAATGCAGTGGCACTGGGCGGCGTCTGGTGGAACCGTTCGGCCACCCCGGAAAGCGTGCTGACCCTCAGCGAGCGGGAACTTGGATTACCCTGGCGCAGCCTGCGCCTGACGGAGAACAGCGGTCTCGCACTCAACCTGAACTGGCGCGTTGCCGACCGCGAGGCGGGCGAATTCATCAGCGGCTTTACAACCAATGGCGGCACGCCCGAATGGCTCGATGCCGCCCATATGGCGGCCCTGGGTTTTGCGGCCGACGACACGGGATCGGATGTCGGACACCGCCGCTACGCCCGCCAGTTGCCGCGCGAGGTGATCCTCGTCATGGAACTGAACGGCCCGGCGGCACAACGCGCGCTCGAAAAGGCGCGGGAAAACGCAACGCGCCATGCCGCGGCGGCCGCAGCCAACGTCGGCAGCAAGGAATTCGCCGAGCGCGCCAAACGGGCTCAGGAGGCGCTGTCCCAGGAAGAAAACTCGAACAGCCGGCTGTTCGTCATCGACGCCGGACTCGATGCCCGCCTGCTACGCCAGAAATACCCCGACCGCGGTCGCTTCCTGCTGCTCCACGGGACCGTGCGACCCGCCATGCGCAGTCGTGAACGCAACACGGCGCAAGCGACCGGCTACATCTCCCGGATCGGCAGCGGCCAGATTCATGTACCCCACGCGCTGCGCGAACCGCTTGAATCGCTGCGCGCTCAAGGCGAACCCGGCGGCGGCAACGGTTTCAGCGCAACGCTGGTGGTCGGCCAGCGCCTCGAACCATGGCTAGGCGAACTCAAACCGGTCGCGAAAGCAGTCAAATAAGGTCTTTCCCATGAAAACGATATTCGCCCTGATCTGCGCCCTCCTGATCGCCGGCTGCGCCTCCTATGACGGACGCGGACTCAAGCCCGGCGTCAGCAGCCTCGACGACGTGATTCAACTGATGGGAGAACCCGCCATGCGCTGGCAGGAGCCGGACGGCGGCCAGCTTCTGGCCTACCCGCGCGGCCCGGCTGGCTTCAACACCTACATGGTGACGATCGACGGCAACGGGCTGATGACGAGCCGGCAAGCCGTCCTCAATATGAAGCACTTCGCCCTGATTCGCGAGGACATGACCCAGGACCAGGTTCTCCGCATACTCGGTCCGTCCGTACCGCAATGGACGGTCTATTTCGAGCGGCGCGACGAACTGGTCTGGGAATGGCGCTATTGCGACGCGTGGAACGAACCCGCCCGCTTCGACGTGCTTTTCGACAACACGAGCAAGAAGGTCCGCTCGACCCAGAGCTACAGCGAAAGCATGATCAAGCGGTTTCGCGAGGTTTGTGGCAACGAACCGCAGTAGGCGATCTTTTGCCTGCGGACGAGGCATCCGGCCCTTGTAAATCGGCACCCCCGCCCCCATAATCGAAACATGGTTGTAATTCCGGCAATCTGGAGGCGTTCTGGACGCGGGTTCGATTCCCGCCACCTCCACCTAAGGGCATCGCGGTGCCTTTAGATGGGGGTGCACTGGTTTCGACAGGGCGGGCAAAGGTGCGCAGGCAACTCGTCAGGCGATCGACGTTAATGAAGCAAATCCATAATTGCCAATGATGAGCAATTCGCTATTGCCGCCTAAAAACGGTTAGCCGGGGCTGCTAGAGCCTTGTTACCAAAGATAGCCGGCGGGGACTTCGGTCCCCGTCGTCAATTCCGGATCGGTTTTTTCAAAAATCCGGCCTCAACCGTCCAGCCGGAAAACGATCGGAACGATGACCGTCGCGTCGATCGCTTCGTCGCCGCGCCGTGCCGGCACGAATCGCCAGTGCGCAACGACCGCGCGGGCGGCTTCGTCCAGGCGCGCGAAATTGCTGCTTTTTTCGAGGTTGACCGCGGCAGGCTGGCCTTCCCTGCTGACGCGAACCCTGAGCAGCACCTTGCCCTCTTCGCCGAGGCGGCGCGACAGCGGCGGATAATCAGGGCGCGGATTATGCAGATAGGCAGCTTCGAAGCGGGCTGGCGTGAAGGCTGGCGAGGCCATGGCCGGCGCCGACTCGGCGGTTGCGACTTGGGCGCTAGCCGCAACAGCAGGAACAGAAAAATTTGCAGCCGGCACCGCCTGCTCGGGTTGCATGGCAATAACGGGTCGTGGGGCGACCGCACGCCGTTCACGCACCGGGGTCGGCGTCGCTTTGGGAACGACGGCGGGGGCAGCTTATACGGGCATCGGCGTAGGCAACGCAACCGTGTTGACCAGGCGAACCATTACCGTCGCCGGCGGCGGAATTTCCAGGCGACCGATCGTCGGGGCAAGCGGGTAAAGCAATACCGCGACATGCAGTGCGATCGCGATGGCAAAAAAACGACCGCTCCGCCGCCATTCGGGGATTTCCGGGGAAAGTTCCAGCAACGCGCCGTTCATCCGCGAATTTTAACGTCTTGCGCCAACCCGGCGCATGATCGACCCGATGCCTCGGGTGGCGTTCCGCCAGAGGACTTGCTCCACGGCGCGGTTGACGGCGAAAAACGGGCTCATTTCAGAATTACTCGCTTGAAACGACAAAGCCCCGGCGGCGGCCGGGGCTGTTTGGGGCAGGGCGGCGCTCAGAACTTGAAATTGACGCCGGCGTAGAGCGAACGGCCCATGCCGGGAACGGCGATGCCCCACGGAATGCCGTTGAGCATCATGGTCGTGCCCTGGCCGGTGTAGGCGCCACCGAGCGGCAGGTAATAGAACTTGTCGAAGAGATTCTCGACGCCGAAATCGATGCGCGCCTGCTTCCACGAATAGCTGGCGCGCAGGTTGATCAGGCCGTAACCCGCTGTCGTGATTTCGTTGCGCACGTCGGAAACGTCATCCTTGCCCTTCACCAGCACCAGTTCGATGGCGTTGTCCCAGCCGCCGATCTGCTGCGTCAGCGCCAGCTTGGCATTGAGCGGCATGATGTTGTACAGGCCGTCATTGGTATCGAGGTTCTCGCCGTGGGTGTAATTGAGCAGTCCGGTTAAGCCCGAACTCGCCGATACCGGTCTTGGCCAGCGGCATGCGCCCCGAAAGATCGAGACCATAGAGCGCGCGCCGCCTGGTTGGCGTATTGCAGCACGACGAACTGGTTGGTCGTCGTCCGGTTGGCCGGCGTGCAGGAAGCGCCGACCGGGCAGCGAATGGCATCGATGTAGTCGTTGACCCGCGTGTAGTAGGGCGTCGCCTTGAGTTCCCAACTGCGGTCGGCGGCATGCCAGTCGAAGGTGGCGGCGACGGTGTACGCCGTTTCCGGCTTGAGATCGATATTGCCGATGTAGCCGTTGCCGTCGCCGACCATGTTGTTCATGACCGCCGCCATCGACCAGGTGGACCAGGTGTAGCGCTGGTACAGATTCGGCGAGCGCACCTTGCGGGCGAAGCCGAACTCGATGTCGCCGTTGGCGTTCGGCGTGTAACGGGCCAGCGCGGTCAAATCCCAGTTGTTGTCGGTACGCTCGTGGTTCTGCGCGTTGAAGGCGGCGGCATCGCGCTTCTGGTCATTGGCCATCATGCCCATGCCATTGGTCGTCGGGTCGTACCCCTGCACGTTGCCGGTGTCCGTTTTGACCCGCTCATAGCGCGACCGCCCAGCAGGCTCTTCCATTGCTGGCTGAGGCGCGACTCCCATTCGCCAAACAGCCCCGCGCGGTCGCGCTGGCCGTCGTTGATGTTGTCGAAGGTGCCCGGCCACATGGCGGCGCCGGACGGCGGCCACCAGTCGTCGAGCCGGTAGCGTCTGGTAGTGGCCGCCCACGCGCAGCAGATCCTTGTCGGTAAGATCGATGTCGGCCTTGGCCGTGACCCCGGTGTTCGTGCTCTTGGAGTACATCGGCATGCCGGCGGCGCAGGTCGCGCTGATCGGCGAGCAGGGGCTGCCGTTGATTGCCATCGGACCGCCCGATCCCAGGGGCGGTGGCGCATTGCCGTACCAGTACCGCTTGTCGGGGCCGAAGTCCATGAAATGATCGACCTTCTCGTGATAGGCGCGCGCCTCGAACATGCCCCAGCCGTACTGGCCGAGATAGCGCAGGTTGAAGGTCTGCTGATCGTTGTCCAGCATGTCCATGCGCTGGTTCGGATAAAGTTGTTCAGGAATGTCCTGGAAGCCGAAGCTGGCTTCGACGAGATGGTCGCCGCCCTTGAAGGCGAAGCCCAGCTTCTGGTTGATGGTCTTGTAGGCCGTCGAGCCGACTTCGTCCAGCGGCAGCGTGTGGCCGACCCGGCCGGTGGCCGTCGTCGTCTTGAAGTTGCCGGCCGCCTTGTAATTGTCGGCCTGCGCGTAGGCACCGGCGTAGTTGGCGCTGAAGCTTTCCGTCGCCAGCGTGGCCGAGACATTGCCGCCGAACGCATCGCCATTGCTGCGGTAGAAGGCGCCGATCTCACCCTTGGTCAGCAAATCCTGGCCGGGCGCGGCAAACTCGGGCGCGCGCGACTGGGCGATGATCGTCCCGCCGATGCTGTCGCCGCCCACGCTGACCGGCGAAATGCCCGAATAGACCTTCAGACTGCCGACATTGGTCGGATCGAGGTAGGACAGCGGCGGATTCATGTGGTTGGGGCAGGAGGCGATCAGGTCCATGCCATCGACCGTGATCCGCAGCCGGTCGTCGGCCAGGCCGTGAATCGACGGCAGGCTGGAAACGCCGCCCGCGCCATACAAGCTCATGCCCGGCACATCGCGCAGCAGGCTGGCGGTATCGCTGGTGGCGGCACGCATCGGCGCCAGCTGGCTGCTGCCGACGATGCTCGCTTCGGGGAGCGGTTGCGGCCTGCTAGCGCTGACGACCATGTCTCCCAGGACTGGCGTGGTCTGGGCGGTGGCGCTCTGCCAGATTGCCGTTGACGAGAAGGCGACCGCGATTGCGGCGGCCAATGGATGGACGCGATACCCCATGAAACTCTCCCGATTCTGTTTGATTTGTTAGTGGGCGCGAATTCTTGTCCAAATGACCGGGGTTGGGAATGTGGCAAATTGCCGCGCGGCAATTTGTCTAATTCCAAGGAGGGATGGCCAGGTTTAGCATTCGCCTCATTTCAACCCTTGGCGATTTGACCATGAACCGTTTCCTTGCCCTGCTGACGTTTGCCTTGATACTCGTCACGATCAGCCTTGCCGCCAACGCCGGGAATGTCGATGACGATCTGCGCCAGGCAGCGAAACTGCACAAGGGCGGTGACACCGCTCAGGCCATGGCCATCTGGAAAACCTGGGCGGAGAAAGGCAATGTCGATGCCGCCTACAACCTGGCGGTCATTCATCAGTATGGAGACGGCGTCGTGCTGGATTACACGACGGCGATGCGCTGGTACAAGGTGGCCGCGGAGCAGGGCGACAAGGTTTCGCAGTTCCAGATCGGCCTCATGTACCAGACCGGGCAGGGCGTCGAGGCCAATGCCGAAGAGGCGCATCGCTGGTTCACAGCGCATTCGCAAACATCACATGCATCACGCCCACACGCCGCAGATGCAGGCCTGGCGCGAACAGGCACGGGCCATGATCGACGAACGCGATCGCCGCGAAACCGCGGTTGCCGCCCGGCGCGACGGCGCCCAAGTGGTGGCGGATCTCAGACGCCGCGCCGGCATTGTCGATGCACAGCGAATCGAAACGGCAAACATCGAACCAACCTCCATTTTGCGTTGAACCCCCCTCCAACGCCCTTCGCCCGGCTGCGACAATTTGTCGCAATAGCGCCGGGCATTTTCTTGTCTAAAATCAAACCGCTGCACGACCCGCCTTGAGTAAAGCTGGGCACGGACAAACGGAGGAGGCGCCATGAACAACAATTTGCAGGTTCAGCAGGAAGAAAGTGAAGAATTCCCGGCGCTGCTGATCGGCACCGGTCTGGCCTTGGCATCGCTGATTCTGGTACCGGCGCTGGCGCAGCGGGTCGGACTCGGCGCCAGCGTGACGATCGCGCTGCGCGGCTTGCTGATGCGCGCCGCCAATCGCGCCTGACCGCGAGATCGGCGTTTCCCTGATTTTCTTCAAGCCGGCGGATGCCGCCGCCGTGCCAGAAGAATCGCGATCGTTCCATGACCAACGTTCGCGCACATAAATAATGCATCGCCTGACGACCAAGCTGATTTCCCTCCTCCTTTCCTGCATCCTGCTGGCCGCCTGCTCGCCGGCACCGCAGAGCGGCAAGCCGGCGGGCGCCGATTTCTTGCTGCAGGGGCCGGCCGGCCAGGTTGACAGCCACAACTTTCGCGGCAAGCTGATGCTCGTCTTCTTCGGCTACGTCAATTGCCCCGATGTCTGCCCGACCTCGCTGGCGGCAATGAACGAGGTGCTGAACGGCATGACCCCCGAGGAGCGGGCGAAAATCCAGCCGGTGCTGATTTCCGTCGATCCGGCGCGCGACACCCCGGAAAGCCTCAAGAACTACGCGGCCTATTTCCATCCCAGCCTGATCGGCGTGACCGGCACCCCGGAGCAGATCGCGACCATCGCCAAGGCCTTCGGCGCCGGCTACGTCAAGCAGCCGGCGCGCTCGGACGGCAGTTACGCGGTTGACCACAGCGCCAATACCTATCTGGTCGGCAAGAATGGCAAGCTGGTGGCGACGCTGCCCTACGGCGCGCCGGCCGACGACCTGCGCGCCGCCATCCGCGAGGCCTTATGACCTCCGCCCGCCCCTCCGGCCTGGCGGCCTGGGTCTTCGCCTTGCTCATCGTGCTCTTTCTCGCCAGCTTCGCCGATGCCGGACGACTCGCGCAGAAGCGGGCGGGCGAGCAGGCCGTGCGCGCCGAACTGGCCGCGAAACTGCAACTGACCGATCTCGCCCTGTTCACCGAGGCCCGCTACACCCGCCACCCGTCGCTCGCCGACCTGCATTCCGCCGCCCAGGATCACCCGCTGAGTCTGGAACACTTTCCCTCCGGCAGCCTGATGCCGCCGCCGGCCCACCTGAGAAACCATGCGCCACTGGATCGCCAAGCAACGCTACCTGATTGACTTCACGCTGGCTTCGCTGGCGCGGCGCAAGACCAAGAACATCGGCCTGGTGCTGGTGTTCTCGTTGCTGGTCTTCGCGCTGGCCTCGGTCACCCTGCTGACTTCGGCGCTACGCCAGGAAGCGACGCGGGTGCTGGCGCAGTCGCCGGAAGTGCTGCTGCAGCGCATGGTGGCCGGCCGCCACGACCTGATTCCGCCCGGTTACATCGAGCGTATCGGCCGCATCCGCGGCGTGCAGCAGGTCGAAGGCCGGCTCTGGGGCTATTACTACGATGCGGTGGTCAAGGCCAACTATACCTTCCAGGTGGCCAGCGAGAATCCGCCACCGGCCGGCCGCATCGTCGTCGGCCCCGGGCTGGCGCGCTTTCGCGGGGTACAGGCGGGCAACGTGCTGTCCTTCCGTTCCTACTCTGGCAAGTTGTTCTCCTTCACGGTCGACGCCGTTTTGCCGGCCGAATCCGAACTGGTCAGCGCCGACCTCGTGCTGCTCAACGAAGCCGATTTCCGCGCCTTCTTCGATTACCCGGCCGGCCATTTCACCGACATTGCCCTGAGCGTCGCCAACCCGCAGGAAGTGCGCACGGTGGCGACCAAGCTGGCCGCCGCGCTGCCCGATTCACGGCCGATCCTGCGCGAAGAGGTGTTGCGCACCTACCAGTCGATCTTCGACTGGCGCGAGGGCATCGCCCTGGCGCTCCTTTCGGCGGCCATCCTGGCCTTCGCCATCCTGGCCTGGGACAAGGCTTCCGGACTTTCGGCCGAGGAAAAACGCGAAATCGGCATCCTCAAGGCGATCGGCTGGGAAACCGGCGACGTGATCCGGATGAAGTTGTGGGAAGGCATGCTGGTCTCGCTGGGCGCCTTCCTGATCGGCTACCTCGCCGCCTATGTCCATGTCTTCCATTTTTCGGCCGCCCTCTTCGCGCCGGTGCTCAAGGGCTGGGCCGTGCTGTATCCCAGCTTCACGCTGGTGCCGGCGATCGACGGCCTGCAGGTTGCGACGCTGCTCTTCTTCACGGTGTTTCCCTACGCCGTCGCCGTCCTCGTGCCGATCTGGCGGGCGGCGATCACCGATCCCGATGCCGTGATGCGAGGCTGAGATGATCGAACTCGACGACATCCACAAGGCCTTCAACCAGGGCCAGCCCAACGAATACTGGGCGCTCAGCGGCATCAGCCTGACGGTCGCGGCGCGCCAGGTGACGGCGCTTTCCGGCCCCAGCGGCTCGGGCAAGACGACGCTGCTGACCCTGCTCGGCTGCCTGGCGCGCCCGACGCAGGGCCGCGTGCGCCTGCGCGACGAGGATGTCTCCGGCCTGCCGGAGCGCTTTCTCACCGAAATCCGGCGCCGGACCTTCGGTTTCGTCTTTCAGCAGTTCAACCTCGTGCGCGGCCTGTCGGCGCTCGACAACGTGATGCTGCCGGCCTACCCGCTCGGCCTGCCCTACGGTCGAACTGCGCGAAAAGGCCGAAAACCAGCTGGCCGGACTCGATCTCGGCCACCGCCGCAACGCGCGCGTCGAATGGCTTTCCGGCGGCGAACAGCAGCGGGTGGCGATCGCCCGGGCACTGATCAACGATCCGGAAGTGCATCATCGCCGACGAACCCACCGCCAATCTCGATACGGCGCTGTCCCGCCAGTTTCTCGACATCCTGAGCCGGCTGATCGACGAGGGGCGCACCGTGCTGCTGACCAGCCATGATCCGCTGGTCGTCGAATCCAGCGTCGTTGACCGCGTCGTCCGCCTGCGCGACGGACGCCTGGTCGACAGCGCCGACTGAGCATGCTCTTCCAGCCCGCCATCATCGCGCTTGCTGCTGGCCGGCGCCGTCAGCCTGCTGGTGCTCGTCGCGGCGACGCCGTTCGCGCTGCAGGTCATCCGGCGCTGGGACATGCGCAGCGGCAGCGAACTGCAGCTGCGTTCTCGAACGGCGCACCTACCTGTTTTCGACGCTGACCGCCTTCGTCTTCGCCACCCAGCTCGTCGCGCTTGCTGCTCACCGTGTTCAATGCCGACAAGATGGCGGTGATGTTCGTCGGCGCCATGTGCGCGGTCGGCACGCTCAATGCCAATGCCTGGGGCTTCCCGATGCTGTATGCCCAGATCGCGGTGTTTTTCCTCGCCGCCGCCTGGCTGACGCTCAATCATGTCGACAATCAGGCGCCCGATTACCCGCTGGTCCGCGTCAAGTACGCGCTGCTGCTCCTGCTGCTGCCGGCGCTGGCCGCCGCCTTCGCGCTGCAGCTCAAGTACTTCCTCAACCTGCGCGCCGATGTCATCACCTCATGCTGCGGCAGCCTGTTTTCCGAGCAGGGGCCGACGCTGGCCAGCGAAGCGTCCGGCATGGAAGCGAAGCCGGCCATCCTGCTGTTCTACGGCGCGCTCGGCGTGGCCGATCTTCGCCAATGCGCTGCATGCCGGATTGCGCCAGCGCTGGAGCGGCATCCTTGCCGCGCTGGCCAGCGCCGCCGCTTTCGTCGCCGCCATCGTCGGCATCCTCTCCTTCGTCTCGCTCTACGTGTACGAGCACCCGCACCATCACTGCCCGTTCTGCCTGCTCAAGCCGGAATACGGCTACCAGGGCTATCTGCTTTATGTGCCGCTTTTCGTGTCCACCGCAGCCGGCCTCGGCGCCGGCATCCTGCAGCCCTTCGCCCGCGTGGGCAGCCTGCGCCGGCTGCTGCCCCTGGCCAGCGGGCGGCTGGCGGCCGTGGCGGCGACCGGCTTTGCGCTGTTCGCGGCCGTGGCGACGATCATGGTGCTGAAATCCAACCTGATTCTCTTATCATGACCAACCCGGCAGGATGACCCGATGTTGAGCCTCACTCATTCCAACACAAGATCACTGCGGCGCTCGCTGGCGCTGGTCATGGTCGCTCTCTGCCTCGCCGCCTGCAACAGCGGCGCGCCCGCCGTGCAGCTCAACAGCGGCCAGCCGGCGCCGGCTTTCCAGACCTTGGCGCTGGACGGCACGCCGGTCAACTTTCCCGCCGCCTTCGCCGGCAAGCCGCTGGTCATCCGCTTCTGGGCGGACTGGTGCAAGTATTGCGAAGGCGAGATGAAGGCGATCGAGACCGTCTACCAACGCCACCGCGGCCAGGGGCTGGAAGTACTGGCAGTCAATGCCGGACAGGACAAGCCGGCGGTCGCCGCCTTCATGAAGAAAATCGGCGTCAGCTACCCGGCGCTGCTCGACGAGCAGTCGAAGATCGCCAGGAGTTATGGCGTCGTCGGCCTGCCGACCACCTACTTCGTCGACGCCCGCGGCATCGTGCGCGGCAAGATCGTCGGCGAGGCCGATGAGGCGACCTTCGAGCGCCAGGTGGCGGAATTGCTCAAATGAGTGACAATGGAAGCTGCGATCTCTGCGGACTGCCCGTCGGCCTGCAGGATTTCAGCCTGCCGACGCCGGAACGGACATTCCGCTTCTGCTGCGAGGGCTGCAAGGGGATTTACCAGATGTTGAACGACATCGAGGACACCCCGGGCCCGCCAGGTAACAACCCTTCTCAAGGAGAACCAAAATGATGCAACCGATGATGACCGAAGCCGCCCGTCAGGCCCCGCATGTCATGAGCGAAATGATGAAGCCGATGGTGATGGGGGCCGGCGGCTATGCCGCTGCCCGCGTGTTGACCACCAACCCGGCGCTGTCCTTCCTGCGCGCGCCGCTGGTGGTTTTCGCCGCCGGCGTGACGACCGGCTACCTGTTGCACAAGTATCGCCGCGAGATCATTCAGGCGGTGACCAAGGCGGCCGACATGGGCAAGGATTTCGTGCTGCAGCAGAAGGAATCGCTGGATGATCTGGTCGCCGAGGCGCAGGAAGGCAATGAAGCCGAGGCCAAGGCCCAAGGCCAGCGCCCCGGCAGCCAAGCCAAGGGCCAGGAAAACCGCGGCGAGCGCCTGATTCAACCTTCCCGTGTCACGAGTCCGTCCATGAGTACCCCGTCCGTGAATCCCATTTCCCGCCAGATTCTGGTCCTGCACAAGAGCGCAGGCCATGTTCGCTTTGCCTTGCCGGCAGCGCTCGCCAATCCCGGCTCGGCAGCCGTCATCGAGGCGGCGCTGTTGCGCATCCCCGGTGTCAGGCTGGTACAAATCGATGTCGGAACGGGCAAGATGGGCGTTCATTACGACCCGATCGCCTGCAGCCTGCGCCAGCTTGCGCTCGTCCTCAAGGGCAGTCTGGATGCCGCCGCCGCTGCGGCGCAACCCGCCGCGCCCGGAAAGCCGGCGGCGTCCGGCGTCGGCGAGATCGGCCAGCAGCTTGCCCAGGGAGTCGAAGCAGGCGGAAACCCTGGCCCGGCAGCTTTCTGCAGCGCGTCCAGGCGCAGCTGGCGCCGCCGCAATCGGCCGCCGCAAATGCAGCTTCCGGCAAGCTGACGCCGCTGCGCCGCGCCTTCAATCCGTCGCTGCTCAACGAAAAGGCAGTGATCAATTTCGCCAATGACATCGTCGCCTTCTACCTGATTCGCGTGCATTGGAACCTGATCACGCAGCACTGGATCAAGGCCCCGCTCCAGCATGGCAATGCCTGGCTGACGGTGTTCTACCTCACCTTCCTGCTGGTGCGCTACCGCAAGGGCGCGGCGCCTGCCCCGGTGAAGGCGCTCCCGGCGCCGGTCGAAGAAAAGGCCGCGGCGTGAACGTTCCGCTCGACATTCAAGTCGCGCACGTCCTGCAGCGTCGCATCCGGATCGTCATTCCGGCGCTCAAGGGCGACCGGGAGCGCTTTTATCTGCTCGAAATCCTGCTGCGCAAGCGGCCGGCCATCCGGGAAGTCCGTTCCGAGTGCCGGATCGGCTCGCTGACCATCCATTTCGACCCGGCGGCTATCGCGCGCGCCGATCTGCTCGCCGCCGTGACGCAGATCGCCACCGTGCTGGCGCACAGCCAGCGGACGCTCAAACCGGAAGCGAAAGCAGTCCCCGAAGGCCCGCTGCAGCGCAGTTCGGTGGCCATCGAAGGAATGACCTGCGCCTCCTGCGCGGCGCTGATCGAACTGACGCTGCAGCGCGACCCGCGCGTCAAGAACGCCGCCGTCGAACTTTGCCGCCGGCACCTGTGCCGTCGACGGCCAGCTCGACCGCGATGCGGTTTTCGCGCTGGTCGATCGCCTCGGCTACACGCCGCGCCCGATGGATACGCTGGCCCAGCGCCGCTTCCTCGTCGAACGCGAGAAGATCCTGCGCGAAGAGGCGCGCAAGCGCTTCCTCGCCGCCGCCGCGCTGACCGCGCCGTTGATGGTGCTGGGCATGGCCATGCCGCACCGCTACAGCCTGCGCCTGCTGCAATTCGTGCTGGCCACCCCGGTGGTTTTCGGGGCCGGCCTGCCGTTCTTCGAGAAGGCGGTCAAGCTGGCGCGCAACCGCGGCGCCAACATGGACACCCTGATCGCGCTCGGCGCCGGCGCCGCCTACCTCTACAGCCTGCCCGGCCTGCTGCCGCACCGGCGCGCGCACTTCCTCTATTTCGAGGCGGCGGCGAGCATCGTCACCTTCGTGCTGCTCGGCCGCTATCTGGAAGAGCGCGCCAAGGGCAAGGCCGGCGAAGCGATCCGCCAGCTCATCGAACTGCAGCCGGCGACCGCCACCGTCCTCCGCGACGGTGTCGAGATGGTCGTCGATGTCGAGTCCGTCGCCCCCGGCGAAACGCTGCTGGTGCGGCCCGGCGAACGGGTGCCGACGGACGGCGAGGTGATCGCCGGCAGTTCGGCGGTCGACGAGTCGATGCTCACCGGCGAAAGCCTCCCGGTCAGCAAGGCGGCCGGCGACAAGGTGATCGGCGGCTGCATGAACCAGAACGGCGCCCTGACCCTGCGCGCCACCGCGGTCGGCGCGCGACACGGTGCTGGCCCACATCGTACGCATGGTCAACGAGGCGCAGAGTGCCAAATTGCCGGTCCAGAAGCTGGCCGACCGGATTTCCTCGGTGTTCGTGCCGAGCGTCATCGGCATTGCCGGCGTCACCGCGGGCGGCTGGCTGCTCGGCGGCGCCCCGGCCACGCACGCCCTGGCGCACGCCATCGCCGTCGTGCTGATCGCCTGCCCGTGCGCGCTCGGCCTCGCCACGCCGACGGCGATCATGGCCGGCACCGGCGCGGCGGCGCGGCGCGGCATTTTCATCCGCAACGGCACGGCGCTGGAGATCGGCGCCAAGGTCACCACCGTGGTTTTCGACAAGACCGGCACCATCACCGAAGGACGCCCGGCTGGTCAGCGACTGGCAGAACCTGAGCGGCCTGCCGGATGGGGAATTGCTCGCGCTGCTAGCGGCTGCCGAGAACGGTTCGGAACATTATCTGGCCAAGGCCCTGCGCGAGTTCGCCCGCCAGTTTGCTGCCCCCCAAGGGGACTTGCTGCGCGGCGCGGTCAACGGTCAAAATGTGGCCGATTTCCGGGTCGAACCCGGGCATGGCATCGCGGCCACGGTCGATGGCCACGCCGTGGTCATCGGCAATGCCGAGTGGCTGAGCGCCTGCGGCATCCAGACGACGCCGCTCGCCGAAGCCTGCGCGCGCGCCGGGGCGGAAGGAAAGACGCCGGTGCTGGCGGCGCTCGATGGCCAACTGGCTGCCTTCTTCGCCATCGCCGACCAGCCGCGGGCCGACGCCGCGGCGACCATCGCGCGCCTGCACAAGCTCGGCATCAAGACGCTGATGGCGACCGGTGACATCGAAGCCGCCGCCCGCCATGTCGCGCGGACTGGTCGGCATCGACCGCGTCGAGGCCCGCGCGACGCCGGACCGCAAGCTGCAACTGATCCGCGCCCTGCAGGCGGCCGGCGAAGTCGTGGCGATGGTCGGCGACGGCATCAACGACGCGCCGGCACTGGCGGCGGCCGATGTCAGCATGGCGATCGGCGGCGGCACCGACATTGCGGTCGAGGCGGCCGACCTGACGCTGGTGCGCGGCGACCTCGGCAAGGCGGCGGAAGCGCTGTCGATCTCGCGGCGCACCATGCGCATCATTCGCGAAAACCTGTTCTGGGCGCTCGGCTACAACACCATCGCCATCCCGGTGGCGGCGGCCGGCCGCCTCAACCCGATGATCGCCTCGGCGGCGATGGCGGCAAGTTCGGTCTCGGTCGTCGTCAATTCGCTGCGCCTGCTGAAAAAGGACTGAGGCGGGCGGTGGATCACTCGCTGCACCCTGCCGTCGAGGGCTTCGGCTATTTCGCCGCCTTCATGACCGGCCTGCTCGGCAGCGGCCACTGCCTCGGCATGTGCGGCAGCCTGGTCTGCGGCTATTTCATTCGGGCGCGGGCCGCCGGAAACGGCCGCCTCAACATCGCCCCCTATCTGGCCTACCACGGCGCGCGGATCACCGTGTACGGGATGGTCGGGCTGATCGCCGCAGCGCTCGGCGCGGTGCTCGTGTCGACCGGCCAGATCGGGCTGGCGCAAGGGGTGCTGCAGATACTCGCCGGGCTGATCGTCATCCTGCTCGGCCTGGAACTGCTCGGCCTCTCGCCGCTCAAGCTGACCGTCGGCTTCGCGCCGGCGCGCTGGTTGCGCCAGCAGTTCGCCGGCGCCGCCCAAAAGGGCGCGCTGCGCGGGGCAGGCATCGCCGGCCTGGTCAATGGCCTGATGCCATGCTCGATGACCATGGCGATGGCGGTCAAGGCGACGACCGTGCCCTCGGTGGCGGAAGGCGGCCTGCTGCTCCTCGCCTTCGGCGCCGGCACCTTGCCCTCGATGCTGCTCGCCAGCTTCCTGTTCGGCAAGCTCGGCCCACGGCTGCGCGGCGCCATGCAGAAAGGGGCGGGGCTGTTCGTCATCGCGCTTGGGATTGGCGACGCTATGGCAGGGCGTCAATTACTTTCTGGTCATGCACAAACTGGTCGGCTGAGACCGATGCGCCTGCCCGGCAATTGCGACAATATGCCGCACGACGTGCCCATCGGCAAAGGCTAATATGCGCGGAGTTCATTCGCTGAAGGGAGAAACAAGATGAAACGCCGCGACCTGCTCAAGCTTTCGCTCGCCTCCGGCGGGCTGGCGCTTCACCACCCAATCCAAGGCAGCGCCGGCCTGCCCGGGCGACGGGACGCCGAACCAGTTCATCCCGAGGAACCCGCCGGACGCCAAGCCACTGGAAAACGAGTTCGAGAAATACCCGAAATGCCCCTACTGCGGCATGGACCGCAAGGAACACAACCGCACCCGCATGCTGGTCCAGTATTCCGATGACCTGGTCGACGGAACCTGCTCCATCCATTGCCTGGCGCTCAGCCTCGGTCTCAACGTCGATCGCGAACCGAAGGAAATCTGGGGTCCGGATTTTGCCAACAGCGCCGACCCCCGCCCGCTGCTGCCGGTTGACAAGCTGACTTACCTGATCGGCGCCGACCTCAAGCACGTCATGACCAAGCGCAGCAAGCATTCCTTTGCCGCGCCTGAAACGGCCAAGGAGTTCCAGGCCAAACACGGCGGCACGCTGGCCAAGTTCGACGATGCGCTGCGCGAATCCTACCTGGACATGGCCGACGACGTGTCGATGATCCGCAAGAATCGCGCCGAGCGGCGCAAGAAAATGGCTGAACAGAAACCCGGTTGATGCGTTCCCTTTACCGCCTTCTCGGGATAACCGGTTTGCTCTGGGCCTTGGCGTTCACCTCCGTCGCCAATGCCCAGAGCGCGCTTTCGGGCATTCCCAAGCCAGCCGCCAGGGATCTCTGCCCGGTCTGCGGCATGATCGTCTCGAAGTACCCGAACTGGGTAGCGACCGTGCTGTACAAGGACGGCCACGCGCACCATTTCGACGGCGCCAAGGACATGTTCAAGTATCTGCAGGATCTGCCGAAGTACGCCCCGGGACATCGCAAGGAAGACATCAAGGCGATCGCCGTCACCGATTTCTACAACCTCGGCAAGGTCAACGCGCGGCAGGCCTAGTTCGTCATCGGCTCGGATGTCCTCGGGCCGATGGGGCACGAATTCGTCCCGCTGGCGAACAAGACGGACGCCGACGATTTCCTCAAGGACCACAAAGGCAAGCGGGCGCTCACTTTCGACCAGGTGACCACACAGCTTGTCGACCAGGTCGATAATGGCAAGTTTACTAGGCGTTCAGCTTTTCCAGCGCCTCGAGCAGTTTGACCGGTTCATCCAGGCGCAGCATGCGGCGCACGGTAGGCGCCAGCACCTCGACTTCCGACTTCAGCACATGACTCTTGACCTCGAGAATCTGTGAAGGATGCATCGAGAAGTTGCGCAAGCCCATGCCGAGCAGCAGGCGGGTCAGCCTTGGGTCGCCGGCCATTTCACCGCACACCGAAACCGGGATGCCGACCTTCTCGGCGCTGGCCAGGGTATGGGCAATCAGCATCAGGATCGCCGGGTGCAAGGGATCATAGAGGCTGGAGACCTGCTCGTCGGAGCGGTCGATGGCCAGCGTGTACTGGATCAGGTCGTTGGTGCCGATCGACAAGAAATCGAGGCGGCGCAGGAAAAGGCCGATGGCGAGCGCCGCCGCCGGCACTTCGATCATGCCGCCGACCTCGATCTTTTCATCGAAGATGACCTTCTCGCCGCGCAGGCTGGATTTGGCCTGCTCGAGCGCGGCCAGAGTCTGGTCGATTTCGTGGGCGTGGGCCAGCATCGGGATCAGCAGCTTGACCGGACCGTACTTGGAGGCGCGCAGGATCGCCCGCAACTGGGTCTGGAACATGCGTGGCTCGGCCAGCGACAGGCGGATGGCGCGACGTCCGAGCGCCGGGTTGGTCTTGACGCGCTCGGCGGACATACCGTCCGAGTGAACATCCTTGTCGTTGCCGAGATCGAAGGTGCGGATCGTCACCGGGCGTCCGCCCATGCCCTTGACCACCTTCTTGTAGGCCTCGTACTGCTCGCGCTCGTCCGGCATGTCGCCGCGGTCGAGGAAGAGGAATTCGGTACGGAACAGGCCGATGCCCTCGGCGCCCGCTGCGAGCGCCCCCGGCACGTCACCCGGCAATTCGATATTGGCGAACAACTGGACGGGAACCGCGTCGATGGTCTGCGACTTGGCCGTCTTCAGCCGCTTGAGCTTCGATTTCTCCAGTTCGATCTGGTTCTTGCGGAGCTGGTATTCCTCCAGCACGCGCGGATCGGGATTGACGATGACGACGCCGCGCGTACCGTTGACAATCATCTGCTCGCCATCGCGAATCAGCGTGCGGGCATTCTCCATGCCCACCACCGACGGAATCGCCAGGCTGCGCGCGAGAATCGCCGTGTGCGAGGTGCCGCCGCCGACATCGGTAATGAACGAGGCGAAGCGGTGTTCCTTGAAGTTGATGACGTCAGCCGGCGACAGGTCGTGGGCGACGACGATCAGCATTTCCTCGGAGACGCCCTTGGCCGCCTTCGTTACCGCACGGCCGGGGCGGCCAACCAGTTCCTTGATTACCCGCTCGACCACCTGCACGACATCGAACTTGCGCTCGCGCAGGTAGGGATCGTCGAACTGCTCGAATTGGTCGACCAGGTATTCCATCTGCTGCACCAGCGCCCATTCGGCATTGCAGCGCCGTTCGCGGATGATCTCGCGCGGCTTGTCGACCAGTTCCGGGTCCTCGAGGAACATGGTGTGAATGTCGATGAAGGCGGCCAGTTCGGCCGGGGCGTGCTCGGTCGTCTCGCGCATCGTTTCCAGTTCGCCCTTGACCGCCTTGATGGCCGCGTCGAAACGGGCAATTTCCTTGTCCACCATGCGCGGGGCAAGGGTCAGGTGCGACACCTCGAGCGTCGCGTGCGACATCAGCATGGCCCGCCCGATGGCGATGCCCTGGGAGACCGGCAGACCGTGCAGGGTGAAGCTCATGTCCGCCTACTCCCCTTCGCCGAAGTAGTCGGCAATCAAGGCCAGCAAGGCATCCATCGCCTCGGCTTCATCAGCGCCGGCGGTTTCCAGGATCACCTTCGAGCCCTTGCCGGCAGCCAGCATCATCACGCCCATGATGCTCTTGGCGTTGATGCGGCGCGGCCCCTTGGCCATCCACACCTCGCACTGGTACTTGCCGGCCAGTTGCGTCAGCTTCGCCGAAGCCCGCGCATGCAGCCCCAGCTTGTTGATGATTTCGGTTTCCCTGGTCAGCATGTCAATGTTCCAGCATGTTGAAAATGCCGTCGCGACCGCCGTCGCGGGCACGCAGCAGCAATGTTTCCATGCCTTTTTCGCGATAGTTGATGGCACGCAGCAGCATCGGCAGATTGACCCCGGCGAGGCCTTCGATACGCCCCGGTTCGAGGAGCTTCATGGCCAGATTGGCGGGGCTGGCGCCGAAAATGTCGGTCAGCACCAGCACCCCCTTGCCGTTATCGACCAGCGCCAGCATCTGGCGGGCCAGCGGCAGCAGGTCGAGCGGATCGTCCTGCGCCGAAACGCCGAGCTGGTTCACCTGGACCGGGCGCTTGTTCAGCACATGGCAGGCATTCTGCACGAGCGCCTCGCCAAAGCTGCCGTGGGTAATGAGTAGGATACCGATCATGCACGGGATTCTAACCCGAAGCGCGAATCATGACCTGCGACTGACGATCAGAATCCCGGCGACGACCAGCGCGGCGCCCACCATCTGGGCGACGGAGATCGATTCGTTCAGCAGCCACCAGCCAAAGCCGATGGTCAGCAGCGGCCCGACCATGGCGAACAGCGAAGCGCGCCCGGCCCCGACGCGGCGGATGGCGGCCGATTGGGCAAAGACCGGCACCACAGTGGCGAACAAGGCCATCGCCAGCCCCCAGCCATAGACCGGCAGGGGCTGGATGAATGCGGTGAACGGGTGAGAAGACGAAAAATGCAGCAGCGTGACCGCCGAGGACATCAACATCGCCAGCGCCGAAAAGCGCATGGCGCCGAGGCGGGCGATCATCGGCGCGCTGCCCGACAGATAAAGCGCGTAGGAAACGCTGGAGGCGAAGACCAGCGCACTGCCGGTCCACACGTCTTGCGCATCGCCCAGCCCGAGGTCGTGCATGAAGGCGAAGCCGATGCCGATATAGCAGAGAACCACGGCGACCGCCTCGCGCTTCGAGAACGGCTTGCCCTGGAACAGCACGCCGATCAGGATGGTCAGCGTCGGATAGGTGAACAGGATCAGCCGCTCCAGCCCGGCCGAAATGTATTCCAGTCCCCGGAAATCGAGAATGCTGGCGCCGTAATAGCCGAGAAAACCGAGCACGAACAGCCGCCCCCAGTCGCCGCCCGTCAGTTTGTTCCTGGCGCGCCGGTGTTCGGCCAGCCCGACCCACAGGAAAACCGGCAGCGCAAAACCCATGCGCAAGGCGAGCAGCGTGATCGCATCGACGCCATACGGGTAGGCGAGCTTGACGAAGATCGCCTTGAGCGAGAACCCTAGCGCCGCCAGCAGTGCCAGGCCGGCGCCCCAGGCGGGCGAATCATGCCAGGCGTTCGATTTTTCCAACGACCAAGGCAGGGTCGGGAACTACAGCGGACGCTTGACCGTCAGCGCGCCGCGAATCTGGCCCTTGGCATAGCCGGTGGCCTGATCATGCGGATAGTATTTGGCGAGTTCCGCCTTCAGGCCGGCATCCAGCATGTCGGCGGGGCCATGGCAGTTGAGGCAGACATCGGCGACCGGCAGCGCCTTCATGTAGCGGAAGACCTGCTTGCCGTCGATGGTGACGATTTCGCTCTTCTCCATCGTGTCCAGCTTCTCGCCATTGGCGGCGCGAATGTTGAAATCGGCCAGCTGACGGGCTTCCCACAAATCCGGCGTGGCGCGTTCGGCGTTGCGCGTCTTGAGGCTGACGCGACGAATCGCCCAACCGGTCTCGTCGCGCTTTTCCTTGACCAGCTTCGGCGCTTCATCCTTGCAGACCGGAATGGCCCCGGCGACACCCTTCGCGGCCACCGCCTCCTGCATGGCATTGACCACCTTGGGCACGACCGGCAATACCGTCTTCTTGGTCTCGGCGGTCAGCGCGGCGACGTCCTGGGCGAGCACGGGCAGGGCGGCAAGCAGCAGCGCGAGCGGGAGGAATTTTTTCATGACTGGCTCCGGAAAAATGAGGACACGCTTATTCTAAGCCGGCTGGCCAAAAGTTCGTCAGTTTCGTGGGGCGCGGTCGACCTGCCGAAAAGCACGAAAATGGCAATGGCGGCGGGGAATCGGGCGCCATTGCCAAGTCGAGGCGACCCCTATTACCCCACGCAAAAAATAAAAGGCGACCATCTGGACGCCTTTTCGTTATTCGACCAAACGAACAGTAGCAGGCAGGATTACAGACCCACTATGGTCGCCACCGGGTCAACATTACGCACCATGCCCAGAATCTTCATGCCATCAACAGTGTCCGGGTCGAATTTCACGATCAGCGCATGGGGATGCGCGTGATGATTGAATTCCGCGCAATCAACGCCACTACAACTCGCCAGCCTTCTTTCCAAATTGCTTCTTGCCGGTACATCCAACTCCGGATGCACATGAATCAACATATCTGCCACGTTCATGATGATCTCCTCAGGTTGGTAAAAACAATGACTGAGCAAAAAAGCCACCCAGCCTTGAGCCTTGTAAACAGTCGCATACCTCTAAATCGGCAACTTAGCGATTCGACCGGCGAGTGCAGCATTCGTTCTGTAAATTCGCCAGTCGGCCCAGACCGCAATTTGTCGGGCAGTTGGGCGATCCGGAACCGCCCTTAGCTCAGCGCCGACCGCCCAGGATCGACCCCAGCACCCCGCGCAGGATCTGCTGCCCGACGCTGCGGCCGACCGTGCCGGCCATGCCGCGGGCGGCGCTCTTGGCGGCGGCCTCGAGCACGCCTTCGCGGTGGCCGCCACGCGGACCGGTGGTGCCGCCGAGCAGGTCGCCGAGGCCGCCGAAGATGCCGCCGCCGGAGGTTTCCTGCGGGGCCGGGGCGCTTTGCCTTGGTTGCGGGGCAGGGCGCTGCTGCGCCTGCTGGCCGGCGTGGTTGCCCCAATCGTTGGCGTCCGGTGTGCCACGGCCGGCGGGGGCTGGAATGGCGCCCGGCGCCGGCTGGGCGGCTACCGGTTTGCCGCGCAGGCGTTCGTAGGCGGATTCACGGTCGACGGTCTGGTCGTAGATGGCGTGGAATGGCGAAGCCTGGATCACGGCCTGGCGCTCGTCGGCGGTCAGCGGACCGAGGCGGGAAGCGGGCGGGAAGATCATGCTGCGGTCGACCACCGTGGGACGGCCTTTTTCATCAAGGAAGGAAACCAGCGCTTCGCCGACGCCGAGTTCGGTGATCGCCGTGGCGGCGTCGAACTTCGGGTTGGCGCGCATGGTTTGCGCTGCCGCCTGGACGGCCTTCTGGTCGCGCGGGGTGAAGGCGCGCAGGGCGTGCTGGACACGGTTGCCGAGCTGGCCGAGGATTTTTTCCGGAACATCGAGCGGGTTCTGGGTAACGAAAAACACGCCGACACCCTTGGAGCGGATCAGGCGGACAACTTGCTCGACCTTGTCGGTCAGCGCCTGCGGCGCATCGCTGAACAGCAGGTGAGCCTCGTCGAAGAAGAAGACGAGCTTGGGCTTGTCGAGATCGCCGGCTTCCGGCAGTTGCTCGAAGAGTTCGGAGAGCAGCCAGAGCAGGAAGGTGGAGTAGAGCGCCGGGGCTTGGACGAGTTTTTCGGCCGAAAGAATATTGATGACGCCGCGACCGTTTTCGTCGACTTTCATCAGGTCGTGAATATCGAGCATCGGCTCGCCGAAAAACTGGTCGCCGCCCTGTTGTTCCAGCGTCAGCAATCCACGCTGGATGGCGCCGATTGAGGCCGATGCGACGTTGCCGTATTCGGTGGTGAAATCCTTGGCGTTTTCGCCGACGTGCTGGACCATGGCGCGCAGATCCTTCAGATCGAGCAGCAGCAGGCCCTGGTCGTCGGCGATCTTGAAGACCAGTTGCAGCACACCCGCCTGGGTGTCGTTGAGGTTGAGCAGGCGGGCGAGCAGCAGCGGGCCCATGTCGGAAATCGTGGCGCGCACCGGAATACCGCCTTCGCCGAAGACGTCCCAGAAGGCGACCGGGTTGGCGTAGGGGACGAAGCCTTCGAGACCGAGGTCCTTGAGGCGCGCTTCGCAGCTTCGGCGTGACGACGCCGGCCGCGCCGGCACCGGAGAGGTCGCCCTTGACGTCGGCCATGAACACCGGCACCCCGGCGAAAGACAGGCGTTCGGCCATCGACTGCAGGGTCACCGTTTTGCCGGTGCCGGTGGCGCCGGTGATCAGGCCGTGACGGTTGGCCATTTGCGGCAACAGGGCAGGGTAACCGTCTTCGGACTTGGCGAGATAGAGAGGTTCGGACATGGCGGCTGACTCCGGCGTGATAAAATCCTTCGATTCTATCAATGCTCAGCACATTTCGAGGTAAACCATGGCCGGACATTCCAAATGGGCCAATATCCAGCATCGTAAAGGCCGTCAGGACGAAAAGCGCGGCGCCGCCTTCTCCAAGATCGCCAAGGAAATTACCGTTGCGGCCAAGATGGGCGGCGGCGACATCAACTTCAACCCGCGCCTGCGCGTGGCGGTCGACAAGGCCAAGGGCGTGAACATGCCCAAGGACAAGATCGACACCGCGATCAAGAAGGGCACCGGCGAGCTGGAAGGCGTCGAGTACATCGAGATTCGCTACGAAGGCTACGGCATCGGCGGCGCGGCCATCATGGTCGACTGCCTGACCGACAATAAAGTCCGTACCGTGGCCGAGGTCCGCCACGCCTTCTCGAAATACGGCGGCAACATGGGTTCCGACGGTTGCGTGGCCTTCCAGTTCAAGCATTGCGGCCAGATGATTTTCGCCCCGGGCACCGACGAAGCGGCACTGATGGATGCCGCCATCGAGGCCGGCGCCGACGATGTGGCGACCAATGACGACGGCTCGATCGAAGTGCTGACCCCGCCGAACGACTTCATGGCCGTCAAGGACGCGCTGGAAGCCGCCGGTTTCAAGCCGGAATTCGGCGAAGTGACAATGAAGCCGGAAGGCGAAAACGAGTTCACCGGCGAAGATGCGGTCAAGATGCAGAAGCTGCTCGACGCGCTGGAGAACCTGGACGACGTGCAGGAAATCTACACCACCGCCGTGATGGACGAATAATCACCAGCCAGAAGGAAAGACCAGGCGGCCTCAAGTGCCGCCTTTTTATTTGATGCAGCGCCTTTACCCCTTCCTCTTCGTTTTCCTGTGGAGCACCGGCTTCATCGGCGCCAAGTATGGGCTGCCGTATGCCGAGCCGCTGTCCTTCCTGCTCACCCGCTACGGTTTCGTCATTGCACTGATGACCGTCATCGCGCTGGCGACCCGTGCGCCGTGGCCGAGAGATCCAAAGCAATGGCTGCACATCGGCGTTTCCGGCGTGCTGGTCCATGCTGTCTATCTCGGCGGCGTCTTCGTCGCGATCAAGCATGGCTTGCCGGCCGGCGTCACCGCGCTGGTCGTCGGCATGCAGCCGCTGCTGACGGCCTTCGGTGCCGGCTGGCTGCTGGGCGAACAGGTCAGCGGACGGCAATGGGGCGGGCTGGCGCTCGGCTTTGTCGGCGTCGGGCTGGTGGTTTCCGGCAAGTTCGGTGAGGGCATGGCGCTCGGGCCGATGTTGATTCCGGCGCTCGTCGCGCTGCTCGGCATCACCGCCGGCACGCTGTACCAGAAACGTTTCTGCGCGCAGTTTGATCTGCGCACCGGTTCGGTGATTCAATTCGTCCCGACGGCAATCCTCACGGCGATCGCCGTCGCCTTGTTCGAGGAGTTCCGCATCGAATGGACGCCCGATTTCATCTTCGCCCTCGGCTGGCTGGTGCTGGTGCTGTCGCTCGGCGCCATCAGCCTGCTCAATCTGCTGATCCGCAGCGGTAGCGCGGTCAATGTGGCCAGTCTGTTCTATCTGACGCCAATTTCCACGGCAGTGATCGCCTGGGCGGTTTTTGGCGAAAAACTGACGTTGACCGCAGCAGCCGGCATGTTGCTGGCGGTGAGCGGTGTTTATCTGGTGGCCAGGGCGAAATGAATGCGCCGCGCATCCTCGGCATCGACCCCGGCCTGCGGGTGACTGGCTTCGGCGTCATCGAAAAGCATGGCAACCAGTTGCTTTATGTAGCGAGCGGCTGCATCAAGTCGAACGACAAGCAATCGCTGCCGGAGCGGATCAAGACGCTGTTTGCCGGCATCAGCGAGGTCATCGCCACCTACGAACCGAATCAGGCGGCAGTGGAGAAGGTCTTTGTTAACGTGAACCCGCAATCGACGCTATTGCTCGGCCAGGCACGCGGAGCGGCGCTCAGTGCGCTGGTCCATGCCGGGCTGCCGGTGGCCGAATACACGGCGCTGCAGGTCAAGCAGGCGGTGGTCGGCCATGGCAAGGCGGCCAAGGAACAGGTCCAGCACATGGTGGTGAAGCTTTTGAGCCTGCCCGGCGCGCCGGCCGCCGATGCCGCCGATGCCCTGGCCTGCGCCATTTGCCACGCCCATGGCGGGCAGGGACTGGGCGCGCTGGCAACCGCCGGTTTTCGCGTTCGCGGCGGACGGCTGATCGGTTAGCATAGCGGGATGATTGGACGACTGACTGGCGTACTCGCCGAAAAAAATCCCCCGCAGATCGTGCTTGACGTCAATGGCGTCGGCTACGAGATCGACGTGCCGATGAGCACCTTCTACAACCTGCCAGCAAGCGGCGAGAAGACGACTTTGCTGACCCACTTCGCGGTGCGCGAGGATGGCCACTATCTGTATGGCTTTCTGACCGAAGCGGAGCGCTTTGCCTTCCGCCAGTTGCTGAAGATTTCCGGCATCGGCGCGCGCACCGCGCTGTCGGTGCTCTCCGGCCTGTCGGTCGGCGATCTCGCGGCGGCGGTGGCGCAGCAGGAAATCGGGCGCCTGATCAAGGTGCCCGGCATCGGCAAGAAGACGGCCGAACGGTTGTTGCTCGAACTGAAGGGCAAACTGGCTGAAACAACCGGCGTTTCCTTGAGTGCTGCGGTCAACGATGCAAAACAGGATATTTCCAATGCCCTGCTTGCCCTTGGCTACAACGAGAAGGAAGCCGCCTCGGCGATGAAGCAATTGCCACCGGATGTCGGCACCTCGGATGGTATCCGTCAGGCGCTCAAGCTGCTGTCGAAGGTCTAGCGCGTGCCTACGGAAGACAACCCGAAACGCCTGGCGCAGATCGCCCTCGTCGCGCTGTTGATCATCGGCTGCATCGCCGTTCTGCTGCCGATGATCGGCGCCATCCTCTTTGCTTTCGTGCTCTGGATCTGCACCTGGCCCGTGTATTCGGAAAAGCTGCTGCCGCGCATCGGCGGGCGCAACACGCTGGGCGCCGCCCTGATGACGCTGTTCCTCGTGCTGGTCATGTTGCTGCCGATGATCTTCCTCGTCGGCAGCCTGGCGAGCAGCGCGGATAACCTGGTGGACGAGATACGCCCGCGCATCGAGCAGGGCTTGCCGGCCGATCCGCCCAAATTGTTGAGCGACCTGCCGATCATCGGCAGCGAAATCCAAACCAGTTGGAACCGCATCGCCAGCAACCGGACGGAACTCAATACAGCGCTCAAGAAACTTGTTACACCGGCCCAGCACCTGGCCCTGGCGACCGGCAAGGTCGCCGGCAATGGCCTGTTGCAACTCGCACTGGTGTTGCTCGTGATCTTCTTCCTCTACCGTGACGGCGCTGCCATCGCCAACGCCATCTACGTCGGCGCGCGCAAGCTGGGTGGCGATCTCGGTGAAGAAATTCTCGAGCGGACGCGCGCCACGGTCATCGGCGTCATGCTCGGCATCGTCGGCACGGCGGCCGCGCAGGGCACGGTGGCGATGATCGGCTTTCTGATCGCCGGCGTACCGGCTGCCGTGCTGCTCGGCTTCGCCACCTTCTTCCTGTCGATGATCCCGATTGGCCCGCCGCTGATCTGGGGCAGTGCCGCCGCCTGGCTCTACGACCAGGGCGAAACCGGCTGGGCGATCTTTCTGGTGCTCTACGGCATGTTCATCATCAGCAGCATCGACAATTTCCTGAAGCCCTTCCTGATGGCGCGCGGCGCCGGCATCTCCATCCTGCTGATCGCCCTCGGCGTGATCGGCGGCGTGCTGGTCTTCGGCTTCATCGGCATCTTTCTCGGCCCGGTGCTGCTGGCCCTCGGCCACATGCTTTTAGGGCGCTGGACGCACGAGGAACAATCCGCATGATCGAAACCGACAAGCTTGTCACCGTCGACCGCATCATCGCGCCGCAAGCGAAATCGGCGCAGGAAGAGGCAATCGAGCGCGCGCTGCGCCCCAAGCGGCTGGCCGACTACACCGGCCAGGTCAAGATCCGCGAGCAACTGGAAATCTTCATCCAGGCCGCCCGCCAGCGCAGCGAATCGCTCGATCACGTGCTGCTCTTCGGCCCGCCAGGGCTCGGCAAGACGACGCTGGCCCATATCGTCGCCCACGAAATGGGCGTCAACCTGCGCTCGACCTCGGGCCCGGTGCTTGAACGCGCCGGCGATCTCGCCGCCATCCTGACCAACCTCGAACCGCACGACGTACTGTTCATTGATGAAATCCACCGCCTGAGCCCGGTCGTCGAGGAAATCCTCT
This sequence comes from uncultured beta proteobacterium, assembly GCA_963727115.1. Taxonomy (GTDB): domain Bacteria; phylum Pseudomonadota; class Gammaproteobacteria; order Burkholderiales; family Rhodocyclaceae; genus Azonexus. The sequence continues at coordinate 49,983 of CAVSFS010000024.1, read as the reverse complement.
ACCCGGCACTGGAGGATTTCCAGATCGACATCATGATCGGCGAAGGCCCGGCCGCGCGCTCGGTGAAACTGGATTTGCCGCCGTTCACGCTGGTCGGCGCCACCACGCGCGCCGGCATGCTGACCAATCCGCTGCGCGACCGCTTCGGCATCGTCGCCAGGCTCGAGTTCTACACCGCGCAGGAGTTGCAAAGCATTGTCGGTCGCTCGGCATCGCTGCTCAATGCGCCGCTCGACCCGGAAGGCGCGCTGGAGATCGCCCGGCGCTCACGCGGCACGCCACGCATCGCCAACCGTCTGCTGCGCCGGGTGCGCGACTACGCCGAGGTCAAGGCCGACGGCAATATCACCCGCACCATCGCCGATGCGGCGCTGGTCATGCTCGACGTTGACTCTGCCGGCCTCGACATCATGGATCGCAAGCTGTTGTCGGCGGTCATCGACAAATTCGGCGGCGGCCCAGTCGGTGTCGACAACCTCGCCGCCGCCATCGGCGAAGCGCGCGACACCATCGAGGACGTGCTGGAACCCTATCTCATCCAGCAGGGCTACCTGCAGCGCACCTTGCGCGGCCGTATCGCGACACCAGCCATCTATCGTCACTTCGGTCTGGCCGAACCGAACAGCGCGGTGGTGCGCGACCTGCTCTCCGAAGAATAGCGGGTGCCACTGAAGATTTTGAGTGTCCGATAAATTGACATAATTGGCATGGAAACAAACCGTTACAAACGATTCTTGCGAAGTCAGGTAAAATCGGCCGATGAAATATGAGCAGAGCGCCAACGCCTTCTCCATCCCGGTCCGCGTTTATTACGAGGATACCGATGCTGGCGGCGTCGTCTATTACGCCAATTACCTGAAGTTTTTCGAGCGTTGCCGCAGCGAATGGATGCGCCAGATCGGCCACGACCAGTCGCAACTGGCGGCCGAGGCCGGCATCGCCTTCGTCGCGCGCAAGGCGAGTTGCGAGTACCTGAAGCCGGCGCGCCTCGACGACCTGCTGACGGTCGGCCTCGAAGTCGAGAAACTGACGCGGGTGCGCGTCATCTTTCGCCAGCATGTCCGGCGCGGTGATGAGGAACTGGTCACCGGCGTCGTCGAAATCGCCTGTGTCGACACCGGCAAGATGACGCCGGCCGCCATCCCCGAATTCCTGCACAGCAAACTGGAAGCATTGAAATGAACGTTACCCAGGATCTCTCCATCCTTCATCTGATCCTCAACGCCAGTGCGGTCGTGCAGATCGTCATGGCCTTGCTGGCCGGTGTCTCTTTCATGTCCTGGTACTACATTTTCATGAAGTGGTACTCGGTCAAGCTGGCGCGCGCCAAGACCGAAACCTTCGAACGCGATTTCTGGTCGGGCGGCGATCTCAACAATCTCTTCAACAGCGCGGTCAACGACCGCCACCATGCCGGTTCGATGGAGCGCATCTTCGAGGCCGGCTTCCGCGAATTCGCCAAGCTCAAGGGCCAGACAAACCTCGACTCCAAGGATGTCATCGACGGCTCGCGGCGCGCCATGCGCGCCACCTACCAGCGCGAGATGGATGCACTGGAAGCGCACCTCGCCTTCCTCGCCTCGGTCGGCTCGGTGTCGCCCTACATTGGCCTGTTCGGCACCGTCTGGGGCATCATGCACTCCTTCCGCGGCCTCTCCAACGTCGGCCAGGCAACGCTCTCGGCGGTCGCGCCCGGCATTGCCGAGGCGCTGGTCGCCACCGCCATCGGCCTCTTCGCGGCGATTCCCGCGGTACTCGCCTATAACCGTTTCGCGCATGACATCGACCGCCTGGCGACCCGCTACGAGTCGTTCATGGAAGAATTTTCCAACATCCTGCAGCGGCAGATGCGTTAAGCCATGCGCCAGCGCCGCCTGAAAAACGAAATCAACGTCGTTCCCTACATCGACGTGATGCTGGTGCTGCTCGTCATCTTCATGGTGACGGCGCCGATGATGACCACGTCGACCATCGACGTGCCCTCGGTCGGCAAGGCGAACACCTCGCCGGTCGGGCCGCTCGAAGTGGCGATCAAGGCCGACCAGAGCATGACGCTGACCGACCGGGCGGGAAATGGCAAGGAAATCCGCGTTGACCGCAAGGAACTGCTGGCCATGATCAAGGCCGCCCAAACGAGGAATCCCGAGCAGCCGGTGCTGATCGCCGGTGACAAGAACGTCAAGTACGAGGCCGTGCTGTCGGTCATGGACGAACTGCAACGCGTGCCGGTCAAGCATGTCGGCCTTCTGGTGCAGACGACGGGTAAATGATCCCGGACGATATTGAAGAGCCTGGCAGGAAAAAGGCGCTGGCATTCACCATTCTGGTGCATGCAGGCCTGATCGCCGCGCTCATTCTCGGCGTGCAATGGAAGCGCAGCCAGCCGGACGCCGTCGAGGTGGAACTGTGGTCCAGCCGCCAGATGCCAGCCGTCCGGGTCGCGCCGGCACCGCCTCCGCCGCCGGAAACGAGGCCCGAGCCGAAGCCGGAACCGAAGCCGGTGCCCAAGGTCGAGCCGAAGCCCGAGCCGCCGCCTCCCGTAAAGCCGGATATCGCGATCAAGGAAGATAAGAAGCCGCCCAAGCCGGAGCCGAAGAAACCCGATCCGGAGCCCAAACCCGAACCGAAGAAACCTGAGCCGAAGCCCGAGCCGAAAAAGCCCGAGCCCAAGCCGGAACCGAAAAAGCCGGAAGTAAAACCCGAGGTGAAGCCCGAGCAGCCAAAGGCACCGGATTTCAGCAAGGAACTGGCGAGCGAAACGGCGCATCTGAAGGCCCGTCCGAATACCAGCGGGCAGCAGATGTCCAATGCCGCGGCGGCCGAGGCCGAGCAGCGCGCCGCCGCCGGCAAGCGCGGCATGCAGGATTATGCGAACAAAATTCGCATCAGGGTGCGCGGCAATATCGTGCTGCCACCCAATATTCAGGGCAACCCAGAAGCCATTTTCATGGTCGAGCAATTACCCGGTGGCGACATACTTAATGTCAGCCTTAAGCGCTCAAGCGGCAACCCTAGCCTTGATGCGGCCATTGAACGGGCCATTCGGAAATCCACGCCATTGCCCCCTCCCGACGATCCCGCCCTGTTCCGGCGCGACCTGGAAATCAAATACAAACCGTTTGAAGAGTAGAATCGCGCGAACCCATGACGAAATCGAGTCCCATGCCCCAGATCTTCCACAAAATCCTTCTTGTCCTGTCGCTGATGGCCGCCACGCTGGCCCAGGCACAGTTATCCATCGAGATCACCGGCGCCGGCGCCAACCGGATTCCGGTGGCAATCGCCAATTTCACCGGCGACGCGGCTGCCGCGCAGGTCGTTACCTCCACCGTGCGCGCCGACCTCGAGCGCAGCGGCCTGTTCAAGCTGGTCGATCCGGGCGGCGCCACGCTCGACGAAAATGCGCAGATCAACTTCGGCGACTGGAAAGGCCGCGGCGCCGACGCGCTGGCCGCCGGTAGCCTGGCGCGTGGTGGAGATGGCCGCATGGAAGCGCGCTTCCGCCTCTATGACACGCAAAAGCAGGTGGCGCTGGGCGGGGCGGTCTTCGTGACCGGCAACGACCAGTTGCGCGCCGCCGGACACCGCATTGCCGACTACATCTACGAAAAGCTGACCGGCGAGAAGGGCGTCTTCTCGACGCGCATCGCCTATGTCGTCAAGACCGGCGGCCAGTTCCGCCTGCACATCGCCGATGCCGACGGGCAGGGCGCGGCGACCGCGCTGAGCTCGAGCGAACCGATCATTTCACCGGTCTGGTCGCCGGATGGCAGCAAGCTGGCCTATGTCTCCTTCGAGAAGAAGAAGCCGGTCATCTATGTCCATTCGCTGGCTTCAGGCCAGCGCCAGGTAGTCGCCAACTTCAAGGGTTCCAATTCCGCCCCGGCGTGGTCGCCGGACGGCCGGCGTCTGGCCATCGTCCTCTCCAAGGACGGCAATTCGCAGATTTACGTGGTCAATGCCGATGGCACCGGCGTTCAGCGTCTGACCCAGTCGGCCGGTATCGATACCGAACCGCGCTACTCAGCGGACGGTGGAACAATCTATTTCACGTCGGATCGCGGCGGCAGCCCGCAGATCTACCGGATGGGCGCCAACGGCGGCGACGCCCAGCGCGTGACCTTCGACGGCAGCTACAACGTGTCGCCGCGCCCGTCAGCCGACGGCAAGAGCCTGGCCTTCATCAGCCGCCGCGACGGCCGCTTCCAGCTCGCCGTGATGGACCTCGCCAGCAAACAGGTGCAGGTGCTGACCGATTCCCACAAGGACGAATCCCCGAGTTTCGCCCCCAATAGCCGCATGATCCTGATCGCCACGGAAATTGGCGGACGCGGCGTCCTTTCCGCTGTTTCCAGCGATGGCCGGATCAAGCAACGCCTCTCGATCAGCGCCGGCGATGTCCGCGAACCGGCCTGGGGTCCATTCATTCAATAATCTTCAACGGAGAACACCATGAAAAAACTTCTTATTCCCGCCCTGCTGTCTGCCCTGATCGTCGGTTGCAGTTCGACGCCGGTCGATGAAACGTCAGGCGCGCCGGTCGAATCGCGCAGCGGTTCCGGCGTCACGCCGGTCACCGCCGGCGGCCTCGACTCGCGCGGTCTGCCGCGCGAACTGACCGATCCGAAGAGCGTGCTGTCGCAGCGCAGCATCTACTTCGACCTCGACAAGTACGAAGTCAAGGACGAATACCGGGATCTGGTCGGCGCCCACGCCAAGTACCTGGTTGCCAACCGCGGCTTCAAGATGCTGATTCAGGGCAATACCGACGAGCGCGGCAGCCGCGAATACAACCTGTCGCTCGGCCAGAAGCGTTCCGACGCGGTCAAGCGTTCGCTGATCATGCTCGGCGCCAAGGAAGACCAGGTCGAGTCGGTCAGCCTCGGCGAGGAAAAGCCGAAGAACGCCGGTCATGACGAAGCCGCCTGGGCCGATAACCGCCGTGCCGACATGCTGTACAAGGCCCCTGACGGCCGCGGCGAGTTCTAAACATGCGGGTCGCGCGAATCGCCCTGCTCATTGCTGCCCTGGGTGCCAGCCAGGCCCAGGCGGGCATGTTCGACGACGAAGAGGCGCGTCGCCAGATCAAGGATCTCTCGATCAAGACTGAGGCGCGTTTCGACCAGCAGGGCAAGTCGCAGCTCGATCTGGCCAACCAGTTGCAGCGTCAGTCGGAAGAAATCGCCCGCCTGCGCGGCCAGGTCGAAACCCTGACCTACGAGTTGGAAACCGCCAAGAAGCGGCAGCAGGATTTCTATCTCGACCTCGACACCCGTCTGCGCAAGTTCGAGCCGCAAGGTGGTGGCAGCAGTGCCGCGGTCAACCCGGCCAGTGGAGCAAATTCTCCCGTTGCTGCCGATCCGGCGCGCGAAAACAAGGATTACGAAGCAGCCCTGAACCAGTTCAAGGCGGCCAAGTACAAGGAAGCGGCCTGGGCCTTCTCCGCCTTCGTCCAGAAATACCCGGACAGTTCACTGGCCCCGAATGCCCAGTTCTGGCTCGGCAATGCCTGGGTCGCCCAGCGCAATTGCGCCAAGGCGATCGAGGCGCACAGCGTGGTCACGACGAAGTATGCCGAGAGCCCGAAGGCGCCCGACGCCTGGCTGGCGATGGCCAACTGCCAGCAGGAAATGGGTAACCCGGCGGCGGCGAAGCGCTCGCTGGAAACGGCTATCGCCAAGTACCCGAATTCGCCGGCCGCCGGTACCGCCCGAGAGCGTCTGAAGAAGAAATAATTGGCGCTGCGCCTCACCGAAATATTCTTCTCGCTGCAGGGAGAAGCTTCGCGCGCCGGTCTGCCCACCGTTTTCGTGCGCCTGACCGGTTGCCCGCTACGTTGTACCTGGTGCGACACCACCTACAGCTTCACCGGCGGCGAAGCCAGCCAACATCGAATCGGTGCTGGCCGAGGTGGCGAAATATCCGGCGCGCCAGGTCTGCGTCACCGGCGGCGAACCGCTGGCGCAGAAGGAATGCCTGCCCCTGCTGAGCGCGCTGTGCGATGCCGGTTACGACGTTTCGCTGGAGACCTCGGGCGCCCTCGACATCGCCGGCATCAACCCGCGCGTGGCGCGGATCATGGATCTCAAGGCGCCCGATTCCGGCGAATGCGTGAAGAATCGCTGGGAAAACCTCGCCTTGCTCAATCCGCGCGACGAAATCAAGATCGTCATCGCCTCGCGCGGTGACTACGAATGGGCGCGTGACCTGTTGCGCGAGCGGAAACTGGATGCCTTGTGTCCGGTACTGCTTTCACCGGCCCAGGGTCTGGTCGACCCGACAGCGCTCGCCGACTGGATTCTCGCGGACGGCCTCAACGTGCGTTTCCAGTTGCAGTTGCACAAGCTGCTGTGGGGTAACGCCAAAGGCAAGTAGGGCAGGGCGGGAAGCGCCGGTCTGTAGTCTGTAATCATGCAGGTGCTGCTGCACCCCATGGCCCGAGGCCACGCCGAGGGTGCTTGAGCCAAGCGTCCCTTTGCATTCCGGGCGCGGTCAACGGTCAAATTCGGGTATATTGCCGGCCCATGAAGCCTGCTGTCGTTCTCCTTTCCGGTGGCCTCGATTCCGCCACCTGCCTTGCCATCGCCCGCAGCCAGGGCTTTGCCTGCTACTGCCTGTCCTTCGACTACGGCCAGCGCCACAGCGTCGAACTGAAGGCAGCCGAGCAGGTCGCCAAGGTGCTTGGCGCCAGCGAACACCGTATCCTCAGTCTTGCTCTGGCACAGTTTGGCGGTTCGGCGCTGACCGACACCCGCATCGCCATCCCGATCTCGGGCGTGCAGCCCGGCATTCCGGTCACCTACGTTCCGGCACGCAACACCATCATGCTCTCGCTGGCGCTCGCCTGGGCCGAGGTGCTGGGCAGCCGCGACATCTTCGTCGGGGTCAATGCGGTCGACTATTCCGGCTACCCGGATTGCCGGCCGGACTACATCGCCGCCTTCGAGAAGATGGCCAATCTGGCGACCCGGGCCGGTGTCGAGGGCATCAAGCTCGACGATTCACGCGCCGCTGATCGATCTTTCCAAGGCCGAGATCATCCGCAAGGGAATCGCAGCTCGGCGTCGATTACGGCCTCACCGTCTCCTGCTATCAGGCCGACGCCGAAGGCCTTGCCTGTGGCGCCTGCGATTCCTGCCGCCTGCGCGCCGAAGGTTTCGCCACCGCCGGCGTCACCGACCCCACGCGTTACCGTGCCTGATCATGGAAGCCGATGAGTAGGGCATAATTGTCCGCTCACACCAGATAAATTCCTCACGCAAAATCTTGGTCATGCTTACTGTCATTTTTCGCCGGATCCGGTTCGCCGCAGCCTGCACCAGCCTGCCGTTGCTGGTCGCCGCCACCAGCGTCAGCGCTGCACCACCCGCCCTCGCCATCGCACTAAACTCAGCGGACGGAACGATCAGCCTGATCGATACGGAAACCTACAAGGTGATCGGCAAGACACCGGTGTGCAAGGAACCGCATCACCTGATGCCGACGCCGGACGACAAATCGGTGATCGTTGCCTGCTCTGCTTCGAACCAGCTCGTTTTTTTCGACCCGCTGACCGGCAAGGAGCAGAGGCGCATTCGCGACATCTCCGACCCTTATCAACTCGGTTTCTCGCCTGATAACAAACTGTTCGTCAGCAATTCCCTGCGCCTCGACCGCGTCGATATCTACGATGCCTTCGATGTCAAGCTCAAGGCCCGGCTGCACGCACCGCGCACGCCGTCACACATGGCCTTCGATGCCCGCAGCGAATATGTCTTCATCACCCTGCAGGATTCCAACGAAGTGATGGCGATCAACCTGAAGACCCTGAAGAAGGAATGGGTGATGCCGGTCGGTCCGACACCGGCAGGGATTGTAATGACGCCTGACAACCGCTACCTGCTGGTCGCCATCATGGGTGAGGGCTACGTCGAGGTGATCGACTGGAAAACGCAAAAGACGATCAAGAAGATCCCGACCGATACCGCCGCCCACAACATCCATCCGCGCGGCGACGGTCGTTATTATTTCGTCTCCAATCGCTCCGTCAGCGGCGGCAGCATTTCGCTGCTCGATACCCAAACGCATGACCGTCGTCGAAAAATACGACGTTCCCGGCGGCCCTGATGACATGGAGGTCCGGGCTGACGGCAAGGAACTCTGGGCCACGGCGCGCTTCGCCCGGCGGGTTCAGGTCATCGACCTGACGACCAAAACCCTGAAGACCTCGATAGCGGTCGGCAACTCGCCGCACGGGGTATTCTTCCTGAATCACGCAGCCCGCAAATGAGCAGCAAAAGCTTCGCGCTGAGCCTGACGTTCGCCGCCGTTGCAAGCGCAAGCGGCATGGCGAATGCAGCCTGCAGCGGCACCCTGTATCTGACTTTCGACACCGGCAACATGCGCCATGCCGAATTGATCGCCGAGACGCTGGCGAAGCACAAGGCCAAGGCCACCTTTTTCGTTGCCAATGAAAAGACGCTGCGTGGCGATTACGCGCTGGACAAGAGCTGGGCGCCCTATTGGCAGGCCCGCGTCACCGAGGGCCATACCTTCGGCAGCCATACCTGGCGGCACGGCAGTTTCCGCCAGGACCAGGGCAAGCTGACCCAATACCGGCTGATGGACGGCAAGACGGAGAACCTTGACGGCGACGCCATCTGCGCCGAGCTCCGCCATCCCGACGGGCGCTTCAAGGAGCTCACCGGTCGCGCGCTCGATCCGCTGTGGCGCGCCCCCGGCGGGCGCACCACGCCGCTGACGCTGAAAGCTGCGCAGGCCTGCGGTTACCGCCATGTCGGCTGGGCGCCGGCCGGCTTTCTGGGTGATGAATTGCCATCCGAAAACTATCCCAACGCAGTTCTGGTCGAACGAGCACTGAAAAACCTTAAGGACGGCGATATCGTGATGGCGCATCTCGGTATCTGGTCGCGCAAGGATCCGTTCGCGCCGGCGCTCGATGAATTGCTGAGCGGCCTCGAGGCCCGGGGCTTCTGCTTCGCAACGCTGGTGCAAGCCAGATAAGCGGAAGGGTCAAGCGCCACATGTTCCAGAATTTTCTCGACACCTTCGTACTGATCCAGGGCTGGCTGCTCGAACATATTGTGCAGCCGCCGTTGCTGGCGCTGGGTTTCGGCAGCTATCTGGAAGCCGCGTTCGACGGTGTCGAATTTTTCCTCTATGGCGTCTTGCAGTTGAGCATTGCCTACCTGTTGCTGCGTCCGCTCGAATTTTTCCGGCCGATCGAGCACTGGCCGGACCGCAAGGCCGTGCGCGTCGATGTGCTTTACGCTTTTCTCGATCGCCTGGGCATCATTCCGCTCGCGGTCTTCGCCCTGCTAACGCCCTTCATCACCGGCATCGAGGGCTGGCTACGCTTTCATGACGTCATTCCGCCGCAGCTCGAGGACGCCTTTCCGTCGCTGGAAAAGCATCCGCTGCTCGCCTTTCTCATCTATCTGGTCATTATCGATTTCGCGGAATACTGGCGCCACCGCCTGTCGCACACTTTCCGCTGGTGGTGGGCGTTGCATGCAATTCATCACAGCCAGCGCCAGATGTCGCTGTGGACCGACAGCCGCAATCATTTGCTCGATGACCTGATCGGCGGCGCCTGGTTTGCCGTGATCGCGCTGTGCATCGGCGTACCGCCGGGACATTTCATCGGTCTCATGGTGGCGATCCGTATCGTCGAGAATCTCTCCCACGTGAATGCCCGCCTGAGTTTCGGCTGGCTCGGCGAACGCCTGCTGGTCAGCCCGCGCTATCACCGCTGGCATCACGCCGTCGATCTGCCCGACGGCGGGAAATATCGCTACGGCTGCAATTTCGCCATCCTGTTCCCGATCTGGGACCGCCTGTTCGGAACCCAATACATGGGAGTTGGCCTGCCGGCCACCGGCGTCCACTCGCCGGTCCTCGCTTCACCCGAGCATGCCGATCATTTCTGGGCCCAGCAGAAGGACGGCATAACGGGCCTGGTCAACGCCCTGCGCGCCACGCTGTGGCCGGAGCGGCGCTGAACCGACGCTCCCGGTTCTGCGAATTGCTTCAAGCAAAGCGTGGTTTGCGCTTCTCGGCAAAAGCCTTGAGGCCCTCGGCAAAGTCCGGTTCGGCGGCACACCGGGCGAAGCTCGCCTGCTCGGCCGCCAGTTGGGTTTCCAGCGAACTCGAGAATGACTGGTTGAGCAGCGCCTTGGTCCTGGCCAGCGCCCGGGCCGGTCCCTTTTTCAGACGCGCGGCGAGCGTCAGGCATTCTTCGTCAAGGCTGGCGGCTGGCACGGCACGATTGATCAAGCCGAGTCCGACCGCCGTCTGCGCGTCGAAGCGCTCACCCAGCAGCGCGATCTCGGTCGCCTTCTTCAAGCCGACCAGGCGCGGCAGGACCCAGGTGGCGCCACCATCCGGTGACAGGGCGATGTGGCAGTAAGCCAGCGTGAAGTAGGCGGAATCGGCCGCCAGGGCAAAATCGCAGGCCAGCATCATCGACATGCCGTAGCCGGCTGCGGCGCCACGGACGGCAGCGATGACCGGCTTGTCCATGTGCCGGATATTGAGAGTGGTGGCATGTACATGCGCCAGCTTGTCGCTCATGCTCGCCTCGATATCCTCGGCGTCACGCCTGGCAATCTCTTCGGCGAACCACTTCAGATCACCCCCGGCCATGAAGTGTTCGCCACTGCTGCGCAGGATAACCACGCGTGCTTCGGTGTCAGCGGCTGCCCGGGCGGTTGCCGTTTCCAGCGCGGCAATCATTTCTCCGTTCAGTGCGTTGAGCGCCTCAGGCCGGTTCATGGTCAGAATGGCGACGCCATCGGCAAGTTCGTAACTGACAAGGGACATGCAAAACCTCCGCTACCTTGTTTGTCGGGTCGGTGTTCAGGGGGGATGCGGGACGGTTCCGGCGAACCGCTGGCGCCCTAGCTACCTTCGTTTTCCTTCAGCTTCTCGATGACCAGGGGAAATGCCCCGGAACCGATCAGGGCGACGGCGGAAACGATGAATGCCAAGCCGGCCATCGGGTCGTCGAGGACCGGATGCACGGCAGCCCCGAAGCCAGCGATGCTGATCAGGCCTGGAATGGCGCACAGCACACCAAGGGCGGTAAGGCTGATGAACGAGAACGGATAGCGGCGCATGGCGTAACTATAGACCAAATTCCAGGCACTACAGACGACGGCTCTGGTCGCCATTGGAAAACCCGCGCAGCGGCCGGTCGATGCCACGACCGATGGCGATGACCTTGAACAGTTCGCCCATCTCGTGCGGCATCAGCAGCTTGTTGATGGCGCCGCTGGCGCGGATATAGTCAGGGGTTCCCGGTTGCTCCTCGGCCAGCAGGTCGAGGATGCCGCAGTTGAGCAGGAACTGCCCCTGGCTGGTATATCCGAGCAGATCCAGCCCGGCCGCATCGGCGGCGGCGATAATTCCCGTGAAATCGACGTGGACCGTGACATCCTGCAAACCGGGGAGGTAGAACGGGTCGGGATGCGAATGATGGCGGTAATGGCACATCAGGGTGCCGCGCCCGCGTTGCTGATGGTAGAACTCGCGGCGCGGGAAACCGTAGTCGATCAACAGCAGCGCGCCTCTCTGCAGGCGGTGGCCCCATTCGGCAGCCCAGGCACGCGCCGCAAGGCTGATTTCACTCTCGTAGCCCGGCGGCAGAGTGCACTGCGCGCCGATTTCCTCGGCTGCCGCCAGCAAAGTGCCGGTCGCCAGTCGCTCGTTCCACGTGAAACCAGCTTTCTCATCAAGCTGGACACCGCGCTCGAAAATGCCGTTTTCCCGCCAGGCCACGACATGAGCCGGCATGGCGTCAAGCAGCTCGTTGGCCACGACAACCCCCGATAACGCTTCCGGCAGATGGTCCAGCCAGTTAACACGCGGTAGCAGATGGGGTGCGGCGGCGGCCAGCGTAGCCTGCTGACGTTCGCGCAAGTCGGCGGATAGATCGAGGATGTCGTAACGCTGCGGCAACCTTCCGATGCGTTCGAGTTCGAGCAGCAAGTCCGCAGCCAGACGACCGGAGCCCGCGCCCACTTCCAGCACCAGCGGCACGGAAGCGTCCATTACCTGGGCAATCTGGTGGGCCAGCGCCCGCCCGAAAAATGCACTCATCTCAGGCGCAGTGACAAAATCTCCAGCCGCTCCGAATTTTCTCGCACCCGCCGAGTAGTAGCCGAGGCCGGGTTCGTACAGGGCCAGTTCCATAAAGCGCGCAAACGATATCCAGCCCCCTCGCGCAACGATCTCGCGGCCGATTGCGGCGATCAGTTCCCGGCTATGGGCAGAGGCTTCGGGAGAGGGTGGCGGCAGGTTCATCGAGGTTCCGGAAAGGAGCCGATTTTAGCTGCCCAAAATGATTTTTGCCGGTGGATTATGGGAGTCTCAAGCTAAACTTGCGCCTTTGCGCGGTTGACCGCAGCAGATGGATCAAAGCCCTTGACCATGAATACTTCAAATAATTTGCAAAAACTCAGAAAAATCCTGGAGAGCAGGGCTGGCAAGGCGATCGGCGACTACAACATGATCGAGGACGGCGACACGATTCTGGTCTGTGTTTCCGGTGGCAAGGATTCGTACACGCTGCTGAGCATCCTGATGGCACTGCAGCAAAGGGCGCCTGTCAGATTTCGTCTGATTGCGATGAATCTCGATCAGAAGCAGCCTGGCTTTCCGGCCGACGTGTTGCCGCGCTACTTCGCGACGCTGGGAATCGAGTACCGGATTGTCGAAGCCGATACCTATTCAATCGTCAGGGACAAAATCCCCGAGGGCAAGACTACCTGTTCGCTGTGTTCGCGCCTGCGCCGCGGGATCATTTACCGGACCGCCAAGGAGTTGGGCGCCAACAAGATCGCCCTCGGCCACCACCGCGACGACATGGTTCACACCCTGTTTCTCAACATGCTGTTCGGCGGCAAGCTCAAGGCCATGCCGCCCAAGCTGGTCACCGACGACCAGGCGCACATCGTGATCCGGCCACTCGCCTATTGCGCGGAGAAGGATATCGCCCGCTTCGCGCGCGGCATGGAGTTCCCGATCATTCCCTGCAACCTGTGCGGTTCGCAGGACAACCTGCAACGCCAGAAGATCCGCGAGATGATGGAAGATTGGGATCGTCGTTACCCGGGACGCACCGAATCCGTATTTACCGCCATGCAGAACATCGTACCCTCCCATCTGGCCGACAACGCGCAATTCGATTTTCGCGGGCTGACACTCGACACTGCGGTTGAAGAAGGCGACATCGCCTTCGACCAACCCGAGATGCCACTCAGCGGCGGCGTCCCGATTGCGCTTGCGGCGAATCCGGGAACGACGCCTGACGAGGCAGTTTTTCCATAAAATTCATGGGCATGTGAAATACCTCACAGACATGTCCGGTTTGTCGAACCTGATACTGATCGCATATTGAACAATCCACTCCCGGAGATAGCCATGCCGAAATCCGCAAACAGCGCAGGTGCCTTGAAGCTGGTCTACTCTGATGGAGAATGCGATAATTCGCGGTCTGAATCGGACCTCGACGTGATGAGCAACAAGCAACCCAAGATGATTGTGCTGTTCGCCGACGTATCCGGAAGCGCCCGGCTTTTCGAGCGCTTGGGCGATACCGAGGCAGCCTACGCCGTCGAGCGTTGCGTCAAGCGCATGGAGCGCTCGATCGCCGGCCAGGGCGGGCGCACGGTGAATGTCTCGGGCGGAGAATTGCTTGCCGCCTTCGAGTCCGCGGAAGAAGCCTGTCACGCAGCCGTGAACATGCAGTTGCGTGTCTCGAAGCTGCCCCCGGTTTCAGGCCTCAAGCTGACGATCCGTATCGGTCTACATGTTGGCGCCGGCGAAGCGGACGGACAGACGATAACCGGCGATTCCGTTACCATGGCGAAGCGCATTGCGAGCATGGCGCGCATCGACCAGATTCTCGCGAGTTCGCCGCTGATTGACGAATTTCCGCGACAAACAACGATCCTCAGCCGGCCCAAGCCGGACCTCGGGCGCGTCGCAGACGGCGCAAAAGGTCTTGAACTGGTCGAAATCGACTGGCTGAGCCACGAAGACAATCAACGCAAATACGGCGTGACGATCGACTCCACGCCCAGCCAGTTCATGGCCGATGTCGATCGCCTGTGCATCCGCTATCACGGCAACGCCTTCCTGCTCGACGAGAAATCACCTTTCCTGACGATGGGACGCGACCCGGCGAGCAAGCTGCTGATTGTCGACCGCAAGGCATCACGTTCGCATGGCCGGGTCGAGCGGCGCAACAACAGCTATTTCTACATCGACAGCAGCACCAACGGCAGCTATGTCAGCGTCGGCGGGCAAAACGAGGTCATGGTACGGCGCCGGGAAATCGAGCTCAAGGGTAGTGGCCGGATCTGTTTTGGCGGCTCGGCTAGTGATCCGAAGGCCGACTTCGCCGAATTCGAACATCTGTAGCCAAAGGCACAAATGAAAAGGCCGCCCGAAGGCGGCCGTCGCACCCGGCCCGAGGCCACGCCGAGGGTACTTCCTTTATGTCCCCGGCGACGCCGGGGACGGTATCCCTAGCGGAAGCGGCGCGGTCGACACCAAAATCGACCCGAAAATCAGTTAGCCGGCGCCTGAGCGTCGGCTACACACTTCTTCATGAAACTGCTCTTGGCGGCGCCGGCCAGTTTCTTTTCCTTGGCCGTCGCTTCGCAAGCCGCACCAGCCTGATTGCCCTTGGCGTCACCTTCACACTTCTTGACGAAACTCGTCCGCGCGGCGCCGGCCAGTTTCTTCTGATCAGCCGTCGCTTCGCAAGCGCTACCGGCGCCATTGGCGTCAGCCTGGCATTTCTTCATGAAGCTGGTCTTGGCGGCGCCGGCCAGCTTTTTCTCGGCGGCCATCGCAGCACAGTCGTCGGCAGCGTAAGCGGTTGTAAAGGTAAAACTGGCAAGCAATGCGGCAATCATGATCTTCATCGTAGGTCCCCTATTTTGGAAATGGTTACAGGCGAGGCCACTATCTGGCAATCAGGCGTCGTCGTCAAGCATCATGCGCTGCTGTCGATCGACGAAATCCTGCATGCTGTCAATCCCGCGCAGTTGCAGGATGGTATTGCGCACTGCCGCTTCAAGCAGCACCGCCAGGTTACGTCCGGCCGCCACCGGAATCACCACCTTGCGCACCGGCACGCCCAGCACCTCCTGCGTCTGGGCATCAAGCGGCAGACGAGGCGCATCGGCTCCAACGGCCGATTTCTGAAGATGGACGATCAGTTTCAGCTTCATCTTGCGGCGCGATGCAGTCTCGCCGAAGATCGTCCGGATATTGAGCAGACCGAGGCCACGCACTTCGAGAAAATCGCGCAGCATGCCTGGACAGCGCCCCTCGACAGTCGCCGGGGCAATGCGGCCCATCTCGACAACGTCGTCGGCGACCAGGCCATGGCCCCGTGATATCAGTTCGAGCGCCAGTTCGGACTTGCCGACACCGGAGTCGCCGGTTATCAGGACGCCCATGCCGAGAACGTCCATGAACACACCATGGAGATTGACTGTCTCGGCAAGGCGCGCCGACAGGTAGATACGCAGCAGCTCGATCACCGCCGAGCAATGCTTGGGCGAGAGGATCAGCGGCGTATCCGATGCCTTGCAGGCTTCCAGCAGTGCATCAGGCGGCGTCAGTCCGTCGGCGACAATGACCGCCGGCGGCTCGGCCTGCAGCAACTCGCGAAACTGGTGGGTGAAGCGGCGCTCGCCGATGCGCGTCGCCCAGTCGTATTCGGCCCGCCCCATGACCTGCATGCGCTCAGGGTGGATGACGTTGATGTGGCCGACCACATCAGAACCATAGTTGCTGGAACCCTTGATTTCGATGCGACGATCGCCGCGCTGCCCGGCCACCCAGTTGAGCAGCAACTTTTCGCGGTTGTCTTCGTAAAGCTGGTTCAGACTGATGTGGCCTGCCACGGATAATCTAGGCCTGGAAGAGAGCGACGACAGCAGCCGAGTCTTGCGCGACCAGCAGCTTTTCGCGAAATGGTCGCTCGGAAAAACGCTGGGCAAGTTCGGAGAGAATCTGGAGATGCTCCTCAGTCGCCTGTTCAGGCACCAGCAGGACAAACAGCAGATTGACCGGACGACCATCCGGCGAATCGAAGGGTACCGGAGTAGCGAGGCGCAGAAACGCACCGGCAGCCTGCTTGAGGCCCTTGATGCGGCCATGCGGAATGGCGATCCCCTGGCCAAGGCCGGTGGAGCCGAGCTTTTCGCGGGCGAACAAGCTGTCGAACACGACGGAACGGGCTAGCCCGAGGTGGCTCTCGAAGAGCATGCCAGCTTGTTCAAAGACACGCTTCTTGCTGCTGGCGTCGAAGTCGAGAAGCACCTGCGAGGCCGACAGGAGATTGGTCAGAGGATTCATGGGAAGCACAAAACAAAGGCCACGGTGAAGTCACCGCGGCCGTTCAGCGATCAGCCAGCCACTTGGTGTGCAGGCTTGTCGCCCCGATGGTGGTCCTGGACTTTTTGCTTGTATTTCTGGACCTGACGGTCCAGCTTGTCGAACATAGCGTCGATGGCGGCATAGAGATCGTCGCCGGATTCTTCGACATGCATATCCTTGCCGGGCACATGTACCGTCACTTCAGCCTTCTGCTTCAGTTTCTCGACGGACAGAACCACGTTGACGCCCGTGACCTTGTCGAAATGGCGAACCACGGGATCCAGCTTGTTCTCGACGTACACGCGCAATGCCGGCGTAACTTCAATGTGATGACCAGCGATCTGCAGATTCATTTATTTCTCCTCTCACTACAGGGTCTTGCGTAAATTGACCGGCGGGATGTTGAGCGACTCGCGGTATTTTGCCACCGTGCGTCGAGCTACAACGATTCCCTGCTGGCCTAGTATTTCGGATAATTGGCTATCCGACAAGGGCTTCTTGCCATCTTCGGCGCCAATCAACTGTTTGATCAGCGCGCGAATGGCGGTGGCAGAGCACGCGCCGCCTGAATCGGTGGAGACATGACTGCCGAAAAAATATTTCAGTTCGAAGATCCCGCGCGGTGTTGCCATGTACTTCTGGCTGGTCACCCGTGAAACGGTCAACTCGTGGAGGCCCAGAATATCGGCGATCTCGCGCAGGACCAGCGGGCGCATCGCCACTTCGCCATGTTCGAAAAACTGGCGCTGGCGGTTGACGATAGCCTGCGTCACCCGGTGAATGGTCTCGAAGCGCTGCTGGACGTTCTTGATCAGCCAGCGCGCCTCCTGCAACTGGCCGCTCAGCTTGCCATTGCCACGGCGCTGCTGCGCCAGCACTTCGGCATAGAGCCGATTGACGCGCAGCCGGGGATAGGCATCGGGATTGATGTAGGCCGTCCACTTGCCCTTGAGCTTCTTGACGATGACGTCAGGCGTGATGTAGCGCGCCTCGAGTTGCGCAAAACGCGCGCCGGGACGGGGGTTGAGACTGACAATCAGTGCATGCGCGGCCTTCAGGGCTTCGTCATCACAGTCGGTGAAGCGCTTTATTTTCACGAAATCGCGGGCTGCCAGCAGTTCGAGATGCTTCTCGACGATCAACAGCGCCAGTGCATTCTCCGCGCACTCCGGCAAGGACTTGAGCTGAAGGGCCAGGCATTCCTGGGGACTGCGGGCGCCGATACCGGTAGGATCGAAGCTCTGGATATGGCGTAGCGCGATTTCCAGTTCCTCGAGTTCGATCTCGTATTCCGGGGGAAGTGTTTCCAGAAGCTCGGCCAGCGGCGTTAACAGATAGCCGTCTTCGTCGAGCGCCTCGATCAGGAAAACGACGAGACTGCGGTCACGCCCGGACAACTGGGTCATGCCGAGCTGCCAGGTCAGATGCTCGCGCAGTGTCGGTGTGTTGGCCTGAATATCCTGGGAATCACTGTCATCGTCGTCATCGCGTCCGGCGCCGGTGAAGGTGCCGGCATCAGAACTCCAGCGGTCATCGTCAACGTCGGAGGGCGCGGCGGGAACAGCCTGTTCGCGGTCGTCCCGCGCATCGCGCTCTTCACGTTCATCATGATCGGCGCGTTCGACCGCGTCACTGCGCGGCGCATCAAACTGTTGGGCCGACGCGAACGACTCGGAGGCGCCATCGTCGTCGCGCTCCAGCATCGGGTTTTCGAGCAGGTAGTTCTCGATTTCCTGCTGCATCTCGACCGTCGACAGCTGCAGGAGCTTGATCGACTGCTGCAACTGGGGCGTCAGTGCCAGATGCTGGGAGAGTTTTAGCTGGAGTGCCGGTTTCATTTATCGGGTTCGATGCGCAATCCGGCGATCAGAGCTTGAAGTGTTCGCCAAGATATACCTTGCGCACGCTTTCGTTCGCGACGATTTCAGCAGAACTCCCGGCAGCCAGCACGTGTCCGGCGCTGATGATGTAGGCATGATCGCAGATGCCGAGTGTTTCGCGCACATTGTGATCGGTGATCAGCACGCCGATCCCCCGTTCCTTGAGAAAGCGGATGATCTTCTGGATTTCGAGCACGGCGATCGGGTCGACCCCGGCAAAGGGTTCGTCGAGCAGGATGAAGCGCGGATTGGTGGCCAGCGCACGGGCGATCTCCACCCGCCGGCGCTCGCCGCCGGAAAGCGCGGCCGCGTTGATGTGGCGGACATGGGCAATATGCAGTTCCCCGAGCAGGCCTTCGAGGCGATCGTTCAGCTCCGGCTCGGGGAGATTCAGCAATTCGAGGATGGCCCGGATGTTTTCCTCGACCGTCAGTTTGCGGAAGATCGAAGCTTCCTGCGGCAGATAGGAAAGCCCCTGACGGGCCCGGCTGTGCATCGGCAGATGGGTCAGCCTTGAATCGTCGATATAAACCTCGCCGCCATCAGCCGGAACGAGACCGACAATCATGTAGAAGCAGGTTGTCTTGCCGGCGCCATTGGGGCCCAGCAAGCCGACCACTTCGCCGCTCTTCACCTCGAACGAGACGTCCTCGACCACGGTGCGTGCCTTGTATTTCTTGCGCAGGCTCTGCGCAGAAAGCGTTGAAACAGGTGAATTGCTCATTCATCGACTCCGCGCATCACCCGGCGAATCGCCTCGCTGGAGAATCCCCGATATTGCAGAAAACGCATCTGTTTGGCTCGTTCTTCCATACTCTGCGGGAGCTGGCTGAACTTTCTCGCCCAGACTGCCCGGCAGCGCACCGTCTCGTCACCACCTTCGGGCAACGCGGCACTGATATCTTCATCGCTGACACCCTGCTGTCGCAACTCCTGTTTCAGCCGCGCATCGCCGTAACGGCCGGCGCGCGCCACCACGCGCTGAGTGGCATAGCGATGATCGGACAGCAGGCGCTCGGCCTGCAATATATCGAGGACCGTATCGAGTTGCTCCTCCGATTCGGCTGTGGCGGCAAGTTTCGCCTTCAACTCCGCCCGGCTGTGATCCCTCCGGGTCAGCAGCCGTAGCGCGGCAACCCGCAGCGCCCGACCGGAATCAGGCATCGGCCGGCGCCGACTTGGTCGGCTTGATCACGTTGGTGCTGGCCGCTTCGCGGATCTTCGCCTCGATTTCCTGGGCAATCTCCGGATGGCTGCGCAGGAATTCGCGGGAATTGTCCTTGCCCTGGCCAATCTTTTCACCCTTGTACGAATACCAGGCGCCCGATTTTTCGACCAGCTTGTGGGCGACGCCCAGCTCGACGATTTCGCCGGCTCGGGAAATTCCTTCGCCGAAAAGAATGTCGAAAATCGCCTCGCGGAAGGGTGGTGAAACCTTGTTCTTGACGACCTTGACCCGGGTTTCGTTGCCGATCACCTCGTCGCCCTTCTTGATCGAGCCGATGCGGCGGATGTCGAGGCGAACGGAGGCGTAGAATTTGAGCGCATTGCCGCCGGTGGTGGTTTCCGGCGAACCGAACATGACGCCGATCTTCATCCGGATCTGGTTGATGAAGACAACGAGCGTGTTGGTCTTCTTGATGTTGGCCGTCAGCTTGCGTAGCGCCTGGCTCATCAGGCGGGCATGCAGGCCGACCATCTGGTCGCCCATTTCGCCTTCGATTTCGGCACGCGGGGTAAGGGCAGCGACCGAGTCGATGACAATGATGTCGACCGAGCCGGAACGGACCAGCATGTCGGAAATTTCCAGTGCCTGTTCGCCGGTATCCGGCTGCGAGATCAGCAGGTCGCCAACGTTGACTCCGAGCTTTTGCGCATATTGCGGATCGAGCGCGTGTTCGGCATCGATGAAGGCCGCCACCCCGCCCAGCTTCTGCATTTCGGCAATGACCTGAAGACAGAGCGTGGTCTTGCCCGAAGACTCCGGACCATAGACCTCGACAACCCGGCCACGTGGCAAGCCACCGACACCCAACGCGATATCCAGACCCAGCGAACCGGTGGATACCACCTGAATGCCTTCATCGATTTCGGCATCGCCCATCTTCATGATGGAGCCTTTGCCGAATTGCTTTTCAATCTGCTGAAGCGCCGCTGCGAGCGCCTTTGCCTTGTTGTCGTCCATGGAGATACCTCGTGAATTTGACGGGATTATGGCACAGGGGCCAGGGATGGAATAGAAATTGCTGCGGAAGAAAACCGGCGGGTCGATTCACGCAAGATTTGGCAAGCGAATCGCAGCGGACTCAAAATACTGTTGATTCATACAGTATATCGAATCCACTCAATTGGCAAGCAGGTCGATTCCGCTTTCGCTAATGCCATGGACCGCGGATTTTGCCCATTTTCCCGCGTTGACCGCGACCGGCATGAATTCCTGCGCGTCATGCACATCGCGATCGTGCTCGGCTTCGCGCTGTACTCCAGCGCCAGCATCTTCAAGATGGTCGAAAACGCCTACAAGGTGACGCTCGCCGGCACCTTCTTGAAGCGGGCGCCGACGCAGGGTGCGCTGACCGCCATTTTCGGCGGCCTCTCCACGTGGATTCTGGTCGAGACACTGGTCGGCGAAGCGAGCCTGGTGCCGCCGCAATGGGTCGGCCGGCCGACGCCGCAAACGGACATCCACGGCGCACTGCACCACCGCGCCGTCGCCGAAACCCATCACGCCGTCGATCACCCGCACCAGCACTGACATACAATCGGGCCATGGACACCCGCGGCCCCGTTCTGCTTGCCCGTTACCTCGCGCTGGCCTGGTTTGGCCTGGTGGTCTACGGCAGCCTGCACCCTTTTGCGGGCTGGCGCGATACCGGGATCTCGCCCTTTGCCTTCCTCGAAGGTGCTTGGCCGCGCTACTGGACCGTTTTTGACCTCGCCGCCAATGTCGCGGTCTACCTGCCACTGGGCTTCTTTCTGAGGCTCGCGTTGCACGGCTTGCCCGGTCGCTTCAGCGCCCTGATCCTGGCCATCCTGCTTTCCGGATCGGTCAGCCTGGCGCTCGAGGCCGTGCAAACCTGGCTGCCGTCACGCGTTCCGTCGAATGTCGATCTTGCCTGCAATGCCATCGGTGGCCTGCTCGGTGCGCTCTGGGCCCAGATGGTCGGGCCGCGCGTGTTCCTGCGCATCGCCACCTGGCAGCACCGCCTGATCGCGCCGATTCCGCATGCAGAACTCGGCCTGACCTTGCTCGGCCTCTGGTTATTGATCCCGCTGTCACCGGAAACCCTGCTCTTCGGTGCCGGCGATCTCCGTCAGGTACTCGGCCTGAACAGCGCCGTCCCCTTCGCCGCCGAAAGCTTCGTGCTGATCGAAGCGAGCATCACCGCCTTCAACGCGCTGGCGGTTGGCCTGATCGTCCGTCTGCTGTGTGTCCGTGCGGCGACGGCCTATGTCGCCGTGCCGCTGTTCATCTTGCTCGGCCTGCTGGTGCGCACGCTGGCAGCGGCGATTCTGGTCAGCCCGGGCGAAGCTTTCGCCTGGCTGACCACCGGGGCGAAAATGGGATTGCTGATGGCCGGTGCCGGCCTGGCCATCGCGATCGCTCTTCCACCAACTGCCCGGTTGATGCTGGCAGCGCTGGCGTTGATGGCCGGCGCCACACTAGTCAATCTCGCCCCGCCCAACCCGTACTCTGCTGCCGCATTGGCCGCCTGGCGGCAGGGGCATTTCCTGAACTTCAACGGCCTGACCCGATGGGTTGCGACGCTATGGCCCTTCCTGACACTGCCATTTCTCCTGTTGACGACACGTCGCCAGTAAGCTGGCACTCGCTGACTGCGGACGATGTCGCGCACCGCCTCGGCGTTGACCGCACGACCGGCCTCAGCGAAACCGAGGCGGCGAGCCGCATGGCCCGCCACGGCCCCAACCGGCTCACGGAGTCACCGGGCAAGCCGGCCTGGAAGCGCCTGGCCGAGCAACTTGCGCAACCGCTGGTACTGGTACTGATCGCAGCCGGACTGGTCACCAGCACACTCGGCGAATGGGTAGACGCCAGCGTGATTTTTGGCGTCGTGCTGGTCAATGCCGTCATCGGCTACTGGCAGGAGGCCAAGGCCGAGGGCGCGCTCGCGGCGCTGGCGCGCAGCGTTGCGACCCCGGTCACGGTGCGTCGCGACAGCCACCGGAAAAAGCTGGACGCCGGTGAACTGGTGCCGGGAGATGTCGTCCTGCTGGCCGCCGGCGATCGCGTCCCGGCCGACCTGCGTCTGTTTCACCAGCGTGAATTGCACGCCGACGAGTCGATGCTGACCGGCGAATCGCTGCCCGTCAGCAAGGATACCGGAGCCTCTGCCTGGCACAACGCTGCTCGCCGAGCGCCGCAACATGGCCTATGCCGGCGCCACCATCGTCGCCGGGCAGGGTGCGGGGCTGGTCATCGCGACCGGCGACGCCACCGAGACCGGCCGCATCGCCGGCCTGATCGCCAGCGCGCCCGAACTGGCGACACCGCTCACGCGCAAGATGGCCACCTTCTCGAACTGGCTGCTGTGGGCCATCGGCGGCCTCGCCTTGCTCACCTTCGGCATCGGGCTGGCGCGCGGCGAAGCGGCCTTCGACATGTTCATGGCGGCGGTTGCGCTGGCCGTCGGCGCCATTCCCGGAAGGGCTGCCGGCGGCGGTCACC
Organism: uncultured beta proteobacterium; assembly: GCA_963727115.1. Classification (GTDB taxonomy): domain Bacteria; phylum Pseudomonadota; class Gammaproteobacteria; order Burkholderiales; family Rhodocyclaceae; genus Azonexus. The sequence goes on along the minus strand of CAVSFS010000024.1, from coordinate 27,015 downwards.
GTCACGCTGGCCATCGGCGTCGCCCGCATGGCCAGGCGCCGCGCCATCATCCGCCGCCTGCCGGCAGTCGAAACGCTGGGCAGCACGACCGTCATCTGCTCGGACAAGACCGGCACGCTGACCGAGAATGCCATGACGGTGCGCGCCCTGTACTGTGGCGGCCGCCACCTGGCGGTGGACGGTCACGGCTACAACCCGGACGGCGAAATCCGCCACGACGAAATGCCGGTTGCCATCGGCGGGGCGCTGCGTGAATGCCTGGTGGCCGGTTCGCTATGCAACGACGCCAGCCTGGCGAAGACCGGTCGTCACTGGACGATCACCGGCGACCCGACCGAGGCTGCCCTGCTGGTCGTCGCGCGCAAGGGCGGACTGGACGAGCACACCTTGCACGCCCTGTTTCCCCGGCAGGACGAACTCCCGTTCGACGCCGGCCGGCAATACATGGCGACGGCGCACGCCAGCGACGGCGAGCAGATCGTTTATGTGAAGGGCGCACTCGAGCGCCTGCTGCCGCGTTGTAGCGACCAGTTGTCGGCCGCCGGCCAACCCGAAGCAATCGACCGCGTCAGGATCGAGGCTGTCGCCGAGGCGCTGGCCGGGCAGGGCATGCGCGTCCTGCTGCTGGCGCGCCGGATTGCACCGCCGGAAAGTTCCCGGTGTACCGACGACAGCTTGCGAGCAACTCACGCTGATCGGCCTGGCCGGCATGATCGACCCCCCGCGCAAGGCGGCGATCAGCGCCATCCGCAACTGCCACTCGGCCGGCATCCGGGTCAAGATGATCACCGGCGACCACGCCGTCACGGCCCTGGCCATCGCGCGGCAAATCGGCATTCCCGGCGCGCAGCGCACTGACCGGGCGCGAACTGGCGGCGCTCGACGACGCCGCGCTGGCGCCAGGCGGCGCACGAAATCGACGTCTTCGCCCGCGTCGAGCCGGAACAGAAGCTGCGCCTGGTGCGCGCCCTGCAAGGCCGCGGCGAGGTGGTGGCGATGACCGGCGACGGCGTCAACGACGCGCCGGCGCTCAAGCAGGCCGACATCGGCATCGCCATGGGGCAGGGCGGCACCGAAGTGGCCAAGGAAGCGGCGGCGATGGTGCTGACCGACGACAATTTCGCCAGCATCGAGGCGGCGGTCGAGGAGGGGCGCGGCGTCTGGGACAACCTGGTCAAGTTCATCACGTGGACCCTGCCGACCAATTTCGGCGAGGGGCTGGTCATCGTCGCCGCGATCGTGTTCGGCAGCACCTTGCCGATCACGCCGCTGCAGATCCTGTGGATCAACATGACGACCGCCGTGCTGCTCGGCCTGACGCTGGCCTTCGAGCCGATCGAGCACGGCATCATGCAGCGCGCCGCCGCGCCGGCTGACGACGCCGGTGCTCGACGGCGCGCTGATCCGCCGCATCGTGCTGGTTTCGCTGCTGCTGCTGGGCGGCTCCTTCGGCCTCTTCCTGCGCGAGCTGGAGCAGGGACACACGCTGGCCGAAGCGCGCACCGTCGCGGTCAACGTCTTCGTGATGGTCGAAATGCTCTACCTGTTCAACTGCCGCTCGCTGACGCGCAGCTTCTGGCAGGTCGGCATCTTCTCCAACCCCTGGTTCTGGGGCGGCCTGGCGACGATGGCCGCCCTGCAACTGCTGCTCACCTACTGGCCGCCGCTGAACGCGATCTTCCAGACGGCGCCGATCGGCCTCGCCGAATGGGGCGAAATCTTCGCCTTCGCCTGGCTCTGCGCGCTGATCGTCGGGCTGGAGAAATACCTGGGCGGCGTTTCACGTGAAACGCGCCGCGCAATCAGCCTGAGAAGACGGGCAACGCGAGAAAGAGCTTGATCACGATGGCGTTGGCGATGTCGATGAAGAAGGCGCCGACCATCGGCACCACGAGAAACGCCAGGTGCGAGGGGCCGAAGCGTTCGGTCACCGCCTGCATGTTGGCGATCGCCGTCGGCGTCGCCCCCAGCCCGAAGCCGCAATGTCCGGCGGCAATAACCGCCGCGTCGTAATTGCGACCCAGCACCGGGAAGGTGACGAACACCGCATAGCCGACCATCAGCACGGCCTGGCCGAAGAGCATGCCGAACAGCGGCAGGGCGAGCGCCGAAAGCTCCCACAGGCGCAGGGTCATCAACGCCATGGCCAGGAAGAGGGCGAGCGAAACGTTGCCGACCACCGAAACCGCGCGCTCGAAGACGTCGTACCAGCCGAGGGCGCTCAAGCCGTTACGCAGCAGCACACCGACGAAAAGCACGGTGACGAAGGCCGGCAGTTCGAGCAGGCTGCCATGAAGCGCCTGCGCGATGGCCTGGCCGGCGAGCAGGCAGATGGAGATCAGGGCCAACGTCTCGATCAGGGCCGGTGCCGTGATCAAGCGTACCGAATGCGGATTTTCGAAGGTGTTTCCGACGTCTGCGTTCGGGCCTTCGGCGGCAGGCAGCGTCACCTTGCGGATCAGGAACTTGGCGACCGGACCGCCGAGCACGCCACCGAGTATCAGGCCGAAGGTCGCGCAGGCGAGGGCGACTTCGGTCGCTGACTTGACGCCGTGCTGCTCGGCGAACACTGTGCCCCAAGCGATACCCGTGCCATGCCCGCCCGACAGCGCAACCGAACCGGCGAGCAAACCGTAGAACGGCGACTGCCCGAAAGCCATGGCCAACAGCAGCCCGGTAACGTTCTGCAGTACGAGAAAACCGAGCACGACGCCCAGAAAGACCATCAGCGGCCTGCCGCCCCGGCGCAGGCTGGCCAGATCGGCATTGAGTCCGATGCAGGCGAAGAAGGTCAGCATCATCGGCGCCGAGAGGCTGGTGTCGAACCTGACCTGAAAATCCAGGCCAGTGCGCGCCACCAGAAACAGCACGGCGACCAGCAGGCCGCCCGCCACCGGTTCAGGAATGGTGTAGGTAGCCAGCCAGCGCACGCGCCTGAGCAGTTGCTGTCCAAGCAGCAGTACGCCTGAAGCGGCGACCAGGGTTCCGTAAATATCCAGTTCAAGCATGACGATGGCAATCCGGGTTTGATTGCCGGTCATTTTCGCCCAGTTCGCCGGACGTGGGAACTATAATTCCGGTCCCCAAGGAGGAACCTGATGAGTCACTTCAAGCATCACGTCTTTTTCTGCTGCAACCAGCGCGAGCCGGGTGAGTCCTGCTGCAATGCGCATGGCGCGAGCGAGCTGCAGACCTACGCCAAGGACCGCATCGGCCAGTTGAAAATGAAAGGCCAGGGCAAGGTACGCATCAACAAGGCCGGCTGCCTCGATCGCTGCGACCAGGGACCGGTGATGGTCGTCTACCCGGAAGCGGTCTGGTACACCTATATCGACAAGGAAGACGTCGAGGAAATCATCCAGGAGCACCTGGTCCATGGCCGCGTCGTGGAGCGTCTGAAGATATGAAAGCCCCGGAAGAGAAAATCCTGATCGACGGCCCGGCGGGCAAGATCGACCTCATCATGGAACGTCCCGACGCGCCGCGCGGCATCGCGCTGATCGCCCACCCACACCCGATGGGTGGCGGCGCCAACACCAACAAGGTCGCCTACACGCTGGCGCGCACCTTCGTCAGCCTCGGCTACGCGGCTTTCCGCCCGAATTTTCGCGGCGTCGGCGGCAGCGAAGGCGTGCATGACGAAGGCCGCGGCGAAACCGACGACCTGCTCGCCGTGCTGGAAGACGCCAAATGCCGCTGCGGCAACCTGCCGGTGGCGCTCGCCGGCTTCTCCTTCGGCGCCTACTGCCAGACCCGCGTCGCCAAACGCCTGAGCGAAGCCGGCCATCCGGCGCAGCGCCTGGTGCTGGTCGGCACCGCCGCCGGCTTCGTCGAGGGCACCCGCCAGTACGACACCGAAGCCGTGCCGCACGACACCATCGTCATCCATGGCTCGGCCGACGAAACCGTGCCGCTGGCCAATGTCTTCGACTGGGCGCTGCCGCTCGACCTGCCGGTCGTCGTCGTGCCCGGCGCCGACCACTTCTTCCACCGGCGGCTGCACCTGATCCGCGACATCATTACCCGCGCATGGCGGCACTAGACGTCAGCAACCTTCACAAGACCTACGCCGGCAACGAAGTGGTCGCCGGCCTGAGTTTTGTCGTCGAGCCCGGCCGCTGTTTCGGCCTGCTCGGCCCGAACGGCGCCGGCAAAACGACGACTTTACGGCTCTGCCTCGGGCTGACCGCGCCCGACAGCGGCACCGTCAGCCTCAACGGCCATGCCATCCCGGCCGCTGCCCAAAAGGCGCGGGCGCGCATTGGTGTCGTCCCGCAGTTCGACAATCTCGACCCGGATTTCACCGCCAGCGAGAACCTGCTCGTCTTTGGCCGCTATTTCGGCCTGGCCGCTGCCGACGTCCGCGCCCGCATCCCGCAGCTGCTCGATTTCGCCGGCCTCGGCAGCAAGGCCGACGCCCGTATCGCGACGCTGTCCGGCGGCATGAAACGCAGGCTGACGCTGGCCCGCGCGCTGGTCAACGACCCCGACATCATTTTCCTCGACGAGCCGACCACCGGCCTCGACCCGCAGGCCCGCCACCTGATCTGGGACCGCCTGAAGCAGCTCAAGTCGGCGGGCAAGACGCTGATCCTGACCACGCATTTCATGGACGAGGCCGAGCGCCTGTGCGACACGCTGATCGTCATCGACCACGGGCGCAAGATCGCCGAGGGCAGCCCGCGCCAGCTGATCGCCGAGCACATCGAGCCGCAGGTCGTCGAAGCCTACGATGAAGCCGGCGGCGACCTGCCGGCCTTCGTCGAAGCCCACCGCCATCTCGCCGGGCGGGTCGAGACCAGTGGCGAAACCGCCTTCTTCTATTGCAGCGATCCGCGCCCGCTGCTCGCCCGCCTGGCCGAAGCACCGGGGCTGCGCTACGTGCACCGCGCCTCGAATCTCGAAGACGTCTTCATCAAGCTGACCGGCCGCGAACTGCGCGACTGAGCCAATTTGAAAATGGCCTTCTTTTCGGGGTCGACCGCGACAGACGGCCCGGCGCCCGCATGGTCTAGAATGACATCACCCCAACCCGACACTCGCGGAGGTTCCACCATGCAAACCCGTTCCCGGCCATTCCCGCTGCGCACACTATCCCTCGCGCTGGCCACCCTGGCGCTGCCAGCCGCTGCCGCGCCAACCGTCTATGAAATGCGTCTAACGACGCATGCCGGCATGGGCGCGGGCGGCATGGGGGGCATCATGAGCATGCTGGGTGGAGGGCGGCGGCAGCAGCGTCAGCCACAACATGGATCTGCGCCTGACCTCGCCGGGCGACCTGCCGGCCGACTACCAGGCGGCGCACACGGTGCCGGACGCCATGCGCATCGGCCCGCAACTGCCGCTGCAGGGCGAGCGGCGGACCAGCGGCGGCAGCGCTGGCGACAGCGAGCCGGACGGCCGCGTGCTGATCTACTGGGGCTGCTCGCCGACGGTGCAAAAAGGCCAGCCGGAAGTCATCGACTTCCGCTCCCTCGCCGGCAAGGTGCCGCCGGAAATCCAGGCGATGGCGCGCCAGAGCCGCAGCCAGGGCAAGGCGCCGCGCGACGCCTCGCTGCCACCGCGCTCGATCGGCTGGCCGCAGGGCGACCAGAACTATCGCGGCATCCCGGACGGCGCCTCGGCCGTCGGCGACCATGTCGTCAAGGCCAATTTCATGAAGGACGACATCCGCTTCGCGCTGACCCCGGCCCTCGACTTCCTCGAACCGATGGGGCTCAAGGCGCAGGCGAGCGATCTCAAGGCGGCCATCCCGCTGGTCTGGAGCGCGCTGACCCGCGCCCGCGGCTACGACCTGCAGGCGGTTTCCGCCGGCGGCGACAAGGATATCGTGATGTGGCTGGCCGCCCGCAACAAGAGCCCGATGCTGCCGGCCAGCCAGCACGAATGCACGATCCCCGAAGGCATTTTCGCCAAGGGCGAGATGGCGATGCTGACCGGCATCGCGCACGGACCAGTGCAGGGTTTCTCGTATCCGCCGCAGAAGCCGGGCGAGAAGAAGCCGCTGATCTGGTCGGCCACGGTCAATATCACCGCCTTCGACAGCGTCATGCTCGGCATGGAAATGGCCGCCGCCGGCGCCGCCCAGGATGCCGCGACGCCCGGCGTCGGCACCTTGCTGAAAGGCCTGTTCGGACGATGAGCGGTATTTGGCGATGGTCGCGACCGTGGCGGTGACAACCGTCCGCTCCCCGGTCGTCGGCTGGTTTCCGGTCTGGCGGCGCAACTTTCTCGTCTGGCGCAAGCTCGCGCTACCGTCTATCCTCGGCAACCTGGCCGACCCGCTGATCTACATGCTTGGCCTCGGCTACGGACTGGGCAGGATGTTGCCGACCATCGACGGTCAGTCCTACATCACATTTCTGGCGGCCGGTATCGTCTGCTCCTCGACGATGAACGCGGCCACCTTCGAAGCCCTGTACTCGGCCTTTTCCCGGATGCATGTGCAAAAGACCTGGGAGGCCATCCTCAACACACCGCTCAGCCTCGCCGATGTGGTCGCCGGCGAACTGTGCTGGGCGGCGACCAAATCATTCTTCTCCGGCGCGGCGATTCTCGTTGTCATCACGGCGCTCGGCCTGACCAACGGCCCATTGCTCCTCTGGGCCTTGCCGGCCGTCGTCCTGACCGGGCTGGCCTTTGCCGCGCTCGGACTGATATGGAATGCACTGGCGCCATCCTACGATTTTTTCATGTACTACTTCACCCTGTTCATCACGCCGATGACCCTGATTTCCGGTGTCTTCTTCCCCACCGATCAACTGCCTGACTGGCTCGCGGCGACCGGCGGCTGGCTGCCGCTGGCGCAGGGCGTTGCACTGGTGCGTCCACTGCTCGCCGGGCAGGTGCCGGCCGACCCCGCAATACACATCGCGGCCCTGCTCGGCACCACGGTGGTCGGCTTCAGCATCGCATTGCATCTGACGCGCCGCCGCCTGCTCAAGTAAAATAACGCGATGCAGACCTTGCTGGTACTCACCAACTGCCCCGACGAAGAATCCGCCAACGCCATCGCGCTCGCCTTGGTCGAGGAGCGGCTCGCCGCCTGCGTCAATATCCTGCCCCGCGTTCAGTCGATCTACCGCTGGGAAGGCGCGGTCGAGTCGGCGACGGAAATTCCCCTGCTCATCAAGGCGACCGCGGCAAACTATTCCGCGCTCGAGACCGCAATCCGCGACCGCCACCCCTACACGGTGCCGGAGATCATCGCGCTGCCCGTCGAGCGCGGCTTGCCGGCCTACCTCGACTGGATCGCCAGCTGAAACGACCCAACCATGATGCGTAACGTCCTGTTCCTGTTTTCCTTCCTGTTCTCGCTGGCCCAGGCCCAGGAATTCCTCGATCCCGCCGTGGCTTTCAAGCCCACGGTACGGGCACTCGATGGACAAACCATCGAAGTCGGCTTCGAGATCGCCAAGGGCTATTACCTGTACCGCGACAAGTTCAAATTTGCCGTCGATGGCGAATCCGTCGCTCTCGGCAGCCCGGTTTTTCCCAAGGGCAAGGAGAAAATTGACGAGAATTTCGGCAAGGTCGAGGTCTATTACAAGAACGTCGCCATTCGCCTGCCGGTCGAAAGAAACGCTTCCGGCACGCTGCCGCTGAAGTTGAATGTCACGTCGCAGGGCTGTGCCGATGCGGGTGTCTGCTACCCACCGCAGACTCAGACGGTCAGTGTCGAACTTCCGGCTCCCGGCAGTGTCCCTGATGCTTCGGGAGCGACTGTTGCGGTCGACGGCGACGAAAGCGGCAAAATCGCCGACACGCTCAAACATGCAGGTTTCTGGGCCAGCCTCGCATTCTTCTTCGTCGCCGGCCTCGGTTTGTCGCTGACGCCCTGCGTTTTCCCGATGATCCCCATCCTTTCCGGCATCATCGCCGGCCAGGGTCACAAGATCTCGCGCGGGCGCGGCTTCGCGCTGTCACTGACCTACGTATTGGGCATGGCGGTCACCTACGCGGCGGCCGGTGTCGCGGCCGGGATGACCGGCACGCTGCTTTCCGCCGCGCTGCAAAACCCGTGGGTGCTCGGTAGCTTTGCCCTCGTCTTCATCGTGCTCTCCTTCTCGATGTTCGGCTTCTACGAGTTGCAGTTGCCAACCGCGCTGCAAAGCAAGCTGTCCGACGAAGCCGGCCACCTGCAGGGCGGGCGCGGCATCGGCGTTTTCCTGATGGGCGTGCTGTCGGCGCTGATCGTCGGCCCGTGCGTTGCCGCGCCGCTGGCCGGCGCGCTGCTCTATATCGGGCAGACCGGCGATGCCGTGCTCGGCGGCACCGCGCTGTTCGTCATGGCGCTCGGCATGGGCGTGCCCCTGCTCATTGTCGGACTTTCGGCCGGCACCCTGCTGCCCAAGGCCGGCGCCTGGATGGAAGGGGTCAAGAAGGGTTTCGGCGTGCTGCTGCTGGCCACCGCGCTCTGGCTCGTCTCGCCGGTCATTCCGGGATTTGTGCAGATGCTCGCTTGGGCAGCGCTGTTCATCATCCCGGCCATCTACCTGCACGCCCTCGATCCGCTGCCGCCACACGCCAAGGGTTGGCAACGCTTCTGGAAGGGCATCGGCATCGTCATGTTGCTGACCGGCGCCGCGCTGCTCGCCGGCGCGCTGGCCGGCAACCGTGACCCACTGCAACCGCTGGCCGGACTGCGCGGCCAGGCGGTAGCCGCCGAAGCGAAAAAACTGCCCTTCGAGCCGGTCCGCTCGGTGGCTGAACTCGATGCCCGCCTTGCTGTGGTTGACCGCCCGGTAATGCTCGATTTCTACGCCGACTGGTGCGTCTCGTGCAAGGAAATGGAGCGTTACACCTTCGCCGACCCGGCGGTGCAGGCCAAACTGGCCGGGTTCACGCTGCTCAAGGCCGATGTCACCGCGAATACGCCGGAGGACAAGGCGCTGCTCGCCCGCTTCGGGCTGTTCGGGCCGCCCGGCATCATTTTCTTTGCCCCGGGCGGGAAGGAAGCACCGGGTGTCCGGGTCGTCGGCTATCAGGAAGCCGCAAGCTTTCTCCGCACGCTGGACAAAGTGAAGGCAAGTTAGCGGAGCCAGTGCTCACATTCGGCAAATGCACCTGAATGTGATGTGATAACCGTGACCTACTTGTAGGTCAATTTATCGACGGTTTCGGAATTCCCGGCAATTTTGCTCAGCTTGTCGCGCGACCAGTGGACATAGAAAGACTCGAAACTTGTCCACCAGTAGCGCCAGCTAGGGGCATCCAGCCCTTTCTTGTCATCCACGCGCGGATAGCCGATGGACATGATGACCTGCTCCCTGGTCATGCCCTTCATCAGGCGACCCGACTGGATTGCCGCGCGCACCCCGGCTGAAAGGTTCTCCAGCTTGCGCCGCGGGTCGTCGGCAAGCACCGCCTTGTCCAGCCATTGCGCAGCGGTCTCCGTCGTCTGGGCCGTATCAGGCCGCAACAACATCTGCTTGCCGTTGATCTCGACAATCGCCTGCGCCCCATCAATCGCCCTGATCAGGATCGGCGTGCCAAGCGGGATGAAGGGCAACTGGGCATGGTTCGAATCGCTGAGCTGGTCGCCACTGTAGCGCAGATTGCAACAGGCAAAGCCGCTGCGCACACTGCCGGTTGACCGGAGCCAGGAAGTGCCGGCAACGTCCTGCTCCGGTTTGACGTCACCGGTTGACCCGCCCGCGCAAGCCGTCAGCAGCGCAGCCGATGCCAGCATCAGCGCAAGCCGCGAATACGAAGAACGCCCATTCAATAACACGCGAGTACCTCTTTGCCCATGTACCGATTATATCCTCCCGCTACGGCTGGCCCCCGAGCTTCAGGGGGAGTCAGAGCAGTCTGACCGTATCCCAGGCAAACTTGACGATCAGGACAGCGACTACCAGCAGGAAGATCTGCCGGATAAATCCGCTGCCGTGCTTCAGCGCCAGCCAGGTGCCGGCCAATGATCCACCCAGGTTGGCAAGCGCCATTACCGCCGCCAGCAACGGCAGCACGTAGCCATTGGGCAAAAAATAGGCGAGGGCGGCCAGGTTGGTCGCCCCATTGACCACCTTGGCACCGGCCGAAGCATGAAGAAAATCGAAACCGAAGAAGCGGACAAACAGGAAGATCAGGAAACTGCCGGCGCCCGGCCCGAAAAAGCCATCGTAGAAGCCGATGACACAGCCCAGAAGCACGGCATAAGCCAGTTCGCGACGACCGACGTGGGCCGGGCGGTGCACCTGCCCGAAATCCTTGCGTTTCAGCGTGTAGACCGCGGCAACAACGAGCATGACGAGAATCAGCGGGCGCACCGCATCTTTCGGCAACCAGGCGACGGTCGCCGCGCCAACGTAGGAAAAAACGAAAGCGGCAACGGCCGCCGGCAGGATCGTGCGCCACGGTATGCTCAGGCGCCGCGCATAGCGCCAGGTTGCATTGGCCGTGCCGACCACGCTGGCGCATTTGTTGGTGCCGAACAGCGTCGCCGCGGACTCGCCCGGGTGCACGACGAACAGCGCGGGAACCTGGATCAATCCGCCACCACCGACCGCCGCATCGACCGCGCCGGCAAAAAACGCCGCGACTACCAGCACCAGCAGGCCGGTATCGATGGCCTCCACCTACTTGCCGATGCAGAAGCGGCTGAAAATCACGCCGAGCAGGTCGTCGGCGCTGAACTCTCCGGTGATTTCACCGAGCGACTGCTGGGCCAGGCGGAGTTCTTCGGCAAACAGCTCCAGGGCCGGCAACTTGCCTCTGACCAAGCTGCTGGCAGCCGTTATGTGCACCTGCGCGTCGGCCAGCGCCCGCAGGTGGCGTTCGCGGGCGATGAAGACGTCCTCGGCCGGATGCCAGCCGGCGATGCGCAACAGCTCAGTACGCAGCAATTCGATGCCCTGGTTAGCCCTGGCGGATAGCGAAATCGCCACCCCATCGGCCTCATCGTGACGCTCGGCCGGGGCACCGGACAGATCGATCTTGTTATACACCGTGACGCGTTTCAGCCGCTCGGGCAGACGGGCGAGGATGACACGATCAGCCTCGCCGACCCCGGTGCGGGAGTCAACCAGCAGGAGGACGACATCGGCGCGTTCGATCTCCCGCCAGCTGCGCTCGATACCGATCTTCTCGACCTCGTCGTCGGTTTCACGCAGGCCGGCGGTATCGATGATGTGCAGCGGAATTCCCTCGATCTGGATGGTCGACCGCAACGCATCGCGGGTCGTCCCAGCGACCGGCGTCACGATGGCCAGATCGTCGCCGGCCAGCCGGTTGAGCAGGGAGGATTTGCCGACGTTGGGCTGCCCGGCCAGCACGACATGCAGGCCCGCCTGCAGCAGCTTACCCTGGCCGGCACGGTCGAAGATTTCCGCCAGCTTCAGTTGCAAGCGCTCTAGCCGGCCGAAAGCATCCGCCGCCTTGAGAAAATCGATGTCCTCTTCCGGGAAATCGAGCGTCGCCTCGACCAGCATGCGCAGATTGATCAGCTCGTCGGTCAGCGCATGGATGGCCTGCGAGAACTCGCCCTGCAGGGAGCGCACGGCCGAACGGGCGGCGCTCGCGGTTGCCGCGTCGATCAGGTCGGCGACTGCTTCGGCCTGGGCCAGATCGAGCTTGCCATTGAGGAAGGCGCGACGGCTGAATTCGCCGGGTTCGGCCAGCCGGGCGCCAAGATCGAGGCAACGGGCGAGCAGCATCTGCATGACGACCGGACCACCATGTCCTTGCAGTTCAAGAACATCTTCACCGGTAAAGGAGTGCGGATCGGGGAAGTAGAGCAACAGGCCACTATCTACGGTCGCCCCGTCCGCCGCCTTGAAATCGGCCAGCGTCGCATAGCGCGGCTTGGGCGTCTTGCCGGTCAGCGCAAAAGCAAAGGGCAGCAAATTGCTGCCCGAGATGCGGATCACCCCGACACCGCCACGGCCGGGCGCCGTGGCGATGGCGGCGATGGTGTCGGCGCTGGCTACGCCACCCACACGTCAGGCCTTGGCGTCGTTGGCGGCCTTGCCACCGGCTTCGATCATGCGCGTGATCTGCCACTGCTGGGCGATGGACAACACGTTATTGACCACCCAGTAGAGCACCAGACCGGCCGGGAACCAGAAGAACATGAAGCCGAAAATCAGCGGCATCATCATCATCACCTTGGCCTGGATCGGGTCCGGCGGCGTCGGGTTCAGCTTGGTCTGCACGAACATCGAAGCCATCATGATCACCGGCAGGATGTAGAACGGATCGGGTGCGGCCAGATCATGGATCCACAGGATCCATGGCGCGCCGCGCATCTCGACAGCACCGAGCAGCACCCAGTAAAGCGCGATGAAGACCGGGATCTGCACCAGGATCGGCAGGCAGCCGCCGAGCGGATTGACCTTCTCGGTCTGGTACATCTTCATCATTTCCTGGTTCATGCGCTGCTTGTCGTCACCGTAACGCTCCTTCAACTGCGTCAGGCGTGGCGTCAGCAGGCGCATCTTGGCCATCGACTTGTAGGAGGCGGCGGACAGCGGGAAGAAGATGGCCTTGAGGATGATCGTCAGCACGACAATCGCCCAGCCCCAGTTGCCAACTACGCCATGAATGGCCTGCAGCGCCCAGAAGATCGGTGCGGCGACCACGGTCAGCCAGCCGTAGTCGACCACCAGATCAAGGCCCGGTGCAACCTGCTTGAGTACGGCCTGCTCCTGCGGGCCGGCGTAGAGGCTGATCGAGGTCTCGCCCTTGGTGCCCGGTGCAATCTCCGCAACCGGGACAATCACGCCCGTTTGATACACATTGGCGCCTTCGGCCTTGCGCATGTAGAACTCGTGCTTGACCGTTTCCTTTGGCACCAGGGCGGAAACGAAATAGTGCTGGACCATGGCCAGCCAGCCATCGTCTGCCGTCTTGGCAAATTTGGCCTTGTCCTTTGCAATGTCGTCGAAACTGACCTTCTGGTATTTGTCGGCATTGGTATAAACGGCCGGCCCGGTGAATGTCGAAACCATCTTGGTCTCACCGCCCGGCGCCACATCGTCACGCTGCAGTTGGTAGTAAGCATGCGTGGCCATTGGCTTGTCGCCGTGATTGGCAATTTCCCACGCCACGTCGACCAGGTAGGAACCGCGCTTGAAGGTCAGTATTTTGGCAACCTTGGCGCCGTTCGGCGCCGTTGCTTCGAGGCGTACCTTCAGTTCGTCGGCGCCATCAGCCAGTTTCGTCGGGCCATCGACACGCCGGAAAGTCGTGCGATGTGTCGGCAGCCCCTCGCCGATCAGGCCGCTCTGCATCATGTACTGGTGCTTGGCATCGAACAGCGCGAAGGTCTTGTCCTTGTCGTCGTGTTCCTTGTAGTTCAGCAGGTCAAGCTGAACGATATCGCCGCCCACGGCGGAAATGGTGGCGTTTACCAGGTCGGTCTGGACAGTGAAGGTTTCGCCGGCGGCTACTGCAGGCGCTACCGTGGCGGCGGGTGCACCGGCCGAGGAGCTCGCCTGCAGTGCAGCGGAAGGCTGCGGTGTGGCGCTGCCAGCCGGTACGGCCGCAGCAGCAGTGGCTGGCGGCTTGGGCTGGTTGTACTTCTGCCAGCTTTCCCACAGCATGAAGCTGGAGAAGGTGAAGATCAAAACCAGAATCAGGCGACGAGTGTCCATGAACAGCCTACGTAATCAAGCATTCTCGAATCAGGGTACCGGATCGTACCCGCCGGGGTGCCAGGGATGACAGCGGCAGACGCGCTTGACGCCGAGCCAGCCACCCTTGATGGCACCGTGTTTCTCTACCGCTTCCACCGCATACTCCGAACAACTCGGATGATAACGGCAACTGCGCCCCAGAAAGGGGCTGATCGCATATTGATAGGCCCGCAACAGGGCCACCAGAAGGCGCTTCATCGTTCCTCCCGCGACGGCCGGGGCCGCTGCAGTTTTTCCAGCAAGGCGAGAAAATCGCCAGCCAGCATCTTGCCATCGAGCGGAACCGGTTTGACGGCAAGCCGAACCACCAGGTTGACAGGTGGAAGGTGTGTCCGCACACAACGAAACTGTTCACGGATCACCCGCTTGACCTTGTTGCGGTCAACTGCTCTTTTAAGCAGCTTTTTGCCGACCACCACGCCAAGGCGGGCTTCGCTGAAACACGCGGCGCGTGGCAGGTAATGCAGCATCAGCAATTTGCCGCGAATCGCTCTCCTGAAACCAAAAACGGATGAGAACTCATCCGTTTTTGTCAGGCGATAGCGTCTGGCGAAGGTTTGTTCCACCCCGCCCAACGTCCGATTAAACGGCCAGACGTGTGCGACCTTTGGCGCGGCGAGCAGCAATGACTGCACGACCACCCTTGGTGCGCATACGAACCAGGAAGCCATGGGTGCGCTTGCGGCGCACGACCGACGGTTGATACGTGCGTTTCATGTTGAAATCCCTTGATGTGCTGAGAAAAACGCGCAATTACACCGTAATTCATGGTGTTTTGTCAAGATCATTTATTTACGAATGCTGTGGATAACTTCCTTCAGCGAGGGTAGAATCAGATACCTGAACGCAACCCGAGCGTTGTCGTTCTTCAAGTAATATAATCCATAAAATCAATCTGTTAGTATAACCGCGAGCGTTTATTGTTGACTGCGCGGGGAGGAGCATTGTTGGCGATGGCCGGTTTTTGGGACTCATGCATAAAGCGTTTTGAGCAGGAACTGCCGGTCCAGCAGTTTAATACCTGGATCAAACCGCTCAGACTGGAGGGGGAAAGTCACCCCCTGGAAGGACTACGGCTGATCGCGCCCAACGGCTTCATCATGAAATGGGTACGTGACCGCTACCTCGCACGCATCGAGGACTATGGTCGCGCCTTCTTTTCAGGGCCGGTCAGCATCGCACTGGTCATCGACGGTGGAAAGGGCGGTAATGCCCGTTCAGGCAATGTTGCGGCAATATCCGGCTCGAGTGTCCAAACCCTGGCGCCAGCCGTCGAAAAGTCTCAGGGCAAGAACAACGGCTACGAAAAGTCGAGGTTGTTCCAGGCATTCACCTTTGATAATCTGGTCGTCGGCAAGGCCAACGACCTGGCCCGCGCCGCGGCGGTTCAGGTCGCCAACAATCCGGGTGGCGCCTATAACCCGTTGTTTATCTATGGTGGCGCCGGGCTGGGCAAGACACACCTGATCCACGCGATCGGCAATGTCATCCTCACCGAAACACCCGAGAAGGTGGTGCGTTATGTCCATGCCGAGGATTACTACTCGGACGTCGTGCGCGCCTACCAGCAGAAATCGTTCGATACCTTCAAGCGGACGTATCGCTCGCTGGACGTTCTTCTACTCGACGATGTGCAGTTCTTCAACGGAAAGAACCGTTCTCAGGAAGAATTCTTTTTTCTGTTCAATGCGCTGATCGAGGTACGCAAGCAGATCATCATTACCTGCGATACCTATCCCAAGGACATCAACGGCCTCGACGACCGTCTGGTTACCCGCTTCGACTGGGGTCTGACTGTCCAGATCGAACCACCCGAACTGGAAATGCGGGTCGCCATCCTGAAGAAGAAGGCCCAAGTCGAAGGGCTGCAGCTCGACGATGAAGTAGCTTTTTTCATCGCCAAGCATTTGCGTTCGAATGTCCGGGAACTGGAAGGGGCGCTCAAGAAAGTTCTCGCCTACTCGTCGTTTCATGGCCGAGTCATTGCACTGGACCTGGCGAAGGAAGCACTCAAGGACCTTATCGGTTCTGTCCGCAATGTTGGTATGGATAATATCCAGAAGACAGTCGCTGACTATTACAAGATGAAGGTTGCCGACCTGTTCTCGAAAAAGCGCACGCGCGCCATAGCCCGTCCACGCCAATTGGCGATGTGGCTATGTCGCGAAGTGACGTCGCACAGTTATCCGGAAATAGGCGATGCTTTTGGCGGACGCGATCACACGACGGTCATTCACGCGGTAAAGACCATCGATTCCTTGCGCCTCAAGGAAAGCGAACTCAATCACGACCTGCATGTATTGCTCCAGGTGTTGAAGGGATGAAGGCTGTCAATAAAGCTGTGCGCAAGTTGTCCATTGATTGTGAGTCAATCGTGAATATCCGCTTTGTGGGAAAATTGTCCAGAATTCATACACAGGCAATCAAGAGCCTTGTTCAGAGCGTAAAACAAACAGCAACTATCGGAAATTAAATGAAAATTTGTTCTTATCCACAGAATTGTTCCCGATATAGTCATTAAAGGAATTTAATTTATGGTACTTATTAAAAGCCAAAGAGACACACTTCTTGCCCCGTTGCAGTCAGTATCGGGAATCGTCGAACGTCGCCACACACTACCCATTCTTTCCAACGTACTGCTGGAAAAGAAGGGAGATCGCCTGACCCTGTTGGCAACGGATATCGAAATCCAGATTACGACCGCCACTGATGGCGCTGGTGGCGATGGTGACGGTGCAGTCACCGTCGGTGCGCGCAAGTTGCAGGAGATCCTGCGCTCCTTGCCTGACAGTACCGAAGTCAGCCTGGTTCTCGAAGACAAGCGTCTTCAGGTTAGAGCAGGAAAGAGCCGTTTCAGTCTGCAAACCCTGCCGGCGGATGATTTTCCGCGCATGACCATCAGCGACGGCGAGACAAAGCAGTTCTCGATTTCGCAAAAGGCCTTCCGCCAACTGATCGCCAAGACGCAGTACAGCATGGCGGCACAGGACGTTCGCTATTACCTCAACGGCCTGTTGCTATTGGTCGAAGGGAAAGAACTGCGTGCCGTTGCAACCGACGGCCACCGCCTGGCTTTTGCCAGCGTGGAGATTGATGGCGATCTGCCGCGTCAGGAAATGATCCTCCCGCGCAAGACAGTACTGGAACTCAACCGGCTACTGGTGGATAGCGACGAAGTTCTGACCATCACCCTTGCGCAGAATCAGGTTCGCTTCTCCTTTGGCTCTGTCGTTCTGGTTTCAAAGTTGATTGACGGCAAGTTCCCCGACTACGAACGGGTTGTCCCGCCGACCTTGAAGAACCATGTGACCATCGGTCGTCTGACCCTGATGCAGGCGATGAATCGGGCGGCGATTCTGACCAATGAAAAATTCCGCGGCGTACGAGTTGTTCTCGGTGACAATAGTCTGAAATTGATGGCTGCCAACGCCGAGCAGGAAGAAGCTCAGGAAGAAAT
The DNA here is from genome assembly GCA_963727115.1 of uncultured beta proteobacterium. Lineage (GTDB taxonomy): Bacteria > Pseudomonadota > Gammaproteobacteria > Burkholderiales > Rhodocyclaceae > Azonexus. The sequence continues at coordinate 9,921 of CAVSFS010000024.1, read as the reverse complement.
CGAAGTCGAATATAGCGGCGATGCCATCGATGTCGGCTTCAACGTCGGCTATCTGCTCGATGTGCTGAACAACGTGCACACCGAAGACATTCAGTGGAGTTTCAACGATGCCAATTCCAGCGCGCTGATTACGGTGCCTGGAAACGATCGATTCAAGTACGTTGTCATGCCGATGCGCATCTGATTCATGAATTCAAAGATCAAGTTTCACGTGGAACACAATTAATGAACGAAGAAAACACGCCAATGAGTAGCCCACAAGAAGTCTCGCCGGCCTATGGTGAATCGAGTATCCAGATTCTCGAAGGCCTGGAGGCGGTGCGCAAGCGCCCGGGTATGTACATCGGCGATACGTCCGACGGCACCGGTCTGCACCATCTGGTGTTCGAGGTCGTTGACAACTCGATTGACGAAGCACTGGCCGGGCACTGTGACGACATCGTCGTCACCATTCATACCGACAATTCGATCAGCGTTACCGATAACGGCCGTGGTATCCCGACCGGTGTCAAACTCGACGACAAGCATGAACCCAAGCGCTCGGCCGCTGAAATTGCGCTGACCGAATTGCACGCCGGTGGCAAGTTCAACCAGAATTCCTACAAGGTTTCCGGTGGTTTGCACGGTGTCGGTGTCTCCTGCGTCAATGCACTTTCAAAATGGCTGCGTTTGACGATTCGCCGTGACGGCAAGAAGAATTTCATGGAATTCTGCCGCGGTCACGCCGTCGACCGCATCATCGAAGTTCGCGATGGCATAGAAGTCTCGCCGCTCAAGGTTCTTGGCGAAACCGAAAAGCGCGGGACCGAAGTCCATTTCCTGGCTGATGACGAAATTTTCGAGCACATCGAATTTCATTACGAAATCCTCGCCAAGCGTTTGCGCGAACTGTCCTTCCTCAATAACGGCGTGCGCATCCGCCTGATCGACCAGCGCACCGGCAAGGAAGAAGACTTTGCGTTTGCTGGTGGCGTCACCAGTTTTGTCGAATACATCAACCGCACCAAGACAGTCCTGCATCCCAATATTTTCTGCTCGGCCGGCGAGGCCAAGGTTGGTGATACCGGGGTGACGATCGGCGTCGAAGTCGCGATGCAGTGGAACGACTCGTATCAGGAACAGGTCCTCTGTTTCACCAACAATATTCCGCAATCCGATGGCGGTACGCATCTGACCGGCCTGCGTGCTGCGATGACTCGGGTCATCAACAAGTACATCGACGAACACGAAATCGCCAAAAAGGCCAAGGTCGAGATTTCCGGTGACGACATGCGCGAAGGTCTGGCCTGCGTGCTTTCAGTCAAGATGCCTGATCCAAAGTTTGCCTCGCAGACCAAGATGAAGCTGGTTTCTTCCGAAGCCCGTCCGGCAGTGGAAGAAGTTGTTGCCCAGAAACTGACCGACTTCCTGCTAGAACGCCCCATTGATGCCAAAATCATCACCGGCAAGATTGTCGAAGCATCCCGCGCCCGTGAGGCGGCCCGTCGGGCTCGCGAATTGACGCGACGCAAGGGCGTGCTGGACGGTATCGGCTTGCCGGGCAAACTGGCGGACTGTCAGGAAAAGGACCCGGCGCTGTGCGAAATGTACATCGTCGAGGGTGACTCCGCCGGCGGCTCGGCCAAGCAAGGCCGCGACCGCAAGTTCCAGGCCATTCTGCCGCTACGCGGCAAGGTGCTGAATGTCGAGAAGGCGCGTTTCGACAAACTGATTTCCAGCGAACAGATCGTCACGCTGATTACCGCGCTCGGTACCGGCATCGGCAAGGACGAATTCAAGATCGAGAAGTTGCGCTACCACCGCATCATCATCATGACCGACGCGGACGTCGATGGTGCGCATATCCGTACCCTGCTGCTGACGTTCATTTTTCGCCAGATGCCGGAACTGATCGAGCGCGGCTATGTTTATATCGCCCAGCCGCCGCTCTACAAGGTCAAGCACGGCAAGACCGAGCGCTACCTCAAGGACGACCAGGAGTACCATCAGTTCCTGCTGCGCATGGCCATGGACGAAGCGAGCCTGACCCCGCGTGCCGGCGCTGATCCGGTGACCGGTCCGGCGCTTGAAGAACTCGCCCGCTCCTGGCTGTTGACCGAAGCCGTCATTGATCGTATTTCGCACCTGGTCAATCCGGAAGTGCTCAAGACACTGGTTCAGCACAACCTGAAGCTTGACCTTGACTCCGAAGCAGGCGCCCGGACCAGTGCCGACCTGCTGGCACAGCATCTGGCTGGCGGCATTCGCATCGTTCCAAAATTTGACGATATTCAGGAACGCTGGACCCTGCGCGTCGAGCGCATGCATCATGGCAACCTCAAGGTCGGCCTGATCGACGAAGACTTGCTGCTTTCCGGCGATTACCTGCAACTGCGCCGCACGGCAGAAACGTTGGCCGACTTGTTCGGTCCCGGTGCTTTCATGGCACGCGGCGAGAAGAAACAGGTGGTCAACAATTTCGGTGATGCGATGAAATGGCTGCTTGCCGACGTTGAACGCGGTATCAGCAAGCAGCGCTACAAAGGTCTTGGCGAGATGAACCCGGAACAGTTGTGGGAAACGACCATGGATCCAAAGGTTCGCCGCCTGCTCCGGGTCCAGATCGACGATGCCATCGCGGCGGACGAGATTTTCACCACCTTGATGGGTGAACTGGTCGAGCCGCGGCGTGCCTTCATCGAATCCAACGCTTTGAACGCACGAATCGATATCTGATTGTTTTCTGAGATTGGAAAAGCAGAAGGCCCCGTTTGGGGCCTTCTGCTTTTGCAGTTCTACGTGCCGGGCTGTTTGTGCTGTCGATCAGTTCAGATTCGGATCGACGACGTAAACCGCACCGCCATAGTTGGCTTGCAGCGCATAGCCTTTTTCGCTGAGCTGATAGACGTTGATGTACGGATTGGCCGAGACCTGCACGGCATTGGTTCCGACAGTGGTCGATGCCATCAGGTCGCCGCCGGCCTTGTCGCCAACCTTGAACTGGTCGAGCGCCTCGCGCGACTTGAAGACGAAGATCTGGTACAGCTCCTGATAGCCGACACCGGGACCGGTGCCGGCGCGCATGGAAGTCATGAAGGTCGGCTTTTTGGTCTTGTTGTCGAAGATGACCCCGGGGCCTTTGGCGCCAACCAGCAACACCGCATTGATTGCGGTAATGTCGAAGACGCCGTAACCCACCGCCTGTTCGATTTCCTTGCGCACAGCAGGGTTGGCGGCGTAGAGCCTGGCCAATGCCTTGTCTGCCATGGTCAGGGTCTTGTCGCGCTGTTCGGTAATTTGTTGCGGTGTCAGCTTTCCGCCCTCAAGCATCGGAGAGTTTTGGCAGGCGCCGAGGATGCCGGCAAAGGCAGCGATGATCAGGGAAGTTTGTAGTTTCATGGGTGATCCGTGGAAAAAGGGTTTGCCCGGAATATAGCAGTAAAGGCGGCAGAGAACCGGAGCCCGAGTTCTGCAGATATTGAAAAAATTTCAATATCGTCGCGAACTGACAATCATTTATCCGGGATTTTGTCTATGATCATAAAGTCAGGTGCGCCAAGCGGGGTTCGACTGACAGCAAAATGGAGATGAATCAGATGACACGATCAGTTTCGAGGATAGCTGCCGTTGCAGCGACCGCCCTTGTCGCTTCGATGGCGGCGAATGCCCAGGAATCATCCGGGGAATGGAAGTTCTCGCTGATGCCTTACCTGTGGCTGCCGACCATCAAAACCACCCTGGACTTTGGACCCGTGGCCGCTTCCCATTTGGAGAGCGAGATTTCCATGGCGCCAAATGAATGGCTGCCGCATTTAAAAATGGCGGGCCTGCTAGCCGGGGAAGCACGATACGGAAAATGGTTGATGGCTGGCGACTACGTCTATATGAATCTGGGTAGCAGCAGCAGCAAGACCAACACGAGCAACTTCGGTTCCGGTCCGGTCCAGATAGTGGACACCGGCTCCGACTCTTCGCTGAAGACCACTATTTGGTCCATAGTGGGCGGTTATTCGATCGTTTCCGCACCGGCGGCCACGGTGGATCTGATTGCCGGTGTCCGATATCTGAGCCTCAAGGCCAACACCGACTGGAACCTGAATGTCGATGTGACCGGGCCGAACGGCGGTTCGGTCATCCTGCCGCGCTCAGGTAGTGTCAGAAAATCCGGAAATGTGACCTCCGCCATTGTTGGTGCCAAGGGCCGGGTGAAACTCGGGGAAAGCAACTGGTTCGTTCCCTTTTATGTCGATGTCGGCGGCGACGGTTCGGTAACCACATGGCAAGCCGCTGCGGGAGTCGGCTATGCGTACTCCTGGGGCGACGTGCGTCTCGATTACCGTTACATGTCCTTTGATGGCGACAAGCTGATTCGGGATCTCGACATGGGCGGTCTGGCAATGGGTGTGAATTTCGTTTTCTAAAGGCCGTCCGGCTTCACAGGCGTTGCGCCGGCAGCGTTTGATGTTCGTTGATAGTTGATTTCCGTAATCGGAGGCGAAGATGATTTATCGATCAGTATTCAAAGCAGCAGGGGTGCTTACCCTGGCACTGGCGGTGGTCGGGCCGGTCAAGGCGCAACAGGTCACCGGCGTACTGGGCTCGCCCAGCGCCACCACCACCGTCAGCAACAAGCAGCTGCCGGCGCCCGATCCAAAATTCGGCGGCGTCATCAAGAACGACGCGCTGAGCTCGAAGGCCTGGTGGGCGCCGCGCATCGTGCCGCCGAAGAGCGCGCCCAACGTGCTGCTGATCATCACCGACGACGCCGGCTTCGGCGTGCCGAGCACCTTCGGCGGCGTCATCCCGACGCCGACGATGGACCGCATCGCCAACGAAGGCCTGCGCTACAACCGCGTCTTCTCCACCGCGCTGTGCTCGCCGACGCGCGCCGCGCTGATCACCGGGCGCAACCACCACTCGGCCGGCTTCGGCGTCATCTCCGAGCAATCGACCGGCTTCCCCGGCTACAACAGCATCATCGGCAAGGACAAGGCGACCATCGGCCGCATGCTGGTCGACAATGGCTACAGCACTGCGTGGTTCGGCAAGGATCACAACGTGCCGGCGTTCCAGGCCAGCCAGGCCGGCCCCTTCGACCAGTGGCCGAGCGGCATGGGCTTCGAGTACTTCTACGGCTTCGTCGGCGGCGACGCCAACCAGTGGGAACCGAACCTGTTCCGCAACACGACGCAGATCTATCCCTTCCTCGGCAAGCCGCCGGGCACCTGGAACCTCGTCACCGCGATGGCTGACGACGCCATCGACTACATGACGCGGATCCACCAGACCGACCCGAGCAAGCCGATCTTCATCAAGTACGCGCCGGGCGCGACCCATGCGCCGCATCACCCGACCAAGGAGTGGGTCGACAAGATCAGCGCGATGAAGCTGTTTGATGGCGGCTACGAGAAGTTGCGCGAGACGATCTTCGCGAACCAGAAGAAGCTCGGCCTGGTTCCCGCGGACGCCAAGCTCACGCCGTGGCCCAGCGAGATGCTGAAGCCCTGGGATCAGCTCAGCGCCGACGAGAAGAAGCTCTTCATCCGTCAAGTCGAGGTCTTCGCCGCCTACGCCGCCTACAGCGACAACGAGATCGGCCGTGTCATCCAGCACTTCCAGGACCTCGGCAAGCTCGACAACACGCTGGTCATCTACATCAACGGCGACAACGGCACCAGCGCCGAAGGCGGGCCGATGGGCACGCCGAACGAAGTCGCGTTCTTCAACGGTGTCGGGGACTTGCCGGCCGAGGTGCAGCTGAAATGGTACGACGTCTGGGGCACCGAGCAGACCTACAACCACATGTCGGCCGGCTGGTCGTGGGCCTTCGACACGCCGTTCGACTGGTTCAAGCAGAACGCCTCCCGGCTCGGTGGCATCAACCAGAACATGGTGGTGTCGTGGCCGGCGCGGATCAAGGACAAGGGCGCCCTGCGCGAGCAGTTCGTACACGTCATCGACGTCGTGCCGACCATTCTCGAAGCGGCCGGCATCAAGGCGCCGGAGATGGTGGATGGCATCAAGCAGGCGCCGATCGAAGGCACCAGCTTCGCCTACACCTTCGACCCGGCCAATGCCAAGGCGGCATCGCGGCACAAGACGCAATACTTCGAGATGATGGGCCAGTGGGCGCTCTACGACGACGGCTGGCTCCTCAGCACCAAGGCCAATCGCGCGCCGTGGCAGGCCTTCGGCGCGGCCAACCCCGATCCGCTGAACAACCAGGTGTTCCAGCTCTACAACCTGGGCAAGGACTTCAACCAGACCGACGACATCGCCGCGCAGAACCCGCAGAAGGTCAAGGAAATGCGTCAGAAGTTCCTGGCTGAAGCGAAGAAGCACCAGGTCTTGCCGCTGGATGCTTCGGTGGCGGCCCGTATCGTCGCGCCGCGCCCGAACATCACCGCCGGGCGGAGGAGTTCGTCTATACGCGGCCGATGGTCGGTCTGCCGCAGGGTGACTCGCCCTTCCTGCTGAATTCGTCCTACACGATCACCGCCGACATCGAGGTGCCGCAGGGCGGCGCCGAAGGCATGATCCTGACTTCCGGCGGACGTTTTGCCGGCTACGGCTTCTACCTGCTGAAGGGCAAGCCGGTGTTCCTGTGGAACCTGGTCAACCTCAAGCGCATCAAGTGGGAAGGCCCCGAGGCGCTGACGCCCGGCCAGCACACGTTCTGGAATTCGACTTCAAGTACGACGGCCTCGGCGCCGGCACGCTGGCGTTCAACAACATGAGCGGCCTCGGCCGCTCCGGCACCGGCACCCTCAAGGTGGACGGCAAGGCGGTGCAGACGATCACTATGGAGAAAACGCTGCCGATGATCCTGCAGTGGGACGAGGCATTCGACATCGGTTCCGACACGCTGACCGGCGTGAACGATGCTGACTACAAGCCGCCGTTCCCGCTGACCGCCAAGCTCAACAAGCTGACGATCAAGATCGACCGGCCGCAACTGTCGCCCGAGGACATCAAGAAGCTGCAGCAGGCAACCCGTAACAACAAGGTGAGCGAGTAATGAAGTCATCCAACGGAGGAATCATCATGCTGTCTATCGAGTGGTTTCGGCAGAGGGTGCGGCTTGCCGCGGCTTGTGCCTGTATTTCGGCCGCCGTCGCGCTGCCTTCTGTTGCGCTGGCGCAGTCGACGGGCATCGAGCCACAGGCCGAGAAGCTGTTGAAGAGCGCGACGACCTTCCTCGCTGCGCAAAAGCGCTTCAGCGTCGATTCAGCAGCACGATTGAGGTCGTGCTGGCATCAGGACAGAAATGCAGTTCGACAGCGCTGCATTGCTTCAGGTGCAGCGCCCGAACATGCTGCGGGCGGAACATCGCGGAGACCTGGTCGATCAGGTCTTCTACTACGACGGCAAGATGCTGACGCTGCACAACCCGGGGCAGAAAGTTTTCGCCACCACCCCGGCGCCGGCGACGCTGGAGCAGATGCTCGATTTCGCCCGGACTACGCTCGACATCGTCGCGCCGGCCGGCGACCTGCTGTACGCGAACGCCTACGAAATCCTGATGGACGGCGTGACAGCCGGCTTCGTCGTCGGCAAGAGCGTCGTCAACGGCGTGCGCTGCGACCATCTCGCCTTTCGCGGCGCCGACGTCGACTGGCAGATCTGGATCCGTGAAGGCAGCCAGCCACTGCCCTGCAAGCTCGTGATCACTTCGAAGGATGTCGCGAATGCGCCGCAGTTCTCGGTGGTCATGCGGAACTGGAATCTGGCGCCGAAGTTCACCGACGCGAACTTCAGTTTCAAGGCCCCAAAGGGGGCTAGACAAATCGACTTCCTGCCCTTGGGCAAGAGCGAACCAAAAACACGGTGAATACGGAGGAACATGCCATGAAAAAGATAATCAAGCGGTTTGCGCTTGGCCTTTCCCTGCCGCTCCTGCTCCTCGCCGACCTGTCACCCGAGTCGCCGCTAGGCGTAGGTTTCGTGCCCGAGGCTACGGCGATCGTCGGTCGGCCTCTGACTCCCGTCTCATACGCCGGCGTTGCGCGGCGCACGACGCGCCGTGTCGAGTATGCAGAAACCGCCGCAGTGGCGACGACGGCGCGCGGTTGCAACGACCGCGGCAGTTGCGGCGCAGCCGAAGGCTCCGCCACCGGCCGCAAGCGGCCGCCGGCCCGGTCCCGATCGGAACCGTCGTTCAGGCGTTGCCGCCAGGCTGTGCCGCCACCGCAATCAACGGCGTCGAGTACTACAACTGCGCCCCGGGCGTCTATTACCGCGCCGTGTTCCAGGGCAATAACCTCGTCTACGTGTCGGCACAACCCTGAGCGATCCCCCGCACGATTACTGCAGGCCGCAAAGCGGTAGGCAGGAATATGGCGACCACTTGATGAGTCCGTAATTTCATCGTATTAACAATGCTACAGAGGAAAAAGTCATGATTCGATTCGTATCCGTTGTTGCCTTGAGCTCCATGCTGCTCATATCTCCGGCAAGCGCTGTCGTTTATTGCAAGTCGGTAGGCGTGCCGAAAGGATGTGTCGTGCGGCCTGCCGCGGCCGTGGCAGCTCCGGGGGTGGGTGCTCCGGGCGTTGGTGTTGCACCCGGTGTCGGGGTGGGCGCTCCGGGCGTCGGTGTCGAACCGGGCAACCGGGGCGGCCCCGTCGACCGTGCCGGGCGTCGCTAATCCGATCTTTGGCGACGAACCGTGATAACAAGGACGGCGTTCCACCTTCTTCTTGCTGCGCTTGCATTCGCTACCGTGCCGTTGCCCGCCGTTGCCCAGCTTGCCGCAAAACCAGCAACTCAGTCCGAATCGGCTTTCGGCGCCCTGCTTGGACGCTGGATGCGGCCCGATGGCGGCTACGTCATCAGCATAAATAACGTTGACGCCGGCGGCAAGCTTGACGCCGCCTACGCCAATCCGAACCCGCTACCGTTCTCCAGGGCCGAGGCGACGCTGGATGGCAAGACCATCAAGTTGTTCTTCGAACTGCGTGCCGGCGGTTACAACGGATCGACCTACACGCTGAGCTACGATCCGGTTGCCGACGTGCTCAAAGGCGTCTATTTCCAGGCGGTGGCGCAGCAGAAATCCGACACTATTTCACGCGCGCAAGGTGAATAAATCATAATTCCGGGAGTGAACATAAAGTATTTCCAAAAGCGGGTAGTAGCAGTGGCGCTGGGTACCGTGTGTCTTGTGGGTGCCGCGCACGCCGAACTGAGTGCCGAGGAACTGGCGAAGCTGGCCCAGAACCCGGTCGGCAACCTGATCAGCGTGCCGTTCCAGAACAACACGAACCTGAACTTCGGGCCGGACAAGCGGACGCAGAACATCCTCAACATCCAGCCGGTGATCCCGATCTCGGTAACAAGGAGTGGAACATCATTACGCGGACCATCGTGCCGGTCATCTCGCAGCCGCTCCCGGATGGTGAGCGGACCAACGGCATCGGCGACACGGTGTTGACCGCCTTCCTCTCGCCGGCCAACCCGGCAGCTTCATCTGGGGGGCCGGGCCGGTGGTGCAGTTGCCGACCAACAGCAACTCGGCTCTCGGCAACCGCAACTGGGGCCTCGGCCCGTCGTTCGTCGTCTTGCATCTGGATAAGGGCGACCCGTGGGTCTATGGCGTGCTGGCCAACAACATCTGGTCGCTTTCAGACAGCGGCACCGGCGGCTCCTACAACAACGGCCTGATCCAGCCCTTCGTCAATTACAACTTCGACGGCGGCTTCTACATCACCAGCGCGCCCGATCATCACCGCCAACTGGAAGGCCGAGAGCAGCCAGCGGTGGACCGTCCCGCTCGGCGGCGGCGTCGGCAAGATATTCCATCTCGGCGAGCTGCCGGTGAATACGCAGATCTCGGCCTACTACAACGTGGTCACGCCTGATAACGGGCCGAACTGGCAGATTCGCGCCCAGGTGCAGTTCATGTTTCCGAAGTGAGTGCACGGCTGTTTGGGGTGTCGATTT
>CAVSFS010000023.1:0-180994 GCA_963727115.1 uncultured beta proteobacterium | reverse complement strand
TCGGTCACAGCCCTTCGCCTCTACTCCGAAATTCAATTTCCCACACTTCCTGCGGTCGACCGCAGGAATCGGCACATTTCGTTCAGGGCTTGTCCAGCCAGTAGAGCGCAGTGATCGTCTTGGCGTCGGTGATCTGGCCATTCCAGACTGCAGCCTTCGCCGCCTCGGGCGCAAGTTCGACGACTTCGAGAAATTCGTTGTGATCGAGTTGTTTCTCTCCGGCGAGATGCAGGCCGCGGGCGGCAAAGATTTCGATGCGCTCGTCGGAGTAGCCGATGCAGGGATGCATGACGCCAATATATTCCCAGTCGCTGGCGATATAGCCGGTTTCTTCCAGCAGTTCGCGGCGCGCGGTGTCGATGATGGCCTCGCCCGGATCGATCTTGCCGGCCGGCAATTCGAGGAATACCCGGCGCAATGGGTATCGGAACTGCCGCTCGAACAGCAGCTTGCCATTGTCGAGGAAAGCGAGAACCACAACCGCGCCGGGATGAACGATGTATTCCCTGACTGACTCCTTGCCATCGGGCAAGCGCACCCTGTCCTTGCGGACCTCCAGCAGGGCGCCGTCGAATACCGTTTCGGATTCGATTTCGGATTCGATGAGGTGGCTATCGTGACTCATTTTCGGCTCCTGATCCACAAGGGATACCGTCACCGGCAAAGCCGGTGACATAAAAGGAAACGCCCCGATAACGGGGCATCTACTCGGTCATTTGAATGTGATCAGAGCGAACGGAGCAGCGCGTAGGCACAAAGCGACATGATGACCTGCGGGAAAATACCGAGGAGCGCCACGGCGAGACCATTTGCCGAAATCAGGATACGCATGTCGAGGCCGGCCGTCAGCGGGGTATCGTCGGTTGGCTGATCGAAGTACATGACCTTGACCACGCGCAGGTAGTAGAAGGCGCCGATCAGCGAGAAGAGGACCGCGATGATTGCCAGCCAGATGTAGCCGGCGGCGACAACGGCCTGCAGAACCGAGAATTTGGCAAAGAAGCCGATGAAGAACGGGATGCCGGCCATCGAGAACATCAGCATCAGCATGACGCCGGCAAACCAGGGGTTACGCTTGTTGAGACCCTTGAAATCCTCGATGTTGTCGGCTTCAAACCCGGCGCGTGCCATGAGCAGGATCATGCCGAAGGTGCCGGCCGACATGATGACGTAAGCGACCACATAGAACATTGCCGAACTGTAGGCATTGAGCGCGAAGCGGGCATCACCACTGACCACGCCGGTCGTGATGCCGAGCAGCATGAAGCCCATGTGCGAGATCGCTGAATAGGCCAGCATGCGCTTGAGGTTGGTCTGGGCGATGGCGGCAAGGTTGCCGATGGCCATCGACAACACCGACAGGATGACCAGCATGGCCTGCCAGTCCTGGGCCATGGTGATCATGCCATTGACCAGCAGGCGCATGACGATCGCAAAGGCTGCAAGTTTCGGCGCCGAACCGATGAACAGGGTCACCGAAGTCGGGGCGCCATGATAGACGTCGGGAATCCACATGTGGAAGGGAACGACGCCCAACTTGAATGCCAGCCCGGAAATCAGGAAGACCAGGCCAAAGGTCAGCACCGTCTTGTTGACGCCACCGCCATAGAGGCGTTCGGCAATGCCGGTAATCTCGAGGGTTCCGGTGGCGCCGTAGATCATCGACATGCCATAGAGAAGCATGCCGGAAGCCAGGGCGCCAAGGACAAAATACTTCATCGCGGCTTCGGTGGCTGTAACCGACTCGCGATTCATCGCGACCATGGCATACAGCGAGAGCGAGAGCAGTTCGATGCCGAGATAGACGGTGACGAAATTGTTGGCGGAAATCATCACCATCATGCCCAGGGTCGCGAACAGCGCCAGCACGTAGTACTCGCTCTTGTTCATCACTTCCCTGTCCAGCAGGTAGCCGCGCGAGTAGAAGAGCACCACGGACACCGTCAGGTAAAGGAACAGCTTCAGCAGGTCCGCCATCAGGTCATCGACGAACATGTTGCTGAAGGTGTAAACCACATCGCCGGTACTGGTGTACAACTGGATTGCCGCACACCCGAGGAGGGTCAATTGGGTCAGCGTGAAGGTCACGGTACGGCGACTGTCCTTGATGACCAGATCGATCATCAGGATGGCCAGCGCCATGAACGCCAGGAAAAGTTCCGGGGCGGCGGGCAGGAGATCGGGGACAACGAAATTGTCGAACATGTCGGCTACCGTTTATTGAATCTTGCTGATGGCAACGTGGCGCAGCAGGTCGTTGACCGAGGCGTGCATGACTTCCGTGAACGGTTGCGGGTACAGGCCCATCCACAGGGTACAGATTGCCAGAACGCCGAGGATGGCGAATTCGCGCTTGTTGATGTCGGTCAGTTCGGCCACGTGGTGATTGGCAACATCGCCAAAGATCACCCGCTTGTACATCCAGAGGGTGTAAGCGGCGCCGATGACCATCGAGCTTGCCGCAGCAAATGCGACCCAGAAGTTGAACTTGACGGCGCCCAGAATGACCATGAATTCGCCGACGAAGCCGGAAGTCGCCGGCAGGCCGGCATTGGCCATCGAGAACAGCATGAACAGGGCGGCGAACTTCGGCATGGTATTGACCACGCCGCCGTAATCCGCGATTTCCCGGCTGTGAACACGGTCATACATGACGCCGATACAGAAGAACATGGCGCCCGAAACGAAGCCGTGCGAAACCATCTGCACCAGCGCACCTTCGATGCCCATGGCGCTGAACATGAAGAAGCCCAGCGTCACGAAGCCCATGTGGGCGATCGACGAGTAGGCCACCAGCTTCTTCATGTCGTTCTGGACCAGGGCGACGAAACCGATGTAGACGACGGCGATCAATGACAGGGCAACCACCAGACCGGAGAGTTCGTGCGACGCGTCGGGTGCGATCGGCAGCGAGAAACGCAGGAAGCCGTAGGCGCCGAGCTTCAGGGCAATGGCCGCCAGCACGATGGAACCGCCGGTCGGCGCCTCGACGTGGGCATCCGGCAACCAGGTATGGACCGGCCACATCGGCACCTTGACCGCAAAGGCGATCAGGAAAGCCAGGAACAGCCAGATCTGCGCATTGAGCGCGATCGGCAGCTTGTGCCAATCGAGAATCGAGAAGCTGCCGCCCGACTGAACGAACAGGTACATCAGCGCCAGCAGGAACAGCAAGGAACCAAACAGCGTGTAGAGGAAGAACTTGAACGCGGCGTAGACCCGGTTCGGGCCGCCCCAGACGCCGATGATCAGATAAAGCGGAATCAGCGAGGCTTCGAAGAACACATAGAACAGCACGCCGTCGAGGGAAGTGAAGATGCCGTTCATCAAACCGGACATGATCAGGAAGGCGGCGTTGTACTGGGCGACCTTCTCCTGGATAACATCCCAGCCCGCAGCGACAACGATGATCGTGATGAAGGAATTCAACACGACAAAGAGCATCGAGATGCCGTCAACTCCGAGGTGATAATTGACATTGAAACGGGGAATCCAGTTCTTGAGTTCGACGAACTGCATGCCGCCATCGGCCACATCGAACCCGGTCCACAACGGGATCGTCACGAGGAAGGCGGTGACTGCGCCAAACAGGGCAAGCATCCTTGCCAGCGGCGCATTCCGGTCAGATCCGGTGGCCAGGACGACCAGACCGGAAACAATCGGAAGCCAGATGGCGAGAGATAGCAGCGGGTAATTCGACATGTTATTCCTTGCTTTTCTGCGAACTGTTCACGCTAGTGCCAGTTTTTGTTTTCATGGTACTAGGCAGCGCGGTTGAGCCACAGGGTCATCAACACAAAGAGCCCGATGATCATGGTAAAGGCGTAGTGATAGACGTAGCCCGTCTGGAACAAACGGGTTACCGAAGCGATCCAGCCGACGAGCTTGGCGGAGCCATTGACGATCACGCCGTCGATCACGCCGACGTCGCCGCCGCGCCACAAGACCTTGCCCAGCAGGCGCGCGCCACCCGCGAAAACCACCTCGTTGAACTTGTCGAAGTAATACTTGTTCTCCAGCAGCGTGTAGATCGCCGAGAAACGCCGCTGGATCGCTGCGGGGATGTCGGGACGCTTCATGTAGAAGAACCAGGACACGACCACCCCGCCCAAGGCCAGGAAGAAGGGCAGCGAAGTCAGCGCGTGAATACCCATCGCGGCAGCACCGTGGAAGTGCTCTGCGAGGTGCTCCATGGCCGGGTGAGCCTCGCTATCGACGAAAATCACACCCTTGAAATAGTCGCCAAAAATCATCGGACCAATGCCGATAAAGCCGATCAGCAGTGACGGAATTGCCAGCATTACCAGCGGCAGGGTCACCACCCACGGCGTCTCGTGCGGCTTCTGGCCCGGTGCAAGGCCGTGATGGTGGTCGGCAGTTGCCTCTTCGTCGTCGTGGTCGCCTTGATGGTCATGGTGATCATCGTGCCCGGCCTTACCGAAGCGCTCTTCCCCGTGGAAGACGAGGAAGTACATGCGGAAGGAGTAGAACGCGGTCACGAAAACACCGGCCAGGACCGAGAAATAGGCAAAGCCGGCGCCCGGAATGTGCGACAGGGCAACCGCCTCGATGATCGAGTCCTTGGAGTAAAAGCCCGACAGAAAAGGCGTGCCGATCAGCGCCAGCGAACCGACCAGCGAGGTGATCCAGGTGATCGGCATGTACTTGCGCAGGCCGCCCATGTTGCGGATGTCCTGATCGTGATGCATGCCGATGATCACCGAGCCGGCGGCGAGGAACAGCAGCGCCTTGAAGAAGGCATGGGTCATCAGGTGGAAAATCGCCACCGAGTAGGCCGATGCGCCGAGGGCAACGGTCATGTAGCCGAGTTGCGACAGGGTCGAGTAGGCGACGACGCGCTTGATGTCGTTCTGGATGATGCCGAGGAAGCCCATGAACAGCGCGGTGATGGCGCCGATGACGATGACGAAGGAGAGCGCGGTGGTCGAACAGTTCGAACAGCGGAGACATCCGGGCGACCATGAAGATGCCGGCGGTAACCATGGTCGCGGCATGGATCAGCGCGGAAATCGGGGTCGGGCCTTCCATCGAGTCGGGCAGCCAGACATGCAGCGGCACCTGCGCCGACTTGCCCATGGCGCCGATGAACAGGCAGATGCAGGTAAGCGTCATCAGCGACACGGTGGCCCATTCGCGATCGGCAAACAACGAGACAGTCGTGTTGGCGAAGTCCGGCGCCTTCTGGAAGACGCTTGCGTAGTCCAGCGTGCCGAAGTGGGCGAGAATCAGGCCAATGCCGAGGATGAACCCGAAGTCGCCGACCCGGTTGACCAGGAAGGCCTTCATGTTGGCGAAGATGGCCGTCGGGCGGGTGTACCAGAAGCCGATCAGCAGGTAGGAGACGAGACCGACCGCCTCCCAGCCGAAGAAGAGCTGCATGAAATTGTTGGCCATCACCAGCATCAGCATGGAGAAGGTAAACAACGAGATGTAACTGAAGAAGCGGTTGTAGCCGGGATCTTCCTGCATGTAGCCGATCGTGTAGATGTGCACCATCAGCGAGACGAAAGTGACAACCAGCATCATGGTGGTCGTCAGCGAGTCGATCAGGAAGCCCACTTCGAACTTGTAGTCGCCGCTGGTCAGCCAGGTGTAGACCGGTCCGTTGAAGACATGACCCGCCTGAACATCGCGGAAGATGATGAAAGACGCGCCGAAGGCGATTGCGACGCCGGCGATGGTCACGGTGTGCGCAACCCAGCGCGGGATCACCCGGCAAAAAAGACCGGCGATAATGGCGCCGATCAGCGGGGCCAGAGGAACCAGAAGGTAAAGCTTTTGCATTTCCATGTTTAACCCTTCAGGACGTCCAGGTCATCCACATGGATGCTCTTGAGGTTGCGGAATAGCACAATCAGGATAGCCAGACCAATTGCCGATTCAGCCGCCGCCACGGTCAGGATGAAGAACACGAATATCTGCCCGGACAGGTCGCCCAGAAAGTGCGAAAAGGCCACGAAATTCATGTTGACCGCAAGCAGCATCAGTTCAATGGCCATCAGCAGGACGATCAGATTCTTCCGGTTGAGGAAGATACCGACGACGCTGATTGCGAAAAGAATCGCGCCCAGAATCAGGAAATGCGAGAGTGAAAGAGTAAGCATTGGCGCCCCGGGTTCAGTCTTTTTCTACAGGCATCTGCAGCACGCGGACACGATCCTTCGCCTTGACGAAGACCTGCTGGTTCGGATTGGTATATTTCGATGGCTTCGGGCCGCGGTGGGTCAGAACGATCGCGGCAATCATGCCGACGAGCAGCACGAGGGAAGCAAGTTCGAAGGGATACACGAAATCGGTAAACATCAAAGCACCGATACTCTTCGTATTGGACACCCCGGTCGTCGTCATGGCCTGCGCTGCGGTCACCTGGAAATATTTGCTGCCGAGAACCAGACCCATTTCCATGACCATCAGGATGCCGAGCAATGCCCCAAGCGGCAGATAGCTCCAGAATCCCTCGCGAATCCGGTCAAGATTTATGTCGAGCATCATCACGACAAACAGAAACAGCACCATGACCGCACCGACATAGACCAGAATGATCGCAATTGCCAGAAATTCGGCCTGTAGCAACGCCCAGATTCCGCCGGTTGTAAAGAAGGCCAGGATCAGGTGCAAGGCTGCATGGACCGGATTGCGCGCGGTGATGACACGCAGACTGGCGTAAACAAGGATTGTCGCCAGGAAGAAGAAGACAAAGGTTTGAAAGTCCATCACTCGTGCCTGTTATCGGTAAGACGCATCTTGTTGGCGATCCTCGGCAATCTGCGCCTCGTAGCGATCGCCATTGGCCAGCAACATCGGCTTCGTATAGTAGAGATCGCCCCGGCGTTCACCGTGGTATTCGAAAATGCGCGTTTCGACGACTGCATCCACGGGGCAGGCTTCCTCGCAGAAACCACAGAAAATACATTTGGTCAGATCGATGTCATAGCGCGTGGTACGACGAGAACCATCATCACGCGGTTCC
Source organism: uncultured beta proteobacterium (assembly GCA_963727115.1). Classification (GTDB taxonomy): domain Bacteria; phylum Pseudomonadota; class Gammaproteobacteria; order Burkholderiales; family Rhodocyclaceae; genus Azonexus. Next base: position 174,003 of record CAVSFS010000023.1, on the reverse strand, counting down.
GCTTCGATGGTGATCGCTAGTGCCGGGCAGATTGCTTCGCAGAGTTTGCAGGCAATGCAACGCTCCTCGCCATTCGGATAACGACGCAAGGCATGTAATCCGCGGAAACGTGCGCTCTGGGGCGTCTTTTCCTCTGGATACTGAACGGTAATCTTGCGCGCAAAGAAATACTTGCCGGTTACCGACATGCCCTTCAGCAGCTCCTTGAGGAGCAGGCTGTTGAAGATTTCCTTCATCGAACCCATCAGTCTCTCCTCATTTCCAGATATTCAGCGGGGACATCATCCACAGCCCCACCACCACAAGCCAGACCAGGCAGACGGGCAGGAACACTTTCCAGCCCAGGCGCATCAACTGGTCGAAACGGTAACGTGGGAAGGTCGCACGGAACCAGAGGAAAAGCAGCAGAATGAATGCCATCTTGGCAAACAGCCAGAGTATTCCATCTGGCAGGAAGCCAACCGGCGACAACCAGCCACCAAGGAACATGATCGAAGTCAGTGCGGAAACCAGGATCATGTTCGCGTATTCGGCGAGGAAGAAAATCGCAAACGCCATGCCCGAATACTCGACATGGAAGCCGGCAACAATTTCCGACTCGCCTTCCGCCACGTCGAACGGCGCCCGGTTGAGTTCGGCGGTGCCCGAAATCAGATAGACAATGAACATCGGCAACAGCGGCAGCCAGTTCCAGGACAGGAAACCGACGCCCCAATCAGCGAAGCGCCCGTGATCCTGGGCGTTGACGATGTTGACCAGGTTCAGGCTGTTCGACACCATCAGGACACAAATCAGCGAGAAACCCATCGAGATTTCGTAAGACACCATCTGTGCCGATGCGCGCATTGCACCGAGGAAGGCATACTTTGAATTGGAAGCCCAGCCCGAGAGGATGATGCCGTATACGCCCATCGAGCTGATGGCCATGATATAGAGCAGGCTCGCGTCGATATTGGCAAGGACCAGTGTATCGTTGAACGGTATAACCGCCCAAACCGCGAGCGCCGGGGCCATGGCCAGCATCGGGGCGATGAGAAAGATTCCCTTGTTGGCGCTGGTCGGAACGATGATTTCCTTGAGCAGCAGCTTGAGGCCGTCGGCAATCGGCTGGATCAACCCCCACGGACCAACCCGGTTGGGGCCGATGCGAACCTGCATGTAACCGATCACCTTGCGCTCGAACCAAGTCAGATAAGCGACACCGAGCAACAGCGGGGCGACGATCGCGACAATCTTGACGAGGGTCCAGACCGCAGGCCACGCCCCGCCGAACACTCCCTGTCCAACATTCATCAGTGCGTCCATTTATGCACGCTCCACGGAAATCGGGCCAAACATGGCGCCCAGAGCGGCCGTACTGACATGGGCCGCGGCGACGCGTACGCAACCGACTGGCACGCTGTTGTCAGCCTTTGCCACCAGAACCGCCTCACCCTGCCCCTGCTTCACCCGTACCATGTCATCGGCGGCAACACCAATCTGGGCAAGGGTCTGCGCATTGATCCGCGCCGTCGGTGCAAGCGAATCAGCGGTCTGCTGCAAGGCGGGCGCCCGGCGCGCCATCGGATCGGCAAAGTTGATCGGCACATCGGCAATGCGCTGCAACTGGTTTCCTGCAGCGGGTAGAGACACGGAAATACCGTTCAGGCCGTTATCCAGCCCGGAGACAAATTCGGCGCCCTCGCCCAGCACTTCGTCGCGGATCGCTTCGCTGGACTCATAAGCAAAGCCATCGAGGTTCAGCACATTACCCAGTACGCGCAGCACCTTCCAGGCCGGACGCGCATCCCCGCGCGCCTTGGCGACGCCATTGAAGCTTTGTACTCGACCTTCGATATTGATGAAGGTACCGGCGGTTTCGGTATAGGGCGCCACGGGCAGCATCACATCGGCATAATCAAGGGCTGGCGCATGTTTGAACGCAGACATATAAACCACGAGGCTGGCCTGCTTCAGCGCACCGCCAACAATTTGCGGGTTGCCGCAATCGAATTCCGGCTCGATACCCATCAGCACGTAGGCCTTGCGCGGCTGCTCGAACATCTGCCGCGCATTGGCGCCGGAAGGCAGAGCCGAGGCAATATGGCCGCCGACCACGTTGGCAGCTTCGCCGAGGAAGCCGACCGTCGCGTTCGTGAGTTTGCCGAGTTCAAGCGCCAGCGCATGAAGTTGGGTGGCATCATCCGACTGCATGGCGACGTTGCCGAGGAAGATGGCGCGCTTCTCGCCATCGAGCAGGCTTTGAGCAATCTTTTTGCTCACTTCGTCCGGACTGACATCATCCAGGCCGACCGGAGCTGCAACACCCGTCAGTTGCGCAGCCACCTTGACGACAGCCGCCAACGCCCGCGCCAGTTGCGATGGCGCGACTGCAAGACTGGCATGCAGATCGATCAACTGGTCGTCGTCGGTCACCGACAGCAAGCTGACCTTGGTGTATTTCTTCGCCGCCTGGCGCAAACGCTGAGCGATCAGCGGATGATCCTTGCGCAGGAAGGATCCGACAACCAGTGCCGCATCGAGATCGGCAATTTCGGCAAGGCGAAGCCCCAGCCACGGCGTACCGGTACGCTTGAAATCGCTGCCGAAGTCGCTTTGGCGCGGACGAAAATCGATATTTCCGCTGCCGAGTCCCTTCATCACCTTGCCCAGCAGGAACAACTCTTCCAGAGTCGAACTGGGCGCTGCCAATGCCGCCAATGCGTCGCCGCCGTGTTCGCGGGTAATGTCCTTTAGGCCGTGCGCGACATAGTCAAGCGCCACATTCCAGTCGACCTCGCGCCATTGGCCGCCCTGCTTGACCATCGGCCTGGTCAGACGCTCATCGGAATTCAGCGCCTGATAGGAGAAACGCTCCTTGTCGGAAATCCAGCACTCGTTCACTGCCTCGTTTTCGCGGGGCAGGACTCGCATCACGCTGTCGTGCTTGACCTGAACGACCAGATTTGCCCCGACGGAATCATGCGGGCTGACCGACTTGCGGCGCTGCAATTCCCAGGAACGCGCGGTGTAGCGGAAGGGCTTCGAGGTCAGTGCGCCGACCGGGCAGAGATCGATCATATTGCCCGACAATTCCGAGTCAACCGTACGACCCAAAAAGGTTGTGATCTCGGAATGCATGTTGCGGCTGGCCATGCCAAGTTCCATGATGCCGCCGATTTCCTGGCCGAAGCGAACACAACGCGTGCAATGAATGCAGCGGCTCATCTCCTCCATGGAAATCAGCGGGCCGACATTCTTGTGGAAAACCACGTGCTTTTCTTCGGTATAGCGGCTCTTCATCGGGCCATATCCGACAGACATGTCCTGCAACTGACACTCGCCGCCCTGATCACAGATAGGACAATCCAGCGGATGATTGATCAGCAGGAATTCCATCACGCCCTTCTGCGCCTTGATGGCCAGATCGGAGTGCGTGAATACCTTCATGCCATTGGTCACCGGCGTCGCGCACGCGGGCAACGGCTTCGGCGCCTTTTCCACCTGCACGAGACACATGCGGCAGTTAGCAGCAATCGAAAGTTTCTTGTGGTAGCAGAAATGCGGAATATAAACCCCAACCTGCTGCGCGGCATCCATCACCGTGCTGCCGTCGGGTACTTGCGCCTTCTTGCCGTCGATTTCGATTTCTAGCATGTCGCTACCTTGTAGCCAGTTCTTTCGTATCTATCGCTTGGGAGGTTTCGTTCACGCCTGAACCTTGTGGAAACCACTGCCCGCCCACTGCACATCCTTGGGGACGAGGCAGGTCTTGTGTTCGATGTGGTACTCGAATTCGCTGCCAAAATGCTTGAGGAAACTCTGCACCGGCAGAGCGGCGGCATCGCCGAGCGCGCAGATGGTGCGCCCCATGATGTTGCCCAGCACGCTGTTCAGCAGATCCAGATCCTCGGGTTTGCCGAGACCGTTTTCAATCCGGTGCACGACCTTGTACATCCAGGCAGTACCTTCGCGGCAAGGCGTACATTGGCCGCAGGATTCTTCGTAGTAGAAGAACGACAGGCGCTCGAGCGCCTTGACCATGCACACTGTTTCATCCATGACGATGACCGCACCGGAGCCGAGCATGGAACCGGCCTTGCTGATGCCGTCGTAGTCCATTGTGGTGTCCATCATCACTGCGCCTGGTATCACCGGCGCCGAGGAACCGCCAGGGATTACCGCTTTCAGCTTGCGCCCGCCACGCATGCCGCCGCACATTTCGAGCAGCGTAGCGAACGGGGTCCCGAGGGGAATTTCGTAGTTGCCCGGGCGATTCACGTGGCCGGAAACCGAGAAGAGCTTGGTCCCGCCGTTGTTGGGCTTGCCCAGATTCAGGAATTCTTCGCCGCCCATCTGCAAAATGAAGGGAATGGAAGCGAAGGTTTCCGTATTGTTGATGGTGGTCGGCTTGCCGTAAAGGCCGAACGACGCCGGGAACGGCGGCTTGAATCGCGGCTGCCCCTTCTTGCCTTCGATCGACTCGAGCAGCGCAGTTTCCTCGCCGCAGATGTAGGCCCCGTAACCGTGGTGGGCGAACAATTCGAAATCGAATCCGGAACCAAGAATATTCTGGCCAATGAAACCGGCTGCGCGTGCTTCATCGAGCGCTTCTTCGAAACGCTTGTAGAGTTCCCATATTTCGCCGTGGACATAGTTGTAACCGCTGTTGGCGCCCATCGCGAAGGCGGCGATCGCCATGCCTTCGATGACCGAGTGCGGATTGAAGCGCATGATGTCGCGATCTTTGAAGGTTCCCGGTTCACCTTCGTCCGTATTGCAGACCACATATTTGTCACCGGGGAAGGAGCGTGGCATGAAAGACCACTTCAGACCCGTCGGGAAGCCGGCGCCGCCACGACCGCGCAGAACGGATTTCTTGACCTCGCTGATGACCTCTTCCTGGGTCATCTTGCTTTCGAGGATGCGGCGCAGTTGCACATAACCGCCACGGGCAACGTAATCCTTGAGGCGCCAGGTATTGTCGCCATCAAGACCTTCCATCAGGACGCCATTGATCGATCCCAGCATCGCCATTATTTGCACTCCTCAAGCAGCTTGTCGATCTGCTCCGGATGCATGTGGCTGCACATGCTGCGGTTATTGACGATCATCACCGGCGCATCGCCGCAGGCGCCCATGCACTCACCTTCCTTCAGGGTGAACAAGCCATCCGCCGTGGTTTCCCCATAGCCGATACCGAGTTTCTTCTGTACGTATTCGCCGGCGTGATAACCGCCGGACAGCGCACAGGGCAAATTGGTGCAGACCGTGATCTTGTATTTTCCGACCGGCTTGAGGTCGTACATGTTGTAGAAGGAAGCAACCTCGTAAGCCGCCATCGGCGGCATGCCAAGATAGGCAGCGACCGCCTCGATGGCTTCTGGCGGCAACCAGCCCTTTTCCTCCTGGGCAAGCGCGAGACAGGCCATCACCGCGGACTGTGCCTGGCTGGCGGGATACTTGGCAACCTCGCGGTCGAACTTCTGTTGGGTTTCAGCAGAAAACATCAGCGGTCGATCTCGCCAAAAACAATATCCTGGGAACCGATAATCGTAACGACGTCGGCAATCATGTGGCCACGAGCCATTTCATCCATCCCGGCCAGGTGTACGTAACCCGGCGCACGAATTTTCATGCGGTACGGCTTGTTGGCGCCGTCGGAAATAAAGTAGATGCCAAACTCGCCCTTCGGATGCTCGATCGCAGCGTAGGCCTCGCCCGGCGGAACATGTATGCCCTCGGTAAACAGCTTGAAATGGTGAATCAGCTCTTCCATGTTGGACTTCATGTCCTCGCGGGAAGGCGGCGCAACCTTGTGGTTCTCGGTGATCACCGGCCCGGGGTTCTTGCGCAGCCAGGCTATGCACTGCTTGATGATGCGGTTGGACTGCAGCATCTCTTCCATGCGGACCAGATAACGATCATAGCTGTCACCGTTCACGCCGACCGGGACGTCGAAATCAATCTTGTCGTAGGCGGCATACGGCTGCTTCTTGCGCAGATCCCATGCAAAACCCGAACCGCGCAGCATCGCCCCGGAAAAGCCCATCTGCAGGGCACGCTCGGGTGACACAACCCCAACGTTCACCAGACGCTGCTTCCAGATCCGGTTGTCCGTCAGCAGGGTATGGTATTCACTGTGATAAGTCGGAAAACGGTTGGTAAAGTCTTCGAGAAAATCGAGTAGCGAACCGCTGCGATTCTCGTTGAGTTCGCCGGCCTTCTTGGCACTGGTCCAGGTCGACTCCTTGTATTGCGGCATACGATCCGGCAGGTCGCGGTAAACACCGCCCGGACGGTAATAAGCCGCATGCAGACGCGCGCCGGAGACCGCCTCGTAGGCATCCATCAGATCTTCCCGCTCACGGAAGGTATACAGCGCCATGGTCATGGCGCCGACGTCGAGCGCGTGACAACCAATCCACAGGAGGTGGTTCAGGAGACGCGTAACCTCGTCGAACATCGTACGAATGTACTTGCCGCGTATCGGCACCTCGACACCAAGCAGTTTCTCGGTTGCCAGGCAGTAGGCGTGCTCGTTGCACATCATGGACACGTAGTCCAGACGATCCATGTAGGGCACCGACTGCACCCAGGTCCTGGTCTCGGCAAGCTTTTCCGTCGCGCGATGCAAAAGCCCGATATGCGGGTCGGCGCGTTGCACGACCTCGCCATCGAGTTCCAGCACGAGGCGCAAAACACCGTGGGCCGCGGGGTGCTGCGGGCCGAAGTTCAGGGTGAAATTGCGGATATCAGCCATGGGCGGGATCCCCGTAGTTATCTTCGCGCACGATGCGCGGGGTATTCTCGCGGGGCTCGATGGTCACCGGCTGGTAGATGACCCGACCCTGATCCGGGTCGTAACGCATTTCCACGTGACCAGAAATCGGAAAATCCTTGCGGAACGGATGACCGATGAAACCGTAATCGGTCAGGATGCGGCGCAGGTCATCATGACCGACGAAGGCGATGCCGAACAGGTCGAATGCCTCGCGCTCGAACCAATTGACGCTCTTCCAGACCCCGGTAACCGAATCCACGACCGGAAATTCGTCATCTTCGGCAAAAACACGAACCCGCAGGCGCCAGTTGTTGGCAATCGACAGCAGGTGCGAAACCGCCGCGAAACGGCGGCCGGGCCACGCACCATCGCCATAGGTCGAATAATCAACCCCGCAGAGGTCGACCATCTCTTCGAAGCCCAGATCGGGCTCGTTGCGCAAAGAAGTCATTATCGCGAGATAGTCGGCAGCAGCTACTTCGACAGTCAACTCCCCGAGCGCAAGCTTGAGTGACCCGAGCTTGTCGCCGAAATGCTTCTGCAGGTTCTGGCTAAGCGTTTCCAGCTTGGCGGACATATCGAATCAGCCTTGGCAATTAACGAGCAATGGTATTGGTACGACGAATCTTGTTCTGCAGCTGGATGAGACCGTAAATCAGGGCCTCAGCCGTCGGCGGACAGCCTGGCACATAGATGTCGACCGGTACGATACGATCACACCCGCGCACCACCGAATAGGAGTAGTGGTAGTAACCACCGCCATTGGCGCACGACCCCATCGAGACCACCCAGCGCGGCTCCGACATCTGGTCGTAAACCTTGCGCAGCGCCGGCGCCATCTTGTTGGTCAGGGTGCCCGCCACAATCATCACGTCGGACTGACGCGGACTGCCCCGGAAGACGATCCCGAAGCGGTCGAGGTCATATCGGGAACAACCGGCATGAATCATCTCGACAGCGCAACAGGCCAGACCGAAGGTCATCGGCCACATCGACCCGGTACGCATGTAGTTGATGAGCTTGTCAGCCGTGGTGGTGACAAAGCCTTCCTGGAGGACGCCTTCAATACCCATGGTCGAACCCTATTCCCATTCAAGCGCCCCTTTGGCCCAAGCATAAACGTAGCCAATGACCAAGACGACAACAAAAGTCATCATCTCGATAAAACCGAAAAGCTTTATGGATTCTGTCGCAACGATATCCTTGAAAATCGTCGCCCACGGGAAGAGGAAGGCGATTTCCAGATCGAACAGGATGAAAAGTATGGCGATCAGGTAATAGCGCACGTCGAACTTCATGCGCGCGTCCTCGAAAGCCTCGAAGCCGCACTCGTAGGGAGAGAGCTTCTCGGGGTCCGGTCGGCTGGGCCCCAAGATGAAACCCATCGCAACAGGCAACACGCCGACCGCGATCCCTACCAGGACGAACATCAGGATTGGAAAGTAGTTTTCCATGATCCGCCGCCAATATTCAGTTTCTTGTACGAAGCAGCGTGCGTTTCAGCCACTGCCCCTGAGTTTGGTGCCGACGGCGAGACTCGAACTCGCACAGCTTGCGCCACTACCCCCTCAAGATAGCGTGTCTACCAATTTCACCACGTCGGCACTGCTTTTTTGGCCACCCCGGCGAGGGACTTTGCCGGAGAGACCACCTTGCTTACTTCGGAATATCTTTTGCTTTTGAGCCAGCATCCTCTTTTGCTTTTGAGTCAGCATCTGCAGGCGCCGCGGGCGATTCGCCACCCGCCGCAACAGGCTGCGAAACCGGCTGCGATTGTACCGTTTCCTGCATCACGCTGCCAGTCGTTTTTGGCTTGCTGGAAGCCACGTAGGCCAGACTCAGGCTGGTAACGAAAAACACCGCAGCCAGAACGCCGGTCGTGCGACTCAGAAAGTTGGCCGACCCGGTAGCGCCGAACAGGCTACCCGAAGCGCCGCTACCGAAAGCGGCCCCCATGTCGGCGCCCTTGCCGTGCTGCATGAGCACCAGCCCGATAATTCCGAGCGCGACCAGAATGTGCACCGTCAGGAGAAGAGAGAAAAGCCAGTTCATTTATTCCGCCTATCAACTTGCCGCTTGGCAAATCGCAAGAAAATCATCCGCAACCAATGCGGCTCCGCCGATCAGACCACCGTCGATATCGGTCTGGGCAAACAACTCCGCCGCATTCTGCGCCTTGACGCTGCCACCGTACAGAATACGCAAGCCGCTCGCCAGAGCGCCATCCAGCCTGGCCACCTGCGCACGAATTGCCGCATGCACCTCCTGCGCCTGAGCAGGTGACGCCGTCATGCCAGTACCGATGGCCCATACCGGCTCGTAGGCAACAACTGCCGTAGCCAATGCGGCAACACCGGCGCGCCCGATCACGGCATCGAGCTGGCGCGCCACAACGGCCATCGTCTGACCCGACTCGCGCTCGGAAAGCGTCTCGCCAACGCACAGGACAGGTACCAGCCCGGCCTGTTGCGCCGCCACGAACTTGGCGGCGACAGCGGCATCGCTCTCGCCAAACAGTTGGCGTCGCTCGGAATGCCCGACCAGCACATAGTGGCAACCGAAATCGCGGAGCATCGATGCCGATACCTCGCCGGTAAATGCCCCGGAAGCGTGCTCGCTGACTGACTGGGCGCCCCACAGCAGGGAAGTTCCGGTCAGCTTCGACTGGACCTGGGCGAGGTAGGGATAAGGCGCGCATACCGCAACTTCGCATGACAACTTCGATGCTTCCGCCATCAGGCGATCGAGCAAAGCTGCATTTCCCTGAAGACTGCCGTGCATCTTCCAGTTCCCGGCGACAAGCTTTTTACGCATATGAGGGGCAATTCCGTTGGCAAAAACGATCGGATTATAGCCATCCGGGGGGGCAATGGTCAAGAATGAGGGCGGACAGCATGATCAGTTGGCGGCTTCACGTACCACCATCGCCAGATCTTCGGCAGCTGCCAGGACTTCCCTGGCATCTTCACCTTCGACCATGACGCGCAACAAGGGCTCGGTACCCGAAGCACGCAACAAGACGCGACCGCGACCCGACATTCGACTTTCGACAGCGGCGAGTGCCACCTGAATCGATGTGTCGTCCTGCCAGGGGAAGCCCTTGACGATTGGCACATTGATCAATTTCTGCGGGTAGAGATGCAAGCTCCCGAGCAGGCTTTCAAGGTCGCCGCCCGATTCTCGCAGCGCAGCCAGAACCTGGAGTGCTGCAACGGTGCCATCGCCTGTCGTATGGCGGTCGAGCGTCAGGATGTGTCCCGAGTTCTCGCCGCCGAAGATCCAGCCGTTGTCATGCAGCATTTCGACGACATAACGGTCACCGACGGCGGCTCTGGCGAACGGAACATCCATCTTCGCCAGCGCGTGCTCCAGCGCCAGATTGGTCATCAGCGTACCGACGACACCCCTGACCCGGCCGTGGTTGGCCCGACTCCGGACAATAGCGTAGAGCAGTTGGTCGCCATCATAGAGCTGCCCCTTGGCATCGACCATCTGAAGGCGATCGGCATCGCCATCAAGGGCCACGCCGAGATCGGCGGCATGGGCGAGAACGGCTTCGCAAAGTGCTTTCGGCGCGGTCGCCCCGAATCCGTCATTGATATTCAGGCCGTTGGGCTGGGAGCCGATTTCGACAACTTCGGCGCCGAGTTCATGAAAAACATCCGGCGCCGTCTGATAGGCAGCCCCATGCGCACAATCGACGACGATCTTGAGGCCGCGCAGATCGAGGTCGTTCGGAAACGTGCTTTTGCAGAATTCGATGTAGCGTCCGCGCGCGTCTTCTATGCGCTTCGCCCTGCCGAGATCGGCAGCCGGCACGCAAACCATGGGCTGATCGATGCATTCCTCGATAGCGCGTTCAACGTCGTCAGGCAACTTGGTTCCCTGTGCCGAGAAAAACTTGATGCCATTATCGTAATAGGGATTGTGCGACGCGGAAATCACGATACCCGCCTGCAGACGCAGGGCGCGCGTCAGGTAAGCGACCGCCGGCGTGGGGATCGGACCGACCAGACAGACATCGACGCCGGCCGCCGAAAAACCCGCCTCCAGCGCCGATTCGAGCATGTACCCGGAAAGCCGGGTGTCCTTGCCGATCAGGACCGAAGGACGCTCACCGTCAGGCATGTCGGCAAGGCCAAGCAACACCTTTCCGGCAGCGTAGCCGAGGCGCATGACAAAGTCGGGGGTAATGGGCGCCTGGCCGACACGCCCTCGCACGCCATCGGTACCGAAATATTTTCTACTCATTGCGGACTCCCTGTTTCGATCGCGGCCAGCACGGCCAGCGCATCCCTTGTTTCTTCGACATCATGCACGCGCAGTATTTTCGCACCCTTCCGGACCGCCAGCACTGCCGCTGCAAGGCTGGCCGCGACTCGCCGTTCAACCGGCTGCCCGGTGATCGCCCCCAGCATCGATTTGCGCGAGACGCCGACCAGAGATGGCAGATCATTCCAGCCGGTTACGGTCAACGCCCTGAACAGGGCTAAATTGTGTTCCAGGCTCTTGCCGAAACCGAAGCCCGGATCAAGCACCAGACGACCGGCATCGATGCCGGCCTCACGGCAACATGCAACCCGCTGCGCCAGGAAATCCCGCACCTCGCGCACGACGTCGTCGTAATGCGGCGCGTCCTGCATCGTCCCCGGCTCGCTCTGCATGTGCATCAGGCAGATGGCGCAATCGCTGGCCGCGACGGCAGCCAGCGCGCCGGAATGGCGAAGGGCGCTGATATCGTTGATCATCGATGCGCCTGCATCGAGAGCGGCGCGCATGACCGCGGGCTTGTAGGTATCGACGGAAACCGGCACCCCCCAGTTAACAATTTCCCGGAGCACGGGAATCAGCCGCCGCAGCTCTTCGTCTTCCGGCGTCTGAATGGCCCCGGGACGCGATGACTCGGCGCCGATATCGAGAATGTCCGCGCCCGTCTCTAACTGGTGACGCGCAAGACGGATTGCACGGTTGACGTCCGCCCCGGTTCCATCGCCCGAGAACGAGTCCGGCGTCAGGTTGACGATGCCCATAATGAGCGGTCGATCAAGGGAAAGCCGGAAGCGGCCGCAGTGAAGGTCAGGCATGGCGGAAACGAAAACCGGGAGCTGACTCCCGGCTTGGTATTGAAATAAACCGATCAGGCCGTCGCCGGCGCGCTTGGCTCGGCGCCCGGCGAATCGCTGGGTGTTGATGAGGGGCGCGGCACGCTCTGCGAAGGCTTCGGCGGACGCGGCGCCTTGCCAGCCATGATGTCGTCGATCTGCTCGGAATCGATGGTTTCCCACTCGAGCAGCGCGTGCGTCATCGCCTCGACCTTGTCGCGGTTCTCTTCAAGCAACTTGCGGGCAAGCGCATACTGCTCGTCGATGATGCGACGGATTTCCAGATCGACCTTCTGCATCGTCGCCTCGGAGACATTCTTGTGCTGCGTGACCGAACGACCGAGGAAGACCTCGCCCTCGTTTTCGCCATACACCATCACGCCCATTTCAGACATGCCAAAGCGGGTAACCATGTCGCGCGCCAAAGCGGTAGCACGTTCGAAATCGTTGGAAGCGCCAGTCGTCATCTGATCCATGAACAGCTCTTCGGCAATGCGCCCGCCGAAGAGCACGGCGATCCGGCTCATCAGGTATTGGCGGTCGTAGGCGTAACGATCCTGCTCCGGCAATTGCATGGTCAGACCCAAGGCTCGACCGCGCGGAATGATCGTGACCTTGTGCACCGGATCGGATTTTGGCATCAACTTGGCGATCACGGCGTGCCCGGATTCATGGTAGGCCGTGTTGCGCTTCTCTTCCTCGGACATCACCATGCTGCGGCGCTCGGCGCCCATCATGATCTTGTCCTTGGCCTTCTCGAAATCTTCCATGTCTACCAGCCGCTTGTTGCCGCGCGCCGCGAACAGTGCGGACTCGTTGACCAGATTGGCCAGATCGGCGCCGGAAAAACCGGGCGTACCGCGGGCGATGATATCGGCCCTGACGTCGCCCGAGATCGGCACCTTGCGCATGTGCACCTTGAGGATTTCCTCGCGGCCGCGGATATCGGGCAGCGGCACGACGACCTGACGGTCGAAACGGCCCGGGCGCAGCAGCGCCGGGTCGAGGATGTCCGGACGGTTGGTCGCGGCGATCACGATGATGCTGGCGTGGCCTTCGAAGCCATCCATCTCAACCAGCATCTGGTTCAGCGTCTGCTCGCGCTCGTCGTTGCCGCCGCCGAGGCCGGCGCCACGATGGCGGCCGACCGCGTCAATTTCATCGATGAAAATGATGCAAGGCGCATGCTTCTTGGCATTCTCGAACATGTCGCGAACGCGTGCCGCACCGACACCAACGAACATCTCGACGAAATCGGAACCGGAAATGCTGAAGAACGGCACCTTGGCTTCGCCGGCGATGGCCCTGGCGAGCAGGGTCTTGCCGGTACCAGGGTTGCCGACCATCAGCACGCCCTTGGGAACGTGGCCACCGAGCTTCTGGAACTTGGAGGGATCGCGCAGGAAATCGACGATTTCCTGAACTTCTTCCTTGGCTTCGTCGCAACCGGCGACATCGGCAAAGGTAACGACATTCTGTGCTTCGTCGGTCATGCGGGCGCGCGACTTGCCGAACGAGAAGGCGCCACCCTTGCCACCGCCCTGCATCTGGCGCATGAAGAAGACCCAGACACCGATCAGTAGCAGCATCGGGAACCAGCTGACGAAGATATTCATCAGGAAAGATTGCTCTTCTTCCGGCTTGGCTTCGATCTTGACGCCGTTCTTCAACAGGTCGGAAACCATCCACAGATCGGGCGGCGCGTACGAAGTGATCCGCTTGCCTTCGGTGGTCGTCCCTTTCAGGGTACGCCCCTCGATGAGCACCTTGCTGATGTGTCCCTGCTTGACTTCATCGAGGAACTGCGAGTATTCGATCGAACCTTGCGTAACCTGTCGAGTATTGAACTGATTGAACACTGTCATCAGCACGAGACCGATGACCAGCCAGATTGCGAGGTTTTTGAACATGTTGTTCAAGCTTGCTCTCCTTGTACTACTTCGAGCGATAAAAACATCATTCTAAACAAATCTTTCACCGCAATATACGACCGAGCAAATAAAGCTCGGCACTTCTGTCGCGCGACGCATCCGGTTTACGCACGGCAACCGTCTTGAAAACCTCGCGCATTGAACGGAGAAATGTCTCGTAATCCGTTCCCTGAAAAACTTTGACCAGAAAACCGCCATCCGGTTTCAAATGGGCTTTGGAAAATTCCAGGCCAAGTTCGGCAAGGTACATTACGCGGGCCTGATCAACCAGAGGCACCCCTGACATATTGGGGGCCATGTCGGACATTACAAGTCCCACGCGGCGTCCGTTCAGCTTTTCTTCCAGCTTCTGAAGGACGTCATCCTCGCGAAAGTCGCCCTGAATGAAATCGACGCCATGGATCGGCTCCATTTCGAGCAGATCCAGGGCCAGCACCATGCCCCCTTCGCCGACCCGTTTCATGGCAACCTGCGACCAGCCGCCAGGCGTCGCACCGAGGTTGACGACCACCTCGCCGCGCCGGAGCAACTTGTCCTTTTCATCAATCTCGATCAGCTTGAAAGCGGCACGCGAACGCCAGCCCTCCTTCTTGGCGAGCTGCACGTAGGGATCATTGACATGCTCCCGCATCCAAGCTTTGCTGGTTCTGGTTCTTTTCATTCGGTAAAATGCCGTTTTTGAAAGGTTTACTATGCTGCAATTATCGTCTGTCGCGCGCCGCGAACTGCGCGCCCGCGCCCACAGCCTGAATCCCGTCGTCTCAATTGCCGAGAACGGCCTCACCGAGGCAGTCCTCAAGGAAATCGACGTCAATCTGAATGCCCACGAACTGATCAAGATTCGTGTCTATGGCGACAGTCGTGAAGACCGCATCGCCCATCTCGAAAAAATCTGCAGCGAACTCGGAGCTGCTGCAGTTCAACATATCGGCAAACTGCTGGTGGTCTACCGCCCTGCCCCGGCCGCCCCTGCTGCGGTCAACGCCCCGAAAAGCCCCAAAACCCGCCGGCCGACTGCCGCGCCGCGCAAGTCCAAGCGCAGCTTTCAGGGCTGATTACTTCAACCCTCTGTTGGCCCAGACGACCAGCCACAAACCCAGCAGGCTCTGCACCAGATAGAGAATGCTGGAAATTCCGTGCCACGCGGCAAAGCGGTCGCGCAACACACTTGCCATGACCTCGCGCGGCAAGGCATCGGCCTTGAGCTGAGCCATCAGCGGCTGGATTCCGAACTGGCTGGCAGCCGCCAGCAACGCCATTGAGCAACACCAGCCAGAAGACGGCACCCTTGAACGTCTGCCCACCGCAGCGGATAACCAGGAATAGCAGCAGGTAGGCGGCACTTCCGAGGCCAATCCAGCCAATCAACGAGAACAGCTTGCCGGCCACCATCCCCGCGAGCTGGCGGTCACCCAGGCTTGAAAACAGGACTGGCGCGGCAATGTAGCCGATCGCCCACAGGCCGCCCACCCACAGGGTGATGGCAATGAACTAGAGGGCCTCGGACAATTTGCGCACCGGCGACTACTCGTAGCGAACGTCAATAATTTCGAATTCCCGAATACCACCCGGCGCCTGCACCTGCGCGATATCGCCGGCGTACTTGCCGATCAGCGCGCGCGCCATCGGCGAGGCGACCGAGAGCTTGCCGGTCTTGATGTCGGCCTCGTCCTCGCCGACGATCTGGTAGGTCACGGCGTCGCCGGAATCCTGATCCTCGATCTCGATCGTGGCGCCGAAGACGCAACGACCGTCGGCATCGAGCAACTTGGGGTCGATGATCTGGGCATTCGAAAGCTTGCCCTCGACCTCCTTGATTCTCCCCTCGACAAAGCCCTGGCGTTCCTTGGCAGCGTCGTATTCGGCGTTCTCGGAAAGATCGCCGTGGGCGCGCGCCTCGGCGATCGCCGCAATGACGCTCGGTCGCTCGATCGTCTTCAGGCGATGCAGTTCTGCGCGAAGTTTCTCGGCACCAGCCACGGTCAGCGGAACTTTACTCATTTTCTATTCCAGAAAAGCAAACCGCCGGCGCCCATGCTGGGCGACCCGGCGGTTCAGATTGGTCTTAGTGAAGCTGCTCGTGCAACGCCTGAATCGAATACACCACCAACTCGCCGCGATTGCGAATACCTTCCGCAGCCGCCTCGGCGCCCCAGATCGTCGTGTACATCGTCACCCTGGCCTGCAGGCCCGAAGTACGGATGGAGCGCGAATCGTTGATCGCCAGCCGTTTTTCTTCCACCGTGTTGATGATCAGCGATATTTCGTTGTTCTTGATCATGTCGACGATATGCGGGCGACCTTCGGTGACCTTGTTGGCGACCTGTACCTGCAGGCCCGCCACTTCGATGGCATGCGCCGTACCGCGCGTCGCCACCAACTGGAATCCGGCTTCTGTCAGGTGGCGGGCAATTTCGACCGCCTTCGACTTGTCGCTGTCCTTGACCGACAGGAATGCCTTGCCGGACGAAGGCAGCTTGACGCTGGCTGCCAGTTGCGACTTGACGAAGGCTTCGGCGAAGGTAATGCCAACGCCCATGACTTCGCCGGTCGACTTCATTTCGGGACCCAAAATGGTATCGACGCCCGGGAACTTGACGAAGGGGAAGACCGCTTCCTTGACCGAGAAATACGGCGGGATGACTTCCTTCGTGATGCCCTGGTCCTTCAGGCTGCGCCCCGCCATGCAGCGCGCCGCAATCTTGGCCAGTTGCAGGCCGGTTGCCTTGGAAACGAAGGGCACGGTACGTGACGCACGCGGATTCACTTCCAGCACATAAACGGTGTCATTCTGGATCGCGAACTGGACGTTCATCAGGCCACAGACGTTGAGCGCCTTGGCCATCAGCTTGGTCTGGCGCCGCAGTTCAGCCTGTACTTCGGCGCCCAGCGAATAAGGCGGCAGTGAGCAGGCCGAGTCGCCGGAGTGCACACCGGCCTGTTCAATGTGCTCCATGACGCCGCCGATGATGACCTCCTCACCATCCGACAGGGCATCGACATCGACTTCACAGGCATCGTTCAGGAAACGGTCGAGCAACACTGGCGAATCATGCGAAACCTTGACCGCCTCGCGCATGTAGCGTTCGAGATCCTTCTGCTCATGGACGATTTCCATGGCGCGACCGCCCAGCACATAGGACGGACGAACGACCAGCGGATAGCCGATTTCCTGGGCCAGGCGCAGCGCATCTTCTTCAGTGCGTGCGGTACGGTTCGGCGGCTGCTTGAGGCCGAGGTCGTGCAGCAGCTTCTGGAAACGCTCGCGGTCTTCAGCAATGTCGATCGATTCCGGCGTCGTACCGATGATCGGCACGCCGTTGGCTTCCAGCGCCAGCGCCAGCTTGAGCGGCGTCTGGCCACCGTACTGGACGATGACGCCGACCGGCTTCTCGATGGCGACGATTTCCAGCACGTCTTCCAGCGTCAGCGGCTCGAAGTACAAGCGATCCGAGGTGTCATAGTCAGTGGAAACGGTTTCCGGATTGCAGTTGACCATGATGGTTTCGTAACCGTCTTCGCGCATCGCCATCGCCGCATGCACGCAGCAGTAGTCGAACTCGATGCCCTGACCGATACGGTTCGGACCGCCGCCCAGCACCATGATCTTCTTCTTGTCGGTCGGATTGGCCTCGCACTCGTCCTCGTAGGTCGAGTACATGTAGGCCGTGCCAGTAGAGAATTCGGCGGCGCAGGTATCGACGCGCTTGTACACCGGGCGCACGCCCAGCGCATGACGACGCTCACGGACTGCCGTCTCGCTGGACTTGGTCAGGTGGGCCAGACGGCGATCGGCAAAGCCCTTGCGCTTCAGATAGCGCAACTCTTCCGCGGTCAACGTCGAAAAATCACGTTTTTCGATTTCCAGTTCGAGATCAACGAGTTCCTTGATCTGAACAAGGAACCACGGGTCGATCTTGGTCAGGTCGAAGACCTTCTCGACCGACATGCCGACGCCGAAGGCATCAGCGACGTACCACAGGCGATCCGGCGTCGGTCGGGCCAGTTGTTCGTCGATGGTTTCCGGATCGACCGTCTTCAGGTTGAATCCGTTGAACGCCCACTTCCAGCCCGCGCAAGGCCTTTTGCAACGATTCCTGGAAGGTACGGCCGATGGCCATCACTTCGCCGACCGATTTCATCTGCGTGGTCAACGTCGAATCGGCCTGCGGGAATTTTTCGAAGGCGAAACGCGGCACCTTGGTGACGACATAGTCGATCGACGGCTCGAACGAGGCCGGAGTCTTGCCGCCGGTGATGTCGTTGGCCAGTTCGTCGAGCGTATAGCCGACGGCCAGCTTGGCGGCGATCTTGGCGATCGGGAAGCCGGTCGCCTTCGAGGCCAGCGCCGACGAACGCGAGACGCGCGGGTTCATCTCGATGACGATCATCCGGCCGTCCTTCGGATTGATCGAGAACTGGACGTTGGAACCGCCGGTATCGACACCGATCTCGCGCAGCACGGCGATCGAGGCGTTACGCAGGATCTGGTATTCCTTGTCGGTCAGCGTCTGGGCCGGCGCGACGGTGATCGAGTCGCCGGTATGGACGCCCATCGGATCGAGGTTCTCGATCGAGCAGATGATGATGCAGTTGTCGGCCTTGTCGCGGACGACTTCCATCTCGTATTCCTTCCAGCCGAGCAGACTTTCCTCGATCAGCAGCTCGTGCGTCGGCGAGGCTTCGAGACCGCGCTTGCAGATGGTCTCGAACTCTTCCATGTTGTAGGCGATGCCGCCACCGGAACCTCCGAGCGTGAAGGATGGGCGGATGATGGTCGGAAAGCCGACCATGGATTGCACCTGATACGCCGCCTCCATCGAATGGGCGATAGCAGAACGGGCCGAACCTAGACCGATTTTGGTCATCGCATCTTTAAACTTGAGGCGGTCTTCAGCCTTGTCGATCGCCTCCTTGGAGGCGCCGATCAACTCGACATTGAACTCGGCGAGCACGCCTTCGCGATCGAGATCGAGCGCGCAGTTCAACGCGGTCTGGCCGCCCATGGTCGGCAAGAGCGCATCCGGACGCTCTTTTTCGATGATCTTGGCAACAACCTGCCAGGTAATCGGCTCGATATAGGTCACATCGGCCATTTCCGGGTCGGTCATGATGGTCGCCGGATTGGAGTTCACCAGAATGACCTTGTAACCCTCTTCGCGCAGGGCTTTACAAGCCTGGGCGCCGGAGTAGTCGAACTCGCAGGCCTGACCGATGATGATCGGGCCGGCGCCAATAATCAAAACACTTTTTATGTCTGTACGTTTCGGCATGTTATTTCTCGCTTATTGCGCCGGTTGCAGGGCAGCGACGCCGCGCGTCATCATGTCAAGGAAGCGGTCGAACAGATAGGCCACGTCGTGCGGGCCCGGGCTGGCTTCCGGATGGCCCTGGAAGGAGAAGGCCGGCACATCGGTACGGGCAATACCTTGCAGCGAGCCGTCGAACAACGAGACATGCGTGGCGCGCAGGTTTTTCGGCAAGGAATCGCCGTCGACCGCGAAGCCGTGGTTCTGGCTGGTAATCAGCACCTGGCCGCTATCCATGTCCTTGACCGGATGGTTGGCGCCGTGGTGACCGAATTTCATCTTCAGGGTCCTGGCGCCAGAAGCCAGCGCCAGCAACTGGTGGCCGAGGCAGATGCCAAAGGTCGGCACGCCGCGGTCGAGAAATTCACGGATGGCGTCAATGGCGTAGTCGCAGGGCTCCGGATCACCGGGGCCATTGGACAGAAAAACCCCATCCGGCTTCATCGCCAGCACATCGGCCGCCGGCGTCTGGGCGGGGACAACGGTCAGCCTGACGCCGCGCTGGGCCAGCATGCGCAGGATGTTGCGCTTGACGCCAAAATCGTAGGCAACGACATGGAAGCGTGGCTCCGGTCCTTGCTGGTAGCCCTTCAGCGTCCATTCACCCTCGCTCCAGGCGTAGTTTTCCTTGGCGGAAACCACCTTGGCCAGATCCATCCCGGCCAGCCCGGGGAACGCCCGCGCCATGGCCAGCGCCTTCGACTCATCTACTTCACCGGCCAGGATACAGCCAGCCTGCGCGCCTTTTTCCCGCAGCACACGCGTCAGCTTGCGCGTATCGATACCGGCAATGGCGACGATGCCGTGTATCTTGAGATACGACGACAGATCGTCCTGGGAACGCCAGCTGGAAGCACGCAGGGGCAGGTCACGAATGACCAGACCGGCGGCGTAATTGGCATTGGATTCAAAATCTTCCGCGTTGCAACCGGTGTTGCCGATATGCGGGTAGGTCAGCGTGACGATCTGACGGCAATAGGAAGGGTCGGTGAGGATTTCCTGATAGCCGGACATGGCGGTGTTGAAAACGACCTCGCCGCTGGTCACGCCGTCGGCGCCGATGGATTGCCCTTTGAATACCGTTCCGTCGGCGAGGGCGAGAATGGCGGGTATGGTTGAGGGCAGTAATGACACGACCGGCTCTCCTGGAAGTTTCTGCTTATTCATGTGCCAAGCGGGAAGGCTTGCGCCTCCCCGCTTGTGCTTTTTAAGCTTTCCATTTTAGCCGGAAACCACCCCGTCAGGCAAATTCAGGGGCGCTCAACCAGGTCTCGACCACCGGCGAATCTAGCGCAGGCCGAGCACGTCCTGCATGTCGAACAGGCCGCTCTGGCGACCGGCAAGGAAACGTGCCGCGCGCATGCTGCCCAGCGCGTAAGGCATGCGACTGCCCGCCTTGTGGGTGATTTCGACCCGCTCGCCGATCCCGCAGAACATCACCGTGTGATCGCCGACCACATCGCCGCCGCGCACCGTGGCGAAGCCAATGGTCAACGGATCGCGCTCGCCGGTGACGCCTTCGCGGCCATAGACCGCGCATTCCTTGAGATCCCTGCCGAGCGCGCTGGCGACCACTTCACCCATGCGCAATGCGGTGCCGGACGGTGCATCGACCTTCATCCGGTGGTGCGCCTCGACGATCTCGATGTCGTAACCCTGGTTCAATATCCGCGCAGCGGTATCGAGCAACTTGAACACCAGGTTGACGCCGACCGCCATGTTCGGCGCGAAGACGACCGGAATATCGCGCGCCGCCTCGGAAATCCTGTTTTTGCCCTCAGCTTCGAAACCGGTGGTTCCGATCACCATCGCCACACCGGCCTTGCGGCAGAGTTCGAGGTGCCCGAGCGTACCCTGTGGCCGGGTGAAATCGATAAGGCAATCGATACCGGAAAGGCCGTCCGCCAAGTCATCGGTGACCCGGATCTCGCTCGCCAGCCCGGTCAATTGCTCGACCGTCTGGCCGATCGCCGGGCTGCCGGGCACATCAAACGCACCACCGAGAACAATGCCATCATCCTTGAGGGCGACTTCCAGCAACATGCGTCCCATGCGCCCACCAGCGCCGACAATACCGACTCGCGTCTTGTTCATGATCAGAATCCGACCGAATTCATCAGGCCCTGAAAGAATCCCGGCCCCTCGGGTGCCGGCATTGGCGATCCGTCGGCAGGCAGGGTGCCGAAGTCGACCAGTCGGGTATTCGTCTTCGGCGCCGCCAGTTCGTCGAGATCGGCGACCTCGACATCGCCCGTCGCCTTTTCAAGGCGGTTGTCCTTGTCGAAATAAACCGAGAACTGGCGCTTCTCGACTTGACCGGTCCGGCCGTTCCGGTAGCTATAGACATAGTCCCAGCGCTGCTGATGGAAAATATCGGCGAGCAGCGGCGTGCCGAGGATGTAGCGCACCTGTTCGCGTGTCTGGCCAGGCTTGAGCTGGGCGACCATTTCCTGGGTCAGGACATTGCCCTGCTGGACGTCGATCTTGTACGCATTGAAGCTGCTGCACGCCGCAAGCAGCGAACAGACAGTACCGAGAATAAGCAAGCGGGAACGGAACATACGGAAATCCGAAGTTTCTAAAACATCTTTGAAGCGGTATATGATACCCGAAATCACGCCAGCTCCGCCCCTGACCAACTAACGGACACAAAAACAATGAGCGACCCGCAAAGCCTCAAGAACATGGGGCTGAAGGCCACTTTCCCGCGTCTCAAGATCCTCGAGCTGTTCGAAAAAAGCAGCGTGCGCCACATGACGGCCGAGGATGTCTACCGGATGCTGATCGCCGAGAACATGGACATCGGCCTTGCCACGGTTTACCGGGTACTGACCCAGTTCGAGCAGGCCGGGTTGCTGGAGCGCCACTTCTTCGAGTCGGGCAAGGCAGTGTTCGAGATCAACCGCGGCAGTCACCACGACCATCTGGTCTGCATCGATTGCGGCCGGGTCGAGGAATTCTACGATGCGGAAATCGAGCGCCGGCAGAACCGCATCGCCGCCGAACGCGGATTCGCCATCCAGGAACACGCGCTCTATCTCTACGCCCATTGCACGAAAGCCGGCTGCCCGAACCGGGACAAGAACCCCAAGGCCTGACCGCGCCTGCCGATGCCTGATTTTGCATCCTGGCTTTCCGGCCAGTGGCTGACCGCGGCCGGAACGACATTTCTCATCGTCGCATTCGCCGAAATCGGCGACAAGAGCCAACTGGTCTGCATGACGCTGGCCGCCCGTCATCGCGGCCTGCCGGTCGTCATCGGCGCGATCGCGGCGTTTGCCGTGCTCAACCTGCTGGCGGTCCTGTTTGGCGCCGCCGTCGCCGCCTGGCTTCCGGAATGGCTGGTCGTCGTCGCAGTGGCAGTCCTCTTCGCCGGCTTTGGTATCAGCGCCCTGCGCTACACCGATGAAGACGAGGACGAAGAGATCGAGGAAAAACCCGGACACGGGATCGTCGCCACGACTTTCCTGCTGATCTTTCTGGCCGAATTCGGCGACAAGACGCAAATTGCCGTCGCCGGCCTCGGCAGCACCAGCGAACCATCTGCCGTGTGGACGGGCGCGACTGCCGCCCTGGCGATGACCTCGATACTCGGCGTCCTCGCCGGCCGCAAGCTGCTCAACCGGCTGCCACTGAAATGGATACACCGGATCAGCGGCGTTTTTTTCCTGCTGCTGGCAATCTTCGCCGTCACCCGGCTGCTTCTGACAGCCAGCCCGGAATGCCGTTCATTTTCGGGCATTTTTCGTGGTTGACCGCGCCCTGCAGAAAGCACCCTTGGGGCGCAACAGTTCCCCGGCATGCGCCAGCGTGATGTCCGTCACCTCGACACCACCCAGCATGCGGGCAATTTCTCGGACGCGCTGATCTTCGTCAAGCTGCTGGATGGCACTGAGCGTCGCGCCGTCGCGGGTTTCCTTGCTGACCTGCCACTGCCATTCGGCACGCGCCGCGACCTGCGGCAGATGCGTTACGCACAGCACCTGGCGCTCGCCGCCGAGTTCGCGCAGCAGGCGACCGACAATCTCGGCGACGCCGCCGCCGATGCCGACATCGACCTCGTCGAAGATGAGCGTTGGCACGCTGGCGGAACGTGAGGTCAGCACCTGGATGGCCAGGCTGATGCGCGACAGTTCGCCGCCCGACGCCACTTTGGCCAGCGGCTTGGCCTCCTGCCCGGCGAGACCGCCAACCCGGAATTCGACCTGTTCCAGGCCATAGGCAGCGCCCTCGGCCAGCGGCAGCAATGCCACTTCGAAACGACCCGAAGCCAGCGCCAGTTGCTGCATCAGCGCACTGACCGCCGCCCCCATCTCGCCGGCCACGCGCTGCCGCCCGGCCGACAGTTCGCGGGCAAGAGTCAGATACTCGGCGTGCACGGCTTCGACACTCGCGGCCAGCGCCTCGAGGTCAGCCGCTGCCGTGAGCGTTGCCAGCCGCGCTTGCCAGTTGGCCAGCAAGCCGGGAAGTTCAGCCGGCTGCACCCGATACTTGCGGGCGCAGGCGAGGACCGCTTCCATGCGCCGCTCGACCTCCGCCAGGCGCGCCGGATCGAGATCGACGCGATCGGCATAGCGACGCAGCGTAGACACCGCCTCCGCCAGTTCGGCCGAGGCCGACTGCAGCAAGCCGGAGACCTCCTGCAGCGCCGGATCGTAGCTCGCAAGCCCTTCGATCCGGGTGGCCACGCGATCGAGATTGCCCGCACAGGCGGCTTCGCCATCGGCCAACGTCTCGAGCGCAAAACGGGCGCCGTCGATCAGACTTGCGGCGTGCCCCAGGCGCTTGTGTTCGAGTTCGAGAGCGGACCATTCATCCCCGGAAAACGCCAGCGTATCGAGTTCGCGGACCTGCCATTCGAGCTGTTCGCGCTCGCGCTCCAGCGCCTCGGCACCGGTCGCGGCCGAGTTCAGTGCCTGCTCGGCTTCACGCCATGCCCGGTAGGCCGTCGCAACCTGTTGCGCCAGAGCGGACAACCCGGCATGGGTATCGAACAACACCCTTTGTGCGTCACCACGGAGCAGCGACTGATGGGCATGTTGACCGTGGATATCGACCAGAAATTCGCCGACCTCCCGCATCTGCTGGGCAGTCGCCGGCGAACCATTGATGTAGCCGCGCGAGCGGCCGCCGGCATCGAGCACGCGACGCAGCAGCAGTTCGTCATCGGCTTCGAGGTCGTTGGCGGCCAGCCAGGCGATTACCTGCGGCAGGCCGCCGATCTCGAAGGTGGCCGCCACTTCGGTCCGCTCGCAACCGGCGCGGACGACGCCGGCATCGGCGCGATCGCCCAAGGCCAGCGCCAGCGCATCGATCAGGATCGACTTGCCGGCCCCGGTTTCCCCGGTCAATGCGCCAAAACCAGTTGAAAACTCAAGTTCCAGCCGATCGACGATGACAAAGTCACGAATCGCAAGGTGGCGCAGCATCAGGGGCCCTTGGGGCGTTCGCTCCAGTGCAGTTTCTGGCGCAGCATCGCGAAGTAACTGTAGCCCGGCGGATGCAGGAAGCAGATGGCGTATTCCGAACGCTTGAGGCGGACGCTGTCGCCGGGGAGCAGATCCAAGGTCACCTGGCCGTCGAAGTGCACGCGCGGATCGTCGGCCTGAATAATGCGCAGTTCGATGTTGGCCTGGTCATTGACGATGATCGGCCGGTTGGTCAGCGCGTGCGGACACAGTGGCACCAGCGCGATCCCGGTCAGCGTCGGATGCAGGATCGGCCCGCCCGACGACAACGAGTAAGCCGTCGAGCCGGTCGGCGTCGAAACGATCAGGCCATCCGAGCGCAGGTTGTAGATGAATTCACCATCGATCGACAGTTCGAACTCGATCATCCGGCCGATCGCCCCCTTATCCACAACGACTTCGTTCAGCGCCTGATTGGCGGCGATCTCCTTGCCGTCGCGGATCACTTCGGCATCGAGGAGCATGCGGTTCTCGGCGGCAAAGCGCCCATCCAGCAAATCATCCATGCAGGTCAGCATGTCGCTACGGGCAATATCGGTCATGAAACCGAGTCGGCCCTGATTGATTCCGACCAGCGGCACGCGATAGCGCGCAAGGCGGCGCGCCGCATTAAGCATCGTGCCGTCACCGCCGATCACGATGGCGAGGTCGGCATGCGCGCCAATGTCGTTGAAGCCGCAGGTGACCCAGCGCGCCAGATCGACCTGGCGACCGACATGCTCGGCCGTCTCGCGCTCGATGAAAACGGAAATCCCCCGCTCGTGCAGGTATTCCGCAAGCTGGCGCAGGGACTCGGCGATTTCGCGACTATGGTACTTGCCGACCAGCGCAATGGTCCGCGGCGAGCGGGAGGAACCGAAGCAGGAGTTCATGGCCTGAATTCTTGCATAAAAATGGCTTCTCGCGCCGTCGCCAGTTTTTTGTACAATGCCCTGACATGCTCGATGACCGCTCCCGCACCCTCCTCAAGGCCCTGGTCGAACACTACATTGCCGACGGCCAGCCGGTGGGTTCGCGCGCGCTGTCGAAGTATTCGGGCCTCGACCTGTCGCCGGCAACGATCCGCAATGTCATGGCCGACCTCGAAGAGGCGGGCTTTGTCGCCAGTCCGCACACCTCGGCGGGGCGTGTTCCGACGCCGCGCGGCTATCGTCTGTTTGTCGACACGCTGCTGACCATGCGCCCGCTCGAAGCCCGGCAGCTCGATCAAATGGAAGGCGCCTTGCACGGTCGACCGGCAAATCAGGTCATTTCCAGCGCCTCGCAACTGCTCTCCAGCCTCACGCATTTTGCCGGCGTCGTCATGGCGCCGCGCCGCAGTGCCAGCCGCATCCGCCAGATCGAGTTCCTCAATCTGACCGAAAAACGCATCCTGCTGATCATCGTCACCACCGACGGCGACGTGCAGAATCGCGTTCTGGTGACCGAAAAATCGTATTCGCCCTCCGAGCTTGTCGAGGCCGCCAACTATCTGAACCAGAATTTCGCCGGCCTCGATTTCGAGCAAATCCGCCATCGGCTGTCGGCGGAGATCGAACAGTTGCGCGATGACATCAAGCCGCTGATGACGCTCGCCTTCGAAGCCGGCAACGAGGCGCTGTCCGGTAGCCCGGCCCCTTACGTAATCTCCGGCGAGCACAACCTGCTCGACGTCGAGGAACTGTCTTCGAACATGAAGCGCCTGCGCGAACTGTTCGACCTTTTCGAGCAGCGCTCCAGCCTGATGCGCCTCCTCGACGTGTCCAACCGGG
The DNA here is from genome assembly GCA_963727115.1 of uncultured beta proteobacterium. Taxonomy (GTDB): domain Bacteria; phylum Pseudomonadota; class Gammaproteobacteria; order Burkholderiales; family Rhodocyclaceae; genus Azonexus. The sequence continues at coordinate 147,679 of CAVSFS010000023.1, read as the reverse complement.
CGGCCGGCGTCCAGATCTTCATCGGTGGCGAATCGGGCATCGCCACCCTAGACGAATGCAGCGTGGTTGCCGCGTCCTATACCGTCGATGGCCAGATCGTCGGCTCGGTCGGCGTCATCGGCCCGACCCGCATGGCCTACGAGCGCGTCATCCCGATCGTCAACATCACCGCCAAGCTGCTTTCCAGTGCCCTCTCCAACCAGCAGAACTACTGATGCCAAATTTCAAGCCGGAACCCCCGCACCAACACGGAACAGCGCCAGGCACGGCGGTCGTCCTCGTCAATCTGGGGACGCCCGAGGCGCCGACCGCACCCGCCCTCAAGCGCTACCTCAAACAATTCCTGTCCGACCCGCGCGTTGTCGAGATTCCGCGCCCGATCTGGTGGTTGATCCTGAATGGCGTCATTCTCAACATCCGCCCGAAAAAATCGGCCGAGAAATATGCCTCGATCTGGATGACCGAAGGCTCGCCGCTCAAGGTTCATACCGAACGTCAGACAAAATTCCTCGCCGGCTATCTCGGCGAACGCGGCCACCACCTGACCGTCGCTTCGGCAATGCGTTACGGCGCCCCTTCGCTTCCCGATGTCCTGGAACGGCTCAAGGCCGCTGGCGCCGCCAGAATCCTGCTGCTGCCGATGTACCCGCAGTACTCGGCAAGCACTACCGCCACGGTGGTTGATGAGGCTTGCAAGTGGCTGCTGACCCAGCGCAATCAGCCCGAGATGCGCTTTGTGCGCAACTTTCATGACGACCCGGCCTACATTCAGGCACTCGAACAGACTGTGCATGATCACTGGATGAAACACGGGCGGCTGGGCACCGGCGATCAGTTGATCATCAGTTTCCACGGCCTGCCGCGGCGCAATCTCGATCTCGGCGACCCCTACTACTGCGAGTGCATGAAGACCGGCCGCCTGCTGGCCGAACGACTGAATCTGGCGCCCGAACAGCACAGGATCTGCTTCCAGTCACGCTTCGGCAAGGCGGAATGGTTGCAACCCTACACCGCACCGACGCTCGAGGCGCTGGGCAAGGCGGGCACGCGACGCGTCGATGTCATCTGTCCCGGCTTCGTCGCCGACTGCCTGGAAACCCTGGAAGAAATCGCCATCGAGGGCAAGGCATCTTTCCTGGCGAATGGCGGCCAGGAGTACCACTACATTCCGGCATTGAACGAAGACCATCTCTGGCTGGCAGCGCTGGCCTCGCTCGTCGAACGCCACCTTGGCGGCTGGCCCTCGAAAGAGAAAGCCGATCCCGGCGCGCTGGCCGCTTCCGCCCGGCAAGCAAAAACGCACGGCGCCAGCTCTTGAATCCGGCAAAGGCGGCCTGATATCAGAGTTTTCTGATACCAAGGAAGCATCATGACTGACAGCCTGCACGTCGTCTGCCCACATTGCGATGCGGTCAATCGCCTCCCGGCGACCCGCCTGGACGAAAGTCCGACTTGCGGCCAGTGTCGGCAAGCATTGTTTGCCGGAGAGCCGCTGGAGCTGACCGCAGCCAATTTCGATCGCCACATCGGGCGCGGCGACCTGCCGGTCGTTGTCGATTTCTGGGCGCCTTGGTGCGGCCCCTGCCGTTCGATGGCGCCGGCATTTGCCCAAGCGGCGAGTGAACTGGAGCCAGGCGTCCGTCTGGCCAAGGTAAACACCGAAAGCGAGCAGCAACTGGCGGCCCGCTTCAACATCCGCAGCATCCCGACGCTGGCCATCTTCAAAGGTGGGCGCGAAATCGCCCGCCAGAGCGGCGCTGTCGATTCCGCAACGCTCAAGCGCTGGGTGCAGACACATCGCTAACGCCCGGCCATCCAGCCGCGCGGAGTTCTACATCGGGGCCAGTTCGAGGTCTATTCCGGTACCCGGCGACGAGCGGTTCAAATCATCCATAAGTGCCTTCGCCGACTGGACGGCAGGCGCCCCCTGGGCGGCAGCGATGCGGTTCACCGTGCGCATGCGGTCGATCATCTGTCCGAGCAGCGCGCTACGCATGCGTTCCTGCAACTCCTCGGAAGCCAGAGCCAGCGCTGCCGCATTGATTTCCAGAAAGAGCGTGTCCTCAAGGGTCACCACGCTTGCCGAACGTTCATCCTTGCTCGGATGCAGATAGGCCACCTCGCCGATCACCTCGCCCGCCCCCAATCGGCATAGCGTCGATCCGGCGATCGAGACCTCGACGAAACCGTCAACCACGATGCCGAAGAGTCGATTGACCTCGCCCTCGCGAATGATCGCCACCTTGGGCACGATCTGGCGCCAGACCGAAATACGCAGGATTTCCCAGAGCTCGACATTCTCGAACTCGGTAAAGAAATCCAGCTTCCTGAGCATCTCGAAATGGCGGGTGTCCTGTACGGTTTCATCGTCCTCGAGGATCTGGTAGCGGACAGCGGCAAGATCCTTGGCGAATTCAGCGCCATTGCGGTAGCGGCTGTACAGATCCTTTTCCAGCGCTCGACGCAGAATGGCGTTGAGCCCCTCGGGCAGGCTCGGATTGAGTGAGGTCACGTCCGGTGCATCGGTATTGATGATGCGGTAGATCAGCGTCGCCTGATTTTTCGCGCGGAACGGCAGGCGACCGGTCAACAACTGGAACATGACCACGCCGAGTGAATAGAGGTCAGTCTTCTGGTTGAGCTGATAGCCCTTGACCTGTTCCGGCGACATATAGGACGGCGACCCGACACCCATGATGAAGGTCGAATCACGATCCATGTTCTTGTTGAGATTGAGCGCCAGCCCGAAATCGACCAGTTTGGGCTCATCACCGGCCGCCACCAGGATGTTCGCCGGCTTGATGTCACGGTGGATGATTCCCTGCCGGTAGGCACTGTCGAGCGCCATGCAGCACTTGAAGACGATCCCGATCACGCGATGCAGCGGCAGCAGCCGGTCGATGCGGGTGTGGGCCTCGAGCGAAAAACCCTGGATGTATTCCATCGCCAGATAGGCGAAATCGTCCTCGACCACGCCCTCGTAAACCTTGGCGATGTTTGGATGGTTGAGGCGCCGGGCAACCATTCCCTCGTTCTGGAACAACTTGCGCAGGCGGCGCGACATCGCCGCACAGTCCTTGCCGAAACGGACGACCTTGACGGCAACCGGCATGTCGGAATCCGGGCTTACGCAAAGGTAGACCGTGGCAGTCGCCCCCTTGCCCAGTTCCCTGACTACCCGGTATTTGCCTATCGTTTCCATTCGCTTCGTGATGTTTCAGTCAAGGTTTTCATCGTAGCACGCTGTTCGCAGGCCGGTCATCGCCTGTCTTTGCCAGATTGTTTGCAAAAAGCCCTTGAAATACGCCGGAACACCCCCACTTATCGAACAACTTTTTTGGAGAAACGCGCATGTCCAACCCGGAAAATGCCCAGGAACCCCTGCTGGGCAACGAACCCGCCCCCGAGGTGAACGCCGATCCCGCAGTCGGAGAGCACACCGATACCTTGCCCAGCATCGAAGAGCAGTTCCGCCAACTGGAACTGCAGTCCGCCGAACATCATGACGCCTGGCTGCGCGCCAAGGCGGAAGGCGAGAATATCCGCCGCCGCGCCCAGGAAGACATCGCCAAGGCGCACAAGTTCGCCGTCGAGAAATTCGCCGGCGAACTGCTGGCCGTCAAGGACAGCCTCGAAGCCGCGCTGGCCGTGCCGGAACAGACCGTCGGACAGCTTCAAGTCCGGCGTCGAGCTGACCCTGAAGCAACTGGTCTCCGCCTTCGAGAAGAACGCCCTGGTCGAAGTCAATCCGGCCGGCGAAAAATTCGATCCGCACAAGCACCAGGCCATCAGCATGGTCGAACTCCGAGCAGGAAGCCAATACCGTCGTCACCGTGCTGCAAAAAGGCTATCTGATCGCACGAGCGCACCCTGCGCCCGGCGCTGGTGATGGTTGCCAAGACCGAAGTCTTGAAATTCGGGGCAGCCGCCCCCAACTCCAGAACATCACAAATTCATTCGCATTCAGTAAAGGAAGAAACATGGGAAAAATCATTGGTATTGACCTCGGCACCACCAACTCCTGCGTCGCCATCATGGAAAGCGGCCAGCCGAAGGTTATCGAAAACTCCGAAGGCGCGCGCACCACGCCGTCCATCGTCGCCTACGCCGAAGACGGCGAAATCCTGTCCGGCGCCCCGGCCAAGCGCCAGGCGGTGACCAACCCGAAGAACACGCTGTACGCGGTCAAGCGCCTGATCGGCCGCCGCTTCGAAGAAAAGGAAGTGCAGAAGGACATCGACCTGATGCCCTACAAGATCGTCAAGGCCGACAACGGCGACGCCTGGGTGCAAGTGCGCGACAAGAAAATCGCCCCGCCGCAGGTTTCCGCCGAAGTGCTGCGCAAGATGAAGAAGACCGCCGAAGACTACCTCGGCGAAGAAGTCACCGAAGCCGTCATCACCGTGCCGGCCTACTTCAACGACAGCCAGCGCCAGGCCACCAAGGACGCCGGCCGCATCGCCGGCCTGGAAGTCAAGCGCATCATCAACGAGCCGACCGCGGCCGCGCTGGCCTTCGGCATGGACAAGAAGGAAGGCGACCGCAAGATCGCGGTGTATGACCTCGGCGGCGGCACCTTCGACATCTCCATCATCGAAATCGCCGAAGTCGATGGCGAGCACCAGTTCGAAGTGCTGTCCACCAACGGCGACACCTTCCTCGGCGGCGAAGACTTCGACCAGCGCCTGATCGACTACCTCGTCGACGAATTCAAGAAGGAAAGCGGCGTCGACCTGAAGAACGACGTGCTCGCCCTGCAGCGCCTGAAGGAAGCCGCCGAAAAAGCCAAGATCGAGCTGTCCTCCAGCCAGCAGACCGAAGTCAACCTGCCCTACATCACCGCCGACGCCTCCGGCCCGAAGCACCTGGCCGTGAAGATCACCCGCGCCAAGTTCGAAATCCTGGTCGAAGAACTGATCGAGCGCACCATCGCGCCCTGCCGCATCGCGCATCAAGGATGCCGGCGTGCAAGATCGGCGACATCGACGACGTCATCCTGGTCGGCGGCCAGACGCCGCATGCCCAAGGTGCAGGAGAAGGTCAAGGAAATCTTCGGCAAGGAGCCGCGCAAGGACGTCAACCCGGACGAAGCCGTCGCCGTCGGCGCTGCGATTCAGGGCGGCGTGCTGCAGGGCGAAGTCAAGGACGTGCTGCTGCTCGACGTGACCCCGCTGTCGCTGGGTATCGAAACCCTGGGCGGCGTGATGACCAAGCTGATCCAGAAGAACACCACGATCCCGACCAAGGCCAGCCAGGTGTTCTCGACCGCCGACGACAACCAGACCGCGGTGACCATCCACGTGCTGCAAGGCGAGCGCGAAGTCGCCTCCGGCAACAAGAGCCTGGGCCAGTTCAACCTGTCCGACATCCCGCCGGCACCGCGCGGCATGCCGCAGATCGAAGTCACTTTCGACATCGACGCCAACGGCATCCTGCACGTTTCCGCCAAGGACAAGGCCACCGGCAAGGAAAACAAGATCAAGATCCAGGCCAGCTCCGGCCTGTCCGAAGCCGAAATCCAGCGCATGGTGAAGGACGCCGAAGCTGCACGCCGAAGACGACCGCAAGGTCCATGAACTGGTCGACGCCCGCAACCAGTGCGACGGCATGGTCCACTCGGTCAAGAAATCGCTGACCGAATACGGCGACAAGCTCGATGCCGACGAAAAGGCCACGATCGAAGCCGCGATGAAGGATGCCGAGGAAGTGCTCAAGACGACGACAAGGACAGCCATCGAAGCCAAGACCGAAGCGCTGGTCGCAAGCCGCGCAGAAGCTGGGCGAAAAGATGTACGCCCAGGAGCAGGCTGCAGGCGCGGCCGCCGGGGCCGGAGCCGAAGCCGGGGCCCAGCAGCAGGCCAAGAAGGACGAAGGCGACGTGGTGGATGCCGAGTTCACCGAAGTCAAAGACAAGAAGTAATCTGACCATGCCGTTCGGCGCCGAGCGCCCGGAAACTCTCCGGCAGCGCTCGGCGCCTTTGTCACTTGACGGGTAAGAAACATGTCAAAACGCGACTATTACGAAATTCTCGGCGTCAACCGCGACGCCTCCGACGACGAGATCAAGAAGGCCTACCGCAAGCTGGCCATGAAGCATCATCCGGACCGCAATCCGGACAATCCGAAGGCCGAGGAGCAATTCAAGGAAGCCAAGGAAGCCTACGAGATCCTGTCCGACGCCAGAAAGCGCGCGGCCTACGACCAGTACGGCCATGCCGGCGTCGATCCGCAGGCGGGCATGGGCGGTGGCGGCGGTGGCGGTTTTGCCGACGCCTTCGGCGACATCTTCGGCGACATCTTCGGCGGGCGCGGCGGTGGCGGCGGCGGTCGCTCCAACGTCTACCGCGGCGCCGACCTGCGCTACAACCTGGAAATCTCGCTGGAAGAGGCCGCGCGCGGCACCGAAACCAAGATCCGCATTCCCACCATGGAAGTCTGCGAGCCCTGCCACGGCAGCGGCGCCAAGCCCGGCACCCAGCCGAAGACCTGCCCGACCTGCAACGGGCACGGCCAGGTGCGCATGCAGCAGGGCTTCTTCTCCATCCAGCAGACCTGCCCGAAATGCCACGGCACCGGCAAGATTCATCGCCGACCCCTGCACGACCTGTCAGCGGCGCCGGACGCGTCAAGCAGCACAAGACGCTGTCGGTCAAGATTCCGGCCGGGGTCGACGAAGGCGACCGCATCCGCCTCTCCGGCGAAGGCGAAGACGGCGTCAACGGCGGCCCGCCGGGCGACCTTTATGTCGCAGATCCACCTCAAGCAGCACGCGGTATTCCAGCGCGACCACAACGACCTGCATTGCGAAATGCCGATCAGCTTCACCACCGCCGCGCTGGGCGGCGAAATCGAGATCCCGACGCTGGATGGCGCGCGCCAAGATCAAGATTCCCGCCGAAACGCAGTCGCGGCAAGGTCTTCCGCCTGCGCGGCAAGGGCATCAAGGGCGTGCGCAGCCACGCCCACGGCGACCTGATGTGCCACGTCGTGGTGGAAACACCGGTCAGCCTGACCGACCGCCAGAAGGAACTGCTGCGCGAACTGGAAGAATCCAGCCGTGACAACAACGCCAGGCACAACCCGCGCGCCAAGTCGTGGATGGACAAGGTGAAGGATTTCTTCGGCGACTGATCAGCGCTCTGCAGGTTGACGCCGAAGTCTCGCCTGTTCCCCCCGCCGTGTTTCGGCTGTTAGAATCTGCGAACTCACAAAGGGGGGAACTTACAATGCATTTCCTGAAGCAGTTGCTTGCCGTTGCAGCCATCGCTGTTTCCGCGCTGGCCGCGGCCGAACCGGGGGTCACGGACAATTCGATTACCTTGGGCATGTCTTCCCCCTTCTCGGGACCAAACGGCGCCTATGGCATCGACATGCGCCAGGTGATCCAGAGTTATTTCGACCAGGTGAACAAGGGTGGCGGCGTCAATGGCCGCAAGATCTCACTGGTTGCACTCGATGATGGCTACGAAACCGATCGCACGGTCGCCAACACGAATGCCCTGATCAACGACAAGAAGGTATTTGCGCTGTTGGCCTATTACGGCTCCAGCCCGACGACCGAAGCCATGAACAAGGTCTTTGGCCCGGCGCGGGTGCCGCTGGTGGGAACCATATCCGGCGCCGGCACCCTGCGCGAACCGATTTCGCAGAACCCGGGCAGCCGTTACATGTTCAACGTGCGGGCGAGCTATGCCGACGAAACGGAAGCCATCGTCAATCAACTCGCTTCACTGGGCCTCAAGAGCATTGCCGTTTTCTACCAGAATGACGGCTTTGGCAAATCGGGTCTGGAAGGTGTTACCACCGCGCTGAAAAAGCACAATCTTGCACCCACGGCAGCCGCCACGGTCGAACGCAATTCGGTCGATGTGACCGCCGCCGTGGATGCCATCGCCAAGGCAAAACCCCAGGCCGTGGTCATGGTTACGCTGTACAAGCCGACGGCGGCCTTCGTCAAGGCAATGAAGAAGGCCGGCCAAAGCCCGATGTTCATGACCCTGTCGCCGGTCGGTACCGAGCAACTGGTCGCCGAACTCGGCCCCGATGCCCGCGGCATCGGCATTTCACAGGTCATGCCCTACCCGTGGAACGACATTGTGCCAATGGTTCGCGACTACCAGAAACTGGTCGGCAAGACCGGCTTTTCCTATTACGGAATCGAGGCCTACGCCATGGCGCGCATCATGGTCGATGCGATCCGCAAGGCTGGCAAGGAACCCACCCGCGAAAAACTGCTGGCCGCGCTGGAAAGCACGAACACCGATCTGGGTGATTTCCGTGTCGCTTTCAGCGGAACAAACCGGCAGGGCTCGCGCTTTGTCGAAATGACCGTCGTCGGACCAGGCGGCAAGATTCTCAAGTAAAGCTTGCACCCCATGGCCCAAGGCCACGCCGAGAGCACTTGAGCCCAAGGCCCCGTAGCCTGCGGGGCGCACCCCCCGCGGTCAACACGAAAAAACGGCCTGTTTTCACAGGCCGTTTCTTATTTCAAGCGCGCCGCCAGGATGTTCCTTGCGGACTGTCGTCGAGCACGATGTCGGCAGCTTTCAACTGATCCCGAATGCGATCGGCTTCGGCAAAATTTCTGGATTTCTTGGCCGTCGCCCGCTCTGCGATCAAAGCTTCGATGGCTGCCTCATCCAGCCCGGCAACACCAGCGCCGCCGCGCAGATAGACCAGCGGTTCGCGTTCGAGCAGGCCGATGACACCAGCCAGCGCCTTCAACAGACCGGAAAGTCCTGCGCTGCGCTGGCGATTCACTTCGCCGGCAAGTTCGAAGAGGACGGCAATCGCCCCGTGCGAATCGAAATCCTCATTCAGTGCCAGCGCAAAACGGGCGGCGAAATCATTGTTCCAGTCGATATCCACGGTAGCGGGCGGCACGTCGCGCAGGGCGAAGTAAAGACTGTCCAGACTGCGTTTGGCATCGTCCAGATGTGCATCCGAATAATTCAGCGGACTGCGGTAGTGGGCGCGCAGGATGAAGAAGCGTACCACCTCGGCGTCATAGCGCCCCAGCACCTCGCGGATGGTGAAGAAATTGCCCAGCGATTTCGACATCTTTTCGTTGTCGACCCGGACGAAGCCGTTGTGCATCCAGTAATTGACGAAGGTGCACTGGTGCGCGCCTTCGGACTGGGCGATTTCGTTCTCATGGTGGGGGAACTGCAAATCCTGCCCGCCGCCATGGATGTCGAAATGCTGGCCGAGCAGCTTCGAGCTCATCGCCGAGCACTCGATATGCCAGCCCGGCCGCCCCTCGCCCCACGGCGATTCCCACGCCGGTTCGCCCGCCTTGGCGTGTTTCCACAGCACGAAATCGAGCGGATCCTGCTTGGCCGAATCGACCTCGACGCGCTCGCCGGCGCGCAGGTCGTCAAGCGACTTGCCGGACAGCTTGCCGTAGCCGGGAAACTTGCGCACTGCGTAATTGACGTCGCCATCGCTCGCCTGGTAGGCCAGTCCACGCGCTTCCAGCTGACCGATCAGGTCGAGCATTTCCGGCACGAACTCGGTGGCGCGCGGCTCGTGATCCGGGTGCAGCACGCCGAGCGCATCGGCATCCTCGTGCATGAAGGCGATGAAGCGGTCGGTCAACTGCTGGATGGTCTCGCCGTTATCGCTGGCGCGCTTGATGATCTTGTCGTCGATGTCGGTAATGTTGCGGACGTAGGTGACTTCGTAACCTGAAGCCTTGAGCCAGCGATAGACCATGTCGAAGACCACCATGACCCGGGCGTGCCCGAGGTGGCAATAGTCATAGACGGTCATGCCGCACACGTACATGCGAACCTTGCCCGGTTCGATGGGCGTGAAGACCTGCTTTTCCCGTTTCAGGGAGTTGTGGATTTTGAGCATGGGTGGGGAATTCGCAACGTCGTCAGCCGTTCGTGAAGCTTTGGAAAGACCGGCGTTCTTGGTAGAATCGAACGATTGTAAACCAGCGCCGAGTATAGCATAGCGATGACTTCAGCCCCCCTGCCAAAGCCTCGTCTCAGGGCATCCAGAGCGCTGCGGGCCGTCATCTTCGGGCTGGCGGTCGGCTTCAGCGCCCCCCTCCTCGCTGGCACGCTGTCCGATGTTCAGCGTCTGATCAAGCAGGGCCAGTACCCGCAGGCGCTGGAAGCCGTCGATCTCTACCTGGGCACCTCGCCCGATGACGTCCAGGCCAGCTTTCTCAAGGGCGTGATCTACGGCGAAATGAACAGGACCGACGAGGCGATTGCGGTCTACACCAAGCTGACCGAGGATTACCCGGAATTTCCCGAGCCCTACAACAATCTGGCCGTGCTCTACGCCAGCCTGAAGCAGTACGACCGGGCGCGCATGGCGCTTGAAATGGCGATCCAGGCCCACCCATCGTATGCGACCGCCTATGAGAACCTCGGCGACCTCTACGCCAAGCTGGCCAGCCAGGCCTATGGCAAGGCGGTTCAGCTTGACGGGGCGAGCAAGGCGGCGAAGGTCAAACTGGCCCTTGCCCGCGACCTGATCGCCGTGCCGGCCAAGTCGCCCGCCAAGCCGGCCGTTGCCGCCCAGATCCCGGCGGATGGCGCCGGTGGCAACAAAGCCGCCAACCAATAACCCTTGCCAGGAAACACGCAATGATCAAGCAACTATCGACCCTGACCGCCGGCCTGCTCGTCTCGCTTGCCATCTGGGCCGCTCCGACCGTCGAAATGACCACCTCGCTGGGCAAGATCACGCTCGAACTCAACGCCGAGAAGGCGCCGAGGACGGTCGAGATGTTCCTCTACAACGCCGACCATGGTTTCTACGATGGCACCATCTTCCATCGTGTCATCGACAACTTCATGATCCAGGGTGGTGGTTTCAGCAGGGCCATGGAAGAGAAGAAGACGCTCACCCCGGCCCTGAAAAACGAAGCGACCGACGGCCTGCCCAACAATCGCGGGACGATCGCCATGGCGCGTACCAGCGACCCGCATTCGGCGCGCGTCCAGTTCTTCATCAACCTGAAGGACAACGATGCCCTGAACCATCCCAACCGCAATGATCCAAGCGGCTTCGGCTATGCCGTTTTCGGCAAGGTTACCCAAGGCATGGACGTCGTCGACAAAATCGCCAAGGTGCCGACCGGCAACGCCGGCTATTACGAAAACGTGCCGACCACGCCGGTCGTCATCCAGAGCGTCAAAATCATTTCCAAAAAGTAAGGACTCCCCAATGATCAAACTCACCACCAACCACGGCGTCATCGTCCCTCGACCTGAACGCCGAAAAGGCGCCGAAGACGGTTGCCAACTTCCTCGCCTACGTCGAGGCCGGCCACTACGACAACACGGTTTTCCACCGCGTCATCAAGAACTTCATGGTTCAGTGCGGCGGATTCGAGCCGGGCATGAACCAGAAGCCGTGCTCGGCGCCGATCGAAAACGAGGCGGCCAACGGCCTCAAGAACAAGCGCGGCACGGTTGCCATGGCGCGCACCAACGATCCGCATTCCGCCACCGCCCAGTTCTTCATCAACATCGTCGACAACGATTTCCTCGATTACAAAGCACCGTCCGGCCAGGGCTGGGGCTACTGCGTGTTCGGCGAAGTTGTCGAAGGCCTCGACGTCGTCGACAAGATCCGCGCCGTCAAGACCGGCAACAAGGGTTTCCATCAGGACGTGCCGGTCGAGGACGTGATCATCGAAAAGGCCGAGATCGTTTGATCCTTTTCATCTCCGACCTGCACCTGTCGCCCCGGTCACCCGGGGCGACTGCTTTGTTCCTCCGCTTTTTGGCGGGCCGCGCCCGCCAGGCCGAGGCCTTGTACATCCTCGGCGATCTTTTCGAAGTCTGGGTCGGCGACGACATCGACGACGCCTACCATACGGCCATCATTTCGGCCTTGCGCGCCGCCAGCGATGCCGGCCTGAAAATCCACCTGATGCATGGCAACCGCGACTTCGCGCTGGGCGAGCAGTTTGCCGCGGCGGCGGGCGCCAGCCTGCTGCCCGACCCCTACGACCTCGTCCTGCCCGAATGGTCCTTCGTCCTGTCGCACGGCGACGCGCTGTGCCTGGACGATCCGACCTACATCGCTTACCGGGCCAAGGTGCGCAACCCGGCCTGGCTGCAGAAGATGCTGGCCCGGCCCCGCTTCTTCCGCCGCCAGCTCGGCCGCTACATCCGCTGGCGCAGCAGGCGCCGCAAGCGCGACCGCGCCTTCGTCTACGCCGACCTGCAACCGGCCGCCACCGACGATTTCATCCGTGACCACGGTTACGCGACCTTCATTCACGGCCACACCCACCGGGCGGCAACGCATGACCATATGGTCGACGGCATCCACGTCGAGCGCTGGGTGCTCGCCGACTGGCACGAGGACCGCGGCGAATGCCTGGTCTGGGATGGCGAGGCGCTGAAGCGCGAAGCCATCGTCGCTGAAAATCGGCCTTAAAACGGTGTCGACCGCGCCCGACACGAAGTTCCCTTTGGGGGCAACCAATGACACCTCGGCGCGGCATCCTGCGCGACGTCTTCGGCTACCCGGCCTTCCGCGGCGCCCAGGCCGAGATCATCGACCACGTCAGCCGCGGCGGCGACGCGCTGGTGCTGATGCCGACCGGCGGCGGCAAGAGCCTCTGCTACCAGATTCCCGCCCTGCTCCGCCCCGGCTGCGCCGTCGTCGTCTCGCCGCTGATCGCGCTGATGCAGGACCAGGTCGATGCCCTGACCCAGCTCGGCGTCAAGGCCGCCTGCCTCAACTCCACCCTCGACTGGCGCGAAGCGCAGGCGGTCGAGCAATCGATCTTCAACGGCACGCTCGACCTCGTCTATATCGCCCCCGAACGCCTGCTGCTCGACCGCACGCTGGCCATGCTCGACGCGCTGAACGAAGCCGGCAAACTGGCGCTGTTCGCCATCGACGAAGCGCACTGCGTCTCGCAATGGGGCCACGATTTCCGCCCGGAATACCTGCAACTCTGCGGCCCTGCACGAGCGCTACCCGACGGTGCCGCGCATCGCGCTGACCGCCACCGCCGACCAGCCGACGCGCAGCGAAATCCTGCGTGCGCCTCGGCCTGAGCGAAGCCCGCGTCTTCCTCTCCAGCTTCGACCGCCCGAACATCCGCTACACCGTCGTCGAGAAGGACAACGCGCAAGAAGCAGTTGCTCGGCTTCCTCGACCGGCCGCAAGGGCCAGGCCGGCATCGTCTATTGCCTGTCGCGCAAGAAGGTCGAGGAAACCGCCGACTGGCTGTCGGCCCAAGGCTACCCGGCCCTGCCCTACCACGCCGGCCTGCCCGCCGCCGACGCGCGCCGCCAACCAGCGCCGCTTCCTGCGCGAGGAAGGCGTGATCATGTGCGCCACCATCGCCTTCGGCATGGGCATCGACAAGCCCGACGTGCGCTTCGTCGCCCATCTCGACCTGCCGAAGAGCATCGAAGCCTACTACCAGGAAACCGGCCGCGCCGGCCGCGACGGCGAACCGTCCGAAGCCTGGATGGCCTACGGCATGCAGGACGTCGCGCTGCAGCACGCGCGCATCGCCGAATCGGGCGCCGGCGAGGGCCAGAAGATCCTCGAATCGCAGACGCTTGACCGCCCTGCTCGCCTACTGCGAAGCGCCGCGCTGCCGCCGCCAGGTGCTGCTCGACTACTTCGGCGAGGAACGCGCAGCCCTGCGGCAACTGCGACGTCTGCATCGAGCCGCCGGAACTGTGGGACGGCACGCTGGCCGCGCAGAAGGCGCTGTCGGCGATCTTCCGCACCGGCATGCGCTTCGGCGTCGCCCACCTGATCGACATCCTGCGCGGCAAGGCAAGCGACAAGGTCAAGCAGTGGAACCACGACCAGCTGCCGACCTTCGGCGTCGGCAGCGACCTCGACGACCACGCCTGGAAGAGCGTCTTCCGCCAACTGGCGGCGGCCGGCCTGGTCCATGTCGACATGGCCGAACACGGCGCGCTGCAACTGACCGACGCCGCCCGCGAAGTGCTCAAAGGCCAGCGCAACGTGCAGCTGCGCCGGCCGGCCAAGCGCAAGGCGACGTCATCGTCGCGAAGCAGCAGCACCGTGGTCCACAGCGACCTGTCGCTCGGCCGACGAGGCGCTGTTCCAGCTACTGCGCGGCTGGCGCAGCGATACCGCCAGGAACAGGCCGTACCGGCCTACGTCATCCTGCACGACAAGACGCTGCGCGAACTGGCCGAAGTGCGCCCGACCAGCCACGGGATGCTGTCCGGCATCACCGGCATGGGCAGCGCCAAGATCGAGCATTACGGCGAGGAATTGCTGGCACTGATCCGCGACGCCGGCTGACAGCGCTATCGAAGAGCAAGCCCGTCTTGCCCAGCGTGACGCACCAAATCCCAGTGCCGAATCTGCTCCTCCAAACATTTACGAACATCATTAATGATAGCCTGATGGAAACAGTGATGTTCAGGTTGCAAAGCCATCAGGAACACCACATGCGGCGTCGAAAATGCTTCAACTAACGAACTTGGTGTTTTACTCTGATAGCCTTACCAAGAGGCGTTGAATGAACTCGTGATCGATTTTCGTCAAATGAAGTGCTGATAGATTAGCAGCGACTTACCTGACGACCAGAGTTCTTCGATTTCGCATGCCAATACAGATACTTGGCTACTTCGGTTAGCCCCACAGCGGCTTGCGCATCACATAAGGCATATTCCAGCCCATTTTCGGGGTTCATTGTAAAGCATCGAATCGTATCTAGACCGGCATTTTGATCGAAACCACTCATCACGTTCGGTAGCTGCATCCGGCACATTTCCGGCAAAAATACTTTGTCTCGGAGCAGAAATCAATTGATTCGATCATCCTCACTTCCGACGCTGGTCATCAGCGCGCAAAAACTTCTCACCTGTCCAGCACAACACAGTTTCCAGATCATGATCGAGCCAGCCACCGATAAAGATCGTCTAGGTACAGAATGAACTTGCCATCAGAACCACCATCGCCGGAGTCTGCAGTCCATCGACATTACACGATAGATCGGTTACTCCAGCCATAGCTCGGAGCAAGCCGCACTTCCTGTTTCGTTGATGTCACCGGACATACTGACCCACCTTCCCTCCAACATCACGCTGCCCCGCTTGACGGCGACCATCGAGATCCGACAAAGGGGTTTGTCTAGCGGTGCCGGCCACCGCTGCGATGCAGTTGCGGTCCACCCGGTTTTTGGGGTGAATTCCGGTTGGGCGTCTTGCCCTGCGGCTGCGGCCTGCGCGGGCCGCGCGGCGGCTCCGCCGGGCGCGGCGCAGCGTGGGCCGACGGCTCGAAACCGGGGATGACGACGCGCTCCAGATTGCGCTTGATCAGCTTCTCGATGTCGCGCATGAAGGCGCGCTCGTCGTGGCTGACCAGCGAGAGCGCCTCGCCTTCGAGGCCGGCGCGGCCGGTGCGGCCGATGCGGTGCACGTAGTCTTCGGCGATGTTGGGAATCTCGTAGTTGATGACATGGGGCAGCGAATCGATATCGATGCCGCGCGCGGCGATGTCGGTCGCCACCAGCGCCACCAGCTTGCCGTCCTTGAATTCGCTCAGCGCGCGGGTGCGGGCGCCCTGCGATTTGTTGCCGTGCAGCGCCGCCGACTTGATGCCGGCCTTTTCCAGGTGGCGCGACAGCGCATCGGCGCCGTGCTTGGTGCGGGTGAAAATCAGCACCTGATTGAGGCTGCGCGTTTCGAACAGATGCAGCAGCAGGTCTTTCTTCTGCTCGCGGTTGGTTTCGATGACGCGCTGGGTCACCGTCTCGGCGGCGGTGTTGCGCGCCGCGACATCGACCGAAACGGGATTGTGCAGCAGGCCGCTGGCCAGTTCGCGGATGTCCGGCGAGAAGGTGGCGGAGAACATCAGGTTCTGCCGCTGTTTCGGCAGCAGCGCGATGATCTTGCGGATGTCGCGGATGAAGCCCATGTCGAGCATGCGGTCGGCTTCGTCGAGGACCAGAATTTCGATGGCGCCGAGGTCGACCGTGCGCTGCTGCACGTGGTCGAGCAAACGGCCCGGCGTCGCGACCAGGATGTCGACGCCGCGGCGCAAGCTGGCGATCTGCGGGTTGATGCCGACGCCGCCGAAGACGGCGAGCGAATTGATCGGCAGGTGCTTGCCGTAGGTGCGCACGCTTTCCTCGACCTGGATCGCCAGTTCGCGCGTCGGCACCAGGACCAGCACGCGCGGCCGTTTGGAGCTGCGGGTGTTGGGGCCGCTGGCCAGGCGATGCAGGATCGGCAGCGTGAAGCCGGCGGTCTTGCCGGTGCCGGTCTGTGCCGTAGCCATCAGGTCCTGGCCGGTCATCACGGCGGGAATGGCCTGTTGCTGGATCGGCGTCGGCGTATCGTAGCCCTGCTCGCTGATGGCGCGCAGGAGTTCGGCCTTGAGGCCGAGATCAGTAAATTGCATGGGAACTCCGGGCGGCATCCGGTCGAACCGGACGCCGCATTCAAATCAGATGAGAGAGAGGCCGCGATCAAGATCGGCCAGAATATCCTCCACCGCTTCGAGGCCAACCGCAACGCGCAGCAGCCCTTCGCTGATGCCGGCCGCGACCCGTGCTTCGGGGGTAATGCGGCCATGCGTGGTGGAGGCGGGATGGGTGATGGTGGTCTTGGTGTCGCCCAGATTGGCGGTGATCGACAGCAGGTGGCAGTTGTCGACCACCTGCCAGGCCTGCTCGCGGGCGCCCTTGACCTCGAAGGAAACGATAGCGCCGCCACTCTGCTGCTGGGATTTCGCCAGCTCGTGCTGCGGATGCGAGGGCAGACCGGGATAGAAAACGCGCGCCACCCTGGGGTGGGCTTCGAGCCAGGTGGCCAGCCGCAAGGCGTTGGCTGATTGCGCCTCGATGCGAATTTTGAGCGTTTCCAGGCCCTTGAGCAGAACCCAGGCATTGAAGGCCGACAGGGTCGGCCCGGCCGTGCGCAGGTACTTGAACACTTCCTCGGTGAGTTTCTTCGAGCCGCAGACCGCGCCGCCAAGGACGCGGCCCTGGCCATCGAGGAACTTGGTCGCCGAGTGAACCACCAGATCGGCGCCCAGTTCAAGCGGCTTTTGCAGGATAGGCGTGCAGAAACAGTTATCGACCGCCACCAGAATGCCCCTGGCGTGGGCGATTGCGGTCAACGCCCGAATATCGGCAATTTCCGTCAGCGGGTTGGATGGTGTCTCGAGGAAAAACAGCTTCGTTTCCGGACGAATCGCCGCCGCCCACGCCGCCGGATCGGTCTGTGGCACGAAGCTGGTCGTGATGCCGGTGCGCGCGAGAATGTTCGAGAAGAGCTGGACGGTCGCCCCGAATAGGCCGGTCGAGGCCACGAGGTGGTCGCCGTTCTTGAGATGGGCCAGCACGGTGGCCATGATTGCCGACATGCCGCTCGCCGTGGCGACGCAATTCTCCGCCCCCTCGAGCGCGGCGAGGCGCTCCTCGAACATGGTCACCGTCGGATTGGAGAAACGGGCGTAAACGTTGCCCGCTTCCTCGCCGGAAAAGCGCCTGGCCGCCTGGGCTGCATTCTTGAAAACGAAGCTGGAGGTCAGGTATAGCGCTTCGGAATGCTCGCCGAACTGGCTGCGCTCCTGACCCGCACGAACCGCCAGAGTTTCCGGGCGATAGTTCGGCGTGCCGGACATCAGTCCTGCCCTCCCGAGGCCAGTTGCAACACCAGTTGCTGTGCCGCCTGGCCATCGCCGTCATCGTCATTGCCACCGGCCTTGCCGCCACGATTGCCTTCGACGGCGTCAAGGTAGTACTCGTTGACGTCGCCGGTGATGTAACAGCCGTCAAAGCAGGACGCATCGAAAACCGTCAGGTCGGAACGGATGCCGGTAATCGACTGTTTCAGTGCTTCGAGATCTTGATAGACCAGCGCATCGGCGCCGATCTCGCGCGCGATGCCATCATCGGTACGGCCGGTGGCAATCAGCTCGGCGCGCGTCGGCATGTCGATGCCATAGACGTTCGGGTAGCGCACCGGCGGCGCCGCCGACGCGAAGAAGACCTTCACCGCGCCGGCAGCGCGGGCCATCTCGACGATTTCGCGACTGGTCGTGCCACGGACGATGGAATCATCGACCAGCAGGACGCGCTTGCCCTTGAATTCCTGACCCACGGTGTTGAGCTTCTGGCGTACCGACTTCCGGCGCATCGACTGGCCGGGCATGATGAAGGTGCGACCGACATAGCGGTTCTTGACGAAACCTTCGCGGAACGGAATGCCGAGAACTTGCGCCAGTTGCATTGCCGCCGGGCGACTGGAGTCGGGAATGGGAATGACCACATCGATCTCGTCGACCGGGATGCTTTTCTTGACTTTTTCGGAGAGGAGTTCGCCCATCGCCAGCCGTGCTTCATAGACCGACACGCCGTCGATCACGGAATCCGGACGCGCCAGATAGACGTATTCAAAAATGCACGGCGCGTAGGTCGGCTGTTGCGCGCACTGGCGGCTGTGGAACTGGTGATTGAGGTCGACGAACACCGCTTCGCCGGGCTCGATGTCGCGCACCATCTTGAAGCCCAGCGTATCGAGCGCCACCGATTCGGAAGCCACCAGATATTCCGTACCCGCTTCCGTCTCGTTCTGGCCGTAGACCAGCGGGCGGATGCCATACGGATCGCGGAAGGCAAGCAGGCCGTAACCGGCAATCAACGCAACCACGGCATAGGCGCCACGGCAGCGGCGATGGACGCCGGCAACCGCCTGGAAAATGCTGTCGACGTCGAGTTCGTAGCCATGGGCCGCCGACTGCAATTCATGCGCCAGCACATTGAGCAGGACTTCGGAATCGGAATTGGTATTGATGTGGCGCCGGTCAAGGCGGAACATCTCGCCCTTCAGTTGCTCGGCGTTGGTCAGGTTGCCATTGTGGCCGAGCACGATGCCGAACGGGGAATTGACGTAAAAGGGTTGCGCCTCGGCAAAATTGTAGGCCGACCCAGCCGTCGGATAACGCACATGGCCGATTCCCCAGTTACCCTCCAGGGCGCGCATGTTGCGGGTGCGAAAAACGTCGCGCACCAGACCCGGACCCTTGTGCAGGTTGAATCTGTTGCCTTCCGCCGTGGCGATGCCTGCCGCATCCTGCCCACGATGCTGAAGCACCATCAGGCCGTCGTAGAGCAACTGGTTAACCGGCGATGTCGCCATTACACCAAGAATCCCGCACATAGTTCTATCCTGCCTAACTAAATCGAATTCGTTTTGCCAGATCATCCGGCAGCCAGGGCTTGGCTGCCAGCACGGCTGTTTCGAGCGGCTGCGCCAGGGCTGCCTGTTTCCACCAGGGCTGCTGCGGGGCCGATGTCATTCCGCCCGCGGCAACCAGCGCCATGACCACCAGGACACCGCGCGCCAAGCCGAAAAACATCCCCAGCAGGCGATCCGACAGACTCAGTCCCAACGCCTTGACCATGCTGTTCACCGCCAGCCGCAACAGCGACATGACCACCAGCACCCCGACAAAAACCAGCGCGCAACCGGCAAGAGAGCGCAGCGCCGGATCGGCGATTCCGGAAAACAGGAACTGCCCGGTCCGTGCACCGAACTCCAGCGCCGCCATGAAAGCCAGCACCCAGGCCGCCAGCGCGATCAATTCACTCACCACACCCCGCCACAAACCGAGCATCAGAGACAAGGCAACGATGCCGATTACCCCATAATCGAAAACCGCCATCACTTGCCTGAAATCACGCCGGAAACACCAACCTGTTTCATTCTTTCCAGCGCCTTGTCAGCCGCTTCGCGACTCGCAAACGGCCCCGCCCGAACCCGTGTTTTCTTGCCTCCCGGTGTATCGAGCGCTTCGACATAGGTCTTGACGTTCCTCTCAGCCAGCTTGGCCCGGAGATTCCTGACATTTTCCTCGTTGGCGAACGCGCCGATCAAGATCACGAATTCGCCCGCCTTCGCCGGCGCGGCATCAGGCGTCGCGCCCTGTCCGGCGAGGATGGCTGCCGCACGCTTGGCTTCGGCCGTCGATTCGGGGATTGCCGGTTTTTCCGCTGCCTTTTCCGGGGATTTTTCCGGCTTGGGCGCCGTCTTTTCAGACCCCTTTACAGGCGGCTTCTCGGCCGGCTTTTCCTTGGGCACCTCAACGACCTTTGCCGTCGGAACAACCGGCTCCGCCGCCGGGGAGCTTTCCACAGGCACCGGCGCCTTGCTGGCGGCTGGCAGCTCCGCCGTTTTCGGCGCGGCTTTCTCAACCGGCGTCACCGCAAACTTCGGCGCGAACGGCTTTTCATCCTGCCCCGGAATACGAATTTCAACCTCGTCAACCGCTTGCCGCGGCTGATGATCCATCACCATGGGCAACACCACGGCGACCACCGAGGCAAACGTCACCGCGCCGACCAGGCGGCGCCGGGCGCGCTTCTTGAGTTGGGACTGAGCGTCGTTGTCTTCCATGACTAGGGTTTGGCTCGCAGTGCCAGCAGCGCTCCGGCCACCGTGTAGAAGGATCCAAAGGCAAGGATTCTATCACTTTCAGCGGCTCGCCCCTTGGCGACCTGCATGGCAACCTCCGGCGAAGGGTGGCAAATGACCTCGCCGCCGAGCCGGGCCTTGGAAATAATCGCCGCCAGCGTCTCGGAATTCGTACCGCGCACACCGGCCAGGGTCGCCGCGTGCCAGAAATCGACCTTTCCCTTCAGTGGCAGTAGCGCACCTTCGATATCCTTGTCGTTGAGCATGCCGACCACCGCGTGGGTGCGGTCGAAAAAACCCATGTTCGACAGATTGTCAGCCAGCACCTTGATCGCCTGCGGGTTGTGGCCGACATCGAGGACGATCGCCGGTTTGCCCGGCACAACCTGAAAGCGCCCAGCCAGCTCGGTTTCGATAAGTCCTGGGCGGATCGCCTGCATGGTCACCGGCAGTTTGTCGGCCAGCGCTTCGAGCGCGGCCAGCGCAACGGTGGCATTGTAGAGTTGAGCCGCCCCACGCAAGCCCGGGTAGGCCAGCGAGCGCTTGATGAGTTTTTCTCCGGAACGGCACCACCAGCGCCACTGCAGGCGGCTTTCATTGCCTTCGCCGTGGGCGCGTTCGAAACCGAAGTCGCGGCCGATCAGACGCAGATCGGCGCCAATAGCTGCAGCGTGGTCAAGCAGGCTTTGCGGCGGTTGCGGGTCGGCGCACAGGGCCGGCTTGCCGGCGCGGTAGATGCCGGCCTTCTCGAAGCCGATGCTCGCGCGGTCCGGCCCCAGCCAGTCGGTATGATCGAGCGCAATGGTGGTGACAATGGAAACATCCGGTTCGTAGGCGTTGACCGCATCCAGACGGCCACCGAGGCCGACTTCAAGGATCACGGCCTCGACCCCGGCAGCGACGAAGACCTCCCAGGCGGCCAGCGTGCCGAACTCGAAATAGGTCAGCATGACATTGCCGGCTTGCTGGCGCGCCGCCTCGACCCGGGTAAAGGCGCTGCACAGCGCTTCGTCGCTGACCGGCTGGCCATTCAGGCAAACCCGCTCGTTGTAGGCAATGAGATGCGGCGAGGTATAGCAGCCCACGCGGTAGCCGGCACGGGCGATGATGCTTTCCAGATAGGCGCAGGTCGAGCCCTTGCCGTTGGTACCACCGACGATGATGACCGGACAATGCTGGCTCTGGCCCAATGCATCCTTTACCAGACGGACGCGCTCGAGGCCCAGTTCAATGCCGGCCTGCCCCTTGGGATGCAGCCCTTCGAGGTGGACCAGCCAATCTTCGAGAGTCTTCAAGCGGCGGCCGGCAGTTTCTGCAAAAGCGCCAGAACGCGTGCCACCTGATCGCGCAGTTCGCGGCGGTCGACAATCATGTCGATCGCGCCCTTTTCGAGCAGGAATTCGGAACGCTGGAAGCCCTCGGGCAGAGTTTCGCGTACCGTCTGCTCGATGACGCGCGGGCCGGCAAAGCCGATCAGTGCTTTCGGTTCGGCAATGACCACATCGCCGACGAAGGCAAACGAGGCCGAAACGCCGCCCATGGTCGGGTCGGTCAGAATCGAGATGAAGGGCAGCCCGGCCTGGGAAAGCCTGGTCAGGGCTGCCGTCGTCTTCGCCATCTGCATCAGCGAGAAAAGACCTTCCTGCATGCGCGCCCCGCCGGAAGCGGAGACGCAGATGAACGGCGTCTTCTGCTCGACCGCTGCATTGACGCCACGCACGAAGCGCTCGCCGAGCACTGAGCCCATCGATCCGCCCATGAAGCCAAACTCGAAAGCGGCGGCAACGACCGGCATGGTCTTGATCGCACCCTGCATGCACACCAGCGAGTCGGTCTCGCCGGTTGCCTCGTTGGCTTCCATCAGGCGATCAGGATAGCGCTTGGAATCCCTGAATTTGAGCGTGTCGACCGGAACAACCTCGGCGCCGATCTCGGAACGACCCTCCGGATCAAGCAAAAGATCAAGGCGCTGGCGGGAATCCAGCCGGTTATGGTGGCCGCACTTGGGGCACACCTGCAGATTGTTCTCGAGGTCGGTGGCGTACAGCACCGCCTCGCAAGACGGACACTTGCTCCACAGTCCCTCGGGCAGCGCACCGCGCCGTTGCGGTCCGCGTTCGCGCTTGATCTTGGGAGGAAGGAGTTTGGTCAGCCAGCTCATGATCTCACCTCATCGACGCCACGACGAATGTCCGCCACCAGCGCCTTGACATTGGCGCAGGCGGTTTCGGCAGTTGATTTCTCGATCTCTTCAATGATCCTGCTGCCGACGACGACCGCATCGGCGATGCGCGCGATGCGCGCAGCAGTTGCCGCGTCGCGGATGCCGAAACCGACGCCGACCGGCAGACCCGTCTTTTCCCGTATCAGCGGCAGGCGCTCGGCCACCGCCTCGACATTCAGCGCGCCCGATCCGGTCACCCCGGCCAGCGAGACGTAATAAACGTAACCGCTGGCGATTTCAGCGACCTGCGCGATGCGTGCCGCGGTCGACGTCGGGGCGAGCAGGAAAATCGGATCCATGCCGTTGGCCTTCATCGCGGCGCCAAAGGCAACGGCTTCTTCCGGCGGGTAATCGACGACCAGCACGCCATCGACCCCGGCCTGCGCTGCGGCTGCGGCGAATTTCTCCAGGCCCATCGCCTCGATCGGGTTGGCGTAACCCATCAGCACGACGGGGGTTTTCACATTGGTAGCCCGAAAAGCAACGACCAGCTCGAGCACTTTGCGCAGCCTCATGCCCTTGGCCAAGGCGCGTTCAGAGGCGCGCTGGATGGTCGGGCCATCGGCCATCGGGTCGGAAAACGGCACGCCGAGTTCGATGACATCGGCGCCGGCTTCGACCAGCGTGTGCATCAGCGGCAGGGTCAGCGCGGCATCCGGATCGCCGGCGGTGATGAAGGGAATCAGCGCCTTGCGGCCTTCGCCGTTGAGGCGCTCAAAAGCGGCTTGATACGCGACATCAGAAGACAATCCCGGATTTTTCGGCCACGGTGTGCATGTCCTTGTCACCCCGGCCGGAGAGGTTGACCAGCAGAATCTTGTCCTTGGCCAGCGTCGGCGCCAGCTTGGCGGCATAGGCCAGCGCATGGCTGGATTCGAGCGCCGGGATGATGCCTTCGAGGCGGCACAGCTTGTGGAAGGCTTCCAGTGCTTCGCTGTCCTTGATCGGCACGTATTCGGCGCGCCCGATGTCCTTCAGCCAGGCATGCTCGGGGCCGACGCCGGGGTAATCCAGGCCGGCCGAAATCGAATGCGTCTCGATGATCTGGCCGTCCTCGTCCTGCAGCAGATAGGTGCGGTTGCCATGCAGCACGCCGGGCGCGACCGGCGGTCAGCGAGGCGGCGTGATGGCCGGTTTCGATACCCTCGCCGGCGGCTTCGACGCCGATCAGGCGGACGCCGTCGATATTGATGTAGGGATAGAAGATGCCCATCGCGTTGGAGCCACCGCCGACGCAGGCGATCACCGCATCCGGCTGGCGGCCGGTCATTTCCGGCATCTGGATCAGGCATTCCTCGCCGATGACCTTCTGGAAATCGCGCACCAGCATCGGGTAGGGGTGCGGGCCGGCGACCGTGCCGATGATGTAGAAGGTGTTGTGGATGTTGGTGACCCAGTCGCGCATCGCCTCGTTGAGTGCGTCCTTCAGCGTCTTCGAGCCGGATTCGACCGGCACGACCGTGGCGCCGAGCAGCTTCATGCGGTAGACGTTGGCGGCCTGGCGGCGGACATCTTCGCTGCCCATGTAGACCACGCACTCCATGCCGTAGCGGGCAGCGACGGTGGCCGTCGCGACCCCGTGCTGGCCGGCACCGGTCTCGGCAATGACGCGCGGCTTGCCCATGCGGCGAGCCAGCATGGCCTGGCCGATGCAGTTGTTCACCTTGTGGGCGCCGGTATGGTTGAGGTCTTCGCGCTTCAGGTAAATCTGGGCGCCACCGAGCAGATCGGACCAGCGCTTGGCGTGGTAGATCGGCGACGGACGGCCGACGAAATGCTTCAGTTCGTATTCGTATTCGGCGCGAAAAGCCGGATCGACCTGCGCTGCCGCATAGGCGGCCTTCAATTCATCGAGCGCACCAAATAGCGTCTCGGCCACGAACACGCCACCGTAGGGGCCGAAATGGCCCTTGGCGTCGGGGAAGTTATAGTGATTCATCGGCTTTCCGTACAGCCGCCACGAAGGCAGCGATTTTCGAGTGATCCTTGATGCCCTTGCTCATTTCGACCCCGGAAGAGACGTTGACCGCAACCGGCCGCACGCGTTCGATGGCCTCGCCGACATTGGCTGCGGTCAACCCCCCGGAAAGCACCAAAAATCCGGGCAGTCCAGGCGGAATCAGCGTCCAGTCGAAGACATGTCCACCGCCACCATAACCCTCGACAAAGGCATCCAGCAACAGACCCCGGGCATCGGGAAACGAGCGGGCGAATTCTACCAGATCGAGCCCCGGCCTTACCCGTGCCGCGCGCAGATAGGGGCGGGCGAACTGTCGGCACCAGGCCGCATCCTCATCGCCGTGAAACTGCAGGATGCTGATGGGAAGCGCTTCGCACGCTGCTTGAACTACTTCCGGCGCCGCGTTCACAAACAGGCCGACAATTTCGACAAAAGGCGGAATCCGCCGTGCCAGTTCAGCAGCACGATGCGGCGCCACGTAACGCGGACTCGACGGATAGAAGACGAAGCCGATCGCGTCGGCGCCGGCGGCAACCGCGGCTTCGACATCCTCCTCGCGGGTGAGCCCGCAGATCTTGATACGCGTTTTCAAGCGAACACTCCATCCAGAAAATCGTCGGCCGGATCCGGAAGTCCCCAGTGCGGCTCGTAAATGGGCCCGCGAAAATAAAGACCGGTCGGTGAAAAGGTCGGCGCCGCCTGCTTGCGATCCCTGGCCAGCAGCAACTCATCGATCCAGCCGGGCGCCTGCGCGCCTTTGCCGATATGGACCAGCGTCCCGACAAGATTGCGCACCATGTGATGCAGGAAGGCGCTGGCCTCGAAATCGAAGACGAGCAAACTGCCGCTTTGCCGGATATCGGCCCGCCACAGCGTCTTGATCGGCGTCTTCGCCTGGCAATTCGCCGCCCTGAAAGCGGAAAAATCATGCTCGCCGATCAGTCGGAGTGCCGCCTTGCGCATCGCCTCTACATCGAGCGGCAGGTGGAACCAGCCGACCCGCCCCTGCCACAATCCCGGTCGCTGCGGACGATTGAGCAGAAGATAGCGATAGCGGCGGCCGCGTGCACTGAAGCGGGCATGAAACTCATCAGCAACCGGCTGCGCCCAGCGCACCGCGACGGCATCCGGCAGATGCGAATTGACGCCGCGCACCCAGGCCGACAGCGGCCGTTCGACCGCAGTTTCAAAATGCACGACCTGATGCGTTGCATGAACGCCTGCATCGGTGCGTCCCGCGCAGATCACCCCGACCGGCTCGCCGGCAATTTCGCGCAGCGCCGCCTCCAGTGCATCCTGGACGGTTTCACCCTCCGCCTGGCTCTGCCAGCCGCGAAACGTGGTTCCGCAATACTCCACGGCAAGGGCAATTCTCGTTACCGTCACCTGCTCACCCCAATGCAATCACGAACCATGAAAACGCCAGTACGGCAAGGCAGACGAAATAATCGGCGGATCGCCATGGCGGGACCTCGACCCGCAGCGTTTCCGGCCCATCGACCTGAACTGCATTCCCCTCCAGCATGTTACGCCATGCCCCCTTCGGCAATTCCGTCTGCAGATTCTGCATTACCAGCGACAGGCGCACCACGAGTCGTTCGCTCCCCATGCCGAATCGCGACAGCGGATGCAACAGCGACTGCAGCGCAACCAGCAAGCCCTGATTTCCGAGCAAGGAAAACAACCAGGCCAGGCAGCCAAGCATCAAGATCAGGCGCGCGACATGCAGTGTTGCTTCCCGCGCTCCCTCATGGGTCGGCATCCAGGCAAGGTCTAACACGGCATCACCGGAAGCGCCATAGGCCAGTATCAGCCAGACGCTCAACAGCAACCAGCGCATCCGGCGCAGCAGGCGCCACCACCCGGCAGCCGAATTCCGCACCGCCAGCAGCAGAGCCGCAAACACCAAAGCAAGGCCCGCCAGGCCAAGAAACTGGATGACGACGATGGCGATCAGGCTGATCAGCAAGGCTGAGGATGGATGCAAAATCCGGCTCCAGAATGCACATGGCCCCACGCGGGGGCCATGTGCCGTTCGCAAAGACGAATTCTAACCGCGCAAGCGACCAATGATCTCGCGTGCCTGATCGACGAGATCGCCGCTGCCTTCGGCAATGACTTCCTCCAGCAGTTCGCGTGCCTGATCGAGATCGCCCATTTCTTCATAGGCCTTGGCCAGTGCCAGCTTGGTACCCACCTCCTCGGATCCCTGATCGCCCGCGGTCTTTTCCGCGCTCGTAACCTCGGACAGCCCGACAACCTGGGTTGCTTCGGAAGAATCGGCCCCGAGGTCGAGGTTGATCGAAGTAATGTCGAATTCGGGCACCGGCATTGGATTACCGATGAAAACCGTATCACTCAGATTGACGTTATATTCAGCCTCCTGAGGGTCGAAATCGACCGTCAACCCGGCCATGCCATCGACAACGGTGAGCTCGCTCTGACCGCTCCCCTGGAAATTCAGCGAATTGACGACATTCTCGGTACCGAGTTCATCCGTTGAGGCTTCCTGCAGGCCCGCAGGCGCTTCGAGTCCGATAAAGGTTTCCGTGAAATTGCCTTCGCTATCCGGGGCGCCCATGACCAGCGTATCCGTCGGCAACACCAGTGGATTCGCTTCCGTGGCCGTCAGTGCTTCCTGCGGAACGCCCCCCAGATCGAAGTCGATTGCCTCGATCTGCGGCATTTCCATTTCGCCAACTACGTCAACAAATCGCGTTACCTCTGGTGCGAACGGTTGCGCCGTTCCACCCATATCGAAATCCAGCGAGTTGTCGTCGCTGTTGACGACGGTCTGCGAAAAACCGCCATCTGTATCAACGCCTTCAGTGGGAAGGCTACCCGCCTCGAGCGCCGGCACTTTGGAAGCCAGTGCCGCACCCACGGTAGCGGCTGCAGCCATCTGCCCGAGCGTACCGGGAAGCACCACGGTCAACTTCGCATCGGCTACTGCATCCGGCACCGGGGTCACCTCCTCGACCGCGGCAGCAACAGCGCCTCGGCCGGCCGAATACAGGGGATTCTCGGGATCCAGCGTGGCGCCCATGGCCGCCACCTTTTCCCATTCCGCGCCAACGCCGCCGGTCTGCGCGTAAAGCTCGCTGGCCAGCGTATCGAACTGCTTCACGCTCTTGCGATTGGCATATATTTCGAGCAGCTTGGCGTGTATGGCGGCGCGATGCGGATCCTTGCGCAAGGCTTCGATCAGGATTTCCTCGGCCTGTGCATCACGACCATAGGCCATATAGACATCGGCTTCGGCAACCGGATCCACCTCGTCGGTGTCGATCGTACCCGGACCCGTCTGGCTGAAATCACCGGTCTGCAACGGAACATTGCCGGTATCGACACTCTGGCCTCCGGTCATCCGGAACACGGAATTCGGCCCGAGGCTGGAAGGAGCGGGAACGGCAGTGGTGAACTCGTGCTCCGGTTCGCTGCGCCGCCGTCTGAGAAGAAAATATCCGGCCAGAAGCGCGAGTATTCCGCCACCGGCAATCAGGGGCAGCGGATCGTCCAGCAATCCCGATTCAGGAGCGGGCGGAGCAACCGGCGCCGGCTTTGGCGGTTCGACCGGAGCCGCCGGCTTCGGTGCCTCGACGACCTTCGGCGGCTCAACCGGCTTGGGCTCTTCGACGGCTTTCGGAGGTTCGGCTGCAACCGGTGCCTGCTCCTTCGGCGCCTCGACTGCCTTCGGCGGCTCGGCTGGTGCAACCGGCTTCGCTTCTTCCTTCTGGCCAGAGGCCTGCTGCTGCAGTTCCGCCAGACGCTGGGTCTTCATGTCGACCAGTTTCTGCAGTTCACCAACATTCTTCTCGAGCAATGCCAGCCTGTCCTGCGCTTCCTTGAGCGCCTTGTCCTTGGCGATCAATTCCTCTTCACCCGCGGCAGCCTTGCCGCTTGGCACACCCTTCGCCGGCATTTCAGCGCGGGAAATCTTGACCTTATCCTTGGCCTGATCGACTGCCGAAGGCTTGTCTTCCACCTGTGCCGTGATCTTGCCCGCCACACTCTGCGCGGCGGCATCCGGCCCCGGCTTGGCCTGGGCCGGCGCCGAAGCCAGTTTCTGGCGATAAGCATTCCAGTCGGAAACCTGCGTGACGTAGACCTGCTTCGCTTCCGCCGCAGGTACGGCAGCGACGGTTGCCTTGTCGGGAATGCTGAGTATGGCACCCGCCTTCATGCGATTGATGTTATCCCCGATGAACGCATCCGGATTCTTCTTGTACAGACCGACGAGCATCTGTTCAAGCGAAACACCGTCGTATTTCGTTTCGCCGGCGATCTTGCGCAGGGTTTCGCCCTGCTGGACCACACGCGTTCCGGATTCCGAAGATCTTTTCGTCTCCGGAGCCTGCCGGGGAGTAGTCGCGGCGACGCCGGAAGTAGCGCCGGCTGTCGGCGCGGCACCCGCACCGCGGACGGTATCAACCGACGCGGATGCCTGACGCGCTGCCGCTCGCGAAGCCACCTCGGGCGGATCAAGAAGGAAGGTATATTCCCTCAGCAAGGGACCGGAAGGCCAACTCAGCTCAACGAGCATGTCCATGAACGGTTCATTCACGGGCTTTGTGGAACTTATCTTTACTACCGGAGCACCATTGCTGCGCTTCTCTATGGCAAAGCGCAGATCGAGCAAAGCCGACGCATAGTCGATACCGGCCTCCCGGAAGGCCGCCGAACCGGCAAGCCTGGCCGTCATGCCGGCCAACTCGGCGCGCGATGCGCTGATCTCGATTTCGGCGCGCAACGGCTGCCCGAGGCCCGAGAGCACAGTGAGTTTGCCCAGACTGGCGGCCTCAGCCAGCCAGGGAGCAAACGAAAGGCAGGAGGCAATAGCCACCGCTACAGCACGTTTTTTTAAGTTTGTCTGGGTCATATCTGTCACGGCGCCATCCGAGGGTCGAAATTGGAAGTTTCAAATTAACATCATGCACTTAGCAATGCAAGCTAAGCTGGCTTCTAAACAACGGCTTTTAGCATATTTCCAACAGCAATAAAATCGGGGCCGCAGCCCCGATTTTCGATCAGACTCAGCCTGTATCAGGCATCAAGCAAAATGCGCAACATGCGGCGCAGCGGCTCGGCAGCGCCCCACAGCAACTGGTCGCCGCACGGTGAAGGCAGCCAGGTATTCCGGGCCCATCGCCATCTTGCGCAGACGACCGACCGGCACGGTCAGCGTACCGGTCACGGCAGCCGGGGTCAGTTCGCGCTCGGAGATTTCGCGATCGTTCGGCACGACCTTGACCCACGTGATTGGCCTTGGCGAGCATGTCGCTGATTTCGTCGAGCGGCACATCCTTCTTCAGCTTGATGGTCAGCGCCTGGCTGTGGCAACGCATCGCGCCGATGCGCACGCACAGGCCGTCGATGGGGATCGATCCGGGCGAACGGAAGCCGGCTTGCCGAGGATCTTGTTGCATTCGGCGCCGCCCTTCCACTCTTCCTTGGACTGACCGCCTTCAACCGGCACGTCGATCCACGGAATCAGCGAACCGGCCAGCGGCGTGTTGCGGAAGTTCTTCTTCGGGAAGGCGTCGGAACGAATCGTCTCGGCGACCTTGCGGTCGATGTCGAGAATGGCCGAAGCCGGATCGGCCAGCAGGTCGGCCACCGATGAATGGATGGCGCCCATCTGCGGGATCAGTTCGCGCATGTTCTGCGCACCGGCACCGGAAGCGGCCTGATAGGTCATGGACGTAGCCCATTCGATCAGGTCGTTCTGGAACAGGCCGCCGAGGCCCATCAGCATCAGCGACACGGTGCAGTTGCCGCCGATCCAGTTCTTGCCGCCCTTGGCCAGCGCATCCTTGATCACGTTCATGTTGACCGGGTCGAGGATGATCATGGCGTCATCGGCCATGCGCAGCGCGGAAGCGGCATCGATCCAGTGACCGTTCCAGCCGGTGGCGCGCAGCTTGGGGAAGACTTCCTTGGTGTAGTCGCCACCCTGGCAGGTGATGATGATTTCGCACTGTTTTAGCGCGTCGACCGCAGCAGCGTCCTGCAGCGGCAGCGAGGCTTCCTTGCCGCCGAACACCGGCGCCTTGCCGCCGGCGGTGGAGGTGGAGAAATACACCGGATCGATATGGGCGAAATCGCCTTCTTCGACCATGCGCTGCATCAGCACCGAACCCACCATGCCGCGCCAACCAACCAGACCAACCTTCTTCATGACTTACTCTCCGAATAGAACCTTTGTTTAACGTCACGAACCCGCCGTTCGGTTTACGCCAGCGCCGCCAGCACGGCGTCGCCCATTTCCTTCGTACCGACCTTGTTGGTGCCGCGCTCGTAGATGTCGCCGGTGCGGTAGCCTTGAGCCAACACCTTTTTGACCGCGTTTTCGACGCGCAGTGCCTGCTCTTCGAGGCCGAAGGTGTAGCGCAGCATCATCGCCGCCGACAGGATGGTCGCCAGCGGATTGGCCATGCCCTTGCCGGCGATGTCCGGCGCCGAACCGTGCGACGGCTCGTACAGGCCCTTGTTCTTGCTCGTCCAGCGAGGCCGAAGGCAGCATGCCGATCGAACCGGTCAGCATCGAGGCCTCATCGGACAGGATGTCGCCGAACATGTTGCCGGTGACCATCACGTCGAACTGCTTGGGCGCCTTGACCAGTTGCATCGCGGCATTGTCGACCAGCATGTGGCGAAGCTCGACATCCGGGTAATCCTTGCTCACCTCGATCATCACATCGCGCCACAGCTGGGTGCATTCGAGCACGTTCATCTTGTCCACCGAGCACAGCTTTTTGTTGCGTTTCCGGGCCGCCTGGAAAGCGACATGGCCGATACGGCGGATTTCCGACTCGCTGTACACGCATCGTATTGAAACCGACGCGCTCGCCGTTTTCTTCACGCACGCCGCGCGGCTGGCCGAAGTAGATATCGCCGGTCAGTTCGCGCACGATCAGGATATCCAGGCCGGCCACCACTTCCGGCTTCAGCGTCGAAGCATTGGCCAGTTCCGGGTAAAGAATCGCCGGACGCAGATTGGCGAACAGGTTCAGTTCCTTGCGGATGCGAGCAGGCCGCGCTCCGGGCGCTTCTCGCGCGGCAGCGCATCCCACTGCGGACCGCCGACGGCGCCGAGCAGCACGGCATCGGCGGCCGCGCCAGCTTCTGGGTCGCTTCCGGATACGGGTTGCCGGCCGCGTCTAACCGCAGCACCGCCAAGCAGCGCTTCTTCCATCTCGAATTTGAGATCGAG
Organism: uncultured beta proteobacterium; assembly: GCA_963727115.1. Lineage (GTDB taxonomy): Bacteria > Pseudomonadota > Gammaproteobacteria > Burkholderiales > Rhodocyclaceae > Azonexus. Next base: position 115,880 of record CAVSFS010000023.1, on the reverse strand, counting down.
GCAGCGCTTGAGAACACGTACCGCTTCGGCGGTAATTTCCGGACCGATGCCGTCACCCGGCAAAACACAGATCTTCATATTCTCTCCTCGTTATGCGAACAGCCACGGCTGACTGATACGACGCTTTTCCTCGAATTCACGAATCTTTCCGGCATGGCGCAGGGTCAGGCCGATGTCGTCCCAGCCGTTCAACAGGCATTCCTTGCGGAAATCATCGATCTGGAAACGGTATACCGTAACCATCCGGACGGATCACTGCCTGCGCCTGCAGGTCGACCATCAACTTGTAGCCCGGCGTCGCTTCGACCTGCTTGAACAGCGCCTCGACTTCGGCAGCCGGCAGCACGATCGGCACGATGCCGTTCTTGAAGCAGTTGTTGAAGAAAATGTCGGCAAAGACTCGGCGATGATCGCCTTGAAACCGAAGTCGAGCAGCGCCCATGGCGCATGTTCGCGCGAACTGCCGCAACCGAAATTGTCGCGCGTCAGCAACACCTCGGCGCCCTGATAGCGCGGCTGGTTGAGCACGAAATCCGGGTTCTTCGGCCGCTTGCGAGCAATCCTGCCCCGGCTCGCCGAGATCCATATAGCGCCATTCGTCGAAAGGCATTCGGGCCGAAGCCGGAACGCTTGATCGACTTCAGGAACTGCTTGGGGATGATCGCATCGGTATCGACGTTGTCGCGATCGAGCGGCGCCACCAAACCTTCCAGACGAACGAATTTTTCCATTTACTTGGCTGCCTTCTCGATGGCTTCGCCACCCTTCTTGATGTCCTTGCCGACACCTTCCATCGTATTGCACGCGGCAACGGCCAGCACGCAAACGATCAGCGGCAAACATTTTTTTCACTGCATCTCTCTCCTTACAGCACGTCCCGCACATCGGCAAAATGCCCGGCAATCGCCGCCGCCGCCGCCATCGCCGGACTGACCAGATGGGTCCGCCCGCCCGGCCCCTGCCGCCCCTCGAAATTGCGGTTGGAGGTCGAGGCGCAACGCTCGCCCGGCTCCAGACGGTCGGCGTTCATCGCCAGACACATCGAGCAACCCGGCTCGCGCCATTCGAAACCGGCGGCGATGAAAATCTTGTCCAGCCCTTCGGCCTCGGCCTGCCGCTTGACCAGGCCGGAACCCGGCACGACCAGCGCCAGCTTGACGTTGGCGGCGACATGGCGTGCCCTTGGCGACGGTCGCGGCATCGCGCAAATCCTCGATGCGCGAGTTGGTGCAGGAACCGATGAACACCTTGTCGATGGCGATCTGCTTGATCGGCGTATTCGGCTTCAGGCCCATGTACTGCAGCGCCCGCTCCATGCCCTCGCGCTTGACCGGATCGGCCTGCTTGGCCGGATCGGGCACGACGGCGTCGATCGCGACGACCATTTCCGGCGACGTACCCCAGGTCACCTGCGGCTGGATCTCCGCGGCATCCAGCTCGACCACGCGGTCGAACTGCGCGCCGGCATCGCGAACGCAGCGTGCGCCAGTAGGCCACCGCCTTGTCCCAGATCTCGCCCTTGGGCGCGAAGGGGCGGCCCTTGAAATAATTGATCGTGGTGTCGTCCACCGCAACGATGCCCACGCGCGCACCGCCTTCGATCGCCATGTTGCACAGGGTCATGCGCCCTTCCATGCTACAGCGCGCGAATCGCGCTGCCGCCGAATTCGATGGCATAGCCGGTGCCGCCGGCCGTGCCGATGCGTGCCGATGATGGCCAGCGCGATGTCCTTGGCGGTCACGCCCTTGCCGAGCTTGCCGTCCACCGCGACCAGCATGGTCTTCGATTTCTTCTGCAGCAGGCATTGCGTGGCCAGCACGTGCTCGACTTCCGAGGTGCCGATGCCGTGCGCCAGCGCAGGCGAAGGCGCCGTGCGTCGAGGTATGCGAATCGCCGCAGACGACCGTCATCCCCGGCAGCGTCGCGCCGTTTTCCGGGCCGATGACATGGACGATGCCCTGGCTTCGGATCCTTGAACGGGAATAGGCCAGCGCGCCGACTTCGCGGATGTTGGCATCCAGCGTTTCCACCTGCAGGCGGGAAATCGGGTCCTTGATCCCCTCGTCCCAGTGGTCGGTCGGCGTATTGTGGTCGGCCGTGGCGACGATGGACGAAATGCGCCACGCCTTGCGGCCGGCCAGCTTGCAGGCCCTCGAAGGCCTGCGGGCTGGTCACTTCGTGCACCAGGTGACGGTCGATATAAAGCAGGGCCGTGCCATCAGCTTCCTGATGGACGACATGGTTCTCCCAGAGTTTGTCGTAAAGTGTCTTCGACATGGAACGCTTCAAATAGGCCGTAAAGCGTTGAATTATGGCACAGGATCGGCGGTTTTTGCCTCGCTGGCGGCGTTGACCGCGCCCCGGAGGAAGTCCCCTTGGGGGGCAACGGCCTCGCGCACCCAGCGCCAGACCAGCCAGAAGCCGCCGACGGCAAAGAACGAGGCCAGCGTGTAAGTCCAGCCGGCGCCGGCGCCATCCCACATCCAGCCGCTGATCAGCCCGCCGAGCAGGCCGCCGGCGCCGAACGAAATGCTGGAATAGAGCGCCTGCCCCCTGCCCTGCGCCTTGCCCGGAAACCAGAGGTTGATCGCGGCAATCGCCGAGGCATGGTAGGCGCCGAAAGTGAGGCCGTGCATCAGTTGGGCCAGCACCATCACAGCAAGCGATTCGACACCCCAGCCGATCAGCAGGAAACGCAGCACGGCGGCGGCAAAACTGGCCAGCAACAGGCGCCGCAACGAATACCGCTGCACCAGGCGCGCCATCAGCATGAAGACAACGATTTCCGCCAGTACTCCCAGCGACCACAAACCGCCGACTTCGGCCTTGCTGTAGCCGTTGTCGGCAAGATGAATGGAATAGAAGACATAGAGCGCACCATGGGCGGCTGACATGGCGAAACACGCTGCCAGCAATGCCCGCACGCGCGGCTGACGCAGAATGTCGCCGACCGGCAGGCTGTCATGGGGATGCGGCATGGCCGGGGCATCCGGCAAAACGGCGGCGAGCAACAGAATGCCGGCCAGGATGCCCCAGCATACCCAGAGCAACCCGTTGAGCGGCAGCACATCGAGCACGGCGCCGGTACCCAGCACGGCGACGATGAAACCGATCGACCCCCACAGGCGGATGCGGCTGTAACGCCCGCGCTCCTCGCGCAGATGGTCGAAGGTCAGCGTCTCGACCAGCGGCAGCGCGGCACTCCAGAAGAAGGCGATGACCGCCATCGCCACCAGCATGCCGCCCAGCCGGTCCAGCCAGAAGAAGGCAGTAAACCCGGCCAGCCCGGCGACTGCCGCCAGGCGAATGATGGCCATGCGCCGCCCGAAACGGTCGGCCAGCCAGCCCCACAGGTTGGGGCCGAACAGGCGCATCAACTGCATCTGCGACATCAGCAGGCCAATGTCCCAGGCAGAAAAATTCAGTGACTGGAGATAGAGCCCGAAATAGGGCGAAAAGGCGCCAATGAAGGCGAAATAGAAGAAGTAGTAGCCCGAGAGGCGCCAGTATGGCAATGCGTGCATCCAGCGATTTTACCGGATGCACCGTCGGGCAAAGGCGCTAATCAGGCCTTGGCGGACTGCTGGCCGGCGCGGAAGGCCAATAGCATGTGATAGAGCTCGTCCTTCAGCTTGACGCGCTGTTTCTTCAAATCTTCGATGGTGAAATCAGCCACCGGCATGTCGTGCTCTTCCAGATCCTCGACCTTGCCGGTCAGGCGATGGTAACTATCGAACAGCTTGGCGAAATGGGCGTTGCCAGTCTTCAACGCATGAATGGCGTCGTTCATTTCCGGAAATTCGTGGTGGAGGTCGTGATGATCCACTTGCATGTTGTTCTCCCTTTGCGACTCTTCCGCCTTTCATCGGCGGCGAAAACTTTGAATTTTACGCGATTTTTCCCGGGATGCGCGGCGTCTGGCAGACAACATCGCCACACTGCGCCCGATGACGAAGCGCATGATCGATGAGCACCAGCGCCAACATCGCCTCGGCAATCGGCGTCGCGCGGATGCCCACACAGGGATCGTGCCGCCCCTCGGTGGCCACCTTGATGGCGTTCCCGTGACGGTCGATCGAGCGCCGCGACTGGGCAATCGACGACGTCGGCTTGATCGCCATATTGACGACGATCTCCTGCCCCGTGGAGATTCCGCCAAGAATGCCGCCGGCGTGGTTGGTGACAAAGCCTTCCGGCGTCATTTCGTCGCTGTGCTCACTACCCTTTTGTGCCACGGAAGCAAAACCGGCACCAATTTCGACGCCTTTGACCGCGTTGATACCCATCATCGCATAGGCAATTTCAGCATCCAGCCGGTCATAAACCGGCTCGCCCCAGCCCGGCGGCACGCCGGTCGCGGCGACGGTGATTTTTGCCCCCACCGAATCCAGCGATTTGCGCAAGCTGTCCATGTGGCTTTCAAGTTGCGGCACGATCGCCGCGTTAGGCGCGAAAAAAGCGTTGCCGTCGATGTCGTCGGCTGAAACGAACGGAATCTCGATCGGGCCAAGCGCGCTCATCCAGCCGCGAATGCTCACCCCATAACGTTCGTTCAACCACTTGCGGGCGATCGCGCCAGCCGCCACCCGAACCGCCGTCTCGCGCGCCGAAGAACGACCGCCGCCGCGATAATCGCGGAAACCGTACTTCTGGGTGTAGGTATAGTCCGCGTGGCCTGGGCGGAAGGTATCGGCGATGTTGCCATAATCCTTACTGCGCTGGTCCTGGTTGCGGATCAGCAAGGCAATCGGCGTTCCAGTGGTCTTGCCTTCAAAGACTCCGGAGAGAATCTCGACGGCATCCGGCTCGCGGCGCTGCGTCACATGCCGGGACGTGCCCGGCTTGCGGCGATCCAGTTCGCCCTGGATGTCGGCGGCGCACAAGTCCAGTCCGGGCGGGCAGCCGTCGACGACACAGCCGATTGCCGGGCCGTGCGATTCGCCGAACGAGGTAACGGTAAACAGGGTGCCAAAAGTATTGCCGGACATGGGAAAGGTCAGCCTAAAATGGAATCAGGAGTTTATCATGCCGAGCAAAAAACCCCCTCCCAAGGCGTCAACCGCAGCCAACCCGTCGACCAGGCCGCCGGTTCGCGGCAAGGCTGCACAGCCTGCGCCGAACCCCCGCCAGCAGGCAGATAACCGCTGGCAGCGCACCAAGCGCTACGGCTGGGACAGCCGCTAGACGGGTGGGCCGTATAGCCCCGCCTCCCCGGGGGAATGAAACCGATCAGGTCTGCGGCTCGTCCGGCCAGTTCTTGATGTAGTTCTTGAGCATTTTGTTCTCGAAGCCCTGTTCTTCGAGTACTGCCTTGGCAACGTCGTGCAGGGAGATGACCCCCATCAGGGTATCGCCATCCATTACCGGCAGATAGCGCGAGTGCTTCTCGATCATCAGGCGGCGCAGGTCATTTGCCTCCATGTCGGGGAAAGCGGTAACCGGATCCCGCACCATGACATCGCCGACCGCCACGCCATCCGGGTATGAGCCGTGTTTCTTGAGCGCCAGCATGACTTCGCGAAAAGTCAGCATGCCGGCTATCTTGCCCGACTCCATGACCACCAGCGACCCGACGTCGAACTCCGCCATGGTGTCGATGGCCGTGCTGAGCGACTGCCGGGGAGTTGCGGTAAACAGTGTGCCGCCCTTGAGTTGGATGATCTCCCTGACCTGCATGATGTCTCTCCGGAAGTTCTTGATTGTTGGGTGATCGATGTTAGAGCATCCGGACGCTTTGGGGAAGCGCCAACATTGGCGGTTCTGGCTCCGGATTGAAATGCCGAGCTCCAAAAACCAAGGGTTTTCCCCCTATAAATTTCCATGAAACTTATGGCATTGGCACTTGTCTCTTGTCATATAAGTCTATAGAATCTGCCGTATTACCTAAGTCATAGATCGCTAGGATGCTTGGGTAGGCTCACAACGCTAGCGGATGGAGAGTGGAAGATGTCAAACGTAAAAGCCATCGAGAAAATCGACGCCCGTGAAATCCGTCGCAAGCTCGGCCTCAACCAGCAACAGTTCTGGTCAACTTTGGGTGTGACACAAAGTGGCGGCTCACGCTACGAAAGCGGTCGCAACATGCCCAAACCGGTACGCGAGCTGCTGCGCCTGGTACACGTCGAACAGATCGACATCAAGTCGATCAAGCGCGAGGACTGGGATGTGATCGAATACCTCAAGGCTCAGGAACCCGAGCTTTACAAGTCGCTCAAGAAGTCGGCGCGCAGCAAGGGCAAGAAGACCGCCTGAAAATCGGCCCGAATGGGCCGTTGACCGCGTCAGCAGGCATCACGGGGAGACAGAGACCCGGATGCCTGTTTTTTTTCGGATTTCCGCGGCGAAGTTTTCGAGTTCATCCGCCCCCAGGCGTTGCAGACGAGGCGCCGCCGGCTGCAACGACGGCCGCGCCAGCCCGTAGAGATGAACCCCCGCCAGACTGGTAGCCACGGGTTCAAGCAAGGCGCAATAGGCAGCGCGGGCCGCCGCGTCCGGCACCGCACCATCCAACGCAAACCAGCAGGTCTGAATCCAGGTCGTTGCCAGCGCCGCGCAGCGGGTCAGATTACGGCGAATCTTCTCGGCATCCATCGGCACGCCATTGATCGTCTCGACCTCGGCGGCCGTCGCACGATCGACCTTGAACCAGACTTCGCCGCCCAGTTCGCCAAGCGTGCGAATACCATCCCGCACCCGCGGGCGATGCAACAAGCTGCCATTGGTGATCAAGCGCACCGGCAGCTTGCCGGCCAGTCCATGCCGCTCAAGGACGCGCCGCACCACCAGAACCGCTTCGGGAAACTCGGCGGCGCTTGTCGGCTCGCCGTTTCCGGAAAATGCGACATCCATCAGGCGGCGTGCCTCTGCAGGCACTTCGCGTGACATGAAATCGCCGTGCAACGCGTCATCCAGAAAGCCATCCAGCTCACGCTCGAGAAGTCCGGGATCGATTGGCGGCGGGCCGCCGCGGGTCAGGTTTTCGACCTGACAATAGACACAGGCCCAGTTGCAAGCATTATTCACATTCAGGTTGATGCCAACGGAAACGCCACCCGCCCGGCGCGAAATCACGGGATAGACATAGCGCAGTCCGGCGCTGTCGCGGCGGTGGTCTTCAATGGTCAGCATGCGCCCATTGTATAATCCGCGACCACTTAAGAGACGAATCCGCCATGTTGATTACCCGCCGCCTCGAATTCGACGCGGGCCACCGCATCCCCGATCACCGCAGCCAGTGCCGTCACCTGCATGGCCACCGCTACGTCATCGAGATCACGCTGTCGGGGAATATCATCGACAAGGCCGGCGATGCGGCCAACGGGATGGTGATGGATTTCTCCCAAGTCAAGAATCTGGCCAAGGAACATCTGGTTGACGCCTGGGATCACGCCTTTTTGGCGTTTTCCGGCGACAGCGCCATCGTCGATTTCCTGAACTCGCTGCCCGGCCACAAGACGGTCATCCTCGACCGAGTACCGACCGCCGAGAATCTCGCCCGTATCGCTTTTGACCGTCTGAATGCGGTCTACCGCGACACCTACGGCAATCACCTGCAACTGGAACGCGTTCGTCTCTACGAAACGCCTAATTGCTGGGCAGATGCGGTGCGCTCAGCCAACGACTGAATTAGTCACGAGCCAGGCTCGCAGGTATTTGGCGGGTCCGGTGAGATTCGAACTCACGATGGGTTTCCCCACGCCGGTTTTCAAGACCGGTGCATTCAACCACTCTGCCACAGACCCAGCGGGTCAGAATGATAGCATGGCACTGGCCAGAAATACCTGACAGAACAAGTGAACAATCTATTGAAACTTTGGGCCGGCTCCATTAGTCTTAGCCCATGTATCAACCAATGAAAGAGAGATTCTGAATGCAAACTGACTTCCAAGTCACCGGTCAAGGTTCCCAGGAACTTGCCCTCCAGCAAAACCGTGTTCTGCGCAATACTTACATGCTGCTCGGTTTGTCGATGGTGCCAACAGTTATCGGCGCACTGGTCGGCATCCAGATGCAGTTCAGCTTCCTTGCCGGCAGCCCGTTCATTGCCTTCATGCTGTTCCTCGGCGTCGCCTGGGGCTTCATGTGGGGCATCGAGAAGAACAAGAACAGCGGCCTCGGCGTTGCGCTGTTGCTCGGCTTCACCTTCTTCATGGGCCTGATGCTCTCACGCATCCTGCAGGTTGCTCTCGGATTTTCCAACGGCGGGTCAATGATTGCGCTGGCTGCCGGCGGCACGGGCGCCATCTTCGTGACCATGGCGACCATCGCTTCGGTCAGCAAGCGCGATTTCAGCGGCATGGGCAAATTCCTGTTCGTCGGGATGATCGTCGTGCTGCTGGCTGCGGTCGCCAACATCTTTTTCCAGATTCCAGCGCTCTCGCTGACCATCGCCGCTGTTGTCGTGGTTCTGTTTTCGGCCTACATCCTCTACGACATCAGCCGTATCGTCCAGGGTGGCGAAACCAACTATGTGTCGGCGACGCTCGCGGTCTACCTCGATATCTACAACGTTTTCGTCAGCCTGCTGCAGTTGATCATGGCGTTTACCGGCGAGCGCGACTGAACATTTTGTCCTTGAACCACAGGGCGGCTACGGCCGCCCTTTTTTATGTCACCGGCCCCGCCGGTGACGGTATCCACTGCGGACATGCCTTCTCGAAAACCGCGATCGACTCGACGTGGCCGGTATGGGGAAACATGTTCACGACACCCGCCGCCTTGAAGGCATAACCCTTTTCAACGACCAGCACCGCGGCGTCACGGGCCAGCGTCGCCGGATTGCATGAGACGTAAACAATACGCCGCGGCCCGTCGTCTCCGAGCGCCCTGACCACCTCAAGCGCCCCCTCGCGCGGCGGGTCGATCAGCAACTTGTCGAAACGTCCGAGCGCCGCCAGCGACTCCGGCGTGCACTCGAACAGGTTCGCCACACCGAATTCGACATGATCGGCGAGGCCATTGGCGACCGCGTTTTCGCGCCCGCGCTCGACCAGCGCCTGGCTGCCTTCCACCCCCAGCACCAAGGCGCCGGAACGCGCGATCGGCAGCGTAAAGTTGCCAAGCCCGCAGAACAGGTCCGCGATTCGCTCTCCTGGCCTGGGGTCGAGAAGGCGCAAGGTGCGGCGCACGAGAACGCGGTTAACCGAATGGTTGACCTGGGTGAAATCGGTCGGTTTGAACTCCAGCTCCAGCGCAAACTCCGGCAGCAGGTAGGAAAGCCGCGGGCCGGGTAGCGGATGGAAGCGATATACCGTATCCGCTCCCTTGGGTTGCAGGTAGAACACAACACCGTGCCGGTCCGCAAACTGGCGCAACAGATCCTCGTCATGCACATTCAATGGATCGAGAATGCGCAACACCAGCGCGGTACCCTGCTCACCAACCGCCACTTCGACCTGCGGCAAACGCTCGGCTATGGACAAGGCAGCGAAGAGTTCGCGCAACGGCAGCAACAAGTCGGACACATGCGGCGGCAGCACGGCACAGGAGCGCATGTCGGCAATGTAACTGCTGCGCCGCTCATGGAAACCAATCAGTACGCGCCCTTTTTTCGGCACGTAGCGCACGCCGAGACGGGCGCGATGGCGATAGCCCCATGGCGCGCCCTGAATCGGTGGCAAGACCTGCTCGGGCCGAACACGACCAATATGCCAGAGGCTGTCTTCGAGAACCCGTTGCTTTGCCGCGACCTGGGCCGAAGGTTCGAGATGCTGCATGGCGCATCCGCCGCAAACGCCAAAATACTCGCAATGCGGCTTGACGCGGGAAACCGAACCGGAAAGCACGTTGACCAAATGCGCCAGTTCATAACTGGGCTTTCTCCGGAAGCTTGCGTACTCTACAATTTCACCAGGAAGGGCGCCGTCGACGAAAATCGCCTTGCCTTCCAGGCGAGTGATCCCACGTGCTTCATGATCCAGCGACTCGATGACACCGATCGGCATAAACAGCTCCGGAAAAAAGCGCAAATTCTAACAATGGACTAAACTTCGAATTATGTCTCGCGAACTATTTACTTCCTGGTCCGACTACCAGTCAGCTATTGATCGCCTTTTGGCCCTGGCCACCAAGCGAATCTATATCTATGACGAAGATCTTGGCATGCTGCACCTCGAGAACCCCGGCCGCATCGAGGCGTTCAAGCCCGCGCTGTCATCTGTTCACCATGATTGCTTGCGCATCGCCTTGCGCAACACTGCCCCCTTGCAGCAACGGCAACCCCTGTTGCAGCGTTTGCTGACGACCCACAGCCACAACAGCGCTGTGCAGCAAACTCCCGAACAACTCAGCCACCTTCGCGATTCGATGATCCTGGTTGACGATGCGCATGCGCTGATCCGCTTCGACCGTGATCAACCGCGCAGCAAACTGCTGATCGACGAACCTGAAGAGGTCATGCCCTACCGCAGGCGATTCGAGGAAATATGGGCCGAAGGCGGTACGCCTGTCGGCACGACCACACTCGGCCTCTGAAAACAGCGCTTCCCGCAACGCAGCATTTCGTGCGCCAATTCCAAAAATTGATATAATTATTGTCGATCGGTCTTGAGACCATCCACTTTTTTGCCTCACTTTTCTTCTTGTCGATAAGGAAACTCCCATGAATAAGTCAATTCTCGTTGCTGCTCTGATTGCTGTTGCTCTGACCGCCTGTGGCAAGAAGGAAGAGCCGAAGGCCGCCGCCCCGGCTCCCGCTCCGGCTCCGGTCGCTGCTCCGGCTGCTCCGGCTGCTCCGCAAGCTGGCATGGCCGGCATGGAAGCCGCCAAGCCGGTCGAACAAGCTGGCATGGCCGGCATGGCCGCTCCGCAAGCTGGCATGGCTGGCATGGAAGCCCCCAAGGGTGACGCAGGCCAAGCTGGCGTCACCGCGCCGCAAGCTGGCATGGCCGGCATGGAAGCCAAGAAGTAATTTTCGGCTTTCACCAGAAGCGGGGCTACTGCCCCGCTTTTTTGTTTACCTTCAGACCACCTGCCGCCAGTCGAATCCAACTTCCTGACAGGCCACCCCGATGCGCTCATCAGCGCAGCCAAGCGCTGTTGCCAACGCCCTGACCGCCAGCGACGGGTGGTTGTTCTGCTCGCTCAGATGCGCAGCGACAAGGTGTTGCAGCCTGCTCGAGTCGATTTCCAGCAACAGTTCCGCCGCCGCGCCGTTCTCCAGATGACCGAATCGACCGGCAATCCGTTGCCGCAATGACGCCGGATAGTTCGACGAAGCCAGCATGCCCGCATCGTGGTTGCACTCGAGGACCAGTCCGTCGATGCCCGACAGGACATCCCGAATGTGCTGGGTAATTTCGCCAGCGTCCGTCAGCAGTCCAAGACGTCTTTTCCCGTCCGAGAAAACAAACTGGACCGGCTCCCGCGCGTCGTGCGGAACCGGATATGGCTGAATTTCCAGCGCCTCGACACAAAACGAGGCATGGCTGTCGATGATGCGCAGATCGACGCCGGCTGCCGCGGATTGGCATACCGAAAACGTCCCGTAACTGAGCCAGACAGGCAGGGCATGGCGCCGGGCAAAGGGAAAAACACCACCGATGTGGTCGCCGTGCTCATGGGTAACCAGGATGCCCGTGAGGTGTTCCGGGCCCCGTTCCAGACGGGCGAGTCGCCTGAGTGTTTCGCGCTGTCCGAAGCCGCAATCGACCATCAGGCAGGTTGCGCCGCTCTCGACCAGCAGCGCGTTCCCCGCGCTGCCGCTGCCAAGCGACGCAAACCTTATCACTGCAATTGCTGGTAGAGCAGGCCGAGAATCTTCTTGGCAGTCTCCGACTTGTCGGTCCCGCCCTCGCTCGACAGCACCTGAACCACGGTGCTCTGTCCTGATTCGGCGACGTGGATGCGATACGGCACCTTGGAACTGGCAACCGGGTCGGAACTCTTCCAGAAACTCAGCTTGTCAAGCCAGCCGCCACCCTTCTTGAGGCTGGCATCGGTGTCTACGTAACGAACGAAATAAAGTCCCTTGGAGCGATCGCGGTCCTCGACCGTGAAGCCGACGCGATCGAGCGCCAACCCGACACGCCGCCAGGCGCGATCGAAGCGCTCGTAGACTTCCAGCGTTCCGGTGCCGTCATTGTTGCTGGCAAGCTTGGCACGCGGTTCAGCCTTGGTGCTGGCCGCAGCAAGGCCGGCTTCGGCGCGCTGGTTATCCGCGCCCAGACGGACCATCATGCGGCGCAGCATCTCGGCCTCGAGCTCGGGATCGGCAGCTCGCGGCTGCCAACGGGTGTCGTCCTTGGCGGACGAGGTATAGACCTCTTCCATGCCCCGGTGGCTGATGAAAATATCGGTCGTTCCAGGTTCCGCGCCAGGTTCGAAACGCGTCCGGAATTTGTCGCGCTCGCCGGTCGAGTAGACCGAGTCAAGGAACTTGCCAATCGTATTGCGAATGATGTCGTCGCCGATCTTGGCGCGATTTTCGGCCCAATCGGTCTCCATCACGCCCGCATCCGGCCGCTCGATGACAACGATAAAACCGGTTTCCTGCCAGAAATCCTTGACCGGACCCCACAGCTTGTCCGCCGGCGCGGTCACGACCAGCCAGCGCTGATTTCCGGAACGCTCGACGCGAATCTTTTCGACATTGGGCAGCACGACCGAATTCTTCGCCTGTGCGGCTGGCGTGCGATCCGAGGAATAGGCCGAGAAGGTTGCACTGCCCTTGCCTGCCGCATCCGGAACCGCGTAGCGATCGTCACGGGTGATCTGCGAGAGATCCGGCGGAACCTCCAGCGAGGGCACCTTGCCCGCCGACTTGTAATCAATTTTTTTGGAATCCGGAACAAGGTCGCTGACGCTGCTGCAACCTGCAGAGACAATGCCCAGAACGGCCAGCGCCAGGCTGGAAAGCCGATGATTCATGTTTACTCCGTCAAGCAATGACGCCAGCCAGGCGCATGGCAGCGAGCACACGACCGTGGTTGGCTTCGGACAGCGGGGTCAGCGGCAAACGAATGCCGCCAGGCATCAAGCCAAGCTGCTGAACAGCCCACTTGACCGGAATCGGATTTGCCTCGCAGAAAAGGTCACGATGCAGGCCGAGCAACTTGAAATGGATTTCGCGTGCCCGGGCCACATCACCCGCCGCGGCGGCGACACACATTTCATGCATCAGGCGCGGCGCAACGTTGGCGGTGACCGAGATATTGCCGTGAAAGCCGAGCATGATCGAGGCCACACAGGTCATGTCATCGCCGCTGTAGAGGGCGAAGTCCTTGGGCGCACGGGCGATCAGATCGCAGGCGCGGTCGAGGTTGCCGGTGGCATCCTTGACCCCGACGATGCCGGGCACCTGGGCGAGACGCAGAATGGTGTCGTTGGCCATGTCGGCCACGGTACGGCCCGGCACGTTGTAGAGCAGGACCGGCAGTTCGACGGCTTCGGCAATCGCCTTGAAGTGGCGATAGAGGCCTTCCTGCGTCGGCTTGTTGTAGTAGGGAACGACGGAGAGCGCCATGTCAGCGCCGGCCTTCTTCGCAAACCCGGTCAGCTCGATGGCTTCCGAAGTGGAGTTGGCGCCGGTGCCGGCGATCACCGGAATGCGCCCGGCGGCATGGTCGACCGTGACGCGGATCAGTTCGCAGTGCTCCTCGATATCGACGGTCGGCGACTCGCCGGTGGTGCCGACGATAACGATGGCATCCGTTCCCTCGCGCACATGAAAATCGACCAGATTGCGCAGGGAAGGCAAATCGAGGCTGCCATCCTCATGCATGGGCGTAACGATGGCGACAATGGATCCGGTAATCATGGCCTGTTGAGCAAGAATGTAATCTGACGATTGTAACTGAAGGGTCCTTGTGGCGGAAAGGCGCTTGGTAACAGATTGTTACCCCCGGCCCACCCAGCGCAGCACGCCACGGCCGGCGACCATGCTGCCCTCCGCCAGTTCGAGCGCCGGATGACGGTCCGCGCCGGCGGTCTGGAGTTGCCGCGCAAACTCGTCGAGACGGGCCGCCACCGGGGCATGCCAGCCGAGCTGGCGCAAGCGGTAGCGCAGCAGATTCTTCAGCCGCGGCAGGGACAATTCACGCAGCTTCGCCAGTTTCAAGGCTTCACCATCCGCCGCCGCCTGCCAGTCGATAAGCGCCAGTTCGCCAAGCAAGGCATCGGCTTCGGCGAAGCGTCCGGCGGCCTGCGCCAGATTTCGCTCGGCCGCCGGAAAGCGACTGGCAACTGCGGTCAACACCTTATGGCGCAGGAAATTGCGGGTCAGCCCGGTATCGACGTTGCTTTCATCGTCCACCCAGTCAAGCCCGTGATCGCGCGCATGGCTTTCAATCTCTTCACGTGTCGCGTCGAGCAAGGGGCGCAGGATGCGCAGATGCTGGTGCCGCCTTTCCAGCGGAATGGCGGCTGCCCCCGCGACCCCGGCCCCGCGCAGCAGGTTGAACAAGAGCGTTTCCGCCTGATCGCCGCGGTGATGCCCGAGCAACAGCACATCGCCGGGGTAGTGCAAGAAAACCTCGTAGCGCGCCGCGCGGGCCGCCGCTTCGAGCCCCAGCCCGCTGCGCCGGTCGACGTCGACCTGTTGGAGCAGAAGTCTGACGCCAAGGCGCCGGCAATAGTCCGCGCAGAACTCCGCCCAGCGGTCGGCATTCGCCGAGAGGCCATGATGGACATGCACAGCCTGCAAGCGTTCACCAAGGCCAAAGCCGGCAAGCACATGCAGTAGGACAACCGAGTCACAACCCCCCGAAAGGCCGACGCAAAGGCGTTCGTCCGGCGTCGTCCGGGCCGCGAGAAATGCCGCGACCCGATCCGGGAGATTACTGGGGGACTTGTTCCTTGAAGCGGCCATAGCTCATCAGCCGCTCATAGCGCGTGGCAAGCAGTTCCGCGGTCGGCATCGCGGACAGGTTTTTGAGCGCTTCCTGAAGCGATTTCTTGAGGCTCTGCGCCATTGCCGCATAGTCGCGATGCGCGCCGCCGAGCGGCTCGCTGACAATCTTGTCGATCAGTCCCAGCGTCTTCAGGCGCGGCGCGGTAATGCCCATGGTTTCCGCGGCTTCAGGCGCCTTCTCGGCGCTCTTCCACAGGATGGAGGCGCAGCCTTCCGGCGAAATCACTGAGTAGGTCGAGTATTGCAGCATCTGCACGACGTCGCCGACGGCGATGGCCAAGGCGCCGCCGGAGCCGCCCTCGCCGATTATGGTGACGATCACCGGCACCTTCAGTTCCGCCATCACGTAGAGATTGCGGCCGATCGCCTCGGACTGGCCGCGCTCTTCGGCATCGATGCCAGGATAGGCGCCGGGCGTATCGACGAAGGTCATCACCGGCAGGCCGAACTTTTCCGCCAGTTTCATCAGGCGCAAAGCCTTGCGATAGCCTTCCGGACGCGGCATGCCGAAATTTCGCAGGATTTTTTCCTTGGTATCGCGTCCCTTCTGGTGGCCGATCACCATGACCGGCTGACCGTTGAACCGGGCCAGGCCGCCGACAATGGCGTGATCGTCGGCAAAGGCGCGGTCGCCGTGCAGTTCCTCGAAATCGGTAAAAATCAGCGCCAGGTAATCCAGCGTGTAGGGGCGTTGCGGGTGGCGCGCCACCTGGGAAATCTGCCACGGTGAAAGCTTGGAATAGATGTCCTTGGTCAGTTGCGCGCTCTTCTTTTCCAGTCGCTCGACTTCTTCGGCGATATCGACGGCGGAATCATCCTGGACAAAGCGCAACTCTTCAATCTTGGATTCGAGGTCGGCGATCAACTGTTCGAAGTCGAGGAAAGTTGTTTTCATGGACTGCCCGTTTTCTTGATTGGCGCGTATTTTAACCCAAAGCCCGAAACGCTCGCGTCAATACTCTACCGGAAGCGGATCGAGACTGCGCCACAAATACCAGGTCGCGACCGAACGCCAAGGCCGCCAGCGTTCGCCAAACTCGGCGACCACCTTGCGCGGCTGCTTCGCGCCGGCAAAGTAGCGCTCGAACACCGCCCGCTGCAGCCCGAGGTCATCCAGCGGGAAGATGTCCGGACGAAGCTGATTGAAGATCATGAACATCTCGGCCGTCCACCGGCCGACCCCGCGAACCTCGGTCAGCGCGACGATCACCGCCTCGTCGTCCATCGCTTCCCACACCGCCGGGTCGAGCCTGCCCTCGACAAAATGCGCAGCGAGATCGCAGACATACTCGCGCTTGCGCCGCGACAGTCCGCAACCTTCAAGACCGGCCTCGCCGGCGGCCAGGACGGCTTGCGGCGACACTTCGCTGAGCGCGGCAACGAATCGCCCCCACACCGATTCCGCCGCCTTGACCGATATCTGCTGGCCGACGATGGAACGCGCCAGCGTGGCGAAGGGATCACCGCGCGAGGCAAGCCCCAATCCGGCATAACGCTCGACCAGCTCGGCCATGCGCGCGTCGGCCGCCGCCAGATCGGATGCCGCCTGCTGCCAATAGTGAGGAACCATCGCGACCTCCGTGAGAATCGGCCAAAAAACGCCGTTGAACCACAACAGCCTGCCCGAGAATCCGATATCAGCCGTACTTGCCGCTCAGGAACGGGTTATGGCGGCGTTCTTCGCCGAGAGTCGACATCGGACCATGACCCGGGATGAATTCGACATCGTCGCCGAGCGGAAACAGCTGTTCGTGGATCGAGCGGATCAGCGTATCGTAATCTCCGCGCGGGAAATCGGTACGGCCGATCGACCCCTGGAACAGCACGTCACCGACCTGTGCCAGCCGGCTCGGCTGGTGGTAGAAAACGATGTGGCCCGGCGTATGGCCGGGGCAATGCAGGACATCGAGCTCGACCTCGCCGAAGTGCACCTTGTCGCCAGCTTTCAGCCAGCGATCCGGCTCGAAAGTCGCCACACTGGTCAAACCGAACATCTTGCTTTGCTGGGGCATGCCCTGAATCCAGAAGCGGTCTTCCTCGTGCGGCCCCTCGATCGGAATACCGGTACGCGCCGCCAGGTCGGCAACCCCGCCGGCGTGATCGATATGACCGTGGGTGACGAGTATCCTCGCCGGCGTCAATTTTTCTTGTGTCAGGACTTCGAGGATGCGATCGACGTCGCCGCCCGGATCGATGATCGCGGCCTGACGGGTCTTTTCGCACCAGAAAATGGTGCAGTTCTGCTCGAAGGGAGTAACCGGAATGATCGTGTAGCGCATGGCGGACCGGAGTTGACTGAGTGGCTGCGATTATCGCACGGCGCCCGATGGAGGGCGCCAGGGTACCTAGCCGCAGTAGCGGATGTTGGACCAGTCCAACAGGAGTTCGGGCATCTGGTAGGCCATGAAGATCAGCGCCAGCAAGAACACGGCCAGCGCCACGCTGACGCCGCTGAGGAACCAGCGCAATTGCGGACTCATGCTGCCACCCTCTGGCGCACCAGTGGCTGCTCGTTGATCGGCCAGGAACACAGCGCCGCCGCTACCGACAAGCCGATGGAGATCAGCCAGGCCAGCAGGTAGGAGCCGGTCTCGTCGAAAATCCGGCCGCCCAGCCAGACGCCCAGAAAGGCACCTAACTGGTGGCCGAGAAAGACGACGCCAGTCAGCATCGACATATAGCGCAAGCCGAAAATGTGGGCGATCAGGCCGTTGGTCAGCGGCACCGTGCCCAGCCACAAAAGGCCCATCACGGCGGCAAAAATCCACACTGTTGCGGTCAACAGCGGCACCAGCAGAAAAACCAGAATGGCTACGGCGCGCAACGCGTAGATCAGCGCCAGCAGGTTTTTCTTGCTGTAGCGCCCGCCACCCCAGCCAAAAAAGAATGAGCCGAAGATGTTGAACAGACCGATCAGCGCCACCGCCGTCATGCCAATATTGGCCGAAAACCCGGCGTCAACCACGAAGGATGGCAGATGTAGCATGATGAAGGCGGTCTGGAAGCCGCACACAAAATAGCCCCAGAACAGGTAATGAAAGCTCTTCTCGCCACCCGCTTCGCGCAAGGCCTGCGCGATCGACTGGCCAGCGCCCGCTGCCGGCTTATGGCCATCGGCCATGGCGTAGGCGAGCGGCGCGATCAGCCCGACGCCGCAGGCGAGCAGGACCAGCGCACTCTGCCAGCCATAGGTGGAAATCAGCATCTGCCCGATCGGCAGCACCGCGAACTGGCCGAACGAACCGCCGGCGCTGGCGATGCCGAGCGCCAGGCTGCGCCGCTCCGGCGTCGTGTGGCGGCCGATGACGCCCATGATCACCGCGAAGGTGGTGCCGGAAAGACCGAGACCAACCAGTAAGCCGGCCGAGAGATCGAAGGTCAGCGGCGAGCCGGCCTGCGCCATCAGTACCAGCCCGACAACATAGAGTACGGCTGCCCCGAATACCGTGCGCCCAGCGCCATGGCGGTCGGCCAGCGCCCCGGCGAACGGCGACCCCAGCCCCCAGATGAGGTTCTGCAGCGCGAAGGCGAAGGAGAAAGTCTCGCGGCTCCAGCCGTGGTCAGCCGTCATCGGCTGCAGGAAGAGGCCACCGGTATGGCGAACCCCCATCGACAGCGTCAGGATGATGCAGCCCGCCACCAGAATGACCAGCGGCGTGCGCCAGCTTGTTTGTTTGCTCACATTGCCCCCGTTCGAGCCGATTGGAACGTATTGCTCACGTCGGGTTCCCGGCCCGTGCTTCGAGCACTTCCCAGCGCTCCAGCATCGCCATCAGCTCATCGTCGATAATCGCCAGACGCTCGGCCGCCTTCTGCGCGGCCTGCGGGTCGGTCTGGTAGATGGAAGCATCTTCAAGGCGCTTGCCCAGTACGGCCTGCTCGCCTTCCAGTGCGGCGATACGTCCCGGCAGCGCCTCCAGTTCGCGCTGCTCCTTCCAGGAAAGCTTGTCAACCTTCGCCCTGGCCGACTCGCTGGCTTTCACCCCCGGTTTTGCTTCTACTTTCTGACGGGACGACTCCTTGGCCAGGCTTGCCTTGTAAGACGCCCAATCGCTGTAGCCACCGGCATATTCCTTCCACACGCCATCGCCTTCGGCGGCGATGGTCTGGGTCACCACGTTGTCCAGAAAGGTCCGGTCATGACTGACCAGGAACAGCGTGCCATCGTAATTGGCGAGCAGTTCTTCGAGCAATTCAAGGGTTTCGATGTCGAGGTCATTGGTCGGCTCGTCGAGCACCAGCACATTGGCCGGGCGCGCGAACAGGCGAGCCAGTAGCAGGCGGTTGCGCTCACCGCCGGACAGCGAACTGACCGGCGAGCGTGCGCGCTCCGGGGCGAACAGAAAATCCTCCAGGTAGCCGATCACGTGCTTCTTCGCGCCGCCGATTTCGACAAAATCCGAGCCCGGCGAAATGACGTCGACCAAGCTGGAATCTGGATTCAACTGGGTGCGAAACTGGTCGAAGTAGGCAACGTCGATTTTCGTGCCCAAGCGCACTGTCCCTTCGTCGGGCTGCAGTTCACCGAGGATCATCCGCAGCAGCGTCGTCTTGCCGGCCCCATTGGGGCCAATCACGCCGATCTTGTCGCCGCGCTGGATGCGGATCGAGAAATCGCCCACAATCGTCCGTTGACCGAAACGCTTGCTGACATGTTCCAGTTCGGCGACCAGCTTGCCGCTCTTGTCACCGGCATCGAGTTGCAGGTTGACCTTGCCCATGCGCTCGCGCCGCGCCTGACGTTCAGCGCGCAACTGGTCGAGGCGCTGGACGCGGAAAACCGCCCGCGTGCGCCGCGCCTCGACCCCCTTGCGGATCCACACCTCCTCTTCCTTGAGCAGCTTGTCGGCACGGGCGTTGGCCAACCCCTCTTCATGCAGCAGTTGTTCCTTGCGTTGCTGGTACTGGCCGTAACTGCCGGGAAAATTGACCAGCTTGCCGCGATCGAGTTCGACGATGCGGGTACAGACGCGATTGAGGAAGGCGCGATCGTGGGTAATGAAAAACAGCGTGACGCCGGTTTCGATCAACATATTTTCCAGCCATTCGATGGCGGCGATGTCGAGGTGGTTAGTCGGCTCGTCGAGCAGCAGCACTTCCGGCGCGACCGCCAAGGCCTGAGCCAGCGCCAGGCGCTTCTTCTGGCCGCCGGAAAGGCTGCCGACACTGGCGTCGGGGTCGAGGCCGAATCGATCGATGACCTTTTCCGCCTGCGCCTCGTAAGTCCATGCGCCGCAAGCTTCCATTTCGTGCTGCAAGGTCTCCATGCGCGCCAGTAGCGCGTCGTGATCACCCTCGCCTTCGGCCATCCGGTGCGACACTTCGTGGTAGGCGGCGAGCAGCTTCGAGGCTTCGCCCATGCCGGAAATCACCGCCTCGAACACGGTCGATTCGCTATCGAAGGGAGGCTCCTGCGGCACGTAACCAACGCGAATGCCAGGCTGCACCCAGACCTCGCCGTCATCGAGCCTGCCCTTCCCGGAGCCGGCCGCCAGCGCCGCCAACAGCGAGGATTTGCCAGTGCCGTTGCGGCCGATCAGCGCCACGCGCTCGCCCGGATCGAGCAAAAAATCGGCGTGATCGAGAAGCGGCACGTGGCCGTAGGCAAGGCAGGCGTCGGAGAGTTTGAGATAGGGCATGTGGCTAAATTGCAGCGCCCTGCGGGGCGCCAAGGTCAGAGAGCCGACATTTTAGCGGTTTGGCTGGCGTCCCCGAGTGGAATCGAACCACTAATCTTCCCTTAGGAGGGGAAAGTTATATCCATTTAACTACGGAGACGCAGAGCGCAGGATTGTAACCGACCAGTATCAGCAGAAGAATACCTTTCCGGCCCTGAAGATGACCGACGGTCAGCCGCAGTGCCTCGCTGCCGACTTCCTTGATCACGTTCTGCACATCCCGACGCCAACGCGGGAATTCGTTCATCAGCTTGTGCAATTTCTCGTAGCAGGCGCTGACCTGCTTTCCGAGTTCTTCCTGCCGCTCTTCGGGCAACAGGGCAACACCGGTTTTCTGGGAATCCGAGGCCGAGGTGGATAGCCTCGACAACTCGCTGAATCAGGGCCGGATCGAGGTCCGCCAAGCCATCCGTCGTGGAGAATCCCAGGCTATCCGGATCGCAGGTTGTGCAGAGCGCCTCGGGACTGAGTTCGTTGAGGGGTGGCATTTGATCGATCCGCTGCTGGTAATATTTTTCGATAGAGTACCCGTTACCGGGGATCGACACCAAATTGGCAAAATGAAAGCCTGTTCGGCCAAAATGGTGACTGCGGCAAATCAAGGAGAAGGACATGCTGATCGGCGTTCCGAAGGAAATCAAGAATCACGAATACCGGGTTGGTCTGACGCCAGGCAGCGTCCGCGAACTTGTGCGGCACGGCCATCGGGTCATCGTGCAAAAGGATGCCGGTACCGCCATCGGCCTGCACGACGCGGAATATGCCGCCGCCGGCGCCGAATTGGCGGATGGCGCGGAAGAAGTTTTTGCCCGTGCCGAACTGATCGTCAAGGTCAAGGAGCCGCAACCGGACGAATGCCGTCGACTGCGCCCGGATCAGGCACTATTCACCTATCTGCATCTGGCGCCCGACCCGCGTCAGACCCAGTTGCTGCTCGCCTCCGGCGTCACCGCCATCGCCTACGAAACGGTCAGCGACCGCTTTGGCGCCCTGCCCCTGCTCACGCCGATGAGTGAAGTCGCCGGGCGCATGGCGATTCAGGTCGGCGCGGCCAGTCTGGAGAAGTCGAGAGGTGGTTCGGGCGTGCTGCTCAGCGGCGTCCCCGGGGTCGCCCCCGGCAAGGTCACGATCCTCGGTGGAGGCGTAGTCGGCAGCAATGCAGCGCTGATCGCCATCGGCCTCGGCGCAGACGTTACCGTCATCGACCGCTCGCTGGAACGGTTGCGTTCGCTGCACGGCCAGTTTGGCAACCGCCTGCGCACCTTGCACCTGACCGAGGAAGCCATCGAATCAAGCGTTGCCGAAGCCGATCTGATCATCGGCGCGATCCTCGTTCCCGGGCGCAACCACGCCGCGGCTGCTGCGCCGCGAACAATTGGCGCAAACTGCGGCCCGGCTCGGTACTCGTCGATGTCTCGATCGACCAGGGCGGTTGCTTCGAAACCAGCCATCCGACCACCCACGCCGACCCGACCTTCATCGTCGACGGGATCGTACATTATTGCGTCGCCAACATGCCCGGCGCGGTCGCCCGAACCTCGACCTTCGCCCTGAACAACGCCACCCTGCCCTTCACGCTCGCGCTGGCCGACAAGGGCTGCCGGCGCGCCTTGCTGGATGATCCGCATTTGCGCAATGGGCTGAATGTGTACCAGGGAAAGATCACTTGCGCCCCCGTTGCGGAGGCGCTAAGCCTAAGCTGGAGCGATGCGGAGAAAGCTTTGGGCAACAGCGTTTAGGAAGCCCCCTTGAAAACCCATAAATCCGCTCCCCGCCACGACGTGGCCTTGGGCCATTCCGTCAACATCAGCGAGGAGGCTGGCGTGCGCTACCTGCACTTCGGCTCGGACTGGGTGCAGGGCGCCATGCGCATCGCCCGGCCGTGGTCGCTGGAACTGACCTACACGCGCGAAATGATGGCCGGGCTGTTGTTGCGTGGCGGCAAGCACTGGCCGCGCAGTGCGCTTGCTGGTCGGGCTGGGCGCTGGTTCGCTGGCCAAGTTCATCTACCGCAACCTGCCGGATTGCCGCAGCATGGTCGTCGAGATCAATCCCCAGGTCGAGTTCATCGCCCGCCAGTATTTCAAGCTGCCGGACGACCCGACCCGACTGGCCGTCGTGATCGCCGACGGTGCCGACTACATGCTGGCTGGCGAGCGCCACTTCGACTACCTCCTGGTCGATGGCTTCGATGCCGATGCCCGTGCCGGTGCGCTCGACACCCTGCCCTTCTACCAGGCCTGCCGCGCCCGTCTGACCGACAACGGGGTTTTCTGTGTCAATCTGCTCGGGCGCAACAAGGGCTTTGCCGGCAGCGTCGAACGCATCCAGGCGGCTTTTGCTGGGCGTGTCGCGGTTTTCCCTTCGTGTGACAGCGGCAACACCATCGCCTTCGCGACCGGTGGCGAACCCGTGGAAATTACGCTGCAAGCCATGCGCGAAAATGCACTTCGCCTCAAGAAGGCATCCGGCCTCGACCTCCTGCCGACGATCAGCCGCCTGCAACTCGGCCATCCGCTGCCCGGCGGCGTGCTCAGAATCTAGCCTGCCGCGGTCAACCTTGTTTTTTCGGCAATTTCGGCTAGAAACAAATGAGGCGTCACCGATAAGGAAAAGCAGGAGCAAGCGATGCTTTCGATGGAGGATGTTCTTGATTATTGCGATCTCGACCGTGGCGAAATTGCCGCAGTGGCCGAGCACGAGCACATTCCGATGACTGTCGCGGCAGAACTCGGGGAGGCGTTGTTGAGTTCACCCGAGGGCGTGTTTCACCTGCACGAGATGATCGTCGAAAACATGCAGCACGCGTTTGAAGGCGGTCGGTTCGAGCATGTGACAGAGCTTGCCGACACCTACCAGCATCTGCAGCGCACCCACCCGCTGCCGCATTGAGGCCAGGCTCTATACGTTGCGCGCCTGCTGCGGCCCGAAGCCGCGTTCCGCCGCATAAAGGGCAACCTGGACGCGGCTGGTCATGTTCAGTTTCTTGAAAATGTTCTGGACATGAATCTTGACCGTGCTTTCGGCAAGATCAAGGTCACGGGCAATTTCCTTGTTGCTTTCACCGTGGGCGAGGCAGGTAAGGATGTCGCGTTCGCGCGGTGAGAATTTGTCGCGATCGGCGGCCATTTGTGTCGCCTTGGGCTGCTCGCGCACCCCCTGGATCAACTTGGCGGTCATCTGCGGTGACACCACCGAATCGCCCTCCGCCGCACGGCGGATGGCATCGAGCAACGCGTCCATCTCGATGTTCTTGAGCAGATAGCCGCTGGCCCCGGCCCGTAGCGCCTCCATCAGATCCTGCGCATCCTCGGAGACGGTCAGCATCAGCACCCGCACCCCGGGCATTTCCTCGACGATGACCTTGACCGCCTCGAGCCCGCTGATCCCCGGCATGTGCAGGTCGAGCAGTACCAGATCCGGCTTCAGCGAGCGCGCCCGCTTGATGCCCTCCAGTCCGTCGCTCGCCTCGTCGAGCACCTCGAAATCTTCATGGCGTTCGAGCAGCGTCTTGACGCCACTGCGGAACAGGGCATGGTCATCGACCAGCAATACACGGATTTTTTCAGTCATCTCACGCAACCCTTGCTTGTTTTCTCGGCAGGACAAGGCGCACCAGCGCACCCTTGCCCGGTTCCGATGTTATCTGACACTCGCCGCCGATGCGCTGTGCCCGCTCGCGCATGATCTGCAGCCCGACATGGCGATCGGAATGGACCTTGGGTTCATTGACCGGATCAAACCCGCCCCCGTCGTCCGTCACTTCCACTTCGAGGCCATCCCGCGAACGGCGAACCGTGACCCCGACCCGGCTGGCGCGCGCGTGCTTGCGGATGTTGGACAGCGACTCCTGAACGATGTGCATGATCTGGATTTCTTCGGCCGGGTCCAGCGGCGCACCATTGCCGTGGCGTTCGAAATTGGTCGCGATGCCGGTCTGCCCTTCAAGTTTATCGAGCGCCGCGACAATCGCCGAGTCGAGGTCCGACTGATGCACACGGGTGCGAAAATGCACCAGCAATTCGCGCACATGGTCGTAGCTTTCCTGCACCCCTTCGCGCAACTGCCCGGCGGTCTGCATGGCCTCCTCGCTGCGTCCCTTGCGCAGGGAATCCTGCAGCAACTGGACCTGGATATTGAGGAAGGCCAGACCCTGCGCGATTGAATCGTGCAGTTCCTGGGCCAGCAGGTTGCGCTCCTCGGAAACCGCCAGT
Organism: uncultured beta proteobacterium; assembly: GCA_963727115.1. Lineage (GTDB taxonomy): Bacteria > Pseudomonadota > Gammaproteobacteria > Burkholderiales > Rhodocyclaceae > Azonexus. Next base: position 91,139 of record CAVSFS010000023.1, on the reverse strand, counting down.
TCCTTCTCGCGCGAACGCAGACGCTGGTTCTCGATGGCCACGCCAAGATGCTGCCCGAGCGTTTCGAGCAGATTGATCTCCTGAGCGGAAACCGGACGCGGCTGCCGGAAATAGAGATTGAAGACCCCGATCCGCTGCCGGTCGTACTGGACATTGAAAGCCGTTGCCGTGGCAAATCCCTCACGGATACAGGTACGCAATTTCATGCCCGGCGGCGGGTTGACCGTATCGAAGGCGACCGGTATGCCGGTCTCGATGAGATCGCCGCACAGGCAATCGCCGCAGTGCATTTCTGATTCGCGCGCGACGAATTCATCGGACAGCCCCTCGTGCGTCATCAGGTAGAGCTTCTCGGTATCGGCGGCGTAAAGGCGGACGGCGCCAGCATCCGCCCCCAGTGCGGCACGAATCCGGCTCACGAAGCCCTGACAAAGCGCCTCGATCGGCGCCGGCTCGCTGAGAAAGGCGGTGATTTCGTAAAGAATACCAAGTTCCTGATTGCGTTCGGCCAGACTCCGGGTTTTCGCCGCGACCCGCTCCTCCAGCGTACTGTAGGCAGCTTGCAGATGCTCGGCCATCTGGTTGAAGCCATTCGCCAGACCGCCGAACTCATCGTCGGTCTTGACCGGCACGCGAACCCCAAGGTCGTTCTTTCCCATCCGCCGGATACCGGCATGCAATTCGCTGACCGGTCGAATCACCTGTTGCATGAAAAACCAGATCAGAATTGCCGTTCCCAGCGCCGCCAGAAGGACCAGCGCCGCCTGCACCGAGCGCAGAAGATTGGTGTTCGCGGCATAACTGTGCTCCATCGCCAGCACGAGGTCGTTGATGCCCCCGACGAAGCCTTCCAGTTCGCTGTCGAAACGATCAAGCACGACCTCACGCTGGTCCGGGGGCTTACCCAGAAAGTCCGCAACCAGAGGGTGTATCGTCGCGCGCCAGGAAGCCTCGACGGCGAGCAGCTTCTGCTGGACCTCACTGTCGCGCGGTGGGGCCATGGGCCGTACCGGATCACCCTGCCGCAAATCGCGCAGGACCTGGTCGAAGCGTTCAAGCTCTATCTGCAGGCGGCTAGCGAACGCCTCGGCTTCCTGCTTGTTCTCGAGGCCACTCGACATCAGGTGCGCCATGCGATAGGTGCGCATGCGCTGGCTGCCGGCGTCGTTGATCGCTGCCGCCACGCCTTCCAGTTGCCAGGACAGGTAGAGCGTCATGGCGATTGCCGACAGGGCCACCAGGAAGAACACGAACAGCATCCCGACGATCTTGCGGGACAACTTGCCAGATAAGACGAACATCAGTGCCTCTAATACGCCATGGCCAGCACATTAGCGCCATGTTCCGGAAAAATGCAAGCGCATGAATCAAGGGCGTAAAAATCCGTATCCGGTACGCTCGGAGGCATCCCGTGCCACATTCTTCGCCATGACCGGATCGCCCGCTACATGCGTCCGTCACATATTTCGCAGGCGTGCTGCTATAGTGTTCCGCGAATTCTTCACTGTCATTTCGCGCGCAGCGCACCAACGAAGCCCTCTGCCATCATGTTCGCTCTTCACCGTTCCGCTGCCTGGCTTGCCGGCGCCAGCTCAACTGACATTGCGCCAGATCGTTTTATACATATCAACCAAGGATAGACATCGATGACCAATCATCGCACTCCATTGCAGGCGTTTGTTTTCTTCGTGTTGGGCCTTGTCGCCTGCATTGCCATGGCGGAGAACGCAGCCCCGCTCCCCAATCAAACCTATATCACCGTCAATGGAAAGGCCATTCCGAAATCGCGCGCCGACATGTTGGCCAGCACAATGCCCCCCGCGCAGAAGCCGCGCGACGCCGATGCCATGCGCAAGGCGCTGGGCGATGAACTTGTAAGGCGCGAACTGGCGGCCCAGGAGGCAACCAAACTCGGGCTCGACAACCGCCCGGACGTCCAGGCGCAGATCGATATGGCGGTTCAGGGGGTGCTGGTCAACGCCTATTTCTCCGAGTACCTGCGCACACATCCAGCCAGTGAAGAGCTAATCAAGCGCGAATACGAGTCGATTCGCACGGCCCTCGGCAATCGCGAATACAAGGTGCGACATGTTCTGCTGGGGTCCGCGGCCGAGGCACAGGCGGTGATCGACAAGCTTGCCCGTGGCGAGAAGTTCGGCGATCTGGCAAAGCAATCGCAGGATCGTTCCACCAAGGACATTGGCGGCGATCTGGGCTGGATCAACGCCGCAACCTACGTAAAGCCTTTTTCGGAAGCCACGATCAAGCTCCAGAAAGGCGCGCATACGCTCAAGCCGGTGCAGAGCGAATTCGGCTGGCACGTCATCCAGCTCGACGATGTCCGCGAACTCAAGGTGCCGACATTGGCCGAAGTCAAGCCGCAGTTGGTGCAGCACCTGCAACAGCAGATCGTCGAACGTCATTTAGCCGATTTGCGTGCCCGGGCGAAAATCGAATAATCAGGATTCATGGTAAGCAATGGGCGGCCTGCCCGTTCGCCAAGGGCGCGGCACAGGCAATTGCGCCGCGCCGCTCATCCTGCAATGCCGACCCTCTGCATCCTGCGCCAAAGCGTTGTCCGGTCAATTCCGAGTAGTTGAGCAGCAACTGCCTTGCTGCCGCGCGCCCTCTTGAGCGCTGCCAGCAGTTCGGCGCGCATGATGTCGGACGCCCCTCCGTCACCCGCACCATCTTCCTCATCAGCGCCGCGCTGGCGTATCGCCGGCTGGTCTGGCCTGTCCTGGCTATAAAGGAGAACATCCTGAGGCAGGCTATCGACCTCGACCACGCCGTTGTCGGCGCAGATCACGCTATGCTCCACCGCGTTCGACAACTCGCGAATGTTGCCCGGCCACGGGTAATTCATTAGCGCCTGCCACGCCCCCTTGCTGAACTTGACGTCGGCCTTCTGGCCCCGCGCCACCAGATCCTCGAGGAAGTGCTGAATCAGCACCGGAATATCCCCCACCCGGTCGCGCAGGGGTGGAATCAACAACGGAATGACGGCGATTCGATAATAGAGGTCGCCACGGAAGCGGCCTCGATCCACGGCATCGCGCAGGTTGGTGTTGGAAGCGCTGATAAAACGCGTATTGACGGCAATGGTTTCACTCGAGCCAACCATGTGGAAGCGGCGTTCCTCAATGGCGTGCAACAGTTTGGCCTGCAAATGCACAGGAATCTCACCGATCTCGTCAAGGAACAGGGTACCGTCGTTGGCGGCCAGAAACTTGCCACGGTTGCGGTCGACCGCACCGGTAAAGGCACCTTTGGCATGCCCGAAGAACTCCGATTCCATCAGACTTTCAGGAATGGCGGCGCAGTTAACCTCGACGAAGGGGCGACCCGAGCGCCAGCTTTCCTGGTGGATCAGTCGGGCAACGCAACTTTTCCCCGTGCCGGACTCGCCCTGCAGGAGCACCGAAGCATCCGAGGCCGCAATCTGCCGCGCCCGTTCGAACAAACGCATCATTTCCGGGCTGCTGGTTTTCAGGCCGCAGATGCCCGGTGTCTGCAATGTCGCTTCCAGGCGCCGGCGCGGACTGACGTCGCGCACCACAATGACCCGCACCTCGCTCTTGCGGGAACCGGGAAGCATCCGCCGGACGGTGATCTCCAGAAAACGCACGGTCGATCCGGCAGTCACTTTTTCTTCAAAGCGCATCGGCCGGTCACTGGCAGCCGCTATCCCGTACTGGCTCCCGGCATCGAATGCAGCACGATTCATGCGCTTGTTCCAGTTGACCTCTCCGATATCGCTCAACATCTTGGGTATCGAATCTTTAGACAACCCGAACATATCGAGGATGATTTGGTTGTGATAAACGACGCGCCCATCCGGAAGTGAAATGACAACGCCGTCCTCCAACAGGTCGACAACCGACTCCAACAACTCAATGGGCACGCCTGGTTGCATTTTTCAGCCTCCATTGCAACATGATGTTGCAGATTCAATGTCCGTTATAACCTGTTGATATATTTAATAGACATACCATATACACCTGCAAGGCAGGCCAATACACGTCCTCTTGTGCAACATCATGCAACAGTATAGGATCGAACCGGTGCCTAAAAATCAACAAGATAGATATGGCACGCAACTTGCTTTTAAATGTCTCTGGCTCAGCTTGAGCGGGTTTCAGAATCCGTTGCGAGCGAAGCATGGGTCGAAGACAAATTTCAAAATCATTTTCGGAGGAGATATCACATGGCCGCTCTGTTTTCTGAGGACTGGATGGTTGATTTCGGCAATTCATGGAATGACGAACCCGATTTGGGCGATGCTCTCGCCAAAATCGCCTTCAATTCGGTGATCGGCTATGGTTTCGATGGCGAAGACAAGCCGCGTGGCGTGTTGGTCGTCGAAAACGGCTATGTGACCAAGGCCGCCACTTACGCGGGCGAAAACATGAACTGGGATTTGCGTGCCAGCCCCGATAGCTGGGAAAAATGGTGCATCAAGCCCCTGGGGATGCTCAGCCTTGGAATTGCCTACACTTCGGGCAAACTCAAGTTCAAGGTTGGCGATTACGGCGCCATGGTCAAGAACCCAGCCATGGCCGGACCGTTCATCAAGAGTTTTGGAGTAATGGGAACCGTCCCCCGCACATAATTGATCTGATAGGATTCGCCTACAAAGATAACTAATCAAGGCGAATGCCTGTGACTGTGAGGGGAAAGTCTCGATGACGCGGAAAATGTTGGCAACGTTGTTGGCAGCGCTGGTTGTGGTTGGCTTGCTCGGGTGGACGCTTGGCAAGAGCGGCAAGGGCGCAAAACCAAAGCCGGTCGTAGCCGGAGCGGTTGCTCCGTCCGATCGTGAAGATGAGGCCATGGGGTTGAGCGAGGTCGTGCAACAGCGACTCGTTTCGCGTACTCCGTTAGGCGGCTATGTCGAGCCATTGCAGGTGATTCACCTGACCGCCCAGACCGGTGGGCGGGTCGTTTACATCGCGGGCCGCGAAGGCGTGCCGGTCATGGCTGGCCAGATCGTCGTCGGACTCGACGAGGAGCGGCTGATTTCCGATTACCGGGCGTCCTGGGCGCACCTGTCGAGCGAAATGTCAGGAATTCAGAACGCCCAGGTACAGCTCTACAACAAGCTGTACGGCCCGACAACTTCGCCCATGGGCGGGTCGGCATATGAGGCCTATGATCGCACGACCGTCCCTTTCTTCAATGCGATGCGCGGCGTGGTGCCGTTCATGGGTGGCGCTCCGATGCAGACGCAGACGGATCAGCAGCGCTCCTTTGCCAATCGCAGCCAGGCGCGGAGCGAATATGAACGGCAACAGGCTACGGTTGTCGCTTCGCAATCCAGGATCGATGCCATCGAGTCGCAGATGCGCGACCATCGCAGCATTGCGCCGTCTCCTGCCGTGATTCTTGCCAAGCATGTTGACATCGGCGATACGGTGCAGCCGGGCCAAAAGCTAATGGATATTGCACAGACTGACCGCCTGCTTCTCAAGGTCGAGGTGCCAGCCCGGCTGGTGCCTGAATTGCGTACGGGAATGATCGTGCCAATCTCGCTCGATGGTACCGTCACCGTGGATGGCTTGGTAGATCAGATATTCCCGGCGGCAAACAAGGAGCAACACACGGTAACAGTGAAATTCCTGTTGCCGCCCGATGCGCCGGTAGCACCAGGCATGTTCGGCTCGGCACAGTTGCCGGAGCCGCCGGTGAGTGGCAAGGCCATCGAGCTGCCGGTGATCCCGGTTTCGGCGATTACCTACCCGGGCAGCTTGCCTTCGGTGTTTGTAGCCGGCAGGGATGGCAAAGTCGAGTTGCGAGTCATACGACTCGGTGAAAAACAGGGGAATCGAGCAGTTGTCCTGTCCGGTCTCAAGACCGGCGATAAAGTCGTGACCGCGCCTAGGCAGAATTTGCGCTCGGGCGACACGGTTTTCGGCGAGCGTCCGCAGTAACGGCCTGACTGAGTTGACATGAGAGAAGACAGGATGGTCGAGGACAACAAACAAGAAATGGCAGCGGCGCATGAGGAGACTTCCGCGCCGACTCACAGGGATGGATTCGCCGGTGGTTTGGCGCGCAAGTTCATCAACTCTCCGCTGACCCCGCTGTTGCTGGTTGCAAGCTTCCTGATCGGCCTGATGGGGATGATCATCACCCCGCGCGAGGAGGATCCCCAGATATCCGTACCGATGGTCGATATTTTTGTCGGCTATCCTGGTGCTTCCGCCGAGCAGGTCAAGAACCTGGTTTCAGAACCACTAGAACGGTTGATGAGCGAAATCAGCGGCGTCAAGCATGTCTATTCGATGTCGCAGGATGGCCGCTCAATGGTAACGGTGCGCTTCGACGTCGGACAGCAGATGGAGCCGTCTCTCGTCAAGCTCTACGACAAGCTGTATTCGCACATGGATGCGATTCCCAAGGGCGTCACCCAGCCCTTGGTCAAACCAAAGGGTATCGACGATGTGCCCGTCGTCACGCTGACGCTTTCCTCTAAGGTTGACGATATCGTCACCCTGCGCAAGATAGCCTTGGATGTGCAACAGAAAGTCAAGTCCTTGCCGAACACCGGGCAAAGTTTCGTCACCGGCGGCAGCCCCGAGCAAGTACGGGTCGAGGTTGACCCTGGTCGCTTAACGGCTTTTGCAGGGGGTATCACCCTATCTCAAGTGGCGCGCGCGATCGGTGCCGCCAATCAGCGTACTCAGGCCGGGGACCTGATCGAAGGCAACCGTGCATTTACCGTCTACTCTGGCGAGTTCCTGCACGATGCCCGTCAGGTGGGCAATCTCCTCATCACCGTCCACGAAAATCGTCCGGTCATGTTGCGCGACCTGGCCGTGATCAGCCAGGGTGAAAGCGAGTCAAAGACCATAGTTACGCAAAGCCGGCGCGTCGATGACGGAAGTTTCTCCAATCATCCTGCCGTGACCATTGCCGTCGCCAAGAAGCGCGGCACCAATGGTGTCGAGGTTGCACGCAGCGTCCTCGAGGAAGTTGAATCGCTCAAGGGAACCCTGATTCCGGACAGCATTCAGGTCGATATCACGCGCAATTATGGCGCGACCGCCGATGAAAAAGTATCCGGTCTGATATTCAAGCTGTTCATCGTCACGGTGGTCGTGACGCTGCTGATGATGCTCGCCATGGGCAAGCAAACGGCGATCATCGTCGCCATCACCATTCCGGTGGTGCTGTTGATGACATTGTTTTTCGCCTATCTGCTCGGATTCACCATTAACCGGGTCAGCATGTTTGCCTTGGTGTTCGCCATCGGCATTCTTGTCGACGACGCCATCGTGGTCGTCGAAAACATCTATCGGCGCTGGCTGGAGAAAAAGTTGACCGACACCGAGTTGACCATCAAGGCCGTCGATGAAGTCGGCAACCCGACGGTTCTCGCCACCTTCACCGTGGTTGCCGCGCTCCTGCCGATGGCTTTTGTCAGCGACATGATGGGGCCGTTCATGATGCCGATTCCAGTGCTGGCATCGGCGGCCATGGTGTTCTCCTTGTTCGCGGCATTCATTTTCGTGCCCTGGCTGTCGGTGCGCATCAAGCCGAGCATGGCTCAACTGGATGTGGCCGCCAAACGCGAACATGAGCAAAGCCAGAAGATCGGCAAAGCCTACAGCAAGTTGATCACACCGATCATGGACAACCGTCTGCTCGGCATGTTTGACCCTGTTCACTATCATCTTCCTCATGCTGGCAGCAGTGTCACTGTTCTACTTCAAGGCCGTCGCCTTCAAGATGCTGCCGATGGATAACAAGTCGGAACTCAACATCGTCATCGACATGCCTGAGGGGACCGATCTTTTCGTGACCTCGAACCTGGCACAGCGTTTCTCGGCAAGTCTGAATACGGTTCCAGAGATCGTCTCCTATCAAACCTACGTCGGGACGGCCTCGCCATTCAATTTCAACGGACTCGTACGCCATTATTTTCTGCGCTCACAACCCTGGCAGGCGGATATCGCAGTCCAGTTGCTGCCCAAGCACGACCGCGTGCGCACCAGCCATGAGATTGCCGTGCAGGTACGTGAGATGCTCACGCCCGTTGCACGTGCCTCGGGGGCGCGCCTGACGGTGGCCGAAGCCCCGCCCGGGCCGCCTGTCCTGGCGTCGATGGTGGCGGAGGTCTATGGTCCCACCGCGGAATCGCGGCGCAAGTTCGCCGGCGACATCATGCGCATCATGCAGGACACGCCCGATCTGGAGGACATCAACACCTTCATGATTCGCCCCTACCCGGAGATTTCCTTCGAAGTTGATCGCATGCATGCTGCAATGCACGGCGTCAGCGTCGAGGATATCAATCGCGAAGTCACCATGGCCATGGGCGGTTTCGAGGTCGGGCCGATCAAGCTGGTGCACGAACTCGAGCAAACCACGATCGTCCTGCAACTGCCCCTGGCCGTACGTGCAAACCCGGGCAACCTGCTTGCCCTGCCGGTACGCACCGCGGCGGGCATGACCATACCGCTTGGCGAACTGGGGCATTTTTCGCAGCGCCAGGTCAGCCCGACAATTTTCCACAAGGATCTGAATGCGGTCGAATATGTTACCGCCGACGTGATCGGGCCACTCGGAGCACCGCTTTACGGCATGATCAATGTCGATTCGAAGCTTGCCTCATATCGCGCGCCGGATGGCTCGACGGTAAGTGGCACCTATTTCGGCAAACCCAAGGATCCCGCTGCCTTCGGATTCAAATGGGACGGAGAATGGGAAGTGACCTATGTCACGTTCCGCGACATGGGGCTGGCGTTCGGCGTGGCACTGGTGCTGATTTATATGCTGGTCGTCGCCGAATTCCGCAATTTCCTTCTTCCTGCGGTGGTCATGGCGCCGATTCCGCTGACCCTGATCGGCATCATTCCCGGCCACTGGATGCTTGGCGCCGATTTCACGGCGACGTCGATGATCGGGTTCATCGCGCTGGCCGGCATTATCGTCCGCAACTCGATCCTTCTTGTCAACTTCGCCAAGGGTAGGGTGGAAGAAGGCATGTCAGTGCGCGAGGCCGTGGTGCTGGCAGCTGAGGTTCGTATGCGCCCCATCGTGATCACGGCGCTGGCCCTCGTGATTGGCTCGACCGTACTGCTCAGCGACCCAATCTTCCAGGGAATGGCTGTTTCCTTGCTGTTCGGCTCCATCGTCGCAACTTTCCTGACCCTCGTCGTCATTCCGCTCGGCTGCTTCTCGGCGCACAAGTCTTTCCGCTGCAAGGATGACGGCAGCGAATGCCCGCAAGATTCTGTGCCGCCCCCGGACAATAATCCATCAGGTGGCGCACCTTCTTCTGGCGAAACGGTAGGCAACACCACGGGCGGGCGGCCACCGCGTCTTGCCAAACCGGGCGAACCCGCGATGGGAACGCCCGAAACACCGGCTACGCCGTCTCCCACCGGGGGCCGCCCGCCACGCTTGGAGAAAAAGACCGAAACAGAAGTGCTAGCGCCAGTCGCAGAAACTGCACCGGCATTAGTGGGCGGTCGTCCGCCACGTTTGCAGAAGCGTGTCGATGCACCGCCTGCCGTCGAACCGACCGCGGCAGCAACCGGTGGGCGGCCGCCACGCCTCGAAAAAAGCTCAACTCCGCAAGCCCTTGTGGAAACACCTGCGCCAGAGGCGCCACCCGTAGTCGAGGTTGCGGTCAAGGAAAAACCGGCACCCGTCACGCGCCCCGTCCAGGCCAAGAAGAAGCCGGAAACTGTCAAGCCTGTGGCGCCCCCGCCCCGACCGGCGCCCGTAAAGGCGAAGGCCAGGCCCGTCGCGCCCGCGGAACCGAAAGTGGCGCCGAACGCAGCGGTTCTCGTGGCAGCCGCCCCGCCCGAAGTTGCTACGGAGCCAACCAGGGAACCCGTGTCGTCACGCAAGAGAAAACTGCGCGGCATCCGCATCAAAGTAATGGACGAAGGTTCTGACGAAAGTTAGAGGAGACAGACGTGAGAACGAGAAGAATGACAGGCCTGCTTTCCGCCCTGCTGCTGGTGTCCACCGCAGCGCTGGCGGCGACCTACCCGGAGCTTGCCGAGCAGCGCGCTGCCCGCAGGGCGCCACCGTCAATCGGCTATGGAAACGGCTACGGCGGCGCCATGCCTTACGGTGGAACTGCAACTGCCTATCCCGCTTACGGCAACACAGCGATGCACATGTTGCCAACGGGCGGCAATGGTTTGCCCGATGCCCGTCAGGTACGCTGGACTTATGGCCAGGCCAACGCGGCAAGCGATCCGTTTTTCATCTGGGGATTGCGCACGCAAGGCATGTATGTACCCTGGAGTACGCCAATGTCTTCCTGGACCAACGCCCAAAACTGGGACTGGTGGCGTCGGCGTTCCGGCGACAGCGGCCCGCAGCCGCCGCTTTGGTAAGCGCCGGTTGAATCGATTCAAAAACTCAGCCGCAATGGCGCATCGACAGTACAGTAGGTGCAAGCAGATGAGCCACGGTAGCTGTTTTCTAGTAGTACCATGTTGTACCCACACTCTCATTGGAGGAGCACCCAAATGAATATTCCTTTCAAACTAAGCGCAATGACCCTGACGGCCGCACTGGGCCTTGGTGCCGCCGGCTTGGCGTCAGCTCAATCAGCCCCACCCCCGGGGCCTTACATGTCGCCTAATGCCTATCAGACCCAGCAGCAGGCGCCACAAGGCAACCCGAACGCCAACCAGGCTCCTCGTGGTGGTTACTACGGCGGTCCTGGCCCTGGCTACGGTGGTCCTGGCTACGGTGGTCCTGGTCCCGGTTACTATGGTGGCAGAGGCTGGGATGACGGCGGCTCTGGTTACGGCGATGGCCGTGCCTATGGCGATGGCCGTGCCTATGGCGATGGCCGTGGTTATGGCTCTAGCCGTGGTTCAGGTCGTGGTTCCGGTTCCGGTCGCGGCAACTTCGGCTTCAACATGGGCGGCGACTCCGATTTTTCGGGTAGCGGTTACGGTGACAACCGCTACGACGGCTATGGTAGCGGCTACGGTCGTGGCGATGGTCGTGGTGATGGTCGCGGCTACGGTGACAACAACTGGGGCGGTGGCAACCGGGGCTGGGGCTGGTAATCAGCTCAGCAGTCTGAAAACCCCGGCCGCAGGTTCTTATTGGAGGAAGTTCTCCACAGCGGCTGGGCGTCCAGCGACGTTTCACCAGCTCCCGCCAAGAGGGGCGTTATCCATACATATATGGCACCTTACTGATGACATTAAGAGGAGATTCTGACATGAGTTCGATCACCAAGCGTTTGCTCGTGGCGTCGGCGATTGCCGCTACCATGGCTCTTCCGAATATTGCTTCCGCCCAATGGGGCGGCAATCCAGGCTGGGGCAACAATAACTGGGGCAATCCAGGCTGGGGCAACAATAACTGGGGCAATCCAGGCTGGGGCAACAATAACTGGGGCGGCGGCAGGGGTTGGGATGATGGCTACGGCTCTGGTTATGGCTCTGGTAACGGCTGGGGTAACGGTCGTGGCTATGGCTCAGGCAACGGTCGTGGCTATGGTCGCGGCAACGGTCGCGGTCATTTTGGCTTCAACATGGATACCGACATGAACGGCTGGACCGATGAATTTTTCAACGGCAACGGCTGGGGTAACGGTAACAACGGCTGGGGCAACAACGGCTGGGGTAACGGTAACAACGGCTGGGGTAACAATAGCTGGATGCCTTGGCGTCGTGGTGGTTGGTAGTAAGCCGGCTGGCAACTTGAGGGCGGCAGGTTCGCCCTGCGGGTTGCTTGTTTCGAACAAATCCCCGCGGGTCTGCCTTTAAATAGGCCCATGGGAAATCTTATGGCTGTGAGACACAGCAATAATCTGGAGAAAATTCATGTTCAGCAAAATAGCATACTGGTTGGTGTGGACCGCGCTCACAGCCGTCGTCTTGGTACTGGTTTACAAGAACACCGACTGGTTCAAACCCGCCGCCGACAAGGCGATGGACAGTGTCAAATCGGTTGTTTCAAAAGTACCGACCGGGCCATTCGCCAAGGATACGACGAACGAAAAACTGACCAGCGCTCGCGAAGCGTTTGGTCGTGGCGATGTTAACGGTGCGGTAGCCTCTTATAACGACGTCATCAAAAGCAATACCAACAATGCCGATGCCCGCGGCGAACTCGGCAATGTGTATTACCTGACCGGTCAACTGCCCCAGGCCGCGCAAGCCTATTACGATGCTGCCAATCTGTTGCTGGACAAGAAGGAATTTGATCGCGTCGAGCCCTTGCTGCCGGTGATCGCCCAGATCAATCCGATGATGGCCGACGAACTGATCCAGAAACTTCATGCGGCGATGGATGCCACGATGATGGCTCCCCCGCCTCAAGGCCAGTACCCGCAGCAGCCGCCACAAAGTGCGCTGACCCGCCACTGATCGGCCTTCCGATTTTCAACCCGGCCTGAACAGCTCGAAAAAACCAGTTAGAGGTGAATCCCGTGCAACGCATTCGATGGTTCAATAAATTGATCGCGCTCACGCTGCTGGGTGCGATAACGCAGGTTCAGGCGGGGCAGCCACCAGGCATGGCCAGTCCATGGAACGGACCGTGGGGAGCCGGTTACCTGAATGGCGAGTCCTACAATCCGCTGGCGAATCCTTATATCGGCGCCGGCTACCCGTTGGCAGCCCCCTATCCCAATGGTCCCGGAGGGCCGGGCGGTTATCCGATGCAAGGGCCGCCGCAGATGCAAGCGCAGCCAAGGTCACTACCTGGCGGCGGCTATCTATTACCGCCAGGAGCAGGCGGCGGAATGCTGCCGGGAGCCTATGACAACCACTAAGACGCCGTGATCGGGATAGTTGTTGCAACACAATTTTCACCCTCGTTGTCGGTGCGCTGCACAAGTCCCGACGGCATATACTTCAAAGTGGGAGCGGTTATGAAAAAATCCATGATGGTTGCATCGATCCTGATCGGGTCAGGTTTGCTGTTTTCAACACAGTCCAACGCTCAGTTTATGGGCAGTCCCATGGGGATGGGCAGTCCCATGGGGATGGGCAGTCCCATGGGGATGGGCAGTCCCATGGGGATGGGCAGTCCCATGGGCGGCAGCCCTTGGGGTGGTAGTCCCATGGGCGGCAGTCCGTGGGGTGGCAGTCCCATGGGTGGCAGTCCGTGGGGCGGCGGCAATCCCTGGGGTGGTGGTGGCAGTCCGTGGGGCGGCGGCAATCCCTGGGGTGGTGGTGGCAGTCCGTGGGGCGGCGGCAATCCCTGGGGTGGTGGTGGCAGCCCGTGGGGCGGCGGCAATCCCTGGGGTGGTGGTGGCAGCCCGTGGGGCGGCGGCAATCCCTGGGGTGGTGGTGGCAGTCCGTGGGGCGGCGGCAATCCCTGGGGTGGTGGCGGCAGTCCGTGGGGCGGCGGCAATCCCTGGGGTGGTGGCGGCAGCCCGTGGGGCGGTGGCTATCCCGGGGGCGGTGGCGGCAGTCCGTGGGGTGGTGGCTATCCCGGGGGCGGCGGAGGTAACGGCTTTGGACCATTCAACTGGTAATTTTTTCCTGTTGCCGGTTTCTCAAGCTACCGATTTTTCGTGAATTGAAAACATGATCACTGTCATTGGCAACCTTAAGGGCGGATCGGGCAAGAGCACGATCGCCTTCAACCTTGCAATCTGGCTCGCCTGGCAGGAATGCGACGTCAAACTTCTCGATCTCGACCCACAAAAAACCCTGACCGATCTGATTGGGGTCCGGGACGAGGAAGGGTTCACTCCCCGCATCAAGTTGTTGCCATCCGACATGCCGCTGGAAAAACTCCGGCGGGAACGTGGCGAGGTAATCGTCGATGTGGGCGCGGCGAATATGGTCGGCATGTTCGCCGCCATCAGCCAGGCGCATCGCCTGCTGATCCCGGTGGTCCCGGGCCAGGCAGATGTATGGTCTACACAGCGCTTCCTCAGCATGATCGGCAGCCACCGGCATCCGGAATGCCAGGCGATCATGTTCCTGAATCGGACCGACCCGCTGGGCGGGTCGAAGGAAGCTCGCGAGGCTGCCGAAGCCATTTCGATGTTGAAGTCGGCAACCGCCTTATCCGCAAGGCTGAGCCAGAGGGTCTGGCTGTGCCGAACATTGAGTGAAGGTCTCGCCGTCTTCGAGATGGAACCGCGCGACAAAGCGAGCCTTGAATTCCTGAATCTTACTCAGGCGCTCTACCCAATGATGCCAATCAAGAAAACCTGGTAATAGGAGTCACGCTTCATGGCAACCCCCCCTTCCAATCAATCTGTCAGCAGTGGCGGCAGCCGGCGAACCTGGCTTTTGCTGTTGCTGATCCTGTTGATCCTGGTACTGCTTGTCTATGATCATGGCGCCGCCAAACATTACGGCGAGCAGGCCTATACCAAGGCCACGCGGGCAACCCACAAGGTTTCCAACTGGGCCAAGGAGCTCTACGCCTGCGGTATTCCTGGATGCGGGCCAAAGTCCGGCAACGCATCCACTGCGACAGTGCAGACCGAGCCTGGCAAGGTGGCAGTGGCCGACCAGAACACGAATGTTGCACCCGCCGCGCCAACCGCCGAACCGGCTGCCGGCGCTGCCGACACACAAGCCCCCGCGCCAGCAACGGCGGCGCCCGGCGACCAAGCCCAGACACCCGCCGGGGGAAATTACCCGGCCTATCCGCCCTATCCGGCGTATCCGAACTACCCGCCTGACTCGTCGTTCGGTAATCAAGGATCCAGTGTTGATTCCGCGCCGCCCAGCGGACCGGCAAGCGAAATGTCGCCATCCCCGGCAGCACCGGCGGTCGCATCGGCACCGCCAGCGCAACCCTACCTTCAACCCTTGACACCGCCCAAGCCGTCCAAGCCGGAAACCGCCCCCGGTAAACCGGAGTACCCGGATTACCCTGCATATCCGCAGCATCCATCGGCCACGACTTCGCCGCCGATGCCGCCGGCAGCCATCGGGGCCCCACCCCGCGCACCCAGGCCAGATCAGCGACCTGCCCCGGTTGCAAACGATGCCGCCGGCGCCGATAGTCTGGCTCTGGCAAGAAATTCGGCGCTGGCGGGACGCCTCGGTGACTCGGTTCACGAATATCTCCGGTATCTGACAGCGCATCCGAACGACGTCAACGCCTATGGCGAACTCGGCAACGTCTACATGAAGATCGGTCGTTTTCCGGAAGCAGCCCAGAATTACTACGAAGCAGCAACGCGCCTGATCGATGCGGGGCAGATCAATGCCGTCGCCTCACTCATGCCGGTCATCCAGATGCATGAACCCATGCTGGCGACCCTGCTGAACAAAAAAATCGCCAACGCCATGGGAGAAAACCAAGGCTACCGGCGCTGAATATCAACGATTACACAATAATGACTTAGGGGACAGGCATGGTAGATAAAGAGAAACTAAGAGCTGAATTGGCAGGAGGTGGCTATCTCAAGGAGGTCTTCGACCCCACGGGCCAAACTCCACATTATGTGCGTTACATGGACAAGGCCGAAAGGGGCCTGCACACCATCAAATTGTTCGTCTATGCCGGAATGACGGCTTTTGTGGTCCTGGCGATCTTCGGCTTCTACCTGATTTCCAGACTGACCGAAGACGCGACGCGCATGGCAGACACCATAGAGCAGATGGAGGCCACCATGCAGCCGATGGGCCAGAACATGATGGTCATGACCCAGTCGCTGATGAACATGACGGATTCGGTCAACCGCATCCAGTACTCCGCAGGGCATATGGATCGGAGTTTCTCGGGGCCGATGAATACGATGAACCGTTTCATGCCTTTCGGCGGTGGCGGTGGCGATCGGGCCCAATATCCGCCGACACCCTTCGTGCCGCAAAACTACAGCGCACCACCGGCCAATGCCTATATGGGTCAGCCGATCCAACGCCAGCCGGCACAACGGTAGCCGCCGACCAGTCAGAGAGAAATCAATGCACAAAACATCGGGATTCATATTGCCATTGGCGATCATCAGCCTGGCATCGTTGCAGGGCTGCAGCACCGCTGAACAACGGGCCGAGGTCGAGTCCATCAAACCCGTGGCCGTGAAACAGGCTCCGGTAGAAGCCGGCGCGACAGCATCCGCCGCCTCACCCGCGCAGGTCGATACCAGCAATCTTCCTGCACCCGTCGATCGCTACACCGTGATGCCGGGCGACACCCTGGGCGGCATTGCCGCACGTCAAGAGGTATATGGCGACGCCCGCCTGTGGCCTCTGTTGTATCGCGCCAATGTCAGCCAGATCGGGCCGGGTGGATTGATTTATCCGAAACAGGTACTGATCGTCGATCGCAGTCACAGGCAGGAAGATGTCAAGGCACTAACCGTCCGCCCGAAGACAGCCTCCGCGCCAGCCGCTGTTTCTGCCAAACCGGCGGGTGAGCCTCAGCCGGCTGCGACGGCTTCTGCCGCTTCACCTGTCGCCACCAGCGCGCCTGCGGCGGCACCACCCGCGGCACAAGCGCCACCGGTCGTCGCACCTGCTGCGGCTACCACCAGCATGCCCGCCGCCCCCCCGCCGACGGCACAAGCACCACAGAGCACCCCGGCCACCGCTAGCAAGCCTGCTACCCCGCCCACGGGACAAGCGCCGCAGGGCGCACCTTCTGCCAGCGCCAAACCGTCCGATTACCTCTACGGCGCCCGCAGGGCCTTTGCCGCAGGGGATACGCCTAGGGCTATCTATTATTATTCAGTGTATCTGGGGCAGAAGAACAACGATGTCAGTGCATGGGGCGAACTGGGTAATGTTCACTATTTCGACGGCAATCTTCCGGAGGCCGCCAAAGCTTATTTCAATGCCGCCAACCTGCTGATCGACCGCGGTCAGACAGCGCGCGCCATCGAATTGATACCGGTCATCGACGAAGGCGATCCCGGCCTGTCCGCAGCCCTTCATCAGCGCCTGACAACGATAAAGCGATAAGGCTGCCATGCTTTAACCCCGGAGCGGCCAACCCGCTCCGGGCCTGGTGCAAATCGAGGGACTGGTGACCGCCTTGCGCTTTCGCCTGTAAAAAAAGCCCACCAGCGGGAAGCCGGTGGGCAAACGTCGCGTGTGGAGGAGAGGAACCTTTGCGACGGTGGAGAGAAGCGGTTCAGGCAGCCATCTTTTCGACGTGCGCCTGTTTTTCGTAAAGAAATTCGAGCACCGCGGCGCGGTAGTCGATGTAGGCCGGATCGTGCGCCAGGGTCAGGCGATGGCGCGGACGCGGCAGCTTGACTTCGAGGATTTCGCCGATGGTCGCCGCCGGGCCGTTGGTCATCATGACGATGCGGTCGGAAAGCAGCACCGCTTCGTCAACGTCGTGAGTGACCATGACGGCCGTCGCCTTGCTGACATCGCAGATTTTCATCAACTCGTCCTGCAACTTGGCGCGGGTCAGTGCGTCGAGGGCGCCGAAGGGTTCGTCCATCAGTAGCACCTTGGGCTGCATCGACAGCGCACGGGCGATGCCGACGCGCTGCTTCATGCCGCCGGAGATTTCGTGCGGGTACTTGCTGCTGGCGTGGTCGAGGCCGACCAGGTTGATCGCGGCGGCGGTGCGCTCCTTCAGCCTGGCCTTGCCTTCCTTGGCGCCGAAGACACGCTCGACGGCCAGATAGACGTTCTCGAAGCAGGTCAGCCAGGGCAACAGGCTGTGGTTCTGGAAAACCACGGCGCGTTCCGGGCCGGGGCCGGCGATTTCGCGGTCTTCGCAGCAGCAGCACGCCATCGGTCGGCAGGGTCAGGCCGGCAATCAGGTTGAGCAGCGTCGATTTGCCGCAGCCGGAGTGGCCGATCAGCGCGACGAACTCGCCTTGCTTGATGGTCAGGTCGATGTCGCGCAGGGCGACGAACTTGCCCTTCTTGGTATCGAAGGTCTGGCCGACGGACTGAATTTGGACGAACTTTTCCATGTTGTGCGCTCCGCTCATGACGATTCCTTGGTCAGCTTCCGGGCGAGCAGGATCAGGCTTTGCTCGAGAACCAGGCCGACGATGCCGATGACGAAAATGGCGATGATGATGTGTTCCACCTTCAGGTTGTTCCACTCGTCCCACACCCAGAAGCCGATGCCGACGCCGCCGGTGAGCATTTCTGCGGCGACGATGACCAGCCAGGCGGTGCCGATGGACAGGCGGATGCCGGTCAGGATGTAGGGCAGCACGGCCGGCAGAAGGATCTTGGTGACGACCTTCCACTCGGAGAGCGCCAGCACGCGCGCCACGTTGAGATAGTCCTGCGGCACGCGCTGGACGCCCTGGGCCGTGTTCATGATCATCGGCCAGATCGAGCAGATGAAGATGGTGTAGGTCGCCGCCGGGTCGGCCCGCTTGAAGACGAGCAGGCCGATCGGCAGCCAGGCCAGCGGCGAAACCGGGCGCAGCAGGCTGATGATCGGATTGATCATCGCCGACAGGAAAGCCGAGCGGCCGAGAATGAAACCGAGCGGAATGCCGACCAGCGCGGCGAAGCCGAAGCCGATGCCGACGCGTTGCAGCGAGGACAGGATGTTCCAGCCGATGCCCTGATCGTTCGGGCCGTTGCGGTAGAACGGGTCGGCAAACAGTACGCTTGCCGCATCCCAGGTTTGCAGCGGGCCGGGAATGCTGCCGCCCTTCATCGTGGCGATGTACCAGATGCCGATCAGCACCACCATGCCGAGCAAGGGCGGCAGGATGGCGCGACCCAAGGCGGCCAGTCTTTCGCCGATCGGCGTACCGGTTTCGGCAACCGGCAGGGTTGCGACTTTTTCCACTTTCTTTTCCTTGACCGGTTCGGCGACAACTTCCGCGACCGGCTGGCTGGTTATGCTGCTGCCCCCCAAGGGGGCTTCCTGCCGGGCGCGGTCGACCGGCTTTTCAAGGCCAAAATCACCGCTCATCGTCAATGCGCTCATGATTCTCTCCCTGGCCCTCAGGCCTTGACCTTGAATCCGTCGGCGTACTTGGCCGGATCCTTGCCATCCCAGACGACGCCGTCGATCAGCTTGCTGGTGCGCATATCGCTCTTGGGCAGCGCGACGCCGGCAGCGGCGGCACCCTGCTTGTAGACGTCGATGCGATTGACCTGCTTGGCGACCGCCAGGTAATCCGGATGGCTCTTGAGCAGCCCCCAGCGCTTGTGCTGGGTCATGAACCACATGCCGTCGGACAGGTACGGGTAATTCACCGCGCCGTCGTTGAAGAACTTCATGTGGTTCTTGTCGTCCCAGCTCTTGCCGAGGCCGTTCTGGTAGCGGCCGAGCATGCGGGCGACGATGACTTCGGTGTCGGTATTGACGTAGGCCTTCTGGGCGATGGTTTCGGCCGTCTTCTGCTTGTTCGGCAGCGAGGCGTCGATCCACTTGCCGGCGTCGAGGATGGCGGCGACCACGGCGCGCGCCGTGTTCGGGTTCTTCTGCACCCATTCGGCGGTCGTGCCGAGCACCTTTTCCGGGTGATCGACCCAGATATCCTGCGTCGTCACCGCCGTGAAGCCGATGTTGTCCATGATCGCGCGGTTGTTCCACGGCTCGCCGACGCAGTAGCCGTCCATGTTGCCGACGCGCATGTTGGCGACCATCTGCGGCGGCGGCACGGTGATCGTCTTGACGTCCTTGAGCGGGTTGATGCCCTGTGCCGCCAGCCAGTAGTACAGCCACATGGCGTGGGTGCCGGTCGGGAAGGTCTGGGCGAAGGTGTATTCCTTCTCCTTCTTGGCGATCAGTGCGGCCAGGCTGGGGCCATCGGTGGCCCCCTTGTCCTTCAGCTGGTTGGAGAGCGTGATCGCCTGGCCGTTGTTGTTCAGGCTCATCAGCACGGCCATGTCCTTCTTCGGCCCGCCGACGCCCAGCTGCACGCCGTAGATCAGGCCGTACAGCACGTGAGCGGCAATCCAGTTCGCCATTGACCAGCTTGTCGCGCACCGAAGCCCACGAGGCTTCCTTGGTCGGGATGATCTTGATGCCGTATTTTTCGTCGAACTTCATTCACCGAGGCCATGACCACCGAGGCGCAGTCGGTGAGCGGGATGAAGCCGATGCGGACTTCCTTCTTTTCGGGGGCATCCGAACCGGCGGCCCAGGCACCGCTGCGGACGCCGGGGGGTACCATGGACATTAGCGATGCTCCCAAAGCGGCTGAAACAAAATCACGACGCGAGAATGAAGACTTTGCCTCCACGGCCAATGCCAAAACCTGTTTGTTGTCTTCCATTGCCAGCTCCTTGATTTTGCGTATCCAAAAACAAAAAGAGCGTCACACCCGGGCACCATGCGGCAGCTCGGATGGACGCCCTTGTCCGGTGTGCCGGCTTTCGCCCAACACTTGCCCGGCCGCCATTGACCGTGCTATGTATGAACTATCGCAATGGTCGTGCCAGCTTAGTCAAAAAGAACTAGTTCTTTTTTAAGTCCATTATTTTCAATAACTTGAGTTGAATTAGTCGTGCCGAGCGGCGAACTGGACGATGCACTGTTGCGGTGCAACATGCTCGGCACCCGCACTGCTTTAGAGCAGCACCCGCGCCATATCGATGATATCGCGAGCCACTTTGACCAGCGGCTGGCTGCGTTCCATCGCCAGCTTGCGCATGGCATGGTAAGCCGCATCTTCGTCAAGACCCCGAGCTTTCATCAGCACGCCCTTGGCCTTGTTGACCAATTTGCGGTCCGATAATTTTTTGGAAACCTCATCCAGTTCGCGACGCAGGGCCTGGGTATCCTCAAATCGCACCCGGGCGACGTTGACAATGGTCTTGATCCGTTTGGGGTCGAGGCCATCAACCACATAGGCTGAAACACCGGCCTTCAGCGCATCACGCATGGTTTCCCGGGCTTCTTCCTGGGTAAACACAACAACCGGCCGCGGCATGTTTTTATTCATCGCCGCCAGGTGCTCCAAGGTATCGCGACTCGGGCTTTCGGTATCGATCAGGATCACGTCGGGTTGCAACCTCTCGACTTCAGCGGTCAGATTTTCAGCACCCGCCAGTATGGCGGCCACCTGATAGCCGGCAAGGGCGAGTCCGGCGCAGATTTCTCCGGCCCGGGAACGTGATTCGTCAATGACAAGTACAGTAAGCATGCAAGCAATCTAGCAATCTATAGGCCAGCTACCGCAAGGGCTGCAGTGGCCATGGCCTGGACGACGATTTCGTTTTCGCCGATAGCGGCGCCCAGTGAAAATTGCACTTCCGGATAGGTTGACCGCAACACATCGAGCATTTCCGGCACTTCACGCTTCAGATGCCCACCTTGGGCGATGAACATAGGCAAGACGACAATTTTCCGGGCACCTTGGGCAACCAGTTGGGCCGTGCTTTCGGGCAAGGATGGGGCGATGAATTCGAGAAAGGCCAACTCGACCGGCACATCCGCCATACGTTGGCGAACGACGGCTTGCACCCGGCGCAGGGGGTTGCCCCATTCCGGGTCGCGGGCGCCGTGGGCGAAGAGGATGATGGCGGTGGTCATGGGATATGCGCTCCGAACAGGTGGCCGATTATCCCGTCCCGGAAGGAGAATGACCAGCCGGACGCCGAGACGCGCCAGCGCTGACCGCCGCCCTAACGACACCAGCGCACTGGCGCCGAGGCTGGTGACCATGAACAGCGGCAGCAGGCTGACAAACCCAAGCACCCAGACGCCCGACGGGCTCTGCCCCAGCGTCGATTTTGACGCGGCACTCATGGCGGCCCCGGCCTAGTGCAGCATTTTGAGCAACAAAACGAAGTTGACCGCGAGCGAGGCGGCGGCGACGATTTTCCACAGCATGAGCGGGTTGCGCTGCACCAGCGGTTGCCGGCCGGGCGCGGCGACCGGGCGGCTGGCCCCGCGCTCGAGGGCCAGCAGGAATTCCTCGGCAGTTTCGAAACGATCCCGAGCCTCGCGCGCCACGGCCTTGAGCAGGATGTTTTCCAGCCAGCCGGGAATTTCCGGGCGCCAGCGGGTCGGGCGAGACGGCTCGCCGAATTTGGGCGTCTGGAAAGGTTCGATCTCGCCATAGGGGTATTTGCGGGTCAGTAGATGGTAGAGCGTAACACCCGCCGCATAGAGATCGAAACCGGGTTCGGGCGCCGCCCCCGCATACAGTTCGGGCGCCATGTACGATGGCGTGCCGGCCTGGCCGATGGTCTCGTCAGGCCTGCGCTCGGCGAGGCTGATCGCCACACCGAGATCGAGGATGCGCAGCGTGCCGTCCTGCCCGAGATGGATGTTGTCCGGCTTGATGTCGCGATGCACGATGTCCAGCCGGTGCAGCGCCGCAATACCCTTGAGGAGCGCGACGCCAAAGCGCACGACTTCACCGACCGGAAAATGCTGATCGGCATCGAGCCGCGCCTGCAGCGTGGCGCCGGCGTGCCAGGTCATCAGGTAATACAGGCAGCTCTTTTCCTCGGACGGCACTACCTGCGGGAAGAAGGGCGAGACGACACGGCGCGCCCGCCACTCCTCCATCAGCAGCGCGGCGGTCGCCCCGGCATCGCCTTCCATTGCCGGTTGCAAGGTCTTGAGCACCAGTTGCTGACCGTTGCGCGAATTGCGCACGCGGTAGAGCAGCGTTTCCCGCGCATCGTGGAGAATTTCCTCAACGACCAGCCCGTCGAGCTCGTGACCGACCTTTAGCCTATGCGGCAGCGCCAGGCTGGCGGCGCTTTCCAGACTGTCGCGCAGGCTGGCCCCGGGCAGCGCCAGCACGTCGATGACGACGGCCGTCGCGTTGTCGTGCCCGCCCTGCGCCAGCGCCAGGCTGGTCAGTGCGGCGGCAGCGGCCTGCGGCTCGGGATGATCGAGCAGCATCTCGGCCATCAGCGCGTCGGGCAACACGCTCCAGACACCATCGGAAATCAGCAGGAAGCGATCATTCACCGCCAGTTCGCCATCGGCGAAGTCCATCAGCACGCGCGGGTCGAGGCCGATGGCGCGCGACAGTACATTCTTGAGTTCCGGATGTTCCCAGATGTGATCGACGGTCAACGGCTGCAACATGCCGTCGTGCAAACGATAAATCCGGCTATCGCCAATATGCGCCGTGTAGTAGCGTTGACCGCGCAAGACCAGCGCCGAAAGCGTCGTCGCCATCCCCGCCAGTTCGGCGTTGCGGCCGGCTTCGGCGATTACCCAGCGATTGAGCGCCGTGGTTACCGTTTCGATGGCGCGCGGCACGCCCCAGGTATCCGGTGTCGCGAAATAATCGGCGAGCAGGCCGCGCACTGTGTATTCCGCCGCCTCGCGGCCGCCCTTGTGGCCACCGATACCGTCCGCGACGGCGGCCAGAATGCCCTTGTTTTCAAGCTCCTGACCGTCGGGCGTGGCGATGCCACAGAAATCTTCGTTCCGTTCGCGCGGACCGGTAAGCGAGGCATGGCCGACGGCAACTTTTAAGGGCATGACAGTTTTCCAAATGAAAAAAGCGGAGCAGCCTTAAGCGCCCCGCCCTAGGGCCAGCCTTAGTTTCTATGGTCCTAATACTGATGACTGCAACTTTACGTCAGATCCTGGCGGCCGTCAGATGGCTGGCGCCCCACGTGGTGCGCCAGCGGGTCTTGACGCCGGTCAGGCCGACCAAAGCGAGCACGGCGAGGCCGGCGAAAATCAGGAAGCCCATCTGGTAGCTACCGGTCAGCTGCTTGGAGTAGCCGAGGCTGGAGGCCAGGTAGAAGCCGCCGACCCCGCCGGCCATGCCGACCAGACCGGTCATGACGCCGATTTCCTTCTTGAAGCGCTGCGGCACCAGCTGGAACACCGCGCCGTTGCCCATGCCCAGCGCCAGCATGGCGCAGACGAAGACGACCAGCGCCATCCAGGCTTCCGGCAGGCCGAAGCTGACGATGGCGAGGAAGATGGCGGCGAAGATGTACATCACGGTCAGCGACTTGACGCCGCCGATGCGGTCGGCGACGTTGCCGCCGATCGGCCGCACCAGCGAACCGGCGAAGACGCAGCCGGCGGTGAAGAAGCCGGCCATCTTCGGATCGAGGCCGTACTGGGTGTTGAAGTAGATGACCAGCGAGGAAGCGAGGCCGACGAAGCCGCCGAAAGTCACCGAGTAGAAGAACATGAACCACCAGGCATCCTTGTCCTTGAGCACCTTCATGTACTCGGCCAAGGTCTTGGGCGGCGGCGCGTCCGGCGCATCCTTGGCCATGAAGATGAAGGCGATCAGCACGATGACCAAAGGAATCAGCACGATACCGAACACATTGACCCAGCCGAAGGCTGCCGCCAGGCCCGGCGCAAACAAGGCGGCGAGCGCCGTGCCCGAGTTGCCGGCACCGGCAATACCCATCGCCGTGCCCTGATGTTCGGCCGGATACCAGCGCGAAGCCAGCGGCAGCGCGGCCGCAAAGGAAGCGCCGGCAACCCCGAGGAAGAGGCCGAGGACCAGCACTTCACCGTAGGAATGCACGCCGATCTGCCAGGCGTAGAGCATGGTGGCGATGACCACGACCTGCCCGATAATCGCCGCCTTCTTCGGCGACAGGCGATCAACCAGGATACCCATGATGATGCGCAGCAGCGCCCCGGCCAGCACCGGCGTGGCAACCATCATGCCTTTTTCGGCATGCGACAAGCCAAGCTCCTTGGCGATGCTGATGCCGAGGGGGCCGAGCAGAACCCAGACCATGAAGGCGAGGTCGAAGTAGAGGAAGGCGGCAAGCAGCGTCGGCGTGTGGCCGGCCTGCAGGAATGATTTCTTGTCCATTTTGGGTCTGTTTTCCGGGTTAACCGCGCCCCGCAGGAAGTACCCTTGGGGTATAGCAACGGCCGTTGAGGGAGGAGAGATTCCAGCGCATGGCGTCGTCGCCATCAGCCCGCCCTCTTTGACGGAAAATTCGCTGCACTGCACAACCCATAGCAAGCGGCGTGCCAGAGTCACAATCAATTGATTTTTATGAGTAATCTGCAGCGGAACAAGATCACCACGCACCAAAGACGTGCGCGCCTCTTCACGGCGGTGCAGTTATTCAGGCGTGGCGGCGTCTAAAGCGGTTCATCCAAAAATATCGGCTACCGGCCAGTTCGGGTCATTGACGACACTCAGAGAAGGGGATCATTGGCGACTGCTTCGCTCCCGGTGGCTGTCGTTCAGTGACACACAGGGTATCCTGTCTCCACTATGGCAGGTATCCATGAACGGTAAGACTCAAGTGTTTAGCTCAGGAGTAGTTGCGGCGCTCGGTGCAGCGCTGCTCTTTGGCGCCAGCACACCGCTGGCGAAAATGCTGTTGCGCAATGTCGATCCTTGGCTTCTGGCAGGACTCTTCTACCTCGGTTCCGGTATTGGTCTGACACTGTGGCGCGTGCTCACCCGTGCCGCACCTGTCCGCCTTTCGCGAGGGGAAACTGGCTGGTTGGCTGGGGCCATCCTTTCAGGCGGAGTGGTTGGCCCTGTCCTCCTGATGTTTGGTCTAACAGGCATGCCGGCCTCAGGTGCAGCCCTGCTGTTGAATGCAGAGGGTGTTTTCACAGCATTGCTGGCCTGGGTGGTCTTCAAAGAGAACTTTGACCACCGCATTGCGTTCGGCATGGCAGCAATTGCCGCAGGGGCTGTGGTGTTGAGTTGGCCAGGAGAGGCTCAGTTTGCTGGTGCGCTGCCAGCCTTGGCGATACTGGGGGCTTGCTTGGCATGGGGCATCGACAACAATCTGACGCGCAAGGTATCCCTAGCCGACGCAACATGGATTGCAGCGGTAAAAGGCATGGCTGCCGGTAGCGTGAATCTCGTACTCGCTTTTTCCCTTGGCGACCGTCTGCCTGATTGGCCCACCACGGCAGTAGCCATGGGGGTCGGATTGTTCGCTTACGGGGTCAGTCTAGTATTGTTTGTCGTCGGTATGCGCCATCTGGGCACCGCTCGTTCAGGTGCTTACTTTTCAGTGGCGCCCTTCTTTGGCGCGCTCATTGCGCTCGCCACCGGAGAACCGTTAACCCTTCGACTGACTATTGCAGGCGCTCTAATGGCGATTGGCATCTGGCTGCACCTAACGGAGCGACACGAGCATAAGCACATCCATGAGGTAATGGAGCATAGCCACGAGCACTCGCACGATGACCATCATCAGCACGCTCATGACTTTCCTGTAGGCCCGGGCGCAAAGCACACGCACCGTCACAGGCACGCCCCCCTAGTCCATGCACATGCTCACTTTCCCGATGCCCATCACCGGGAACACTCGCACTGACGTGTGCGATACGGAGTGGTACGGCGTGTATTGCGATCATGGAAGTAGCGACTGCGTCGGCGCATATTGCAGCCGTCCGGCAGTTCATAACCTTACTGGCCGCTCAGGTCGAAACCCGCCCTAACATCAAGCAGCCAAGCCTGTCCGACGTAACAGAGCGATCCCGAAAACTTGGCGTGGCGGGTTCGCCGCCTATCTGAAGCGACTCACGCTCAACACGATCACCATGATCATCAGGACAAACGAGACACTCTTCCAGAAAATCACCGGGTTGCGCTCGATCAGGGGCGGGCGGGTCTTGTTCAGGAAGTCCTTGTTCGGGTGGTGGAGGTCGTAGATGAACTCGGATAATTCCTCGTAACGCTCGAAGGGATCGGGATCGACGGCCTTGCGGATGGCGTCGTCCACCCAGGCCGGGATTTCCTTTTCGTCGTTGAGGACGGATTGGTAGACGAGTTTTCGTTGTGCCGCCTTGGTCCGCGATTTGGCCACTTCGATGCCGTAGGGCAGCTTGCCGGAGAGCATCTGGCAGGCGATGACGCCGAGCGAGTAGATGTCCGAGCGTGAGGAGCCGGTTTCGCCAAGAAAATATTCCGGTGCGGCGTAGGTGGCTGAACCGAGCAGGTTGATCTGCTTGATGGGTGTGGCGATTTCCATGACACCGGCGACGCGCGTCGCGCCGAAATCGATGATCTTCACGGTGCCGGTGCTGTCGATCATGATGTTGTCGGGCCGGATATCCTGATGCACCATTTCGAGGCGATGGAAGGCCTGCAGGCCCTTGGCGGCTTGCTCGAGAATGCCGCGCACGCTGGCGAGGTCGGGCTTCGGGTTGTCGATCATCCACTGGGTCAGCGTCTGGCCTTCGATGAATTCAGTCACGACGTAGATGTAGTGGCGCTTTCGCGTCTGCTGGCAGGGCTTGAGGACGTGCGCGCTGTTGATGCGGCGGGCGATCCACTCTTCCATCAGGAAGCGTTCGAGGTAGGCGGGGTCACCCTGCAGGTCGATGGAGGGCGTCTTGATGACGACTTTTTGCCCGCTTTCGCCGTCAACCGCGAGATAGATGTGGCTGCGGCTGCTGCCCTTGATTTCACGAACGATCTGGTAGCCGTCGAAATTGGCGCGCGGTTCGAGCAGAGGAGCGAAGGGGAGTTCGGCAATCTGCCGGTAGATCTCGTTGGCTTCCGGGCTGGGCAGTTCTTCGACCCGCACGATTTGCAGCGTCAGGTTATCGCCGCTGCCCTGCTCGTAGGCTTTTTCGACGATGCGTTTGGCCGCGCCGTCGAGATCGCCGCCGCAGGGATCCAGGGTGGCGATGATGAAGTTGGCGTCGATATGTTCATAGACGCCATCGGTGGCGAGCAGGAAAACGTCGCCCTTTTCTACTTGAACAGACTGGTAATCGATATCGAGCTTGCGGTCGATGCCCAAAGCGCGGGCGAGATGGCTTTGCGTCGAGGAGATCCAGACCCGGTGATCTTCAGTCAGTTGTTTGAGTTCGTGGTCGCGCAACTGGTAGATCCGCGTGTCGCCGACATGGAAAAGATGCGCCGTCGTGGACTTGATGATCATGCCGCTGAAGGTGCAGACGTAGCCGCGATCCTTGTCGTAGCGGTGCTGGCTTTGCTGGGTCTGCGAATGCAGCCAGGAGTTGGTGGCGACCAGGACGCGCTCGGCCGATGTCCGGACCGACCACGCTTCCGAGGTGCAGTAATAATCCTCCAGGAAGCCGGTGACGGCGGACTGGGCGGCGACCTGGCTGACCTGGCTGCTGCTGATTCCGTCGGCCAGGGCGATGGCGATGCCCTTTGAACTGAGCTGCGGTTCATTCGGGACGTAAAGGCCGTGGAAATCCTGATTGCTTTCCTTGCGGCCCTTGTCGGAGTACTGCCCGGCGGAGATCTTGAGTTTCATGGTCACTTTTATACAAGAAAAGCCCCAGACCCGTGCGGGGCTGGGGCTCTTTTATCGTCAAGCCGATCAGTTGAAGACGCGCTTCGGGCCGGTCTTGATGTGCGTGGCATACAGGGTCAGGCCGGTGAAGGCCAGGCCGCCGACCAGGTTGCCGAGGACGACCGGGATTTCGTTCCAGATGAAATAGTCGAGGATGGAGAAGTTGCCGCCCATCATCAGACCGGACGGAAACAGGAACATGTTGACCACGGAGTGCTCGAAGGTCATCGCGAAGAACAGCATGATCGGCATCCACATGGCGATGACCTTGCCACTGACGGTGGTCGAGATCATGGCGCCGACGACGCCGGTCGAACACCATCCAGTTGCACAGCATGCCGCGGATGAAGATGGTGAACCATCCGGCGATGCCCCACTTGGCATAACCAAGGGTCCGCGCTTCGCCGATGTGGCCGATCTTCTGGCCGACTTCATTGGGCTCGGTCGAGAAACCGTAGGTGAAGACAAAAGCCATCAGGAAGCCACGGTCAGTGCGCCGAGGAAGTTGCCGGTAAAGACGACGCCCCAGTTTTTCAGGATGGCCTTGATGGTGACGCCCGGACGCTTGTCGAGCCAGGCCAGCGGGGTCAGGACAAAAACGCCAGTGAGCAGGTCGAAGCCCAGCAGATAGAGCATGCAGAAGCCGACCGGGAAGAGGATGGCCCCCACCAGCGGCTGACCGGTCATGACCGAGGCGGTCACGGCGAACACCGCCGCCAGCGCGAGGATGGCGCCGGCCATGTAGGCACGGATCAGCGCATCGCGAGTGGACATGTAGATCTTGGATTCGCCGGCATCCACCATTTTGCTGACGAACTCTGAAGGGACTAGATAAGCCATTGTTTCTCTCTCTTTAAATCAATTTTTATTGGTTTCAGTTGAAGCAAAGTTACAGCGCCAGGAAAACCTGGCCGTTTTCAAGCTTCACTTCAAACTTGGTGCAGGAGCCGACATCCGGCGCGACGGCATGGCCGTCTTCCAGACCGATGTTCCAGCCGTGCAGCGGGCAGGTCACCCGCTTGCCGTGCACGATGCCCTGCGACAACGGGCCGCCCTTATGCGGACATTTGTCGTGCATGGCGAACACCTGGTCATCGGAAGTGCGGAAGATGGCGATATCGCCACCGTAGCCGGCTTGACGATGCGCGAGCCAAGTTGCGGGATATCTTCCAGCGGGCAAATCAGTTTCCAGTTACTCATTTTGTATTCCTCAATTTTTGGCAGTTTTCAGGCGTTAGACCGTAATCGGTGTGAATTGCTTGATCGCTTCCGGCTCACGCGAAGTCGCCCACGGATCCTTTCGATCCTTCAGCGAATCGAGCAACGCAGCATAGAGCGCCTTGCGGCCCTCTTCATCCTCGACGATCTTGCCCTTGACATAGTCCATACCAACCCGTTCCAGGTAGTGACAGGTGCGCTCGAGATACCAGCCCTCAAGGCGGTAAAGCTGCAGGAAGGCGGCTGAGTATTCCTTGACCTCCTCGTCCGTCGTCACCTTGCACAGGAACTGCGCGACCTCGGTCTTGATGCCGCCGTTGCCGGCGATATACATCTCGTAACCGGAATCGACACCGATAATCCCGACGTCCTTGATGCCAGCTTCAGCGCAGTTGCGCGGACAACCGGAAACCGCCAGCTTGACCTTGTGCGGGGCATACATGTCGAACAGCATGCGCTCCAGCTTGACGCCCATTTCCATCGACTTCTGCGTACCAAAACGGCAGTGCTCGGCGCCGACGCAGGTTTTTACCGTACGAATCGACTTGCCGTAGGCGTGGCCGGAGACCATGCCGGCGGCGTTGAGGTCGGCCCAGATTTTGGGCAGGTCTTCCTTCTTGATACCCAGCAGGTCAACGCGCGCCCCGCCGGTCATCTTGACGGTTGGCACGTTGTATTTTTCAGCAGCATCGGCGATGGCACGCAGCTCAGCCGGCGTCGTCAGGCCACCCCACATGCGCGGCACCACCGAGTAGGTGCCATCCTTCTGGATGTTGGCGTGCGAACGCTCATTGACGAAACGCGACTGCGGATCATCCTTGGCCTCATGCGGCCAGGTCGAAATCAGGTAGTAATTCACCGCCGGGCGACATTTGTCGCAACCATTGGGCGTCGTCCAGCTCAGCGCAGTGAACACCGCGCCCATGCTGGTCAGATGCTGGTCACGAATGGCCTCGCGTACTTTCTGGTGCGAATGATCGGTACAGCCACAGACCGGCTTCTTGTCGGAAGCGGCCGGTGTGTAGGCGCCGCCGATGGTCGACGCCAGGATCTGCTCGACCAGGCCGGCGCAGGAGCCGCATGACGAGGCAGCCTTGGTGTGCTTCTTGACGTCGTCCAGCGTAAACAGACCGTGTTCCTTGATGCTCCTGATGATCGTTCCCTTGCTCACGCCGTTGCAGCCGCAGACCTCGGCGCTGTCCGCCATCGAGGCAGCCTTGCTGTTGCCGGCATGGCCGACGTCACCGACCAGCGACTGGCCGAAGATCAGGTGGTCGCGGATGTCGTGGATGTCGCGACCATCCTTGAGCAACTGGAAATACCACGGTCCGTCCGCCGTGTCGCCGAACATGACGCCGCCGACCAGCTTGTTGTCCCGGATGACCAGTTTTTTATAGACGCCGCCAGCCGGATCGTTGAGGACGATTTCCTCGGTATCCTTGCCCCCCAGGTAATTGCCGGCCGAGAACAGGTCGATGCCGGTTACCTTGAGCTTGGTCGAGGTCACCGAGCCGGTATAGCGGCCGATACCGTAGCCGGCCAGATGGTTGGCCGCCACCTTGGCCTGCTCGAAGAGCGGCGCGACCAGGCCGTAGGCGATGCCGCGATGGCTGACGCACTCGCCGACCGCATAGACCTTCGGATCGAAGGTCTGCATCGTGTCGTTTACCACGATGCCACGGTTGCAGTAGATGCCGGATGCCTCGGCCAGCACGTAATTGGGACGGATGCCGACGGCCATCACCACCAGATCAGCCGGAATCTGCATGCCATCCTTGAAGCGAATGGCGGCGACACGGCCGGATTCGCCCTGGATCAGCGCCTCGGTCTGCTTTTGCATCAGGAATTTCAGGCCGCGATCTTCGAGCGACTTCTGCAGCATCTTGCCGGCCACCTCGTCGAGCTGGCGTTCGAGCAGCCATTCGGCGGCATGCACCACGGTGACATCCATGCCGCGCAGTTTGAGACCATTGGCGGCCTCCAGGCCGAGCAGGCCGCCGCCGATGACCACCGCATGCTTGTGCAGGCGGGCCGCCGCGATCATCTCGTCGGTATCCTTGATGTCGCGATAACCGATGACGCCCGGCAAGTCGTTGCCGGGAATCGGCAGAATGAATGGATTCGAGCCGGTGGCGATCAGCAGGCGATCGTAGGACTCTTCCGTGCCGTCGTCGGCGATGATCTTGCGCTTGACCCGGTCGATACTGACGACGTGCTTGCCAGTATGAAGCTTGATGCCCTTTTCCTTGTACCAGTCCAGTTCGTTGAGAACGATTTCCTGAATGGTCATTTCACCGGCGAGCACCGGGGAAAGAAGAATACGGTTGTAGTTCGGGTGGGGTTCGGCGCCGAAGATCGTGATGTCGTAGTGATCCGGCTTGATCTTCAGCAGTTCTTCGACGGTGCGGACACCGGCCATGCCGTTGCCGATCAGGACGAGACGGGGTTTGCTCATGTTTGACTCCAACGTTGCGCGCACCCGAGGGTGCAAATTTCACATCAGCGCATGACGTCGTTGCCATCGAGCCGCCTTCATTGGCGGTTGATTCGCTGTACTGATAAATCTATTGCAATCACCGTGCCAGCAACATAAGTCCATGATTTTTGGCATTTTCAGCCAGTTGACCGCAACAATAACGCACCTGATTGGTGCGTAGCATGCCGTTGCGGTGCAGCAATTCCGAATTGCGAAGGCGCCGACCTAAGCGGCAGCGGCGGAACGCCCGTTGGTCCCGACTGCCACCACGGCCTTGGCCTGGCAGAGATCTTCGGCATAGCCCGACGCAACGAGGCAGCAGGCCAGCTGATTGGCAAGCGGCTTGGGTAGCGGAATCTGCCTGTCGAGTACCTGCCGTATCCACCGGGCGGTCGTTGCGGCATCGGCCGCCGCGGGCAAATCAGGCACGACGCGCAGACTTTCGTGTTCAGCCTCGAATAGCGCTTCCGTCATTCCGTCATGGATATATTCCAGCCGTGGCCGGCAGCGCGGGTTGGCGAAAGGCTCGCCTTCGGTGGCGCGGAGCAGCAAGCCGCGCTGCCCGCGTTCGCGCAACATGCCGCGCATCAATTCGATGAATTCCGGGTGCGTTGCCGGAACGATCAGCACCGCGTCGCCATCGAATGGGTTGAGCAACTTGACCAGGCTGTGGGCGCTGTTACGCACCCCCAGCCGGCTGCGCAGGTTGAGCAGGCTGTAGGCGCCGGGGCAGAGTGCGTTCAGGGGCAGAAAAGCCAGCCCCTTCTCTTCCAGCCTTGTCTGTGCCTGTGCTGCCGAGGCCATCGGCATGATGCCGAGTTCACGGAATATCAGCCCCGTCGTCACCCGGCCAAGCCCTTCGAGCAGGCCATGAACCAGTACCGGCACACCGAACTGCTGCAGCAGGAGCGCCAGCAGGGGCGTCAGGTTGGCCTCCTCGCGCGCGCCGCTATAGGTCGGCAGGACAATAGGACGAACCCGGCCTGGCGGCAACTCGAGCCGGTTCGTTCGCTCATCTATCGCCGCGAGAAAACCGAGCATTTCATCCAGTGATTCGCCCTTGACCCGCAAGGCAAGAATGATCGCGCCCAACTCGAGGTCAGGCACGCCGCCATCGAGCATTGCGGCGTAGAGCTGACGGGCATCATCCTGTTCCAGGCTGCGTGCACCGCGAGCGCCGCGGCCGATTTCCCTGATGTAATGCCCGTAAATCATCGCCGTTTCTCGCCTCGGTCAGGACGTCACTGCGACTCTGGCCGGACTTTCGGCCACCATGCGCTTGATCTCGGGCAGACAGGCGCCGCAGAAGGTGCCGCATTTCAGCGCGTCTTGCAGTTCCGGCAATCCGCGCCGCCGTCCAGTGCCTGCCTGATCTGGACATCGCTGACATCGGCGCATTTGCAGATGATGTTGCGCGGCACGATATTTCCCGGCGGCTTGGCGCTTGGCGCCAGGGCAAAGCGAATCATGCCGGCGTCGAGTTCGTCTTCGGCCATCGCCCGTTTGAGCCACGCCTGGGCCAGGGTTTCGCCGGCCAGGCGAACACCGAGCAAACGACCATTCAGGGCGATCGCCTTCTTGGTGACTTTCCGTGCCGCATCCGCGTAAACGATAGCCCCCTCGTCACCCGCCATGCCGAACAACCGGTCCAGCGCGGCAATCGCCGCCGGATCAGTCGCCGTGGCTGCCGCCGCGCGGAAGACGACCAACGGCCGCTGGCGACCATAGAGGCCGACTGTGGCATAAGGATAAGCTGGCAACAACGTCCGGGCGCGCTGCATCATTTCCAGTGCTTCCGGCTGCGTGTCACAACTGCGCACCACCGCCAGCGGGTAAGGCAGATCGAGTTTCTCGATCTGCACCGCCGCATGCTTCAACTCCGGCTGCCTGGAGTAAGGGTCGGTCGCATCGCAGGCCAGGGCATTGGCCCCGGGCGAGTTCATGAACTGGCTACCCCAGTGCATCGGCATCCAGGCCCGGCCCTTCTTCAGGCCCGCCCGCTCGGCGATCCGCACCACCATCTCGCCACGACCGTTGCTGACTTTTACCAGATCACCGGATTCCAGACTGCGATGCCGCATGTCGCATGGGTGCATGGCGAGCAACGGCTCGTCTTCCAGATTGAACAGGCGCGGCACGGTGCCGGTACGACTCATGCCATGCCAGTGATCGCGCAGACGCCCCGAGAGCAGGCTGATCGGCAAGGCGATCGAGGTCGCATCGGCAGTCGGCTGATGCTCGATCGCGACAAAGCGCGCCTTGCCATCCGCCGTCGGGAAACGGCCATCCTCGTACAAGCGCCGCTTGCCGGCATCGGCGCCTTCCGGATACGGCCATTGCTGCGGTCCATCGGCTTCGAGCAGGGCATAGCTGAGACCGGTGATATCGAGATCGCGGCCGCGCGTCGTTTCGCGGTGCTCGTTGAAAATCGCCTCGGCATCGGCATACGGGAAAAGCTTCGCGGCTCCGTCGTTCCCCAGATTCCGCCCGAGACGGCGGGCAAAATCGACAACGATTTCCCAATCGTGGCGTGCCTCGCCCGGCGCATCGACCGCCGGCATCACGCGGGTGATACAGCGTTCGGAGTTGGTCACCGTGCCGTATTTTTCGCCCCAGCCACTGGCGGGCAGCAGCAGATCGGCATAGTCCGCCGTATCGGTATTGCCGTAGGCTTCCTGCAGCACCACGTATTCAGCCGCGGCCAGCGCTTCGCGCACCGCCGCCTGATTCGGCAGGGATTGCGCCGGATTGGTGCAGGCGATCCAGACCGCCTTGATCTCGCCCGTTTTCAGGCTTTTGAACAGGTTGACCGCAGACTTGCCCGGCTTGCTCGGCACGAACGGCACGCCCCAGAACTGCGCCATCTCGGCCCGGTGTTCCGGATTCGCCAGATCACGGTGGGCCGACATCAGATTGGATAGTCCGCCCACCTCGCGCCCGCCCATCGCATTCGGCTGACCGGTCAGTGAAAACGGACCAGCCCCCGGCTTGCCGATCTGCCCGGTCGCCAAATGCAGGTGAATGATCCCCGCATTGTTATGCGTGCCATGCGCCGACTGGTTAAGCCCCTGGCAATACAGCGAAAGCGCAGCCCCGCTGCGGCCGAACCAGCGCGCCGCCTGAACGATATCCTGCTCGGCAATGCCGCATATCCCGGCCACCACGGCCGGCGGATACGCCTTGGCGATCTCGGCGAGCGCTGCAAAACCGCTGGTGTGCGCTTCGACGTAAGGCTGATCGACCAGCCCTTCATTGATCAGCACATGCAGCATGCCGTTGAACAGGGCGATATCGCTACCCGGCTTGAGCGCCAGATGCAGATCGGCAATTTCGGCGCTTTCGGAAAAACGCGGGTCGGCGACAATGATCTTGAGTTCGGGATTCGCTGCCCGTGCATCCTCGATATAGCGAAAGACGATCGGATGCGCGACGGCCGGATTGGCACCGGCAATGAAAATCACCTTGGCCCGGAGGATATCCTCGTAACTGCATGGCGGCGCATCGGCCCCCAAGGTCTGCTTGTAGCCAGCCACCGCCGACGACATGCACAAGCGCGAATTGGTATCGACGTTATTGGTACCGATCAGCCCCTTGGCGAGCTTGTTGAAGACATAGTAATCCTCGGTCATCAACTGGCCGGAAATGTAGAAGGCCACTGAATCCGGGCCATGGGCACGGATGGTCTCGGCAAACCGGCCGGCCGCTTCGGCAAGCGCCTCGTCCCAGCCAAGCCGCTCGCGAATGCCACCGCGCGCCATTCGTCGCTCGGGATAGTGGAGACGGTAGGTATTGTCAGCGGTCTGGGCGAGCGTTGCACCCTTGGTGCACAGGCGCCCGCGATTGGCGGGGTGGTCGGGATCACCCCGCACGCCGATAATCGCGCCGTTTTCGGTCTCGATGAGCACACCGCAGCCGACGCCGCAGTAACAACAGGTGGATTTGACTTGCTGATTCATGACTTTCCTTTTGGATAGTCATTGAGCAACAGCCGTGCCATGTAGAAAAATCATGGGTTTGGATGCAAAAAGGGGAGATTCCCGTCAGGAATCTCCCCTTTTTGGTGCGTTGACCGCAGCAGGCACCCTTATTTGATGCGCTGCAGCTTGGGACGCCCTCCTTCGGGGCGTGGCGGCTCCGGATTTTCGTTGCCAGCTTCCTCAAGCACTTCTTCAGGCGACTCGCCCTCGGACGCGCTCGCCTCACCTGCAATCTCGAAAGCCATCCCGGCACCGTTTTCCCGCGCATAGATTGCCGTCACCTGTTCGACCGGAACCGACAACTGGCGTGCAACGCCACCAAAACGGGCCTGAAACTCGATGAAGTCGTTACCGATTTCCAGCTTGTTGCTCGCATCCGGGCCGATGTTGAGCACGATCTGCCCGTCACGGATGAATTCGCGCGGAACACGGGTACGGGCATCGACCTGGACGGCGATATGTGGCGTGAAGCCGTTATCGACGCACCATTCCCAGATTGCACGAAGCAGATAGGGCTTTGTGGACGGCAGTTCCATGACTTACTTGCGCATCGCCTTTTCGGACGGCGTCAGCGCATCGATGAAACCCTGGCGGCTGAAGATGCGTTCGGCGTACTTCATCAGCGGTGCGGCAGCCTTGCCGAGGTCGATGCCGTAGTGGTCGAGACGCCACAGCAGCGGTGCAATCGCCACGTCGAGCATGGAAAACTCGTCACCGAGCATGAACTTCTGCTTGTTGAAGATCGGAATGATCTCGGTCAGGCGGGCGCGAATTTCCTGACGCGCCTTGTCGGCCGTCTTGCCGCTCTTCTCGATCACTTCCATGAACGAGAAGATTTCGCGCTCCATGCCGACCAGCAACTGGCGGGCACGCGCACGCATGATCGGGTCGGCCGGCATCAACTGCGGATGCGGAAAGCGCTCGTCGATGTATTCGTTGATGATGTTCGGCTCGAACAGCACCAGATCGCGCTCGACCAGAACCGGCACCCGGTTGTGCGGATTGATGACGGCCAGATCTTCCGGCTTGTTGAACAGGTTGACATCGATGACCTGAAAGTCCATGCCCTTTTCGTAGAGGACAATGCGGCAGCGATGGCTGAAGGGGCAGGTTGTGCCCGAGTAGAGGTTCATCATTGGTGCTAACCCTCAAAATGAGATTCGGCACCGGGGTCCGACCTGAGCCGAACCCGCGATGCCGTCAACTAACCCGACAAGGATTAGTGAATGTCTTTCCAGTAGTTCTTCTTCAGCGCGTAGGCCAGGACGAAGAGCACGAGCAGGAAGGCAAGTACGCCATAACCGAGCGTCTTGCGGAACTCCTGGTTAGGCTCGGCCATCCAGACCATGAAGCTGACCAGATCGGAAACCGATTTGTCGAATTCCGCAGGCGTCAGCTTGCCCGGAACAGCCAGTTCCAGCTTGTGCGTTTCGTGATTCAGCACTTGTTGGCCCTGGAGTTCGTAGAGGACGTGCGGCATGCCGACATTCTCGAATACCACGTTGTTCCAGCCGGTCGGACGCTTCTCGTCACGGTAGAAGGAACGCAGATAGGTGTAGAGCCAATCCGCACCCGACCCCATTTCGGAGGCACGAGCACGCGAGATCACAGTCAGATCCGGCGGCGCGGCGCCGAACCAGACCTTCTGTTCGTCGCTGCGGGCGGCAACGCGCATCTGGTCACCAATCTTGTCCGAGGTGAACATCAGGTTGTCCTTGACCTGCTGCTCGGTCAAGCCAATCTCGGTCAGCTTGTTGTAGCGGAGATGCGATGCACCATGACAGTTCAGGCAGTAATTGACGAACAGCTTGGCGCCATTCTGCAACGCCGCCTTGTCGCCAACGGCACCGGGCCAGTGGTCGAGGTGCGCGCCGCCGCTCGCCAGAGCGGTCAAAGGTGCAAAAAGCAATGCCATCAGGAATTTTTTCATTTTTCGCATCCTCACTTCATCGTCACGCGTTCAGGCACGGGCTTGAACTTGTCCATGCGGGACCACCAGGGCATGCCCAGGAAGAAACCGAAGTAGAACGCCGTGCAGACCTGGGAAAGCAGTTCGACCCATCGGAGACGGCGGCTGCGTTCCAAGATAGCCGAGAATGAAGAAGCAGATCACGAACAGCGTCAGCATGGTCTTGTAGATCGGCCCACGATAACGGATCGACTTGACCGGACTGCGATCCAGCCAGGGCAGGAAGGCAAAGATCACAACCGAGGCACCCATTGCCACGACGCCCCAGAACTTGGCATCGAGGCCGAAGAAATTCCAGACCATGGCGCGCAGGATGGAGTAGTAAGGCGTGAAGTACCAGACCGGCGCGATGTGCGGCGGCGTCTTCAACGGGTCGGCCGGGAAGAAGTTGTTGTACTCCAGGAAGTAACCGCCGCCTTCCGGCGCGAAGAAGAGCACTGCCGAAAACACCATCAGGAAGACCACAACGCCAACGATGTCCTTCACCGTGTAATAGGGGTGGAAGGGAATGCCGTCGAGCGGAATGCCGTTCTTGTCCTTGTTGGCCTTGATCTCGATACCGTCCGGGTTATTGGAACCGGTCTCGTGCAGGGCAAGAATGTGCGCTGCAACCAGGCCAATCAGGATCAGCGGGAAGGCGATCACATGGAAGGAGAAGAAGCGGTTCAGCGTGGCATCACCGATGACAAAGTCGCCGCGCACCCAGATCGACAGCGGTTCCCCAATCAAGGGAATGGCCGAGGCCAGGTTAACAATCACCTGGGCACCCCAATAAGACATCTGACCCCAAGGCAGCAGATAACCGAAGAAGGCCTCGCCCATCAGCACCAGGAAGATGCCGACGCCAAACAGCCAGGTCAGTTCGCGCGGCTTGCGGAAAGAGCCATACATGATGCCGCGGAACATGTGGAGATAAACCACGATGAAGAAGGCGGAAGCGCCGGTCGAGTGCATGTAGCGGATCAACCAGCCACCCGGCACGTCGCGCATGATGTACTCGACACTGGCAAAGGCCACCGGCACGCCGTTGACGTTCAGCGCTGCATCCGGCTTGTAGTGCATGACCAGGAAGATACCGGTGACGATCTGGATGACCAGCACCAGCAACGCCAGGGAACCGAAGAAATACCAGAAATTGAAATTCTTCGGGGCGTAGTACTCGGAAAGGTGTTCCTTCCACAACGACGTAGCCGGGAAACGGGCATCCACCCACTCCAGGGCATTGCCGCCGATGGAGCCGTCGGACTTGTATTTTTCGAAATTGCCAGCAGCCATTTCTATGCTCCCTTCTTGTCTTCGCCGATCATGATACGGCGTATCGGACAGATACACGTGCGGCGGAACTTCGAGATTGGTCGGCGCAGGCTTCGACTTGAAAACACGACCGGCGAAATCGAAGGTGGAGCCGTGACAGGGACAGAGGAAGCCGCCCAGCCAGTCAGCCGGCATGCCTTCTTCGGCACCGGCCTTGAACTTGGAGGATGGCGAGCAACCCAAGGTGGGTACAGATACCGACGACAATCATGTATTCCGGCTTGATCGAGCGGTTTTCATTTTGAGCGTAAGCCGGCTGCATTTCTTTTTCCGACTTCGGATCAGCCACCTGGTCATTGAGCTTGGGCAGCGTAGCCAGCATTTCCTTGGTCCGGTTGATGATCCAGACCGGCTTGCCGCGCCATTCGACGGTCATCATCTGACCGGATTCAAGTTTCCCGATATCGACTTCTACCGGTGCGCCTGCTGCCTTGGCGCGCTCGGACGGAAGCAAGCTGGAGACGAACGGAACAAGCGCGACAACCGCGCCAGCTCCGCCCACGGCTGCGGTAGCGATGATCAAACGCCGCCTGCCGCAGTCCATTTTTCCTTGTTTGCTCATAACGCTGACCCCTAAAGGAATTGGATGGGATTAAAAATAAACGCCAGATTATACGACATTGGAACTCGCTATAAAAGCGATTGTCACGCTGCACACGCTCTGCGCTCGCGCAATGCCTGGGCCAAGGTTCCACTATCGACATATTCAAGCTCGCCACCGACCGGCACCCCGCGCGCTATTCGCGTGACGCTTACGCCCTTCGGTTTCAACAACGAGGTAATGTAATGTGCAGTCGCTTCGCCTTCGTTGGTGTAATTGGTAGCCAGAATGACCTCGCGCACGTCACCATCCATGACGCGCGCCAGCAGTTGCTCCAACCGCAACTCGCGAGCCCCGATGCCATCAAGAGGTGATATTCGTCCCATCAGAACGTAGTAAAGACCCTGATAGGCATGGGTCTGCTCCATCATGT
This sequence comes from uncultured beta proteobacterium, assembly GCA_963727115.1. Lineage (GTDB taxonomy): Bacteria > Pseudomonadota > Gammaproteobacteria > Burkholderiales > Rhodocyclaceae > Azonexus. Next base: position 51,162 of record CAVSFS010000023.1, on the reverse strand, counting down.
TCATATCGACCGGGGTCTCGACGACACAGAGCAACGAGGCATCCCGGCGAGGTGAAGCACAACGCTCGCAAATCTCTTCCTCGGCAAATGTGTTGCACCGCTTGCAATGGCGAATCGACGCCAAAGCGTGCGAGACGGCATCGCCCAGACGCTGCGCGCCTTTCCTGTCATGCTGCAACAGGTGATAGGCCATCCGTTGCGCCGACTTGGGGCCAACCCCTGGCAGGCAGCGCAACGCCTCGATCAGCGCATCGAGACCTGATGGATTCACCGGCTTAGAACGGCAGCTTGAGGCCCGGAGGAAGATTCAATCCCGCCGCGAAACCCGACATCTTTTCCTTGCTCAATTCCTCGCCACGGCGAACCGCGTCGTTGACCGCAGCGGCGATCAGGTCTTCGAGCATCTCTCGATCATCCATCACGGATGGATCAATCGTCACCCGGCGGACATCGTGCGCGCAGGTCATGGCCACCCTGACCATCCCCGCCCCTGACTGCCCTTCGACCTCTAGTTGCGCGAGTTGCTCCTGCGCCTTCTTCATATTGTCCTGCATCGCCTGAGCCTGTTTCATCAGACCAGCCAAGCCGCCCTTCATCATGTTCGTATCTCCGCTATTCGATGGGTTTGATTGTTGATTCGACCAGTGACGCATCGAAACCCTCGATGACGTCACGGACAAAGGAATCCTGTTCGATGGAGGCGATAGCCTGCTCCTGCCGCTCGCGTCGTTCCCGACCGACCGTCGCCGCCGGCGTATCCGCTTCGGTCTGTGCCAGTTCGAAACGCAATACAACCGGGCGCCCGAAATGTTCTCTTAGCGCCTGCTGAAGTTTATCAGGGGCTGGTTTCATCTGGAGGTGACCGTGGGCCGGCGCCAGACGCAAGACACAATCGGTTTCACCAAGCTCGCGCAATTCGCAATGCTGCGCGAGTTCACGCGCCAATCCGTTCAATTGAAGGGAAGCGACAATTTCATGCCAATCATTTCCCTGTTCGCCAACCTTATTGACAACCTGTTCCCTTTGGACCACCTTCGGGCTGGCAACGGGCGGAGTGGTGACGACACCGGAAGAATGCACCGGGGCCGCACGGCGAACTGATTTGACCGACGATACGACATCAGCAACCGAATCCGGCCGAAAGCCATGCAGGCGCAACAGAGTCATCATGAACCCGGCGTACTCGTCTGGCGCCATCGGCAGATCCGCCCTGCCGTGAATCACGATCTGATAAGCCAGTTGCACGAACTCGGGAGAAAGCGAGGAGGACAGTTGGAGCAGCCGAACTCTGTCCGGATCCTCTTCGTCGATCGAGGCCGGCGCACATTGAGCGATCTGGAGCCTGGTTAACAGCCCCGCCAGTTCCTGAAGTGCCGCACCGAACGAAAGACTGTGCACTGACATGTCGGCCGCCACCCGGAGCAACTCACCTACTTCGCCCGCCTGCACCGCATCGAGAATTGAGTAAAGGTAATCAAGATCGACGGTACCGAGCATGGCCCGTACATGCGATTCCTCGATTTTGCCGGCACCATGCGCGATCGCCTGATCAAGCAGGGATAGCGCGTCACGCATGCTGCCGGCAGCCGAGCGTGCAATCAAAGCAAGCGCCGGGAGATCGTATGTAACGCCTTCAGCCTGCAGAACATGGGCCAAGTGCGTCGAAATCGCCACTGGGGGCATCTGCTTGAGGTTGAACTGCAGGCAACGCGACAGAACCGTAACCGGGATCTTCTGCGGGTCGGTCGTGGCGAGAATGAACTTCACATGCTCGGGTGGCTCTTCAAGCGTCTTCAACATCGCATTGAAAGCCGAATTGGAGAGCATGTGGACTTCGTCAATCACATAGACCTTGTAGCGACCTCGTGTCGGTGCATACACAGCGTTTTCAAGCAGCTGCCGCATTTCATCGACACGGGTATTGGTCGCCGCATCGACCTCGAGAAGATCGACAAAGCGACCCGCATCGATCTCCTGACATGAAGAGCACATGCCGCATGGCGTAGCGGTTACGCCGGTCTCGCAGTTGAGTGACTTGGCAAGAATTCGCGCTAGCGTTGTCTTGCCAACACCGCGCGTTCCGGTAAACAAATATGCGTGATGAAGGCGCTGACTACCGAGCGCATGCGTCAAGGCCCGGACCACATGCTCCTGCCCGACAAGACTGCTAAAGCTGCGTGGCCGCCACTTGCGAGCAAGAACCTGATAACTCATGCGCCCCACGGGAGTCAAAAAATAAAAGTGGCGAGCCTAACCCCCGGCACTTACAGTAAATGGCTGTGGCTGCTTCCTTCCGGACCTGACCAGATTCACCACCCTGCAATGCGGGGAGACCCGCCGGGACGGATTCTAACACGCCTCACCCGAATTCCATGACGTATAAAGCACGAAGCCCCTTGAGCTGGGTAGCTGAAGGGGCCTGGTGGGGATGGGGGAGCCTGGCGATGACCTACTTTCTCACACGCAATGTGCAATATCATCGGCGCGGTTTCGTTTCACGGTCCTGTTCGGGAAGGGAAGGGGTGGGTCCGAAACGCTATGGTCGCCAAGCGTAACTTGTTCGTTTGACGCGGGTTGGGCGGCAAACGCAAAAAGGAGGAAGGTTGTTTGTTGTGACTGCTATGAGTTGCTGCAGTATTACAAGGTTATAGGATCAAGCCGTACGGGCAATTAGTATCAGTTAGCTTAACGCATTACTGCGCTTCCACACCTGACCTATCAACGTCGTGGTCTTCGACGACCCTTCAAGGAGTTCAAGACTCCGGGATATCTCATCTTAAGGCAAGTTTCACGCTTAGATGCTTTCAGCGTTTATCTCTTCCGAACATAGCTACCCGGCGATACGACTGGCGTCATAACCGGTACACCAGAGGTTCGTCCACTCCGGTCCTCTCGTACTAGGAGCAGCCCCCTTCAAATATCCAGCGCCCACGGCAGATAGGGACCAAACTGTCTCACGACGTTTTAAACCCAGCTCACGTACCTCTTTAAATGGCGAACAGCCATACCCTTGGGACCGGCTACAGCCCCAGGATGAGATGAGCCGACATCGAGGTGCCAAACACCGCCGTCGATATGAACTCTTGGGCGGTATCAGCCTGTTATCCCCAGAGTACCTTTTATCCGTTGAGCGATGGCCCTTCCATACAGAACCACCGGATCACTATGACCTGCTTTCGCACCTGCTCGACTTGTGGGTCTCGCAGTCAAGCACGCTTTTGCCATTGCACTTTATGGGCGATGTCCGACCGCCCTAAGCGTACCTTCGTACTCCTCCGTTACCTTTTGGGAGGAGACCGCCCCAGTCAAACTGCCCACCATGCACGGTCCCCGATCCGGATTCACGGACCAAGGTTAGAACCTCAAATAAATCAGGGTGGTATTTCAAGGTTGGCTCCACCGAAACTAGCGTCCCGGTTTCACAGCCTCCCACCTATCCTACACAGACCGATTCAAAGTCCAATGCAAAGCTACAGTAAAGGTTCATGGGGTCTTTCCGTCTTGCCGCGGGGAGATTGCATCTTCACAAACATTTCAACTTCGCTGAGTCTCAGGAGGAGACAGTGTGGCCATCGTTACGCCATTCGTGCAGGTCGGAACTTACCCGACAAGGAATTTCGCTACCTTAGGACCGTTATAGTTACGGCCGCCGTTTACCGGGGCTTCGATCAAGAGCTTGCACCCCATCAATTAACCTTCCGGCACCGGGCAGGCGTCACACCCTATACGTCCACTTTCGTGTTTGCAGAGTGCTGTGTTTTTATTAAACAGTCGCAGCCACCATTTCACTGCAACCCCATCGGCCTTCGGCGCGAGGCCCTACAACCTACCGGGGCACACCTTCTCCCGAAGTTACGGTGTTAATTTGCCGAGTTCCTTCTCCTGAGTTCTCTCAAGCGCCTTAGAATTTTCATCCTGCCCACCTGTGTCGGTTTGCGGTACGGTCAATTCTAGACTGAAGCTTAGTGGCTTTTCCTGGAAGCTTGGTATCAATCACTTCAGTGCCGTAGCACCTCGTTATCACGCCTCAGCTAAGCCCCCCGGATTTGCCTAAGGGGCACGCCTACACGCTTGAACCACCTATTCCAACAGATGGCTGACCTAACCTTCTCCGTCCCCACATCGCATCTAGAATCGGTACAGGAATATTGACCTGTTTCCCATCGACTACGCATTTCTGCCTCGCCTTAGGGGCCGACTCACCCTACGCCGATGAACGTTGCGTAGGAAACCTTGGGCTTTCGGCGAGGGAGCTTTTCACTCCCTTTATCGCTACTCATGTCAGCATTCGCACTTCTGATATCTCCAGCATCCTTTACAAGACACCTTCACAGACCTACAGAACGCTCCCCTACCATATCTTTCGATATCCGCAGCTTCGGTGCACAGTTTGAGCCCCGTTACATCTTCCGCGCAGGACGACTCGACTAGTGAGCTATTACGCTTTCTTTAAAGGATGGCTGCTTCTAAGCCAACCTCCTAGCTGTCTATGCCTTCCCACTTCGTTTCCCACTTAACTGTGTCTTGGGGACCTTAGCTGGCGGTCTGGGTTGTTTCCCTCTTGACAATGGACGTTAGCACCCACTGTCTGTCTCCCAGGCTTGCACTTTGCGGTATTCAGAGTTTGCCATGGTTTGGTAAGTCGCGATGACCCCCTAGCCATAACAGTGCTTTACCCCCGCAAGTGATACCTGAGGCACTACCTAAATAGTTTTCGGGGAGAACCAGCTATTTCCGGATTTGTTTAGCCTTTCACCCCTATCCACAGCTCATCCCCTAATTTTTCAACATTAGTGGGTTCGGACCTCCAGTACCTGTTACGGCACCTTCATCCTGGCCATGGATAGATCATCCGGTTTCGGGTTTACGCCATGCTACTAAACGCCCTATTCGGACTCGCTTTCGCTACGCCTCCCCTATTCGGTTAAGCTCGCAACATAACGTAAGTCGCTGACCCATTATACAAAAGGTACGCAGTCACGGAACAAGTCCGCTCCCACTGTTTGTATGCATGCGGTTTCAGGATCTATTTCACTCCCCTCCCGGGGTTCTTTTCGCCTTTCCCTCACGGTACTAGTTCACTATCGGTCGATCACGAGTATTTAGCCTTGGAGGATGGTCCCCCCATGTTCAGACAAGGTTTCACGTGCCCCGCCCTACTTTTCGCTAACTTAGTACCACGGATTCGTTTTCATATACGGGGCTATCACCCACTACGGCCGGACTTTCCATTCCGTTCTATTAACGATTCCGCTATCACTAGCAGGCTGATCCCCGTTCGCTCGCCACTACTTGGGGAATCTCGGTTGATTTCTTTTCCTCCGGCTACTTAGATGTTTCAGTTCACCGGGTTCGCCTCAATATCCTATGTATTCAGATAAAGATGACCCTTGCGGGCCGGGTTTCCCCATTCGGATATCGGGGGATCAAAGCTTCATTGCCAGCTCCCCCCCGCTTTTCGCAGGCTTGCACGTCCTTCATCGCCTGTGATCGCCAAGGCATCCACCACATGCACTTAGTCGCTTGATCCTATAACCTTGCGGCCTCTCGCGAAGCCAGGCTACAGGCAACTCATTTGTGCGATCTTTGCACTCCATGCAAAGATCGATGCAATCACAACGCATCACCCATGCCTCATCAGCACGAGTGACACAACCTTCTTCCGATTTGTTAAAGAGCGTAGCAATTTGTTTTACCAAACGCTAAAGATAAGCAACGCTGCTTATCTTTAGATTCTGGTGGAGGATAACGGGATCGAACCGTTGACCCCCTGCTTGCAAAGCAGGTGCTCTCCCAGCTGAGCTAATCCCCCGCTGAATCCGCCATACTTCGTTGCTCGGTCAGTTGCATAGCGCTGCTATGCGGCCTTCCCTCGCGCCTCGTCTGACGCATTCATCTGATAGACGTTTCACTGATTTGCAAGAACCAAACAAGGCTAGGCGGAGAATCGCGCCGCATACTCATGTATGCAAGCGATTCGACAACGCCGCATTGTGCAGGTTGTTGCAGATCAGTTGGTGGGTCTGGTTGGAATCGAACCAACGACCCCCGCCTTATCAAGACGGTGCTCTAACCGACTGAGCTACAGACCCTCGTCTGTTTGCTACTCATGAACAACCGATAGGTTGTGGGTGCCAGGATGCTTTCTCTAGAAAGGAGGTGATCCAGCCGCAGGTTCCCCTACGGCTACCTTGTTACGACTTCACCCCAGTCACGAACCCCGCCGTGGTAAGCGCCCCCCTTGCGGTTAGGCTACCTACTTCTGGCGGAACCCGCTCCCATGGTGTGACGGGCGGTGTGTACAAGACCCGGGAACGTATTCACCGTGACATGCTGATCCACGATTACTAGCGATTCCGACTTCATGCAGGCGAGTTGCAGCCTGCAATCCGGACTACGATCGGCTTTCTGGGATTGGCTCCCCCTCGCGGGTTGGCAACCCTTTGTACCGACCATTGTATGACGTGTGAAGCCCTACCCATAAGGGCCATGAGGACTTGACGTCATCCCCACCTTCCTCCGGTTTGTCACCGGCAGTCTCGTTAAAGTGCCCAACTGAATGATGGCAATTAACGACAAGGGTTGCGCTCGTTGCGGGACTTAACCCAACATCTCACGACACGAGCTGACGACAGCCATGCAGCACCTGTGTTCCAGTTCCCTTTCGGGCACACCCAAATCTCTTCAGGCTCCTGGACATGTCAAGGGTAGGTAAGGTTTTTCGCGTTGCATCGAATTAATCCACATCATCCACCGCTTGTGCGGGTCCCCGTCAATTCCTTTGAGTTTTAACCTTGCGGCCGTACTCCCCAGGCGGTCAACTTCACGCGTTAGCTCCGGTACTAAAAGGTTTTACCCTCCCAACACCTAGTTGACATCGTTTAGGGCGTGGACTACCAGGGTATCTAATCCTGTTTGCTACCCACGCTTTCGTGCATGAGCGTCAGTATTGGCCCAGGGGGCTGCCTTCGCCATTGGTGTTCCTCCACATCTCTACGCATTTCACTGCTACACGTGGAATTCCACCCCCCTCTGCCATACTCTAGCCTTGCAGTCACAAGCGCAGTTCCCAGGTTGAGCCCGGGGATTTCACGCCTGTCTTACAAAACCGCCTGCGCACGCTTTACGCCCAGTAATTCCGATTAACGCTCGCACCCTACGTATTACCGCGGCTGCTGGCACGTAGTTAGCCGGTGCTTCTTATTCCGGTACCATCATCCACACAGGGTATTAACCCATGCGATTTTTTCCCGGCCGAAAGAGCTTTACAACCCGAAGGCCTTCTTCACTCACGCGGCATGGCTGGATCAGGGTTGCCCCCATTGTCCAAAATTCCCCACTGCTGCCTCCCGTAGGAGTCTGGACCGTGTCTCAGTTCCAGTGTGGCGGATCATCCTCTCAGACCCGCTACAGATCGTCGCCTTGGTGAGCTTTTACCCCACCAACTAGCTAATCTGATATCGGCCGCTCAATCAGCGCAAGGTCTTGCGATCCCCTGCTTTCCTGCGCACAGAATATGCGGTATTAGCGTAACTTTCGCTACGTTATCCCCCACTGAAAGGTACGTTCCGATACATTACTCACCCGTTCGCCACTCGTCAGCGGAGCAAGCTCCCTGTTACCGTTCGACTTGCATGTGTAAGGCATGCCGCCAGCGTTCAATCTGAGCCAGGATCAAACTCTTCAGTTCAATCCAACTAATACTCACAATTCACTGACGATAGATATTCAAATCTACCTCGATGGATCTCTCCATCCGTGTGATTGCCTTTAATGCTTTTTGCAACTCGCGTTGCTTCGCATCAAGGCACCCACACCTATCGGTTGTCCAAATTTTTAAAGATCAAGCTGCAACGTCTCATCAGATCCGTCAGCAGCAGAGAAGCGAGATTATGAAGAAAACCTCGAATCCAGTCAAGCACTGCAACATCAATTTGTTTCCGTGCTTTCTTGCTATTACTTCCAACTTCTCAGAAACAAAAACGCTTGGCTTTAACCAAGCGTCTTGCTTGCTGGTTGCGGGGGCAGGATTTGAACCTGCGACCTTCGGGTTATGAGCCCGACGAGCTGCCAGACTGCTCCACCCCGCGTCCGTCGAAGGGGCGCATTATCCTGACCACCCCACCCTGTGTTAACAACTATTCCAATAATTTGCCTATTTCTTTTCAAGCCAGCTTATCAAGCCCTGCCATTGTTCAATGTCCCGCTTATGCCGGGCTCGCGGCGGATCGAAGATGGTGAGGCCGGCGGCGGCGACATTGACGTAGTTCTGGGTGCTCCTCAAGTAGGCCACGATGGGAATATCGAAATGCTTCAGGTACTCTTCAAGCATCCCGGCCGCCTTGGTGCGCGGATCAACCCGCATTGCAACAATACCCAGGCTCGCGCGGCGCCCACGAAGTTCGCTGCGAATCGAAATGAGAAAATCTTCGGTCGCCGCCATATCAAAAACTGAAGGGACGAGCGGAACGAGCACCTTGTTGACTGTGCGCAGATAGTCGGACAATTTGTAGCCCTGCAATCCTGCCGGTGCATCGAGCACCGCCCAGTCAGCCTCTTGCGGCAAGTTGAGGACAATCTGGTTGCCGGCGAAATAGCCAGTCACAGGCGCCATGGCAGGGTCGCGAAAAGCCATCCAGCGCAAGGAAGATTGCTGCCGGTCCAGATCACATAGAGTGACCTTCTTGTCCTTGTTTGCGAAATATCCGGAAAGATTGGTCGCTAAAGTCGTCTTTCCTGCCCCGCCCTTCGGATTTGCCACAAGTACCGCGCGCATATCTGCTCCCAATTGTTCGTTTAGCGATTATATTCGTCGCTGCAGAACAGGCATACACACACAGAATTGAAACGTTGATTGAGCGAGAGAGCCATGGACACCCGAGTAGCCAGCGACCGTCAGGGAATTCAGTCAATCGAGGTAGGCTTTCGCCTGCTGCGCGTGCTTTCTGCCGCGAACCGCCCGATGATGCTGCGCGATATCGCCAAGGGCGCCGGAATGCCCGCCGCAAAGGCGCACCGCTACATGGTCAGCTTCATGCGGATCGGGATCGTCGAGCAGGACAGCGCTAGCGGACGCTATGACCTAGGCAGCTACGCCCTGGATCTCGGCCTCTCCAGCCTCGGGCGTCTTGACCCAGTCCGCCTTGCAGGACCAATCCTGGAGAACCTGTGCGAGGAAATTCAGGAAACTGTGGCACTTGCGGTGTGGGGTAACCGTGGTGCCACGATTGTACGAATCGTCGATGCCGGGGGGCCGATCACCATCACGCTCCGGGCAGGCACGGTCTTGCCACTGTGCAAGTCAGCCACTGGAAAGGCGTTTGCTGCCTTTTTCCGCTCGCCGTTTCTCAAACGGATGCTGGACGACGAACTTCGGGATATGTCGGAAAGTGGCAAGACGGCAATCACCACGATTCGCCGCCAATTTGAAAAGGCACTCACCGAGATACGCCAGCAAGGCATTTCACGGGCGACGGGCAGCCTGACCCCAGGTATCAACGGTTTCAGCGCACCAGTATTCGATCACACTGGCGTGATGGTGGCGGCCATAACCTCACTTGGATCGGTAGGCGAGTTCAACGTGGAATGGGACAGCCCACTGGCCAAGGCAATGCTGGTCGCGGCCGACAATCTGTCGCGGCGATTAGGGCACGGGAACACTAAAGGCTGAAATGTCTGGTGCCCCCGAACGGAATCGAACCGCTACCTGATGATTACAAATCAACTGCACGACCTTCATGCTACGGGGGCATCCCGGAACGGGGACGAATTATAGCCCGAGCGCTGGCGTGTACGACAAACCTGCACAAGCGCAAAATGCAAGAACGTCCACACCCACACCGCTTTGCTACCCGGCCACCGGCAAAAAACCAGATGAATTTCAGACAATGTGGAAAAGCTTGTCGAAATTGGCAATATCGAGAACCTGCTTCACGTTACCGTGAACACCGGAAAGCGTCACATCCTTCTTGGCGCCGCCCATTTTGTCGCGCAGCATCAGGAGCATGCCAAGCGCAGAACTGTCCAGATACTCAACCTCGGAAAAATCAATCGTCACGGCCGCCAGGTTGACATCAAGCTCCAACGGCTCAACCGCCGCGCGGAATTCGCGGTGTGTATTGAAATCAAAACGACCCGCAAGCTTGAGAACAGCCCTATTGCCGTCTTTGGTGACAGTTACTTGCATTTTTCCTGTGTTGCTCCGGACAACTCCGCTTTGTGTAATTGACTGGCCCGCAACAGCAAGCCAGACCTGCCTGAAACAAAGACTCAAAACCGCATTTGCCAGGACATCCAACCGAGGATAGCCGAAAGCGCCTCCACACTGCTTGCTATTGTACCGAATCGGCCAGGCAAACCAGACGGTTTGCGTTACATGAAGCAACCGGAAAGTTCGGGGGTGCTAAACTGGCCATTAAATCCAAAATTTCTCTATACGATGATCAAGTTTTGCTCGCATTGCGGCGCCAGCGTTTCCTTCGAGATACCGGCCGGCGACGCTCTTCCCAGGCATGTCTGCAAACGCTGCGGCCACATTCACTATGAGAATCCCAGATTAGTAGTGGGTTGTGTTGCGTCCTGGGAAGACCGCATTCTTCTTTGCCGGCGGGCGATCGAGCCACAACTTGGCTACTGGACGCTGCCCGCAGGATTCATGGAGAACGGCGAAACAACCGCCGAGGCCGCTACCCGGGAAACATTCGAGGAAGCCGGGGCGAAAATCATTGTCGAACGCACCATTCGCGATGGTCAGCATCGCGCACATAAATCAGGTCCACCTCTTCTATCGAGGGCGTCTCGCCACGGCAGATCACGCGGCAGGCGAAGAAAGCCTCGAGGTAAGCCTGGTACTGCCGGAAGACATTCCCTGGCAAGATATGGCATTCCGCAGTGTCACGCACTGCCTCGAACGCTACCTCGATGATGTGGCACGAGGCTGTTTCGGCTTTCACGAGACCACTCTCGGCCCCATGGGCAGGATGGCATGATCAATCGTCGAGCCGATAGTGGATGGGCAGCGTCAAGCCGAACTGATGGCCGCGCAGGTTCTCGGGCAACACGGCGGTTTGCACGGCAAGTTCCAGGAGTTCAAGGGCTGCCTGATCCAGTAGATCGAAGCCACTCGACTGGCTGAGCGTCACCTGTGGCACCTTCCCCCCGGCGACCGTCGTCACGACAAGTACAACGATGCCCTCCCAGTGCCGCTCACGAGCCAGGTCGGGATAGCGCTTGAAACGGCGAGCCTCGCGGGCGAGATTCAGGCGGTATTGGCGCACCCCATCCAGATTGAGTTGTTCCGCCTGGCCCACCCCGGCAGTGGAAGCCGGCGCCGCTTCGCCGGAAACCACTTCCGCTCTATCGGTCACTGCCACGTCTTCTGTTGCGGTCAACCGTGAAAAAGAGGGCAAAACCGGGGCTTTCTTCTCAGTTCCAGGTTTCTTGAACGCCTCGGTTGCAGTCACGACGGATTTTTCTGTCGGGGCCGACAGGCTCTCAAACGGCGGGCTCTCAGGCTTCAAGCGCTCCGCGGTATGGAGAAGCGCATAGATTGCCCTGGTTGCAGCCTGGCTTGTCGGCTCGGTCAACAATATCGGTTGCCGAAAAGATAACAAAATGGCCAGATGAAACAGGATGGAAACGAGGATTGCCCTTTTCAACATCCGGGTCATACCAACGTGCCCTTCCCGTCAAAAAGACAAACCCCCGACGGCGGTGCCGAACGGGGGAATAAATCCGCCTCGAGAGGCGGCATTCAAAACAGAATCTACTTACCGAGCTTGCGGGTCTCTTCGTCCATTTTCGTCTTATACATTCTGACCATATACACCACCATCAGGATCATGAAGACAATACCTGCAACACTCATCAGGCCAAAATCACTAGTGAATAACAGTTCCCAAGCCATAAGTCACCTCCCATTAACAGCACAATGAATTTTTTACTTCTCCGGCCGTGACTCGAGGCGCAACGACTCCTCGGCGTCAGCTTGCCAGTCTCCCTGCAACCGCCACTTTCCAGACGGATCCTCGATCGACACATACCAGCGACCGGACACATCGGCAGTTAATTCGCCACCATAAAACCCCTGCCCTTCGGACACCATCTTGACCATCTGGTCCTGCCCGGCACGGGTCGGGTGCGACAGCTTGAGCGTCAGCGCCTCCGGCAGTGACACATCACGTTCGGCGGTGACCATCAAGCGAACTTGCTGGCCGGAGCGCATGAAGTCGGCCTTCAAGCCGAGTTCGCTCGCGTGGTGATCCCGCTGCAGGCGCTGATTCATCGCCAAACCCTGCTTGTAATAGTCATCGGCAACCAGGCCATCATTGCTGACGATCGCCAGCCATAATGTCACGAAGCCCGCAACGATGACGGTCGCCGGTCCGGCTATCAATATCCACGGCCAAGGTTCCTTGTACCAGGGTTTATTGTCGCTACGCAGTGTCATTGAAATACTCATGTCATGGCATCAGGAAAGAGGCCTTTTCGTGAACCGCGATCTTGTCGTGATTCTGGGCCTTGATATCAAAATAAATGGTGTTGGCACCCTTCTTGCCCGATTCGGGCGGGACACGCACAACAACGGTCACTTCCTGGTTCTCCGCACTGCCAACCGACACAATACGCTCACCAGCAATCTCGATTCCCTCCAGACCCTCGACCGCCAAGGCGTAGCGCTTTGGCTCTTCGGTCGTATTCATGATCTTGAGGTTGTAGACATTCTCGATACGTCCGTCATCAGCCTCGCGTGCCAGCAACGATCGGTCGCGAATCACATCGACCTTCAGTGGCACTCGGGTCGCCAGCGACCACGTCGAGCCAACGATAATCCCTACCAGGATCGTTGTATAAAGGATGATCCGTGGACGGACCAAATGCGCGGCCACCTCCTGTGGCGACCAGTGCTTGGCCAGAGCATTTTCGGTGGTATAGCGGATCAGACCGCGCGGCAGACCAACCTTGTCCATGACCGGGTCACAGGCATCAATACAGGCACCGCAGCCAATACACTCGTACTGTTGCCCATTGCGGATATCGATGCCGGTCGGGCATACAACAACACACAACCCGCAATCGACGCAATCGCCTAACCCCGCAGCCTTGGCATCCACACTCTTCTTGCGCGCACCGCGCGGCTCGCCACGCTCGGGGTCATAGGTAATGACCAAGGTATCCGGGTCGAACATCACACCCTGGAAGCGGGCATAGGGACACATGTACTTGCAGACCTGCTCGCGCAAGAAGCCTGCCTGCATGTAGAAAAATCCGGCGTAGAAGAAGGTCCAGAACAACTCCCAACCTGAAAGCTCGAAGGGAAATGCCGCCAGCAACTCGCGAACCGGGGTGAAATAGGCAACGAGCGTGAGACCAGACCACAGCGAAATGAGAATCCAGATCGCATGTTTCATGGCCTTCAGACCGAACTTTCGGGCCGTCATCGGGGCCTTGTCCAGCTTCATCCTGGCCGAACGATCGCCCTCGATCCGGTTCTCTACCCACATGAATAGTTCGGTGTAAACCGTCTGCGGACAAGCGTAGCCACAGAACAAGCGCCCTGCAACAGCTGTAAACAGGAACAGGGCGTAGGCCGAGATAATCAGGAGTAGCGCAAGATAGAAAACATCCTGCGGCCACAGGACCAGGCCGAACAGATAGAACTTGCGTTCAACCAGATGAAGAAGAACCGCCTGACGATCATTCCAGACGACCCACGGCAGGCCGTAAAAAAGAATCTGGGTAAACCAGACGAACGCCCAGCGCCAAGAATTCCACCAACCCTTGACGTCGCGGATATAGACCTTCTTGTGTTTCTCGTAAAACGAAATCGGTGCCGGCGTTGCGTCCGGCTTCTTGCTGGTATTTTCGCTTGATTCCATGATGACTACATCCGTATCAGAATTGCGCTAAAGGATCGATTTTGGGCGAATAACAAAAACGCAATCTTGATACAAATCAGTGTCTGCCTATGTACAACAAAAACAAAACGGGGCGGTTACCCGCCCCGTTTCTTCAACTTACTTGGCGCCTTGACTCAGACTATAAACATAGGCCGTCAACACATGATCCTTATCGTCACCCAGGAATGCCTTCCACGAAGGCATCTTGTTCTGGCGACCGTTGGTGATCGTCTCGATGATGGTCGCTTCGGAGGAGCCGTACAACCAGACCTTGTCGGTCAAGTTGGGAGCGCCAATCGCCTGCGTCCCCTTGGCGTCCATACCATGGCAACCGACGCAACCAGCGGAGGTGAAGGCTTCCTTGCCCTTGGCGGCACGAACAGAGTCGTTCGGCAGACCGGAAAGCGAGCGGACATAGTTCGCCAGATCCTTGATGGTATCCGCACCAAGCTGTGCATGCGGCGGCATGACGCCCATACGACCTTCGGCGATGGTCTGCTTGATCTGCTCCGGCTCGCCGCCATACAGCCAGTCGCCATCGGTCAGATTCGGGAAACCCTTGGCACCGCGACCGTCTGCACCGTGACACTGCATGCAGTAGGTCAGGTACAGGCGCTTACCGGTTTCCATGGCCTGCTTGTCGGCAGCCAGGGCCTTGACGTCCATGCCCATATACTTGCTGTACAGGGGCTGTACGGTGGCATCCATGCGCTCGCGTTCAATCTTGTACTGACCCACTGCACTCCAGCCCAGCAGGCCCTTGAAGCTGCCGAGGCCCGGATAGAGTGCCAGATAAACCAGTGCAAAGATTACCGTGATGACAAACAACCAACTCCACCACTTGGGCATCGGGTTGTTGTATTCCTCCAAGGTCTCATCCCAGACGTGACCCATGGTCTTGCCCGGTGTGAACTTCGCCTTGCCCTGAATGTAGAGAAGAACCGCGCAGGCGAGAATACTGCCCAGCACAATTACAACCACATACATGTTCCAAAAACCGCTAACGAAATCGCTCATTTGCTTTCCTCTTTTCAGCGAGGACGCGACGTACGGGACGCCGCATCCTGATCATCGTGCTCCGCGAACGGCAAGTTGGCAGCCTCATCGAACCCCTTCTTGCTGCGCTTGCTGTAGGCCCATCCCACGATCGCCAGGAAGCAGAGCAACCCGACAACCGTGATAATGGAACGCAGATCGTTGATGTCCATGGCTTATTGCTTCATCGTGCTCAGTGCCGTACCCATACCCTGCAGGTAGGCAATCAGAACGTCCATTTCGGTCATGTCACCGATCGCAGCCTTGGCACCCTTGATCTCGGCGTCGGAATAGGTCGGAATACCGCGAACATTGGCGTAGCCGCGCATCACTCCCATCTTCTTCTCGACATCGGCGCCGACGCTATCCTTGGCCTTGGTATTCGCCAGGAAGGCGAAGGCAGGCATGTTGGATTCCGGCACCACGTCACGCGGATTCATCAGGTGGGCACGCTGCCACTCATCAGAGTAACGTCCGCCGACGCGGGCCAGATCCGGGCCGGTACGCTTGGAGCCCCACTGGAACGGGTGGTCATAGACGTACTCGCCAGCCACGGAATAGTGGCCATAACGCTCGGTCTCGGCGCGGAACGGACGAATCATCTGCGAGTGGCAGAGGAAACAGCCTTCGCGGACATAGATGTCACGACCAACCAGACGAACCGGATCGTAGGGCTTGACGCCCTCAATCGGCGTTGTCGTGGATTTCTGGAAGAAGAGCGGAACGATTTCCAACAAACCACCCACGCTAACCGTCAACAGCGTCAGAACGATGAGGAGACCTACGCTCTTCTCAATTTGCTCATGCTTGAACATTATTATCTCTCCCTAATCAGGCGTGATGACCAGCCGGAGCCAGCACCGGGGCATCTTGAGTCTTGCCGCCTGCCATGGTCTTGAACATGTTGTAAGCCATGATCAGCATGCCCGACAGGAACAGGACGCCACCCAGCCAACGGATCGCCCAGAACGGGTAGGAACCCTTGACCGACTCGACGAAGCTGTAGGCCAGCGTACCGTCGGTGTTGACCGCACGCCACATCAGACCCTGCATGACCCCGGCGATCCACATGGAGGCGATGTAGAGCACGGTGCCGATGGTGGCGACCCAGAAATGGACCGTTACCAGCTTGACGCTGTACATCTCGCTCTTGCCGAAGAGTTTCGGCAGCAGGTAGTAGATGGAACCAATGGAAACCATGGCCACCCAACCGAGCGCACCGGCGTGCACATGACCGACCGTCCAGTCCGTGTAATGCGACAGGGCATTGACGGTCTTGATCGACATCATCGGGCCTTCGAAAGTAGAACATGCCGTAGAAGGACAGCGAGGTGATCAGGAACTTCAGGATGGGATCGTCGCGCAGCTTATGCCAGGCACCCGACAGGGTCATGATGCCGTTGATCATGCCACCCCAGGACGGAGCGAGCAGAATCAGCGAGAAGACCATGCCGACGGATTGCGTCCAGTCAGGCAACGCGGTGTAGTGCAGGTGGTGCGGACCCGCCCACATGTAGGTAAAGATCAGCGCCCAGAAGTGAACCACGGACAGGCGGTAGGAATAGACCGGACGCCCTGCTGCCTTCGGCACAAAGTAGTACATCATGCCCAGGAAGCCTGCAGTCAGGAAGAAGCCCACCGCGTTGTGACCATACCACCACTGGATCATCGCATCCTGCACACCGGAGTAGGCAGAGTAGGACTTGGTCAGCGAAACCGGCACCGCCATGCTGTTTACGATGTGCAGCAAGGCGACGGCGATGATGAAGGCGCCGAAGAACCAGTTGGCCACGTAGATGTGGGAAACCTTGCGGACAGCGATCGTACCGAAGAAGACGATGGCGTAGGAAACCCAGACCAGCGTGATCAGGATGTCGATCGGCCACTCGAGTTCGGCGTATTCCTTACCCTGGGTGATACCCAGCGGCAAAGTAATGGCAGCCAACAGAATGACGACTTGCCAGCCCCAGAAAGTGAATGGGATCAGCGGACCGCCCCAAAGGCGCACGTGGCTGGTGCGTTGAACACACCAATAGGATGTTGCGAACAGGGCGCTGCCGCCAAACGCGAAAATGACCGCGTTGGTATGCAGCGGACGCAGTCGGCCAAAGTGCAGGAAGCCAATATTCAGCTCCGGCCAGACCAACTGGGCAGCAATGATGACACCGACCAGCATGCCAACAATGCCCCAGATGACGGTCATGACGGCGAATTGCCGTACGACCTTGTCGTTATATGTGGTTTGCGATCCAGACATGAACCCACCTCTCGTTAATGAAAAGACTGAATGACCACCCCCCTTAACCCAAGGTGGCGCATGAAAGCGGATGTTATTCTAGATCACGAACGGGGATTTGACCTAGATCAACCTACCGATTGTCTATGTCAAATTAGCTCAAAGGGTGTAGCGATCCGCAATATCCGGATTGCGTGGACAAAAAAAGGGTGCGTCGCAACGCACCCCAACCCCAACAGAGAACTTTCGTGAAGCACTCGCTTCACACGGTTCCAATTCTCCACAGGCTTCTCATATCGAACGTTGACACAGGTCAAACTTTTTCCGAATCGTCCTTTTTTGCCGCCCCGGAGGTCGGAATATTGGGTCCGTCGTCATCCATCAGTATCTTGAAACCCGGCCCCTCGAGATCATCGAACTGGCCGCTCTTGACCGACCACCAGAAGGCAATGGCGATGGCGAACACCAGAACCACCGACAGGGGAATGAGCAGGTAGAGGATTTCCATCAGTCCGTGTCCAGGCGCTGTATGCGCAGCGAGTTGAGAACGACCAGCAGTGAACTGGCCGACATGCCGATACCGGCCAGCCATGGTGTCACATAACCGGCAATCGCCAGTGGCAGGGCAACGAAATTATAGGCAAAAGACCACCAAAGGTTCTGCCGGATGATCCTGAGCGTTTTTTGCCCGCGCAACAGGCCACGACGCAAGTGGTCGAGATTCTCGGAAAGCAGGATGAAATCCGCCTGGGTCCGCGCGAGTTGCGCGCCGCCGCCCATGGCGACCGAAACCTGGGCCTGCGCCAGAACCGGCGCATCGTTCACCCCGTCGCCGACCATCGCCACAACCGCACCGCCAGACTGCAGGGCGCTTACGCACTCGTGCTTGCCCTGCGGCGTGACCCCCGCCCGGACATCGGCGATGCCGAGCGTCGTCGCCACGCGCTGCGCCACCGATGGCGAATCACCAGTCAGCAGGACGACCTGCTTGCCGGCCGCCTGTAGCGCATCGATCAGCGGACGCGCCTCGGGACGCACTTCGTCGCCCAGCCTGAACAGTCCAAGGCAACCGCTCGCATCGCCGAGGACCACCACCGTGTCGCCGCTTTCCAGCCACGCCGAGGCGGTATCGGGCAAGCCGCCGGCGGCCAGCCCCAAGGCATAGTCCGGGCGCCCGATCCGGTAGCGCCGGCCGGCAATCTCGCCTTCGATACCCTGCCCCGCCTCGCTCAAAGCGTTCCCGGCAGACGGCAGATCAAGCCCTGCGGCGGCGGCCTGCAAGGCGAGACCCACCGGATGTTCGGAGGCCTGTTCGAGAGCGGCGGCAATCAGCAGGCACTCATCGCGCGCCAAGGCGCCGGTCGGCAACAGATCGACAAGGCGCATGCGGCCGCTGGTCAACGTACCGGTCTTGTCAAAAACGAAATGCGTCGCCCGCGCCAGGGTTTCGATGGCGTGCCCGCGCGTCACCAGCAAGCCATCCTTGGCCAGCGCGCCGGCCGCCACCGTCAGCGCGATCGGCGTCGCCAGCGAAAGCGCGCACGGGCAGGTGACGACCAGCACCGAAACGGTGATCCATAAGGCTTTGGAGGGATCGACAAAATACCAGCCGACGGCAACCGCAACCGCCACGACCAGTAGCGCCCCGACAAAATAGCTGGCGATGCGGTCGGCCAGTTCGACGATGCGCGGCTTTTCGGCGGCCGCGCGCTCCATCAGATGAATGATCGCCGACAGCCGCGTCCCCTCGCCCACCTGCTCGATGCGCACAACCAGCGGACTTTCCGCATTCAGCGAGCCGCCGGTGACCGGCATCCCTGGCGCCTTCTGCACCAGCCGGCTCTCGCCGGTCAGCAGCGCTTCGTTGGCGGAACTCACGCCCTCGATCACCTTGCCGTCGGCCGGCACGATATCGCCCGGGCGCACCAGCACCACGTCGCCAGGGTTCAGGTCGGCGACCACCCGCTGCTCGGTGCTGCGGTCGACCGGGAAATTGGGCATGATTTGGGCAAACGCCGGCAGCAACTTGGCCAACGCCTCGGTCACACTGACCGCCTTCTGGCGCGCGGTCATCTCGAGGAAACGGCCACCAAGCAGGAAGAACACGAACATGGTGACCGAATCGAAGTAAACCTCGCCATGCTGGGTCAGCGTCGCCCAGCAACTCGCCAGAAAAGCCACGCCGACGCCGAGCGCCACCGGCACGTCCATGCCGACCCGGCGCAGCCTGAGATCGCGCCAGGCATTGCGAAAGAACGGCGACGACGAATAGAACACCACCGGCAGCGTCAGCAGCAAGCTGGCCCAGCGCATCAGGCTCTCGATGTCGGCGGTCATGTCGCCTGCGGCCAGATAGACCGGGATGGCGTACATCATCACCTGCATCATGCCGAAGCCGGCTACCCACAGGCGCCACAGCGCGTCGCGCCGTTCCTTGCGCGAGATCTCCTCGTTCCTGGCAGCGTCGTAGGGATAGGCGCGGTAGCCGATGGCGGCGATCGCGGCGAGGATGTCCGACAGCTTGACCCGCGTATCGTCCCAGCGCACCCGGGCGCGGCGTGTCGCATAATTGATGTCGACTGCCGTCACCCCCGGCAATTTGCCGACATGCTGCTCGTTGAGCCAGATGCACGCGGCGCAGGTAATCCCTTCCAGTAGCAGCGAGGCTTCGCGCTCGTTTTGACTCAGCGACTTGACGAAACTTTTCTGGAAATCGGCATGATCGTACAGCACCAATTGCTCGAGGATGGCCGGCATGGCCTCGCGCGGCGACTCCGGCAATGAATCGCGGCTGCGGTAGTAGTCCTCAAGTCCGTTGGCGACAATCGACTGCGCTACCGCCTGGCAACCGTAACAGCACATCGCACGGGCTTTTCCGCTGATGTCAACAGACAATTCGAGATCATCCGGAATCGGCAGACCGCAGTGATAACAGGAAGCTTCAGGCATGCAATGAAAAAGGCGCCGAAGCGCCTTTCTGGTCTAGGGCGGAGGCGAAGTATAGATTATTTGCTACCCATGCGGATGGCACCGTCCAGGCGTATGACCTCGCCATTGAGGTAGGAATTCTCGGCGATGTGCCTGACCAGCGCGGCGAATTCGGCCGGCTTGCCCATGCGCGACGGGAACGGCACCATCTTGCCGAGCGAATCCTGAACATCCTGCGGCATGCCGAGAATCATCGGCGTTTCCATGATGCCCGGCGCGATGGTCACGCAGCGGATCCCGCTTTTTGCCAGTTCGCGGGCTACCGGTAGCGTCAAGGCAACGACCCCCCCTTTGAAGCGGCGTAAGCCGCCTGTCCCAGTTGTCCCTCGAAAGCCGCCACGCTCGCTGTATTGACGATCACGCCCCGCTCGCCGCCGGCATCCGGTTCGCCCTTCATCATCGCCTCGGCCGCCAGCCGGATCATGTTGAAGGTGCCGACCAGGTTGATATTGATCGTCCGCGCAAAACTCTCCAGCTTGTGCGGTCCGTCACGGCCGACCACCTTCTCGGCCGGCGCCACGCCGGCACAGTTGACCAGTCCCTGCAGGCCACCGAAAACGGAAATTGCCGTATTTACGGCGTTGACCGCGCTCGCCTCGTTCGCCACATCGGTTTCGACAAAACGGGCACTGGCGCCAAGTTCCGCCGCCAGCTTTTCGCCAACCTCCCGGTTCACGTCAGCCAGAACAACCTTGGCGCCGGCTTCGGCGAGCACCCGCGCGGCCGCGGCGCCGAGACCGGAACCCGCACCCGTCACCAGAAAAACCTTGCCCTTGATTTCCATCTCTTCTCTCCAGAATCCTTGGCCGCAACAGAGGGGCGCGCAGGGAACAGGCGCGAATATTAACCTCTCGCCGCACGATCAAACACCTCACCCCAATTCTGTGCCGGCAAATTTTTTAGTACAACCTACTAGATATTGCTTGTCAAAAATAGTACAAAGATACTATTCTATGGACTCGCCAATACCCGTCTCAACTTCACCATGAAAAATCCTCAAGCTCGCCCGATCCGCGTCATGCTGGTCGATGATCTCCAGATTGTCTCCTGGGGACTCGAAAAACTGGTGCACAGCAGACCCTCGCGCATGGAACTGGCGGGTTCGGCGGCTGATGCCGCCGGCGCCACCGCAATCATTTATCAAACCCCGGTCGATGTCATCCTGATCGACCTCGACGGCGATATCCGCGTCGATGTCATTGCCGAGCTATGCTCGATATCGCCGGCACGTGTGCTGGCGCTGACCGCTTCGCGGGATGTCTCGCTGCACGACAGCGCGATCCTGGCTGGTGCCCGCGGCGTCGTTGCCAAGAGCGAACCGATCGATGCCTTGCTCAAGGCGATCGAAAAGGTTCATGAAGGCGAGTTCTGGATCGACCGGGCCGCCACCAGCCGGATCTTTCTCCATCTGGCGCAACGGACCAAGGCCGAATACGAGTCTCCCGATCAAGTCAAGATCGCCAATCTGACCCGGCGCGAAAGGCAGACCGTGTTGGAGATTGCCAAGGATGCCGCAGCCAGCGGCAAGCTGATCGCACAACGACTCGACATCAGCGAAAACACCCTGCGCAACCACCTGAGTTCGATTTACGCCAAACTCGGCATCTCCAGCCGCCTGGAACTGTTCGCCTTTGCCAAGCTACACGCGATCGCCGCCAAGGCCTGAAGATATCCATGTTCCCGGCAGCGATCGACCTCTCCGGACTCGGCATGCAGGGTCAGGGCCTTCCCCATCTGCTGAGCGCGCTGACCGGCATGGCGGCGAAGACCGCATTGCTTACTGCAGCGGCGGTTGTTGCACTTGCCCTGCTGATCTTCGTGTTCAAGGATGCAGCGTTTCCGGACCAATGGCGAACAGGTGATCGGTGGCGACGATGAAATGGCAGCAACGCTGAGTACTGCCACTCGGTATTCCTGACCGCGAAGTTCCGCGCCACCGCTAAAGGCGGTTGTAGGTCAGGAATACGCGCGTCTTGGGCAAGCCCTGGCTGAGGAAGAACCGTTCAGCGACCCTGCTTGCCGACTCCGGCCCGGCGATGTATATGTCGCCATCGCTCACCTCCGGGTGCTCGTTGATAATTTTTTCGAGCATTGTCAGCAGGGCTTCCTCGCGCAACTGGGTGAGGTGCGACAGGTCGTGCCCCGCGATCAGCTTCGTGTAGTTGAAGTTGTCCAGCGCATCGGCCCAGGCGCGGGGAATATTGGACAGGTAAATGCTGCTCTCGCTCGACCCGATCCAGTAGAGATTGATCGTCTCGCTTGGCTCCAGCGACATGGCATGCTCGACCAGGCTCTTGATCGGTGCGAAGCCCGTGTCGAAGGCGAAGAAATAAAGCGGGCGCGTGATTTTTTCCTGCAGGATGAATTCACCCTCCGGCCCCTCGATGTCGACAACCTCGCCGGCCTTGAGCCGGTCGAAGACATAATCCGAGAACAGGTTTCCCGCCAGGCGGCGCACATGAAACAGGATATTGCGTTCGTCGCACGGACAACTGGCGATCGGCAACTCGGCCGTGAGTGACTTGGCCACGGTCAGCGTCGCATATTGCCCGGCCAGGAAGCGCAGCCGGCTCGAGCGCGGTGTCTGCAGGTGCAGCAACGCCACATCGTGATTGAGCAAGGCGACCGATTTCACCTTCGCGGCAATTTCCTGGAACGGAATGTCCTGCACGCCGCCCGCCACCGGCGCCTCGATCTCGACATCGGTCACCGCGGTATTCGAGCACAGCAGCACGTAGCCCTGGGCCTTGTCCGACTCGCTCAGGACGTAGTCATGGTGGCGCGTCTTCTTGACCTCGCCGGCAACGATTTTCGCCTTGCACAAGCCGCAGTTGCCACCACTGCAGCCATAGTTGAGCGGCACGCCGGAGCGCAACGCCCCTTCGAGCAGCGTATCCGGGCCATCGACGAAGAAATCGTGGCCGCTGGGCAACACCGTGACGTGGGCCGCCATGACGCGCAGGATGTTGTCGCGCACCGCCAGCGGATTGGGGTAATCCGGCGCCAGCGCCGCCCTGGCTTCATTTTCGAGCCAGTCGATCAGGCCATTGATCGAGCACTGCGCATCGCCATCCGGTTGCTTGCAGACTTCCTCCAGCCGGTCGCGCAGCCGATCGAGCAAAAGCTTGAACTGCTTGACCTGAATCTGGCTGATCGCCAGCTCCTTGCTCAACCCGGTCACCCGCGCGGCCAGGGTTTCCACATCCGGCATGGCGCGTTCGAATATGCGCTTGCCGAACGCCTTTTCCCGGATCTGCGCCACCCGCCTGTATTCAACGTCGTTTTCGAGCTGCGCCTTGGGGTAGGCCAGCAACAGGTCGTCGATGCTGACCATGCCATCAAAGGCATGCAAGTCACCCTGCTGAATTTTTTTCTGCAACTCGCTGCGAATCACGCCAATCAGGCGTGCCGCGCGGGACAGCGTGATCAACTGGTTCGGGTCGGACATGGCAAACTCCCTGATAAACGAGCTTCAGCGCGCGAGGCTGCCCTTCACGTTTACGGATTGATAATCTGGCGCAGTACACCGCTGATTTCCCCGGCACTCGCCGGCCTGACCAGACGCGCCACTTCCTGCCCGCCGGCCATGAAGATCAGCGTCGGCCAAAGCTTGACGCGAAATGAGCGACCCAGCGGACGCCCAGGACCATCCTCGACCTTGAGATGGCGCAGCGCCGGATAATCCGCCATTGCACTCACGATCAATGGCTGCGCCGCCATGCAGTGCCCGCACCAGGATGTTCCGAATTCGATAACCACCGGTTCCGCCAGCGAATCGATTTCCGCCCGCGATGGCTGGGTTGCTTCATAGGTTTTGTTCATTACCCGACCCCGTTTCCAATACTCGAAACATTACCCGCATATCGCCCGGTGAACAAGCATCCGGCCTGAAAATCGCGGACAAAAAAAATCCCGGTGCGTCGGGAAGGACGGCATTCCGGGACTGCGATCTGGTGCCGGAGATAGGAGTCGAACCTACGACCTTCGCATTACGAATGCGCTGCTCTACCAACTGAGCTACACCGGGCACATCTGTTCGGCGAACCAAAAACCTAAAAATTTATTTTTTGCTTCAAGGGTTGCTTTTTCAGGCTCTGCAGGCCATGTTTCATAAGTTAATTTTTCTTCCACTTGCATTATGCCTTAACCCCCTTATCATTATCATCATCCATTAATTCTTCTTTATGAATATGGAATCCATGATCATCTTTAACAGAACGTATGAACATCGAACCAAAAGTAATTAATAAGCCAATAATTATAACTGGTAGTGACCATGCCTTGTCATCCATATTATACAGTGCACCAAATGCAGCAACGAATAATCCAAATGAAATCATAAATGGTAAGAATGAAGAGTTTGGCATATGAATATCACCAAGTGGTTCTGCAGGTGTCATTCCTTTTTTGCCTTCCATTTTTTCTATCCAATAAGCATCTAAACCACGTACAAGCGGAAACTGCTTAAAGTTATAAAATGGCGGTGGTGATGGAATCGACCACTCAAGTGTTCTACCGTCTCCCCATGGATCATTTCCAACTCTTACATTTTTCACAGATGTATAATGACATTGAATAAAAGAATAATAACACCTAATGACATAAAGAAAGCACCCAATGAACTAATCAAGTTAGACGTATTCAAAGCCTTGACCTGGAAGATAAGTAAATACACGACGCGGCATACCCCATTAAGACCTAAGAAATGCTGAATAAAGAATGTCATATGGAAACCGATAAAGAATAACCAAAATGTGATTTTTCCTAATAGTTTCATTTAACATTGTTCCAAACATTTTTGGCCAATATAAATGTGTACCAGCTAAGAATCGCAAATACCACACCACCAACGATTACATAATGGAAGTGAGCTACAACGAAATACGAATCATGATATTGATAGTCAGCTGGTGCAGATGCAAGCATAACCCCTGTTACCCCACCCAGCAACAAATGAAGGAATAAATGCAACTGCATAATGCATTGGAGTCGTAAACTTTAACACTTCCGCCCCACATCGTAAATAACCAGTTAAAAATTTTAATTCCTGTTGGAACCGCAATCGCCATTGTAGCAACAGCGAAAATTGCATTTGCAATCGGTCCAAGACCTGCTGTAAACATATGGTGAGCCCAAACCATGAATCCTAAGAAACCGATTAATACTGTTGCAAATACCATCGAAGAATATCCAAATAATCGTTTTCTTGAAAATATCGGAATAATTTCCGAAAAAATACCGAAAGCCGGAAGATTAAAATATATACTTCTGGATGACCAAATATCCAAAATAAATGTTCCCAAATAATTGTATTTCCACCCATTGTATATCAAAGAAATTTGCACCAAACATACGGTCAAACATCATTAAGACTAGACCAACTGTTAATGGTGGGAAATGCAAATAAAATAAGTGCAGAAGTTACAAATGTTGTCCATGTAAATAATGGCATCCTCATATACGTCATTCCAGGTGCACGCATATTAATAATTGTCACAAGGAAATTAATACCGCCAATTAATGTACCTAGACCTGATATCTGTAAACCTAATACATAAAAATCAATACCATGACCCTTTGAATGCCATAGCTAAGTGATGCATATGAAGTCCAACCTGCATCAGGTGCCCCACCAAAAAACCATGAAAGATTTAAGAAAACTCCTCCAAAAAAGAATAACCAAAATCCTAATGCATTTAAAAATGGAAATGCCACATCACGTGCACCAATTTGTAATGGCATAACTGCATTCATAAATGCAAAAACAAGCGGCATAGCTGCAAGGAAAATCATCGTTGTTCCATGCATTGTAATAATTTCATTAAATAATCCTGCACTTACAAAATCATTGTTTGGTACTGCAAGCTGGATACGGATTAACATTGCTTCAAGTCCGCCAACTATGAAGAAAAATCCACCTGCAATAAGATACAGAATGGCGATTTTTTTATGGTCAACTGTTGTTAAATAAGTCCCATAATAGTTGCGCCAAATCCCTTTTTTTGAGCATAGGTACTCACTAATTTTAACCTCCCTTTCTACAATTCCCTATTATTCCTGTACTTTTAATCCCATTAAATATTCTGCTAATGCATCAAGTTGTTCATCATGACATTTGCGGATATTTATCCGGTCATTTTGTTTCCTGGTTTGTATTTTTCTGGAGTACTAATCCATTTTTTTAAATCTTCTTCATTATGATCTAATACACCAGCAATACGTGAACGTTCACCAAAGTTGGTTAAGTTTGGAGCAAATCTTGCTGCTTCAGGTGTTGTATTTGCAGGTGTAACAGCATGACAGCCAATACAGCTTTTATTAAAGATTTCTTGACCTTGTTGTGCTACAGCTGTCACAGCTTGTTGCAGGTTCCTTAACATCTTTCATTGCAGTAACCCAGCTATCAAAGTCATCACGGCTCATCGTTTTAACTTTAAAGTCCATTAATGCATGTGATGGTCCACAAAGTTCAGCACATTTACCATAAAATAAATTTCCAGCTTCATCTGACCTTCTTACTATCAAACTCTAACCAAAATTTATTTACATTTTCAGTATTTGTATCCATCTTTCCGCCAACAGCCGGAATCCAGAATGAGTGTTTTACATCCGATGACTTTAAATTAAAATAAACCCTTTCGTCTGTTGGAACAACTAAATCCTGGCCTGTCACAATTTTCTGATCCGGATATTCAAATTCCCACCAATATAAATTGGAACTAACATTTATAACAAGTGCGTCTGAATCTTTTTTATCCATTGGTGATACATCTGCTAGCTTAAATGTAGCAGCATACTGTCGGAACTGCTAAGAATTAAGAAGTAAAAGAATTGGAATAACAGTCCAAATAATTTCTAGTTTGTGACTTCCTTCTACTTGTTTTGGAATCTTATCATCTTTTCGTCTAAACTTAACTAAGAACAATAAAGAAAATTACCATTACTACTAAAATGACCCCTACCATAATTAATGTACTTAACTTCATTAAATCATATTGAATGTCCGCAACTTCACCAGCAGGCCTTAATGCCGATAAATACGGTTCGCCACATCCGGAAAGGATAAGCGTTAGAATCGCAAATATCGAAATCAAACGCCATTTTGCAAGCCTTTTCATAGCTTAATCAAACCCCTCTTTCGCCAATAAATTTCTTTTAATTATGTGTGATCAAAAATGTATGTAGATATACATTCTTCCTTAAATAGGTATAGATATTCCATTTAGAGCAACAAGCTAAACCAATGTAACAATGACCATCGCGACAAATATAATTGTTAAATATTGCAATGAGTACACAAACATTAGTTTTGCCCACTTAATATCATCTTTGATCTTATATCCATAAATCCCTAATACAAGCCAACCGATATTTAATACGGTTGCCAAGAATTAGAAATGGGATTCCTAATGAGGTAAGTAATAACGGATGTCGGCAATAGTGCTGCCACCCAAATTAAAATGTGTCTCTTGGTAGTTTTAAAGCCCTTTACTACTGGAAGCATTGGGATACCAGCAGCTCGATACTCTTCTACCCTTCTCATTGCAAGTGCATAAAAATGAGGAGGCTGCCAAATAAACATAAGAATAAACAAGGACCATGCAACTATATCAAGATTGGCATCGACTGCTGCCCAGCCAATTAAGGCGGAACCGCACCGGAAATACTGCCAATGATTGTATTGGAAACCAATTGTCGTTTTGACCACAATGAATAGAGAACAACATAACTAAAAACTCCAAGCAGTCCAATTACCGTTGCAGTTATTGTAGTAAACAATAGAAAATATGTGTGCCTAGTACAATTAAGTAAAATACCCAAAGCAAGTACTTTTATAGGCACTATTTTCCCAGTAACAGTCGGTCTATCCTTTGTTCTTTCCATTAAATGGATCAATATCACGGTCAATATAATTATTTATGCTACATGAACCTGCAATAATCAAAGACGACCCTATACCGTAAAAAAAACAATATCTAAGTTATTTAGAAAACTTTGACCAGTAAAATGAAGTGCCAGCCATATACCCGTAAAAGTAGTAATTAGATTTGAATTTACAATCCCAATTTTGATTAGTGCCATAAAATCTTTCAATACTGTGGCTTTTTCTATACCAGAATTAAGACCTGAGTACCATTTTCAATGAGGCTTCACCAATATGCCTTTGAATTTGACATCTTTTCCCCTCCTAAAATTATCGTTAGTAATTTATTATTCATAAACTACGTAGATAACTTTTCTAAATTATAATAGTTATTTAATAATGCTATTATTATTTTATAATATATGTTAGTAATTTGTAATAACACTTTCTCTGTATATTAAATCACACTTGGTGTTATTTGTGAACTTTTTTAGAATTTTTTTTGACTAATTTGTGTCAAGTTGATATTTAATGTACAATTATACTATATCTTAGATTTTTAGATAATAAAATAGCACAAATAAATTTAAATGATCTATAGATATTTTACTTTATATATAAGAAAACAAACTAAATTTATTTACTAATTGCTATCATATATTCCATATAGGAAATCAAATATTATCTAATTAGTTTTCACTATAATAATAGTGAAAACTAATTATTATTCAAGAAGAATTAGTTTTTTTAAAAAATTATTAAAAATTCTGTCTAATTCCTGTTCTTTTTTCATTGTATTCGTTATGATTAATGGGAGTACTTTTAACTTTTATGATTTTACTAATTATTATCTTTATGACAATAATTTAATGAAAGTATTAAACTTCTTTAAGAAGGTGAATTTTTTGCGACGCTCTTTAAAGTGGTTTGCCGTTGCCACCACCATTGGAATGATTTTTGTTTTATTAGGCGGGGCACTTGTAACAAAAACAGATTCTGGTATGGGATGTGGGAGATCCTGGCCACTTTGTAATGGACAATTTCTTCCAACAGAAATAACCCCTGAATTAATTATTGAACTTGCCCACCGAGTTGTTTCTGGCAGCAGTCGGCATCATGGTGCTTATTCTTATCTATTTGGACATGGAAAGCAATCGGCCATATTAGGGAAACGAAATTTCTTTCTTTTCTTTCATTTTTCTTTCTTGTTATTACAAGGTTTAATTGGGGCTGCAGCTGTTATATGGGGGCAATCAGACTTTGTACTAGCCCTCCATTTTGGAATTTCACTTATTTCCTTTGCCGCAGTTTTCTTGTTTACTTTATTAATTTTTGAAATTGATAAGAAGTTTGAAGCCGAAAAGCTTATTATTGATAAAAGAATGGGCCTTCATATTATTTCTGTTTCCATTTATAGTTATCTTGTTATTTATACAGGTGCCCTTGTCGACATACAGAATCTAGTCTTGTTTGTCGTGATTGGCCATTATGTATTAATGATTCTCCTGCTCTTCCAAGTAACTTTATGAATGGGTACAAATGGGACATCGGGCTGCTGCAGGTTTATTTTTATTTGGATTGCTTATATTACGTTTTTAGCTGTTCAAGCATTATCGTCATCAAAAAGTTATCTATTGGGGCTGGATTATTGCCTTTATCTTGTATACCCTGCAAGTTATATGCAGGAGCCTTGTTATTTTTACAAGATTAAATCTTTATATTGCTCTTCTACATGCTCTTATTTATTACTTGTTTATTTGGGGTTTTAAGTTATTTTCTCTTATTTATATCTAGATCAAGAAAAAGAAATTGATATGAAATAAAAAGTTGCCGATTTAACACGGCAACTTTTTTCTTTATATCCTTTATCTAATTCAATTAAGTAAATCACCTGTTTGAATTGCTTCCCCATCTTTTACATAAATATCCTTAACGACCCCTGAGAATGGTGCTTGAACAGTTGTTTCCATTTTCATCGCTTCTGTAATCATTAAGATGATCGCCTTGTTCAACTTTTTCACCTTTTTCAACAACTACTTTTATAACTGTTCCAGGCATTGTTGCACCAATATGATTTTCATTTTTCGGATCTGCTTTTAATTTGGCTACAACAGTTGATTTAATACTTTCATCTTTAATAATTACTTCACGTGGTTGACCATTTAATTCAAAGTAAACAACACGTGTACCATCTGCCTGTGGTTCGACCAATGGATACAAGTTTAACAATTAATGTTTTTCCTTTTTCAATTTCAACTTCAATTTCTTCACCTAATCTCATTCCATATAAGAATGTTGGCGTATCAAGATACGGAAATATCACCATAACGATCTACCGTTTTTACATATTCTATAAACACTTTTGGATATAAGGCATAGGCAAGTACATCTAGATCTGTAACTGGTCTTGCCAATTTCTTTCACTAAGTTCTTCTCTTAATGCTTCAAAATCAACTGGTTCAAGTAATTCACCTGGTCGAACTTTAATTGGTTCTTTTCCTTTTAAGATGACCTTTTGAAGTTCTTTTGGGAAGCCTCCCTGATGGTTGACCTAAATAACCTTGGAATAATTCAATTACTGAATCAGGGAAATCAATCGTTCTCCCTTTTGTTAACACATCTTCTTCTGTTAAATTATTTTGCACCATAAATAGTGCCATATCACCAACAACTTTTGAAGATGGTGTTACTTTTACAATATCACCAAACATTTCATTTACGCGTGCATACATTTCTTTCACTTCATCCCACCGCTCGCCAAGTCCGACAGCTTTTGCCTGTTGTTGAAGATTACTGTATTGTCCACCAGGCATTTCATGTTGATAAACTTCAGTATGTGGAGCATTCATTCCACTTTCAAAATCACTGATAATATTTACGGACATCTTCCCAATAATGAGATAAGTTGTTCAAGTGATTCAATTTCAACATTCGGTCTGTCGCTCATTTCCTTCTAGTGCATAATATAGAGAGTTTGCACTTGGTTGTGAAGTTAATCCAGCCATTGAACCAATAGCTGTATCGACAATATCCACACCTGCTTCAATTGCTCTTGCATACGTAAATATACCATTGCCACTTGTATCATGTGTATGAAGATGAATTGGAATATCAACTGTTTCTTTTAATTCAGAAATTAAGCGATAAGCTGCTTCTGGTTTCAATAGACCAGCCATATCTTTAATAGCTAAAATATGCGCACCCTGATTCTTCTAATTCTTTTGCCATATTTTTATAATAATTCAATATTATATTTTGCTCTGATTGGATCATTAATATCTCCTGTATAACAAATAGCTGCTTCTGCAATTTTTCCAGATTGACGAACCGCATCAATCGCAACTTCCATTCCTTTCACCCAGTTTAAGCTGTCAAAAATACGGAAAACATCAATTCCTGCTTCAGCTGATTTTTCAACAAATTCACGAATTACATTATCCGGATAATTTTTATATCCAACCGCATTTGACGCCTCTAAATAACATTTGGAATAACACATTCGGCATTTTCTTTCTAAGTTTTCTAAACGTTCCCATGGATCCTCTTTTAGGAAACGGTAGGCTACATCAAATGTTGCTCCGCCCCACATTTCCATAGAAAATAAGTTCGGAAGTAATTTTGCTGTAGGTTCAGCAATATGTTAAAATATCTTTTGTCGAACCCGTGTTGCAAGCAATGATTGATGTGCATCACGGAATGTTGTATCTGTTAATAATACTTCTTTTTGATCTTTAATCCATTCGACGAGACCTTCTGGACCTTGCTCTTCTAAAATTTTTTTTGTACCTGTTGATAAGTGAGATCGTATTTTAACTTTGGAATTATTGGTTTGATCAAATACTGGTTTTTTTTCTTTTCAACACCAGGGAAACCATTTACCGTTACATTTCCAATATAAGTTAAGCATTTTTGTTCCACGGTCTTTACTTTCTGGAAAATCAAATAATTCAGGAGTTGTATCAATAAAGGAAGTATCATATTCCCCAGTTAATAAACTTTTCATGTTGAACTACATTTTCAAGGAATGGAATATTTGTTTTAATACCACGAATTCTAAATTCTCTTAAGATTTCGATCATTTTTGATGCTGCTTTTTCAAATGTTATTGCATGTGTAGATAACTTTCACAAGTAATGAATCATAGTAAGGAGTAATAACTGCTCCTTGGAAGCCATTTCCTGCATCTAAACGAACACCAAATCCACCACCAGAACGATATACCATTAATTTTTCCAGTATCAGGCATAAAGTTATTTAATGGATCTTCTGTTGTTACACGAGATTGGATCGCATAACCATTAGTTTTAATATCTTCTTGTGCTGGGATCCCTGATTTCGTTCCATGTAGATCATGTCCTTCGGCAATTAATATTTGCGATTGAACAATATCAATACCTGTAATCATTTCCGTAATCGTATGCTCTACTTGAACACGTGGATTTACTTCAATGAAATAAAACTCTCCATCTGCAACTAAGAAATTCAACTGTTCCTGCATTTACATAATTTACATTTTTCATTAATTTAACAGCTGCTTCACATATTTTTTCTACGTAATTCATCTAGAAAGGGAAACAGATGGAGCTACTTCAACAACTTTTTGATGACGTCGTTGAACGGAACAATCCCGTTCATATAAATGAACAATATTTCCATGTTGATCACCTAATAATTTGAACTTCAATATGCTTTGGATTTTGAATATATTTTTCAACATATACTTCATCATTACCAAAAGCAGCTTTTGCTTCTGATTTTGCACGATCATATGCCTCTGCAACTTCTTCAGTTACTTCACAATCCGCATACCACGGCCGCCGCCGCCAAGAGAAGCTTTAATAATAATTGGAAAACCAACTTGTTTACCAAATTTTTTACTTCTTCCAACTTGAATTCAGGACCATCACTACCAGGAATAACTGGGATATCAGCTAATTCTGCTTGCTTTCTTGCTTTTACTTTATCACCAAACATATCAAGATGCTTCGATTGTTGGCCAATAAATATAATTCCTTCTTCTTCACATCGTTTTGCAAATTCAATATTTTCAGATAGGAATCCATAACCTGGATGAATCGCATCCGCCCGACTCATTTTGGCGATTTCAATGATTCCTTCAATATCTAAATAGGCATCGATTGGTTTTTTACCTTCTCCAACAAATAGCCTCATCCGCTTTATAACGATGATATGAACCAGAATCTTCTTTTGAATAAATTGCAACTGTACGAATATTTAATTCCGTACATGCTCGAAAAATACGAATCGCAATTTCTCCTCTGTTTGCGACTAAAACTTTATTAATTTTTCTTGTCAATATTAAGCACCTCTTTCAATTATATTTATAAAGGCGCAGGGAAAACATATGCCCGCGCTTATGTTCGAATCCGATATAAATTTCCTTCTGTTTAGTTATTGTTTTCTTTTGTTGCTGTGTTTTTTTATATTTTCTTTCGTATTTTACAAACATCGAAACATTTACTAGAATACCTGTAGCAATCGCTAACTGGAGGAGCGAAGAGCCGCCATAGCTTACAAATGGCAGCGGAACACCCGTCAGCGGGATAACACCCGAAACACCAGCAAGGTTAACAAATGATTGGATTCCAATCATGCTGGAAATTCCAATTGCCAATAAACTTCCAAATGGATCTTTACATCGCAAACCGAGATAAATTCCCCTTAAAACTATATACCCTAATAATATAATCACAAAGCCGACTCCCCAATACTCCAGTTCTTCGGCAATTACAGCCATAATAAAATCAGTATGGGATTCCGGTAAATAACCCAAGCTTTTGGATACTTTTCCCTAATCCTAATCCATTTACTCCACCGGAACCAATCGCAATATACGAATTTGCTAGATGAAAACCAGATTTTTCTTCGTCTAAAAAGGGATCATTTAAAACAGTAAATCGCTCCAACCGTTTTTCAGAAAAAATTTGTCCTGTCAAACAATAACTAAACGGTGCTAACAATAATAATCCCAATTATAACAAGTTTCGCAATGTTTTTAAAATTCATTCCAGATGAAAAAATAATCGTTCCAGCAATTAACGCAATAATAACGGCGTTCCAAAATCTGGTTGTACAGCAATTAAACCACATAACAATAACTAGGTAAGCTAATGGAGGCAGTACACCCTTATTAAATTGATTAATATATGCCTGTTTTTTGGCATAAACAGCAGACAAATATATAATCACAGAAATTTTTACAAATTCGGCTGGCTGAATACTTAATCGAACCAATTTTAAACCAGCTTTGAGCATTTCCGGCAACATGTCCAAATATAAAAAGACCTAAGAGCGCAATAACGGATAATCCAACCATCGGGACTAGAAATTTTGTACTTCTCATAATTTTATAAGGAAATAGAGCAGTAAATAATAAAGACAACAAGCAGACACAATCAAAAATAGCTTTTGTTTTTGATAAAAATAATCACTTCAACCCATACCTTTGGACAGCTGAAGCCATACTTGCACTATAGATCATTACCAAGCCAAATAAGGACAAAAGGATGATTGCAATAATTAATGAATAATCATAGGATTTTAATATTTTTTTAACCATATTATTACTTCCTCATTTTCAAAATTGTTATTATTGCTATTATAATAGAAAATCAACGAATTACTTGAGGAAAAGTTACATTTTCTAATTTTTTTAAATAAGGAAAATCAGAAAATAAAAATTGGTAATAAAAAACTCAAACAATACATCATTATTGTTTGAGTTTTTATGCTATTTTCTTATGGATGCTTCATGAAGCGCAGATAATTCTCTTTCTAATTTATCTAAAATCGCTTTCCCATCCTTGACATCAATTAAGCCTAATCTAACCGCAAATTCTATTTCTCTTGATAATCCAAACATTTGCGTATCCAATACCTCTTCATAAAGAGGGCATTGAGGCATCGTGAGATTATCCATTTGCACTTTTATAAGCTTTAATATTTTTTCAGCGTCAGCCTGTAATAAGGCATAAGCTTTTTCCTGATGATTTACAATCATTTCAGACGCCAACATTGATCCCCCCATTTCAGAGCGATTATCCAACTTATCTATAAATTTTACCTTTTACCACAGAAAATTGCAAGAACAATCAATGACTGTCCAATGTCCCTTACTTTATGTATATGACATTTTTTCTTATTTACGATATATATTTAATTGTATAACTGGAGGAATGAACATGGAGAAAATTATATTAATTATCCGGTCAAAGTGAACTTTCCAATTACTCTTGACCCACGTCTGGATTTTTGATGATCGAAAATAGATTTAACTACTTACTTTTCTGCAACAACAAGAGCAGGTAGACGAACTTCTGAGGAATATACCAAATCAGTATCTAAGCATTGGGACCGTGAAATAATGGAAGGAGCCATCTATCCGCCAACATTAAAAACAGAAAAAAAATATGAGAAGAGAAAAGTGTTCACAGGAACATTTGGTATTCCGTTTAAACCATTTTTAAAAAATGCCGAACCAACTGAAGCATGCTACATGCTTTGGTCATTAAAACGTTCAAATGAAGAATTTGAAATACCACTTGATATGCAAATGATTTTATACTTGGATTTTCTGCAAACGGAAAACCATTCGAAGATGGACCTGTCCATGTTTATTTTGGAGATGGTTCAAATCAGACAAAATCCCATTAAGAATGTTAAAGAGTTTATTTTAAATAGAAATAACGGGTGCCCATAGGTACCCGTTTTGTGCTTTCCTATTCTTAATTGTTTTATAGCAAATCTGCAGCAAGTCTTGCCAAGCCTGACCTCTCTCCTTTTAATAGTTTCACATGACCGGAAATCACTTGGTCTTTAAACCTTTCGACCACATAGGTTAAACCATTATTATAGGCGTCAAGATATGGATGGTCAATTTGTTCTGGGTCACCCATTAAAACAATTTTACTGCCCTCACCTACACGCGTTAAAATTGTTTTTACTTCATGTTTCGTTAGATTTTGCGCTTCATCAATGATGATAAATTGCTTCGGTAAACTTCTTCCGCGAATATAGGTTAACGCTTCAACCTCAATTGAACCCATTCCTGCTAAGATTGCATCCAGTTCCCCAGGTTTTTTTGTATTAAACAGATATTCTAGATTATCAAAAATCGGCTGCATCCAAGGTCTAAGTTTTTCTTGTTTTTCTCCTGGCAAATAACCCAAATCCTTCCCAACCGGTACAATCGGTCTAGCAACTAATAGTTTTTTAAACTCTCTGAAATCCTCTGTTTGCATTAATCCAGCTGCTAGAGCCAGCAAGGTTTTCCCTGTACCTGCTTTCCCTATTAAGGTAACAAGTGGGATATCCTTACGAAGCAATAATTCAATTGCCATTGTTTGCTGGACATTTCTTGGATGAATCCCCCAAACATGTTCTTGATTAATAGCAAGTTTTTTTACCTTTTTTCTTGTCTTATCCACCATCCCTATTGCAGAAGCCGATCCTCCTAATACATCTTTCATTATCAAAAACTGATTCGGGTAAAAAGGTATGATTTGCTAATTTCGGTTAATGGTAATTCGCCTTTTTCATAAAATGTCCTAACAATTCTACAGATAAAAATACTTCTAAAAATCCAGTATAAATATGGTCTATTTCAACTACTCTGTCACTTAAAAAGTCCTCTGCAGTCAAGTCCGATTGCATCTGCCTTTACTCGAACCAAGGCATCCTTACTTACGAGGATAACCGGCTTTCCCTTTTCCTTTAATTTGTTCTTCTAAGATAAGATTTTTTGCCACTGCAATAATTCGATTATCATTTGTTTTTTCAATAAAAATTTCCTGTAATTCATGAAATGATCGATGATTTAGTTCAATTCTTATCGTTCCACCATTTTCAAGTGGGATTTTTTCATGAAGCTTTCCTGCTGCACGCAAGCCATCAATTAATCTTGATACATGCCGCGCATTTCTTCCAATTTCATCCATGTATCTTTTCTTTGAGTCCACTTCTTCTAGGACAACTGCAGGAATGACAACTTCATTATCTTCAAAAGAGAATATGGAATACGGGTCTTGTAATAAGACATTTGTATCTAACACGTATATTTTACTCAAAGCGACGCCTCCACTTTTTCTAGTTGATTGGTTAGCTTGATTAATTGTAAGAACTAACCTATTGCTAGATAGGACTTTGGTAAAATATATGTTTGTTCGAATAAAGATAGAAGGATTTCCGCACAATAAATGTAAGTTGACTATAACATAATTCCAGTACTAAATAATATTTATTTATCAAGTCTACATACGGAGGTGGATTACTAAATGAAGAAATTTTGATGATTTACTGTTTTATGTTGATTTTAGCTGGCTTGTAACACTCAAACAAAATGCTCAAAAAATAATGAGAAGCAATCATTAGTTAATGTCAAAAACAGTTATATTGAAGAAGTTGACCGTAAACAGGTCAAGAAATTTCCAAGCGATTTAGTTGAACTTGCAACCAGTATTCCAAATGTAAATGATGCAACTGCTGTCGTACTTGGAAGGTATGCGATTGTTGGAATCGATGTTAATTCGAAAATGGAACGGTCTCAAGTTGGGATCAATTAAATATTCAGTTGCTGAAAGCTTAAAGAAGATCCTCATGGTGCACGTGCCGTGGTCGTTGCCGATGCAGATACGATGCAGAGATTAAAAGAAATTAATGGTGACATAAAGCAAGGAAGACCGATCAAGGCATTATGGAAGAGTTAGCAGACATTGCAGGCAGATTAATGCCCGAAATTCCTGCGGATATAATTGATCCTAATCCAAAAAATGCGCCGGAAAAACCAAAGAAAAAGCTTCAAGCGCGACAAGAAAAATAAATTAGAGCATGAACAAGAAGAACAATCGAATCATTATAAATAAAAGCCTTTTCGTAAAGTTTGTTGTAAAAACCTAAAAGCCGGTTTTTACGTTGATATTATCTACTTTGGCACTTCGAATAAAGTTTGCAAGCTCTTTTCTCTAAAGATGTTAGCTTTATATAGGTGAAAATAGCTTAAATACCAATATTCTAATCTAAATAGCAACATAGTTTGAGAAAAGAGCCTAAATAAAAAGCCTAGTCAATCGACTAAGCTTTTTTCATTGCATCCATTACTTGTTTATCCAATCTTGCTGCGGCATTTTTGTCATAGGTTTTATCGTACTCTGGATCAGTGGTAATTTTTGATCCATAGAACATAACGTCACGAACTTCTTTAATAGCTACTTCAACTAATGCTAATTTTAATGGAACATCCTTAAGCCTTTCTTCTTTAACTGAAACATACCCTAGGATTGCATATGTAGATTCATTAGCAATGATATTAATGACTACTTGATTATTTTTGGTGATATTTTGCAGAATTCTTGACCGGTTGTCTACTGCAAAAAAAATCGTACTATCATCCTTCGCAAATATCCAGGAAATAGAATTAACATTCGGACCCCCGGTTTCATAATCCACCGTTGCTAATGTCACAAACCTTTCTTGCTGCAATTCATCATATAAAGCTTTAATTAGCTTTGGTTCTACCTGATTTGCCATTTTTTCCAACCCCTTTAATCAGTTCCTTCATGTCGCTGTAGCTTTAAAAACAATCATCTTATAGTATTATTATCGGTATTTTTCAGCATGTTAAACATAATTGATTTACCTTCAGGTGTACTGCCATGATATACTATAGTATAAATATTCTGTTTGGCTTTTGTCTAAAGAATTGATTCGAGGTGTAATAATGAGAGTAAAGTGCGTAATCTGTGACAAAATTGAACCGATAGAAGATCAGTCATTTGTGGCCAAGCGTCTTCGTAATCGACCTATCCATACATATATGTGTAATGATTGCAGTAATCGAATTTCCGAAAAAACCCAAGCCAGAATTGAAACCGGAAACTTCAGATTCTATCGTAAACGATCAGAAAAAGACGATTGGTAACAAAAGCGTAAGCGCCTTGTCAAGGAAAAAGATGTTCATTTTTTCCCAGGGGCTTATGACCCCGAGCCCCTAGGCGCTGTAGCCAGACAAAAGAGAGCCGAAGCTAGACCAATATATAAACAAAAAGCCCACATAGTTATGTGGGTTTTTGTCTATCTTCAATTGGATAATTTGCATATCTCTCTGGTTCTTCATTAATTTGATTTAGCATTACCTCAATAAGTTCACGGGGAAAACGTGTTTTTTTCGTTTCATCCCCTTGAACATAGGAGACATAATACATTGTTTCGTCTGTTGTAATTTCAACATTCGTTAATTTATGCTCATTTGTAATTATGTCATCAAAAAGGTCTAATGTTTCTCTTGCTGCGGAATCATCAGGCCGAGCATCGCAACTACCTTTATTGAGAGCCAATTATATAGTGCATCTTGTACGGATCTCATTTAGTCATCCCCCGTTATTTTGCTTCAACCTGTTGCTTTTTCGACTGATGTAAGCGAATTTTATAAATAATTAAGATTAATGCTGCAACTACAAGCCCTTCTGCTATAGGTAAAAAGATACCTAAAGCAGTAAGAACATACAGCCAGCACCTAAGAAATAGATAAATCATAATTGATTTTCCAGCGGCAACTTTTGGGCAAAGCCTAATTTATAAACAACAATGGATAATGCCACTATCGTAATATAAATAAGCCACATACCAACCTTTGGATTTTCAGTTACATTATAAAGAGCAGGGAAAAATGAAAGCCGTTCCATTATGTCCACAAGCAAAACCTCCTTGAAAAATAATACCATAAGTGATTGATTTCCAGTTATTAATGCAAAGATGTTCTGCAGCTAAAAAAACATTTACAAATAATAAAATTATCCTAACTCTGAACCTTAGATTTTTTAGCAGCTCTTTCACGTTCATTTTTATCAAGAATTTTCTTCCGTAAACGAATGGATTCTGGTGTAACCTCACAATATTCATCTTCATTTAGATACTCTAATGATTCTTCAAGATGTCATAGATTCGCGGTTTTTTAATGACTGACGTTTGATCCTTATTGGCTGAACGAACATTTGTTGCTTGCTTCACTTTTGTAATATTTACGGTGATATCATTTTCACGAGTATGTTCACCAACAATCATACCTTCGTAAATTTCAGTACCTGGTTCTACAAAAATTGTACCTCGGTCTTCAACCCCCATAATACCATATGTGGAAGCTTTTCCAGATTCCATTGAAACGAGTACACCTTGGCGTCTGTCCGCCAACCTGTCCTTGAACCATTGGCTGATAGCTATCAAATGTATGATTGATGATTCCATATCCACGAGTCATCGTTAAGAATTCTGTTGTGTACCCAATTAAGCATAGTCACTAATCTTCTGAACAATTGGAATTTTGTTTCAACCGGCGCCTCCGGTAACGCCGGGAGCTTTGCGTTTGGTTTGTCATCGAACCTAAACCTAAGTTTCGGCGCCAATACCCCGGCCAATTGGGGACCGACTGCTTTTCCTGCTGGTAGTTTTACTTGGCAGCCAATCAACAGTGGTACGTTGGCTGCGGCAACGGACCCTGTCGCAGTCAATGCGTTGGCGACTTCTGGGTCCGGTAAATTTAGCTTCACGGATGGCTATGGTCTGCAACTCAACGTGCAAGGTTCGGGATCTACCCTAAATATCCACTCCCTCGATTTCACTATTACCGGTGCCGGCTTGACGCTTGCTTCACTCGTGTCCAATCAATTAGCGGGCGGCGATCCCGGCGTCTTTTTCCTAGACGTGATAAATAATAATCGGGCCGGTGGTCCTACTGGGGAGATTAATTTCACCCTTAGCCAGGTTCCGCTTCCGCCAGCCGCTCTGCTGTTCGGTAGTGCGCTCGTGGGGCTGGGCATCCTTGGACGACGCCGCCGCAAGGACGAATTGGCGTAAGGACACCGACACCGCATCGGGGACCAAATTCAGAGAGACCGCCGCGAGGCGGTCTTTCTGTTTATGCACGCCAGTTCGTGTATGTCCGCTATTGGCCCAAAGCGGACATCCGGAGTTGCACCGCACATGTCCGCTTTTGGGGGTAAAGCAGACATCAGATGCTACGGCGGTGTCATCCACCCAACGCTAACCCTTACCATCTGCTGCACACTGAAGTCTGGTCTCAAGTCCGCGCGGCGCACCATCCACAGGCGGTACATCGGCAACGGCGCTCTATATCGCGTAATGTTTCGTCTGCACGAAAGCTATCTGTCGATAGCTTTCCCCTGTGATGGCAAGGCCCGTCGCCGTCGCGAGGTTTAGTATCTTGGTACGAAGAAATCCAAGGCGGCCCACATCAGCCACGCAAGAGTGATTGCCGTGGCGACAATGCAGAAGACCCAGAGTATCTGAGTTAGCATTGAGCCATCGCACCTTGAAGTCCGTCATTGCTTCCTCGCGTGTAGCAGAGTAGCCGCGATTGTTTACGCAGGCGGGTTTGTCGATGTCAGTGATCGTCCAGAACCATGGCTGACTTTCCGGTGCCTGGGGCGGCTGGAATATTCGCCCAATGCAACGGCCGTCGCTGAGCACAACAAAGTCGTTTTCGTTGCCGAGACGCCGTAATAACGGCGGCTGAGAGCGAGGGCTAGAAGTACTGATCAGGCGCGGTGACCTGTGGTACCGATACGACGCGCCAAAGCCCGTGCAGAGCTAACTTT
Organism: uncultured beta proteobacterium; assembly: GCA_963727115.1. Classification (GTDB taxonomy): domain Bacteria; phylum Pseudomonadota; class Gammaproteobacteria; order Burkholderiales; family Rhodocyclaceae; genus Azonexus. The sequence goes on along the minus strand of CAVSFS010000023.1, from coordinate 9,513 downwards.
GGCGCCTGCCAGCTTTTTTGCCCAGGCGCTACTAGCTAGGAACAGGTCCATGTTCCGCTGACGGTGCGCGATCCCTCCTTCGTCACCACCTGGACGCTGCATGACTGCCTCGATATGGAGCTGCAGGGGACATTGGAATAGACAACCTTGTTGGCGATATTGACTTCATTCCCCGATTCCGCCCTACAGGCGCAGTTGCAGGTGTACGTTTTCGGCTGATGATCGGTACCCTGCGCCTTGGCTGATGCCGAAAGCGCCAGCGTCACAGCAACGGCGGTCGTGGTGAGACGAAGGTTGAGCGCGTTCATGGCTACCTCCTATAACTCCGTAAGTCTACAGCGACGGAGTGCGTCACAACGTGAGCTAAATCACAGAACAGGTCGCGGGAATAGCTATGGCTGGCGGTTCACTTGAGCTCCACGAATACCCAGGCCGATGGTGCGCTTGGCGTGTGAGAAGTGCGGCCAGCGGGACAGTACCGAAAAGAAAATCTGATTGCGCGTTTTGGTGCCGATATTCGGTTGCCGGATCTGCGCGAGGAAATTTCAAAATGCCCGCGTCATGGCCAAATGCACGACGCGTGTATGGCTCGTTACGTTAATTTGGTCCCGCGCTGGTAACTCAGGTCCCGACGCTCTCTTGGTCGCTATTGGGGGTAAAGCGGACATCGACTATTGCAGCGCACATGTCCGCTAATGACCCAAAGCGGACATGTCACAGGCGATACCGATAGGCTGGTCTATCGTTTCAATCGCGCTTAGTGAGCTCGGCTTTTTTGCCCGGCCCAAGGCTGCGCCTCATTGCTTTCAAAGCCGCGTCATCTTGGATTTAGGCTCATCGGTGCCGCGTAACTTTTCGAGCGCTTTGTCAACCGAGAGTTTAGTCGTGTCAGCCATAGCAAACCTCACACTGCCGAAACGATATCAGAACAATCAATTGCGGAACAGGCGACGCGATAGCGAAGAGCAAGCGTCGGACCTTAGTGTACGGGCTCTTGTCCCTGTGTGTCTCCGACGACGCGCAGAAACCGTTTCGCTTCTGCGGGGCCAAGTTCTTGCGAAATCACAGCCGCAGCGGCCACAACCATGTACTTGGCAGACTCTACTACTGCATAAGGGCCTTCGTGTGAGTACAAAACTTTGAGCATGGCGAGAGCGTGCTCGGCGATCTTGTGATGGTCCGAATCAGCAGCCATGGTTCGGTAGCTTGCGCCCGGTCGCTGGCGTTGTCACTGGCCTTCGTCGCCACACTAACAGGTAGAGGGCTGAGTGAAACGGAGCCGCTGGCTACGGCACTTTATGTCGTCGTAATCTCAAGCTCGATCTTTGTAAGCCACATCGGTATGCCGCAACTTCCGCAAATTGGATGGGTGATCTGTAGGTGAGATGAATTGCCTCTTAACTGGCGCATGGCGCTCTCCGTCCCTCGTTACAGGTGGGAGCACGATTGGTCTCTCAGCCACCGACGCCGGGCAGAGCCGCAGTCGGTGGTCCATTGGGATCCCGCAGACCAAGTGTCCAGCGTCAAAAGACTTAGGGATTAAGCTTTTTTTTCGAGCGCATGGATGTGGCCGCAACCATTACACTCGAAAAAGCGGGTTTCTGGCCCCTCTTCGAGACTGCCAACGCTCGCTTTCCATTCAATATCACCACCGCAGTGCGGACAAGGACCGGCATTGAGGTCGGTATGCACGGCGTACTCCATAAGTGGATATGCGCGAGCCGGGCGGTTCGTTCAAACGAATCTGGCTATAGAAAATAGGGACCGTCACCAAGAAGTCGGCGGTCCCTCGCTGAACATCCAATTGTCATTTTGTTCCTGCAAACTGACCAAGGAACGAGGGAGGTCCCACTGAGTTGTCGCTCAATAGTCGTCAAACTCAAGTGCGTCAAATGACAAAGGAGAATGAGTTATGAATTGGGATAAAATTGAAGGAAACTGGAAACAGTTTAAGGGCCGAGTTAAAGAGAAGTGGGGCGATCTCACCGACGACGATTTGGACAGAGTTGCCGGTAGTCGCGAGCAACTGGAGGGATTGATCCAGCAGCGTTATGGAATCGCAAAGGATCAAGTAAAAAAGGACGTCAACACGTGGTTGGACTCAGTCTGATGCCACTCGAATAAACCTAGGCCGCGCTTACGCTGAATGCTTCCGGCGCAAGCGCGGCTCAGGCCGTGCCCTTCATCGCCGCTTCCGAACTCATCGCTCGCTCTTGGATACATTCTGCCGGGACGGCAGGTAGACTTGTCGCTTTCGCCGCTACAAGGATTCGAAGCCGAGTGATCTTCCGGTCGAGCAACCGACCAAATTTGAGTTCGTTATCAACCTCAAGACCGCAAGAGAGCTCGGTCTAAATATCCCGCCGGCAGTGCTCGAACGCACCTGTTGATCGATAGTTGATGCAGCGCGTGGGTCCGCTTGTGGCCCAAAGCAGACATGACGGCTTGCGCCGCACACGTCCGCTTTCGGGGGTAAAGCGGACATCTGCTGACCGGAGGCAGCTTGTCGGCTGTGTCGCGTGCTGTCGTTGAGTTGTTTTAACATCAGGTCACATCCCACCCGTCATCAGCGATAACGCACTGTCGGTCACGACAAGGGCAGTCCGCGGCATCTACTTTAGTTGGGCACCCTCGGCGCAATTTCTTGCACTCGATCACGCCGGCCATTTCCACTAAAGCAGGCATGCAGTGATGCGGAGGCGGGCCGTGAAATCGAAATCGCAGGAAATCCTTGACGCACTGGCAGCGGGTGACGTTGTAAGTGCGCTGCGCATCGCCGCACACTTTCATGATCGATCCGCCGATACGCTGACCTACAAGCGCGGGCTCGACGCACAGAACCATCCGGATTTTTACCGTCAACTGGGCCGAAATCCAGGGGAAATCGCCGACAAAGCGATTGCGTTATTGAGGAAAAACTTCTTGGGATAGAAATTGGCCTGTCGGGACCATGATAAGCGGAAGGAATCCCTTGCAAGGATAGGAATTCGCCAGAAATTCCAGTCAGCTTTCTAAGCAGGAATTTCCTGTAACGCACCCTCCCGGGGGGACCATTTCGATTTTGTCCGGGCCGATTTCGATGAGCGCTTGTTTGGCAATTTTGTTTTTTCGCTGCCGATAGGAAGCCCAAGCGTGTGCTTGGTGCCAGCTTGTCACCACAGGCCCTGCTATGTCGATCGCATCCTCAAGGGCGAGAAGCCGGCCGACCTGCCGGTGCAGGCACCGACCAAGTATGACTTGGTCATCAACCTCAAGACCGCGAAAGCGCTCGGCCTCGCGGTGACACGGGCTAGTGCACCGCACATCTCCGCTTTCGGGGGTAAGCGGACATAGGGTTGTGCGCTGCAAAGGTCGCTTATGACCCAAAGCGGACATCCAACTCCAGCGCACCGGGGTTGACGTTAGCCCGCTATGCCCTTCGGGAGCTTCTGCGAGTTGACAGTCATCGCGTCCCAATGCCAAGCGCTATCGGTAAAAGTGTCCATCGCCGGCTTGTACAGCGACGGATCGTCGAGGCTGGCGGCCCGCAGCGCGAGGATGTCGGGCATTCGCTCCAGTTTAGACATCACCGGGCTTCCGCAGACCACACAAAAACCGCGCTCGACTGCCCGGCCAGCATCACCAACCGTCTTGTAATAGCGCGGTTCGCCCTGGACGCGGACCGTTGCTTTGGGAACCACCAGGTGAGCGGCATAGGCGCTGCCGCTTGCCCGCTGACAGTCGCGGCAGTGACAATTCAACATGACTACGGGAGTAGCATCGGTCTCATATCGGATCGCGCCGCAGGCGCAACCGCCCGCGATGGTCTGGCTCATGATCTTATCCCTGCCTTTTGTTTGATCGTTTGAATTTCGAGGACGCGACAAGGCCAAACACGTTCTTCAGTTCGGACATGTTGAAGTGTCAACCATGTCAGGTTGTACGTGCCTGCGACTCGTGCTATCGCGGATTCCGCTGCGTTACTGGCGAATTAGATGGAAGACCATCGGGAAGCGCAGTCATATTTGGCCGTTCGCCTGGGCCGCCGAACTCATCGGTCAACTTTAGCTCAGGTGCGACATGCAAAATCATTCACGTTTTAAAAGAAGACCGGCGTGTGGCTCTAATTCGTCTGGAAGCGGATTGGAGCTAGTAAGTTTGGCGCTATTGATCTTGCCTAAAGCGCCGCCAAGTCGTGTCGGATTTTTCAGTGTGCGACGGTATCCGCAGCTCCGTTTTCTAAAGTCACAGAGCGACCCAGTGACGTGATTGAATACGGAGCACTTCGATGCATCAACATATCGCTGTTATTGGCGCCGGCATCACCGGCGTGACAACCGCCTATCTTTTGTTGCAGCAAGGATACCGAGTTAGCATTATCGACTCGCATCGCTATCCGGCGATGGAGACATCGTTAGCGAATGGCGGACAACTTTCGGCCAGCAACGCCGAAGTGTGGAACCGCTGGTCAACAGTGCTTAAGGGCCTCGCTTGGATGCTCCGGAGTGATGCGCCGCTCCTGATTAATCCTAAACCGAACTGGCACAAGGCATCGTGGATGGCGGAATTCATCTGGAACATCCGCCAGTACGAAGCCAACACCGTCGCTACCACTCGGCTTGCCATCGCTGCCCGCAACGAACTGTTTGCAATGGCGGAACACGAACACATCGACTTCGACCATGAGCGACGCGGAATTCTTCACGTCTACCGAACCAAGTGCGACTACGATCACGCCCTCAAGGTGAACGCCCTGCTTCAAAAAGGAGGCCTTGAACGCTGTGCCGTGTCGAACGAGGAAATCCATAGCATCGAGCCGGCGCTGCAAGGTCACTTCTATGGGGGATTTTTCACGCCATCCGATTCGACAGGTGACATCCACAAGTTCACCCGAGGGCTTGCCCGTGCTTGCGAACGTAACGGTGCAAATTTTTTGCTTGATCGGACCGTCCAGGCAATCGAACACCGTGCGACCGGAGTTCGGATCAATGTAACTGTCGGCTCCGCTGATGGCATTGGATACGCCAACGACGTCGTCGAGGTCGATGGCAGTTGTCATATGTGCCGGCGTCGGTAGCCGCAAACTTGCATATAGCCTTGGGGATCGGCTCAACGTTTATCCAGTGAAAGGCTATTCGATCACCGTGAGCCTTCCGAATGAGTTGTCGCAGGCGACGGCGCCGTCGGTCAGTCTCCTCGATGACGACGCCAAGATCGTGACGAGTCGCCTTGGGCCAGATCGTCTTCGCGTCGCGGGCACAGCCGAGTTCAATGACTTCAACCGCGATATTTGTGCTGACCGCATCAGGCCGCTGGTAACTTGGACCCGCAAACTCTTTCCTGGGATGGATACAGACAGAATCGCGCCCTGGACTGGGTTGCGACCAATGCTGCCGAGCATGATGCCGGTCGTTCGCGCCAGCAAGAGGCCGCATGTGTTTTACAACACAGGCCACGGCCATTTGGGCTGGACTCTTGCCGGCATCACAGCGCGTATGACAATCAATCTGTTAACTCAGCACAGCTAGGTGTCGTCGACGGCCACACTGAGTTGCGTTTGTTCTTCTTAGACGTAATTGGCCCAACGCCGATGGATTTGTAGTTCACCTGGGTGAACCCGTAATGTCCGCTATTGGCCCCTAGCGGAGATCCCTAGTTGCACCGCACATGTCCGCTTTTGAGGGCAAAGCGGACATGGTTTTGTGCGGGTATCCGCTTTCGTGGTCGCTATTGGGGCAAAGCAGACATGCCCTTTTGCACTGCACATGTCCGCTTATGACCCAAAGCGGACATTGGCCAATCCACTCGGACAGGCGCTATCGCCACCCATCATTTCGGAAGAACAGGCTTCTCTCGTGGCAGCCCGCTATCGTCGATGTCGAAGTCAGGGTCGAAGATCGTTTTGCCCTGTGCGCCGAGGAAGCTTGGTTGGACCTTGATCCACTGACTCGGCTTCATTTCCTTGGCGTATCCGACAAGGCGTGCTTCCAAATCGTTCACAATCTCGGGAAACTGGTTGGCGACGTTATTTTTCTCACTTGGGTCTTTCACGAGATCGAACAGTTCGGTCTTGCCCGGAAGCAGCGCAATCTTGACCAGCTTCCAATTGCCTTTGCGGATAGCGCCGCGAAAGGCTTCGACATTGATCAAGACGTCCTCATGAGCGGAGGTCTGGTTTCCTGCCAAAGTCGGCCAAATGTCCTTTCCATCAAATGGGTGATCGGGGCTACCTTTGGCTCCGGCAAGCGCCAGCGCCGTCGGCATCACGTCCACCATATGCAAAGGCTCATTGACGATCCCTGGCTTGAGCTTTGCGGGCCAACTGAAGATTGTGGGAACCCTTACACCGCCTTCGTGCAGCGAACCTTTTCCGCCGCGTAGATCGCCATTCGAGGCCGGGGTCTTCGCACCAAGCTCCACGCCACCGCTTTCTCCACGCTCGTCCGGTGATCGCGCACCGGTTGCAAACAACGCGCTTGTTGCGCCGCCATTGTCGCTGCTGAATATGATGAGCGTATTGTCGATCATATTCTTCTGTTTCAACGCGGCAACGATCCGCCCAACTTGTGCGTCCAACTCAGTGATCATGGCGGCATAAGTATGCCGATGTTCATCTCCCGCCGCGTTTTTGTAGGCCTCGATGGCCTGCTTGGGGGCTTGATACGGTGCGTGCGGTGCGAGGGATGCAACATAAAGGAACAGCGGTTTTGATGTGTTGTGGTTCTGGATGATGTTTACGGCTTCATTCCCGATCAAGGTCGTGAAGTAACCGTCTTCCTTTTCGAACTTGCCGTCGCGCTGCCAATCGACAAGCCCGCCCCGCTCCTTGGTGAAATAGTCTACCTCGCCGACGAGATTGCCGTAGAAATGATCGAAGCCGCGGTTCTGTGGCCAGAATTTCTTGTCGGCGTGGCCGAGGTGCCACTTACCGACCATAGCCGTTTGGTATCCAGCTTCCTTCAATGCCTGTGGGAGCGTGCGCTCGTCCGTCGGCAGTCCATAGGCATGGCTGGGAAAAATAACGAGTGTTTGCAAGCCATAGCGCATGGCATAGCGGCCAGTCATCAACGCAGCGCGCGCGGGCGTGCAAACCGGCATTCCGTAAAATGATTCGGCCCGCACGCCTTCAGTTGCGAGCTTATCAATGTTCGGAGTCTTGATGTCACTGCCTCGATAGCCGAGGTCTGCGTTGCCAAGATCGTCGGCCAAGATGACCACAATATTGGGTTTCGTATCTTGTGCGTACGCCGATGCACCCGGACTGATGATGCTGCATACTAACAACGCAAGTCGTATTGTCGCGCGTATCATTGTTGCGCCTTTCCCAAGGTTGGAAGAAAGGCTTGCCAGACCGTTGAAATTAGTCGTTGCGTTGGATCAATCTATTCGGGCGTCGGTATGTGGTCACCGTAATTGGTGTGTTGCGCCGTACCGCCGATTGATCTGCATCAACGACGCAAAGCGCAGAGGCATGCTGAAAACGATACATGCAGTGGCGCGAATTCATCAGGCTTCTCCGCAGCGTAGCGGTCGCATTGTCGCTCGTGTCCGTATCACCTGCGGGCTCGTTGGCGGCGGAGCCTTTGCCGCGCTCGGTGCTGATCATTGATCAGTATGGTCCGGGCTTGCCGTTTTCTGCCGGAATCTCATCCGGCATACGGGCGGCTATGATTTCCAGCTCTGCCACGCAGGTATCCGTCTATCATGAACGGCTCGACGTCGCTCGATTTCGAGGCTCGGATTACGAGCACAGTCTGAACGATCATTTCCGAGTGAAATATCGTGATAAGCCGGTTGGCGTTATCATTGCAGTTGGCCCCGCCGCGCTTGAATACGTGTTGCGCTCACGCCCAGAGCTGTGGCCCGCGGTGCCGGTGGTCTTTACCTTTGTTGACAAGCCGGCCGTCGCGCAATTGGAGCTGCCTCCCGATGTGACGGGAAACACGTTGCAATCACATCCCCGCGACATGATAGCCGTTGCGCGAATATTGGTGCCCGACATCAAAAGAATTGCACTGGTGGGAGACCCCCCGGAAAATCAAACCTATTATCGCGATTTAAAGAAGGAGATTCCAATTGTCGCTCCTGATTTGGAATTTATCGATCTTACGGGTTTGACAATGACGGAACTAAGAAAGCGTGTCGGCGCGTTGCCAGACCAAACCGTGATCCTTCACACAAGCATTTATTCCGACGGCGAGGGTAACTCTCTCATTCCGGCTGATGCCGTCGCGCTCGTCGCAGAAATGGCCAACCGGCCAATCGTGGTCGATTTAGACACTCACTTTGGACGGGGCACTGTCGGCGGCTTGATCACTACAGGTTTTTCATTAGGCGAAGCCGCCGGCAAAATTGCGTTGCGTATCCTCAATGGCGAAATTGCTTCAAATATTCCCATAAAAGAAAGCGAGTTAGCCAGACCGATCTTTGACTGGCGGCAGTTGAACCGGTTCGGCATCAGCGAGGCGAACCTGCCCCCGGGCAGTGACATCCGCTTTCGCGAGCTGACTGCGTGGGAGCAATACCGTTGGCAAATCATGCTGATTGCCGCAGCGTTAGTGATTCAGACCACCCTGATTATCTGGCTCTATTACGAACATCGTCGTCGCCGCTATGCAGAAGCAAACTCGCGTAGCGCTTTGGCGAAGTTTGCGGACATGAATCGAGTCGCGACCGCCGGCGAACTGACGGCTTCCATCGCCCACGAGATCAAACAACCGCTGGCGACCATGGTTACAAACGCGAATGCTGGCTTACGATGGCTTGCGAAAGAGATACCTGATCTCGGTGAAACGCGTGACGCCATGAAGAATATCGTCAGTGCCGGCCACCGTGCTGGTGAGGTGATCGGCAGCGTTCAAGCAATGTTCAAGAAAGACAGCCAAGTAAGTACGCCCCTCGACCTCAATAAAGTCATTCACGATGTCCTCGGGCTTGTGCATGGGGATCTGGAGACGCAAGGAATTCTTGTCCAATCTGGGCTAACCAGACCGCTCCCATTGGTACTCGGCCACAAGGGCCAGTTGCAGCAGGTCATCCTGAACTTGGTCAGGAATGCCGCCGACGCCATGGACTCGGTATCGGGTCGCGCTCGTATATTGACGATAAAAACGGCGATCCATGGTTCTGACGGCGTGCTGTTATCGGTCGAAGACTCGGGAAGGGGCATCGCCGCAACAGACATCGACCGCATCTTCGAGTCGTTCTTCACGACGAAATCGCAAGGCATGGGAATGGGGCTATCGATCTGTCGGTCGATCATCGAAACCCATAACGGCCGGCTTTGGGCTTCATCAGGCGTTGATTATGGATCGGTGTTCAACATTATGTTGCCGGCAATCAGACCCCAAAACTGAATAGTGATTGGTGACTTACCGCCAGTTTCCCCTGACGCAGTAAGGCAGAATGTCCGCTATTGGCACAAAGCGGACATGCCGAGTGCACTGCACATGTCCGCTTTTGGGGGTAAAGCGGACATGGCGTTTTGCATCTGCACATGTCCGCTTTTGACCCAAAGCGGACATTGGTTGCCTC
>CAVSFS010000022.1:0-40757 GCA_963727115.1 uncultured beta proteobacterium | reverse complement strand
ATGGGAATGGATCGGCTTGTGCGAGCGCGGGTTACTGAAGCGAAACGGCGGTCCTGGTGGGGTCAGCGTGGTTTATGCGCTTGGTAACACCTGGTTGGTCGCCAGCGCAACATCGAACGAATTACGAAGGTTCGCATCCGGCAATGCCGGGCACGAACGTATGGCTTGGCTGATCCTGACGGGGGTGTAGTCAAGTCAAGTCAAGGGCAGGGCCGCCACAGGCTTCAAGACCCGCCAGGCCACTACGGCCCCGCTACTGCGGTGCGCTCAGTCACCCGCCGAATTCGGCGGCAGCAGATCGGGCACTTCCAAAGGCTTCGCGCCCGCCGTCGGGGCTTTCGGGGCCGTTCCCGGCAGCATCTCGAAGTTCGGCTGGAACGACCACCATTAGGCTGCGCAGCTGGTCGAACGGCTTGCGGTCGCCCTCGAACTTCGCCTTGCCGGCCTTGATCAGGTCGTCGAAGGTGCTCGCGCCCATCATCACCTGATCGAGATCGGCGCGGTTCAGCGTGATCGTCAGATCCGGCTTCGGGGCCTGCTGACCCTTGATGTTGGTCAGCGTCGCGTTGCTCATCTCGATCAGGTACTTCTCGCCGTTGTCGGGAGTCACCAGGTTGATGACGAACCGCATGCCCTCGGCCTTGCGCGGGTCCATGCTGATGCCGAGGAAGTCGAGCCAGTTTTCGGTGGACATCGCGCGGATCACGTCCGGCCCGGTCGTCCTGATCGGGTTGCCGCCCGGCAGCCCGTGGCGCAGTTCAAAAGCTCCTTGCAGGAAGATGTTGCGCAGGCTCGGGCTTTCCTTCTGGTAACCGATCTGCTCGAAGGCATCGGCCAGCAGATCCTTGGCCGGCTGGTTTTGCGGCTGGGCAAAGACCAGCCGATTCAGGATTTCCGAGGCTTCCAGGTACTTGCCCTGGGCGAACAACTGCTTGCCCTTGGCCATGATCTTCGCGGAGCCGCCCATCATCTCGACGTACAGCGGCGCGGAATCTTTCGGCGAGAGCGGGACGAGCGTGGCCGGATTGCCGTCCCAGTAGCCGAGGAAGCGGTTGATGACGCCACGGCTGTTGTGCTGCTCCGAGCCGTGGTAGCTGTGCGCGGGCCATTGCTTCCACAGGCTGTCGGGAAGCTTGTAGACGTTATGGATCTCGTTGACCGTCACGCCGAGGTTAGCGTAGTGCAGCGACTGGTTGTTCAGGTTGGCGTAAGTGTCGCGCTGAGCGCGCATCACTTCCTGGATGCGCGCGTTGCCCCAGCGCGGCCAGCTGTGCGAGGCGAACATCACCTCGGCTTCCTGACCGAACTTGTACAGCGCGTTGTTGATCTGCTTCGACCAGTTCAATGCGTTGCGCACCGGCGCGCCGCGCAGCGTGTAGATGTTGTGGATGGTGCCGGTGATGTTTTCCGCCGCCCAGAAGGCCTTGTACTGCGGGAACCAGGTGTTCATCTCGACCGGCGCTTCGGTGTCCGGCGTGTTCTGGAACACCATCTTGACGCCGTCGAGCGTCACTTCCTCGAAGTCCTTGGTGATGATCAGGTTGGGCGGGATCAGTCCGACATTGCCATTGGCCACGTTCTTGCCGATCGACTGGTCCGCATGGCCGTGCGGGTCGCGCGGCAACAGCACGGCGTACGAGTACTGCGTGCGGCGTGACATGGCATTGCCGGCGAAGACGTTCTCGGAAATCGCCTCACGGAGGAAGCCCTCGGGCGCAATGATCTTCACCTTGCCGCTGATCACGTCGGCTTCATCGACCACGCCGCGCACGCCGCCGAAGTGGTCAACGTGGGAGTGCGAGTAGACGACGCCGACGACCGGGCGCTTGCCGAGCTTCTCGTTGATGAATTCGAGCGCCGCGCGGGCGGTTTCCTTGGCTGTCAGCGGATCGAAGATGATCCAGCCGGTATCGCCCTTGATGAAGCTGATGTTGGCCAGGTCGTAGCCGCGCACCTGGTAGATCTTGCCGGGCAAGACCTCGTAGAGTCCGTAGGCCATGTTGAGCACCGCCTGGCGCTGCAGTGACGGGTGGATGCTCTGGAAGTCCTTGCCCTGCAGCAGCCACTGGTAGCTGGCCATGTCCCAGGCGACGTGGCCGGCATCGGCCATGATCTTTTTGTAGGGCGGCTCGGCGATGAAGCCCTTCTTGGCCTCGTCGAAGTCCCGCTTGTCCTCGAACGGCAGTGTGGCCGAGACGCCCTTGCGCAGTTCGATGGTGTACTTCGTCGGCAGGGTGCCTTTCGGGTCGAAGTGCTTGCCTGACGCCGCGCCCGGATTGGTGACTACCTCGCCGCCCGCTGCCGCGTGGGCAGCAGACATTGCGCCGCCGTTGAAGGCGATGGCCAGCGCGGCAAATAATTTTCCAGAAAATTTCATGAGATGCTCCTTGTTCTTGTTGAAAGACTCGCCACTGCTGGTAGTACCAAATGCGTGATTACTGCCGGCCGCCCTTGATATTGCCGGCCACGCCGCCGGCCACGCCGCCGATGGCCGCGCCGGTCCATGCATTGCCGCCGGAAATGGCCGCGATGCCGGCACCGCCCGCGGCGCCGATGGCTGCGCCACTCATCGTTCCCTGCTGCCGCGGGGTCATGTCCGTACATCCCGCGGCGCCCGCCATTGCCACAATGGTGATGATCATTCCAAGTCGTTTCATGATTGTTCTCCGTTACTTGTTCTTCTGGAGGCCGGGCACGGCCATTTCAAACCAGATGGTCTCGATGATCGGGCGCTGCAGTTTGCCGGGATTTGCGGCATACCAGCGGTTGAGCCCTTCGCGCACGCTGTCGAGCGTCTGGCCCTGCAATCCCTTGACCAGGCGCGGCACGAAACTCTGGTTATCGCTCGGCGGATTTCCCGCGAAGTAGGCGTTCTCGACCTGCGTCAAATTGGCGACTCCAACGAGGTAGGCTTTCTGCACATCTTCCGATGAGCGGGTCCACTGTTCGCCGGTGACCAAGGGGATCTCGGCCGCCTGGGCAAGGGGCGCGGCCACGCTGGCAACGGCGATGGTCAACGCCAGAATCAACTTTCCTGAATATTTCATAAGATTCTCCTTCTTTAGGTTGAACGAAACACTGCGCCCAGCATAGTCACAAGGAACTCGTTCCTTTGGACTGTGGGCGTCTATGACGCCTTGATTTATAACATATTGCATCGATTCAGGATAATGGATATTTTTGAAACCATGATAACATTTTACTTATCATGATCACCCAGCGACGCCTTCGTCATCTGCTGACGCTTGTCCGTTATGCGCATTTTGGGCAGGCCGCGGCAGCGCTGAATATCTCGCAACCGGCGCTCACGAAGAGCATTCAGGCGCTGGAGGCAGAGTTGGGCGTCACGCTGCTCGACCGCAAGCGGGGGGCGGTGACGCTGACCGCGTTCGGCGAACTGGTGGTTCAGCGCGGCAAGGCCTTGCTCAGTGCCGAAGAGGATATGCTGCACGAGATCACGCTGCTTGCCGGCCTCGAGATCGGGTCGCTCAGGGTGGCCTTGGGACCCTATCCGAGCATCATTTCGGGTTACCCGGCGCTGGCGCGCCTGCTGGCCCAGCGCCCGAAAATCAGCATTGCGGTTCATGTTGCCGGTTGGCGCGACGTGGTACGCCAGGTCACCGCCCGCGATGTCGACCTTGGTCTGGCGGAACTCGGCGGCTTGCTGGCAGACGATCAGTTCGAGACGACCTTGGTCGGGCAGCATCGCGGCCACTTCTTTTGCCGTCCCGGGCATCCCGTCCTGAAGCGCGGTCCGGTGGAACTGGCCGGGCTGCTCGAATTTCCCTGGGTCGCTTCGCGTCTCCCGTCGCGCATCGCGGCGAACCTGCCGCAGTCGGTCTGCCGGGCCGGGTGGATCGATATGCTCAATGGCGATTTCGTGCCGGCAATCGAGATCGATGTACCGTTTGCCCTTGCTGAACTTCTGGCGGGCAGTGATGCGCTGGCACTCGCCACGCTGGCGCTGATGGAACAGGATCTGGAAGCCGGCTCGGTGGCGCTGGTGCCGACGACCGGGATCGAGTTCCGGGCGGCCTACGGATTCATTTACCTGAAGGATCGCTCGCTGACGCCTGCCGCGCTGGCCTACATGCAGGAGGTTCTGGCCGTCGAGGCGGATATCGTTCAGCGTGAAGCGGCGTTGGCGCGCCGTTTCGATGCGTTGCGGTAAGGGGCCTCGCAAGTGCGGACGCCGGCAACGGTCCTGCATTAACATTGGCATCCGCAAACATTCTCTTCCGATATTTACCGGAGTTTCACCTCATGCGTTCTGTCTGCCTGACCTTGCTGCTCTTGTCCGGACTGCCGATGAATGCGGCCTTTGCCGAGACAGTCAGTTGCCCTGACCTCGCGCAAGCTGTTCAGGTAGGCGCCTGTCCGTCGGAGGAGGAACTGCGCTACACCTATACCGGCTATTGCAGCGACAACGCCCGCATGTACGACATGAAGGACGATGTGTGTTCCAGTTTCCAGAACTACCGGAAATTGAAGAATGTGGTGTTGTGGGAATCCGGCGATGGCGCGTTCAGCGGCTATGTTTCCTGCGATCTGCCGGTCGCGCGGGTCAAGTCAGCCGCATCGCAACGATCGCCGTGGCGCGCCAGGGCAACATGACCCGGGTGGTTTGCACCTACGAGGAAGGCGTGGTGTTCTCGCATCGGACGAAGCAGGCATGCCGGCCCGAGGGGAACGGCAGTTGCGCGGATAACCCGGCGGGCTGTCGGGCGAGTTGCCAGTGACCGGGTTGCTGCCCGTCTCCGCTTGCCGCGCAAGCCGTTGCGGACGGTGCGTTGCCGGGCAACGAAGATTGGCCAGGCGGGCGCGGAACTTCAGGCTTTCTTGAGAAAGCAGGTCTTCAGCACCAGACCCTTGACCTTGTCGGCGTTGCACTCGATCTCTTCGGCATCGTCGGTGAGGCGGATGTTCTTGACCAGCGTGCCGCGTTTCAGGGTGACCGATGTGCCCTTGACCTTCAGATCCTTGATCAGGGTGACCGAGTCGCCGTTGCTCGAGGATGTTGCCGTTGCTGTCCTTGACGATGATGTCGTCGCTCATGGTGATTTCCTTTTAAGTGGTCTTCCTTGCCGCCGTTCGTCAGGCGGCAGTACTGGTCAGGGCCGCGGGGCGTCGGCGTGGTCCGGCGCGCGCCGGACCTTGTCGGGATGGTTCCTGGCGATGTAGGCATCGTACCGGGCCTGCATTTCCGGCGCCTGGCGGGCGATTTCGCGCAGGATGCGCGATACCGCCCAGATCATCACGACGACGCCACCGGCGATGCAGGCGACGGCTTCCGCGGTCGACCCCGGAAAATTGGCAAAAATGGCGCCCTTGCCGGCGGCGAACCAGCTGGCGCCGAGGGCGACGCAGGAAAGTCCGAACACGTCGGCCAGCCCATAGGCGAAGATGGGGCCGGTCAGTCGGGGGGCGGGGCGGGCGTATGGTAGAGAGCATAGGGCGTCCATTATAGGGCGGCTTGGTGCGAGCCAGTCGTCTGATGTTATGTGAGGAATTGTCTTTGGCCGCAGTCGCGCAACGCTGGAAATATTTTTGTCCAAGATCCTATCTACTACCAAAGCAGAATCGACACCGTAAACCTGAAATACTAGTATCCGAATATCAATGGCAATGGATTAAGAAAGTATGAACAAGGCCGCCGAACGAAGAACTTGAAAGTGATTTCAAGGAACTCGAGCTGTCCGATGAAGACATCATCGATGCCATGCAGCATATTCCGGGCTACCTCGATATCAGCACTGAGGATTTTCGTACCATCTATCATCTTGCTCACCGTCACGCCGTCGAGCGCTCGCTTAACAGAATCCGAGCACGCAACCTGATGCGTCTTGAGATACCGTTGCTGTCTCCGGAGATGAAGCTTGATCAGGCGGCCAGAGCTATTGTGGCAAGCCGTTACAAGGGACTGCCGGTCGCCGGCGAGTCAGGGCAGTTGATCGGCATGTTGACGGAAACCGACTTTCTCGTTCGCCTCAAGGCGAGAACCTTTCTCGAATTGCTGCTGGGTCTTATCGACGGTTCCTGCGAGTTGAGCCACCGCTGCCACGATACGCCGGTCAGCGCCGCCATGACCACAAAGATTATTTCCGTCAAGCCGGATGCGGGATTCTGGAAGATCATGACGGCATTTCGTAGCCACCCGGGGCGCAGCCTTCCGGTAGTCGATGACAATGATCGTGTGTGCGGATTGTTGTTGCGCAAGGATTTTATGGCGGCCTTCAACCAAGATGATTTGCTATGAGCTTGTTGCCATATCTTAAAAAGATGCGGGGCACCACCCGCGGTAGTCCGCCTCGGGTTAGCAATTCGGAAATTTTTTGGTCGTGGATCGGCGCATTTCTGGGAATTTCCGTAATCGCCTTGCTTGCCCAACTTTACTTCGACAGTCGCGATCTGCCGCTGATGATCGGGTCGTTCGGTGCTTCCTCCGTACTTGTTTATGGCGCCGTACGCAGCCCGCTTGCCCAACCACGCAACCTAGTCGGTGGGCATGTCGTTTCGGCAGTGATTGGAGTGATTTGCTGGAAACTGCTGCATGATCATCTGTGGCTTGCCGAGGCGATGGCTGTCGCCACCGCCATTGCCGTTATGCACGCCACGCGCACGCTACATCCACCAGGTGGCGCAACGGCACTGATCGCCGTCATCGGTTCGCCGCGCATCCATGAACTTGGTTTTCTTTATGTGTTGATCCCGGCCACAGTGGGGCCCCTGATACTTCTCGCTGTCGGCTTGGTGGTGAACAATATTCCGGAATCACGCCGCTATCCCGAAATCTGGCGTTAGCAGCCTCCCTGACTTGACTTGCTTCCACGGCTTAACGGAAAAAACCGTTGACAACGCATCTTGTCGTTGTTGCTTATTCACAGAAATACTGCTTGCCAGAATTGTATTTATGGGTTAGCCGGCAGTGCTTTCGAAAAATCACAGCATTCGCATAAAATGTCATTATTTCAATGACTTGCGTAGTTGCTTAAAGTGCATGCGGAGTAGATGAAATTCCTTGTGCGGCCGTGACTTAGTGATGCCATCCTTTGCGATTGACCCACATACTTATCCACAGATTTTGTGGATACTTTGAAAACCCTGCAATGGGGTTGGAGATTGGGTCTGAAGTTAAAGTGATCTCTGAAGTCGGTGAACTGATTTTGTTGCGATGCAACAGAAAAATCGGCCAAGGATTGGTAGTTGGAACGAAGTGTGCCACAATCAACTACCACCACCCCGGAATGACAAGGTATGGCCGGCATTTACAGACCGGGATCGTCGCCATCACCGCGGACCGCCGCTTCCACGACTCGCCTTGTGAGTTGTGGCGCCAGTAGTTCGATGAAGTCGTAATCGTAGCCGCGTAGCCAGAGTCGCGGCGGAAGGCCATGCGCGTCGTGTTGGTCGCGAACAGGTGGTTGGCGGCCATGCCCAGGGGCCTATCGCGTGCCGGGTCGAAGGCCATTTCGGCGATGATGCCGACGCCCAGTCCCAGTTCCACATAGGTCTTGATCACGTCGGAGTCGATTGCGGTAAGCACGATGTCGGCGACAAGTCCCTGCCGTTCGAATGCGTGGTTGATCTGCGAGCGACCGCTGAAGGTGACGTCGTAGGTGATCATCGGATATTGCGCGATCTCTGCCAGCGTCAGCGGCCCGCTTCCAGCAGCGGGTGCCCTTGGGCGGCACGACCTTGTGCGACCATTCGTAGCACGGCAGCGTGACCAGCTGCGGGTAGAGGTCGAGCGCTTCGGTGGCGATGCCCAGCTCTGCCTTGCCTTCAAGCAGCCATTCGGCGATCTGGGCCGGGCTGCCCTGATGCACATCCAGGCGAATGTCGGGGTAGCGCTTGATGAATCGCTGGATCACTGGCGGCAGGGCGTAGCGCGCCTGGGTGTGGGTGGTGGCCAGCGTCAGCAGGCCGTTCGCTTCGGCAGCAAGGTCGGCGCCGACGTGTGTGAGATTGAGCGTTTCCCTGAGGATGGTGTTCGCTTGGTCGAGAACCAGGCGGCCGGCCGCGGTGACGCCGGTGAGCGCTTGCCGCTGCGCACGAAGACCGTGACGCCGAGTTCCTCCTCGAGCAGGCGGATCTGTTTCGTGATCCCGGGCTGGGAGGTGTACAACGCTTCCGCAGCATCGGAGACGTTCAGTCCGCGCCGCTCGACTTCGACCAGGTACTTCAGTTGCTGAAATTTCATGTCCAGTTTATAACCAATAGTTCTATATAAATATTAATAAAGTATTTTTCAGAACTATAAACGCTCCTTACGATGCGCTTCATCATGGATTTCAGCGCATTTACCTTCAATCCCCTGCTCCCGCTTTCCGGCTTCGCCGTCGGTCTGCTGGTCGGCCTCACCGGCGTCGGCGGCGGCTCGCTGATGACGCCGCTGCTGATCCTGCTGTTCGGCTTCAAGCCAGCCACGGCGGTGGGCACCGATCTGCTCTACGCGGCGCTGACCAAGAGCGGTGGATCCTGGGTCCATCATCGCCGCGGCAATGTCGACTGGGCGCTTGCCGGGCGCCTGGCGCTAGGCAGTGTTCCGGCGGCCGGGTTGACCCTGCTGCTGCTCGCTAGCCTGGACGTGCAGGGTCAGGGCGGTACGGAACTGATTTCGCTGGGCCTCGGCATCGCCCTCCTGCTTACCTCGGCGTCGCTGATCTTCCGGCGGCGCCTGCTCGATCTTGCCAGGCGCCGCAACGCCAATGCCGGCTTTTTGCAGCGCCATGTCGCCGGCCTGACCGTTGTCGTCGGCGCCCTCGTAGGCGTACTGGTGACAATTTCATCGGTTGGCGCCGGCGCGCTGGGCGTCACGGCCCTGACCTTCCTCTACCCGAATCTGGCGACCCGCCGCCTCGTCGGTTCCGACGTTGCCCATGCCGTGCCGCTGACTTTCGTCGCTGGCCTCGGGCACTGGTGGCTGGGCACGGTCGATGTCGCGTTGCTGGCCACGCTGCTGGTCGGTTCGCTGCCCGGCATCGCGCTTGGCGCCCATTTCGCCGCCAAGGTGCCGGAACGTGCCCTGCGCGGCTTGCTCGCTTCCGTTTTGCTGCTGATCGGCGGCAAGCTCATTCTTGCATAGGGATCTGCCATGTACCGCTACGACGACTACGATCACGCCATTGTCCTGGCCCGCGTCGCCCAGTTCCGCGACCAGACCCGGCGCTATTTGGCCGGCGAACTCTCGGACGATGCGTTTCGTCCGCTGCGCCTGCAAAACGGTCTTTACCAGGAGCGCCATGGCCCGATGCTGCGCCTTGCCGTTCCCTACGGGCTGCTCTCGGCCGCGCAACTGCGCCGCTTCGCCGACATCGCCCGGCGCTATGACTGTGGCAGCGGCCACTTCACGACGCGTCACAACCTGCAATTGAACTGGGTCAAGCTCACCGATGTACCGCAGATTCTGGCGGACCTGGCGCAGGACGAACTGCACGCGATCCAGACTTCGGGCAGTTGCATCCGGAACGTGACGACCGACCACTTTGCCGGCGTCGCCGTCGACGAAATCGCCGACCCGCGCCCCTGGGCCGAGATCCTGCGCCAGTGGTCAACCCTCCATCCAGAATTCGCCTACCTGCCGCGCAAATTCAAGGTTGCGATTTCGGGCGCGCGGGAAGACCGTGCCGCAATCCAGGTCCATGACCTAGGCTTGCAGATCGTGCGGAACGCGGCGGGCGAGATCGGATTCAAGGTCTATGCCGGTGGCGGACTTGGCCGCACGCCGGTGGTCGGCCAGGTGGTGCGCGAGTTCCTGCCCTGGCAGCATCTGTTAACCTACAGCGAAGCGCTGGTTCGCGTATTCAACCGCCACGGTCGTCGCGACAATGCCTACAAGGCGCGCATCAAGATTCTGGTCAAGGCGCTTGGCATCGTGGAATTCGCGCGTCAGGTCGAGGAAGAATGGTCGCATCTCGAGGATGGCCCGGCGACGCTGACCGACGCCGAGATTGCACGGGTCGCGCAGCAGTTCGCGGCACCCGAGTATGAGACGCTGGCCGGGAGCGACCTGTGCCATCTTGCCCATCTGCGCGAAGACAAGGCTTTTGCGCGCTGGGTCGAGCGCAACGTGCATGCGCACAAGGTGCCGGGCTACGCTGCCGTCACCTTGTCGCTGAAAAAATCCGGCGCGGCGCCGGGCGATGCCACCAGCGAGCAGATGGAAGCCGCCGCCGATCTGGCCGAGCGCTACAGCTTCGGCGAAATCCGCGTCTCGCACGAGCAGAACCTGATCCTGGCCGACGTGCCGCAACGCGAGCTCTACACCGTCTGGCACCGCGCCAAGGCCGCCGGCCTGGCGTCGCCCACGGTCGGCCTGATCCAGGACTTGATTGCCTGCCCCGGCGGCGACTTCTGCTCGCTGGCCAATGCCCGTTCGCTGCCCGTCGCCGCGGCGATCCAGGAGCGCTTCGAAGACCTGGATTACCAGCACGACATCGGCGACCTGGAACTCAACATCTCCGGTTGCATGAACTCCTGCGGCCACCATCACCTCGGCGCCATCGGCATTCTCGGCGTCGATAAGAACGGCGAGGAGTGGTACCAGGTCACGCTCGGCGGCCGTCAGGGCAACGCCGCCCGCATCGGCGAGGTGATCGGCCGCGCCTTTGCCGCATGCGAAGTGCCCGACGTGGTCGAGCGCCTGATCACGACCTATCTCACGCACCGGCATGCCGACGAACGCTTCATCGACACCTTCGACCGCATCGGCATCGAAGTTTTTCACAACGCTGCATACCACCACCCACATCAATCAAGGAGAGTTGCAAATGGCTAATTCACAAACCCGGAAAATCATCAAGGAACGTCGCCTGCAGGAAGATCACTGGAAAGTCGTCACCCCGGCCGACGGCGAGCAGGCGATCGACGTTTTCCTTCCGTTCGGCCCGCTGCTGGTTCCGCTGGCCGTATGGAAGGCGAGGAAAAGCAGCCTGATCGCGCGTGAATACGAACACGGTTCACTGCTCGGCGTCTGGCTGGCGCCCGAGGACGATCCGGCCGAAATCGCCAACGACATCGACGACTTCAGCGTGATCGCCGTGCATTTTCCCAAGGCGGGCGATGGCCGTGGCTATTCCACCGCCCGCCTGCTGCGCGAGCGCTACGGCTACACCGGGGAGTTGCGCGCCTTCGGCGACATCGGCCGCGATCAGCTTTTCTATCTCAATCGCGTCGGCTTCGATGCCTTCGCGATCGGCGAGGAGCCCGGCGTCGAGGATGTCGAGGACGCACTGAGCGCCTTCGACGATTTCCCGGAAACCTATCAGGCCGCCAGCGACCAGCCCGAGCCGCTGTTCCGCCGACGGGCTGCCTGAAACCTATCAATAAGGAGCCTGCCATGCTGCGTGAAAACCTGCCCGACCTTGCCGACCGTGAATTGGTCGACGCCGTTGCCGAAAAAGCCGCCAACGTCCGGCGTCTGCTGCGCAACATCGCCCGTGACTTCGCACCGGCGGTGTTTGCCAACAGCCTCGGCGCCGAAGACATGGTGCTGACCGACATGATCTTCCGCGAGGATCTCGATATCGGCATCTTCTCGCTCGATACCGGCCGCCTGCCGGAGGAAACCCACGACCTGATAGCGGCCACCGAAGCCCGCTACGGTCGCCGCTCGAGATTGCCTATCCGCGCCACGATCTGCTTGCGCAGACGGTCGCCAGGCAGGGCATCAACGGCTTCTACGACTCGGTCGAGGCGCGCAAGGCCTGCTGCCACGCGCGCAAGGTCGAGCCGCTGCAGCGCGCACTGGCCGGCAAGAAGGCATGGATCACCGGCCTGCGCGCAGCCCAGTCGGCAACGCGCGACGGCCTGCAGACCAAGGCTTACGACCAGGCCAACGACCTGGTCAAGTTCAGCCCGCTGGCCGACTGGAGCGAGCGCGAGGTCTGGGTCTATCTGCGCGCCAACCAGGTGCCCTACAACAAGCTGCACGACCAGAACTACCCGAGCATCGGCTGCGCCCCCTGCACGCGTGCCGTGCAGCCCGGCGAGGATGTCCGCGCCGGTCGCTGGTGGTGGGAAACCCCGGAACAGAAGGAATGCGGACTGCATGTGGTGGACGGCAAGGTGCAGCGCGTTGCGACAGCCGGCGCGTCCGAAGGGCACGTTCTTTCCGGGGCCGGCGAAACGGTAGCGGGAGTCGCCGCATGAGCGCCAGCCTTCTAAACTCCGCGGCGCGGCACCATCATGCACTGGACCATCTGGATTGGCTCGAAGCCGAAGCCATCCATATCCTGCGCGAGGTGGCCGGCCAGTGCGCCAATCCGGCGCTGCTGTTTTCCGGCGGCAAGGACTCGATCGTGCTGCTGCGCCTGGCCGAAAAGGCCTTCCGCCCGGCGCGCTTTCCGTTCCCGCTGATGCATATCGACACCGGCCACAACTACCAGGAAGTCATCGATTTCCGCGACTCGCGCGCCTGCGAACTCAACGAGCGCCTGATCGTGCGCTCGGTCGAGGATTCGATCCGGCGCGGCACCGTCAGGCTCAAGTCGGAAGACGAATCGCGCAACAAGCACCAGTCGGTCACGCTGCTCGAAGCCATCGAGGAATTCGGCTTCGATGCCTGCATCGGCGGCGCCCGGCGTGACGAGGAAAAGGCGCGCGCCAAGGAGCGCATCTTTTCCTTCCGCGATGAATTCGGCCAGTGGGACCCGAAGAACCAGCGGCCGGAACTGTGGGACCTCTACAACGCGCGCATGCACAAGGGCGAGAACATCCGCGTCTTCCCGATCTCGAACTGGACCGAACTCGATGTCTGGCAATACATCGAGCGCGAACAGCTCGAACTGCCGTCGATCTACTTCGCCCATCCCAGGCTGGTCGTGCGCCGCAAGGGGCTGCTGCAGCCGGTCACCGAACTGACCCCGGCGCGCGCGGCGACGTCGTCGAGAACCTGCGCGTGCGCTTCCGCACCGTCGGCGACATCACCTGCACGGCGCCGGTCGAGTCCGATGCCGACACGGTCGCCGCGATCATCGCCGAAACCGCCACCACCACCATCACCGAGCGCGGCGCCACGCGCCTGGACGACCAGACTTCCGAAGCCTCCATGGAACAACGCAAGAAGGAAGGGTACTTTTGATGAGCGCGATGGAACATCTGCCTGAATTCGGGCACCCCGTCGATAACGGCCTGCTGCGTTTCCTGACCTGCGGCAGCGTCGACGACGGCAAGAGCACGCTGATCGGCCGCCTGCTCTACGACACCAAGACCATCCTCGCCGACACCCTGCACGCCATCGCCAGCACCTCGGAAAAGCGCGGCCTGGAAGCGGTAGACCTGTCGCTGCTCACCGACGGCCTGCAGGCCGAGCGCGAGCAAGGCATCACCATCGATGTCGCCTACCGCTACTTCACCACCGGCCGGCGCAAGTACATCATTGCCGATGCGCCGGGGCACGAGCAATACACGCGCAACATGGTCACCGCCGCGTTGACCGCCGACCTCGCCATCATCCTGATCGACGCGCGGAAGGGCGTGCTGACGCAGACCCGCCGCCACTCCTACCTGGCGCATCTGCTCGACATTCCGCATCTGGTGGTCGCGATCAACAAAATGGATCTGGTCGATTACGACCAGGCCACCTTCGAGCGCATCCGCGCCGATTACCTGGAATTCGCCGCGCGCCTCGGCATCGGCGACGTGCGCTTCATTCCGCTGTCGGCGCTCAATGGCGACATGGTCGTCGAGCGCGGCGAGCGTCTCGACTGGTACGACGGCCCGACCCTGCTCGACATGCTGGAAAGCGCGCCGGCCGCGCACACCGGGCGCGACGAAGGCTTCCGTTTCCCGGTGCAATATGTCTGCCGGCCGCAAGATTCGGCCGACCGCGACTGCACGACTATCGCGGCTTCATGGGCCGCGTCGAATCGGGCACGATCGCCGTCGGCGACGCCGTCATGGTGCTGCCCTCGGCGCAACGAAGCCGCGTCAAGGACATCCAGCTCGGCGGCCGTTCGCTGCCGCTGGCCCATGCCGAGCAGTCGGTCACCCTGCTGCTCGACGACGAAATCGACATCTCGCGCGGCGACATGATCGTGCGCGTCGCCGAATTGAGGCGCAAGTCCCGGCGCTGGCCATGCGGCAGATCGACGCCATGCTCTGCTGGCTCTCCGAGACGCCGCTCGACCCGCGCCGCAAATACCTGATCCGCCACACCACGCGCGAAAGCAAGGCGATGCTCGCCGGCATCGACTATCGCCTGGACATCAATACACTGGAGCAGTCAGCGCCGAACACCTGGCCATGAACGACATCGCGCGCGTCACCTTCAAGCTGGCGCAGCCGCTGTTCGTCGATCGTTATGCGGTCAACCGCGCCACCGGCGCCTTCATCGTCATCGACGAAAGCAGCAACAACACGGTCGGCGCCGGGATGATCGTGTGAACTGTCCGCTGACTTTACTTGACGCGCATGCCGGGTTGCGCGCCGGAGTCGGGTGACAGCAGGAAGATGCCGGGGGCCTTGCCTCGCCGTCGAGGCCGCCAGCACCATGCCTTCGGACATGCCGAACTTCATCTTGCGCGGCGCGAGGTTGGCGACCATCACGGTCAGGCGGCCGATCAGCTTCGCCGGGTCGTAGGCCGACTTGATGCCGGCGAACACCTTGCGCGTTTCGTCGTCGCCGATGTCCAGCGTCAGCGTAGCAGCTTGTCGGCGCCTTCGACGTGTTCGGCATTGACGATGCGCGCGACGCGCAGGTCGACCTTGCTGAAGTCGTCGATGTTGAAGTACGGCTCCCACGGGCTGCGGCTGGCGCTGTGGCCGATGCTTCGGCCTGCTGGTGCTGGGCATGGCGTTGCGGCGACTGCTGCTCCGGCGTCGGGGCCAGCGATTCCTTGTTGGCTTCGATCATGGCTTCGATCTGCTTGGGGTCGATACGGGTCATCAGGTGCTGGTAGGCGTTGATGGGTGGCCGGCGGCAGCAGGCTCTGCGCATCGCCCCAGGTCAGCGGCGCGATGTTGAGGAAGGTTCTCGACCTGTCGGCCAGCTTGGGCAGCACCGGCTTGAGGTAGAGGGTGAGCAGGCGGAACAGGTTGAGGCGACTGTGCAGACGTCGTGCAGCTCGGCTTCGCTGGCCTTCCTGCTTGGCCAGTTCCCAGGGTTTGTGCTCGTCGACATACTGGTTGGCGCGTCGGCCAGCGGCATGATTTCGCGCATCGCCTTGCCGTATTCGCGCGCTTCGTAAAGCTCGGCGATGCGGCTCGGCGGCGTCCTGAATGGCCTTGATCGCCGGCAGGTCGGCGCTGGCCGTGCGGCCAGCTTGGCCGTCGAAGCGCTTGGTGATGAAGCCGGCGGAGCGGCTGGCGATGTTGACGAACTTGCCGACCAGGTCGGAGTTCACCCGCGCCACGAAGTCGTCGAGGTTGAGGTCGATGTCTTCCATGCGTCGCCGTTGAGCTTGGCGGCGTAGTAGTAGCGCAGGTATTCCGGGTTGAGGTGCGTCGAGGTAGCTCTCGGCGGTGATGAAGGTGCCGCGCGACTTGGACATCTTCTGCGCCGTCGACGGTGAGGAAGCCGTGGGCGAAGACGCTGGTCGGCGTGCGGTAGCCGGCGTGCTGCAGCATCGGCCGGCCAGAACAGCGCGTGGAAGTAGAGGATGTCCTTGCCGATGAAGTGGTACAGCTCGGCGTTGCGAGTCCGGGCTTCCAGTAGTCGTCGAAGTCGAGGCCGTTGCTGTGCGCACAGGTTCTTGAAGCTGCCATGTAGCCGATCGGCGCGTCGAGCCAGACGTAGAAATACTTGCCCGGCGCATCGGGAATCTCGAAGCCGAAGTAGGGCGCGTCGCGCGAGATGTCCCAGTCGGTCAGCTTGCTCGCCGGCGTCCAGCCATTCCTGCATCTTGTTGGCGGCTTCGGTCTGCAGACGTGCCGCGGCTGCGTCCACTGCGCGCAGGAAATCCTGGCAGCGCGGGTCGGAGAGCTTGAAGAAATAATGCTCGGAGCCTTGCGCATCCGGCGTGGCGCCGGACACGGCCGAGTACGGGTTCGATCAGGTCGGTGGGCGAGTAGGTGGCGCCGCAGACCTCGCAGTTGTCGCCGTACTGGTCCTTGGCGTGGCACTTCGGGCACTCGCCCTTGATGAAGCGGTCGGGCAGGAACATCTCCTTGACCGGGTCGTAGAACTGCTCGATGGTGCGGATTTCGATCAGGCCGGCGGCCTTGCAGCTTCAGGTAGATGTCGTTGGCGCAGTCGCGGGTTTCGTCCGAATGGGTCGTGTAGTAGTTGTCGAAGTCGACGTGGAAGCCGGCGAAGTCGCGCGTGTGCTCGTGCCATGACGCGGTCGATCAGCTGCTTCCGGCGTGATGCCTTCCTTCTCGGCGCGCAGCATGATCGGCGTGCCGTGGGTGTCGTCGGCGCAGACGTAATGGCACTCGTGCCCGCGCATCTTCTGGAAGCGCACCCAGATGTCGGTCTGGATGTATTCGACCAGGTGGCCGAGGTGGATGCTGCCGTTGGCGTAGGGCAGGGCGGAGGTGACCAGGATCTTGCGTGTCATGGCGGTTTGCCAGAACTCGAAAATGAACCGCAATTGTAACAAACGAGCAGCAAGCGCAATAATCGGTGGACTTGCGTTTTACTGACAAAATTGCTCGGGTATTATCGGCAACCATGCGACCAAACTCAACCCGGAGTTAGCATGTGCCGTTTCAGAACAGCAGGTGCAAGACCGCACTCGCTGAAATGATCGATCCCAATACCAGGAAGGATTTTGTCGCCGGCAAGTCGGTCAAGAACATCAAGATCGACGGCGACAAGGTCTCCCTCGATATCGTGCTCGGCTATCCGGCCAAGAGCGTAGATCGACGGCATCCGCAAGCTGGTGATCGACAGCGGTGCAAGCGCATTGCCGGGTGTCGGCAACGTGACGGTCAACGTGTATTCGAAGATCGTTGCCCATGCGGTACAGCGGGCGTCAAGCTGATGCCGGGCGTCAAGAACATCATCGCCGTCGCTTCCGGCAAGGGCGGCGTGGGCAAGTCCACGACCGCCGTGAACCTGGCGCTGGCGCTGGCTGCCGAAGGCGCCAGCGTCGGCATTCTCGATGCCGACATCTACGGCCCTCGCAGCCGCACATGCTGGGCATCGGCCGGCCAGCAGCCGGAATCCGACGGACGGCAAGAACATGGAGCCGCTCGATGGCCTACGGCCTGCAGGCGATGTCCATCGGCTTCCTGATCGATGTCGAGACAGCCGATGGTCTGGCGCGGCCCGATGGTGACGCAGGCGCTGGACCAACTGCTCAACGAGACCAACTGGCACGACCTCGATTATCTGGTTGTGGATATGCCGCCGGGCACCGGCGATATCCAGCTGACGCTGGCGCAGAAAGTGCCGGTGACCGGCGCGGTGATCGTCACCACGCCGCAGGACATCGCGCTGATCGATGCGCGCAAGGGCCTCAAGATGTTCGAGAAGGTCGGTATTCCGATCCTCGGCATCGTCGAAAACATGAGCATCCACATCTGCTCCAACTGCGGCCATGAAGAGCACATTTTCGGCACCGGCGGCGGCGAGCGATGTGCAAGGATTACGACGTCGAATTCCTCGGCGCTTGCCGCTGGATATCAAATTCGCGAGCAGACCGACGAGGGCAAGCCGACCGTGGTGGCGCGACCGGACGGTCGCGCATCGGCGCAGATCTACCGCGGACATCGCACGCCGCGTGGCGGTGAAGATTGCCGAGCAGGCGCAAGGACTTCAGCGCCACGTTCCCGAAGATCGTCGATTCAGAACACGTGATTTTGTAGACGTGCAGTCGAGCATAAGGCGGGTCAACCAGTGCTCCGCCTTTACTTTTCTGTCACCACTGCACGCTGGAAAAATGAGCATCAAATCAGACAAATGGATACGCCGCATGGCGGCAGCAGCACGGCATGATCGAGCCGTTTCGAGCCGGAGCAGGTGCGTGAGCATGAACGGCCAGAAGATCGTCTCCTACGGCACTTCCAGCTACGGCTACGATATCCGCTGCTCCGACGAATTCAAGCTGTTTCACCAATATCAACTCCACGATCGTCGATCCGAAGAATTTCGACCCGAATTCCTTCGTCGAGGTCGAATGCCGACGTCTGCATCATTCCGCCCAATTCGTTTGCGCTGGCGCGCACCGTGGAATATTTCCGCATCCCGCGCAGCGTGCTGACCATCTGCCTGGGCAAGAGCACCTATGCGCGCTGCGGCATCATCGTCAACGTGACGCCGTTCGAGCCGGAATGGGAAGGCTACGTGACGCTGGAGTTCTCCAACACCACGCCGCTGCCGGCCAAGATCTACGCCAACGAGGGCGTGGCCCAGGTGCTGTTCTTCGAGTCCGACGAGGTCTGCGAAACCTCGTACAAGGACCGCGGCGGCAAGTACCAGGGGCAGATCGGCGTTACCCTGCCCAAGATCTGACGCCCGTATTTTCGTAACGGCGTAACAAAAACGGCTTATTCTGTGACCCGCTGCGGCGGGTCGCTGCATTTCAAGGATTCACCATGCGCTTTCACTTCCCGATCATCATCATCGACGAAGATTTCCGCTCCGAGAACGCCTGCGGTCTCGGCATCCGCGCGCTGGCCGAGGCGCATGGAAAAAGAGGGGCTGGAAGTGCTGGGCGTCACCAGCTACGGCGACCTGACTTCGTTTGCGCAGCAGCAGAGCCGCGCCTCCGCCTTCATTCTGTCGATTGACGATGAAGAATTGGCGCTCGAGCCGGAAAAAACCGCTGGCCGATCTGCGCGCCTTCGTCGCCGAGATCCGCTACCGCAATGCTGAAATCCCGATTTTCCTGCACGGCGAGACGCGCACCTCGCGCCACATCCCGAACGATGTGCTGCGCGAGTTGCACGGCTTCATCCACATGTTCGAGGACACGCCGGAGTTCATCGCGCGCCATGTCATGCGCGAGGCGAAGGCCTATCTCGACTCGCTGGCGCCGCCATTCTTCCGGGCGCTGACCCATTACGCCGCCGACGGCTCCTATTCCTGGCACTGCCCCGGCCATTCCGGCGGCGTGGCCTTCCTGAAGTCGCCCGGTCGGGCAGATGTTCCACCAGTTTTTCGGCGAGAACATGCTGCGCGCCGACGTCTGCAACGCGGTGGACGAACTCGGCCAGTTGCTCGACCACACCGGCCCGGTCGCGGCCTCCGAGCGCAATGCGGCGCGCATCTTCAATGCCGACCACCTGTTTTTCGTCACCAACGGCACCTCCACCTCGAACAAGATCGTCTGGCACTCCACGGTGGCGCCGGGCGACATCGTGGTGGTGGACCGCAACTGCCACAAGTCCATCCTGCACGCCATCATCATGACCGGCGCGATTCCGGTCTTCCTGATGCCGACGCGCAACCACTTACGGCATCATCGGGCCGATTCCGCTGGAGGAATTCGCCGGGAAAACATCCAGAAGAAGATCGCCGCCAATCCGTTCGTCACGCGACAAAAACGCCAAGCCGCGCGTGCTGACCATCACCCAGAGCACCTACGACGGCATCCTCTACAACGTGGAAGACATCAAGGAAGATGCTGGACGGCAAGATCGACACCCTGCATTTCGACGAAGCCTGGCTGCCGCACGCCACCTTCCACGATTTCTATCGGCGACTATGCACGCCATCGGCGCGGACCGTCCGCGCTGCAAGGAATCGATGATTTTCGCCACGCAGTCCACCCACAAGCTGCTGGCCGGCCTGTCCAGGCCTCGCAGATCCTGGTGCAGGATTCCGAGAACCGCAAGCTCGACCGCGACATCTTCAACGAAGCCTACCTGATGCATACCTCGACCAGCCCGCAATACGCCATCATCGCCTCCTGCGATGTGGCGGCGGCGATGATGGAAGCCGCCCGGCGGCACGGCGCTGGTGGAGGAGTCGATCCTCGAAGCGCTGGATTTCCGCCGCGCCATGCGCAAGGTGGACGAGGAGTTGGGCGTTGACTGGTGGTTCAAGGTCTGGGGCCCGGACGATCTCGCCGAAGAAGGTATCGGCGAGCGCGACGACTGGATGCTCAAGCCAGGGCGAACGCTGGCACGGCTTCGGCAATCTGCGCCGGGCTTCAACATGCTCGACCCGATCAAGGCCACCGTCATCACGCCGGGACTGGATGTCGACGGCGATTTCGCCGACGACTTCGGCATCCCGGCCGCCATCGTCACCAAATACCTGGCCGAGCATGGCGTGATCGTCGAGAAGACCGGCCTGTACTCCTTCTTCATCATGTTCACCATCGGCATCACCAAGGGCCGCTGGAACACGCATGGTGACCGCGCTGCAGCAGTTCAAGGACGACTACGACAAGAACCAGCCGCTGTGGCGCGTGCTGCCGGAATTCGTCGCCAAAAACCCGCGCTACGAGCGGATCGGCCTGCGCGACCTGTGCGACCAGATCCACGGCATCTACAAGGCCAACGATGTGGCCCGCCTGACCACCGAGATGTATCTGTCCGACATGGTGCCGGCGATGAAGCCGGCCGATGCCTTCGCCAAAATGGCGCACCGCGAGATCGACCGGGTGGCGATCGACGACCTGGAAGGCCGCGTCACCGCCGTGCTGCTGACGCCTTACCCGCCGGGCATTCCGCTGCTGATTCCCGGCGAACGCTTCAACGAGACCATTGTGCGCTATCTGAAATTCGCGCGCGAATTCAACGACGCTTTCCCCGGCTTCGAGACCGACATCCATGGCCTGGTCAAGGGCGAGGATGGCACCTATTACGTGGATTGCGTGCGCTGACGTGGGCTCAGCGGCGCTCGTAGGTGACGAAGGAAAACGCCCGTAGTCGGTTGGCGTCGGGCGGATGGTTTTTGCCGTTTTTTCGCCAGTCTGACCGCAGCAATCTCCGGAAACCACGCATCGCCTTCCGGTTCCAGATCGACTTCGGTGATTTCCAGGCGGTCGGCGACGGCCATCGCCTGCGTGTAGATCTGCTCGCCGCCGATGACGAAGACGACTGCTACGGTCAACGCCAGTTTCAGGGCATTTTCCAGCGAGTCGGCGACTTCGGCGCCGGGCGCGGCGATAGTCGGGCTGGCGGCTGATGACGATGTTGCGCCGGCCGGGTAGCGGGCGGAAGCGCGGCGGCAGCGATTCCCAGGTCTTGCGGCCCATGATCACCGTGTGGCCGGCGGTCAGCGCCTTGAAGTGCGCCATGTCTTCCGGGATGTTCCAGAGCAGCTGGTTGTCCTTGCCGATCACCCGGTTCCGGGCGACGGCGGCGATGATGACGATCTCGGGCACTGGAATCTTCAGGCGCGGGCGGCGATGGCGTCGCGATACAGGTTCACGTACTCGTGGGCCGCGTGTTCCCAGGAGAAGTCACGGCGCATGCCATTCTGCTGAATGCTTTGCCAGAGCCGGCGGTCGTGCCAGCAGCGGGTGGCGCGCTCGAGCGCCAGCCACAGGGCGTGCGGCGTCGCCGCGTGGATGACGAAGCCGTTGCCCGTCTTGTCGGCCAGCGTGCCTTCGCTGACGTCGATCACGGTATCGGCCAGGCCGCCGGTGGCGCGGACGATGGGCGGCGTGCCGTAGCGCAGGCTGTACATCTGGTTCAGCCCGCAGGGCTCGAAGCGCGACGGCATCAGGAAGCAGTCGGCGCCGGCTTCGATGCGATGGGCGAGCGCTTCGTCGAAACCCAGCCTGACGGCGATCTGCCCCGGATGGCGGACGGCGAGCGCGCTGAAGCCGGCCTCCATCACCTTGTCGCCGCTGCCGAGGATGGCCAGTTGGGCGGGCAGGTGGGTGATCCCTTCGCCCAGCGTCAGGACGAGATCGAGTCCCTTCTGGTGCGTCAGGCGGCTGATGATGCCGAACAGCGGACGGTCGGCAACGACATCCAGCCCCATTTCCTGCTGCAGCGCGCGTTTGTTCTCGCGCTTCGCCGCCAGCCGGTTGGCGGCATAGGGCGCGGCCAGCGCGGGATCGCTCGCCGGGTTCCAGACCGCCGTGTCGACGCCGTTCAGAATGCCGCGCAGCGCCCCGGCGCGATGGCGCAGCAACGGCGCGAGGCCGTAGCCGAAATGCTCGTGCTGGATTTCGCGGGCGTAGGTCGGGCTGACCGTCGAGATCAGCGTCGCCAGTTGCAGCCCGGCCTTGAGGAAGGAGAGCTGGCCGTGGTACTCGACGCCGTGCAGGTGCCAGGCATGTTCGGGCAGGCCGAGGGCGGACAGGTGGCCGGCGGCGAAGTTGCCCTGGAAGGCGATGTTGTGCACGGTGACGACGCTGGCGGCGCCGCCTTCGTAGTGCAGCCAGGCGGGGGCGAGCGCGGTCTGCCAGTCATTGACGTGCACCACGTCCGGCTGCCAGCCGAGCGGCGAACCGGCTTGCCCGAGCAGCGCGGCGACCCGGGAAAGCAGGCCGAAGCGGATGCCGTTGTCGACCCAGTCGTCGCCGTGGGCGTCCAGATAGGGGCTGCCGGGACGGTCGAACAGGGCCGGGCAGTCGAGCAGGATCAGCGGCAGACCGTCGGCCTCGGCGCCGAGCAGGCGGGATGCCGGCAGCGACGGGGCGAGCGCCGGCAGCTCGGCGAGTACGGTGGCCTGCGGGAAGGCCTTGAGCAGTGCCGGGTAGGCCGGAATCAGCACGCGGACGTCATTTTTCGCGCGGTGCAGCGCTGCCGGCAGCGCGGCGGCGACATCGCCGAGGCCGCCGGTCTTGACCCAGGGGGCCATTTCGGAGGTGGCGAAAAGGATGGAAAGGTGGCTCATCAGGTTCTCAGGGCGGCGAGCAGGCCACGGGTCGAGGCGTCGAAGGCGCTCGGGTCGTCGTTGCCTTCGAGGAGCGGCATCAGCTTCGTGGCGAGCCGCTTGCCGAGTTCGACGCCCCATTGGTCGAAGGAATTCAGGTTCCACAGCACGCCGAGGCAGAAAACCTTGTGCTCGTACAGCGCGATCAACTGGCCCAGCGTGTAGGGGTCGAGTGCGGGCAGCACCAGCGTGGTCGATGGCTGATTGCCGGGGAACACCTTGTACGGCACCAAGGCTTCCGGAATGCCGGCAGCGCCGGCTTCGGCAGCCGTTTGTCCGAAGGCGAGCGCGGCGGACTGGGCGAGGCAGTTGGCAAGCAGGGGAATATGGTGGCCCGCCAGCGGAAAATCGCTCTCGCGCAAGGCGATGAAGTCGCAGGGTATGGTCCGGCCGCCCTGATGGATCAACTGATAGAACGAATGCTGGCCGTTGGTGCCGGCTTCGCCCCAGAGCACCGGGCAGGTTGCGACGCCGACCGGCTGGCCGTCGCGGTCGGTCTGCTTGCCGTTGCTCTCCATTTCCAGTTGCTGCAGATAGGCCGGTAGCAAGTGCCAGAGACTGGCTGTAGGGCAGGGTTGCCGCGGTTGACGCGCCGAGGAAGTCGGTATTCCACAGGCTGAGCAGGGCCAGGGTCAGCGGCAGGTTGCCGCTTGGCGGGGCTTCGATGAAGTGCTTGTCCATGGCGCGGGCGCCGGCCAGCAGCTGCTTGAATTGCCGCCAGCCGATGGCGAGCGCCAGCGACAGGCCGATCGCCGACCACAGCGAAAAACGGCCGCCGACCCAGTCCCAGAACTCGAAGACATTGGCGGCAGGAATGCCGAACTCCTCGGTCAGTTCGAGATCGGTTGACAGAGCGATGAAATGATCGGCGACGGCGCTTTCCCGACCGGCCGAAGCGAGCAGCCAGGCGCGGGCTGAACGGGCGTTGGCCAGTGTTTCCTGGGTAGTGAAGGTCTTGCTGGCAATGATGAACAGCGTCGTGCGCGGGTTGAGGCGGGCGAGCAGCGGGGCGATGTCGGCGCCATCGACGTTGGCGATGAAATGGACAGTGAGGTCCGCCAAATGCTGCGCGCTGAGGGCCTTGGCCGCCATCCGTGGTCCAAGGTCGGAGCCGCCGATGCCGATATTGACGATGTCGGTGATGCGTTCGCCGGCATAGCCGCGCCAACTGCCGCTATGCACGCTTTCGCAGAAGTTCTGCATGCGCTCGAGCACGGCACGGACTTCGGGCGGCTGCTCCTTGTCGGCGCGCAGTGCCATATGGCGGACGGCGCGGCCTTCGGTGTGGTTGATCTGCTCGCCGGCCAGCATTTTTTGCTTCCAGCCTTCGATGTCGGCGGCCGCGGCCAGCGTGTGCAGCAAGGCCAGTGCTTCGGCATCGATGCGTTGCTTGGAAAAGTCGAGCAGCAGACCATCCTGGCGTAGTGAAAAGCGCTCGAAGCGGTGCGGGTCGTCGGCGAACAGATCGCGCAGATGCTGCGGGCGAATGGCCTCGGCGTGGGCAGCCAGTGCCCGCCAGGCGGGAGTATCAACGAGGCTCATAGCCAGACCATTAAACCCGTTTCAAATTGGTGGATGAGTGATGGATGGGTCGGGAAAATGCGGATGCGGTATTCCAGCTTGCCGCAAAGTTCCGGCGTCAGCTCCAGCGTGTACAGTGCTTCGCCATGGTTGGTGTTACCCGAGTTTTTCAGGGGATAGTGGCGGGCTCGACGAATGTAGTCTTTCTGGCTGGGGCGGCCGAACAGGGCCTCGACCGTGACATCTTCAGCAGCCAGCCCATTGAGCTGGACGGCGACCTCGATGTGCAGCGAGCCGCCAAACTTCATGCGGCGTTCGGGAGTGTCCAGGCGCTCCAGGCGCACGCCGGGCCAGGCGGCGCGGATCCTGGATTTCCATTGGGCGATGTCATGGGCGACGGCGAAATTGTTGGCTGCGAAGCGTTCGACCGTCGGCCGAGGCCGGGGCGTAAAACTTGTTGACGTATTCGCTGACCATGCGGGTCATGTTGAAACGCGGTGAAATGGTCGCGATCGAGCGCTTGGACATTGCCACCCAGGCCGGCGAGTAGCCCATCGGGCAGTAGCCGACCGGGCCCTTCTGGTAATAGGTCGGGATGACGTGGTCCTGGAGCAGTTCGTAGAGCGTGCGCGCCTCCTCGGCATCGCGCTGGGCGTCATCGAGGTGGGCGGAGGCTGGTTCGATCGCCCAGCCGTTGGCGGCTTCGCCGTTCCCGTTGCCGTTGTCGTACCCCTCGCCCCACCAGCCGTCGAGCACCGAGAGGTTGAGGGCGCCGTTGATCGCCGCCTTCATGCCGGAGGTGCCGGAAGCTTCGAGCGGGTAGATCGGGTTGTTGAGCCAGACGTCGACGCCGGAGACCAGGGAACGCGACAGGTTCAGGTCGTAGCCTTCGATGAGCAGGATGCGTCCCTCGAATTCCGGCAGCTTGGACATCTCGGCGATCCTGCGGATGATGGCCTGGCCGGGCTGGTCAGCCGGGTGCGCCTTGCCGGCGAACAGGAAGAGTACCGGCCGGTCGGCGTGGCTGATGATCTCGCGTAGCCAGCCCGGGTTTTGAAAGAGCAGCGCGGCGCGCTTGTAGGTGGCGAAGCGGCGGGCGAAGCCGATGGTCAGGATGTTCGGATTGGCCGGGTCGACGTAGCGGAGCATGCGGTCGAGGTGGGCCGGCGAACCCTGGTTGCGCCGGTGCTGTTCGGTGACGCGCTTGCGCACCACTTGCAGCAATTTTGATTTCAGTTGCTGGCGGATGCTCCAGAAGGTGGCGTCGG
Organism: uncultured beta proteobacterium; assembly: GCA_963727115.1. GTDB lineage: Bacteria > Pseudomonadota > Gammaproteobacteria > Burkholderiales > Rhodocyclaceae > Azonexus. Next base: position 15,242 of record CAVSFS010000022.1, on the reverse strand, counting down.
GAATCAGGTCGATACCAGTCCAGTTGGCTACTTCGCTTTGCCGCTCCTGCCAGCCGATACCGAGATAGCGTTCGAAGGTCTCGAACCATTCGGCAGCGAGGAAGGTCTGCAGATGGACGCCATTGGTGACGTAATCCATCGGGTTTTCGGAAGGCTCGATCTGTGGCCAGAGATGACGGCAGATGTCGGAAGACACATCGCCGTGAATGCGCGAAACACCGTTGTGGTGGCGCGAGCCGCGCAGCGCGAGGGCGGTCATGTTGAAGTCGGATTTGCCCGGTTCGGCGCCGAGCGCCATCAATTGCTCCCAAGGCAGGCCGAGGTCGTAGCACCAGCCCGAGAAATAATGGCGAATCATCTCCGCCGAGAAGTGATCGTGCCCGGCCGGGACGGGGGTATGGGTGGTGAATACGAGGTTGGCGGCGACTGCTTCGAGCGCGGCGGCAAACGGCATGCCCTTGCTGATCATGCTGTGCATGCGCTCGAGAATCAGGAAGGCGGCATGGCCTTCGTTGACGTGCCAGATCGTTGGCTTGAGGCCGAGGGCGGCGAGGGCGCGCGCGCCACCGATGCCGAGCAGGATTTCCTGTTCGATGCGTGTCGTCTTGTCGCCGCCGTAGAGGCGGTGGGTGATATCGCGGTCGCTCTCCGAATTTTGTGGCAACCAGGTATCGAGCAGTATGAGCCGGACGTGGCCGACCTTGACTTCCCAGATCTTGGCGTGAACGACCCGCCCGGGAAACTCGACCTTGACCAGGATGTCCGCGCCCTTGGCATCGAGTACCGGAGAAACCGGCAGATCGTCGAAGTCGGAGTCGTTATAAATGGGCTGTTGCTGGCCGTTGGCATCCAGCGTCTGCTGGAAATAGCCCTGACGATAGAGGAGGCCGACGCCGATAAATGGCAGCCCCATGTCACTGGCCGCCTTGCAATGGTCGCCGGCGAGAATCCCGAGACCGCCGGAGTAGATCGGCAGGCTTTCGTGGAAGCCGAATTCAGCGCAGAAGTAGGCGATCAGGTCGTCTTTCTTGAACGGGTGACCATGCACGTGCGCCATGCTGGGCATCTCGTGATAGGTGTCGTAGGCGGAAAGGACGCGGTTCAGGGCACCCAGGAAAATGGGCGTTTCAGCAATGGCTTCCAGGCGTTTCTGGTCGGCGCGCTTGAGGAAAGCCTTGGGATTGTGATTGCTGGCCCGCCACAGTGGTGCTGACAGGCTGACGAACAGGCCACGGGTCGGGCGGTCCCAGCTATACCACAGGTTGTTGGCGAGTTCCTCGAGACGGGCAAGGCGTTCCGGGATTTGCGGGTTGACTTCGAGTTTGTAGATGGTTCCGCTCATGATGGTGTGGGCTCTATGGTCAGTTGGAGTTGTAGGGTGCAGGCATCATTGGGAATGACCCAGTTCACGCTGAGTTCTACGGCCTGCATGATTTTTTCAAAGCCGGCTTCGGATTGGGAAACTGTCTGCTGCGGTTGACCGTGAATTTCGGCTGAAATTGAACTGTCCACCCGGATGCGGCCACCGAGGACGCCGTCGGCAAGGGTGAGCGAGTTTGCCGCATCGAGATCGAGGGCGTGGCCGAAGCCGCCGGGAATGCTTCCGTCGGCCAGGATGTAGTGGCCGAGAAAGCCATCGCAACTCGGCATCGCAAGGTTGAGGCGGGTCGTCAGGCGACGTCCGGCGAGGCCCTTGAGCTGCCAGGTAATCTTCGCGGCCGATCCGTTCAGCGCGTAGGTCTTGCTGATGCCGGGGCGCCTGAATTTCGGGGTGGCCGGGGCGTTGAGCTTGTAATCGCCGAGGCCCAGGCCATCGAGTTCATCCAGGCACAGCGCGCGCGGCAGGGCATCGGGCACGATGTCTTGCGGCGCCACCGGATGCTTGAAGCGAATGACGTCATGGGCCGAGGCAATGCCTTCACCGTGGTGCTCGGTCGGTACGCTGCCAATTTTGTCGTGGTAGTGCTCGTGGTAGCGGCGCAGCGTATCGCCGAAATTGTGCGCCAGTGCGTAGCTGCAGAGTTCGTGGGCGGCGCCCAGGCCGTCATCGCGCACGACAAGCTGCAAATGCTCGTTGTGGATGAAGATTTCGCTTTTGCCGTCGAAATCGAGGTTGACCGCAACCGCAGCCGGGCGCGGTTGCAGCACGTCCAGCTTGGCTTCGAGCGCGACGATGTTGTTCCACACGGCGCGCCGCAGGTGCGGCAGGTAGAGGCCGCCGAACAGGCCGTGCCAGTAGGCGTCGTTGGCCTGGGCGCGGTAGAGGTCGGCGGTCAGCTCGGGCGGCGGTTTGGGCAGCGCGGCGAGGCGGGCCGAGAGCGCCAGCATGCGCTTGTGCATCCAGTTGGCTTCCGCATAGCGCGAGAGAAAATTGCGCCAGATGCCGCCGCGGATGAACGGCCGGTGCAGGTCGCTGCGCCCGGCTGCCTTTTCGCTGGCGAGCAGTTCCGAGTAGATGCCCGCCGCCGGCATCGGCAGCGTCCATTCGTTCATCTCGATGTACGAGGTGGTCGGCAGATAGACGATGCCGCGCGTCGTGTGCCGCGCATGGAAATCGGCGTAGGTCGCGGTGCGGATTTTCGGACTGGCCAGCACGCCTTCGATGAGCGCCTTCAGCCAGCCGCGGTTGTAGACCCAGTCGTAGGTTTCCGGCCAGATGCCGAATTTCTCGATGTCGTCGAAATAGATGGCGGCGGTGTGGCCTTGGTCGGCGAGGTTTTCCAGATAGGCGATGACCTCGTGCGCCGGCGAAAAGGGCAGGCGGTAGCGCAGCGCTTCGGAAATCGGGAACAGATCGAGACGGGTGCCGTCCTCCTCGGTGGTGAAGAAGCCGTCCAGCTCGTCGGCCGATTTGCCGGTGCAGAAGAAATGGTAGTCGTCGACGGTTACGTAGGCGATGCCGGTCTCGGCCAGTGCCGGCACGACCGACGATTCCCAGACGCGTTCGGTGAGCCAGGCGCCGCTCGGCTTGACGCCTGTCCAGGTCGCCAGCTTGTCGTTCAGCGTGCGCAGTTGGCCGACCCGATCGCGGTGGGGAATGGCGGCGAGCACCGGTTCGGTATCGCCAGAACTGAACAGCTCGACTTGCCCGCGCGCCACCATCGCGGCGAGCAGCGCCATGTCGGCCGGGTAGCGCTCGCGCAGCCAGTCGAGCAGCCAGCCCGAGAAGTGCGCGGCGAAGCGGAATTCCGGGTAGGCATGCAGGGTTTCGATGAAAGGTTTGTAGCAGCGCAGGTGCGCATCCTCGATTACTTCCGGAAAATTGCCCACGGGTTGGTGGGCATGGACACCGAGAAGCAGGGTAACGGCTTGAGTCATTTTATTGTTTATGCCACCGGCAGAGCAGGTGACGGTATCCCTTGTGGATTCAATTGGCGCGGCGCATGGTGCCGCCGCTTTCAGGCGTGCCGCCGCCGACGCTGATCGGGTGATCGAGGCTGTCGGGAACCGGCAGGCGGAGCAGGCGGTAGAGGGCTTTGATGTTTTCGCGGAACAAGCTGTCGAAGCAGGCGACCGACTGCGGCGAGTTGTAGTCGCCGAGCCACCAGAACCAGTCGGAACTCTCGCAGCCCGTCAGGCGGCGGAGGACTTCGTGCCGGTCCGCGTCACTCAGGCGGCTGCTGTTGAGTGCGCGGTCGGCGCATTGCTTGACGTCGCAGAGCAGTTCCCAGGCGCGGTTCTTGTCCGGATTGCCGATCCAGGTCGATAGCGTCCCGTAAACCCAGCTGCCGGCGGTGAGGTGCGGCAAACGGGTGCGCCGGTCATGCTGTGCCGCCGCTGCCTCGGAGAGTGTGACGGTACGGATATCAGGGTTTCCAGCCAGTGTTTCGTAAAGATCGTTGAAGAAATGCCAGCCGTTGTACGGGTAATACTCCCAGGCATTTTCACCGTCGAGAAAAACCGGGATCAGGTTGCGGGCATCCTGCAGGTGAATCGCGTCAACTTCGGTCATGAAATGCTGGGCGGCATCGCGGCCGTGCCAGTTGGCATACTCGAAGCCAATCAGATCCGAGAGTTGTTCATTGCGAAAAAATAGCGTGATGTCGCCGGGGGTGCCCTCCGGCGCCTGCCAGGGAACGGTGGTCCTGGCGTTGATGCCGGCGGAATGCTTGAGCACGCTGTGGCTGCTCGCCGTCCATTGAAAACCGGCTTCGGCGATCTGGTTCAGGAATGGTGTTGACAGCGCCCCTTCGGCCGGCCAAAGTCCGGCTGGTGGTTGTCCGAAACGGCGCTGATGGCTTTCCTGCGCCATGGCCAGATGTTTGGCGACCCGTGATTGCCCACCCGGGTATTCGGGCGCGGCGGGCAGCGTGCATTCCGGCCAGGCCTCGCGGGCCGCCTTGAAATCGATCAGCAGCGGCGCCAGCGGGTGCGCGGCCGGCGTGCAACTGAGTTCGACCTGGCCGCTTTCGGCCAGCGCGCGATAGCGCGGAATCAGCCCGGCGATCGTGGCGCCCAGTTCGCCGAGCAGCGCCTGACGGTCGGCCAGCGTGAAATTGACGCCCTTGGCCATCAGTTCGGGAATGGTTTTGCCGTTGCGGCGCAGGCTCTCGCCGCTCCAGGTCAGCAGGTACCAGGTGGCGAGATCGGCAAAGAAAGCGCCGGAAAGATAGCCGAGGCCATTGCTGTCGTAGGCGCGGACGCATGCCAGGGTGTCGCGCAGTCGGCGGTACGGGGCGTACGGCTCGATCATGGTCGGTGCGTGGCAGCGGAAGGCCATGTCGAGCAGCCATTCGCGGTCCGCGGTCGGCAAGCTGTTCAGTTCCGGATGGCTGGTAATCCGCAGCAAGGGGTCGCGCCATTGGCCGGTTTCGAATTGCGTTGCGTAATCCTCGATCTGGTCGAGCAGAACCGGCACGAAGTTGACCGTGCACCGGATGTCCGGATGGCGCTCCAGGTGCGCCGCCATGTCGGAATAATCCTTGATGGCGTGCAACAGCACCCAGGGCAGCACGAACTGGCCGCTTTCCGGATGCCGGTAATCCGGCTGATGCATGTGCCAGAGGAAGGCGAGATCAGCCATCAGTGTCTTTCCGCCGCTCCCTGACCGAGCATCTCGGCGGTGACGAGGGTAATTCCCTTGGGGCTGACTTGGAAGCGCTTGCGGTCGGCTTCCGGGTCGACGCCGATAATCGTACCCTCGGGAATCCGGCAGTTTTTATCGATGATGCAGCGCTTGATCACGGAATGGCGGCCGATGACGACGCCGGGCAGGATCACCGAATCCTCGACCGTGGACCAGCTATGCACCCCGACGCTGGAAAAGAGCAGCGAACGTTTGACCGTGGAGCCGGAAATGATGCAGCCGCCGGAGATCAGGGAGTCGATCGCGGTCCCCCGGCGGTCTCCGTCATCGAAGACGAACTTGGCCGGCGGCAATTGTTCCTGATAGGTCCAGATCGGCCAGTCCTTGTCGTAGAGATTGAGTTCCGGCGTTACCTTGGTCATCTCCATGTTCGCTTCCCAGTACGCATCGATGGTGCCGACATCGCGCCAGTAGGGCTTGTGATTGTCATCGCTGCCGACGCAGGAGTCGGCGAAGCGGTGTGCGAACACGCGGTAGCGCGACACGATGTGCGGGATGATGTCCTTGCCGAAATCGCGACTTGATCCCTTGGTCAGGGCATCGCGCTCAAGCTGCTCGAACAGGAACTTCGAGTTGAAGATGTAGATGCCCATCGAGGCCAGCGCGCGGCCGGGCTGGCCGGGGATGGGTGGCGGGTTCTGCGGCTTTTCGACGAAGTTGACCACGCGCCCGGCGTCATCGACGCCCATGACGCCGAAATCGCGCGCTTCGTCGATCGGCACATCGAGACAGGCGACCGACATGTCGGCCTGATGGTTGGCGTGGAAGGCCAGCATGCGGCCGTAGTCCATCTTGTAGATGTGGTCGCCGGCGATGACGAGTATATGTTCCGGGTTGGAGCGCTTGAGAAAGTGCATGTTCTGGAAGACCGCATCGGCCGTTCCCTGGTACCACTGCGTCTCGTCGATCTGCTGCTGCGCCGGCAGCAACTGGACAAACTCGTCGAAACGGCCGTCGAGGAAGCTCCAGCCGCGCTGGATGTGACGGATCAGGCTGTGCGCCTTGTACTGCGTGGCGACGCCGATCTTGCGAATGCCCGAATTGACACAGTTGGACAGCGCGAAATCAAGAATCCGGAATTTGCCGGCGAACGGCACGGCCGGCTTCGAGCGGAAATCGGTCAACTGCTTGAGACGGCTGCCGCGCCCGCCGGCCAGAATGATTGCGAAGGTGTTGCGAGTCAGTTGGCTGATATAGCGCATGTCAGTCTGGTCGCGCATTTCGCAATATGCCTGCTTGGGGCATGGGGTATTGTTTGACATGCTGAGTCTCCCTTTCTTTAATTTAAGCTTATGATAATACGCTAGGGGAAAAAAATGCACTCTTCAGACGCGCTTTATCTGTTTAACGAAGGCCGGAATTTTCAGGCCTACCATCTGCTCGGCGCCCACCTGTCGGATAGCGGGACCGTATTTCGTGTCTGGGCGCCCAATGCCGGCCAGGTTTCGGTGGTTGGCGATTTCAACGGCTGGCGTGGCGGGGTCGATACGCTGCGGCCGCTCGGGTCCTCGGGCGTCTGGGAGGCGACCGTTGCGGCAGCCCTGCCCGGCAGCCTCTACCGCTTCGAAATCGTCAATCGCCATAGTGGCGCCAAGCTGATCAAATCCGACCCTTACGGACGTGGCTTCGAACTGCGCCCGGGTTCCGCCGCCTATGTCACGGCGCCTTCGCAGCACGTCTGGAGCGACGCCGACTGGCTGACCCGGCGCGCGAAATGGGATTGGCAGCATGCCCCGGTCAACATCTACGAACTGCATCCCGGCTCCTGGATGCGCCACCCGGACGGCAAGCCCTACCTGTGGCGGGAACTGGCCGAGCGCCTGGTTCCCTATGCCGTCGAACAGGGCTACACCCACCTCGAACTGCTGCCGGTCACCGAGCACCCGCTCGACGAATCCTGGGGCTACCAGACTACCGGCTACTTCGCGCCGACCGCGCGCTACGGCTCGCCGGACGACCTGCGTTTCTTTATCGACACCTGCCATCAGGCCGGCCTCGGCGTCATCCTCGACTGGGTGCCCGGTCACTTCCCGCAGGACGACTGGGCGCTCGCTCGCTACGATGGCACCGCGCTCTACGAGCACGAAGACCCGCGCCTCGGCCTGCATGTCGACTGGGGAACCCACATCTTCAACTACGGCCGCCACGAGGTACGCAGCTTTTTGTTCTCGTCCGCCTACTGGTGGCTGGCTGAATTTCATTTCGATGGTCTGCGCGTTGACGCTGTCGCCTCGATGCTCTACCTCGATTACTCGCGAAAGGCCGGCGAGTGGCTACCCAATAAGTTCGGCGGACGAGAAAATCTCGACGCCGTCGATTTCCTCAAGGATCTCAACACGATGGTGCATGCCGAGTTTCCCGGCGCGCTGACCATCGCCGAGGAATCGACGGCGTGGCCAATGGTTTCGCGCCCGACCTATGTCGGCGGCCTGGGCTTCTCGATGAAATGGAACATGGGCTGGATGAACGACACCCTGCGCTACTTCCATCGCGACCCGATCCATCGCCGCTGGCACCATGACGAACTGACCTTCGGCCAGGTCTATGCCTACAGCGAAAACTACGTCCTCCCCTTCTCGCACGACGAAGTGGTGCATGGCAAGGGGTCGCTGATCGGCAAGATGCCGGGCGACGCCTGGCAGCGCTTCGCCAACCTTCGTCTGCTGCTCGCCTGGCAGACCTTTACGCCGGGCAAGAAACTGATGTTCATGGGCTGCGAATTCGGCCAGCAGCGCGAATGGTCGGAAGCGTGGGAACTCGACTGGAACCTGCTGGCCGACCCCGGCCACAGCGGCGTGCAGCGCTTGGCCGGCGATCTCAACCGCCTCTATCGCGACACGCCGGCCTTGCACGAACAGGATTTCGACAGCCGTGGTTTCGAGTGGATCGACTGTCACGACAGCGAACACTCGGTATTGTCATGGCTGCGCTGGGGACGCGACGGCAGTTTTGTGGTTGTCGCGGTCAACTTCACCCCGGTGCCACAATCCGCCTACCGCCTCGGCGTACCGCGGGCCGGATGCTATGTCGAAATCCTCAACAGCGATTCGGCCTATTACGGCGGCAGCAACCTCGGCAATGCGGGGGCGATCGATGCGTGCGAGGGCGAATGGATGAACCGCCCGGCGAATCTTGAAATCACGATTCCACCGCTGGCGGCGGTCGTGTTGCGGCTGGAGTGAGTGGCCGTACCCGACCCGTTGCCGTCATTCGCTGTCGCCGTAGGTCAACGGCAGGTTTCTGAGTCGAGCAGTCGCATAGCATGCCCGGTCACCGACACCTGGTCGGCCGTTGCTGCCGTTTACCTGCCGCGCTCAATCGGGCGGCAATGACCGGTTACCTGTTGTTTGGGCTTGAGAGAGCTCGAACTGCGGCTTCTTTATCTGGCGAACGCGAACAACCGCCCCGATGCCGTCCTTCGTCGCCGCATAGGTTCATCGTCAGGTATCAGGCGGAGCAGTTACTCGGTACGTTTGCCCACAGACAACGGTTCGGCTCAGAGTCGTCGTTGGCGGATCAGTCGGTATCTGTTTGCAATTCCTGTTAGATGCCGTTCGATACTGACTGCCTAATGCGCCAGTCGCCAGGCGGTATACCGAATAGTCGCTTGAACGCGCGATCGAACGATTAGAGGTGGCCCCGCGCAGTTGGACAGAATTTCCGGTTTTCTAAGTGATTTCTCTGCGGGTTAAGCCGCTGCGACGAGCGGCGGCTGGTTGAAGTAAGCCGTATCCGGGGTTTGCCCGTCAAGGGTTGAATGCGGACGGCGGCGATTGTAGAAATCGAAATAGCGGCTCAGCGCCTGCCTGACGTCGGAAACGGTGTCGTAGCCATGCAGGTAAATTCCTTCGTACTTGACCGATTTCCAGAGGCGCTCCACGAAGACGTTATCCCGCCAACAGCCCTTGCCATCCATGCTGACCTGGATGCTGTGCTCCTGAAGCAAGCCGATGAAGGCCGCACTGGTAAATTGGCTGCCTTGGTCGGTGTTCATGATTTCCGGTCTACCGTATTTCATGATCGCTTCTTCCAGGGCATCGACACAGGGATCTGCCGTCAAGCTATTCGACAGGCGCCAAGCCAGCACCCGACGAGTTGCCCAGTCGAGCACCGCACTCAGATAGACGAAACCCCGGCGCATCGGGATGTAGGTCGTATCCATCGCCCACACCTGGTTCGGACGCTCAATCGTGAGGTCGCGCAGCAGATACGGGATAGATCCGGTGCGCCTGGTTGCGCCGACTGGTATTGGCCTTGCGGTAGATGGCCTGAATGTCGAGCTTCTTCATCAGCGTGCCGACATGCTTGCGGCCGATCTCATGCGCCTTCCAGCTTGAGCATGTCGCGCAGCATCCGCGCCCCGGCGAAGGGATGCTCCAAGTGCAGTTCATCAATGCGCCGCATCAGCTTCAGATCGCTCTCTGACGTCGGCTTCGCCTGGTAATAGACCGAGGAGCGAGACAGTTCCAGCAGCTGCGCTTGCCTGATGACCGGCAGATCGTGGCGTCTTGTCGATCATCGTTTTGCGCTCGCATCGCCGATGCGACCGAGCGCGACGGCCAAAAAATCAATCTCCAGCGCCTGCTGGCCAATCTTTGCATGCAGGTCTTTCAGGTCCGGTGTGCCGCCTGTTTCTCGGCGGCCGTCGCGAACACGCCCGAGGCGTTCTCCAGCAATTGCGTCTTCCACTGCGTGATTTGATTCGGATGAATGTCAAACTTCTCCGCTAACGCGGCAAGCGTCTCATCGCCCTTGAGGGCGGCAATCGCCACTTTCGCCTTGAACGCGGCTGTGTGGTTACGGCGGGGTCTTCTCATTGCTTCTGCTCCTTGGCAGGCGATTTCCATCGCCCATTGAAGCAGAGATTTCACTTAACCGAGTGCCCGGATTTACGGACCCACCTCTCCGGCTGGCAGGGGCATGGCCGCACGAATCATTTTGCAGTTCTTGCTGTCAGATATATCGACTGCCTTGTTTCCACTGCGTCGCCCGCCTGGCGTGGTGATTGCGCACTGCGAGGGAAGCTTCCCATGGATGCGAATCCGATCGATGACAAAGCTGGTGGTGAGGGTTTCGCCCCTTCCGCTGCACACCCTCCCACGGTGCCTGCGGTTACGTCGGCCGCCCCGCAACTCGGCGAGGATTCCTTCCGCCGCGTCGTCGAGTGGGCGCCGAGTGCAATGGTCATGATCGACCGGAAAGGGATCATGGTGCTGGTCAATGCGCAGACCGAACAGATGTTCGACTATGGCCGCGCGGCGCTGATCGGGCAGTCGGTCGAGATGCTGGTGCCGGCGCGCTTTCGCATCAACCACAGTCATTTTCGCAGTGAATTTTTCGTTCACCCGCAGCCGCGCCCGATGGGGGTCGGGCGCGACTTGGCAGGTTGCCGCGCAGACGGCAGCGAGTTCCCGATCGAGATCGGCCTGAATCCGATCAACACCGAGGCCGGTGTCATGGTGCTTGCCTCGATCATCGACATTACCGAGCGGCGGCGCGCCCAGCAGCGCCTCGAAGACGCCCTGCTGGAAAAAACTGTGTTGCTGAACGAAGTCCACCACCGCGTCAAGAACAACCTGCAGGTCATCACCAGCCTCCTCAATCTTCAGGCCGACTATGCCGCCGACCCCCGCCTGCGAACCATCCTGGCCGAAAGTTGCGGGCGCGTCAAAGCGATGGCGCTGACTCACCAGCTGCTCTACGAGCGCAAGGATTTTTCGCGCCTTGATCTGGGAGATTATCTGGAACGCCTGGTGCATTCGATCCGCGCCACCTATCACGCCAAGGGAGATCGCATCAGCCTGCGCCTGGCGTTGCCGGCGGGCGGTCTCAACCTCGACCTGGAGCGGACGATTCCCTGTGGCTTGCTGGTGAACGAATTGACGACAAATGCTTTCAAGCACGCCTTTCCGGGCGAACGTCGCGGCGAAATATTGATCGAATTGAGTGAGGCAGACGACGATCAGGTTCGCTTCAGTGTGGTCGACAACGGCATAGGTCTGCCGCCTGGGGCGGAATTGGCCGGCGGAACCTCGCTGGGGTTGCAGCTGGTCCACTTGTTCGTCGAGCAATTGCATGGCGAATTGCTGATCGAGCGGCAAGGCGGCACGCGGTTCTGCGTGCGTTTTCCGAAACGTCTGCCAATAAAGGATGCTCCATGACCGCACGATTGCCCATCAACCTGATGCTCGTCGAAGACGAGCGCATCGTCGCATTCGACCTCAAGCGGCAACTGCAAGGCTTCGGCTATCGTGTCGGCGCCGTCGTTGCCAGCGGCGAGCAGGCAATTCATCAGGCCGCCACCGAGAAACCCGATCTGGTGCTGATGGACATCCACCTTGAGGGACGCATGGACGGGATCGAAGCCGCCGCCGAGATTCGCCTGCGGCAACGAATCCCGGTCGTGTTCCTGACTGCTTATGCCGAGGACGATACCTTGCGCCGCGCACTCGACAGCCGGCCCTTTGGTTATCTGGTCAAGCCCTGCGAAAGCAGGGAACTGCACGCGACGATCCAGATGGCCCTGGCGCGGCGCGAGGACGAAGCGGCTGTCGAACAAAGCGAGGAGCGCTTGAAGCTGGCTCTCGATTCCGCCTCGCTCGGCGTGCTCGAATGGAGTCCGGTTTCAAACCGGCTGAAAGGCGACAGCTTTCTCGGGATGCTCTTCGAAGATCGTGCCCAGCCCTTCGATGAGCCGTGGGATGCCTTCATCGCCCGCGTTAACGCTGGCGACCGGGAACGCGTCCGCGAAGCCCTGAACTTCAGGCTGGTCGGCGGAAAAGCCACCTGTGTCGAATTTCGCACCATCGGCAACGATGCGCCGGCGCGCAACATGGAGGCGCACGCCAAGGCCTATGGAAGCAGCGACGCCGCAGTTCGCGTGGTCGGCATCCTGCAGGACGTCACCCAGCGGCACAAGGACGAGGAATTGCTGCGCCAGTCCAGCGTCGTCTTCCACGCCACGGCCGAGGCCATCGTGATCACCGATGCCGCGCGGCGGGCCATCGCCGTCAACACTGCATTTTCACGCATCACCGGGTATGCCGAGGAGGAGACTGTCGGTCATGATCTGGATATCCTGCTGCACGTCAGCCCCGGTGAGGAGCGTTATGTTTCCTGTCTGCAGGCGGATTCGGCCGGTTTCTGGCACGGTGAGGCGCGTTGCCAGCGCAAGGATGGCGTGGTGTTTCCGGCTTGGCTCAGCGTCAGTGTCGTGCGCGACACGAATGGCGTGGTAACGCATTTTGTGACCGCGTTTTCCGATGTGTCGGCCATCTACGATGCGCAGCAGCGACTCAACCACATGGCGCATCATGATCCGCTGACGGGCCTGCCGAACCGCCTGCTGCTCGACGACCGTCTCGAGAACGCCATGGAACAGGCGGAGCGCAACGACCAGCGCTGTCTGCTGCTGTTCCTCGATCTCGATGGCTTCAAGGTGATCAACGACACGCTCGGCCACGCCGTCGGCGACGAGTTGCTGCGCAGCGTCGCCGGGCGCTTGAGAAGCGTGTTGCGCGGCAGCGACACGGTCGCCCGTCTGGGGGGCGACGAATTCGTGATTCTTGCCACCAGCACCAACCCCGAGTACGCGGCGCAACTGGCGCAGAAGGTACTCGATCAGTTGCGCGAGCCGATTTCCGTTTCGGGTGAGTCGCTGTCGGTGACCGGTAGCGTCGGCATCGCCATCTTTCCTGACAATGGCGCCAACGGCCAGCAATTGATGCGGGCCGCCGACATGGCCATGTACACGGCCAAGGCCCATGGGCGCAATCGTTATCACTTCTATGCCGAGGATATGTCGGCGCGGGCCGGCGAACGGATGTATATCGAGCAGGGGCTGCGGCGCGCGCTCGCTACCGACAGCTTGGTTGTTTATTACCAGCCGTGCGTCGATCTTGCGGAACGCCGGATTGTCGGCGTCGAGGCTCTGGTGCGCTGGCCGCACCCGGAGCGCGGCATGGTCATGCCGGACAGTTTCATTCCCATCGCCGAGGACAGCGGCATCATCGAACAACTGGGGGGCTGGGTGCTGCGCCGCGCCTGCAGCGAGATGCTCGCACTGGTTGGCGCGGCGGAGGGCGGCGAACAGCAGCCCCTGCATCTGGCGGTCAACGTCTCGCCGCGGCAGTTCCTCGGCCCGGACTTTGTCGCCATCGTCAAGTCGGTGCTTCACGAAAGCGGCTTCCCGGCGGCCGCGCTCGAACTGGAAATCACCGAAAGTACCCTGCAGGCAACCGAGCGGAGCTTGTCCATCATCAAGGCGCTCGATGAATTGGGCGTCACCGTCAGCCTCGACGATTTCGGCACCGGCTATTCGTCGCTAAGTGTCCTGCGCGACCTGCCGATCAAGTGCATCAAGATCGACCGCTCGTTCATCATCGACCTGCCGGGAAGCGAAGGCCAGCGTGCCGTGGTCGAGGCCATCGTCGCCCTGAGCCGGGCCTTGCACATGTCGATCACCGTCGAAGGCATCGAACGTCCGGAACAGGCTGACATGCTGCAACATCTGGGCTGCCAGCGCGGCCAAGGGCTTTTCTTCGGCCGGCCGATGGCGCTTGCTGAGTTGTCGAGTTGCCTCGCTGCCGTGGCGCCGCCGCCTACCCCGTTGTAAGCCTTGCTCGGGCAGCGGCGTGCCTGAACTAGCGGTTGCTGCGGTCGAACGGCGCTTTTGAAACAAATTTTGCGACATTCTGGGTCCGGGGCTTGCCCGGAACAACGGGTGCAGACAGTCGGTCCAAAGAATGAGCAAACTTGGCTGCGCCGGATGTCGGCGTTCATGCCGTGAATGTCATGGATTCAGCAAGCGCGTGCTCGAATCGAAGCGCGAAGGAGGCGATTGATGGCCACCGAAACTATGAAACTGGACGAAATGAGGTCGGATGCAAATCATGGAGTCCAACGGGTTAAGCGGCCATCTGCATTGCATAGTATTGCTGACTGAAAGCGGCGGGCGACAGATGGCCGAGCCGAGCCTGCTTTCGGAGCGTTGTCCCCCGGTTGCTAGAAGATCTCGATGTATTCCGTGATCTCGCGTTTGGCCTGCTCGCGGGTCGCGAAGCGACAGTGATGCACCAGTTCAGTCTTCAAGGAACCCCAGCAGCTTTCCATCGGCGCGTTGTCCCAACAGTTGCCCTTGCGACTCATTGAGGCTTGCATGCCGAACTGCCGCAGGAGCTTCTGGTAGGCATGGGCGCAATACTGGCTGCCACGATCCGAGTGGTGAATCAGCCCCTTGCCAGGCCGTTTGGCGGCTACTGCCCGAAAGAGCGCCTGCATGACCAACTGCTGCGTCATGCGGGCATCGAGGGCATAGCCGACCAGTTCGCCGTTGAACAGATCCTTGATGCCAGCAAGGTAAAGCCAGCCTTCGTCGGTGGCGATGTAGGTGATGTCCGTCACCCAGGCATTGTTCGGTGCCGCCACAGCAAATTGCCGATCCAACAGGTTTGGCGCCACCGGCAAGCTGTGCTTCGAATCCGTGGTCGCCTTGAATTTCCGCTTCTGTCGGCAACGCAGCCCCAGCTTCTGGCGAATCCGCTTGATGCGGTGAATCCCGACGTGGATGCCGTTGTCGGCCAGATCGGCTTGCAGGCGCTCGGGGCCGTAGGTCTGTCGCGTCCTCTCGTGCGCCGCCTTGATCTCGACTTCCAGCCGCGCATTCGCCTGCGCGCGCGGTGACGGCGGGCGTTTGCGCCAAGCGTGGTAGCCGCTTTCCGATACGTCGAGCAACCGGCACATCGCCGCCACGGGGTAAGTCAGTCGCAATTCGTCGATCCGACCGTATTTCACCGCGACTCCTTCGCGAAATACGTCGCAAACTTTTTTAGCAGGTCTCGCTCCATCCTCGCTTCAGCCAGCTCTTTACGGGTCCGCGCCAATTCCAGTTCCAGTTCGCTCGGTAGCCGCTGCCCCTTCCCGACTTCTGCAAGCTTACCTTCCCGTGACGCCCGCACCCAGTTGTCCAGGCTGCTCTTCGGCATCGACAGCTGCTTTGCTGCTCTCCCTACCGACATGCCTGTCGCCTCCACCAACTTGACTGCCTCCGCCCGAAACTCGGGCGTGTAAATCCCCTTCGGTGTCCGTTCCATCTGTGTCCTCCAAATCGTCAAATTACACGATCCGTCTGACTCCATTTTTTCCAGCCTACCTCAAT
>CAVSFS010000021.1:0-8623 GCA_963727115.1 uncultured beta proteobacterium | reverse complement strand
CGCGGCGAGAAGGGCAAGGGAACGATTATACGCTGAGGGATCACAGGGTATTACAAAATGCCCGGTCGACAGGAAGCCAATCACCGCCCCTGCGTGTTAACATGCTCGTTTGACTTTGCGCGCGGCCAGCCCGCGCCCCCTGCCGCCCATGCGCATTTTCCGCTCTGCTCAAGATCGCCTCCGTCGCCAGCCGCTTCGGGCTGGACGAAATGGTGCTCGAGCACGAACCGACCGGTCGCCTGGTCCGTCTGGCGAATGCCCTGCAGTTCTGGCGCGACCTGTCGGCGCCGCGCGCGGTGCGGCTGCGCCTGGCGCTGGAAGCGCTGGGGCCGATTTTCGTCAAGTTCGGCCAGGTGCTGTCCACCCGGCGCGACCTGATGCCGACCGACATCGCCGACGAACTGGCCAAGCTGCAGGACCGCGTGCCGCCCTTCGCACTCGCATCTGGCGCTGGCCGAAATCGAGAAGGCCTACGGCAAGCCCGGCGAGCGAGGTCTTCGCCGAGTTCGACCCGGTGCCGATCGCCTCCGCGTCGGTCGCCCAGGTCCATTTCGCGCTGCTCAAGGACGAGGACGGCAGCCACGAAGTCGCAGTCAAGATCCTGCGCCCGGCATGCTGCCGGTCATCGAGCACGACCTGGCGCTGCTCGACAGCCGGCGCGATGCTGCTCGAAAAGCTGTGGGCGGACGGCAAGCGCCTGAAACCGCGCGAGGTGGTGGCCGAATTCGCCAAGTACCTGCGCGACGAACTGGACCTGATGCGCGAAGCCGCCAATGCCTCGCAGCTGCGGCGCAATTTCGCCGATTCGACCTTGCTGATCGTGCCGGAAATTTACTGGGACTGGTGCACCACGACCGTGATGGTCATGGAACGCATGAACGGCACGCCGATTCAGCCAGATCGACAAGCTGCGCGCAGACGGCATCGACATTCCCGAGCTTTCGCGCAGCCGGCGTCGAAATCTTCTTCACCCAGGTGTTCCGCGACGGCTTCTTCCACGCCGACATGCACCCCGGCAACATCTTCGTCGCGCCGGACGGGCGCTACATCGCGCTCGATTTCGGCATCATGGGCACGCTCACCGACAGCGACAAGAACTACCTGGCGCAGAACTTCCTCGCCTTCTTCCGCCGCGACTACAAGCGCGTCGCCGAGGCGCACATCGAATCCGGCTGGGCGCCGAAGGATACGCGCGTGGACGAATTCGAAGCGGCGATCCGCGCGGTCTGCGAGCCGATCTTCGACCGCCCGCTGAAGGACATTTCCTTCGGCAGCGTGCTGCTGCGCCTGTTCCAGACCTCGCGCCGCTTCAATGTCGAAATCCAGCCGCAACTGGTGATGCTGCAGAAAACCCTGCTCAACATCGAAGGCCTCGGGCGCCAGCTCGACCCCGAACTCGATCTGTGGAAAACCGCCAAGCCCTTCCTCGAACGCTGGATGAGCGAACAGGTGGGCTGGCGCGGCCTGCTCCGCGCCATGAAGCTGGAAGCGCCCTATCTGGCGCGCACCCTGCCGCAACTGCCACGCCTGATCCACCAGGCGCTGGCGCGCGAACCGGCAGCCGACCTGCAACCCCAACTCGAGCGCCTGATCGCAGCGCAGCGCAGTCAGAATCTCTGGCTGGCCATCATCGCGCTGTTGCTGGCGATCCTGATCGGCTGCTCGATCTACTGATTCCCGGATGCCGCCGATTTCCCTCGACTCCTGCACGGAGAAACACCTGCAAGGCTGGCTCGGCCAGCGCGAACTGGACAAGGCGCGCGCCTATGTTGACGTCGTCCAGGATCTCGATGTCGGGTCCAACTTCGTCCGCGCAGTCATCCCCGGCAGCGCGCGCAAGCCCTATCTCGCGATTGCCAAGCTGGTCGCCGGCAAGCACGGTGCCCAGATTCTGGTCAGCAGTTGCACCTGCCCGGTCGGCAGTCATTGCAAACACGTGGCCGCCATGCTGCTGCGTGCTATCGAGGAACGCGCCACCCCGGATCGCGTCAGCCCCGGCGTGCTGTCGTGGGTCGAGGACCTGCGTCGCGCGTCGATCGCCGTCGCCAAGAAGAAGTCGCGCCCGGCTGGCGCCCGGCAGCAGTTGTTCTACATGCTCAAATGGACGGCCGACCAGCGCCATTTCGGCATCGAGATCGCCAAGGGCAAGTTTCCCGACAGCGCCGAGGAGTGGTGGAACATCGAACGCGCGCTGATCAACCCGCCGCAGTTCGTCAGCGAGGAAGATCTCGGCATCCTGCGTCCGCTGTGGGCCGACCGCCTGCACGAAACCGGCCTGCGCGCCTTCGGCCTGGGGCCGAAACACGGCGCCGAGGTCCTCGAGCGCCTGGTGCAGAGCGGCCGCTTTTACCCGGATACCGGCGACGATCTGCCGCTCGGTGCGGGCGAGCCGCGCCCGGCCACGGTCGGCTGGCGCGTCGACGCGCGCGGTCTGCAACGGCCGTTGCTGCTCGCCCAGCCGGCGGCGCCGCTGATCGTCCCGGTCCAGCCGCCGTGGTATGTCGACCTTGCCGAAGGCGAGGCCGGCCCGCTCGAGGTGGCCGGCAATCCGGCGGTCATCAACCGCCTGTTCAGCCTGCCGCCACTGTCGGCGAAGGAGGCGGCCGTCGTCGCCCGGACGCTGGCCGAACTCGCCCCCGAACTGCCCAAGCCCTCCGAGGACGCCACGATCCGCCTGCGCGTGGTCGACGCGCCGCTGCGGCCGATCCTCATGCTGGACACCCTCCCGACCCATGGCAACAGGGCATGGCGTGGCTACGGCAGCAGTTTCGCCGGCGACTTCTTCGATGTCGGGCGGCCACTTTTCCGCTATGCCGATGTCGACGTCCGGCCCGATGAACACCACGAATTCGTCACCCTGCCGGAAGGCGAGACTGTCCATCTGAAGCGGCGTCCTGAAGCGGAAAACATCGCTTTGCAGGCGTTGACCGCAGCCGGCTTCGAGAAAATTCCGTCACATACGCTCGACACCTTCGGTCGCCCGCCGGAAGGCGTTTTCGGCCTGGCCAGCGAACGGGCGTGGACCGCCTTCATGGAACACGGCCGCGACGCCTTGCGCGCCGCTGGCTGGCAGGTCGAATATCCGGAAGACTTTCGCCATCACCTGCTGGCCGTCAACGGCTGGGAAGCCGATCTCGTCGAATCCGATGGCGGCTGGTTCGATCTCGACATGGGCATCATCGTTGACGGCGAGCGCCTGGCGCTGGCCCCGCTGCTCGCGTCGCTGTTCCGCCGCGACGCCCGCTGGCTGGACAGCGTGCTGATCGACGCCATTGCCGATGACGAGCCGATCGAGTTGCAGACCCCGCTGCGCCAGCGCATCCGCGTGCCGGCCAGCCGCATCAAGCCGCTGGCGGCGACGCTGATCGACCTCTTCGACGGTTTCACTGGCGGCGATACCCTGCGTGTCTCGCGCTTCGACGCGCCGCGCCTCGCCGAACTCACCGATACCAGTCGCTGGCAATTCAAGGGCCACGGCGACATGCTGGCGCTGGCCGACCAGTTGCGCACCGCTCAGGGCATATCGAGCATCGCCTCGCCAGCCGGCCTGCGCCTTGAGTTGCGCGACTACCAGAAGGAAGGCCTGGCCTGGCTGCAGTTTTTGCGCGAGCAGAACCTCTCGGGCATCCTCGCCGACGACATGGGCCTCGGCAAGACCGCGCAGACGCTGGCCCACCTGCTGCTCGAAAAGGAAGCCGGGCGCCTCGACCGGCCGGCGCTGATCGTCCTGCCAACCTCGCTGATCTTCAACTGGAAGCACGAAACGGCGCGCTTCGCCCCGGGGCTGTCGGTGCTCTCGCTGCATGGCCCGGAGCGCAAGAGCCGCTTTGCCGAGATTCCGGCGCACGATGTCGTCCTGACCACTTACCCGCTGCTCTGGCGCGATGCCGCCGAACTGATGCAGCACAGCTACCACCTGCTGATCCTCGACGAGGCGCAGACCGTCAAGAACGCCCAGAGCCGTGGCGCCGAGGCCGTGCGCAAGATCGACACCCGCCACCGCCTGTGCCTGACCGGCACGCCACTGGAAAACCACCTCGGCGAACTATGGAGCCAGTTCGATTTCCTGCTGCCCGGTTTTCTCGGTGGCGCCCGGCAATTTGCCAAGCATTGGCGGACGCCGATCGAGAAACAGAACGACAGCCAGCGTCGCGACCTGCTGGCCCGCCGCATCCGCCCCTTCATCCTGCGCCGCAAGAAGGAAGACGTCGCGCAGGAACTGCCGCCCAAGACCATCATCGTGCGCAGCGTCGAACTCGAAGGTGCGCAACGCGACCTCTACGAAACGGTGCGCGCGGCGATGGACGTCAAGGTGCGCGACGAAATCGCCAGCCGCGGTTTCAGCCGCAGCCAGATCGTCATCCTCGATGCGCTCCTGAAGTTGCGTCAGGTCTGCTGCGACCCGCGCTTGGTCAAGGCCAATTCGGCGCGCAAGGTCAAGGAACGTGCGAAGCTCGATCTGCTGATGGCGATGCTGCCGGAACTGGTCGATGAAGGCCGGCGCATCCTCGTCTTCTCGCAATTCACCAGCATGCTGGCGCTGATCGAGGACGAACTCACCGCCATCGGTCTCGACTACGCGCTGCTCACCGGTTCGACCACCGATCGCGAAGTGCCGGTCCGCCGCTTCCAGGCCGGCGCGGTGCCGATTTTCCTGATCAGCCTGAAGGCCGGCGGCGTCGGCCTCAACCTGACCGCCGCCGACACCGTCATCCACTACGACCCGTGGTGGAACCCGGCGGTCGAGAACCAGGCCACCGACCGCGCCCACCGCATCGGGCAGGACAAGCCGGTTTTCGTCTATAAGCTGATCGTCAGCGGCAGCATCGAGGAAAAGATTCTCGCGCTGCAGGAACGAAAAGCCGAACTGGCCGCCGGCATTCTTTCGGAAGATCGCGGTGTCGAACTCAAGTTCGGCACCGACGACCTCGCCGCCCTCTTCGAGCCACTGCCGGGATAACTGGCAGCGTCGGTCGTGGTGAATATGGGTGGCTCATATGTGCCCTCAGCGGACTGATGACATTGACAATGGGCAATGACGGGTTTCTGATCTTCAAGCGGCCCGTCAATAATCCACACTAGAGGGTGCCTAACCCAACCGGATTTTTTTAAAAAAAACCCCCGGAGGTCATCCTCCGGAGATCTTGATCTGGTTTCAGAAAAAGTAGCGTTGGAAAACTGACATATCACAATGAGGCAAGTAAAGCATCTGCATCGACTTTCTTGTGACGATTTGGCAGCTTAAGCTTCCAGCGAAGCATATCGCCAATGATCGGATAAATGTCATTGTGCTTTGCGCCGAAACGCATGAATCCACCCTGGAACTTTCCGATGTCACGGTTCACGCCAGTGTCTTCAGCCGGAACGTATAGAGCGAGGTCGCTGATGTGGCTTTCAGCCCGTTCCGACTCGGACAAATCCAAGTATTGCCACATTTTGTTTTCGTGAGTGAAATCAATCTCAGTGAAGCCATCAAGCAGACGATTCAAAATTTCCTCGCTGTTATCGGGCTTCCGATTGCTGAATGCAAAGTCATAGACCAGTTTTGCCAGGGCTTTGAGTACGACCGGCTGGGCAGCAAGCGTTTTCTCCCTTGCTTGAGCTTCGCCGAACCCAGGGATGGCAGAAACAGCTTCCCAGAAGCGATAGGCGACTTCTGCTTTGGGTGTGACGTCAGAAGGGGTGGCGCTAGCGATGTTAGTCTTGTTCAAGAAGAGAATAGCATTTATAGCGACCAAATCTTTGCGCGAGACAGAACCATCATCCGAGTGCCAATCCGCCTGATCCTTTTCTTGGACTTTGATGCCCAGTGTATTTATCAGGCGCTCTTTGATAAACAAATTGACCGGATTCGAGTTGTCGAAACTCAGAGCGATACTGGTTTCTACCTTTTTGGCGAGTCGATTCAAGTCATGAAAAAGCTGGCGTTCTTGATCGACGTTGAGACCAAGGTGCACCTCAACAGCCACGGTACAAAAAGTCCGTGCAACGACAAAACACTCCTCCCAAAGCATCAATTCATCTGCCGACAACTCTGTACTCTGTCCGTGGAAAAGACTGCCTTTTTTGGGATAAGCGCGTTTTGTGCGAAGTTCGTCAAGGAACTGAAAGGCCATTTCCATGCCCTTGCGGCGATGTTGGCCATCAACAACCCAAAGTACGTGTTTTTGCGAGAGAAATACCTTGAACGAGGTCGTTTCCTGATCCACGGTCGTCATGCGTAGTCCGCGCAAGCTTTCGCCGCCAGGGTTGCACTCACGGATGTTCACAACGATCGGCTGAACGGAGAGGTAGGGTTGCTTGCCAAGTTGCGATTGAACCTCCATAAAAGCTTCTGGGACCGACTTGTTTTCGATCTTGCGGCGAGTGATTGCTGCGCTGACCAAACCTTTGAGGATGTAGACCGCCAACTTGTGGGCGTGAGTAGGATCGAGCTTTCGTTGAGACACGGCATCGCCATCGCGAGCCGGATCATTTGCCACTTCGGAAATTTCGAAGAACTCATGCATCGGTATGTACGTAACAAACGTACGGAAACCCAAATTGTGCCCGATGAACACCTTGTATGGCTTGTCAGCGGTACCGCCAACATCGATCAGGTCGTCAAGTGAAGAGAGGGGGGTAGGATTGCCTTGCGAGTTTGACGGGTACATAACTAACTCCTGGTTTATTGTTGAAATATGCCTGGAGTTAATTATAAACATACCTGGTGATTTGTAAATTACTATCCTGGAATATTTTATTGGCTTTATTTTTTGAGTATTGGCTTGATCGGAGTACATCCGGAATTCCGTATGGTGCCAATGGCGAGGTTGCTGTCCATAGCTGCCTGACTAACAACTCAAGTTGATCCGCTGCCAAGGGGTAGAACTCAGATACGCTGGTTGCTGAATCCCCCTTAACGGGGTACCGATACCACTCCCAACTGAGTCGAGCGGCCGGTTTCTGATGAGTGAGCAGCCGTTCGGGCAACTCAACCTTTTGGGACTGCTACTGCCGCTCTTGGCCCAGACCGTGTAAAAACGCGGAGCGAATTTAGCAGTATCGGTGCAGTGGTTTGTCAGTGTGGGATGGAATTGCCGGAGTAGCTTGGCGAGGCGGAGGATGGCGGTCACAAAAGGTCCTTCTCAGGCCCTCATGGCTTCGATCAGCGCCCCGCTACCCAGTATTTTCATCACACGCTTCAGATTGTAGGCAAGCACATGGAGCCCCATTTCTGTGCTGACCCGATCAAGGGTTTTGGTCAGGAAGTGCGCGCTGCCCATCCATAACTTGAGAGTGCCGAAGGGGTGTTCCACCGTCTGGCGCCGAATGCGCATGCTGTCAGGTGCCTGGTCCAAGCGATGTTGCATGGTTTCAAGGATCGTCCTCGTGCTCCCAGCGAGCTACATCCGCGCTACTACACCGGGAGTGCATTTCTCTTTGATGGCGCATTGCGGGCAGTTCGAACTCCAGTATCGGTGGAGCTTCAAGCCTCTCTCAACAGTCGAACAACGCCAGATCAACGCTTGTCCGCAGGACAGCGATATTCATTCTTTTCTGGATCGTAAATGAAATCTGCCTATCAAAGCGCCCATTGGCCTTGGCACTGGAGGTCGTCGTTTTGGGGACGATGGCAATGATGCCGGCTTCGTGACAGGCAACAATTTCCTCACCCTTGAAGTAGCCCCGATCAGCAATCACGGTGAGTTCTTCGGTCCCCATGGCGGCACGGGCTTGCTTGGCCATGGAAGTCAGTTGGTCTCGGTCGATCCCAATGTTCGTGACTTCATGCGCCACGATCAGATGGTTCTTTGCATCCACCGCAGTCTGGACGTTGTAGCCGACGACGCCCGTACCCCGAGTCTTCATTGAACGCGCATCGGGGTCGGTCAGGGAAATCTGCTTGTCAGGCGTGTCATTGAGGCTGGACCTCGATCTCCTTGAGCGCTTTCATCTGCTCCTTCAACGCGGCGATTTTGTCTTGCAAGCGTTCGCCCCGGACTTTCGCAACAGCAGGTTCTTGCCGGTCAGCCGTATCGAGTTCGGTCAGGTAACGATTGATGCTTGATTCGATTTCCTGCATTCGCCGTTCCAACTTGGCACTGGTGAAGTTCCGGTCACGATTATTGACGGCCTTGAACTTGCTGCCGTCGATGGCGACCAGGGCTTCAGAGAACAGTCCCAACTGCTGGCACAGCACCACAAACTGACGGCAAACGTTGCGGATCGCTTTGCCGTTGTCTTTGCGGAAACTGGCGATGGTCTTGAAGTCCGGCATCAGACGCCCCGTCAGCCACATCAGTTCGACATTGCGTTGGCTCTCTTTCTCAAGGCGGCGGCTGGACTGGATGCGATTGAGGTAACCGTAGATGTAGAGCTTCAGAAGTACGGCGGGGTGGTAGGCCGGCCGACCGGTGGCTGCCGGATCAACCCCCTCGAATCCCAGCTTGCCCAGATCCAGTTCATCGACAAAGACATCCACGACGCGCACTGGATTGGTCTCCGCTATGTAGTCGTCGAGGCATTCCGGGAGCAGCGTGCTCTGGGTTCGGCTTTCACCTTCGATGAAGCGCTTCATGGTGGCTATACAATTAAAATGACAAACGCATTATATCACGGAGCGTTTTTACACGCTCTGGGC
>CAVSFS010000020.1:0-4039 GCA_963727115.1 uncultured beta proteobacterium | reverse complement strand
GGCTTGCCTGGTGAAAGAACACCCCCGCCAGGAAGGCGAAGAAAACGGCATTGGCCGGGATGTGCAGGTTGAAGTCGATCATTCCGTGAAGGCCCATCATCAGAAGACCGATCCCGGCTGAAATCCGCATGAAGCCGTAGGGCGGGCAGTAATCCTCCCGGGGCCAGATCTTGCGCCAGCGCAGAACGTAGAGCGCCAGGAATACGATCATCAATACGGCTGCCACCAAGCCGCCTTCGAAGAGCCATTCGAGATAGTCGTTGTGGGCATGGTTGACGAATTCGGGAATGTTGCCAGGCTGAAAACGACGGAACACCGCGGGGTAGGTGCCGAAACCGCTGCCAATCGGGAAAAACTCGCGGATGCCTTGAATGGTTGCGGCGTAGATCGACCAGCGCATATCGTCGGTCATTCCTTTGCCGGTGAAGCGGCTTAGGACGGACGTCAGACCGATTTCGAGCGCCAGCGCGACGGCGATGACCGTGAAGGCGGTGATCAGCCGGGAAGAGCGTTGCCCCCCGACCCAGCGGCCAAAGACCAGCGAGGACACGAGAATTCCCAGCATGGCAAGTGCGACGCCGGTTCGGGAATGGCTGAAGGTGAGGCCAAGCAGTATGGCCAATCCGGCAGCAGCGTAGATCGCAACCCGGTTGAATCGAATGCCGCTGGCGAACAGGCGGGAAATCCGTTGGCGGATCGGTACCTTTCGAGTCGCGCGCGCCGGTGTGCCGCTGCCGATCTGGATGTTGGCGATCAGCAGCCCGAGCGCCACCGGCAAGGCCATTTCCAGGAGGCCGGCAAGGTGGTCGGAGTTCGGATAGGTGCCGTGGGCAGCGGAGATTCCTTCGCCTTCCAGCCCTGGCAAGCACAGTCATTGAGCCGGTGCCGAACTGGGCGAGACCGATGATGGCCTGGATGACCGCGAGGCCGATGAACAGGTTGATCAGCTGCTTGAGTTGCGCTTCGCTGGTGGAAACGGTTGCCAGAAAGACCGCTACCGGCACCAGGAGGGCCAGCAGTGCTGATTCGGTGGCATTGGGGATCAGCGACAGGCTGCGGTAGCTGGGTGTGCTGCCCACGGCACTTGATGCAGCGCCGTAAAAATCCCTGCCCGGAAGCCAGTTCCAGACGAATTCCGGCAGCGGCAGCAATTGGACGAGCGGCAGGGCAACGAGTGCGCCAAGCGCGATCAGCAGCGGTCGGGAAAGATGTTGCGTGAAACCGGGACGCAGGAGCAGCAGGCACAGCAGGACGGTTGCCGCGAGTTCCAGGATCAGGAGCGGCAGCGGGCGATTGCCCCCCATGATGAGGGGCGCAAAGATGAGCATCGCGCCCAGGATTGCGACGCCAGAAAAAGCAAGCCCTGCTTCATCGGAAGCAGGGCGCACAAGACCCTTCATGGAATTGTCGATGGCTTACTGGCGGCTGATCGGCCGGTTGTCTTGGGAATTTGCGTTGCCAATTAATGCGGCGCCGCCCAAAACAGTAACGCCGATCAAGAGTCCCTGAGCGGTGGTCAGCCCGCCGACCGTAGCTGGCGCCGGGCTGCTGGCTATTGGCAGGGCCTTGCATCCGAGGCGTGCATCAATCACGAAGATCTGGTTTTCTTCGAGCGTAACAGAACATCCGTCGGTGAATACGATCCTGGCGCCGGATTTGTCGAGGGTCACGATACGGTCGCCGTCCACCAAGGCGGTACCTGCTTTGCCTGACACCAGGCCGTCACCCTTGTTCATCAGCACTTTGCCGCTCAGATCCTGCAAGGTGGCTCCCGTGCTCTGTGCAGTGGCTTGGCCTGTGATCACCAGGGTACTGGCAAGCAGCAATGCCGTTACGATTCTCATGAATTGCCTTTATAGCTTTCAGTCTGGAGACGAACCTGCGGATTTCTGGTTCAAAATTACGGTCGCATTATATACGCAAACGCTACGACGAACGAGAGTCGTATTGACGCTAAATCAGGATGATAGCCGCAGAATCAGTTGGTTTTCTGGCGAGCGATCGAGAGGTCGTCGAACCAGATGACACCCTTGGCTTCGTAATCGAGCGCTGACCGGCCTGCCAGTTCAAGGCGAAGCATCTGTACCGCGCAGTCCTGGGCCGGGACCTGGAACTGGGTGGCAAAGTGTTGCCAGTGGTCGGTTCCGTTGAAGCGCTCACTGTGCGCGAGGGCTTTTGCAGTGCCAACGCAGTAGATGGACCATTGCATCCCCTCTGGTGACTCGAGATTGTCCGACCGCGCCCGGCCATGCAGGGAATAGTTGCCGGGGTCGAGCATCATGTATTGGTGCACGTGTTGAAACTGGATGCGCGGCCCCCTGAATACGACGTGTAGCGCCTTGTGGCCTGTCGCGCCGTAGGTCGTGGCGGTATCGACGACGACCTGCGAGGCCGGCGTGACGATCCAGTCGAACCCCAGGTTGCTGATTTCTTCTTCGAATCCGCCGTTGAACAGGTTGCCGATGGCGTTGAGCTGATCCTTGCGCAGACTGTTGAGCCAGACGAGGTAGGATTCGACCCACAGGTTTTCCCGCTGCAGGCGTTGCAGGTAAGCCCTGAGGCCATCGGTGGTGACGGTGTTGGGCCCGCCGGCCTGCATCTGGAACAGGGCGCGCAGCGTTTCGACGCTGGTGGCCTTTGCTGCCGCATAGTTGAAGAACTGCGGCCACCAGGCGACGCGTTGTTTCAGCAGTCTGGCGTGGGCCATTTCGCGGGTTGCTGGATCTTCGGCCAGCTTCAGGAGATCGGGAAAAATCTCTTCGCGCAGGGAGTCGCCGAAGGTGAGCACGACATCCATGTGTTTCATGGCGCGGGCGATATCGCCCCGGCGAAACCAGAAACGTGCCGCTTCCAGCTGGACGTCAACGCGGCGCGGGGCCATTTGCGCTGCCGCCTGCATGGCTTTTTCGGCTTCGGCGAGATTGCCGCTGCCTTCCTTGAGCCGGGCGAGCGCGGCGTAAGCCGGACCATCGGTCGGGTTATTGCGGATAGCTGACGACAGGTCGGCCATCGCACGTGCAGGATCCGCCTTGGCTTGGCTAAGCCCCTCAAGGTAGCGGGCCTGTGCATTGCTGGCATTCCAGCGTAGTGCGGGCGTCGCAGCGTCTGGCCCGTCATCCTGGAGAAATAATTCAGCCATGTTGGTGACGACGATGCGCCAGGCGAGAAATGCTGCTGCCAGGCCAAGCAGGAGCAAGCCAGGCAGGTGTGTGAATCTGCTTTTTGTCATACTTGCAGCAAGCTTACCAGAATGGCGAAGGGCGATTTTGGCTTCGGCCGGGGATTCAACGTCACGGTGGGCATGCCGACATTCCACGCTCTGCTATGCCTCGCCACAGCAGTTCCTGAGCAATTGGGTCAGCAGTCAGCATGAGAAAGCGTTGGCGGCACAATGCCGATAGGTTGGAAGGTGAAAAACCGGGGCAAACCTTCCCGTGAAGCTTGCCCTGCCCTGCCCTACTTCTTCAGCGAATCGCGAATCTCGCGTAGCAGCATCACGTCTTCCGGCGTTGCCGGGGCTTCGGGTTCCGGCGCCGGCGGCTCTTCGTTACGCAGGCGGTTGAGCTGCTTGACCATCATGAAGATGACGAAGGCGAGAATGACAAAATTGACCAGGATGGTCAGGAAACTGCCGTAGGCGAAGACCGGGATGCCGGCGGTCTTGATGTCGGCCAGCGCGGCCAGGTTCTTCGGGTTGTCGCCGAGTACGAAAAACAGGTTGGAAAAATCCAGGCGACCGGTGACGCGCGAGACCAGCGGCATGATCAGGTCGCCGACGACGGAATCGACAATCTTGCCGAAGGCGCCACCGATGATGACGCCGACCGCGAGATCCATCGCATTGCCCTTGACCGCAAACTCACGAAACTCCTCAAGCATACTCATGGCGGATTCCTTTCTGCCTTGCTGGTTTTATGGTGGCTGGATTATTGGCTCGCCGCGCCGGTACGTCAACGCACGCTTACAGATGGCGCAGGCGCTCGCCGGCGGCGACCAGCGTTTCTTCCTTCTTGGCGAAGCAGAAGCGCACGACACGGTC